>NZ_JBICXC010000003.1:195121-753438 GCF_043200075.1 Streptomyces sp. NPDC048481
GTTAGGGCGCCGGGGGGCCCCGCGGGGCGGGGGGGGGGGGCGGGGCCGCGGGGCGGGGGGGGGGGGGGGGGTGTCCCCCGCCACCCCCCCCCGCCCCCAGCTCAACGGTGTTCGAACCAGTAGACCGCCAGTCCGGCCAGGCCCGTCGTGGACGCCTTCACCGCCAGCCGCACGAACTCGTCACTCGCGGTCTCCAGCAGCCGACGCACCCGCATCCGGGCGGGGCTCAGACGCCTGCCCTGCGGCTTCTCACCGAGAGGGGGCCCTCAAGGTGCTGGTCAGGCTTGCTCTGTCGGTGGGAGCCCGTAGGCTCATTCTCAGTGGGAATGGTGACCTCCTCAGGTCGTCCGTTCTTGCTGTCGAAGTCGGTGGCCTCCTGCTCGCAACAGGGGGCCGCCGCCGTATCGGCGGCGGCGCCCGAAAGGCCGCCGGGAACCATTGTGTAGGGGCGTGCTGACAACAGCGCAGAGCTCAACACCCCGACACGCGTTAGCGCGGTGCTGGCCATCTGGCGCCGCTCCAGGTTCGGCGCACCCTGTGGAAGTGGGGATGACCTGCGTAAACATGAGTCACGTTGGTGGCTGGTCGTACCTGTCGGCTACAGCTCGGCGCAGAACATCGTGCCGATGAACCACCGCAGCTGCTTCGCCGCTGATCTCGGACAGCTCTGGTGACCTGCGGATTCGTGGCCACGTACCGACGTGCTCCTCGGGCGGCTCCTCCGGGTATGACGGCTTATTTCCTGGCACACCAGATGTCCGTCGTCCTTGTGGTGACTGACCTGGCGGCGGTGCGCCACCGTCTTGGTCTGGCCCTCGAAGCCAGCGGTGGTCCTCCCGTCTCCTTGAGGTTGGCGGCGCGCAGTCGAAGGTGACGAAGGCGTACGCGACGTCGAAGTCCTTGTAATCCTCCGGCGGGGTCCTGTTCGCCCTGATGTGGTGCGCGTCGGATGGCCGAGCCGTTGTACCCGCCCGGGTGAGGAGGTCCTCTGCCTTGCACTCTGAGGATGTATCGGCTTCCGGAAGACGTTCTCGATCATCTCGACTCGTGTCTCGCATTCGGGTGCTTGCGCAAGGTGTCCGGTGTCGGCCTGGTAGTCGACGTACGGGATCCTTGATTCGCTTGCTGAGCTCGGCGACGCCCAAGCCCGCCGGCCTCTGTTCGCGAAGCCGTTCTGCTCATAGTCGCCCTTGACGTCGAGGGTCTCGACGACGGACTCGACGTCCATGGCGACGCCGTCGATCGCCGACAGGACGCGGTGCGACCAGGACGCGATGTTGGCCCATGGTGCGCCGCCTGGGCGCACTCGTGTACGCCCAGGCAGCCACGGCTCACCGCTGCTCGATCCAGTAGACCGCCCACCCGAGCACACCGGTTGCGGACGCCTGTACGGCCAGGCGCACGAGTTCGTCGCTCGCGGTGTCCAGCAGCCGGCGCGCCCGCATCCGGGCTGGGCTCAGACGCCTGGTCTGCGGCTTCTCACCGAGAGGCGGGCCATCAAGGTGCTGGTCAGAGTTGCTTTGACGGTGGGAGCCCGTAGGCTCGTTATCAGTGGGAATGGTGACCTCCTCAGGTCGTCGGTTCTTGCTGTCGAAGTCGGTGGCCTCCTGCTCGCAACAGGGGGCCGCCGCCGTTTTGGCGGAGGGCACCAAAGGCCACCGAGGAGCATTCTCTGGCACGGCACTGACAGTTACGGGGTCAGCTGGAGCAGTGCCTCTTGTCGTGCGTGTCCTTTCTACGGCTCACACCTGACAAATGAGAGACCCAACTCCGCTCTCGGTGCAGGTGAGTTGCGTCCCGCGTTGTTCCACGTGAAACCTGCTCATCGTCAACTGTGCTGCACAAGAGGCCAGGTCAGCCGTTTGGCTTGCTGATGGTGGCACGAGTGGAACTGTCAGCCAATCTGGCTATCCACAGGCGCCTGGGCACAACCTCCGTGCATCTGGGGATACTTGACTTTGCGCTGTGGGCCAACCTGCACAGCAGGCTTGCGGACAGTTGGCCGCACGGTACTCGGTGACGGGTCTGACCAGCGGGTTTCGCAGTCGAGGACGGTAGATTTCCCGTCTACCGGCTGCGTATAAGGAACATCCCCTTGTGCGTGCAAGATCGCTTCGAATGGTGCGCGGCCATCCACGAAGCAGGTCGGTCCGTAATGGGCGAAAGTGATTTGCATCGGTTACCTGTGGATGGAGCCCCGCCCGGTGGCGCCGTCGTCCATGACACGGTCCACCAGGTCACTTTTTCGTCTGCCCCTCGAAGCCGACGAAGTGGGCGCCCCCGAGGGTGTAGCGGCATCCGGAAGGCGTTCCCGGTCATCTCGACTCGTGTCTCGCACTCGGTGCTTGCACGAGGTGTCCGTTCTCGGCCTGGTGGTCGACGTACGGGCCCGGGACGTGGCGGGGCGCTCAGGTCCTGGCACGGCAGAACTGGCCCGACGGCACGGTCCGCTACCAGGTTGAGGTCGATGCGCTCGGCCGAATCCTCGCGTACCAGTGGCCGCAGCCCGGACTGCGGGTAGCTCGCGAGAGCGGCTCGAAGCCGACCAGGAGCATCGACGACACCGGGCAGGGAGAGATGCCCCGCGCGGTCCGGTCCAGGGGTGACAGGGCCGCCGGATGATCGACTTCGCAATACCGGGCCGTCACCCTGTGCAGTTATCGGCGGACGTTGATGACGATGCGAGTGCCAGCGCCACCGAGGCCGGCGCCCGCCAGGGTCACCCCTAACTCGATCGAGTAGGCGAGGCCGATGATGACGCCGCAGACGACGCTCACGGTGCACAGAGCGAGCTGGGCCCACTCCAGAGCCGAGGAAGGCAGGGTAGGCCTCTCCGGCTCTGACGGTTGCGCAGGCTGCGTTGTCGGCGGGGCGGGTACCCGCGGCGGGGCACCTTCGATAGTGGTCACGGTTTTGCTGCCCTCTCGTCTCTCGAATGGTGCGACCGTGGCACGGCAGGGGAGCTCTCGGTAAAAGGCTCGTGGCTGTGCCGCCGAGTGCTTCCCTTTGCCGTCTCCACGAATTCGCGGTTACGTTCCGAGCGTAGGGCATCTTCGAGTGTGATAGGGAAGATACAACGCTGCCGTGACCTGGAGAAACGCGCTGCCTGAGCGCAGAAATCTGCGATTTAATCGCAGCTCTTCCAGGGTCCCCGCAGGTCACGGATTTTGGGGTCTTTCCGTGCGCGAAAAGATCTCTCCTCGCGTGGAACGTAAGGCTTTGCAGATTTGTTATGTGGAGCTGTTGAGTCCGCCTTGAAAGCCCGGGTCCCCGCTCCGTCTCAGTTTCCGTCTCATTCAGCGCCGTTCATGGCCGTTCAGACGAGACCGAAGCCGGTGGCCACTCTCATGGCCAACCGCCCATGAACGCAGGTGAACGACCCCGTTCGAGGCCCTCGGGACCGCCAACACTTGGAAAGCGTGCGCCCCTGATCAATCTCCTTGGGCCGCCGTGCACCGCTGCGCGGAGCAGTGCGCCTTCCACAGGGGACATGTGCCCGGCAATCCTGAACTGGTCCGCACGACGGTCGAGACCGGGGGTGGGAGACGTGGCTCGTACGCAGTCCAGGTGTGGAGCGCTCACGGAGAAGGGCACTCGGTGCCGGCGACTGGCGATGGTTGGTGCGTCGCGATGCAACCTGCACCGTGGCGAGTGGTCGTCGTACACCATCGAGAAGCGCAAGGAAGCCGAACGCAAGGCGAAGGCACGCAAGCGTCGCAAGTGATTCCAGCCGGTGTGAGGTGACATCCATGGCTGACATCAACGACGGCGGACAACGGCGGCGCGATGCGGTCTGACACGGCCATGGCCGCCCCGCGCAGCACGGATGGACAGGCGGTCAGACCGAACTCCTAAAGCGGTGCTCCGCGTCAAAGCGAGGCTGTGAAGCCGGCGGACTGGTCGAGGTGGAACGCGGAGCCCGGAACCGTCGGAGTCCAACCCTCACGCAGCGCGAGCCGAACAGCCGCGGCGACACCGGACGGCAGTACAGGCTCAGCCTCGCGACCGATCCAGTTGCTCGGATGCGGCTGATCGGTGGTGACCACGAGCGTCGCTCCCGGGGTGTCCGCATGCTCGACCGCGAACGTGCACGGCGACCAGGCCAGCCCCTGGGAGTACGTCGGCCTGCCTCGCAGCCGCCAGCGGTAGAGCGTGCCGTCGACATCGATCCGTCGTGATCCCTTGCGGACCAGTGCCATGCCTCCCCCTTCAGCAGCAACGATGCTAGCGAGCTCTGCCCCACCCTCCGTCTCAGTTTCCGTCTCATTCAGCGCCGTTCACGGCCGTTCAGACGAGACCGGAGCCCGTAGCCGCTCCCGCGCCCGACCGGCCATGAACGCAGGTGAACGAACCCGTACGCGGCCAAGCGAGGCACCACCACAGTTGGAAAGCGTGTTGGCATCGGAGTCGATTACGGCCCGCCGAGACGGCTATGCGTGATCAGCTTGGGGTGTGGAGACCATCATCGCCAGCGGCATAGCCGTCCTGGGGACGCTGCTCGGTTCGGGGATCACCCTGGCGTTCCAGCAGCACACCGCCGACAGGAGCCACCAGTTCACCCGCCGCGAGAAGCTGCGGCAGGAGCGACTCGATGCCTACTCTGCCTACGCCGGCGCGTTGGTCAACTACCGGCGCTGCCTGGTTCACCTCTGGTTCTGCGAGCATGAACAGCCACCACCGGAGGCCCCCGAAACGGTGCGGATCCGCGCCTACGACCTACGCTCCAACGCCCAAGAGGCTCTGTTCCGGGTCCAGATGCTCACCGATGAAGAGACTTTGGGCCGGGCCGCGGAAGACGTGCTCGCAAACGTTACGGAGCTGTCCAAGACGGACAGTAGAACTGAACTCGACGATGCCAGGGTACGGACCCGTGACGACATCAGCCGACTGGTCAGAGCGGCCAAGCAACACCTCTGAGGCACTTGTACACGCGCCGGTCCACAGAAACCCACGCCGTCAGTGACCGCACCACAAGCGCACCAGATCGAGCGGGGACCCGCGGGGAACCACGGTGAAAGCGCCTGAGTCCCACGAAGCCATACCTCGGCCATTCGCGCAGGTCAGGGCTCGAACCGGCCTCAAATGCCCCCAGCTTCCCAAGCTGAGAGCATGGGCTCGGCTCCACCCCTTGCGGCCACCCAACCAGCGCTCGGCAAGGTCTGTCGACAGTTGATGCACAGGAACCCACGCTGCGCCGACCTGGCAGACTGCGATGCATGAAGCGGTCTGCTCATCTGCCTTTGACCCCGCGCACCATGTCCCCGCTGCGCGGCGACGAGTCAATCGTCGGCGTCCCGGACGCGACCGTGGTCGACTTCTGGCGGTTCGCCATGCCGGACCTCCGTGTGAACAACACACGCGGACTGTTCGCGGAGTTTCTGGTCCACCAGGCGGTCGGCTCCCACAAGCCTCGTGTGGAATGGGCAAGCCACGATGTCGAGACCGACGACGGACTGCGCATCGAAGTCAAGGCCGGCGCATACCTGCAAGCCTGGGATCAACGAGCACCGTCCCCGCTCCGCTTCAGTGGGCTCCGCGCTCGCACGTGGTCACCTGGCAGTGGTTACTCAGAGACGAAGTCGTACAACGCCGACGTCTACGTTTTCGCCGTCCAGACTGCCCGTGAACACGCTGACTACAACCCGCTCGACACGACCCAGTGGGAGTTCTACGTACTCCCCCACCAAGTTGTCGCCACCCTGGACACGGACAGCGCCAGCCTTGGCACGGTTCGCGCGGCGGCGGGCCCGCCAGTGCCCTTTGCTGCCCTCGGTGACTGCATCCGGTCGGCCGATCCCCGCCACGGCACGACCGGCACGACCACCGGCTGACGAGCGAAGCCTGTGCCACAACCGTGCCAGATGCAGGGGTCAGCTGCGGTCAACACCGGTGCCCCGTGGTCGAGTAGCCGCTTACTTCCCCAGCCAGCGAAGCCGCAGGTCAGGCACGAGGTCACCCAGCCTCTCTCCTAAAGCGGTACTGACAGAGTCCTGCCTTCGCAGGCTCAACATCTATCGGCCGCTCGACCAAGCCCAGGCTGATGTCCCAGGCGGCTGGCATGCTACGAGCAGTAGACAGAGGGGGGCCTATGTCCGTACCAAGTAAGTGGAAAATTGCGCAACATTGGAACGAAAGTCCGAGAAGGGAGGATTTCGCTCCTTACCTGCTGCTTGATGAGCCGTGTTGCTTCGCCTGCGGGTGGTTCTCAGAGCGATGGAAGCGGGCCACTGCCCAGGCCTCATGGCAGCGCGCCAACCTCGAACGAGCCCACATCATCCCTAGCAGCCTCGGTGGACCAGACGACGCGAGCAACCTGCTCCTACTCTGTAAGCCTTGCCATCAAGAATCTCCAGACTGGGTGGACCCAGCCCAGATGGCTCGCTGGATCGCCACCAGAGAAGAGCGCCCCAGCAGGGAACTTGAGACCTTCTTGGCTTGGTTTGCCGCAGCGGAGAAAGCTCCGGATTTCAAGGACGCCCTAGCCTCTGTCGTCGCGGAGGAGGGTGCAACTGAGCGAGTGTCTGAGCTCCTTCAGGACCTCCTCGGCCGAGCAGGAACACACTTCGGTGTTGGATTCAGTCAAGGCACACGTGTCGCCGTGCTTCAGGCAGCTGCCGATGAGATCAACAGGCGTGCTCAGCAGACTGGCTGGGAGGCTGATGAATCTCGGTCGGTTGACATCCAAGACTGACATCAACGCCTGCGTACAGCAGCAGTCGTACGCGATCTCGCTCAGCCGTAGCGTCTAGGTAGTCCTAGGACCGAACTGAGCCTTGATCGAACTCCTAAAGCGGTGCTCGCACAACGCCACGGCAGCAGCAGAGTGCCGGCGGGGCTCAGTCCTCACCTAGCTGCAGCAACGCCACGGTGAAGGACCCGCCGGCCCCCGCAACGACCCCATCGAAGGTATGCCGGGTGACCGGGTTCCACGCTCGCGCTCCGGGCGAGAGGTCGATGATGTTCGTGTACCAGGCGGCCTCATAGCCCAGCAGACGGACAACACGTTCCGCCGCTCTCTGGGCGTGTGCGCGGTCTCGGCGTCCTGAGCCCGGGAACACGAGGTCGTAGGTCGCCAGGTAGGTCAAGAGCTCCGCTGCGCGCTCAGCGTCGATCTGCAAGAGCGCGTCGTCGATCTCTACTGGTGTGTCCGGGCCGACTGCGCCTTCCACTGCATACTGCTTCCAAGCCTCTTCGGCCTCGGCGGCCACTTGGCGAACGAGTCCCGGAACGGATCCGCCGGCCTGATCGACCACGCGGCCGAAGACCCCGTCTTCCCGCGACAGAGAGCCAGTAAGAGCGCGCAGTTCCGCAGCTACGTCCACCGTGCCATTCTCTACTGGACCAGCCCCGACCCGGCCACGGCCGTGCAGCACCGTGCGATCCGGCGGTGAGTGTCTAACTGCGTGACAACGCCGACGGACAGCGGCGGACAAGCACGGACGCCCCCGGATCATCGCCGCAGGTAAAAGGCGCACTCGCCGCAGGTCGAGCCTTCGCCCAAGTTGCTTCGGGACGAAGAGGTCGTGGGTTCAAATCCCGCCACCCCGACACAGGTCAGAGGCCCATTCATGTGATCGTGAATGGGCCTCTGTCGTGCGTACAGCAGCGGAGTACTGCAACCGCTATGACTCTGGTTGGCCGTCCTTGGTTGGTTGAAGTGGGCCGTTAACCACCTGTCACGCCGGGAAGGATCACCGCTGCAACGGCCGAGAACAGGCCCCCAACAAGCAACCGCTAGAGGAGTGTCCCGAAGCGCGCGCCGAGCAGTCGGACAGTGGCCGACTGCCGAGCAGGTGCTTGACTCTATCGTCCGAGGACTTGTGTCAGCCTCCGTCGGGGAGCACCTGGTGAGACCCGGTTTCGGAGGCGGGCGTGGTGTCTCTCCGGCCTGCCGGGAGCACGACTCGGTGCTTCGAGCGGGGTGTGCCGCCCGGTCCGCCTTGCGCAGGCACTGCTGTGGGGCTTGCCGCTCGTCCGGGCACCGGCCGTCCGTTGGCCGTCCGCCGCACCACGCCTCGGCAGAGGTGAGGCAGGAAGGTGTAGAAGCGGTCGGGAAGGAACACGGCGTCCGCGACGATCATCGCGCCGGAGAAGAGAGGCAGCCCCATCAGCACAGCGATGCCGATGTGCATGCCCAGCAGCATGGCGAGGACGGGATATTTGAGCCTCCCGAAGAGCACGAACGGGAAGGCCACCTGCAAGAGCACGGTCAGGTAACCGGCGACGGCGACCACGAGCGTGTGCTCGTCCACGAAGTGGGAGAGGACGGGCCAGGGCCGGAAGAGTTCGAGGTTCAGGACGTAGTGCAGCGCGGTTCCGCCGCCCCACAGAGCGCCCTGGACCTTGTACAGGCCGGCTGAACCGTAGAGAAGACAGACCTGTGCCGCGATCAGGAACATGCCGCAGTTGTGCACCACCGTGATCAACGTGGTTCGGGCATCGCGGAGTTGCCATGCGAAGGAGTTCCTCGTCGAGGTCGGCTCGTCGCCTGCACGAACCGTCCTCAGCCGGTCTCTGCGCGCGTCCAGGGACCAGCACCGGCCGCATGCGGTGAGGACGAGGTAGAGGGACATCAGCAGGACCAGGTTGTCGCCCCCGTCCGTCATGAAGATCGCCCGGCTGTGGAACGAGGTCACCACGACGGCGAAGAGGACCGACAGGAAACGGGTACGCCAGCCCAGCAGGAACAGTGCGGCCGTAACCAGTGCCAGCGCGTAGCAGAGCTCGAAGTAGGCGCGGCTGTCGGACAGGAGCAGAACACTGAACCAGCCCGTCTGCTCGCAGAGTTGGTCTGCCAGGGCGGGCGTCCACGGAGAGCCGGGACCCCAGATCTCGTCACGGTGGGGAAACTCGCGCAGCAAAAAGATCAGATAGAGCAGTCCGTAACCGATGCGCAGCACAGAGGCCGCGTACAGGGACAGCGGGCGGCCGGTCAGGAGATCACACACGGCGGTCATCCGGTCGGCGAGCCACCGGCCGACGCCGGCCCACATGGTCCTCTGCGCCTCATTTTCCATGGCGGGTCACCTTCCACCAGGGCAGGAGCCGATTCTCGACCGGCGTCGGCTGGCGATTGCCTGCGGCGGCGCCGGGCACGGGGATGGGCAGCGTGACGACGCGGAGCTGAATGAAGTCGAAGGTGCCGCCCTCGCGTGTGGCAGCACGTTCCGTGGCAATGTTGCTCAGGTACTTCTGCATCATCAGGGCTCGGTCCGTGTGCGCCTTGTCGTCTCCTCCGTGCGAGTCGACGTAGCCGGCCCAGGCGCGGCGCAACATGTTCTGTGCGGTGTGGCTCGGGAACGGATGGTGCTCTACTGCTGAACGGTCGACGGCGGTCAGATCGAACCAGGGGCTCACCTGCGCCGATCCGTCGGGGAGGGTGTGCGCGGTTCTCGCCAAAATCTGCCGGTTGACGGATTCGGGGTCCGGGGCGAAGAGCCGCCAATTCTGTTCGAAGAAGGGGTACACCCAGGAATTGACCAACGGGCTGTATCGCTTGGAGACCGTGTTGGCCGGTGCCACGTGAAGAAACACGAGAATCACGTGGACGAAGCTCACCGCCAGGCAAAAAGCCACGGTGGTGTACAGCCCTGCTTTCAGTGCCCGAGTACCTCTCGGGCACCCGGCGGGCGCGACCACGGCGTCAGGACATTCCCGTGTGGCCGGACCGGAGTCGGACTGCTGGATTTCCCTCACGTCCGCTGAGTCGATTCCGCTCGACACCGGCTACCTGTCTTTCTCTGTCAACTGCTGGAGCCTGGCCTTCTTGCTGAGTGCCACCGACCGCGCGCGGCGGACTCGATGAGAGTTCCGCCGCGCGCCGTCATCCGGTGGACCGACTGACCCGCGGTGCGCTACCTAGCCCTCGTGGGCCTTGGAGTGGTCGTCGCCCTCGTAACCCTGGGGCGCCCCGTCGTAGCCGTAGTTTTCGTCGGGCTGCTTGCCGTGGCCGTCCTGGCCGTGGTCTTCCCGACCGTGGTCGTCCTGGCCGTGGTCTTCCCGACCGTGGTCGTCCTGGCCGTGGTCTTCCCGACCGTGGTCGGACTTGCCGGGACGCAGGTAATCCTCGAGGTCCAGCTTGCCGCCGTGGTGCGGCTTACCGGGCTTGCCCCCGTGGTTCGGTCCGCCCGGCGCATGGTCGTGCCCGTCGGCACCGTGCCCGCCAGTGGTGTTCCCGGCGGTGTTGCCAGCCGTGTTGCCGTTGTTCCCGGCGGTGTTGCCCGCGGTGTTCCCAGACGAGTTTCCGGCGGTATTCCCGGACGTGTTGCCGGCGACGTTGCCCGAGGTGCCGCCGGTCCCGACGATCGGTCCGCCCAGGAGGCCGCCGCTGACGAGACCGCCGCTGACGAGGCCGCCGCCGAGGAGGCCCCCGCTGGTGGTCGTTCCTGCGGTGGTTCCGGTCGTGGTGCCGGTGGTCGTTCCCGCTGTGGTTCCGGTGGTCGTCCCCGTCGTCGTTCCGCCGGTGGTGGAGGTCGCGCACCCGCCGAGGAAGATCCGGTTGTTGTCGAGCGTCACGGAGCCGTTACGGGCCAGCGCCCGCCCCTCGATGTTCGTCCCCGTCGTGACACTGATCGAGGTCAGAGCCATGATGGTGCCCACGAAGGTGGAGTTGGTGCCGAGGGTGGCAGAACTCCCGACCTGCCAGAACACGTTGCACGCCGAAGCCCCGTTGGTGAGGAGCACTCGGCTGGAGGACGCGGTCGTCAGCGCTTCGGGAATCTGGAACACCCATACCGCGTTCGGGTTCCCCGCGGCGTCCAGGATCAGGTCACCGGTGAGTCCGACACCGGAGACAGCGGTGTGGACACCCGGAAGCAGCGTCTGACCGTTGCCGATCGCCGACGCAAGGGCGAAGTCCGTGGCCTGGCCGGCGGCGTTGTCGTACGCCGTGACCAGGTCGGCCTTGGCCTGAAGCGCGACAGCGTCCGCGGCGTGTACGGCACCGAGTACCTGGCCGGGCGGAAATCCGGTGATGGACGGATTCGGGTGGGTGCCAAGGTCGTGGCTGATCAGCGAGGGGCCGGTGTTGGTGACTCCCTGACCGGCCAGAACGGAGAAACTCGCTGCCGTGGCCAGTGGCACCGGCGTGGCGATGGCCAGTGCCTGAGTCGGCGTCAAGGCGACCAGCACGGCGGCAATGGTCGCGGCGAGGGCGGAAGCCAGCACGCCGGACAAAGTGCGGCGGTCATCCGCCCGAGGGATCTTCAGCTTCATCAAAAGGCCATTTCCTGTGGGGGCCGTGGCATGCCGGGCCCTACCGATCGCCCGGGAAGCCTTGTCGCTGTCGCCGCATATTACGCAGCAATATCCGTGCGTCGAAATAAACAGGGCGGGGATAATTCGCCGCTCATTCAAACAGCGCACAGCGCTGATTAAATAATGAGATTCGATATTCCTGCTATCGTCAGGTTCTCAAGTGGGCCGCGCCCCCGGGAGACCGAAATCCCCACACCGGCGCCGCACGGGCGGTGTTCGTCAGCCGGGCCGCTGGGTGCGGCTCTCGTAGGCGAGCCCGTCCGAGTGGGTGGCCGGAAGCGGCCCGATCCCGAGCGGAAGCACCGGGCCTCGGAGCACCACGGGCCCGACGGCCGGGGAAGCAGTTGGTCCGGCGGCCGACCGAACCAGACGAGGTCCGAGAGAGGAGACGCCGCGAAGGAGTGCCGGATGCCCGAAATGTTCACCAGGCATAGCATGAGAGCAGGTCAGCACAGTCTCACGTGCGGCCGGCCAGGAAGGTCCGTCCGGAGTGCCGCGACTGACGACGCCAGGGCCCCGTCGGGACGCGAGAACGGCGCCCCGTACCTGGCCCGCTCATCGGCCGGTGGGGCCCGTTGCCCCTGTGGTGACCCGACCTCAAGGGGCGGAGGGGCGACAGGCCGCCCGTGGCGTGATCGACCCCGAGCCCGCCCCGATGAACACCACGTGGACGCCGACGCCCGATGAGTTGTCCATGCCCCGGGCCGAAGGGAAGCCGGCAGCGATGACAGAGGGTGGACGCAAGCCGGACCGGATCGGGGTGGACCGGTCGGAGGGGTTTGGCGAACGACTGCTGGGGGTGCTGCTCGACCGGGCCCACGAGATGCCGCCGGAATTGATCGCCCCCCTCGTCGCGGAGGAGGTGGCCAGGGTCGGAGGGCGGGATGTCTCCATCCTCCTGCAGGACTACGAACAGGTGCTGCTGGTGCCGCTGCCGGGCCGGAGACTGAGGGTCGGAGGCCCCGAGCCGGTCGAGGGCTCCCCCGCCGGCGAGGCGTTCCTGAGCCGCAGAACGGTAGAGGTTCCGGAGGGCGGCAGCGTGCGAATGTACCTGCCGCTGCTGGACGGCAGCGACCAGATCGGGGCGATGGCCGTCACTCTGGACAGCGTCGACGACGACGACCGGCGGTTGCTGCGCAGGCTCGCCGGTCTGGTCGCGGACATGATTGTCACCAAGGACGCCTACACCGATCAGTTCTTCCAGGCTCGCCGCAGTTCCCCGATGAGTGTGGCCGCGGAGATCCAGTGGTCGTTGCTGCCCCCGCTGACGATGACCGTTCCGCAGGTCGAGGTGGCCGGGATTCTGGAACCCGCCTACGACGTGGCAGGCGACAGCTTCGACTACGCCCTCAACGGCGACATCCTGCATATGGCCATGCTCGACGCGATGGGGCACGGGCTGGACGCGGCGACCATGGCGACAGTGGCCGTCGGCGCCTACCGCCACACGCGGCGGGCCCATACGGACCTGTCCCAGGTATACGCGTTCATGGACAGGGCCATCAACGAGCAGTTCGGCCACGACCACTTCGTCACCGCTCAGATAATGATCCTGGACATCACCTCAGGCCGGCTTCAGTGGGTCAACGCCGGCCACCCGGCTCCCTTCCTGATCCGCGACCGCGCAGTGGTGGACCGTCTGGCGAGCCCGACGACGTTGCCGGCCGGCTTCGGCGGTGAGGAGCCGGTGATCAGCGAGCGGATGCTGCAACCCGGGGACCGGATGTTGTGTTTCACCGACGGCCTGATCGAGGAACACCAGGCCGACGGGGCACAGTTCGGCGAGGAGCAGCTCATCGAGTGGACCAACCGCATCCTCCGCGATCGCACTCAGATCCGGGCGGTGGTACGAGCGCTCTCCCACACCCTGAAGCAGGCACGCGGCGGCACCACGACCGACGACGCGACCATCTTCCTCGTCGAGTGGCGGGGCGGCGACGCCGATCACCTCGCCACCCTCGATTGAGCCCACCACCGATGCACCGATTCTCAGCCCGTAGACGCGGTGCCTGAGACGGATCCGGGACGCCCGGCACCGGGCACGTGTGTCGGATGTCCCATGCCCCCGGCTCCGTGGCGGTCGCGTCGACAGGAGGCGCCCGGCCGTGACCGGCTCCCGCGGCCGGCGCTCAGGAACGGATCGCCGTATCGATGTACGTCCTGGCGGTGTTCTTGATGAAGTCCCGGCTGCTGTCCGGGGTGAGGGCCCGGGCCTGAAGATGGTCGTACATCACGCCGTAGTGGCATACGTCGGACGGCTTCTCCAGGTAAAGGTCGTTGGTGAACCGTTCCTGGTACACCAATCCCGCCTCGGGGCCGTCGGCGAACCGCAGGATGGAGAACTGTCCTGACAGGCCCGGGTGAGCACCCGCCGTGTAGGGAAGAACCTGCACCGTGATGTGCGGCTCGGCGCTGAGTGCGTACAGGTGCTCCAGTTGCTCACGCATGACGTCTGCGCTGCCGACGACGCGGCGCAGAGCCGATTCGTCGATTACGGCCCACAGGTGCAACGGGCAGACCGGGTCGTAGATCCGGTGCTGACGGCGCAGCCGTACCTTGAGGCGCGCGGCTGCCTGCTCGGCAGTGAACCGAGGGATCGTTTCCCCGATGACGGCCTGGGCGTAAGCGGGGCTCTGCAGCAGATCGGGCACCACCATGGGCGCGTGAGTGTGCAGGGACGCAGCGTCTGTCTCCAGACCGATGTAGACGCTGTCGGAGAGGTCACCGTAGGCGTGCCACCAGCCGCGCTGACCGGATTCCCTGGCCATCTCCGTCAGAGCGTCGATGACCTGTTGGTCCGTCACTCCGTAGATCGCGCAGAGATCGCGCACATCACGGGGGCTGATGGCGCGGTTGCCGTTCTCCAAATGACTGATCTTGGGCTGAGAGACCATGAGCCGCTCAGCCACTTCGGTGCTCTTCAGCCCGCTGGCCAAGCGGAGCCGGCGAAACTCGGCCCCGAGACGGCGTCTCCTGACGGTGGGATTGGTCTTCGCCGCCACGCGCGCTGTACCTCCGGCTCCATATGGATGTGTCAGCACGCAGGTTGCCATGGCACATGGGTTGTCCCTCACACGCAATGCCGCCGTGAAAATGCCAGCCGAAACGGACTCTTACCTTGGCAATTGCCGTGGAGCGGGATGACGGCGACGGCGGCAGCGCCGCACCACGCCGGCGGCAGGGAGGGCGTACCGAGCGAGGCCTCGCCGAATCGCGCAACCGTCGGCTCGGACCGGAACGAAGAACCGGTCTTCCACAGCACCCCGGACTCCTGATGCGGATGTCACTTCCCCGTCCGGCCTGACTCGAACGGGCCTACACACACAACGAGCCGGCGCCTTCGAACGGGGTTCCTGACTCGATCTCCTGCAACGTCCAGGCGTGCTGGGAGCAGTCGTCGAAGGGGACGCCGCCTTGTCGCAGCAACAGGGCTGCCAGGTGACGCACCTCGGCGGTTCCGTCGATCCGCCCGGAGATGTCGAGTTGCACGGCCCACGTCGGGTGGTGCCCAAGGGCCGTTTCGAGAAGGGCCATTTCATCAGGCTCCCAGTCCCGGAACAGGCGGCCGGTCACTTCGTCGTCGATCGTGATGTAGACGCGTGCAGCGTAGGATCAGCGGCCCGCTCCCCCAGTGGAATCGTTCGTAACGATCGTCGGGCCCGCGCCCGTTGCGCCCGTCCATGTCTCGTGGCACGCCGAGCAGGTCCTGCGGTGTCCGGCGTCCCTTCGGCGGCTGGGCCGGTGTCGGTTGGTCAGGGGGTGAAGGCCGTGCGGAAGCGGTTCAGGGCGGACTCGTTGTCCTCGGACGCCCAGGCCTCCATCGCGACCGTGCCTTCGTAGCCGATCTCCTTCAGTACGCGGGCCACGGCGGGGTAGTTGATCTCGCCCGTTCCTGGTTCGCGGCGGCCCGGGACGTCGGCGACCTGGATCTCGCCGATCAGGTCCGCCTCGTGTGCCCTGCGGACCAGTTCGATCAGGTTCCCTTCGCCGATCTGGGCGTGGTAGAGGTCCAGGTTCATCCGCAGGCCGGGCCGGTCCACCGCCCGGACCAGGGCGAGGGTGTCGGCGGCGGTCGCGAACGGGACTCCGGGGTGGTCGACGGCCGTGTTGAGGTTCTCCAGCGTGAACACGACGCCGGCGCTCTCCCCCAGCTCCGCGATCCGGGTGAGCGTGCGGTGGGCGGCGAGCCACATCGCGCCGGTGACCTCGCCGGTCACCGGCGACACGGGCAGGCCCCGGCCGTCCAGTCCGGTGCCGTGCAGGTTCAGCCGGGGACAGCCGAGCCGGTCCGCCGCCCGGACGGATTCCTCGGCTGTGCGCAGGAGTTCGGCCGCGCCCTCGTCGTCCGTCAGGCTGCCCCTGATGTATCCGGTCATGGAGGAGAACTCGGCCGGAGTGCGGGCCAGGGCGTCCAGGTCGTGCCGGGTCCAGTCCCAGATCTCCACCTGGAACCCGGCGTCATGGACGCGCCGGGCCCGTTCGTCCATCGGCAGATTCAGGAAGACCATCTCGGCGCAGACCGCCAGTCCGTACATCCCGGCAACCCCTTTCACTCTTCCGTTCCCTCTGCATGGGCCCTGCCGGTACCGCTGAGCGATCGCCTGGAACCTAGAACGTTCTAGTCATCGGGCGACCCCGCCGCTCTTGAGTTGCAGTACGCCAGCCGGTATTCCGCCTTGTCAAGCGTTCCTGCCGTTCATCTCCCGCATCTTCCGGCGGCGACTAGAACGTTCTATGGTAGGTCGATCGTGGTGGTGAGAGGGCAGTGGGGCGTAGGGAGGGGGCCGGTGTCGCTCGTTTCTGGTGTTCCGGATCCGAAGCAGTCCGGTGGGAAGCGGCCCACGCTCGCGGACGTCGCCGCGCGGGCCGGTGTGTCCACGGCTCTGGCGTCCATCGTGATGCGCGACGCCAAGGGCGCCGGCGCCGCCACGCGTGAGCGGGTCTTCCAGGCCGCGCGGGAGATCGGGTACCGGCCCGACGCGCGGGCGCGGTTGCTGCGCAGCCGGCGGTCACGGCTGCTCGGCGTGCAGTTCGGTCTGCAGCAGCCCTTCCACGCCGACCTGGTGGAGGGCGTCTACGCGGCCGCCGACGCGGCCGGCTACCAGATCGCGCTGAGCGCGGTGACCGCGACGCGCAGCGAGCAACGCGCCGTGGAGACGCTCCTCGCCGACCGCTGCGAGGCGCTGATCCTGCTCGGCCCCCAGGCTCCCGTCGTCCGCCTGGCGGATCTCGCCGGACAGCTTCCGGTCGTCTCCGTGGCCCGGCGGTTGCGGCGGGCGGACGGCGGCCCCGAGGTCGTGCGGACCGCCGACGACGAGGGGGCCCGGCAGGCTGTGGAGCATCTCGTGGCCCTCGGCCACCGCGACGTCGTCCACATCGACGGCGGTCGCGCGCCCGGCGCCGCCGACCGGCGACGCGGCTACCGCACCGCCATGAACCGGCACGGTCTGGACGCGCACGTCCGCGTGCTCCCCGGCGGACCGAGCGAGGAGGCGGGCGCCGCCGCCGCCCGCGCCCTGGTGACGGCCGGGCCACGCCCCACCGCCGTGCTCGCCTTCAACGACCGCTGTGCGAGCGGTGTCCTCGACGTCTTCCTGCGCGCCGGCGTGACCGTCCCTGGGGACGTCTCGGTCGTCGGTTTCGACGACAGCCGGCTGGCACGTCTGGCCCACATCGGCCTGACGACCGTCGGGCAGGACGCCTCGCGCCTCGCCCACCTCGCCGTGCGGCGGGCGGTCGCCCGGGTGGAGGGCGCCGCCGCTCCGGCCGCGGCCGAGGACGTCGTACCGCCCCGTCTCGTCGTCCGCGGGACCACGTCCGTGCCCCGCTGAGGGCGGACGGCCGGGTCCCGGCGGCGGGCGGGGCCCCTGCGGCCCACCTCACCGTGTCAGCGCGCTTCCTCCGGATCGGCCGGTGTCCGGGGCGGAACGTATCTGCCGTCCTCGAACGGGGTGAACCACGCCCGGAACGCCGTCGGGGCGGCTTCCGGCGCGGATTCCGGCGCCGCACTCCTGGACGCTTCGGCGGCGCCGTCGGCCGAGTCGTCGTAGAGCCACTCGTGGGCCGGGCCCCCGTGCGACCCGTAGGACTCGTAGACGTTGTCCGTGAACGCGTCCAGCGCGGCGGAGACCTCGTCGTCCAGGAGCCCGTGCAGTTCCAGGGTCGTGGTCGCCTGGTTCAGGAGGAATCTCAGGGCGATCTCCTCGGCGACGCAGCTCAGACGCCGGAAGCTGCCGTCGGTGAAGCGGGTGGTCAGGGCGATCACCGTGACCAGGAAGCGGCGGGCGAAGCGGGCGTCGTACTGGAGGGCGTAGCGGTCGGGGAGGCGTTCCAGCTGCCACAGGGGGCCTTCGCACTCCGCCACGCTGGCGTCCTCCTGAGCCAGGACCTGGACGTCCTCGAACAGCTCCTCCACCAGGATGTCGGTCGCGTAGACGAGGGCGCCGGCGGCCAGCCGGGCGCTCCCGGCGCTGCCGGCGCTCCCGGCTCCCCTGCGGTCGTCGTCGTCCGCGCCACCCGGGGGTTCAGGGGGTCCAGCGGGTTCGGCGGGTTCGGTGGTCCGTGCCGGTTCCGCGGACGGGCGGGGGGCGAACGTCGTCGGGGGGAAGGAGCGGAGTTCGTCGGCGAGGGCGAGGATCCGGGTGCGTACCGCGGTCGCGTTCCCGCCCTCGCCCCGGTCCGCGCCGGGGCCGTCACCGGGCTCCTCAGGAGGCGGGGCGGCCGTGTGGCGGGCCTTGCGGGCGGCGGGGTCGTCGGGTGGGGCGTCGGGGCCCTCGGCCGCGTCGAGGCTGGCCCGGGCCCGGTCCTGGTGCAGCTCGACCTCGCACCGTTCGATCGTCCAGTCGGCCAGCAGCTCGGTGTGCTCCAGCTGCTCGTCCACGAGCACCTGCACCGAGTCCTCGGCGGCCTCCAGGGACGGAGCGTCCACGACGACCTTCAGCAGCGCCCCGCCGGGGTGGACGGACACGATGGTGTCCAGGAGTTCGACCTTCACGTCGCCGGGCCCCTCGACGGCGCGGACGGATGCGAAGCCGTCCTCGATCAGCGCCACGGCGCCGGCACGCTGAAGCGGATCCATCTCCGGAAGGCCTTCCGGGATGCAGGTGTCCACGGTCACTACGTACGTCACGCGTCCGAGCCTGTCAGGAGAGGGCCGCCCGGCGCGAGGGAGCGGCGGGGTCCGCGCACACAAATCCGGTCCGCGCGGGCCGGACGGCCGGGCCGCACGCCGTAAGTGTGCCGGATGCAGAAAATCAGTCGAAGTAAACAAGGCGTCAACCAGTCGGGGCGTCCGGCGCTCCCCCGGTGTCGAATCCCCAGGTCAGTGGCGTACGGTCGATGATCGTCGGCTGTGCGGGGGCCGGCGCCGGCCGGGTCTGCGACGAAGAGCGCACGCGGACGGCTGCCTCGAACCGACGACCTCGGGCCATACTGGAGGCAATGACAAAGCCAGCTGCACAGAAGCGCTACTTGCCTACCAGCCCCTTCAAGGCTCCGGTCGCCCCACCCCCCAAGCAGTTCGAGGTGGGCGACCAGGTCACGCACGACATGTACGGCCTCGGCCGCGTGATCGGCATCGAGGACGGCATCGCGGCGCTCGTGGATTTCGGGTCGGCGCAGGAGCGGATCTTGAGTCCGTACGCCAAAATGAGCAAGCTGTAGTACCGCTGTGCCCGGTCACGGCACGCCAGGCCCCTCAGCGGGCCTGTACCGAATGGGAGACCTCTCATAGACCTGACCTCGCTGTTCTCCGCCCCGGAGGGGGCCCGCTCGCACTCCGCCGCGGCCTCGCCGCCTCCGGTGACGAACCCGTTCCAAGCACCGGACTTCGGGGATGACGAGACGTACGCGGCCTCCTTCGCAGCCGAGGACGCGGACGTGTCCGGCTCGAACGCGAGCACGGCCCGCCGCAGGGCGAGCTAGTACGGACGCCCGTTCCGCCGCCGGACGAGCCGGTCCGTACGGCTGCGGCCGCGGCTGTCCACGTGTGACGCGAGGGCCGCGGCGCGCGGGCCGGCCCCGCCGCCTCCCGGGTCTCCCGGGCCGTCCGGCCTGAACGCGCCGCGTCGGCGGTGCCCGTCGCGCGCCTGCCGCCCGCCGGACGGCAGCCGTATGCCCGCCGCGAGCCTCCACGAGCCCGGTGGGCGGCTTCCCGCCCGCCCCGGGCGACCTCGCGGCTGCCTCAAGCTGCCTCATGGCTGCCTCATTACTGCTGGGTGCCGCCGGCTGCCCGTCGACGTACCCGGGTGACCGCTCGACCGGCGCGCGGAGTGATCCCGATCACAACGACAGGGCAGGTGAGAAGTCGACTCCCGTCGGACCAGCAGCCTTGTTAGCCTTGGCCATAGCCCGGTCGCTGGTGCATCCCCCGTCGCCAGCGACCGGGTCTTTCGCTGCCCCCGGCTCCCTCCGCACCCACCAGCGCCGTCCTACTGGATGCGGATGGCCTGTGACGGGCAGCGTTCGGCCATGTCCCGCACCTGTGGCTCCCCGGCCGCCGTCTCCTCGCGTCCCGGTATGACGGCGCCGAGACCGTCCACCGCGGTGAAGACGGAGGGCACGCGCAGCGCGCACTCCCCGGAGCCGTAACACACCTCGGGGTCAACGGAGACTCTCATACGGTCTGCCTGCCCCTCGGGCGCATCACTCAACCGGCCTGCCCGCCAGGGCCATCCAGAGCGCGACCCGGCGCAGCGTGGTCTCGTCGACGCGGTCGACCAGGGTCCGTACGGCCGTCTCGTCCTCCGCGGCGAGGTCGTGGAGGCCCGCCTTGCCCAAACCCGCCATGAGCACCTGGTGCCGACGGTCCTCCAGACGTTCCGCGTGCCTGGCGTGGCCGGGCGCCGCGGGGCCCTGTGCCGCGGGCGCGGCCGCGGCCGCGGGCTCCGGCGCGGCGGTGCCGACGGTGCCGGCGGTGTTCGCGCCGGCGAGGTCGAAGCGCTGCCACGCACCGCCGTCGGGTCCCCACAGGGCGACGGTCGCCTCGTCGCCCCTGGCTCGCACGACCTGCGTCATCTCGCCGATCGCGTACAGCACGGGCGTGCGGACGGGGGATTCGGCGGCGCAGCGCCAGGACGACGAGCGGGGGTCGTAGAACATCGCCGCCCAGCGGGGGGTTCCCGGCGGCCGCGGGCTGCGCGGGGGCCGCGTCGAACGGTCCGGGTCGACCGCCATGGCGCTCACTCCTTCTGCGTCGGCGCGTGCTCTGGTCCGGTGCGGGTGACCATAACTGACGAGCCGTCAGGTCACCAGCCGTCTGCCGGCAGCCACCCGTCGACAGCCCCCTGCCGGCACAGCACCCGTCATCGATCACCGGCCGTCTGTGGCGTGTTGGACGCTCCGCAGGGTTCAGAAACCGCCTGCGGTCTGGCGGGTGAGCGTCGCCTCGCGGTGGTCGTTGCATCGCGGGAAGGGCGCGTCGTCGGCGCCGGGGTGCCTCTGGTGGGCCTGTAGCGCGGCGCTGACCAGCGTCATGAGCAGGTCGATGTCCGTCTCGCACTCCAGATGGACGGTGACCCACGACGAGCCGGGCAGCAGCCGGATGGCCGTGGAGTGTCTGAGGTCCTTCTCGAACCGGCGGATCGCCGTGGCGGTCAGATGCAGGTCGACACTGCGGTCGGAGTGGAAGTGCACGATCTCGACAAGGCCCGAGCGCAAGGCCCGGCCGGTGCCGCAACTGGGCCGGTCCTCCGCGAGGTCCGGCCAGATCGCCAGTCGTGTCATGGCACGCGAGGCCGCCGTCATGGCCCCATCATGAGGCGCTCACCGCCCCGCCACCAGGGGTTGAGGAAGGCTTAACCGAGCTGATCGCGGGCCGCGTGCGCCCTCCGGTACCGATCGTGATCCACCCGGGACCCTCAGTTGTTCCAGGACTCGTCGTAGGGGTCCGTGGGCGTCGGTGCCGGCTCGGCGCGGGTGACCTTCAGGAAGGGGATCGGGCCGTCGTTGACCGGGTCGCGGGCGATGCGCGGGGTGTAGACGCCGGTGACGGTCAGCCAGGCGTCGGGCTGGAGGACCGGCGGGATGCGGCCGGTCAGGCCGATCTTTACCGGCTGGGCGTCCGCGGCACAGCAGTTGAGCGCCATGCGGACCAGGTAGGGGGTGCCGTCGTGGTCCAGGGCGACGAACCCGGTCAGCCGGACCCGGCGGCCCGCGAGGGTGCGGCCGTGGTCGTAGACGGCCCGGCCCGCGTAGTCGACGACGCCGAGCGGGAGGGGGTCCGTCGCGGGGAGGGACGGATAGGCGAGGGGCTCCTGAAGGGCCGTTCCGGTGCGGGTCGCGCTGTAGGAGCCGAGGGCGGGCGGGGCGACGAGGATCAGCGCCAGGAGGGGCAGGATCAGCAGCCAGGCGACCCGGGGCTCGGGGTGCGGGTGCGCCGCCGGTGCGGCGGCCGGCCTGGTGTGGTGCTTGGCTCGGCGCCGTTCGTACCACGCCGTCGCCAGCGCCGTCACGATGAGGACCGCGCCGGCCGCCAGCAGCAGGGGCCGCAGGCCCGCCTTGACGTAGCGCAGGTACAGGTCGGTGGCGCCGGCGTGCAGCAGGGCCGCGCCGAGGAGGAAGAGGACGGCCGACTGGGACTGTCGGTTCACAGCAGCACCCACCCCGTGAGCAGCGCCGACGCGATGGCCAGCGCGAAGGTCGCCGGGGCGAAGCGCAGCGCGAAGCCCCGGCCGAACGTACCCGCCTGCATCGCGAACAGCTTGAGGTCGATCATCGGGCCGACCACCAGGAAGGCGAGCCGTGCCGTGAGGGAGAACTGGGTCAGGGACGCGGCGACGAACGCGTCCGCCTCCGAGCAGATGGAGAGGATCACCGCGAGGAGGGCGAGGGTCAGGACGGCCACCGCCGGGTTGTCGGCCGCCGTGCGCAGCCAGCTCGCGGGCGCGACGGACTTCAGCGTCGCCGCCGCCATCGCGCCCACCACGAGGAATCCGCCCGCGTGCATCACGTCGTGCCGGACGGAGTCCCAGAACGCGGCTCCTCTGGTCTCCCCCTCGTGCGGTGCGTGGGTGGGCAGGCGCAGCCAGTCCGTGCGGCCGAGCCGCTGCCACAGCCAGCCCATCGCGCAGGCCGCGAGGAGACTGGCGGCGAACCGGGCCACCACCATCTCGGGGTCGCGGGGGAAGGCCACGGCCGTCGCCGTCAGCACGATCGGGTTGATCGCCGGCGCGGAGAGCAGGAAGGCGAGAGCCGCGGCGGGGGTGACGCCCCTGCGGACCAGGGCGCCGGCCACCGGCACCGACGCGCACTCGCAGCCGGGGAGCACCGCGCCCGCGAGTCCGGCGACCGGCACGGCGAGCGCCGGGCGCGCGGGCAGTGCGCGGGCGAAGAAGCTGGGCGGCACGTAGACGGCGATGGCCGCCGACAGCAGCACCCCGAGCACCAGGAACGGCAGCGCCTGGACCACCACGGCCACGAACACCGTCATCCAGCTCTGCATCACCGGTGCGGACAGGGCCCGGCGGACCGGGCTCTGCAACAGCACCATGAGGAGCAGCAGCATGGTCAGCACGAGCGGGGAGCTGAGCCGCGCCGCCCCGCGACCGGACGGCCCGACCGTCTCGTCCCGCCCGGTCTCCTCGGGCGGGGCCTCTTCGGCGATGGCCACGGGTCGGGTACCTCCGGCTTCCGGGTTCTCCCTGTTGCCTGTCTCTCGCATTCCCTCCCCTTTCCTACGGGAGTTCCGCCCCGGCCGTTCACGTCCGTCGTGGAACCTCCCGTCCCGGTGAGGCAGTCTTCTCCCTCGTGGGGAGCGTTCCGAATCAGGGTCAGCCGCCGGGGGCCGCCGGCGCGCACATGGTGGTGTGCGGCGACGACGGGCTGGCGCACCGGCTCGCCGCCGAACTGCGGGGCGTGTACGAGGAACAGGTCACCCTCGTCGTCCCGCCCGCGGAGCGCATGGTGCGGCCGCCGGTCGTCGGGCGGGCCCGCGCGGTGTCGGCGGCGCTGCTGGACCGGGTGGTGAGCGCGGCCGTCAACCGGGCGGCGGGCAACGGCACGACCTCCCCGGCGCCGGGCGAACCCGCGGGCGGTCAGCGCGTGTTGGAGGCGGTGGAGGCCACCGAGGCCGTGCTGGCCGAGGCGGGCGTGGAGCGGGCCGCCGCGCTGGCCCTCGTGTACGACGACGACGAGACGAACATCCGCGCCGCCCTCACCGCCCGCCGGCTCAATCCCCGGCTGCGGCTGGTACTGCGGCTCTACAACCGGCGGTTGGGCCAGCACATCGAGGAACTGCTGGACCAGGCCGCCGCGTTGGCCACCGGCGACGACCCCGACGTCTCCCGCACGTCCGGGGACGCCTCGACGACGGTGCTGTCCGACGCCGACACCGCCGCGCCCGCGCTCGCCGCGACCGCCGTCGTCGGCACCAGCAAGGTCGTCCAGACGGACGGGCTGCTGCTGCGCGCCGTGGAGCGGCCGCCGTCCGGGACCGGGGAGCCGGGCGCGCCGGGTCGCCCCACGCTCGCGCTGCTGTCGGCGAACGGCGGCGACCCGGCGTTCGCGGACGGTTCCGAGACCAGCGGCGAGCACGGCCCGCTGCTGCTGCCGGACGCGGAGACGGTGCGGGAGGCCGCCGCGTCGGGCAGGCGCGGGTCGGTCGTCCTGGAGCAGGTCGCCTACTCGGCCGGGCCCGCGCTGCCCGCCGGGCGGGGCGTCGGGGTCATGGCGCCGTTCGCCTCGTTGTTCTCGCGGCGGCTGCGGTGGTCGCTGGCCGGGCTGGTCGGGTGCGTGTTCGCGCTGGCGGTGGCGCTGTGGGTGGTGACCGGGGTCCATCCGCTGGGCGCGCTGTACCTGACGCTGCTGGACCTGTTCGCGATCAACGACCCGGCGGTGGGGGCCACCACCGGGCGGCAGGTCCTGCAACTCCTGTCCGGGCTGGTCGGGTTGCTGCTGCTGCCGGTGCTGCTGGCGGCGGTGCTGGAGGCGCTCGGGACGTTCCGCGGGGCGGGGGCGCTGCGCCGGCCGCCCCGGGGACTCGGCGGGCATGTCGTGCTGCTGGGGCTGGGGAAGATCGGCACGCGGGTGCTGATCCGGCTGCGGGAGCTGAACATCCCGGTGGTGTGCGTCGAGGCGGGGCCCGAGGCGCGCGGGCTGGCGGTGGCGCGGCGGCTGCGGGCGCCGGTGGTGCTGGGGGACGTCACGCAGGAGGGGGTGCTGGAGGCCGCGAAGATCCACCGCGCGCACGCGCTGCTCGCGGTGACCAGTTCCGATACGACGAATTTGGAGGCCGCGCTGTACGCCCGCTCGCTGCGGCCGGATCTGCGGGTGGTGCTGCGGCTGTACGACGACGACTTCGCGACCGCCGTGTACCGGACCCTGCGGGCGGCGCATCCCCAGGCGCTGACCCGCAGCCGGAGCGTCTCGCATCTGTCGGCTCCGTCGTTCGCCGGGGCGATGATGGGCCGGCAGATCCTGGGGGCGATCCCGGTGGAGCGGCGGGTGCTGCTGTTCGCCGCACTGGAGGTGGCGGGGTACGCGCAGCTGGAGGGCAGGACGGCCGGGGAGGCGTTCCGGGCCGGTTACTGGCGGGTGCTGGCGCTGGACACGGGGCGGGAGCGGCAGGGCGGTCCCGGGCTGGTGTGGGATCTGCCGGACGAGTACGTCCTGCGGGGCTCGGACCGGGTGGTGCTGGCGGCCATCCGCCGAGGGCTGGCCGAGTTGCTGCGGCGCAGGCGGTAGGGGGCGTGACGGGTGGGTGGGGCGGCGGAGGGTTCTCGCCCCCGCCGCCCCTGCCCGTCCCGTACAACCCGCACAACCCGCACAACCCGTACAACCCGTATCAGGAGATTCTGGGCCCCAGGGGTCAGGACGGCAGGTGCCGTTGCGCGAACTCCAGCTCCAGACGGACCTGCTTGATGCGTTCGTCGACCACGAGTGAGCCGTGGCCCGCGTCGTAGCGGTACACCTCGTGCACCGCGCCTCTGGCCTCCAGGCGTCGGACGTAGTTGTCGATCTGGCGGATGGGGCAGCGGGGGTCGTTCACGCCGGCCGAGATGTGGACGGGAGCCCGCACCTTGTCGACATAGGTCAGCGGGGAGGAGGCCTCGAAGCGTTCGGGGACCTCCTCGGGGGTGCCGCCGAGGAGGGTGCGGTCCATCGCCTTCAGGGCCTCCATCTCGTCGTGGTAGGCGGTGACGTAGTCGGCGACGGGCACGGCGGCGATGCCCACGGCCCAGGCGTCGGGCTGGAGTCCGAGGCCCAGGAGGGTGAGGTAGCCGCCCCAGGAGCCGCCGGTGAGGATCAGCCGGGCGGGGTCGGCGAGGCCGGAGTCCACCGCCCATTCGCGGACGGCTTCGATGTCCTCCAGCTCGATGAGGCCCACGCGGTGCTTCAGCGCGTCGGTCCAGGCGCGGCCGTAGCCGGTGGAGCCGCGGTAGTTGACGCGGACCACCGCGTAGCCGTGGTCCACCCAGGCCGCCGGCGCGGCCGCGAAGGCGTCGCTGTCGTGCCAGGTCGGGCCGCCGTGGATGTCGAAGACGGTGGGCAGCGGGCCGGTGGCGTCCGCGGGCTTCTGGACCAGGGCGTGGATGCGGCCGCCGGGGCCCTCCACCCACACGTCCTGCACGGGGACGGAGCCCGGCGACTTCGCGCCCGGGGGTTCGAGGACCACCTCGCCGGTCGTGGAGCGGACCACGGGCGGCCGGGCCGCGGAGGACCACAGGTACTCCACGCTGCCGTCGGGGCGGGCGGTCGCCCCGGAGACGGTGCCCGGCGGGGTGGGGATCCGCTCCAGCTCGGCGCTCGCCAGGTCGTAGCGGAACATCTCGCTGCGGGCCTCGAAGCTGTGCACGATGAGCAGCCCGGAGCCGTCCGGGTACCACTCGGCGCTGACGTCGCCGGGCAGGTCCAGGTCCAGGTCCGTCTGGGCGCCCGTCGTCACGTCCCAGACGAGGGGCTCCCAGCGGCCGCGGCGCTGGTGGCCGATGAGCAGGCGGGGGTCGCCGTCGACGGGGGCGAAGCCCAGCACCTCCAGGCCCAGCTCGACGGTGCCGCCGCGGGTGTCGTCGAGTTCGGCGACCTTGGTGCCGTCCAGGTGCAGGACGCGCAGCGCGGAGTGCATGGCGTCGCCGTGCTCGGTGTGCTCGACGGCGACGAGGCGCCCGTCGTGGGAGAGGTCGCCGACGCCCGCGGACTCGCGGTGGCGGTAGAGCTCGAAGGGGGGCTCGCCGGTGCGGGTGACGTGGATGGTCGTGCCGTCCTCGTCGGTGGAGCGGCCGACGACCGCCGTGCGGCCGTCGCGACCGAGGGCGAGGCCCGCCGGGTAGGAGGCGTCCAGGCCGGGCGTGGCCAGTTCGTCCTCCCCGCCGGTGAAGGACTGGCGGCGCCAGACGCCGAACTCGTCGCCGTCCTTGTCGTCGAACCACCAGATCCAGGCGCCGTCCGGGGAGAGCACGCCGTCCGTCGTGCCGTTGGCCCGGTCGGTGACCTGGCGCCGGTCGCCGGTGGCCCGGTCCCAGGCGTACAGCTCGTACGTCCCGGTCGCGTTCGACACGAAGAGGGAGTGGTCGGGGGCGTCCTGCGCCCAGTCGGGCAGCGACACCCGGGGCGCGCGGAAGCGCTTCTCCCAGTCGGGCATGTCCTCGTACCGCTCGGGTGCGGCGGACGCGTTGCTCTCAGTCATGGCCCCATACTGCCCGCCCGCGCCCGCAAAGAGACGCCGAGGTCCCCAGCCTGTGGACAACTTCCCACCGTCTTCCCACCGGCTTCCCACCGAACAGGCTCACCCCGCGGGGCGCGGAGGGCTTCCGGCCCCGTACCGTGGGGGGCGTGTACCGGTTTCTGCTGACGCCCCGATGGTGGGGGATCAACGTCTTCGTGCTGCTGGCCATCCCCTTCTGCCTGTTCATGGGGTCCTGGCAGCTGAGCCGGTTCGAGGCGCGGGTGGACGACCACCGTGACGCGAAGACGCAGGCCGAGTCGGCCCGTAGGGGGGCCGCGCGCCCGCTGGCCGAGCTGCTGCCCGTGGACAAGGCGACCTCGGGCAGGCAGGCCACCGCCACCGGCCGCTACGGCGCCCAGTTGCTGGTGCCCGACCGGGAGCTGGACGGGAAGAACGGCTTCTACGTGCTGTCCCTGCTGCGCGTCGACGGCGGCCGGGCGCTGCCGGTCGTGCGCGGCTGGCTGCCGGGCCGGGCGGACGCGGCGAAGGCCCCGGCGGCGCCCGCCGGCGAGGTGACGGTGACGGGGGCGCTCCAGGCCTCCGAGCAGCCCGGCGACGACGGGGTGAGCGGCCGGGGCGGCCTGCCGGCCGGGCAGACGGCGGCGATCAGCGCCGCGTCGCTGGTCAACCTGGTGCCCTACGACCTGTACGACGCGTGGATCACGCTGGACAAGGCCTCGCCGGGGATGACGGCGGTGCCCGCGAAGGCGGCGTCCGGCACGGGCCTCGACCTGAAGGCGTTCCAGAACCTCGGCTACACCGGCGAGTGGTTCGTCTTCGCCGGGTTCGTGGTCTTCATGTGGTTCCGGCTGCTGCGCCGCGAGGTCGAGTTCGAGCGGGACGCCCGGCTCGGGATCGTCCCGCAGGAGCCGGCGGCCGCCGGGCCGGACGCGGCCGCCGGGCCGTCGGAGCGCGCTCAGGACGAGGCCAGCACGCCCGTCCGGTAGATCGTCCCGGCGCACGCGTTCGGCACGGTCGCTTTGGCGGCCGCCGAGCCGTCCTCGCTCTTGTACGACACCACGACGCTTCCGTCGGCCGTGCCGTCCTCCGTGTACAGCTGGGCCGTGGCGCCGGAGGCGGTCTCGCCGCCGGTCGCGCCGGCCGGCTCGCTCGGCGAGGGCGAGGGGGAGGCCGTGCCGCCGCCGTCGCCGCCACCGGGGCCGCCGGGGGTGGGGCAGGTCTCGGCGGGCGCCCAGGCGAACTTCACCTCGTAGGCGGAGCCGGGGGCGAGGGTGAGCCGGGTGACGTTGAGGGAGGGGTCGGGCAGTCCGGCCGCCACGTCCCCGGAGGCGTGCGCCACGACGGTGATCTTCGTGGCGTCGGCGGCGCCCTGCGCCTCGTACGTCAGGGAGACGGCGCCGTCGGCGGTGCAGGCGGCGGAGGACGAGTTCTGCACGCGGAAGACGCCGTAGACGATGCCGGCCGCGTCGGGGACGGCGACGGTGGGGTCGGCGGCCGTCAGCTGGGCCGGCAGGCAGGCGGGGGCGTCCGCCGCGGTGGAGGCGCTGGGGCCGGTGGAGGCGGCGCCGTCCGTGGCCGCCTTGCCCTGGCCGGAGTCGGCGGCGCCGCTCTTCTCCGGTTCACCGGTGCCGCCGGTGGAGTCGCCGACCTTGCCCGAGGAGCCGCCGTCGGGGTTCTTGCCCTGATCGACGCCTCCCTGCGCCTGGGATGCCTGGCCGGCGATGGAAGGGTCGGCGTCGGAGCCGCCCGCGTTCGACACGTGCAGGACGGCGGGGACGGCGGTGCCGAGGAAGAGGGCCGCGGCCGCCATGCCGACGGCCGCCTGCCGCTTGCGGGCCCGCCGGACGGGGACCGCCCGCCGCAGGTGGTCCAGGGCGCCGTCGCGGGGCTCCATCTCCTGGACGACGTCGTGCAGCATCCGGCGCAGTGCGAGCTCGTCCGAGTCGAGCCCCTCGGGGCCCTGGTCGTCGAGGCGGTGGTTCACGGTTGAGTTCCCAGTGTGCGAGGGCTTCGGGTCTTGTGTGGGCGACGGCGGCTCGTGCCCCGCGGGGGGCTCGTCGCGCCCGGGACCGTCGGGGCCGCCACGGGCGTCCCGTTCTCCGGCTGCTCCGCTCACGCCGTCGCCTCCATGGCCTTGCGCAGGGCCGCGATCCCACGCGAGCCGTACGCCTTGACCGAGCCGAGGGAGACACCGAGGGTCTCGGCGACCTGGGCCTCGGTCATGTCCGCGAAGTAGCGCAGGACGAGGACCTCGCGCTGGCGGCGCTGGAGGCCCTTCATGGCCTTGATGAGCGAGTCGCGCTCCAGCTGGTCGTAGGCTCCCTCCTCCGCGCTGGCCATGTCCGGCATCGGCTTGGAGAGCAGCTTCAGGCCGAGGATGCGGCGGCGCAGCGCGGAGCGGGAGAGGTTGACGACCGTCTGGCGCAGGTAGGCGAGGGTCTTCTCCGGGTCGCGGACGCGCTTGCGCGCGGAGTGGACGCGGATGAAGGCCTCCTGGACGACGTCCTCGCAGGAGGCGGTGTCGTCGAGGAGGAGGGCGGCGAGCCCGAGGAGGGAGCGGTAGTGGGCCCGGTAGGTCTCGGTGAGGTGGTCGACGGTGGTGCCGGCCGCCACGGTGTCGTCGGCGGTCTCGGTGGTCGCCGCGGTCGCGGCGCCGGGGGCGGTGGCGCCGTCACGCTGGCCGGGGACGCGGGTGCGCCGCGCTGCGGGCATGGGCGCGATCACCGGCATGCCGCCGGGCGCGCCGGCGTTGCGGGTTCGTACGGCGCCGCGGGGCCGCAGGGCCGCGCCGAGGGGCGCCACCGGGAGTTCGAGTACCTCTGCCACGCCAGTTGGACACACTTCCCCCCGCGGGGGTTGTACGCGTCCGGCGTCTCTTTCGCGTCGGCCAAGGCCCCGCGCACCCGTCTCATGTGTCCCGCTCTTCCCCTGTAACCCTAGGAACGGGCGTCCCCACGCCCGTACCACGGCCGTCCCCGGCGCTGTGATCGTTCACACGCCTGTGCACACCGAAGGGTGACCGCGAAGACGCGCCCCGCCCTGCGCACGGTTGCGGGGGCGGGGAGGAAAATCTTCGGATGCCAAAGGTGTCCGATACAAGTGGTTCGGACCGTCGACCGGCTCACATTGCTTGAAAGATCTTACAATCCGACACTGCGCTGGTCAGCGTCATTTCCGTCAGGACAGCTCGGCGGCCAGCAGCTCCGCGATCTGGGCGGTGTTCAGCGCGGCCCCCTTGCGCAGGTTGTCCCCGCACACGAACAGCTCCAGCGCCGTCGGGTCGTCCAGCGCCCGGCGCACCCGGCCCACCCAGGTCGGGTCGGTGCCGACCACGTCGGCGGGCGTGGGGAACTCCCCCGCCGCCGGGTTGTCGAAGAGGACGACGCCGGGAGCCGTCGCGATGATCTCGCGGGCCCCGTCGACGGTGACCTCGTCCTGGAAACGGGCGTGGACGGTGAGCGAGTGCGTGGTGACGACGGGAACGCGCACGCAGGTCACCGCCACCGGAAGCTTCGGCAGCCCGAGGATCTTGCGGGACTCGTCCCGCACCTTCATCTCCTCCGAGGACCAGCCGTCCTCGCGCAGCGAGCCCGCCCACGGGACGACGTTCAGCGCGACCGGCTCCGGGAACGGGCCCGTGTTGTCGCCGACGGCCCGCCGCACGTCGCCCGGGTGCGTGCCCAGCTCGGTGCCGGCCACCAGCGCGATCTGCTGCCGCAGCGTCTCCACCCCGGCCCGCCCGGCCCCGCTCACCGCCTGGTACGAGGACACCACCAGCTCGCGCAGCCCGTACTCGGCGTGCAGCGCGCCCAGGGCGACGATCATCGACAGGGTGGTGCAGTTCGGGTTGGCGACGATCCCGCGCGGCCGGTTGCGCACCGTGTGCGCGTTGACCTCCGGGACCACCAGCGGCACGTCCGGGTCCATCCGGAAGGCGCCGGAGTTGTCCACCACGACCACGCCCCGGGCGGCGGCGAGCGGCGCCCAGTGCGCGGCGACGTCGTCGGGCACGTCGAACATGGCGACGTCGACCCCGTCGAAGACCTCCTCCGACAGGGCCAGCACCTCGACCTCCTCGCCGCGCACGGCCAGCTTGCGGCCGGCCGAGCGCGGCGAGGCGACGAGTCTGATCTCGCCCCAGACGTCGGCCCGCTGGGACAGGATCCGCAGCATGACCGTGCCGACGGCCCCGGTCGCCCCCACGACCGCGAGCGTCGGCCGGCGCGTTGCCGAGATCAACGCCCGGTGCCCCCGTAGACGACGGCCTCGTCGCTGTCGGAGTCGAGCCCGAAGGCGCTGTGCACGGCGCGCACCGCCTCGTTCACGTCGTCGGCGCGGGTCACCACCGAGATGCGGATCTCGGACGTCGAGATCAGCTCGATGTTGACGCCCGCGTCGGCCAGGGCCTTGAAGAAGTCGGCCGTGACGCCCGGGTTGGTCTTCATCCCGGCGCCGACCAGGGAGATCTTGCCGATCTGGTCGTCGTAGCGCAGCGAGTCGAAGCCGATGCCGGCCCGGTTCTTCTCCAGGGCGTCGATGGCCTTGCGGCCCTCGGCCTTGGGGAGGGTGAAGGAGATGTCCGTCAGGCCGGTCGCGGCCGCGGACACGTTCTGCACGATCATGTCGATGTTGATCTCGGCGTCGGAGATCGTGCGGAAGATCGCGGCGGCCTCGCCCGGCTTGTCGGGCACGCCGACGACCGTGACCTTGGCCTCGGAGGTGTCGTGCGCGACACCGGAGATGATGGCCTGCTCCACCGGCTTGTCCCCTTGTTCGATCGGTGCACTGCTGACCCACGTGCCCTGAAGTCCGCTGAAGGACGAGCGGACGTGGATCGGGATGTTGTAGCGGCGGGCGTACTCCACACAGCGGTGGAGCAGCACCTTGGAGCCGGACGCCGCGAGCTCCAGCATGTCCTCGAAGGCGATCCAGTCGATCTTGCGCGCCTTCTTCACCACGCGCGGGTCGGCGGTGAACACGCCGTCCACGTCGGTGTAGATCTCGCAGACCTCGGCGTCGAGCGCGGCGGCCAGGGCGACGGCCGTGGTGTCGGACCCGCCGCGCCCCAGCGTGGTGATGTCCTTCTTGTCCTGGCTGACGCCCTGGAACCCGGCGACGATGGCGATGTTGCCCTCGTCCAGCGCGGTCCGGATGCGGCCCGGCGTGACGTCGATGATCCGGGCTTTGTTGTGGACCGAGTCGGTGATGACGCCTGCCTGGCTGCCGGTGAACGACTGGGCGCTGTGGCCCAGGTTCTTGATCGCCATGGCCAGCAGGGCCATGGAGATCCGCTCTCCGGCGGTCAGCAGCATGTCGAATTCCCGGCCGCTGGGCATCGGTGACACCTGCTCGGCGAGATCGATCAGCTCGTCCGTCGTGTCGCCCATCGCGGAAACGACGACGACCACCTGGTGGCCGTTCTTCTTCGCTTCCACGATCCGCTTGGCGACGCGCTTGATGCCCTCGGCATCGGCTACGGAGGAGCCTCCGTACTTCTGCACGACAAGGCCCACGTGCGCTCCTCGCTCAGTTTGTCTCTTTCCCGCACATACGCCCTTGTACTGCGGTCGGCTCAGTCTAACGAGCGCCCGAAATCCGCCTCCCGGGTACCGCATGGTGAGACTCGCGGGCCCGCGGAGGACGCGCGGACGCCCGTCGTTGGGGCTTCCCTGCCCACTGACGCCGAAGTGATAGCTGTGAATTAAATTTCAAGCACTTCACGCACTATCGTGCCGCTGTGCACGTACTCCTGGTGGAAGACGACGAACCGGTCGCCGAGTCGCTCCGGCGTGGTCTGCAGCGTTACGGCTTCGCGGTCGACTGGGTCACCACGGGCGCCGCCGCCCTCGCCCACCCCGGCCCCTGCGACGTCGTCCTGCTGGACCTCGGCCTGCCCGACACCGACGGCCTCGACGTCTGCCGGGCCCTGCGCGACCGGGGCGGCGTGCCGATCATCGTGATCAGCGCCCGCAGCGACGAGACGGACCGCGTGGTCGGCCTGGAGCTGGGCGCCGACGACTACGTGTCCAAGCCGTTCGGGGTGCGCGAGGTCATCGCCCGCATACGGGCGGTGCTGCGGCGCGTGCAGGCGCGCCCGGCGGGCGCCGACACCGGCCCGGACCGCTACGGGCCCCGGCTGACCGTCGACCGCAAGGCGGCCCGCGTCCACGTGGACGGCGCCGAGGTCGCGCTCGCGCCGAAGGAGTACGACCTGCTCTCCTTCCTCACCGAGGAACCGGGCGCGCTGATGTCGCGCGAACAGATCATGGAAGCGGTCTGGGACGCCAACTGGTTCGGGCCGACGAAGACCCTCGACGTCCATGTGGCCGCCCTGCGGCGGAAGCTGGCCGGGGTCGTCGTCATCGAGGCGGTGCGGGGCGTCGGCTTCCGCCTGGAGATCGTCAAGGACGCCGGCCCCGGACCCGAGGACGCCGGCCCCTCATGAACCGGCAGCTCATCCGCAGCTACATCCTGATCGTCGCCGTCGCCATCCTGCTGTTCACCGTGCCGGTGGCCTTCACCCTCACCGAGCAGCTGCGGGACGACACCGAACTGTCGATCCTGCGCGAGGCCGAGACCATGGCGCTGCTGCTGGGCAACGGCGACCGCATCTCCTGCGAGGCCCTGACCGAGGTCGCCCGGGCCTACGGCGACAAGACCCCCGGCGACGTGCAGGTCACGCCCACCCGCACCTGCGCCCCCGGGCTGCCCCGGCCCGCCGAGGACGCGGCGCTGACGCGGGCCGTGCGGGACGGCTCCGCCGGCACGGACTGGGGTTCGGACTTCATCTGGGGCAGCAGGCTGACGGTCACCGTGCCCGCGCGCGGGGACGCGGCCGTCCGGATCGTCTACTCGACCTCGGACATGACCCGGCGGCTGTGGCAGATCTGGGGCTTCCGGGCCGGGCTCGCCGTCCTCGTCCTGGCGGCGGCCGGCGCGATCGGCGGGTACGCCGCCCGCCGGATCACCGCGCCGCTGCGCGCGCTCAACGCGATGGCGAGCCGGTTCGGCGACGGGGACCTGACCGCCCGTTCCCCGGTCACGGGCCCGCCGGAGACGCGGACCCTGGCGCGCACCCTTAACCAGGGCGCGGAGCGCCTGGACACCCTGGTCGACTCGCAGCGCGTCTTCGTGGCCGACGCCTCGCACCAACTGCGCACCCCGCTCACGGCGTTGCGGCTGTCGCTGGACAACATCGCGGACGGCGTGGACGACGAGTCGGTGCGCGAGGACGTGGAGCAGGCGACGGCGGAGGTGGTCCGCATGAGCCGGCTGGTGAACGGGCTGCTGGTGCTGGCGCGGGCCGAGGCGAAGGTGACGGCCGCGGAGCCGCTGCCGCTGACGGACATCGTGGCCGAACGGCTCACGGTGTGGAGACCGGCCGCCGACGAGCGCGGAGTCACCATCGCGCTCGGGGGGAGTGGTGTCGGCGGCCGGCCGTCTGTGCTGGCCGGCCCCGGTCATCTGGACCAGGTGCTGGACAACGTGCTCTCGAACGCCCTGGAGGTGTCGCCGGACGGCGGGACGATCACCGTCCGCGTGGAGTCCGGGGCGGGGGAGGCGGTCCTGTCCGTGGCGGACGAGGGACCGGGCATGCCGGACGCGGACAAGGCCCGCGCCTTCGACCGCTTCTGGCGCGGCCAGGGCCTGACCGGGCGCTCGGGCTCCGGGCTCGGCCTCGCCGTCGTCAGGCAGCTGGTGACCGACGACGGCGGGACGGTGGTCCTGGCGGACGCCCCCGGCGGCGGGCTGTGCGTGCGCATCACGCTGCGGACCGCGCAGCCGGCGGGCTGAGCCGGCGCGGTCAGCTCTCGGGCATCGCCGAGGAGTGGTGGTTGACGATCAGCCACTTGCCGCCGCGCTTCTCGTACTCGTAGGTGTAGCGGGCCTCGACGACGCTTCTTTCGCCGGTGACCGGGTCGGTGAGCGTGAACTGGTACACGCCGCTGTCCAGGGCGGAGTCGCCGTCGAGGACGTTGATGTGCGTCTCGATCTTCTTGCCGACCGGCTTCTTCTCGAGGAAGTGCTCCATGTAGTCCACGACGCCGGCGCGGTCCGTGCGCACCGTGTCGGACAGGGTGGGCAGCAGTACCGCGTCCTTGGCGTAGCGGTCGGCCACGACGTCCGGGTCGTGGGTCCGGAGCGCGGCGTTCCAGCCGTCGAACAGGGCGGCGATCTGCTTCTTGCTCGGCTTCGACGCCTTCTCGGGACCGGCCGCGCTGACTCCGGCCGACACCGTCGCCGCGGTGACGACGACGGTGGCGGTGACGAGGGCGGCGCGTATACGGGTCGTGCGGGTCATCGCAACTCCTGTGCGGCTTGGTGCTGTCGGGATGACCCAAGCCTCGCGTCCGCCCGGTCAGGGCCCGTGCAGCCTCCGTACAGGGGACGTCCAGCGCCCGCCCAATTCTCCTGTGGGGGCGGCAACATCGTGTAGGCATGGACCCATGACGAGCGGGACGAGTGAGGCGCTGCTGGCGGGGATCGTGCTGCTGGGTTCCTGCGTGCAGTGGCTGACCGGAATGGGCTTCGCCCTGGTGGCCGTGCCCGCGCTGGTGCTGCTGCTCGGGCCGGCCCAGGGAGTCGTCCTGGCGAACTGCGCGGCGGGTGCGATCAGCGTGGTGGGACTGGCCGGCGGCTGGCGCCGGGTGCGCCCGGCCGCGATGGTCCCCCTGTGCGTGGCGGCCGCCTGCACGGTCCCGGCGGGCGCCTGGCTGACCCGCCGGCTCCCGCCTTCCATCACGCTTTCCGTGATGGGCGCGCTGGTGACGGCGGCGGTCCTGCTGGTCATGCGCGGCGCCCGCGTCCCGGCCCTGCGCGGCAGCCGGGGCGCGGTCGTGGCCGGGGCGGCCGGCGGCTTCATGAACTCCGCGGCGGGGGTCGGCGGCCCACCGATCTCTCTGTACGCCGTCAACGCGGGCTGGACGGTACGGGAGTTCGTCCCGAACGCGCAGTTCTACAGCGTCGTCGTGAACGCCTTCTCGGTCGCGGCGAACGGCGTGCCGGAGCTGAGCGGGACGCGGTGGGCGTGGGTGAGCGGCGCGATGGCGGTGGGCGCACTCGCCGGCCGGGCGCTGTCGGGCCGCATACCCGAACCACTGGCGCGGCGATTGGTCCTCACCCTGGCGCTGACGGGCGGGGTCACGGCGGTGGGAAAGGGACTGTGGGGGCTGTGACCGGCAAGGCCCATCACCGCTGGGTCTGGCCCGGGCGCAGCGGGACCCCGATCTCCTCGGCCATCACCCGGCCCGCCTCGAACTCCAGCGTCTCGTCGCCCAGGGCCGACTGGTCGGTGTCGAGACCGTCCAGCTCCTCCAGGGGCTGGTCCAGCCGGATGTGGGCGAGCACCGAGTGCAGGGCGCGCAGGGTCGCCGAGGCCGTGGAGCCCCAGTTGGAGAAGTAGGAGAACTGCCACCACCACAGGGCCTCGGTGGTGCGGCCGGCCCGGTAGTGGACCATGCCGTGGCGCAGGTCGGCGATGACGTCCGCGAGGTCGTCGGAGATCCGGGCCGGGACGGGCGCCTTGCGGGGCTCGTAGGGGTCGAAGACCTCGGAGTAGACGTCGACCGGCTCCAGGAGGCGGGCCAGGTTCTCGCGCAGCTCGTCCGCGTCCGGCTCGAAACCGGGGTCGGGCTCGTAGCGCTCGTCGGGGACGATGTCCTCGTGGGCGCCGAGACGGCCGCCGGCCAGGAGCAGCTGGGAGACCTCCAGCAGCAGGAAGGGCACCGCCGAGCCCGGCTCGTCGCCCTTCGCCACCTCGGTGACGGCCACCAGGAAGCTCTCGATCTGGTCCGCGATCTGGACCGCGAAGTCGTCCGGGTTCTGCTCGCTCGCGTGCAGCGTGGCGTCAGACATCTAGGAGTCGTCTCCCCTCGAAGGCGCGGCCGAGGGTCACCTCGTCCGCGTATTCCAGGTCGCCGCCCACAGGGAGGCCGCTGGCCAGGCGGGTGACCTTCAGGCCCATGGGCTTGATCATGCGGGCGAGGTACGTGGCCGTGGCCTCGCCCTCCAGGTTGGGATCGGTGGCCAGGATCAGCTCCGTGACCGTGCCGTCCGCCAGCCGCGCCAGGAGTTCCCGGATCCGCAGGTCGTCGGGACCGACCCCCTCGATGGGACTGATCGCCCCGCCCAGGACGTGGTACTTGCCGCGGAACTCGCGGGTGCGCTCGATCGCGACGACGTCCTTGGGCTCCTCCACGACGCAGATGCAGCTCGGGTCGCGGCGCGGGTCGCGGCAGATGCCGCACAGCTCCTCCTGCGCCACATTGCCGCAGGTCGCGCAGAAGCGGACCTTCGCCTTGACCTCCAGGAGGGCGTGGGCGAGACGCCGCACGTCCGTCGGCTCCGTCTGAAGGATGTGGAAGGCGATCCGCTGCGCGCTCTTGGGACCGACGCCGGGCAGCCGCCCCAGCTCGTCGATGAGGTCCTGGACCACGCCTTCGTACAACGGACTGCCGTCCTTCCTGGGGTTTCTTGCCGTACGTACGGTAGTCGGCCGGGGCCGGTCCGCGTAAGGGCGGACCGGCCGTGGCCCGGGCTAGAAGGGCAGGCCCGGGATGCCGCTGCCGCCGCCCAGGCCCTGGGTCAGCGGGCCGAGTTTCTGCTGCTGAAGCGCCTGGGCGTTCTCGTTGGCCGCCTGGACGGCCGCGACGACCAGGTCGGCGAGGGTCTCGGTGTCCTCCGGGTCCACGGCCTTCGGGTCGATCCGCAGGGCGCGCAGCTCGCCGGAGCCGGTCACGGTCGCGCTCACCAGGCCGCCGCCCGCCTGCCCGTCGACCTCCGTGTTCGCCAGCTCCTCCTGCGCGCGGGCCAGGTCCTGCTGCATCTTCTGGGCCTGCTGGAGCAGCTGCTGCATGTTGGGCTGGCCACCACCGGGAATCACGATCAGCTCCTGTGTCTACGACGGTCGGGCGTTCCTCCGGGCGGGTTTCACCCCGCTCGGCACGAGCCTACGTGGTCTGTGCGGGTGTCGCCCCAGCACTCTTTCGAGTGAGTTGCGTGTGCGGTCTATACCTGATCAACGCCTACTTCCAGGCGTAAAAGCGGTGAAACCTTCCTCTTAGCCACCCATTGGGAGGTAGGAAAGGTCCGGCGCGGCGGCATCGGCGTCGCGGGTGTCACCCGACGTGACCGGCCGGGGCCGCCGGGCGCCCTCGGAAAGGGGCCGGCGCCGTCGGGATCGGTCGGGATCCACCACCGCTAGGGATCAGTAGGGAGTGCCGGGTGGTTCAGCAGCCGGAGATGCAGCCCGAGGGTCCGCCCCAGGACGGGCGGGGTGAGGGCGCGGCCGGGCTGCGGCCGGGCGACCTGACCGGGCGGGCGCTGCCGCTCGGGGACTGGGGCGAGCCCGCGGAGCGGCTGGACGAGCTGTACCGGTGGGTGGAGCGCGGCGCGCTGGAGACCGCCGCCTGGTACCTCGGCGACCGGGTGTGGAAGCGGCGGACCGCCCGGGTGCTGCGCGCCGGGGCGGCGGCCGGGGCGGTGTGCGGCGCCGCGCTGCCGCTGCTGGACCTCACCCGGGTACTGGGCGAGGTCGCCCCGTGGGGCTATCTGTCGTTGCTGCTGGCGGTGTCCTGCGTGGCGGTGGACCGGTTCTTCGGGGTGACGTCCGGCTGGATGCGGGACGTGGCCACCGCGCAGGCCGTGCAGCGCAGGCTCCAGGTGCTTCAGTTCGACTGGGCGTCGGAGAGCGTCCGGGAGGTGCTCGGCCCGGCCGAGGGCACCGCGAGCGAGGCCGCCGAGCGGTGCCTGGGGGTGCTGCGGCGGTTCTCGGACGACGTCACGGACCTGGTGCGCACGGAGACGGCCGACTGGATGGTGGAATTCCGGGCCGGTCCGACGCCCATGGGCATCCAGGCGGCGATCGCGTCGGCCGGCCGGGCGGACGTGGGCGGCGGCGGCCCCGGCCGCCACCCTTCCCCGCCCGGGGTGAACGCCCGCCCCAACATGCCCCGCCAGCGGCCGCCGGAGCCCCGCTGAGCGGCGGTGTCGGGCCGCGGCGCGGTCCGGGCCCGGTGCCGCTCAGCCCCTGCTGTAGGTGAGCTTCTCGCCCGTGCCGGTGTTGAGGCGTTCGAGTCTGCCGTCGGCCAGGAGGGTGACCTCGGAAGCGGCGCCGGGGCTGCACGAGGACAGCGGGCGGCCGGTGACGACCTTGGACGGGCCGATCCGCAGCGGGCCGCCGGCGCCGGGCGACCGGGTGAGGGTGGCGCTGAACTCGCAGTGGTAGGACTGCCCGTCGGCGACGAGAGCGAGCACCGCGTCCCCGACCTCGCCCTGCGTGATGGTCAGCCGGCGGGTGTTCGTTCCGGTCTCGTTCTCGATCGCGGTCGTCCAGGCGCCGAGGAACGCCGCCGGCACCGCGCCGGCCGAGGCGGACGGGGACGGGGAGGCGGAGGACTCCCCGGACTCGGACGGCGACGGCGTGCTTGAGGCCGGCGTGGAGGGCCGGGCCGAGGTGGAGGCGCCGGCCGTCGCATGCCCTCCCCCGTCGCCGTTCATGAGCGCGTACACCGAGCCGCCCGCCGCGACGGCGACCACCAGGGCGACCAGAGCGAGCAGCGCGGTGGTGCGGCCGCTGCGCCGCGGCGGCTCCTGCGCCTCGGCCTGCCCGTGCGGGTCGTACGGGTCGTACGGCGGCGGGGTCGTGCCCGGACCGCCCGCGGCGTAGGGGTTGTACGGCGCCGGGATGCCGGGGGCGGCTGACCAGCCGTCCGCCGGCCCGGACGCGGGCCCGTGCCCGCCGGGGGCCTGCTGCGGGTGCCGCCGGTCGTGGCCGTACGCCGGGTGCGCGAAGGCGTCCGAACCGGGCGGGGGCGTCTGCGTCGGGATGCCGTCGGGGCCCGCGACGAGCGTGCGGCGGGGATCCGGACCGTACCCGTCGCCGCGCGGCCCGGAGTGGTGCTCGACGGCCGCCGCGCCCGCGGCCGGCCGTCCGGGCCGGACGGCCGGGAGACCGGCGGTCGGGCCGTCGCCGCCGGCCGCGCCCACCGCGCCGGCCGGGGTAACCGGGCTCGCGGCGCCGCCGGGGTGCTCGGGGTCCTCCGCCTCCAGGAGCCGCACGGCGTGCCGGCCGAGCTGGGCCACCAGCGCGCCGGGCAGCCACGGATCGCGCGAGCGGCCGTCGGAGACGGTGTCGTCGACGCCGGTGAGCTCCAGGACGCGGGCGAGGGAGGGGCGGGCGGCCGGGTCCTTGCGCAGACAGGCGCGGACGAGGTCGGCGATGCCCTCGGGAACGCCCGTGAGGTCGGGCTCGTCCTCGGCGATGCGGAACATCAGCGCGTGCGGCCCGTCGTCGCGCGCGCCGAAGGGCAGCGCGCCGGTGGCGGCGTAGGCGATGACCGAGCCGAGGCAGAAGACGTCGCTGGCCGGGGTGACCCCTTCGCCGCGCACCTGCTCGGGGGCCATGAATCCGGGCGAGCCGATGACCGCGCCGGTCTGGGTCAGCCCGCCGTCGCCGCCGGTCACGCTCTCCAGCGCCCGCGCGACGCCGAAGTCGATGACCCGGGGCCCCTCGATGGTGACCATCACGTTGGACGGCTTCAGGTCGCGGTGGACGATGCCGGCCGCGTGGATGTTGGTGAGGGCGTGGGCGAGGCCGGCGGCGAGGATGCGCACCGACCGCTCGGGCAGCGGGCCGTGGTCGTGGCTCACGACCTGCTGGAGGCTCGGCCCGGCCACGTAGCCGGTGGCCACCCAGGGCACGGCGGCCTCGGTGTCCGCGTCGAGGACGGGCGCCGTCCAGAAGCCGCCCACCCGCTGCGCGTTGCGGACCTCCTGGCGAAAACGCGCCCGGAACTCCTCACGGGTGGCCAGTTCGCGCCGGACGAGCTTCACGGCGACCGTGCGCCCCCGGTCCGAGCGGGCGAGGTACACCCGCCCCATCCCGCCCGCCCCCAGCCGCGCGAGCAGCCGGTAGCCGCCGATGCGCTGCGGGTCCCCGGGGCCCAGCTTCTCCATCGCAGCGCCGCCTTTCCGCCACATGTGTGATCGAGACATGTGTGTGGAGGCGAGAATAATCCGGCCGTTCGGGGGATAGGGCGGCGCGGTGTCTACGGTTCCGTAACGGGCGGCGTCAGCCCGTCCAGCACCGTGGACAGGCGTTCCAGGACGTGGACGGCCTCGGCCAGCTCCGCCTCGCCGAACTCCCGCGCCAGCCGGTCGGCGAAGGCCGCGTGTCCGGGATCGATCCCGGCGACCGCGGCCCGGCCCGCCCCGGTGGGCGCGAGCAGCTTGGCCCGCCGGTGGGCCGGGTTGGGCCGGTACTCGGCGAGGCCGCGCTCCACCAGCAGGTCGGCGACGCGCTGCACGCTCTGCCGGGTGATGCCCATGACGCGGGCGATCGCGGCCACGGGCAGCGGCTCGCCCAGCACCGCGCCGAGCACCTGCCAGCGGGCGGCGGTGAGCCCGCCGGGCCGGGCCAGTTCCCAGGCGACGGCGAGGAACTGGCCGTTCAGCCGGAACACCCCGAGGGCGGCGCGGCTGAGCAGTTCCTGGCGCGACCGGCTCACCGGCCGGCCGTCGCCTTCTCCAGCACGGCGTAGGCCAGCGGGTCCGAGTCGTGGAACAGCCGGTACCAGGCGTCCAGCGTCTCGCCCTCGTACACGCCGAGGAGCCGCAGGACCTCGCGCGCGAAGGCGACGGGTTCGGTGGGGCCGGCGGTGACCAGCGCGCCGTCCGTCACCGCGTCCGCCTCTACGTACCGTCCGCCGCCGGCGTAGCCCGTGGCGGCCAGGTAGAAGGGGGCCGCGCTGGTGTGGTCGCGCCGGTCGAGGAGGCCCTCGCGGGCGAGTCCGGCGGTGGCCCCGCAGATCGCGGCGACGGGCACGCCGGCGTCGAGGAACGCGCGTGCGGCGCGGGCGAAGGGGGCCAGGTCGTCGGTGGTGTCCCAGAGGTCCGCGCCCGGCAGGACCAGCAGCGCGCTGTCGTGCGCGCGGAGGTCGGCGAGGGCCAGGTCCGGCTGGACGCGCAGGCCGCCGATGCTGACGACGGGCTCGCGGGTCGGTCCCACGGTCCGGATCTCGAACCCGGCGCGGGCGAGGTACGCCGTCGCGTGGCCGGTCTCCCAGTCGGCCAGCGAGTCGTAGACGGCGAGGTGCACGGTCCCGCGACCGCCGCCGTCCGGTCCGCCGCGGTCGTCGCGTCCGCCGCGGTCGTCGGGTCCGCCGTCGATGGCTGCTCGGGTCATGGCTCCTCCTCGGGACGGTCCGGGCGGTCCCGGACGGACGGGGCGTACGACAGCATGCTGCTGCTTCGACAGCATGCTTTCAATGCTGTTCCCGCGAGGCTCCGGGTCGGCCGCCCCCACGCCCGACAACCTGTCGCGTTATCGGGCCGTCCACGGAACAGGACGCCGATACCGCTTCCGCATCGCGGACATTTACGCTCACGGGCATGACCCCTCAGACCGATCCCCGGGCCGGCGCCGCCGTGAAGGCCGCGGACCGCGCGCACGTCTTCCACTCCTGGTCCGCCCAGGAGCTCATCGACCCGCTCGCCGTGGCCGGCGCCGAGGGGTCGTACTTCTGGGACTACGACGGCAAGCGCTACCTCGACCTCACCAGCGGGCTCGTCTACACCAACATCGGCTACCAGCACCCGAAGGTCGTCGCCGCGATCCAGGAGCAGGCCGCACGCCTGACCACCTTCGCGCCCGCCTTCGCGATCGAGGCCCGCTCGGAGGCGGCCCGGCTGATTGCCGAGCGCACCCCCGGCGACCTGGACAAGATCTTCTTCACCAACGGCGGGGCGGACGCCGTCGAGCACGCCGTGCGCATGGCGCGGCTGCACACCGGCCGCCACAAGGTGCTGTCCGCCTACCGCTCCTACCACGGCGGCACCCAGCAGGCCGTGAACCTGACCGGCGACCCGCGCCGCTGGGCCTCCGACACCGCCACCGCCGGAGTCGTGCACTTCTGGGCGCCGTTCCTGTACCGCTCCCGCTTCTACGCCGAGACGGAGGAGCAGGAGACCGCGCGGGCGCTGGAGCACCTGGAGACGACCATCGCCTTCGAGGGCCCCGGGACGATCGCCGCGATCATCCTGGAGACCGTGCCGGGCACGGCCGGCATCATGCTGCCGCCGCCCGGCTACCTGGCCGGTGTGCGCGAGATCTGCGACCGGCACGGGATCGTCTTCGTCCTGGACGAGGTCATGGCCGGATTCGGCCGCACCGGCGAGTGGTTCGCGGCCGACCTGTACGGCGTGACGCCCGACCTGATGACCTTCGCCAAGGGCGTGAACAGCGGATACGTGCCGCTGGGCGGCGTCGCCATCTCCGGTGTGATCGCCGAGACCTTCGCCAGGCGGCCCTACCCGGGCGGTCTGACCTACTCCGGGCACCCGCTGGCCTGCGCGGCCGCCGTGGCGACGATCGAGGTCATGGCGCAGGAGGGCGTCGTCGAGAACGCGAAGCGCCTGGGCGCCTCCCTGGTCGGTCCCGGACTCGCGGAGCTGGCAGCGCGGCACCCGAGCGTCGGCGAGGTGCGCGGCGTCGGCATGTTCTGGGCGGTCGAGCTGGTGAAGAACAGCGAGACGCGCGAGCCGCTGGTGCCGTACAACGCGTCCGGCGAGGCCAACGCGCCCATGGCCGCCTTCGCCGCCGCCGCCAAGAAGGCCGGGGTGTGGCCGTTCGTGAACATGAACCGCACCCACTTCGTGCCGCCGCTCAACGTCTCCGAGTCCGAGGTCAAGGAGGGCCTCGCGGCCCTGGACACGGCCCTTTCGGCGGCCGACGAGTTCACCGAGTAGCCACCGGCCGCACCGGGCGGCGGCCGGTTGCGCGCACCGCCGCGGGGTCCGCGCACCCGGCCCCCGAGGGGCCCGCGCAGGGGCCCCTCCGAGGCCCTCCCGGGCGGCCCGTGCGCATCGGGGCCGATTTCGTCGAACGCGTAAGGTGGCGTGCTCGTACATGACGACGAGCACGCCACTTTCCGCACCCGACGAGGGAGACGCCTCGACCATGCCCGGCAGCACCGGCAACGGCGCCGTGACGCGCAGCACCCTGCGCCAGCAGATCGCCGACGCGCTCCGCGACGAGGTGCTGGGGGGCCGGCTGCAACCGGGACAGGCGTTCACCGTGAAGGAGATCGCCGAGCAGTACGGCGTCTCCGCGACCCCCGTGCGCGAGGCCCTCGTCGACCTGTCCGCGCAGGGCCTGCTGGAGGCCGACCAGCACCGGGGCTTCCGCGTCCCCCGCTACTCGGTCGAGGACTACCGGGGCATGATCGAGGCCCGGAGCCTGATCATCGAGGGCATGTTCATCGCCGTCGACGAGGGCCGCCAGGACCACCAGAACTTCGAGGAACCGCGGACGGCGGCCGCGATAGCCGGGGTGCGCCGGCGCGGCGAGGAGGCCCAGCGGGCCGCCGCCGCGGGCGACCTCACCGTCCTCATCGGCTACGACCTGCGGTTCTGGCGCGAGTTGAGCGCCCTGTTCGGCAACCCCTACCTCGCCGACTTCCTGCACCGGCTGCGGGTGCAGTCCTGGGTGTGCACGGTGCAGCATCTGCGCCGGCTGTCCGACCTGCGCGGCTGCCTGTGGTCCGGCCACACCGAACTGGTCGACGCCCTGTACGCCCGCGACACCGGCGCCGCCCGCGCGATGCTCGCCGCCTACAACGACGAGTCCCTGGGCCTCATCGAGCGGCTGGCGGCGCGGTGAGCCGGGCGGACGCCCCCGGCGCCCGCCCCGCGCCGCCCCCCGCGCCCCGCACCGCGACTCCCCCCGGCCCGCGCCCCGCCAAACCCTCGGCGGGCGCCGTGGACCTCTCCGTCGTCATCCCGGCCTACAACGAGGAGCGACGGCTCGGCCCCACCCTCGACGCGGTCCGCCGCCACCTCGACGCAACCCGCGGCCCCCGGGCGGGCTGGGAGATCGTGGTCGCCGACGACGGCTCCACCGACGCCACCCGCGAACTCGTCACCGTCCGCCGCGATCCCCGCGTGCGGCTCGTCACCGGACCGGGCACCGGCAACCGGGGCAAGGGACACGCCCTGCGCCAGGGCGTCGCCGCCAGCCGGGGGCGCCGCGTCCTGGTCATGGACGCAGATCTCGCCACCCCCGTCGAGGAGTTGGAACGCCTGGAGAAGGCCCTCGACGACGGACACGCGGCGGCGATCGGATCGCGGGCCGTGCCCGGCGCCACCCTCGGCGAACGGCAGCACCGCACCCGCGAACTCCTCGGCGCCGCGGGCAGCCTCCTCATCCGCCGGACGACCCTGCACGGCATACGCGACACCCAGTGCGGCTTCAAGCTGTTCGACGGCGACAAGGCCCGCGCCGCGTTCGCCACGTCCCGCCTCAACGGCTACGCCATCGACGTGGAGGTGCTGCGCCACTTCCGGCGCGCGGACTGGCCGGTCGCCGAGGTGCCCGTGCACTGGTCGCACCGGCCCGGCTCGAAGATCCGCCCGGCGGACTACCCGCGGGTCCTGCGCGACCTGGTCCGGCTGCGGATCCCCGCGCCCCGGCCGGCGGACGTCGTCGCGGCCGTCCTCTTCCTGGCGATGGCGGCCGTCCTCTACTCCGGCCGCGTCCTGGACCCGGCCCACCGCTACCTCACCGACTCCCTCCAGGACCAGAACCAGTGGGAGTGGTTCTTCGCGGTGACCGCCGACAACGTGGCCCGGCTGCGCAACCCCCTGATCACCCACCTCCAGGGCTTCCCCGGCGGCGTGAACCTGATGGCCAACACGACCATGCCGGGCCTGTCCGTGCCGCTCACGCCGCTCACCCTGCTGCTCGGCCCGGCCGTCACCCTCAGCCTCGTGATGACGCTCGGCCTGGCCGCCACCGCGTTCGCCTGGTACCGGCTCATCGCGCGACGCCTCGTGCAGCGGCGGACGGCCGCCTTCACCGGGGCCGCCCTGGCCGCGTTCGCCCCGCCGATGGTCAGCCACGCCAACGCCCACCCCAACTTCGTCGTGCTGTTCATGATCCCGCCGATCATCGAGCGGGCCCTGCGGCTCACCACCGGCGCGCGGACCGCACGCGACGGGACCGTCCTCGGCCTGATGGCGGCCTACCAGCTCTTCCTCGGCGAGGAACCCCTGCTGCTGACGGCACTCGGGCTGCTCGTGTTCGCCGTCGCCCACGGCCTCGCCCGCCCCGCCGGGGCCCGCGCAGCCGTACGCCCCCTGCTGACCGGTCTGGCGATCGCCGCCGCCGTCTGCCTGCCGCTGGTCGTCTACCCGCTGGCCTGGCAGTTCTCCGGCCCCCAGAGCTACAGCGGCATCGACCACGGCAGCGCGACCGGCGTCGGCAACTCCGTGCGCGCGCTGCTCTCGTTCGCCGAACGCTCCCTGGTCGCCGGGGACGCCCGGCGCGCCGCCGCCCTCTCCCTCAACCCGACCGAGCAGAACGCGTTCTACGGCTGGCCACTGGTCCTGCTCGCGTTCGCCGTCACGGTGGCGCTGTGGCGCCGGCCGGTCGTGCGGGCGCTTGCCTGCACGGCGGCGGCCGCGGCCGTGCTGTCCCTCGGCCCGCGCGTCACCCTCCCCCTCACCGGCGTCACCGTCCCCGGCCCCTGGGCCGCGCTCGACGGCCTGCCCCTCTTCGAGTCGGTGATCGAGAGCCGGGTCGCGCTGGTCTGCGCCCCGGCGCTGGGCATGCTGCTCGCCCTGGCCGTCGACCGGCTGGCGCGGGCCCGCCGCCTGGGCACGCAGTACGCCGGGCTGCTCGCCGTCGGGCTCGCCCTGCTGCCCCTGATCCCGGCCCCGCTGAAGTCCGCGCCGCGCGCCCCGACGCCCGCCTTCTTCACCGGCGGCGCCTGGAAGGCGTACGTGCGAGGCGGCGAGACGCTGGTCCCGGTGCCGCTCGCCGAGCCCGAGGCCGCCGAGGCCCTGCACTGGCAGACGGCGGCCGGCCTCGGCTTCCGGATGCCCGGCGGCTACTTCAACGGCCCCTACGGCGACGGCGACCGCACCGGCGTCTACGGCGTCCCGCTGCGCTTCACCGCGAGCCTGCTGCGGGACGTCCGCTACACGGGCGTGGTGCCGGTGATCGACGCCCGTGCCCGCGCCGCGGCCCGCGAGGACCTCGCGTACTGGCGGGCGGGCGTGCTGGTGCTCGCACCGCAGCGGCACGAGGCCGGGCTGCGTGAGACGGTGGACAAGCTGGTGGGCCGCCCGGGGAGGAGGGTGGCCGGAGTGTGGGTATGGGACCTGCACCAGGGGTCGCCGGACGGGAGCTGACGTGGGCCTTACCGACTACCCTTCCCTGACCGGCATTGCCGCGTCGTCCGTGCACGTCCGTGCAACGCGCTGAGTGAGGAGCCCCCTTTGGCCTGTGACCTGTGGCTGGTGCCGCTCGTCGACGTGTTGTGCCACACCCCCGACAACCCCTTCGCCGACGAACTCGCCCAGTACAACAAGGTGCTGGCCGAGGCGGGTCTCCCGCCGGTGCCGGTGTACCAGTACATGCCCGGCCTGACCGGCGAGGTCGCCCCGGTGGCCGGCTTCGACTACGACGCCCTGCACTTCCTGCGCCGCGCCTACCTGCTCCAGGTGTGCGGGCTGCCGGTGACGCCGGTCGACGACCTGGGCGGCGACTACGAGCAGCTCCTGGAGATGTTCGAGGCGACGGCCAAGCAGTCGCACCTGGTCTGGCACTACGACCACGCGGGCGCGTACGTGCCCGTCGACTTCCTGCAACCGCTCTCCAACGACGAACTCCTCGCGGGCGGCGGACCCTTGGGCTCCGCGCAGTCGCTGCTGCGGGAACTGGAGTACGTGGCGCCGTCCCTGGGCATCGATCCGGCCAATCCTCCGGCCGCGCCCCGACCGCCCGCCGGTCCCACGGAGTTGGAGGAGCCCGCCGTCCCCGCGCCGTACGATCCCAGCCCCTTCGCCCGGGAGCGGCACGTCTGGCTCGGCCTGCACGCGGCGGCGACGCGCAGCCTCGCCCAGGGGTCGATGATCGTGTTCAGCTGACGGTCAGCGGCCGAGCTGCGAGAGGCCCTGCTGCACGTCCTCCATGTTCATCACCGGCGTGTAGGTGATCTCGGCTCCGACGCCCTGGAACCACGGCTCGCTGAGCACGGGCATCTGCCAGCTCTCCTGCATGTCGAACACGATGTAGGCGGTGCGCCGGCCGTGGTCGGTGGTGAAGTAGGCCGCCTCGGGCTTGATCTGCTCCATCGACTCCTGGATCAGCTTCGGCAGGGTGCCGTTGTGGATGGCCTCGTTGGCCTTGTCCGTGTCCATGGAAGCCTTGAGCAATACGCGCATCGCACTCACCTTCTCCGGATCGACGCACGCGGTCACGTACCTTCAGATTAAGCCCGTTTCGCCGCTTATGTCCGTCAGGGAAGCAGGCAGGAACGCGAAGGTTCGAGGCGACGCGAGCGGTCGGCGGGAACAGGCGACGGGCCGGTCATGGACGTCCATGACCGGCCCGTGCCGACGCGCCGTCGCCGGGACTACAGGAACGAGTTGACCTCGATCGTCTCGTCCCGGCCCGGACCCACGCCGATCGCGGAGATCGGGGCGCCGGACATCTCCTCCAGCGCCTTCACGTACGCCTGGGCGTTCTTCGGCAGGTCGGAGAACGACTTCGCCTTGGTGATGTCCTCGGACCAGCCGGGCAGGGTCTCGTAGATCGGCTTCGCGTGGTGGAAGTCGCTCTGCGAGTACGGGAGTTCCTCGACCCGCTTGCCGTCGATCTCGTACGCCACGCAGACCGGGATCTCCTCCCAGCCGGTGAGGACGTCCAGCTTGGTCAGGAAGAAGTCCGTCAGACCGTTGACGCGGGTCGCGTAGCGGGCGATGACCGCGTCGAACCAGCCGCAGCGGCGGTCACGGCCGGTGGTGACGCCCCGCTCGCCGCCGATGCGGCGCAGCGCCTCGCCGTCCTCGTCGAACAGCTCGGTCGGGAACGGGCCCGACCCGACGCGGGTCGTGTACGCCTTCAGGATGCCGATGACCCGGCTGATCTTCGTCGGACCGACGCCCGAGCCCGTGCAGGCGCCGCCCGCGGTCGGGTTGGACGAGGTGACGAAGGGGTACGTGCCGTGGTCGATGTCGAGGAGCGTGCCCTGACCGCCCTCGAAGAGGACGACCTTGTCCTGCTCCAGCGCCTGGTTGAGGACCAGGACCGTGTCGGTGACGTACGGAGCGAGCTTCTCCGCGTAACCGAGCAGTTCCTCGACGACCTGGTCGACGGCGATCGCGCGGCGGTTGTACAGCTTCGTCAGGAGCTGGTTCTTGCCGTCGAGGGCCGCCTCGACCTTCTGGGTCAGGATCGACTCGTCGTAGAGGTCCTGGACCCGGATGCCGACCCGGTTGATCTTGTCGGCATAAGTCGGACCGATCCCGCGCCCGGTGGTGCCGATCTTGCGCTTTCCGAGGAAGCGTTCGGTCACCTTGTCGACAGTCACGTTGTAGGGCGTGATGATGTGCGCGTTGCCGCTGATCAGCAGCTTCGACGTGTCGACGCCGCGCTCGTTCAGACCGCTCAGCTCGGAGAGCAGGACCGACGGGTCGACGACGACACCGTTACCGATGACCGGCGTGCAGCCGGGGGACAGGATTCCGGAAGGGAGCAGGTGGAGTGCGTACTTCTGGTCGCCCACGACGACCGTGTGGCCGGCGTTGTTGCCGCCCTGGTAACGCACTACGTAGTCCACCGAGCCACCGAGAAGGTCGGTGGCCTTTCCCTTGCCTTCGTCACCCCACTGAGCACCGAGCAGCACAAGTGCGGGCACGCGCGTACACCCCTTCCGGGTGGGGCATGTCCAAGGCCAGGGGTGAACGCGATGGATCGTTCCACCGCCCACACCGCACGCACCGCGACCGAGGTCGGCCGCCGCTCGTCGGACCCGGATGCCCCGGAATAGACGAAGCCCCTGGCGCAATAGCGCAAGGGGCTCTTGCACAAAGATGCTACCCGAGGAAGCGAGGCAGGACCGAGGTGGCGACTTCTCCGACGTCCGGACAGCTGCTGGTGATCATCGATCCGGTCGCCCGGCGTACGGACGGGGAGTCCGTACGGATCGCGAAAGACGTGCTCAGCGCGGGTGCGACGAGCACCAAGGTGTGCCTGCCGGACGGCCCGGAGGAATTCGCCCGCGCGCTGGCCCGGCGGGGTTCGCGACGGCCGGTGGTCATCGGGGACGACCGGGCGCTGACCCGCGCGGTGACCCTGCTGCACCGGCAGCGGGCGCTCACCGCGTGCGTGCTCTCGGTGGTGCCGGTGGGCGGCTCGCTGAGCGTCGCGCACGCCCTGGGGGTGCCCACGGGGGCCGTGGCCGCCGCCCGGGCCGTCCTGGACGGCGCCGAGCGGCGCCTGGACATGCTGGTGGACGACAGCGACGGTGTGGTCCTGGGATCGCTGCGGATCCCCGCGCCCCCGGCGGCGGGCGACGCCCTGCCGTCGGATCCGTCCGATCCGTCGGATTCACCGGATTCGTCGGGGCCGCCCTGGCTGCGGTCGCTGGTCCGCACGCTCGTCCCGGCCCGCACCTACCGCTCCGTGCGCCACTCGCACCCCTCGCGGCACTCCTCGCGCCACTCCCTGCCGTCCTGGCCCTCCCGGACGGTCGCCGCCCCTCCGCCGCCCGGCCCGGCCCGGCTGCGGGTCGAGGTGGACGGGGCGACGCTGGTCGACCTGGACCAGCCGGTGGAGACGGTGTCCGTGACGCCGGGCGCCCCGGGGACCGGAGGGACCGTGGAGGTCGTGGTGCGGCCGTCGTCGGTCGGTGCGGAGGCGGCGCCGCTCCAGGCGTACGGCCGCACGGTGACCGTCTCGGGGGCCGACTTCCACTACCGCGCGGACGCCGCGGCAGCCGGACCGGTACGGCGCCGGACATGGACCGTACGGGAAGGCGCCCTGGGGCTGATGCTGCCCGAGCGGTGAACGGTGCTGGCACTTGACGCTGGTCCTGCGGGCCGGTGCCGGTGCTTGACGCTCGTGCTGGGGGCCGGTGCTGGTGCCGGGGGCCGGTGCTGGTGCTCGGGCTTGTGGTGGATCCGGCGCTCGTGGTGGCTGCGGCCGTGTGGCGGTGGTTTCGCGTCATGGCGGCCGTGGCGCCGGCCGTCGGCGAACCGGGGCGGAGGCCGGGGCGTCTGTCCGTGCATGGGGCGAGGAGCGGTGGGGGCGCGGCGGGTGCGCGGTCTCGGCGGCGGGCGCGCTGACGGCCGTCTCCCTGGGGGTCTCCCCGGACCGCGCGCGGATCCACCTGGGCGACGGCGTCGAACGGCAGGGCATGGAGCTCGGCGTGCTGTTCACCGAGCTTCCGCCGGTGTTCCTCGCGGGAGCCGCCCTGCCGCTCCTCGCCCACGCGGCCATCGCCGGCCTGCTCCACAACCGGCAGGAACGGCGGGACCGGCACCGGGGGGCCGCTCCCGCCCGGCTGGTCAGACGGTGACGGGTAGGCCCTCCAGACCCCGGATCACGAAGTTCGGCTTGCGACGCGGCTCCGCCGCCAGTGCCAGCGTCGGGGCCCGCTCCAGCAAGGCCGTCATGGAGGCCGCCAGCTCGATGCGGGCCAGGGGCGCGCCGATGCAGTAGTGGATGCCCGCGCTGAAGGAGATGTGCGGGTTGTCGGCCCGGGCGAGATCGAGCCGCTCCGGCTCGGCGAAGACCGCGGGATCATGGTTCGCCGAACCGAAGAGCATCGCGATCTCGGCCCCCCGCGGCACGACCGTCCCGTCGATCTCGATGTCGTCCAGCACCCAGCGCTCGAACAGCTGGAGCGGCGTGTCGAACCGCATCAGCTCCTCGACCGCGGAGGGGACGAGCGAGTGGTCCGCCCGCAGCGCCGCCAGCTGCTCCGGGTGCCGCAGCAGCGTCCACCAGCCGTTCACCGTGGCGTTGACGGTCGCCTCGTGACCGGCGTTCAGCAGCAGCACGGCCGTCGAGATCAGCTCCTGCTCGGTGAGCCGGTCGCCCTCGTCGTGCGCGGCGATCAGACCCGACATGAGGTCCTCCCCCGGCTCCTTGCGCCGGGCGGCGATCAGGTCCCGCAGGTAGTCGGAGAACTCGACGGAGGCCCGCACGGCGTTCTCCGCCGTCTCCTGCGACGGGTTCAGCTCGTACATCCCGCAGATGTCCGCCGACCAGGGCCTGAGCGGCGCCCGGTCCGACTCCGGGATCCCGAGCATCTCCGCGATCACCGCGACGGGCAGCGGCTCGGCGACGTCGCGCAGCAGATCACCGCCGCCCTGCCGCACCAGCCCGTCCACCAGCTCCGCGGCCAGCCGCCGCACATACGGCTTCAGCCCCTCCACGGTGCGCGGGGTGAACGCCTTCGACACGAGCCGCCGGATCCGGGTGTGGTCCGGCGGTTCCAGGTCGAGCATGCCGTGGTCGTTCAGCGTGTGGAACGGCTCCTGCTCGGCCGGCGGCGCCGTGCGCCCGAAGTCCTCGTGCGTGAACCGGTGCTGATACGTCCGCCCCAGCCGACGGTCCCGCAACAGCGCCGAGACGTCCGCGTGCCGGGGCACCAGCCACTGGTTCGTCGGCTCGAAGTAGATCACCCGGCCCCGCTCCCGCAGCTCGGCATAGGCCGGATAAGGGTCCGCCACGAACGCCGGGTCCCAGGGATCGAAGGAGAGGTCGTCGACTGCTGCCATCCCCGGACGCTAACCCCTGAACGCCCCGCTGACCAGGGGTTCCTGGAGAAGCGGAACGGAAGCGGTGCCGGGGGCGGCACCGGACGCGATCCGGACACGGCCCCGGGCCCCTGTCGGGGGGCGCGGAAGAACGGGGCGCTGGAGGGGGCGCTGGTCGGAGTGCTGGAGGAGGCGCTGGAGGGGGCGCTGGTGGGAGCGCTGGAGAGGTGATCTTGTCAGCCCGGGGTGACCAGTCTCGCCTCGTAGGCGAACACCGCCGCCTGGGTGCGGTCGCGCAGGCCCAGTTTCACCAGGATCCTGCTCACGTGGGTCTTGATGGTCGACTCCGCCACCACCAGCCGCCCGGCTATCTCCGCGTTGGACAGCCCCTGGGCGATCAGGACCAGGACCTCCGTCTCCCGTTCGGTGAGGTCGCCGTAGGCCGCCTGGGCCGTCGCGGACAGCCTCGGGGTGTCGGAGAGCTTCGAGAACTCCGTGATCAGCCGCCTGGTGACGGACGGGGCCAGCAGCGCTTCCCCCGACGCCACCACCCGCACCCCGTCGGCCAGCTGGCGGGCCGAGGCGTCCTTCAGCAGGAAGCCCGAGGCCCCCGCGCGCAGCGCCTGGTAGACGTACTCGTCCAGGTCGAAGGTGGTCAGCACCAGGACCTTCGCCGAGCCGTCTGCCGCGACGATCTCCCGTGTCGCCTCGATGCCGTTCAGCTCCGGCATGCGGATGTCCATCAGGACCACGTCGGGGGCCAGCTCCCGCACCCGGTCCACCGCCTCGCGGCCGTTGACCGCCTCGCCCACCACCTCGATGTCCGGCATCGCGTTCAGCAGGACCGAGAAGCCCTCGCGCACCATCATCTGGTCGTCGGCGACCAGCACTCGGATCGTCATGTTCCACTCTCGTTCTGGGCGGGCACCGGCAGGAACACCGTCACCTCGTAACCGCCGGCCGGCGTCGGCTCAGCCGTCATCTCACCGTTCAGCATCGTGACCCGCTCCCGCATCCCCGTGACGCCGTGGCCGGCCCCCGGCGAGGGCTTGATCAGCGTCGGGTTCGGCGGGGCCCCGTTCACTATCCGCAGCCCCAGGCCGCCCAGCACATAGCCGATCTCCACGCGGGCGCTCGCGCCGGGCGCGTGGCGCAGGGTGTTGCTCAGCGCCTCCTGGACGATCCGGTACGCGGACAGCTCCACGCCCTGAGGCAGCTCGCGCACGGCTCCGGTGACCGTCTTCTCCACCCGCAGGCCCGTCTCCCGCACGTTGGCGAGGAGTCCGTCCAGTTCGGCGAGCGTGGGCTGCGGGGCGTCGGGGACCTCGTAGTCCTCGGCGCGCACCACGCCCAGGACCCGGCGCAGCTCCGTCAGGGCCGCCACCGCGTTCTCCCGGATCGTGACGAACGCCTTCTCCAGCTCCGGAGGCGGGTTCTCCACCCGGTAGGGAGCGGCCTCCGCCTGGATCGCGACCACCGACATGTGATGCGCGACCACGTCGTGCAGCTCGCGCGCGATCGTGGTCCGCTCCTCCAGCAGGGTGCGCCGCGAACGCTCGTGCGCGGTCACCGTCTGCTGGGCCGTGACCTCCTCCTGGGCCTGCCGGCGGATGTGCCACACCGTGACGGCGAGGAGCAGGATCGCGGAGAACACCAGCATGGGAGCGATGTTCGTGTAGTAGTGGTCCCAGCTGAAGACGGTCTCGGCGACGAAGCCGTAGGCCGCCGTCAGCAGCCACATCCACGCCGCCGTCCGCGGGCGGGTGCGTATCGCCACCACCGTCAGGACGATCAGGTGGGCGGTGAAGCTGCTGGGCAGCCAGGGCCACGAGCTGTACGACGTGCCGATCACCGCGGTGACCGTGGTCGCGGCGAGCGACAGCCAGAACGCCCCCACGGGCCGCACCAGTGTGAACAGCACCGGGATCAGCGCGAGCAGGCCGGTCGCCAGCGCCACGATGCTGTCCTCGCCGCCCCAGCCGATCAGCATGGCCAGGGCGCCGCCCGCTCCGACCGTCGCATGCCGGGACCAGGCCGCGTACTCCCGCCTCGGGCCCTTCAGCCTGCGCAGGAACCGGCCCTTCGGCTCCTTGCGGGGCAGCGGGCGGTAGGCGAAGGCGTCGTCGAACAGGTCCTGCCGGAGGCCGCGCAGGGCTTCCGCGGCCGCCCGGAACTCGGGGCTGCGCGGCCGGATGGGCTCGAACGAGGCGTCCGGGCCGCCCGGGCCGTCAGGATGCGGGAAGTGCGTCTGCGTAGTCTCGGTCACGTTCAAAACGGTATGCGCTGCCGTGCGGCCCGGTCGTCACCAGTGAGAGGGGTTCTGGCGGATCCCTCTCAAGTACTACGGGTCCCGCCAGGGCCCGCCGGACTCGCCGCCGCTCAGTACCCGGACGGTCTGACCAGGCCCGACTCGTAGGCGAACACCGCGGCCTGGGTGCGGTCGCGCAGGCCCAGTTTCACCAGGATGCGACCCACGTGCGTCTTCACGGTCTGCTCGGCGACGACGAGGTGGTGCGCGATCTCCGCGTTGGACAGGCCTTGCGCGATGAGGGCGAGCACCTCCGTCTCGCGCTCGGTGAGAGCGCCGATCCGCTCCTTGAGCGGCGCCCTGGGCCTGCCGTCGAGACGGGAGAACTCGGCGATCAGCTTGCGGGTGATGCCCGGCGCGAGCAGGGCGTCCCCGGCGGCCACCACCCGGACCGCCTCGGCCAGCTGGTCCGCGGAGGCGTCCTTGAGCAGGAAGCCGGACGCGCCGGCCCGCAGCGCCTCGTACACGTACTCGTCGAGGTCGAAGGTGGTCAGCACGAGCACCTTGATGTGGGGGTGGTCGAGGGTGATGCGCTGCGTGGCGTCGATGCCCCCGAGGTCGGGCATCCGGATGTCCATCAACACCACGTCGGGGGTCAGCTCGGCGACCTTCGCCACCGCGTCGAAGCCGTCCACAGCCTCCCCGATCACCTCGATGCCCGGGTGCGCGTTCAACAGCACGGTGAAGCCCTGCCGGACCATCTTCTGGTCGTCGGCGATCAGTACGCGGATGGTGCCGCCGGTCGTCATCGTTCTCCTTCTCGCGTCGAGGGCCCCGGCCGGTGCTCCCCGCCGCCCGGGTCGTCATGGGCTGGATACGGGCCGCCGGGCAGGGCGGGCGGGCCGTGCGGGTCACCGGTCGCCAGGGGCAGGGCGGGCAGACCGTGCGGGTCGTCCTCCGGGAAGATCAGTTCGAGCCCTTCCGGGGTGGTGCCGGGGTCGTCGGCGTGGTCGGGGTCGGGGGCCACTCCGTCCCTCGGCAGGAACGCCGACACCGCGAAACCGCCGTGCAGGGTGGGGTGCGCGGTGACATGGCCGCCCAGCATGGCCGCCCGCTCGCGCATGCCGAGCAGACCGTGCCCCGCTCCCGGCGAAGGCCGTACGGGGTGACTCGGGCGGGAGTTGGCGATCTCCAGGTACAGACCCCGGCCGTGATGACCGAGCGTCACCCGCACCTGGGACCCGGGCGCGTGCCGCAGCGCGTTGCTCAGCGCCTCCTGGACGATCCGGTACGCCGACAACTGCACGCCCGGTGGGTAGGCCGGCGCCTCGCCCCTGACCACGACGGACACATCGAGGCCGGCCGCGCGGGTGTTCTCCAGCAGGGCGTCCAGACGGTCGAGCGTGGGCTGGGGGGTGTCCGGGGCGGCTCCCGAGCCGGCCGCGCCCAGACCGTAGGGGTCCTCCGGGTTCTCCGAGCGCAGCACCCCGAGCACGCGGCGCAGTTCGCCCAGGGCCTCCAAGGCGTTCTGCCGGATGCCGGCGAGGTTCTCCTTCAGCTCCTCGGACGGATTCTCCACCAGGTGGGGCGCCACCTGGGCCTGGATGGAGATCACCGACATGTGGTGGGCGACCACGTCGTGCAGCTCGCGCGCGATCCGGTTGCGTTCCTCCAGGACGGTGCGGCGGGCTCTCTCCTCGGCGGTGATCGTCTCCTGCTCGACGAGCTGCGTACGGGCCTCGCCGAGTCCCCGCAGAGCGGTGCCCAGGAGGACGACCGCCCCGAACACCGCGACCGCCGTGAAGCCGGAGGGGGTGTAGTTCGCTCCGCCGATGACGTCCTCCACCAGCCACGTCATCAGCGCGGTGGCGCCCAGCACCGAGAAGGACGCCCGGGGACGGACCCGCAGCGCCAGCAGCAGCAGCACGAGGGCCTGGGCCAGGATCTCCGCGCTGATCCACGGCCACGGCGGCCCCGGCAGCGGGTGACCCTCCAGGACCGGCCGGGCGGTCAGTGCCGCGACGACGCCCCCGGCCAGGGACAGCGCCCACGCCGGCACCGGCCGCCACAGGGCCAGGACCACGGCCGCGCCCTGCGCGAAGCCGACCACCGCCGCCAGTTCCGTGCCGAGGGCGTAGCGGCCCAGCTCCTCCTTGGTGGCCAGCGCGACGCCGAGGCCCGTCCAGCACACCGCCACGTAGACCGGAAGCCGCAGCCGGCGCAGCCAACGCAGCCGGGAGACGCCCGCCGGGGCAGGGGCGGCGCGCTCGGGCGACCTGCTGCTCTCCTCGGCGTCCACGGGCTCAACCCTAGGCATTGCGCGCCTCCTTCACTCCCGCCGGATCGGAACGCCCGCGGTGCACGCGGACCACCCGCGACCCGCGGCGCGCCCCCTGCCGGCGCCCCCGGCGCGCCTCCTGACGCGGTCCCCGCTCGAAGGAGTGGAAGGCCGCCCGGCACACCCCCAGCGCGGCGAAGAAGACCGGCAGCCACACCAGCCGCCAGGCCACCCATTCCAGTCCGTCGGGAAGGGTGTGCAGGCCGGGCAGGCGGCCGGCGAAGAGACCGGTCGCGGTGGTCGCCATCATGGCCGTCTGGTGCCACAGGAAGACCGTCATCGCGGAGAGGTTGAGGGCGGCCACCGCCGCCCAGAGCACCGGACGCGCCATCGCCCGGCGCAGACGCCCGCGCAGCAGCAGGGCCAGCCCGCACTGGGCGAGGCCGAAGGCGACGGCCGCCAGTGTGGGCGGGTCGAGGTTGGACACCGCCGCGCCGGGCACGCCCACCATCGACGCCGGGTAGCCGGCCCACCCGACGAGGACCGCCGCCACCGCCGCCCCGCCGAGGAACAGCGCCCATCCCGCGCGGGCGCGCTCCAGCTCGCCCCGGGTCCAGGCGGCGCCCAGGGTGTACGGCACCAGCCAGCCGGCCGCCAGGTTCACCCAGCCCAGCCCGGACGGGCCGCCCAGCCCGAAGCGCACGAGGTCCACATGGAGGACGACGGTCAGCGGCCACAGCGGGTTGAGCCGGACCAGCCACGGGGTCGCGGCCGTCAGCACCGCGAACACCAGCAGGAACCAGAGGGGGGACAACGCCAGTTTGACCACCGTGTGCACGGTGACGAAGGACGCGCCGCCCAGCAGCAGTCCGGCCGCCGTCACCGCCCACACGCCCAGCAGCGCCGCCACCGGGACGAACAGGCGGTGCAGCCTGGCGGCCAGCCATGCGCCGTAGGGCACGCCCCGCGCCCGCGCCGAGGCGAGGCTCCTGGTCGCCGAGTGGCCGCCCACCATGAAGAACACCGCCAGCGTCTGGAACATCCACGACACCGGCGCCAGCCAGGGCATGGATCCGAGCGGGCTCGCGGCGCGCAGGGCGCCGCCGTCGGCGACGAGCGCCGTCACCAGCCAGTGGCCGAGCACCACGCCGGCGATCGCCAGGGCGCGCAGCGCGTCCACGGCCCGGTCCCGCCCTGGCGGCGTGGCCGCGTCGACCCGGGCCGCCGCGAGCCGCAGCCGGAGCACGACGGCCGGCCCACCCCGCTTGCCCCGCGGGCCCCGGCGGCCCCGCCCCTCCTGGCGGTCCTCCCGGCTCCGGAGGTCCTCCCGGCTCCGGAGGCCCTGTCGGCTCCCGCGTGTCTCACGCATCCGTGACCTCCGAGGTCTCGCCGAGGACGATCCGCGCGATGTTGGCCAGCGCGACCGAGCCGGACCGGAAGTAGTCGCTGTGGCCGCCGGAGCCCGCCGCGAAGACGCGCGCGCCGAACGCGGGGGACATCGGGTCGGCGCCGAAGCCGACCGTCGTGCCGAACAGGTCGGCGCTGACGTGCGGGACGTCCGCCACCCAGTCGTCGGCGCCGCGGGCCGCCCAGACCCGCGCGCGGGTGCGCAGTTCCGCCGCCGAGCCCACCCCGGTGCCCGGGCTGCCCAGCAGGACGATGTCGCTCACGGCCGCACCGGCGGCGGCCCGGGCGCACACGACCGTGCCGTAGGAGTGGCACAGGAGGCTGACACGGGCGCCCGCCCCCGTCACCGTGCGCAGCTCGCGCAGGAAGTCCCGCAGGCCGGGGGCCGCTTCCTCGGCGCGGGCCGGGGTGACGGCCGTCGCGCTGATCGTGCCGGGCGTGGAGTAGCCGAGCCAGGCCACCACCGCCGTACGCGCGCCGGCGCCGGACCGCCGGTCGAGTCGCTGCCGCAGCGCGGCCGCTCCCGCGTGGAAGCGTTCGTAGGTGTCCAGTGAGGTGTCGGAGCCCGGGACGAGGACGGCGACGCGCTCGGCGTGCGCCAGGTCGCCGAGCACCTCGGTCACCCGGCCGGGACCGCGGCCGTCGAAGGAGAGCAGGCGGCGGGAGGGGGAGGCGAGGGCCCGGTCGGCGGACGCCCGGTGGCGGTCCCCGTGCGCGGCGGCCATCCGCGACGCCAGAGCCGCGTCGGCCCGGTTCGCCGCGTACGCCCGCTCCAGCGTCGCCGCCGTCACCGGGGGGAGGACGGCGGGCGCGGGGGCCGGGATGCGCGGCCGGGCCGCGGCCGCCGTGAGGGGGACGACCACGGCGGCGATGACGACGAGGGCGAGCAGGGCACGCAGCCGACGCGGTCCCCGCGGTCCGTGCAACGTGTGCGACGCGTACGGGCCCTGCGCCCCTTGCGACGCCTGCGGCCCGGCCTCCCGGTCGTTCGCCCGCTCGTGGCCACTGCCCCCGCCCCCGCCCCGGTCCCGCCGACCCGCCCGTTGGTGCCCGCCGGGCCGCCGCCCGCGCCTGCGAAGCTGCGCCATTCCGCCCCTCCCCCGCCAGTCCGCCCGGCCATCGGGCCTGTCTGGCATGGAAGTTACGGATCACGGCCTGTCGTCCGCGTCCCGCCCGGGAGCTGTCCTGCGAAGTAGCTCTCAGGTACTACGGGTACGACATCTACGGGTTGAGGAGGCCATACTCACCAGGCCAGTTGGGCGATCTCCTCCGCCACCACCGCGCACGCGTCCGCCGACGGGTCGATCAGCGGGAAGTGGCCGACGTCGGCCAGCAGGGTCACGCCCACGACCTCGCCCGCCTTGGCCGCCGCGTCCGCGTACGCCTCCGCGACCGCCTCCGGGACGACGAGGTCGTCGCGGCCCTGGACCAGGGTGGTGGCGATGCCCGTCGGCAGCAGCAGCGCGGGGTCGGCGTACGGCCGACGCTCCATGAACCGCTCGTCCCCGCCGAGGAGTTGGCGGGCCGCGCCGCCGCAGACGTCGAGTTTCCCGGCGACCTCGAAGTCGGCGATCGGGGCGAGCGCCACCACGCCCCGCAGCGGGACGGGGCGGGCGGTGCGCCAGGGAGCGTCGGCGGGCAGGACGTGCCGGGCCGCCGCCCACAGGGCGAGGTGGCCGCCCGCCGAATGGCCGGTGAGGACCGTGCGGCGGGCGTCCGCCTGCGGGACGGCCTCGCGGACGAGGTCCGGCAGGGCGTCGAGGGCGGCGGCGACGTCGTCGAAGGTGTCGGGCCAGCGGCCCGCGACCGGGGATGTCCCCTCCGGGGCCGGTGCGGGGGCCACAGCCGTGGCGTCGGCGCCGCGCCGGTACTCCACGCTGGCCACGGCGAACCCGCGCCGGGCCAGGAAGTCCGCGAACGGCGTGACGTGCCGCCGGTCGTAGGGCGCCCGCCAGGCCCCGCCGTGCAGCACGGCGACGAGCGGGACGGAACCGCCCGGACCCGCCTGGATCCGGGGGACGTAGAAGTCGATCACCTGGTCGGGGTGGTCGCCGTACGTCAGGGTGACGTCGGGGTCGACGGGCGGGTGCGCGAACGCCGACTCCTCCTCGGCGACGGCCCGGGCTGCGACAACGTCGTCCGGCATGCTCCAACCTCTCAGCGGCGATGGGGGTACCTCCCAGGCTTGCGGGCTCTGGGGGAGGACTCGGCCAACCTTTGGCGCACCAGGGGGGATTCGGCCGTTGGCCGGGACGGTATCAGGCCCGTGACGTGCGCGGACACGGGGATGTCACGCACGGTGAGAGGTAAACGGTTCTGCTGTGGCGGCGCCCCGGCCGGGCGGCCCGCCACGGGGTCGCGCTCTCCTGGACGTACCACCGAGTACGCCCAGGAGAGACGGTTCGTTCAATCAACTCGCCTGCCCGAACAGCGCAGTTCCTACGAACGCGGTTCCGGCGCCGTTCCTGTCAGCGCAGTTCCTCCGCCAGCACCCGCGCCGCCCGCTCCACGTCGGCGAACCCGACGTACAGCGGGGTGAAGCCGAACCGGAGCACGTCCGGCTGCCGGAAGTCGCCTACGACGCCGCGCCCGATCAGCCGCTTCATGACGTCACCGGCGTCGGGCGAGCAGCGCAGCGCCACCTGGCTGCCCCGCTCCTCGTGACGCACCGGGGTCAGCGACTCCACGCGCCCCTCGGGGACGTACTCCCGCACGCACTCCAGGAAGAAGTCCGTCAGGGCCAGCGACTTGGTGCGCACCGCGTCGATCGACACCCCGTCCCAGACCTCCAGCGCCGCCTCCAGGGCGAGCATCGACAGGATGTCCGGGGTGCCGACGCGGCCGCGCGCGGCGCCTGCCGCCGGCTCGTAGGCCTCCCGCATGCCGAAGGGCTCGGCGTGCGAGTTCCAGCCGGGCAGCGGCGAGTCGAAACGGTCCTGAAGGTCACCGCGCACGTAGAGGTAGGCCGGTGAACCCGGGCCGCCGTTCAGGTACTTGTAGGTGCAGCCGACCGCCAGGTCCACGCCGTGCTCGTCGAGGCCCACCGGCAGCGCGCCCGCGCTGTGGCAGAGGTCCCAGACGGCGATCGCGCCGGCGGCGTGCACGGCCGCGGTCAGCGACGGCAGGTCGTACAGCCGGCCGGTCCGGTAGTCGACGTGGTTGAGGAGCACGGCGGCCGTGCGCCCGGACAGCGCCGCCGGCACCTCGTCCGGTCGCACAGGCCGCAGCGTGCGGCCGGTCAGACGGGCCGCCGACGCGGCTATGTAGCCGTCCGTGGGGAACGTCGTCGCGTCGACGAGGATCTCGTCGCGGGCGTCGTCCACCAGGCGGACCGCGCCCACCAGGGCCTTGAAGACGTTGACGCTCGTCGAGTCGCCGACCACGATCTGTCCGGCGGCCGCGCCCACCAGCGGGGCGATCCGGTCGCCGATCCGCTCGGGCGCCGTCCACCAGCCGCTCTCGTCCCAGGAACGTATCTTCAGCGCGCCCCACTGGCGGCGCACGACGTCCTCGACCCGGCCGGGTACGGAACGCGCGAGCGCGCCCAGCGAGTTGCCGTCGAGGTAGACGCCGTCGTCGAGGACGAACAGGGCGCGGCGGCCGGCGAGCGGATCGCCGGCGTCGTGCCGCTGCGCGACAAGGGCCAGGTCAGACATGGGACCTCGCCGTCCACAGCTCCGGGAAGACGTTCTTCCGGGCGCGTTTCTCCAGCCAGGCGACCCCGGCCGAACCGCCCGTGCCCGCCTTCGCTCCCATCGCCCGCCGGGTGGCGACGAGGTGGTCGTTGCGCCAGCGCCAGACCAGTTCGGCGACGTCCGTCAGCGCCTCGCCGAGACGCGCGACCTCGTCGGACTCGTCGCCCGAGTACACGGCCGTCCACACGGCCTCGACCTCGGCCGAGGGCTCGTAGCGCCGGGCGAGGTCCCGGTCGAGGACGGCGGCGGGGACGGCGTGGCCGCGGCGGGCCAGCAGCCGCAGCACCTCGTCGTACAGGCTCGGCTCGTGCAGCGCCTTCTCCAGTTCGGCGTACACGCGGGGCGCGCCGCGGTGCGGGACGAGCATCGACGCCGACTTGTCACCGAGCAGGAACTCCATGCGCCGGTACATCGCCGACTGGAAGCCGGAGCCCTCGCCGAGCGCGGAGCGGTACGAGTTGAACTGGGCGGGCGTGAGCTGCCCGAGCGGCTTCCAGGACGCGTTCAGCGCGTCCAGTTCGCGGACGGACCTCTTCAGCGCGTCGATCGCCACCGGCACCCGGTCCTCGCGCAGCGCCCGCGCGGCGGTCTCCCACTCGTGGACGATGACCGTGAACCACAGCTCCATCACCTGGGTCGTGACCAGGAAGACCATCTCTCCGGGATCGTCGGAGAGGGTGTGCTGGAGGTGGGTGAGCACGTCCGCCTTGACGTAGTCCTCGTACGGCGTGGTGCCGGCGAAGTCGAGATGCGGGGTCTCGGGCTCCGAAGCCTCGTCGGGCTGAGCCTGCTGGGACATCGCTGTCTCCTGTTGTTGCTCCGGGTAGCGGTCCGCCCCTGCCGTTTTCGACAGGACGCCCCGGTCCCCACCCGCATCCTGCGCAATACCGGCCCGAAAACGCAAGGTCCGTCCGGTCACACCGGGACCGGACGGACCATCCGCACCAACCGCGCGCGGGAGCACTCGCCGAAGGAGGGCCCGGGACGGAGTCGACCTGCCGGACGACGGGGGCCCGGCTCGCTAGCCCAGGGTCTGGGCCGCCGTCGGGGAGGAGTCCTTCAGGAACTGCGAGCAGCGCTGGTACTCCTCCTGCTCGCCGACCGCCTGCGCGGCGCGGGCGAGGGCGTGCAGGGCGCGCAGGAAGCCGCGGTTGGGCTCGTGCTCCCACGGCACCGGTCCGTGCCCCTTCCAGCCGCTCCGGCGCAGGCTGTCCAGACCGCGGTGGTAGCCGGTGCGGGCGTACGCGTACGACTCCACGACGCTGCCCCGCTCGAACGCGTCGTCGGCGAGCCGGGCCCAGGCCAGCGACGACGTCGGGTACTTCGCGGCGACGTCGGCGGGCGCGGTGCCGCTCGCGAGCAGCTCGCGCGGCTCGGGGTCGTCGGGGAGATGGGTCGGGGGCGGGCCCCCGAGGAGGTTTTCGTGAAGGGACATGCGCCCAGTCTGCGCCATCCGGCGTCCGCCGTCGCCGTCCGCCCACGATTCCCGCCACCGGCCGCCCGTGCCGCCCCGGCCGGGAGGGCGGCCGGTCGGGTCACGGCAGGCGTCTGCCCGTCGGCCGGCCCTCCAGGGGCGGGGCGAGGACGCTGCCGTGGGTTCTGCACTCCGGGCGGCGGCAGTCCGGGGGCGGCCGGCGCACCGTGGTGAAGGCGATCAGCGCCCCCAGCGCCAGCACCCCGGCGCACAGCACCATGGCCTTGCGGAACGCGTCGTCGAAGGCCGTGGCGGAGCGGTAGGCCTCGGGGCCCATGCCGGTGAGCAGAGGCAGCGCGGCCACGGCGACCAGCCCCGCAGCCCGCGCCGCCGCGTTGTTGACGCCGCTGGCGATGCCGGCCCGGGCCACGTCCACCGAGGCCAGCACGGTCGCGGTGAGCGGCGCGACCAGCGTGACCATGCCGACGCCGAGCACCAGGACGCCGGGCAGGACGTCCCCGGCGTAGGACGCGTCCTGCCCCACCCGCAGCATCAGCAGCATCCCGGCGGCGCACAGCAGCGGGCCGGCGGTCAGCGGGATCCGCGGCCCGATCTTCTCGGCCAGCGCGCCGGAGCGCGCCGACAGCAGCAGCATCAGCACGGTGGTCGGCAGGAGCGCCGTGCCCGCGCCGAGGGCGGACCAGCCGGCCACGACCTGGAGCTGGACCGCGCACAGGAAGAAGAAGCCGCCGAAGGCCGCGTACACGCACAGGGTGACCAGATTGACGGCCGTGAACTGGCGGGACGCGAAGATGTCGAGCGGCAGCATCGGGTCCGGGCTGCGACGCTCCACCATGACGAAGGCGACGCCGGCCGCCACGCCCGCGACCGCCGTGCCCGCCACCACCACGGGGGATCCGCTCCCGGCCTCGATCAGGGCGTACGTGACGAGCGCGAGCGCCAGCGCGCCGAGGAAGGCCCCCAGCGCGTCGAAGCCCTCACCGGCGTGGCCCTTCCCGCCCGCGCCTCCCGGATCTCTCGTGTCTCGCGCGCCTGCGGTCCGCGTCCGGGAGGACTCGGGCACGTGGCGCAGCGCCACCGGCACGCACACCAGCGCCAGCGGCACGTTCAGCCAGAACACCCATCGCCAGCCGGGACCGTCCACCAGCCAGCCGCCCAGGAACGGCCCCACGGCCGCCCCGATGCCGCCGAAGCCCGACCACAGCCCTACGGCGCGGCCGCGGTCGTCGGCGTGGAAGGAGGCCTGGATGAGGGCCAGCGAGCCCGGGGTGAGGAGCGCGCCGCCCACTCCCTGGAGGGCGCGGGCGGCGACCAGCACGGCGGCGTTCGGGGCGAGCCCGCACAGCAGGGAGGCGGCGGCGAACCACACCACCCCGACGGCGAACACCTTCCGCCGCCCGTAGTGGTCGCCGAGGGAGCCGCCGAGCAGGATCAGCCCGGCGAGGGTCAGCAGGTACGCGTTGACCGTCCACTGGAGGACGGCGAGGTCGGCGTCCAGGTCGCGGCCGATGCGCGGCAGCGCCACGTTGACGACGGTCGAGTCGAGCAGCGCCATGCTGGAGCCGAGCACGGTGGTGAACAGGATCCACCTGCCGCGGGACGAGGCCAGCCGGACATCGGGCATGGTCCCAGGTATACAGCGAGCCCGGCGTCGTAGACAGACGCCGGGCTCGCTCACACCCGTAATACCCGTGGGGGACTCCCCCGCGGGTATTACTTGATCTTCTGGCCGGCCGAACGCAGGTGCTGCGTGGCCTCGACGACGCGCGCGGCCATGCCCGCCTCGGCCAGCTTGCCCCAGGTCCGCGGGTCGTAGGTCTTCTTGGAGCCGACCTCGCCGTCGACCTTCAGGACGCCGTCGTAGTTACGGAACATGTGGTCCGCGACGGGACGCGTGAAGGCGTACTGGGTGTCCGTGTCGAGGTTCATCTTGACGACGCCGTTGTCCAGCGCGGTCGCGATCTCCTCGGCGGTGGAGCCGGAGCCGCCGTGGAAGACGAAGTCGAACGGCTGCGAGCCGGCCGGCTTGCCGTACTTCGCGGCGACGCCCTCGTTCAGCTCCTTGAGCAGGTCGGGGCGGAGCACCACGTTGCCCGGCTTGTACACGCCGTGGACGTTGCCGAACGACGCGGCCAGCAGGTAGCGGCCCTTCTCGCCGAGACCGAGCGCCTCGACGGTGCGCACCGCGTCGTCGACCGTCGTGTACAGGGAGTCGTTGATCTCGTGGGAGACGCCGTCCTCCTCGCCGCCGGTCGGGGTGATCTCCACCTCGAGGATGATCTTCGCGGCGGCGGCGCGGGCGAGCAGCTCCTGCGCGATCTCCAGGTTGTCGGCGAGGGTCTCGGCGGAGCCGTCCCACATGTGCGACTGGAACAGCGGGTTGCGGCCCGCCTTCACGCGCTCCTCGGAGACCGCGAGCAGCGGACGCACGTACCCGTCCAGCTTGTCCTTGGGGCAGTGGTCCGTGTGCAGGGCCACGGTGACCGGGTACTTCTCGGCGACGATGTGCGCGAACTCGGCGAGGGCGACCGAACCCGTCACCATGTCCTTGCTGTACTGGCCGCCCAGGAACTCGGCGCCACCCGTGGAGATCTGGATGATGCCGTCGCTCTCCGCCTCGGCGAAGCCGCGCAGCGCCGCGTGCAGGGTCTGCGTCGAGGTGACGTTGATGGCCGGGTAGGCGAACTTGCCTGCCTTCGCCCGGTCGAGCATCTCGCTGTAGACCTCGGGGGTTGCGATGGGCATCTGTCCGCTCCTTGATTGTGCGGGTTGACGATATGCGTGCTACGGCCCTGACCTAGACCTTGGATTCGACGTCGTCGTCGGGGCCATCTTTCCAGAGATGCGCGAATGGTCCATGCCTGGTCCGCGTACTGGTCGGTCACCTGGCCGGCGTACCGGTCCGCCGCCGGGAGGCGGCCCGACGGGACGGCGGGGCGGCGGGCGGGGGACGGGGCCGGTCAGTCCAGGCCCAGCTCGTCCTTCGAGAAGGCGAACAGGTAGGGCACGCCGGCGCCTTCACGGATCTTCTGGTCCGCGCCGGTGGCCCGGTCCACGATGGTCGCCACGGCGACCACCTCGGCGCCCGCCTCGCGCACCGCCTCCACGGCGGTGAGCGGCGAGCCGCCGGTGGTCGAGGTGTCCTCCACGACGAGGACGCGGCGGCCCTTGATGTCCGGGCCCTCCACGCGTCGCTGGAGGCCGTGCGCCTTCGCCGCCTTGCGCACGACGAACGCGTCCAGGCTGCGCCCGCGCGCGGCGGCCGCGTGCAGCATGGCGCCGGCGACGGGGTCGGCGCCCATGGTGAGGCCGCCGACGGCGTCGAACTCCAGGTCGGCGGTCAGGTCGAGCAGCACCTGACCGACCAGCGGGGCGGCCTCCCCGTCGAGGGTGACGCGGCGGAGGTCGATGTAGTAGTCCGCCTCCAGACCCGACGACAGGGTCACCTTGCCGTGCACCACGGCCTTGTCCTTGATCTGCTGCAGCAGCGCGCCGCGAGTGTCCGTCATGCCCTCAGCTTAGAGGCGGCCCTCACAGCCGGGTCCACGACCAGGTGGTCGACGCCTCCAGCGGCTCCAGGGGGGTGACCAGGCGCGGAAGCGTGTTCAGTCCGTCCGGCGGCCCGGTCTGCGGCTCCACGCACACGGCCGCGTCCTGCTCGTCGTAGACGACGACCCACTCCTCGCGGCTGGCGACCTTCAGCTCCAGCTGCCCCGGCCAGGTGAGGGTGACGTCGACGCCGCCGGGCATGCCGAAGCAGTCGTCCCAGGGGCCGGGCTCGGGGGCGACGCGGTTGCCGGTCGGCAGGTGGTCGTCGCCGCGCTCCTCCTGCCAGGCCGGCTCGAAGGAGATCCGCACCTCCTGCCCGTCCCGCCCGTCGCCGCCGCCGCCGAGGGTCCGGTTGAACCACGGGTGCCAGCCGATCTGGGCGGGGAACGACGAGTCGTGGGCCTCCACCGACATGGCGATCCGCAGCTCGTCCCCGGCCAGCGTGATCACCTGGGTGACCAGCCCCGGGTAGGGCCAGGGCTCCGCGAGGGCGTACGTCAGGACCACCTCGTCCGCCGTGCGCCGCGCCACCTTCCAGGCACCGTCGCGTGCGGTGCCGTGGATGGCGTTCGGGGGAGCGTTGAGCGGCATCTGCCGTACGGTCGCGCCGTCACGGAAGCGGCCGTCGCGGATCCGGCCGCACCAGGGGACCATCGGGAAACAGCCGAACCGCTCGCCCTGGCGCAGCAGTTCGAGGCCGCCGACGCGCAGCCCACCGACCCGGCCGCCGTTGCCCGGCTGCACGGTCACCTCCGCGTCACCCGCGGTCAGCGTGATGTCTTCGTCACTCACGGGACGACCCTACTGGGGCGGGACAGGGGCGTCGCGGAGCAGGGGTCCGGCAGCGACGGCGGGGACTCGCGGGGAGGGTTCGCGGGGTCCCCCGGCGCGGGTGCCCGCTAGGGTTCGCGTCCCGTCGCGGCGGCGCTGTCAGCCCCGTCGGCGCAGCGCTCTGCCGACCACGATCGCGGACGCGACCACCAGGGCGGCCGCGGGTGCGGCCCAGCGCAGCGTGCTGCCGGGGACGACGGTCTGCGGGGCCGGGACCGGCGCGTAGCGCCCGCGCGGCGGAGCGTGGTCCACCTCCTCCGCGCTGCGGCCGATCATCGTCCGGCGCGCGTGCGCGGCCTCGGCGGGCGGCTCTCCGGGACCGGCGAGGCCGTCCAGCCCCGACGGTGGCGCCTCCACCTCGAAGACGTCCTCAGGAACGTCCTCGGCGACGCCCTCGTGGCCGGCGGGCTCATCGACGTCGTCCAGGTCCCCGGCGTCGTCCGGGCTCCCGGCCTGGTCCGGACCGCGGGCGTCGTCCGCGTCGTCCGCGTCGGCCAGGCCGTTCACGGCGTCCAGAGCCTCCGGGACGTCGGTCCCGCCCCCGCTTCCGGCGCTCCCGCCCCCGGCGCTCTCGCTCCCGGACCCGCCGGTGGCGGGAGCGGGGGTGTCCTCGGCCGGCTGCGCGGTTCCCGCGCCCAGGTTGCCCGCGAAGCGGTTCAGCAGGCGGGCGACCGCGGAGTCGACCGCCTCCGACGGCAGTTCCGTGACCCGGCCGTCCGCCGCCGCCGTCCCCTCGAAGCGCAGCGTCGCGCCGCCGTCGGCGTCGTGCAGCCGGAGTGTGAGGGCGAGTTTCACGGAGCCGCTGCCCCGGGCCTCGGCCGCGTCGCCCTCCACGGTGAAGCCGCCGCCGTCGCGCGGCGAGACGCGTACGGCGCCCCGGTAGGTGATGGTGTGGCCGCCGATCCGCAGCTTGAGCCGCCCCGCCACGGGGTCGGTGCCGGCGTCCTGCTGGAGGCCGGGGACCGCCCGGGCCACCTGCGCGGGATCGGCGAGGGCCGCCGTCAGCCGCTCGGCCGGAACCGGAACGAACACCTCATGCTCCATGAGTGCGGAGCCTACCCAGCATGGGCGGGAAAGCACCCGGCGAAACCGGGATTCCGCCGCGCCGCGCTCCGGCCGGCGGTACGCGCGGCCGGGGCACGTCAGTAGCGCGGGTGCACCAGCGTGGACGCCCGTGCTCCCGCCACCCGGGTGCTCTGCGCGGCCCGCGCGTCGGCCGTCAGGGCCGCCTGGGTCAGCGTGCGCGGGGCGCGCCCGTGCGGGTCGAGGCGCAGGGGCGGGCGGCCGTCGGCGGCGGCCAGGACGAAGCCCCAGTCGCGGGGCGCGCGGGCGGTGTCGGCGGTGCGGTCGGGGCCCGCGGTGAAGCCGGTGGCACGGCCGTCGACCCGGTAGGGGGCGGTGCGCAGGCCGGCCGCGCGCAGCGTCGCCTCGACCGTCCAGAACACGCGCGGCCGGGTGGCGACCGGGCCGGCGTGCACCACCAGGCGGCCGCCGGGGGCCAGGGCGCGCCGGGCGAGGCCGTAGAACTCCTCGGAGTACAGCTTGGTGCTGGCGGTGATACCGGGGTCGGGCAGATCCGCCACGACCACGTCGTACGTCGCCGCGGACGCCTCGCGCAGCCACTGGAAGGCGTCCGCGGCGGTGACATGCACGCGCGGGTCGCTGTAGGCGTGGCCGTTGAGACCGGACAGGGCGGGGTCGGTGCGGGCCAGCCGGACCAGGCCGGGGTCGAGGTCGACGACGTCGACGCGGCGTACGCCGGGATGGGTGAGGGCCTCGCGGGCGGCCAGGCCGTCGCCGCCGCCGAGGACCAGCACGCGCGCGTGGGGGCCGTTCATCGCCGGGTGGACCAGCGCCTCGTGGTAGCGCCGTTCCTCGCGGCCGCCGACGCGCAGCCGGCCGTCGAGGTAGAGGTCCAGGGGGCGGCCGCCGTCGCCGCCGGTGAGGACGATCTCCTGGACGCCGGTCTGCACCGCCACCCGCACGTCGTCGCCGTAGACCGCCTGCCGCGCGGCCCGTTCGAAGTCGTCGACGAGGACGGCGGCGGAGCCGAGGACGCCGAGGGCGGTGATGTTGGCGACGAGCAGGAGGCAGCGGGCCCGGCAGGTGAGGTCGCGGCGGAACAGGCCGAGGACCAGGGCGGCCCCCGCCACGACGTTGACGGCGCCGGTCAGCAGCGAACTCGTCAACTGGCCGAGGAACGGCAGCAGCAGGAAGGGAAAGGCGAGACCGCCCACGAGCGCGCCCACGTAGTCCGCGGCGAACAGGTCGGCCACCGCGCCGCCCGCGTCCTGGCGGCGGACGCGCTGGATGAGCTCCATGAGCAGCGGCACCTCGGCGCCGATGAGCAGGCCGATGGCCAGGGAGAACGCGACGAGCAGGACGCGAGGGCCGTTGGCCCACAGGCCGCCCCACGCGCCCGTCCAGGCGAACACCGCGTACAGGGCCATGGCGCTGCACCCGCCGACCAGCGCGAGGGACGCCTCCAGCGCGCCGAAGCCGGCCGCGGCGAACCGGCGCAGCCGCTTGGCGGCGAGGGAGCCGATGCCCATCGCGAAGACCATGACGGACAGCACGACGGACGCCTGGGTGACGGAGTCGCCCATCAAGTAGGAGGCGAGCGCGACGAGTTCCAGTTCGTAGACGAGACCGCACGCGGCGCAGACGAAGACGCACGCCAGGACCAGGAACCGCCCGGTGTCCGGCCGGACGGGGAGCCGCGCGGGGCCCCGCCAGGACGGCGGGGCGCCGGGTGGCGCTGGGGCGTGCGCTTCGATCACGACTGCGACGTTACGTTACGGTGCGGGCACCCTACGTCACCCACACGTGTGAACTCCCGGGCTGTCTGCGGCTCTGTGCGTTTAGGCCGCTCGGGTCGCTCATGTCGCCGTCAGCGGGACGGGTTCGCCCGAGCGGGCCCGGATGCCCACTCTGGTGCGCGTCGCCACCAGCTGGCCGTCCTGCGGATAGGCGTGCCACGTGCGCCAGTTCACCTGTCCTTCCTGCCGTTGGACGAGGAGCGCGGTGAACGCGTGCGGGCTGCCCGGGAAGACGCCGGCCAGGCCGTGCGGGTGTTCGGAGACGAGGGCGAGGAGTTCCTGGGCGCGGCCCGCGAACTGGCCCGGCGAGAGCACCTCGACGCGGGCCGCGAACTCGTACTCCCACTCGCCCACGCGTTTGGCGACGCCCAGGGGGAGGGGGGTGCTGCTGCCGGGGATGCAGGCCACCGTCTCCGAGCAACAGCCCTCATCCTGCTCCAGCAGCACCTGGTGCGAGGCGCCGAGCAGTCTCAACTGCAGCTTGGCGGCTGACAGTTCGAGGTCGAGCGTGGCGAGGGCGGGCAACGGCTCGCGCCCCAGGGCCCAGGCGAGATCGGCCGCGCGCGTGTCGGTGTAGGAGGTGTTCAGGGTCGTGAGCATGGGTCGGCTCCGCGGAGAAGCAGAAGATGAGGAGTGGGTCCGGCGCACCCAGGACGACACCGGGAGACGGCCCCGGTCAGCCCGGTCTGGGAGTGTCGTTCGCTCGGGACGTCCGAAGAGGGTCCGAGGGGCTGCGTCGGTGTTTAGAGGGAATCATGAACTGCGGAGCCGCCACAGCGTTTTTACCCAACTTCGTGGGGTTTCCATCCCTCGGGGGGCTACACAGCTCAATTGTTCAACTATGGCGTGCGCCGAGCGATGCGGCGTGCGCCCACGCGCCCCACATGAAAGCCGGGGACGCGGGTACACGCACCGGCCGCCCCCGGCCGGAAGCGACGGCGGGGCCCGTGACGGGCCCTTGGTAGGCCCATGGGGGCTCACCCCCGGCCCGAGAACGCAGCGCGTCTTCGTCACCCCCGGCCCGGGAACGCAGCGCGTCCTCGGGCCGCCGCCGACCGCGGGGCCCGTGGTCGGCGGCGGGCCCCGCGGTCCGGATGCGGCTTCCCCGCGGGGAGCTCAGCTGCCCCGTGTCAGCTGCCTCCGCCGCATCCGCCGCCTCCTCCGCAGGAGGAACCGCCCCCGCAGGAGGACCCGCCTCCGCAGGAGTGGCCTCCGCCGCAGGAGTGGCCTCCGTGGCCACCGTGATGGCCCCCGTGGTGGCCCCCTCCGGAGCCGCTGTCCCCACCGGCCCACCAGCTGCCGGCGGCGGCCCCGCCGCCGGACGTGCCGTGCCCGCGGCCGCCGCGACGCGGCTTCCCGCCACCGCCGCGCTTCGCGGCGTTGATGAGCACGGCCAGCACGAACACGCACGCGATCATCGCCAGGACGATGCCGAAGACCATGGCGTCATCCTCCTTCCGAGTCCCCCGAAGCAGCCCTCCGTGGGCGCCTCGCGCGGTGCCTGAGCGCCACGTGACCGGGGGATGCCCGTCCGCCTGAGCGGCCAAAGCAGAGTTGAGCAAATTCAGAGGGTTCCGCGCGGAGAAACATCTCTGACCTGCGCAGAAGGATGGTCCGGGGACGATGGCCGCCGGGCGAAAACCGGTTGAGCGGCGTCGCCGGGCGCCGCTACCTTGCTGCCGGACGAAGTCGCCCAGGCAAGGACGTGGCCGTTGTACACCGTGTGAGACCTCCCGAGCGCTGATCGGTCGCGCGTCGCATCCGTGCGCCGCGCTGCTTTTTGCTGCGGACTTCTCACTGGAAATCGGTGTACCTCTGTGCTCGAAAACTGGGTTGTCATGCCCACTTCCCTGCCGCTCGTCCTGCGCCGTTGCCACGCGTGCGCGTCCCCGCGTTTCCGGACGGACGGCAAGTTCCGCGTCAACGCCCACCACAAGCTCGTCGACGTCTGGCTCCTCGTGCTCTGCACGGGATGCGGGGACACCGCGAAGCTCACGATCCTGGAACGCACCGGCGTGCGCTCGGTACGGCCCGCGCTGCTGAACCGGCTGCACGGCAACGACCCCGCTTTGGCGGCCGAGTTGCTCAGGGACCCCCTCGTGCTGCGGCGTAACCGCATCGCCCTCGACTGGGACGACGCCTGGCGCCTCGACACCGGCGGGCCGGTGCGCCCGGACGACGAGGCGATCGACGTCTCGGTCCGCTTCGAGGCGCGGATACCCGTCCGGCCGGTGCGGCTGATCGCCGAGGGCTGCGGTCTGCCGCGGGCCGAGGTCGAGAGGCTGATCGAGCGGGGCGCGCTCGTCTCGGCGGTCCGCCTGACCGGCAGGCTCTCCGGCGACTTCGCCTTCACCCTGAAGCGCTGAGACCCGTCCGGAAGCGGGGCCCGTCCGGCCAGGTGAGCCGGGCGGGCTCCGGCCCGCCACGACAGGCCCGGTGCCAGGCCCGGCGAGGTTGAGGAACCGCCGGGCTTCGGCGCAGGATGACGCTCATGACCTCCACCGCGCGCCCGTTCCTCAACCGTCGTCTCGCCCAGTTCGGGACGACGATCTTCGCCGAGATGTCGGCGCTGGCGACGTCGACCGGCGCGATCAACCTGGGCCAGGGTTTCCCCGACACGGACGGCCCCGAGGAGATCCGCGAGGCGGCCGTGCGGGCGCTGCGGGACGGACGGGGCAACCAGTACCCGCCGGGTCCGGGCGTCCCCGAGCTGCGCACGGCGATCACCGCCCACCAGCGCCGCCGGTACGGCCTGTCCTTCGACCCGGACACGGAGGTCCTGGTCACCGCCGGGGCCACGGAGGCCATCGCCGCCTCGCTCCTCGCCCTGCTGGAGCCCGGCGACGAGGTGATCGCCCTGGAGCCGTACTACGACTCCTACGCGGCCTGCATCGCCATGGCCGGCGCCACGCGCGTGCCGGTCACGCTGCGCCCGGATCCGGAGGGCGCGCGCTTCCGCCTCGACCTGGACGAGCTGCGCGGCGCGGTCACCGACCGCACCCGGCTGCTGCTGATCAACACCCCGCACAACCCGACCGGCACGGTCCTCACCCGAGCGGAGCTGACGGCGATCGCCGAACTGGCCGTGGAGCGGGACCTGCTCGTGGTGACCGACGAGGTGTACGAGCACCTGGTGTTCGACGATGCCGAGCACGTACCGCCGGCCACGCTGCCGGGGATGCGCGAGCGCACGGTCACGATCGGCTCGGCCGGCAAGACGTTCTCCTTCACCGGCTGGAAGGTCGGCTGGATCACGGCGCCCCGGGAACTCGTCGCTGCCGTCCGCTCGGCCAAACAGTTCCTGACGTACGTCGCCTCCGGACCCTTCCAGTACGCCGTGGCCGAGGCCCTGCGCCTGCCGGACGCGTACTTCGACGGGTTCCGCGCGGACATGCGGGCCAAGCGGGAGCTGCTGGCGGCGGGACTGGCGGACGCCGGCTTCGGGGTGTTCGTGCCGACCGGCACCTACTTCATCACCGCCGACATCCGCCCCCTCGGCCAGACCGACGGCGTCGCCTTCTGCCGCGCCCTGCCCGAACGCGCGGGCGTCGTCGCCATCCCCAACGCGGTCTTCTACGACCACCGCGACGCGGGCGCGCCCTTCGTACGGTTCGCGTTCTGCAAACGCACCGAGGTGCTCACAGACGCGGCGGAACGGCTCCGCAAGGCGTACGCGCGCTGACCGCCGCCCTGTGGGGCGGCCGTCGCATTCCTCGTTGCCTGCCGTCCCGCCAAGGAACTCTCACGCCCGGAACCGCCCGATGACGGCCGGTGACGGCCGTCTTGCTGCCGCTTGCCGCACCGCAGGCATCGACGTACAATTTCTTGTACGTCGAGGAGGTTGATCGTGAAGACCATGAGCTATTCCGAGTCGCGCGCGCGGTACGCCGAGGTGCTCAACTCCGTCACCGACGACCGCGAAGAGGTCGTCATCACCCGGGCCGGACACGAGCCGGTCGTCATCGTCTCCCTTGAGGACTACGAGTCCCTGAAGGAGACGGCGTACCTGCTGCGGAGCCCGGCGAACGCCCGGCGCCTGCTCGCGTCCATCGACGAGCTGGAAAGCGGCGGCGGCACCGTTCGCGAGCTGGCGACCGAAGAATAGGGCCCTCTAGTTGAAGATCACCTTCTCCTCTCGCGCCTGGGAGGACTATCTGTGGTGGCAGCTTCAGGACCGGAAGATCCTGAAGCGCATCAACACGCTCATCGCGGACATCGCCCGGAACGGCAACGAGGGGATCGGCAAACCGGAACCGCTCAAGCACGGGTTCCAGGGCTACTGGTCGCGCCGTATCAACGACGAGCACCGGCTGATCTACAAGGCCACCGAGGACAGCGTCCTGATCGCACAGTGCCGCTACCACTACGAAAGCTGACAGGACTCAAGGGGCGAGCAAGGACCGAGCACAGACCCTGCCGGTTCCGGCATCGCACAGTCAGGTCACGCAGCCCGTCTGTCGGCGGACACGCTTCCATCCGCGATCAACCGGCACCGCCGGGCCCGGTGACAGCTCCCCCAAATCGTGCAGGACAGGGGCGGCAAAGAGTTTCAGCGGCGCCGCTTGCGGCCGCTCTTGCCTGAGGAGGCGCGCCGAACCGGGGCCGGCAACTCGGCCGAGAGCGGGCCCGCTGCCTCAGGGCAGTACGTGGTGGTTGTCCCCCGCAGCACACGCGGCTTCGAACCTCCTTGCGGAGAAACGGACTTCGTCGCACGGACTCATGGCACAGACCGGCACGGGCCCGGCCGGCGGGGAGTCCCTCGTCAGCGGGCGTCCGCCTTGGGCTCCGGGCGCGGGAGTTCGTCGAGGTCGAGGGTGAAGGTGCGGCCGTCGGCCAGGGGATGGGGAGCTTGCCCGTGCCGTACGTCCCTCCCGTGTGGGGGAAGGAGAAGACGGGCAGTGCCGCGTCACCGAGCCCGGCGGTGCGGTCGGCACGCGGTCCGGACTGGGTGTGCGGCCCGCTCACCGCCGGTGCCGGAGGTTCGCAGCGTTCGGTGCCGCCCGCAGCTCCGTGGCACAGCGTCCGTGGGGAATTCCTCCGCCGTACCCCTCCTGTTGGCCAGGTCCGGCTACCTTCGCCTCGCCCGGTCCGGCAGAGGAGAGGTACGTCCATGAGCACGCCGATCCACCGCACCTCGGCACGGCAGTCCGCGGCGGTCCTGGCGTCGGCCCGGCACCGCGAGGGAGGGAGCCGGCCCGGGAGTACGACCGCACGCTCGCCGGAGCGCGCCTTGCTGGAGATGCAGTCCCGCGCCGGCAACCGGGCCACGACCGCGATGGTGCAGCGCGCACGGGACACCGAGAGAGGGAATGCGGCGAAGAAGAACTACCGCGACCGGATCGCCGCGCTCCTCGACAGGTTCAAGAAGAATCTCGAACCCCTCGACACCTTCGTCAAGGGCTTCCAGACCCCCGCCAACGCGGCCTTCACCCACCAGGCCGCCGTCGCGGCCGATGAGAGCCTCAAGCACTCCGCCGCCGCCTCGGGGACCTCCGCGGGGTCGGGCAACCTCCTCACGGAGGCCGCCGGCACCGTGGTCAACGGCATGGACGCTTACAAGAACATGAAGGACGCCAAGAACCAGGAGACCGGGGCCGGCCACCACAAGGCGATGAAGAAGGCCAAGACCAAGGGGGCCGACACGGTCGTCGGCGCCGCCGGTTCTGCAAGCTACAGCGCCGCCATCGCCAAGGAGGTCACCAAGATCCAGAAGGCGGCGGACGCCGCAGTGGCATCCGAGGCCAGCGGTATCGCCGGCGCTTCCGTCGGCGCGATCAAGGCCATGCGGTCCGCCTTCCGCATCGGGGGAGCAGCCGGCAAGTACCAGCAGATCAAAAAGCTGGGGGATCCCCACCTCGTCCAAGCGGGGGCACTGGCACGGCTGAACGAGTCGTACGAGCAGGCCGGCTGGGCCGCGGCGCAGGCCTACGTCGCGCTGGACGCCTACTGGAAGGCTGAGGGCCCGGGACGGCTGGAGCTCGTTTCCGGGGCCATCGACGCAGCCTGGGAGGCGATGGGTGAAGCCCGTGACGCCGCCGAGAAGTTTCAGCACGCCGAGAACGACGTGGAAAGGCTGAGCAAGGTGCAGCAGTACGCGAAGAAGAAGCAGCTCACCAAGATCGGCAAGGAGGCGGCCGGCGGCGGGGGCGAGTCCGTCAAGGCCGCGGCCGGCGTCGTGACGGCGGTCGCGGCGGGAACAGCCGGGCTGGCGAGCAACCCGGTCGGGTGGGGCCTCGCCGGGGCCGGGGCCGGTCTCGTCCTCGGCGTCACCCTGTACAAGGCCCTCCGCGCCGCCACGAAGCGCTACGAGGAGGCCCACCGCCCCGAGCGCTGGGCGCCGCAGGGCGAGACCCCGGCGGAGGCCGCCTCCCGCACGGAGTCGTTGAAGCACGCGCTGAAGTTCTGGAAGAAGGTGTCGAAGGGGGAACGCCAGGCCATGGCGCGGGAGATCTACGCCTTGGCGGCGGGCCCCGGCATCTCCGGGAACACCACGGCCGAGATGCGGGAGTCCGCCAGGTCCCTGCTCGTCGCCCTCAAATCCGGCCCCGCCGAGCACAAGCTGGAGCCGGACGCGTGGGCCGAGACTCTCAACGACCCGGCGAAGACGTCCGGTTGGATCGCGGAGATAGCGGAGCAGCTGGCCTCGGGGTGACACGGAGCCGGCCTCCTACCGGGCCGTCGACCGGGAAGCCGGACGAAACCAGGCCGGCTGAAGGCTCGGCCGGTTCAGCGGCGGACCCGGTAGCGGAGGTGAGTGGCCTGCGGGGTGTCGATCACCCGGATGATCTCCAACTCGATCAGCGACGGCAGGACGTCGAAGAGACGACGGCCGTCACCGAGAAGCACCGGGATCTGATGGATCTGCACCTCGTCCAGCACCCCGGCAGCGAGTGCCCGTTGCGCCGTGTACGCGCCGCGCACCTGCACGTCCTTGTCCCCGGCGGCGGCCTTGGCCTGGGCCATCGCGCTCTCGATCCCGTCGGTCACATAGGTCACCAGCGGATAGCCCCAACGGGCGGCGGGGCCGGGCGGGCGGTGACTGGGCACGAAGATCGGGAGACCGTTGTGGTCACCGCCCCAGTGGTCCATGAGCTCGGCGGTGCGCCGTCCCGCGAGCACCGCACCGGCCGCGTTCCATTCGTCCTGGAACTGCGCGACCGGCCCGGACGGCGCGCTGGACCCGTCCTGCGGGCCGGCCCACTTGTGCAGTCGTTCGCCGTCGTCGCCGCCCAGGAAATCGTGGGGATCGGCGATATATCCGTCGAGCGACATCGACATGTCGAGCACTGATGCGGACACTACGGCCTCCGGTGGTTCGGTCCAGACGGGTTCGACTGTGCTGTAGACCGGGCATGGCGGCATTACTCATCGGGCATCGCGGCGGCAGCGGCGCATGTGAGCCCGCAACGCGAGAGGCGCCCGTCCACAGGGTGTGGGCGGGCGCCTCTCGGCGTGGGGGGCGGCGGGCGGGTCGCGGGGGACCTACTCGTCGTCCTCCTCGGACTCGGTCGCCGCGGCGTCCGTCCCGTTGACGGCCGACTCCAGGCCCAGCTGCTCCACGAGCCACTTGTCGAACTCGATCGCCGCGCGCACCCAGCTGACCGTCGAGGAGACGAACAGCTCGATGTTGACGCCGGCGCCGATCAGCAGCTGCGCCTCGCCGATGAGGCGGACGGTGCCGTCGTCGTGGGTGTGGGTGTAGACCTTGGGCCACAGGGTGCGGCGGTTCCAGTCGTCGATCGACTCCAGGAGCTGGAGCTTGTCGTCGATCTTGTGGGCCCGGTCGTAGAACGTCCGCACCGAGTAGACCGCCTGGTCACCCTCGCCGCGGAACATGAAGTAGGTGCGGAACTCCTCCCACGGCGCCGCGAGGTCTCCCTCGTCGTCGACGACGTACTTCAGCTCCATCTGGTCGAGGAGCTGCTTCACGAGATCCTGATCCGGGACGACGGGGCCCGCCGGTCCACCCTGGGGCTGCGGCTCGGGCTGGCCCCCGAAATTCGGAATCGAGGACGGGTCGATGGTCACCGTGTTTTTCCCTTCGTACGGATCCCGCCATCCTCCCCCATGCGGGGAGGGGGGTGGCAACCCCAGCCGGGCCCTGTCAGCCCTGAGCTGACAGGATCCGGCCTGTCGTACCTAAGGGCGACGCCGGACGGAGGGGGATCGCATGGCGAACGGGCGAGGCGGGACGGGCGGCCGGCCCGAGGCGCACGGCGAGAAGGACGGCGCGGGGGCCGGGCGGGCGGTACCCACCGGGGGCCGGACGCGGTGGGGCGTGGTGGCGGCGATCCTGGCGCTGCCCGTGCTGCTGGTGGCGGGCCTGCTGGTGCTGATCGGCGTCTGGGTGCTCGGGGAGGACGGGGAGGCGGACGGGACCCGGCTCAGGAACGTCGACTGCGCCGAGGCGCTCGCCTTCGGCGGCGCGGAGGTGCCCGCGGACGTCCGGGACGCTCGGTGCACGGTGCAGTCCTGGCTGGACACGAACTACCAGGCGGACTTCCGCATGCCGCGCGCGGGCGTCGGCGCCTGGCTGAAGGACGCCTATCCCGCAGCGCCCGCGCCGGGCGGTCCGGGCACCGAGTCCTGCGGCCACGGCTCGGACTACTGCTTCCGGCTCGACGTCACCGGGCGGCCCGGCACGCAGGCCTATTACGTCAACGTGACCGTGACGTACGAGAACGCCGAGACCGCGCGGGTGCGGTACTCGGCGTTCACGACGTGACCGGACGGCCGGACGACCGGCGGGTGGCGGGCCGGGGGTGCGGCCCGCCGGGGGTCACAGCTCCTTGCCCGTCGCGGGTCCCACGATCAGGCCCTCGCCGAACGCGTCCACGCGGACCGTGTCGCCGTCCTTGACCTCGCCCGCCAGGATCTCCTTGGCGAGCCGGTCGCCGATGGCCGTCTGGACCAGGCGGCGCAGCGGGCGGGCGCCGTACGCCGGGTCGTTGCCCTCGTCGGCGAGCCAGGCCAGGGCAGCGTCGGTGACCTCCAGGGTGAGGCGGCGCTCGGCGAGCCGCCGGGCGAGGCGGTCGATCTGGAGCCGGGCGATCCGCTCCAGCTCCTTCTTGTTCAGCGCCGAGAAGACCACCAGGTCGTCGAGCCGGTTGAGGAACTCGGGCTTGAAGGAGGCCCGCACCACCTCCAGGACCTGCTCCTTCTTCTCCGCCTCGGTCGACAGCGGGTCGACCAGGTACTGGCTGCCCAGGTTGGACGTCAGCACCAGGATGGCGTTGCGGAAGTCGACGGTGCGGCCCTGGCCGTCGGTGAGGCGGCCGTCGTCGAGGACCTGGAGCAGGACGTCGAAGACCTCCGGGTGCGCCTTCTCCACCTCGTCCAGCAGCACGACGCTGTACGGGCGCCGGCGGACGGCCTCGGTGAGCTGGCCGCCCTCCTCGTAGCCGACGTAGCCGGGCGGCGCGCCGACCAGACGGGCGACGCTGTGCTTCTCGCCGTACTCCGACATGTCGATGCGGATCATGGCCCGCTCGTCGTCGAAGAGGAAGTCGGCGAGGGCCTTGGCCAGCTCGGTCTTGCCGACTCCGGTCGGGCCGAGGAAGAGGAAGGAACCGGTGGGGCGGTCGGGGTCGGCGATGCCCGCGCGGGAGCGCCGTACGGCGTCGGAGACCGCCTGGACGGCCTGCGCCTGGCCGATGAGCCGCTTGCCCAGCTCATCCTCCATGCGCAGCAGCTTCTGCGTCTCGCCCTCCAGCAGGCGGCCGGCCGGGATGCCGGTCCAGGAGGCGACGACGTCGGCGATGTCGTCCGAGCCGACCTCCTCCTTGACCATGGTGTCCTTCGCGGCCTCCTCCTCGGCCTCGGACGCGGCCTCCAGGTCGCGCTCCAGAGTCGGGATCTCGCCGTACAGCAGCTTGCTGGCGGTGTCGAAGTCGCCGTCGCGCTGAGCCCGCTCGGCCTGGCCGCGCAGGTCGTCGAGCTTCTCCTTCAGCTCGCCGACCCGGTTGAGGGACTGCTTCTCCTTCTCCCAGCGGGCGGTCAGGCCGCGCAGCTCCTCCTCGCGGTCGGCGAGATCGCGGCGCAGCTTGTCCAGGCGCTCGCGGGAGGCGGCGTCGGTCTCCTTGCTGAGGGCCAGCTCCTCCATCTTCAGCCGGTCGACGGAGCGCTGGAGCTCGTCGATCTCGACCGGTGAGGAGTCGATCTCCATGCGCAGGCGCGAGGCGGCCTCGTCGACGAGGTCGATGGCCTTGTCGGGGAGGAAGCGGGAGGTGATGTAGCGGTCGGAGAGCGTCGCGGCGGCGACCAGGGCCGCGTCCGCGATCTGCACCTTGTGGTGGGCCTCGTAACGGCCCTTGAGGCCGCGCAGGATGGCGATGGTGTCCTCGACGGTCGGCTCGGCCACCAGCACCTGCTGGAAGCGCCGCTCCAGCGCCGGGTCCTTCTCGATCCGCTCGCGGTACTCGTCGAGCGTCGTCGCGCCGACCATGCGCAGCTCGCCGCGCGCGAGCATCGGCTTGAGCATGTTGCCGGCGTCCATGGCGGAGTCGCCGCCGGCGCCCGCGCCGACGACCGTGTGCAGCTCGTCGATGAAGGTGATGATCTGGCCGTCGGAGTCCTTGATCTCGGCGAGGACGGTCTTCAGCCGCTCCTCGAACTCACCCCGGTACTTGGCGCCGGCGACCATGGCGCCGAGGTCGAGCGCGACGAGCCGCTTGTCCTTGAGGGACTCGGGCACGTCGCCCTTGACGATCCGCTGGGCGAGGCCCTCGACGACGGCGGTCTTGCCGACGCCGGGCTCGCCGATGAGGACGGGGTTGTTCTTGGTGCGGCGGGACAGCACCTGCACGACGCGCCGGATCTCGGTGTCCCGGCCGATGACCGGGTCGAGCTTGCCCTCGCGGGCGGCGGCGGTGAAGTCCGTGCCGAACTTCTCCAGGGCCTTGTACTGGCCCTCGGGGTCGGCGCTGGTGACCCGGCGCCCGCCGCGGGCCTTCTGGAAGGCCTCCTGGAGCTTCTTCGGGGTGGCGCCCTGCCGGGTGAGCACCTCGGCGGCCGGGCCGCCCTTGGCGGCGATGCCGAGCAGCAGGTGCTCGGTGGACAGGTACTCGTCGCCGAGGTCGCGGGCGCGGCTCTGCGCGTCGGCGACGACGGCCAGCATGTCGCGGTTGGGCTGCGGGGGCGCGACGGTCGACCCGGCCACGCTGGGCAGCGCGCCGAGCGCCTTCTCGGCCCCGGCCCGGACGGCGGCCTGGTCGGCGTCGACGGCCGCGAGCAGGTCGATGATGTTCTCGTTGTCCTGGCCCTGGAGCAGAGCCAGGAGCAGGTGTGCGGGGGTGAAGTCGGCGTGTCCCTCGGACACGGCCCTGCTGCTGGCCGCGTTGATCGCGTCCCGGCTCCGGTTGGTCAGCTCGGCGTCCACGTTCGCTGTCTCCTCCTTGCGTCAGCGCTCTCCCGTACTGACTCTGTCAGCGTACACAAAGTTGAGTCTATTCCGCTCAAGGTGCGAAAGGGGAACTCCCGGCGCACTAAGTTCCGACCATGGCCGCATACCCGCAGGACCCGGGCGCCCCGGACGCGCCGTATCTCGCCTTCTGGCAGGAACGTCATCTGTGCACGCTGACCACACCACGCCCGGACGGCAGTCCGCACGTGGTCCCGGTCGGCGTGACGTACGACCCGGAGAGCCGGCTGGCCCGGGTCATCACCGACGGGGCGAGCCGCAAGGCGCTCAACGTCGCGGCCGCGGGCGCGGACGGCGCGCGGGTCGCGGTGTGCCAGGTGGACGGCGGCCGCTGGGCGACGCTGGAGGGGCGGGCGTTCGTCCGCTCGGAGCCGGAGCGGGTCGCGGACGCCGTACGCCGCTACGCGGTGCGCTACGGGCGCACCCCCGGCCCCAATCCCACGCGCGTGGTGATCGAGATCGAGCTGACCCGGGCGATGGGCCGCGGCTGAGCGCCGCCGTCGGGTCCGGGACGCATGCCGCGGGGCCGCGGAGGCGTGAGGGATCCCCGGGGACGGTGTGAGGGAGACGTGAGGGACTCGTGAGACGGGCGCAGGGCACAAGCGGGGCGCCTGACCGGATTCCGACCCGTCGATTTCCGGCCAACGCTCAACCAGGTTCATAACCGGAAATGTCCCCGCAAAATGCAGCGGCGTCACCGTGTTCAGGTCACGGTGACGCCGCTGCGGGGGGAAGTACCTGAGCGATCTGTTACGACGGGGGAATCGCGTCAGGCACTGCGGGGGGTGGCTGAGACGGTCTTCAGGGGCGGGGCCTCGGGCTCGACGAGCCGGTGGTCCCGCTGGTCGAGGTTCACAAAGATCATTCCGTACCGGATGGCACAGCGCACGGGCTGCGGCGCCCCGCGGGGCTTGCGCAGGCACCGGTAGGCCCGTACGTCCTCGTCCTCGTCGCGCGTCACGACCACCGGCTCGCCGAAGACGGTCACCATCAACGAGTCACCACTGTGGGGGATGGCGGTGACCAGGTCGATGAAGTGCCAGCCGGAGCGGTAGGCGGTCGCCATTTCACGGCGGAAGGAGCGGTCGTCGGGTGGTGTGGTCATGACTCGGCGACCCACGTACTGTCCGCCGGGACGGTCCAGGTGCTGTCTCCCGGCACGGACCAGGTGCTGTCGCCGGGGGCCACCCAGGTGCTGTCGCCGGGCACGTCCGCCGCGGTGACGGCCCAGGTGCTGTCACGGGGCGCGACCCAGGTGCTGTCACGAGGGGCGACCCAGGTGCTGTCGCCGGCCACGGCGACGGTGTCGACGCCCGGGCTCCACGTGCTGTCGCGCGCCGCGTCGCCCGTCGTGCCCGCAAGACCGCTCAGCGCTCCGAAGGCGAGCGCTGCGGAGAAGGCGGCGGCAAGCGCCGAGCGAAGCATTCTCTTATGCATAGTCGGCTTCGTCCTCATTTGAAGGTCACCTCTCCCCCGTCGACTACGACGATGGCCCATTCGGGCACGTCATGGCCACACAATCGATGCATCATGTTCCTGCACGTTCAGGACCCTGGGGGGTGGAGATTTGACGAAAAATGAGACAAAGCAGACACATCCTCATGCGTCGACTGAGCTGTGCGAGGAAGGTCGCCGTCTCTACGGGAACGCTCTTCGGACGGGCCGCATAGCCCGCGCGGATGTGGAGCCCGCTCCCTGTCTGATGGAGTTCGCCCTGCTCCACGCGGATCCCGACGACGCGAACTGGCTGCGCCCGGTACCCCCGTCGATCGCCCTGTCCCAGCTGCTCAACCCGATCGAACGCGAGATCACCCGACGCAGGCGGCTCTCGGTGGAACTCGCCGACGCTTTCGAGCCGTTCATGACCCTCAGCGCCCAGCCGACGCCGACCACACACTCGATCACGGTGCTGGAGGGCATCGAGCGGATCAACGCCGCGCTCGATCTGGCCACCTCGCAGTGCCAGACCGAGATGCTCACCGTCCAGCCCAGCCGCCGCCGCCTGGAACACACCCTCGTCCAGGGCCTGGAGCGCGACAGACCGCTCATCGACCGCGGCTGCCGCATCCGCACCCTCTACCAGCACACGGCCCGCTACAGCCCCGAGACGCTCGCCTACGTCTCCCAGTTCACCGAGGGCAAGGTGGAGTACCGCACCATCGACGAACTCGTGGAGCGGCTGATCATCTGCGACGAGACCGTGGCCTTCATCCCCACCCGGGACGACGGCCAGGTCGCCCTCGAACTCCGGCACCCGGGACTGGTCCGCTACCTGATCAAGGTGTTCGAGTTCATGTGGGGCCGCGCCGTCCCGCTCGCCACCGGCGCACCCTACGAGACCGCGCCCGACGGCATCACCGAGATCCAGCACTCCATCGCCAAACTGCTCGTCGAGGGACACGTCGACGAGGCGATAGCCCGCCGGCTGGGCATGAACGTGCGCACCTGCCGGGCCCACATCGCCAAGCTCGCCACCGCCCTGGGCAGTGGCAGCCGCGCCCAACTCGGCTTTCTCATCGCCCAGTCGGGGATCCTCAAGCAGGAGCCCTGACCGGCCCGGAGACCGAAGAAGACCAGGGAGAACCGCAGTGAACGCGCCGCCGCACCCCCACCACGGCGTGGAGGACCTGTGCACCGCGGGCCTGCACCTGTACGAACAGGCCCTGCGCGACGGGCGCGTCAAGGCCGAGGACGCCGAGACGGCGGCCCCCTGCCTGCTGACGGTCGGCCTGCTGCACCCGCTCGTGGACGACCCGGCCCAGCTGGAGCCCGCGGCCCCGGCCGTCGTCCTGCACCGCCTGCTGCGCTCCTCGGGCGCGCGCATCGCCGAGGAACGGCGACGGGAGGAACGGCTGGCGTCGCTCTTCGAGCCCCTCATGCGGATCACCGGGGCCCGCACCGCCACCGCCGAGCCCGTGTCCCTGCGCCTCCTCAGCGGCACCGAGCGCATCAACGAGGCCATCACCGAGGCGACGTCCGAGGCGGCCGCCGAGGTGCTCTGCGTCCAGCCCCACGTCCACTACAGCGGGCCGCGCGGCGAGACCGCCCACGCCGTCGCCATGGCCCGCGACCAGGCCCTGCTGGACCGCGGCTGCCGCATCCGCACCCTCTACCAGCACACCCAGCGCCACCAGCCCCTCGTCCTGGCCCGCTACGAGCAGCTCCGGGGCGACGCGCAGGCCCGCACCCTCGACGAGGTCACCGACCGCCTCATCGTCATCGACGGCGCGGTCGCCTTCATCCCCGCCGGCGAGGACGGCCGGCTCGCCCTGGAGGTCCGCCACCCGGCCCTCCTGACCTACTTCACGACCACCTTCGACCGGCTCTGGCGGCTGGCCACCCCGATGTACCCGCAGGCCGTCCAGCGCCCGTCCAGAGGCGGCGTCACCCCCCGGCAGCAGGCCATCGCCGCGCTCCTCGTCGAGGGCCACACGGACGCCGTCATCGCCGACCGGCTCGGCATGAACATCCGCACCGCCCGCGTCCACATCGCCAAGCTGGCCGCCACCCTCGGCAGCGAGAGCCGCGCCCAACTCGGCTACCTCATAGGGCAGTCGGGGATTCTCGACCCGGAGCACCACCGGACGCCGGAGCCCGGTCAGGCGCAGGGGCAGGGGCAGCCCCAGGCGCAGGAGTAGGGGCGGAGGCGTCGGCCGGGGCCACGGGGACCGGGCCCTGGGACGGGACGGCCGGCGTGCGCCCCGGCGCCGCCTCCTCGGGCGGCCGGTCGAGGCCGACCTGGGCGATCCGCACCCCCAGCTGGGTGCGGCTGGCCGCGCCCAGGGTCTCCGACAGACGCGCGATGTGCGCGCGGCAGGTGCGCACGCTGATGCCCAGGCGCTCGGCGATGACCGCGTCCTGGTGACCCTCCGCCAGCAGGGCCGCGATGGACTGCTCGCGGTGGGAGACGCCCTCGACCCTCGGGTCGGGGAGCGGGGCGGTGAGCGGGATCGCCAGCCGCCACAGCCGCTCGAAGACCGTCACCAGGTAGGAGACCAGGGCCGGGTGCCGCAGTTCGAGGGCCATCGTGCGGTCGGCGTTGGCCGGGACGAAGGCGACCGTGCGGTCGAAGAGCATCAGCCGGTCGATGACCTCGTCCAGCGTGCGCGCCTCCACCGTGTCGCCCATCAGCTCCAGGTAGTTGAGCAGACCCTGGCCGTGCCGGGCGACGTGGTTGTAGAGGTCCCGCATGCGCACACCCCGGCCGCGCAGCTCCAGCGCCCGGTGCAGGCCCTCCGACAGCTCGTGCTCGCGCCGGATGCCGCCGGGCTGCACGGTGAGCACCTCGGTGGTGCACGCCTCGGTCGCCGCGTCGAGCGCGGCCTGGATGCGGGAGGGGCCGTCCAGAACGCGGATCGCCGCGCCCTCGCCGGCCGCCGGAGCCCGCTGCGGTCCGCCCAGGCCCGCGTACCACTCGAAGGCGGCGACCGCCGAGCCCACCCGCCGCTGGCTCGCGCTGACCTCGTCGTGCAGTCCGCGCAGCAGCCGGGTCATGACCTCCTGCGGGGAGGTCGGCACCAGCCAGTCCATGTCGTCGGGATCGGGGTGCAGCAGGGCCAGCTCAAGCAGGCACGGGACCGGCTCGGCGTCGGTCCGCGCCACCCGGCCGCGTCGTACGGCCCGGGAGTACACGCGGTCCCCCGCTTCGCACAGTCGGTCGGCACCGTGTGGATGCTCCTCCGTCCCGTGCCCGGCCATCGCCCATCCCACCCCCGCCGTACGCCACTTCCGGAGCGCAACTATGCGCGGCCCGGACCGCCTCCGCAACACGGCTCCCCCGGCCGGGGCCGTCGAAAACCACCGTTTCGCGGGAGTTCCTCCCAGCCTCCTCCCCCGGCACTGCAACAAGCTGACGGTGGTGCGGGGCCGCCACGGGGTGCATGGTGGGTTCCGCTTACCCCCCGGGGGCACGTCACCCGGGGAGCAAGCGGAACCGACCCGGCCGGGCCACGGGGGAGTCCGGCCGGGGTTCCGCGTCGCGGGCATGACGCGGGGGGTGTGTTCGGGACCGGCCGGGAGCACCGGTCCGCGCGGGCGGCGGGGAACCGCGCGGGCGGGGGCCGCCGGTCCGGCGGCGCGAGGCGCGAGGCACGACGGACCGTACGGCGGCGGACCGAGGCGCGGCGGACCGAGGGGCCCGCGGGGGTCAGATGAGCGTCAGGGCCCGGCACTCGGCCTTGTACTTGGCGGTGCAGATGTCGGAGGCCTTGTAGATGCCGTCGGCGATCACCGTCTGCTTGATGTTCGTCTTCGTCAGCGCGACCACGGTCACCAGCTTGGCCGGGATGTTCTTGTTCGTCGGGCTGTCGACCTTGTCGCGGGTGAGGGCGTCGAACTGGATGTCGCGGCCCTGGACCTTGGCGACGGCGGCCTGCGCGGCGGCCTCGGCCATGGCCGGGTAGGGCTTGTAGACGCTCATGTACTGCTCGCCGGCGATGATGCGCTGCACGGCCGCCAGTTCCGCGTCCTGGCCGGTGATCGGGGGCAGGTCGGCGGAGCTGACGCCCGCCGCTTCCAGGGCCTTGATGATGCCTCCGGCCATGGCGTCGTTGGCGGAGTAGACGCCCGCGATGTTGTTCTTGCCGACGTCCTGGATCGCCTTCGTCATGTTGGCCTGGGCGGCCTCCGGGCTCCACTTGTCCGTGTCGTACGACTTCGCGATCGTGACCCGGCCGTTCAGCTCGCTGAGCGCGCCCTTCTTGAACTGCGCGGCGTTGGGGTCGGTGGGCGACCCGTTCATCATGATGATCTTGTCGGAGAGGCTGACGTTGCCGATGCGCTCCGTGAGGCTGCGGCCCTGCACCTGGCCGACCAGCTCGTTGTCGAAGGAGACGTACCCGTCGATCGGGCCCTGGGCCAGACGGTCGTACGCGATGACGGGGATGTTCGCGTCCTTGGCCTTCTGCACCATGGGCGCGACGGCCTTCGCGTCGACCGCGTCCAGCAGGATGATGTCGACCTTGTCGTCGATCATCCGCTGCATCTGGGAGAGCTGCTTCTCCGTGGAGGCGGCGGCGTTCGCGTAGTCGGTCTTGCCCTTGCCGTCGGTGAGTTCGCCGACCTTGCGCTTGATGATGGGGTAGTCGAACTCCGCGTACCGGGTGTTCGTCTCCTCCGGCATCAGCACGCCCACCGTGATGTCGTCGCTGCGGGTCGGTGTCGCGCCGGCGCCCGCCTCCGACGCTCCGAGCATCCCGCATCCGGCCAGCGAAAGGGACATCGAGGAGGCGACCACGGCTATGGCGATACGACGCATTCGGGGGCTCACTTCAGGTGCGTTCGGTGCAATCGGTGCAATCGATGCAGTACGGACATGGGTGCGACATGGTGACCCAGGTGTCTGAAAAGACAACGCGGCGGCGGCCGTCGACGTCAAGCGGAACTACTTAACGAAGTAGCAACATCACGCTCCGCTTAGCGGGTGAAGACGCATGGAGACGAAGCGGAGACCTTGCGAAAGGCCTGCGAAGGCCCGTCCGGGAAAGCACCCGGGAAACGGTACAACCAACCGCGTTGGCCGCGGGTCGGGTTCAGGACGGGCATTCTCCGGCCGGGGGGATCGGAGGGTGACGTGCCGGTCCTGCCCCCGCGACCTGCCCGATCACCGCTTCGCGTCCGCTCGTTCCGCCGCCGGCCGCCGTGTCCGCACCGTGGCCGCGGCCGCCCTCGCCGCGGTGATCCTCACCGTCGCCAACTCCTCCGACGAGGCGCGGCCGTTCGCGGCCCGGCCGCCGGGCGCGCCGGACGGCACGAGCCCGGTGCCGAAGGACCCCGTCGCCCTCGACGTGACCGCGCCGGCCGCGCCCGCGGCCGAGTCCGCCGTCGGACGGCGGCAGGACGGCCGGTTCCCGGGCCTGTTCGACGGAGAACTCGCCGGGCGCCGGGGGACGTCGAGCGCGACCCGGCCCCCGACCCGGTGGCCCTGAGGACCGGCCCGGCGACCGCTCCGGCCCCCGGTGGGGGCGTGCGGCTGTCAGCGCGCCCCGGGGTCGTACTTCTGGAGGGAGGCCCGGACCTCGGCCGCGTACGCCCCCTCCCACCACGGGACCGTCTCCACCAGCACCGGCTTGGTGCCGGAGGCGAGGACGAGGGCCCGGCCGGGCGGCATCGCGCCGAGGTCGGAGACGTGCAGGACTCGTTCGCGGCGGGTGGACTCGCTGATGGCGCGGTTGCCGGACCAGCCGCCGAACTCCGACTCCCGGCTGGTCTGGTACTCGCGCAGGTCGTACTCGCCGGCCAGTTCGCTCAGGTCGCCCAGGAACCGGGTGTCGGAGACGCCGCCGCCGTAGACGCGCACGTTCGCGGCGGACCACAGCTTCTCCATGCCGCGCTCGCCCCACACCTCGATGCCCTGCGCCCAGGACTGGAGGATCGTCATCAGGATGATGCCGCGCGAGCCGTAGTGCGAGTACAGGTCGGGCAGGTTCCGCCAGCGGCACACGTTGGCGGCCTCGTCGAGGACGCCGACGAGGGGCAGCGGGAGACGGCCGCCGCGCTGGGTGGTGGCGTACTCCTCGGCCGCCTCGACGACGGCCACGGTCAGCGCGGTCACCAGCGGTCCGGCGGAGTCGCGTCCCTCGCGGCTCATCGAGTACAGGGTGCCGCCGGAGCGGACGAACGCGTGCGGGTCGAACTCCCCCGCGTACGGGTCGTCGGGAGGTGTGACCCACCGGTTGACCTCGGGGTTGACCAGGCAGGACGCCATCTGCTGGGCGACGCCGTAGATGCCGCTGCGCTGCTTGTCGGGGGCGTTGATCACCCCGGACAGGCCGTCCGCGGACATGGCGTGCCCGGCGCCGCGCAGGATCCGCTCCGGGGTGTCGTCCCTGGGGTTGGACAGCCAGGTGTAGATCTGCGTGATCGGCGCCTTGGCGCAGGCGGCGGCGAGCAGCAGGTTCGCGAGCAGGTCCTGGCCGGCCGGGTCGAAGAAGGCGTCCGTGGAGGCGTCGGCGTCGCGCGAGCCGCCGGCGAAGTGGTCGGCCATCTTGCGGGCCCTGGCCACGTCGGTGACGTACGACAGGGGGTTCCACCACCAGCTCGGCTCCTCCTGCGCGACCTGCTGCGGGTCGAACACCCACACCGGTCCGCGCGCGGTCCGCGGCCCGCGGGTCGCGTCCACGATGTCGCGCTTGTTGGAGGTGACGAGGACGGCGCCGGGCCCGTCGAGGATGGCGGGGATGGCCCGCCGGGTCGTCTTGCCGGTCCGGGGGCCCCAGATGTCGACGTGCATGTCCTCGTACGAGCCGAACAGCGGCTGACGGCCCTTCACGGACCGCCCGATGAACACGCCGGGCGTGCGCGACCGCACGCCGAGGCGTTCAGCGGTGGCTGCGGCCCCCTTCATGGTCAGCCTGCCCAGCTCCTCGCCCTTGGCCAGGTGCCGGGCGGCGCCGTCCACCTCGGGCCTGTTCCTGAACCGCTCCCGCACCCGGTGGGCGACCAGCCCCAGGACGCCTGCCAGCACGGCCTCCCCGGCCGCGACGGCGCTGGCCGCCGAACCCGGCCAGGTGTAGTCGCCCTTGATCACCTCGACCAGGAAGCTCAGCGGATTGGAGGGCGGCGCGGGCGCGTCGGCGTACCCGGCGCCGACCTTCGCCGCGAACCAGGCGCCGGCGCCGACGACGAGCACGACCACGACGGCGATGACGATCTCGAAGGTCCAGTCGTCCTCGGCGCGGGGCTTCTTCTGCTGTTCTGCGGTCACCCGCGGGTCCGTCCTTTCTGGACTTCTGAAGAACTGGGAGCACTGGGAGAGTTGTCGTCGGCGGCGGGCGGGCCCGCCGGGCCGCCGCCTCAGGCGCCCTTCCGCCGGCCCGTGCCGTCACCCTCGACGGGGTCGGTGCCCTGGGGGATCGGGACCCGGTAGACGCCGGTGATCTTGTCCTGGTAGTCCCAGTTGCTGAACTCGACCGTCTTGCCGGGCCGCGGCGCATGGATGATCTTGTGGCCCTTGGGGTCCCACACCAGACCCACGTGTCCGGAGTGATTGCCCTCCGGCCGGAAGAAGATGACGTCACCCGGCTGGGCCTGGGAGAGCGGCACCTCGTACTTCTTGAGGTGGGGCTCCTGCGTATAAGTCGTCGTGCCGATGTTGATCTTCCCGCCGCTGGCCATGTAGTAGGCCCACTGCGTGAAACTCGAGCAGTCGAAGCTCGTGGGGTTCTGGCCCTGCAGCCGCGGAGCGCCGAACACGTAAGGGACCCCGATCCCCCGCTGCGCCCAGCCGAGCACCGCGCGGATCACGGGGTCGTCGGCGTCGGGCAGGACCCCGGAGGCGCCCGCACCGTCCGGGGCGACGGCCGCGCTGCCGTTCTCCTGCGCGCAGGAGGCGTACCGGGCGCCCTTGCCCTTGTCCTCGTCGACGGAGCCCGGAACGGTGCCGTAGTCGGGGTTGGCGGTGATCCGGCCCTTCATCCACGCCTGCGGGTCGACCATGCCGGGTCCCGAGTCCTGGCCGCCTACGAACGGGTTGTCGACCCCGGGGACGCGGACCTCCCAGTGCAGGTGGGGTCCGGTGACGTTGCCGGTCGCGCCGACCGTGCCGATCTGCTGACCGCGCTTGACGGTCTGGCCGACGGACACCTTGATCGAGGTCTGGTGGGCGTACAGCGTGACGACGCCGTCCGCGTGCTGGATCTCGGTCTCGTTGCCGTACGAACCGCCGGGGCCCGCGTGGACGACCTTGCCGTCGGCCGGCGCGTAGATCGGCGTGCCGGACGACGCCACGAGGTCGAGGCCGGTGTGGTAGCCGAGGCTCCACATGTTGCCGTTCTCGTGGTACTTGGTGCCCAACGTGTAGCTGCCCTCCTTGAGGGGCCACTGCCAGCCCGCGCCGCCCGTGGGCTGCTTGGCCGCCGGGAACGCGACGGTGGCGGCGCCGGCCGAGCCGGGGACGGCCGTGGTGTACGCGGCCGGCGCCATGGCCGTGGTGGTCTTCTCCCCGTCGCCGCCGTCCAGGGGCGGGGTGGACCACGAGCGCGGCGCCGTCGCGGCGATGCTGAGGGCGGAGCCGGGCTGGGCGTTGTTGCCCACCGGCTCCGGGATGTCCGACTGCTGCCCCAGGGTGGGGAAGTCGGGGTTCTTGTCGACGGCGTCCTTCAGGTGTGCGTACCAGCGCCTGATGAGCGCCTGGTCGCCGGTGAGCACCCCGTGGTAGCGGGTGGCCTGGGTGATGACGACGCGCGGGTAGATCGTGTTGGAGGCCGTGGAGCCCGAGTAGGTCTGCAGCGCCTTGAACGGCGCGGTCTCGGCCTTCTTGGCATGCAGGAAGTTGGCCGCGGCCCACGCCGCGTCGTCGATGTTGTACAGGTCCTTCTTGCCGTCACCGTTGCCGTCGGCGCCGTAGTCCGTCCAGGCGGGGGTGCCGAACTGCAGGATGCCCATGTAGCCGAGCGAGTTCTTGCCGCCGGGCGCGGCCGACGGGTGCTGCCCGTACTTGGTCTCCTGGTACATCTGTCCTGCGATGAGCGCCCAGTCGAGACCGTCGTACCGGGCGGCGGCGCGCATCGCCGCGAGGATCATCTTCGGGGGTATCTCGTTGCGCGCGGTCTCGCTCGGCATGTACATCTTGCCCGCCGGCAGGATGGGGTTGGTGGCCGCCGCGTCGCCGGTGTTGCCGGCGTTCGCGTTGTCGGCGTAATCGCCGCACGCGGCCGCGACGGCGCCGTTGCCGGTGCCGCCGATCATCCCCATGAGGATGACGGTCACCAGGGAGACACCGCCGAAGGTCAGCAGACCGCCGCTGCCGCCGAGGACGAGCCAGAGTTTGAGGTTGCTCTTGTCCTTGCCCTTGCCGTCACCCCGGTCGCCTCCGCCGGACGCGGTTTGACGGGCCTTCTTGGCGGCCTTGGCGACCTTCGCGGCCTTCTGCGCGGCCGCCAGTACGGCGGGTGCCACCATGCCGGCTCACTCCCCCGATTCGTCGGAGGCGCCCACGTCGCCGAGACCGAAGAGGTCGAAGCCGGAGACGACCCACGCACCGCTCTCCTCCTTGACCGTCACCAGCCACCTGTTGGACTCCTTGACCGTCTTTCCGCCTGCGGTCCGCGCGGCGGTCACGTCCACCACGCTGGAGATCGACCGGCCGCTGTCCCGCACCAGGTCGTCCGAGATCATCGCGTCCCGCACGACGGTCGCCGTGCCCGTGGAGGAGCACCGGTCGGCCTCGCACTGGGCCCAATCCTTGCCGGTGGGCAGGGTGGTGACCTGCTCCATCTGTGTGTCGCCGGTGGTCAGGCCGAGCAGCGGGGCGCTCCACGCCGCCGGCTTGCTGGCGTGGTCATAGGTGTTGAGCCCGGCCATGTACTTCGTCATCACCGCGTGGGCCTCGGCCACTTCGGTGAGCGCGACGATGGGCGTGGCGCCGACGCTCGGCTCTTGCGTGCCGTCGGATCTGCTGTCCGCCTTCGCGGCGTCCTGGCGGCCCGCGGACGTCGCCGACGAAGCCGCCGCGCCGCCGTCGCTGTCGTCGTCGCCGTCGAAGACGGTGAACACCGCGAGCACGGCGACCAGGAGAACTCCGAGCACCGCCAGGGCGAGCAGCCCCGAGCGCTTGCCCTCCTCAGGCAAATCCACGTTCCCGCGCCTCCCTTGTGCTGAGCCGGTACGGCGGGTGACCGGGACACGGTAGGTGGCGGGGGAGGCGGGGAGTCGGGGGAATTCCCGACGGGGAAACGGTGCGGGCGGCGACGGGAAAAGGAGGAGAGACCGGGCCGCCGCCGTCCTCCACCGCGACGACGTCCAGGGCACGGGCGTCCGGCCGGCGGCACGCTCACTCGGGCCGCGGGTCCACCGGCAGCGGGTCGAACGGGTACGCGGTGTGGCCGTCCTTGGGCGAACAGGCCGCGAACGGGCCAGAGTCGGCGTCCATCAGCACCCGCAGATGCGGGTCCGCGTGGTGCAGCCACCACGTCGACATGCCGAGCGCCGGATCCTGACGCAGGTGCTCCCAGGCCAGCCACAACGCGGACAGGCGGGCCCCCGCCTCGGGGTGCTCCCACCACTTCGGACACCAGGTGGCCGAGGATCCGTTGACCCGGCGCCGGACCACCTGGGCGAGGTAGTCGGAGACGAAGACGAAGACGTCCGCGAAGAAGAACTCCGGCTCCCCGGAATCTCCTTGGGCGTCGGGCATGGCACCCCCATCAGTCGGTCTGCGGCGATCGCGTGCGCCCGCGATCAGGTCGGGAAGGTCGCGATCAGGTCAGGAAGATACCGAGCAGCAACAGCACCACCACGATCGCGCCCATCACGATGCGCGCGGTGGGGTCCTCGCGCTCCCACAAATCGTGGACGACCGCCCAGCCGGTCATGCGGGCGGCGCGGCCGCCCTGGAGACGGGCTCCGACGCCGTGCTGTTCCTCGGCGTCGTCCTCGTCGCCCGGCGGGAGCGTCTGCGGATCCTCGTCGACGCCTACCGGGAGGCCCTGCTGCTCCTGGGCCACCAGGACCATCTGCTCGAGGAGTTCGGGGATGGTGTTCGGGGTGAGGGGATAGGCGAACGTCCCGTACGGCGTCTCCACGCACAGACGCGCCTGCCAGGGGTTGCCCGGCTCGTAACCGTCCACCCAGGCGCGGTCGGTCTGGAAGACCTGCGGCGCCTGGAGAACCTGCTGGGATGCCTGCGGGACCGGCGCCGGGGCGGGCGCGGGGGCCGGAGCCGGGGCAGGCGCGGGGGCCGGAGCCGGGGCAGGCGCGGGCTGGACCGGCTGGGCCTGCTGAGGGATCTCCCAGGTGCGCGGGCCGGGCTGCTCGGGTTGCTGCGGGTGCCCGTTGTCGTCGCTCAACTCTCGTCCTTCGCCGGGTCCGTCGGGTCCAGGGCACACCGGGTGGCGGCACCCGGCGCGTCGGGCAGACATGCCCAGCGCATTGTGTGCCCAGAGCGGATCCGTACGGCACAGCGCCTTCCCGACCGGTCCCCGACGTCTTTCCCGGCGCGTTTCCCCGGGGAGCCGCCGTCGGGAATTCAGGGAGTCCCGGGGAGGAAAGAGAGACCGATCCGGTGACGGGTCTTTGTCACACTGCCAGCGCACCTGGCCGGGCCAGGGCCCGTCGTGCGGTGCGGTCGTGAACCCGCCCAGGCGGACGGGGAACCGACTCGCTGGAGTAACCGACTCGATGACAGACCACAACAGCCCTGCTGGCGCGGTCGGCGGAGGCCAGCCTTCCGGGCAGCCCGGGTCCTTCGGTCCTTCCCAGCAGCCATCGCAGCAGGCGTGGCAGGGGCAGGCGCCCCAAGCGCCCCAAGCGCCCCAGCCCCAGCCCCAGCAGCTCCCCTCCGACGCGGCCCGTGCGCAGGTCGCCGCCGCCTGGGTGCGCAACACGCCCCGGGCCGGCCAGGCCGCCGTCCCGTCGCTGCCGCCGCGCGAGACCCGCCCCCAGGGCGAGTCGAAGAAGGAGAAGCGCGAACGGGAACGGGCCGCGCGCAAAGCCGCCTACGAGCAGAAGAAGGCGGAGAAGGAGCAGCGCAAGCGGGGCGGCCAGGCGTCACCCGCCGCACACGCCGCGCCCGCGCCTGCCGCCCAGCCCGCGCCGCAGTCACCCTCACAGCCGCATGGCCACCAGGCGCCCGCCGGCTCCGCCACGCTCTCGCCCGGAACGGCCGGGACTGCCGCTCCGGCCGCCGCCCAGACCGCCGTCACGGCCGCCGCCGGCCCCGCCGCCTCCCCGTCGGCGTCCAGGCCCGCCCGCGACTTCGACGTACCCAGGCCCGGCGGCCGCATCCCCGGCGGCGGACGCCGCACGCACGTCGCGCTGCGCGCCACGCTCCTGATCACCACCTGCGTGTTCGCCCTCGGCTCCTGCGGCGTCATGGGGCTGGTGGTCGGCAAGTCGTCCGGGCCCTCGACAGCCGGACTCGACTCGGCCGACGTCGACAAGTACCGCCTCACCGACTTCCCCACCCAGCAGGCGGCGACCTTCGCCGAGCAGTACGCCCTGTTGTGCATGACGTTCTCCCCGGAGACCGCGTCCACGCGTCGCGCGAACCTCGCCCGCTACGCCTCTGCCGGCGTCGACGCCGAGTGCGGCTGGAGCGGGGAGGGCACCTCCGCCGCCGTCTCCGCCGCCTGGGACGGAACCGCCGAGAAGTTTCCCGAGTACGGCGACCACGGCCGCTACATCGGCGTACAGGTCCGCACGGACGACGGCACGCTCACCACGCTCACCGTCCCCGTGTACGTGCAGAACCTGAAGACGGGCGAGGGCTTGCGCGTCGCCGGCGACGTGGGCCAGATGCCGCTGCCCGCCCGCGCCGACGTGCCGGAGCTCGACCAGGACGACGAGGTCGTGGACGACGCCCTGGCGCGACAGCTCCAGCAGCAGGTGCTGCCCGGCTACTTCACCGCCTGGGGCGCCTCCGACGCGACGGCGATGACCCGGTTCACCACGCCCGACGCCTCCCGGTCGGCCACCTCGGGCCTGTCCGGCCGGCTGTCCACGCCGACGGTCAACGACGTCGTCGCCCTGGTGCCCAAGAGCGTGCAGAACACCGACCCCTACCGGTATCCCGTCGGGCAGGCCGTCGAGACCCGCGTGATCGTCGACTGGGGCGACCCGAAGGACGAGACGGTGCGCCGCGCCTACCGGATGACGGTGGTCAACACGGCACAGGGCTGGTTCATCAAGGACATCCGGGGCGGCGTCCTCGACTCACAGGGCGGACGGGCCGACAGCACCGACGACAGCGGTGCCGCCTCCCCCTCGGCCGGCCCGTCCACGTCGGCGTCCGCCTCGGCCTCCGCGCCCGCCCAGCCGTCCCGGAGCGGAAAGCCCAAGCCCGGCAAACCCTGAGCGGCCACCGCGCCGTTCCCTTCCGCACACCGCTTGCCTACTGCTTCACCACTCGAGAGGAAACACCGTGTACCTGGCCGCCACCACCATGGAGGACATGTTCGGAGAGATCGAGACGATCCTCCGCAACGCCGGAACGATGGTCGCCGTCATCGCCCTCCTCATCCTCGGCATCCGCATGCTCCTGTCGATGAAGCGCGGCGACGGCATGCGCGAGGCCTTCCAGGGCTTCGGAATGATCGCGCTCGCCGCCCTGATCATCGGCGGCGCCACCGGTCTCGCCGGACTGCTCATCGACCTGGGCGGCCAGATCGGCGGCGGCAAGGGCTGACGTCCGGATGGACCGTCGTCCGTAGCCGTTCTCACCGAGGAGTTCGCACATGAGCCAGGAGGCGCCGGAGCCGCTGGTCGCCTACGACCACACCGATCTGGTCAACCGCCCCAAGCGGATCTGGAACTGGGGCAACATCCCGCTGCCGGGCCTTCTGCTGCCGGCGCTGGGCGCGGCCTTCGGCTTCGGGCTGGTCTGGCTCATCGTGCTGTTCACGGTGTCGGCGTTCCTGCCCTTCCTCGGCATGTCGATGTGGACGTCGATCCTGTACTTCGGACCGCCGTTCGCCGTCTACTTCGTCTGGGGACGGCCACTGCCCTCGGCTCTCACGCTGAGCCAGCAGATCGTGGTGATGACCGACTGGTGGTTCCAGCCCAAACGCCTCCAGGGCCTCGCAGCCGACCAGGAACCCGAGGAACTGCACTGGCAGGTCATCCTCTTCACGCCTGGTTCGCCCCGCTGGCAGGCCCGCTACGAGGCCGCGCGCCGGACAGCCGCCGAACGCGGCAGCGCCTTCTCGACCTACCGCTGACCCCCTACACGTCAACTACCGCAGGGTGACTCCTCCATGTTCATGCTGATCCTTCTGGGCGGGGCGGCCGCCTTCTTCGTGGTCGCCATGATCATGGCCGCCACGTCGAGCAAGAAGAACGGTCAGGGCGGCCGGGGCGGCTCGAACCGGTCGTCCTCGGCCCGCTCCAAGCCGTCCGGCTCCGCGGGCGCCGCCCGCCGCGAGGACCTCCGCCTCCCCTACCGCTACGCCGACGACATGATCTTCGTGCACGGCGACTCGGTGTGGACGGGCCTGGTCCTGCCCAACGCCATCGACGAGTACCTGAACGCCGGTGAGCTCCAGGCGATGGCCGAGGGGCCGGCCCGCGGCCTGCTCAACCTGGCCCGCGGCGACCGCAACGTCGAGTGCCACTACCGCAAGGTGTACCAGCCGATCACCGCGATGACCTGGGCGGAGGAGCTGAACGCGATCGCCTGGGAGCCCACCGAGAACTACAAGGCGTACAACCTGCGCAAGGCGGAGTACCAGGAGCGCATCGGCGCCAAACGCGAGCGCAACATCCTGCTGGTGAAGCTGGGCTCGCTCAAGCGCACCAACGGCGGCAGCGGGGTCGTCGCCCAGGACGACGAGCCCTACGACGAGCCCGGCCTCCTGCGCGGCGTCCGCGGCGCCGCCGACCAGGCCGCCGCCACCGCCACCGGCGTCGCCGACGAGTACCTCTCCCCGCACGTCCTCGCCGAGTGGACGCAGGTCGCCGTCGAGGTCCACGAGAGCCTGGAGGGCCTCAAGGGCGCCCCGCTCAGCCGTGAGGAGCTGGTCTGGCTCATCCGCAAGCCGCTGCACGGCGACCTCCCGGTCCCGCCGGAACCGGTGCTCGGCTCGCGCGCCTGGGGCCCGAACCAGTTCGACCTGGTCGTCGACTTCTCCGGCGAGAACCGCAAGACGCACATCGTGCTCAACCAGTACGACGAGGTCACCGGCGAGCAGCAGACCAGCTACACCACCACCCTGGTCGCCGCCAACTGGCCGGCCGAGACCCGCTTCCGTCAGTCGACCGCGTGGGCCCGCTACGCCGCCCAGCACGTGGACTTCCCCGTCGAGATCGACATGCGGTTCACGCTCATCCCGTACCTGAAGTTCAAGGACCGCGCCGACAAGATCCGCGGCAACCTCGTCGACGAGATGAACGACATGGCCAACTCCGGCCGCAGCCCCGACACCAAGCTGGCCACCCAGGTCACCCGCGCCCAGGAGCTCGTCGACGACATCGACGAGCACAAGATGCCGGGCATGGAGGCGCAGATCCGCTTCACGATCTCGGCCCACGACGTGAAGGAGCTGGAGCGCCGGCGCCGCGTCCTGGAGATGCAGTTCAAGCAGGACCTGAAGGTCACCCTGCTGCGGCCCACCCGTCAGCAGTGGCGGCTGCTCCAGTCCCAGCTGCCGGGCGACGCCCCGAAGCTGCCGATCGCGCCCTACCTCCGCCTCCAGGAAGTCGAACAGCTCGGCGCCGGATTGCCCACGGCGGGCACGGAGTTGGGCGACAACCCGGAGCAGCGCTCGGGCAAGCGGCTCGGCTGGGTCGGCAACCTGGTCGGCTGGGCGGGCAAGATGCCGGTCCACTACTCGCTGCACGTCGGTCCGGCCCGCAACGACGGCGGCGGCCTCGCCATCGTCGGCGCGTCCGGCGGCGGCAAGTCGTCCCTCGCCCTCCAGAAGTTCTACGAGGAGTCGGAGTCGGGCGTGCGCTGCCTGGTCATCGACCCGAAGACCGACTTCGCCCAGATGTGCTACTACCTGGCCTTCGGCGCCCAGGTGAACGACCCGGACTTCGCGAACGACGCGGAGACGGGCCTCCTCGGGACCCCGGCCAGCAAGTTCCAGCCCGTCAACCCCGAGTTCTGGGCCGAGACCGAGGTGGTCGACCTCCTCAAGGGCCAGGCCGGCGTCCTGGACCCGTGGGTCATCGCCCGCGACGTCCCCGCGGGCCGCCTGCTCGCCGAGTCCATGCTCCGCGGCTTCCTCGGCGACGAGGACTACCAGCGCGTCCGTCTGCCCGTCATCGAGGGCATGGCCACGGTCATCGGCCGCTACAACTCGGCGATCCGCCAGGCCGTCGAACAGGGCCACACCGCCCGCGACGCCGAACTCGCCGTCCCGCGCCCCACGTTGTGGCAGGTCGTCGACGAGGTCGTGGCGGCGTACGACCACGCGGTGGCCAGCGGCGACCGCGACGCGCAGAAGGACCTGAAGCTCGCGCAGATGCTCCTCACCGAGCTGCGCACCCTCCCCTACGCCCGCCTCTCCTTCGCCGAGCACCCACAGCCGCTGTCCAGCATGCGCAAGCGCCGCACGGTCATCACCCTGCGCGGCTTCCAGTCCCCGGCCGCCTCCGACCCGCGCAACTGGAACCCGGCGGAGCGCCTCGCGGCGACCGCGCTGATGGCGGTCGTGGAACTGGGCAGCCAGATGCTCGACGTCGGCTACGAGAAGAACCCGGTGACCGGCGAGATCGGCCTGCGCCCCAAGGCCCTCTTCGTCGACGAGGCGTACGTCGTCACGGCGACCGAGTCCGGCCGCGACCTGATGCGCCGGGCACTGAAGCAGGGCCGCTCCTACCTCGCGGTCACCGTCCTGATCACCCAGCAGGCCATCGACCTGGTGCAGATCGAGGACTCCGAGGCCCGCAGCGGCGGCGCCAACCAGATCCACACCGTGTTCGCGTTCAAGCAGAAGTCGGCGCAGGAGGCCTCCCTGGTGGCCCCGCTGCTCGGCCGACCGGAGAACGACCCGAAGGTCATCGCCGCCCTCCAGGAACTGCGCACGGGCGTCTGCCTCCAGCGTGACGCGGACAAACGCGTCGGCACGGTCGCCGTCGACCTGGTCTTCCAGGAGATCCTCGCCGCCACGGACACCAACGGCACCACCCGCCCGGCCCGCCAGGGCGTCAATCCGCCCCTGAGCGTGTGGGACTGGACGTTCCTCCAGGAGGCGGAGGAGGACCCGGCGGCCGCACAGCACGCCGAACAGGAGACGGTCGCACAGGCCGTATGACGGCCTGCGAACCGCCGCCCCCACCCCATCAGCACTGAGGACGGACACCATGCGAATCAAGCGAGCGCTCGCGATCGGCACCACCCTCGTCGCGTTGACGGCGGCGGCGGGGTGCGGAAGCGACGACGACGCCGAGAAGGCCGACGGCAAGAGCTCGGCCACCGGCACGCCCGCCGGCTCCGAGGGGGGCGCGGACAGCGGTCTGCCCAAGGCGGCCGACCTCGCGTCCATCGCGTACTACGTGAACAAGTACACCCCCTGCCTGGATCTTCAGACCGGCGACGAGTACGACGCCGACCACGACGGGGACAAGGCCGCCTGGGGAGCGGACGAGGCGGCCGACCCGTCCTGGGGCATCAAGGAGCGGGGCGTGTGCAGCGACGAGTCCGGTGACCCCATCGCCCTGCTGTCCGTGGCGGACATGAAGAAGCTCCAGACCGCCGCCAAGGCGGACAACGAGCGGCTCGTGGTGGGCGAGGACTTCGCGGTCGTCGCCGTCGGCAGCCGAGCGGCCCAGGGCCTGCAGAAGTCCGGGCTCAAATTCCTCACGTGCGACCCGGCCTTCTCGGTGCCCAGCGGCTTCGAGAAGCGTCCCGGACTCGTCGACGGCTGCGTCCTGAGCGACTACTTCCCCAGCTGAACCGGCCCGCTCCCGCCGCCTCTCTCCGCTCCCGCGTTCTCGAAGGATTCCAGATGCCCTCGCGCAAAGCGTTGCAACGGGCCCTCACCAAGGCCGCCACAGCCGTCCGGGCCGTCGTCTTCGTGGCGCTGGCCCTGACGGCCGTCACCCTGGCCATGCCGACCCCGGCGTACGCGGGCTTCTCCTGCGACTTCACGGGCGACGACAGCTACCAGATGGACACGCCCGGCACCAACGGCGAGTCCATGTTCGCCGCGGTCATGCAGTGGGACAAGGACACCAAGCAGTCGACGACGCTCCTGGACGACTCCGGGACGACGACCGGCGCGGTGAAGCTTCCCGACTCGCCGGACACGTACACGATGTACGAACTCAACGGCATGCGCGGAATGAACTGGTCCCAGACGTTCAAGGGCCGCGGTGACGCCTCCGAGGACAACGGTGACCTGGGCAGCGGCGCCGACGACTGCTCGGTGATGTCCTACATCAACAACGGGATCGCCGACTCCATCCTCAACGGCACCAAGATCTTCACCCGGGCCGCCATCTCCATCAAGGAGTCCGCCTCCAACCCCAGTCCGCTCGCCGGCCTCTACGAGGGCCGTGACAGCGTCGTGACGACGCTCAAGGAGAACGTGCTGCGTCCGGCCGTGCCGGTGATGATCCTGCTCGTCGGCCTGTGGGTGTTCACCAAATGGCGCAAGGGCGACATGCGCGAGGTGTGGGCGGGCGTCTCCTGGTCCGCGCTGACGATCGTCGCCGTCACGGCCTTCCTCACCGGGGGCAACTACGACAAGTTCGTGGGCACCGCCGACTCCTACATAGCCCGGGCCAACTCCGCCCTGACCGAGGTCGTCCTCGCCGGCGTCTCAGGAGAGACCCAGGCGCCCTGCGACCTGGACAAGGGCGCCTACAACCGGGGCCTGCGGATATCCAGCTGCGCCATGTACGACACGCTCGTCTTCCGCCCCTGGGCGCTGGGGCAGTTCGGCGACCCGGGCAAGAACTGCATCTTCAAGAAGGACGGCGGCGGCAAGCTCAGCAACGGCGTGTGCGTCCCGGCCGAGAAGAACAAGACCTGCTCCTGGGGCAAGGGAGCCCGCTGCGAGGACCTGCGGGTGATCCAGCTCGTCGCCCAGTCGAAGACGAACATCGACGCGTTCAGCGACAAGAAGCTCGACAAGTTCAAGGACGACTGGACGCCCATCCGCCAGGAGATCGCAGGCGGCAAGGACAAGGGCGACGACGTCGCGGACATGCGCATCTACCCGGTCGCCTTCGACGAGTGGGCGGGCAGGAATTCCGGGAACCGGGTGGGGCTCGCCTTCTACTCCATCATCGCCGCGCTCATCGTCGGTCTCATGGTCATCGTCCTCAGCGCCCTCACCCTGCTGTGGCACGCGGTCACCCTGATCCTGGTCATCCTGCTGCCGCTGGTCGCCACGATCGGCATCCATCCCTCGCAGCAGAAACTGCTGAAGAGCTGGCTGGAGACGTTCATCCACAGCTTCGTGCTGCGCGCCGGTTTCGGCGTGATCCTGACTGTGCTGCTCGTGCTCTATCAGATGATCCTGCCGGCGAAGGTCGCCCTCGGCACCCAGCTGCTGATGCTGCTCCTCGTCACCATCGCCATCGTGATGATGCTGAAGAAGCTCCTCGGCGGTAATTTCACCCCCCAGGTCGCGGGCGGCGAGGACATGCTCGGCCTCCGGGACGCAGCGGGCAAGGTGACCGCCATGGCGCCGGGTCTGGCCGCTTCCACGGCCAAGACCTCGGGCCGCGTCGCGAGCGGAGGCGCCAAGGGCGTCGCCTGGACGGCGGACAGGGTGGCCACCGGCGGCAAGGGCCGCGGCAAGATGCAGCAGTGGGGCTGGATCGGTCAGTCCAAGCGCGAGCAGCGCAAGTCGCAGAACCAGGCGGCGGAGACCACACGCATGAAGTACGAGCAGACGCGTGAGGAGTTCGAGGCACGCAAGGCCTCCCAGCCCGAGCCGGAAGCCCCGAAGCGCGGTCGCCGGGTGAGCGGCAGCAGCAGCCAGTCGTCGCCGCAGCCGACCACGCCGACCGAGTCCCGTCCGGGCCCGGCCCCGGCTCCGTCGCCGGCTCCGTCCCCGGCCCCGCAGCAGCCGCGATCGCAGCCCCAGCCGCACGTGCCCCAGCCGCAGGTGCCGCAGCCGCAGGCGCCCCGGCCCCGCCCCGCACCCGTGGAGCAGCCGGCGCCGCAGCCCGCGCCCCCGCCGCAGCCCCGGGACCCACGCGGCCCCAGCGGCCGCGTCTGACCCGCTTCCCCGTCCGTAAGCCCCGAGGAGCCGCCCCATGCCCGCCCTGACCGCCGACCGCAGCCCCGGCCAACTGGTCGCGGAACTGGAACGGCTCATCGGCGTGGACTGGCCCACGGTGTGGGCGGGGGTTCCGGCGGACGCGGACCGGCGGGCGGCGTGGTGCGCCGGCTTCGGCTGGCGGCCGCTGTGGTTCGAGGCGGGCCTGCGCGTCCGTACGGAGCAGGGCGGCCGGCTGCACCTGGTCTCGGCGGCCCCCGGCCGCCCGGTGACCCGCGTCGACCACACGGTGTGGTCGGCCCGCGCCCGGGACACGGACGAGAACGCGCACGTCACCGCAGTGGCCGAGGCCCGCTGGGACGCCTGCCTGACCGCCCTGCGCGGCCTGCTGGGCAACCCCTCCTGGAACGGCGCCTGGGACACACCGGGCTTTCCGGAACTGCCGTGGTCGGGAGCGTGGCCGGACGCCTCGTGGCGAGCGGACCACCGGGACCCGCACCGCGTCTGCGTATGGCGGTTCCGCGTGCCGCAGGCGCCGGTCTTCGAGCTGCGGATGACGCGCGGCGACACCGCACGAAACCGTCCGGTACCGGCCGATGCGAGGATCGTGCTCGCCTGCCACGACCCCGACCATGTGGACTCCCGTCGGCAGGAGCGGCGCGGATGAACCGGAGCCGTGCGGAACACGAGGAAGGCGACGAACGATGACGACCCTCAGGATCGAGCGCAGTCCCGAGCAGCTGGCCGAGGAACTCAGGGGGCTGGAGCACGTGGACTGGCCGGCCGTCTGGGCGGGCCCGCCGAACCCCGGCCAGGCACTGGACGACTGGTGCGCGCTGTTCGGCTGGCGTCCCCTCGCGGGTGAACGCATCCTGAGCGTCCACAGCGCCACCGGTCAGCGCATCGCTCTGTATCCCGTCGACGGTGGCGGCTGGGCGCCGGTGCAGAACCTCAACTGGACGACCTGGCATCTGCGCGCCGACAGCGCCGCCGAGAACGATCTGGTGCTGACGCAAGCGGCCGAAGCCTGGACCGCGTTCGAGGCGGCAGCCCGCGGCGTGCTCGGTGACCCCATGTTCTCCGGCAGCTGGGACGACCCCGGCTTCCCCGAGCCTCCGCATGAGCACCACTGGCTCGCCCCGCGTGAGATCCGGCACGAGGACATGGACCCGTACCGCATGGCCGTCTGGCCCGCCGCCGGAGCCGAGGGCCGTATCACGGTGCTCACCGTGAATCTCGGGCTCACTCCTCTCCCGGGGGAGCCGCGGGGCGTACTGATCAATGTCGACTGCTATCCGCCGGAGGCCCTGTGACCCAGCGACAACTGGCCGACGAAGTCATCAGGCAGGCACGCGAGCGGGCCACGCTGGCCGGACTTGAGCCTGGTCTGACCAAAGCGGAGGCCAGGAGGATAGCCGCCGATCTGAAGGCCGGCGCCCTGGCTTCGGGCATCGAGGTGGGGGACCTGAAGGAGAAGCTGCCCTCCTACGTGATCGACCTCGTCACACAGATGGACGTGGACCTCCCGGCCCCGGACACGAAATCCGCCTTCTGGTCCTGGGCCCTGGAGAATCACTCCCGTCTGGGTCCGGGCGAAAACGTCCGCAGCATGCACGTCGCCGCCGCCTACGCCGACGTGGAGAACGCGACGTCCGAGGGTTCCGTGCGCTACCTGGAGGGGACGCCCGGCGGTGAGCAATTGGGCGCACTGCGTTTGTGGGACAAAGCCCTCCACGCCGCCCTGGACATGGACGCGGCAAGCGGTGAGGCCATGGCCGCGGGCGCCTGGGACGCCCTCTCTCAGAAGTACGCCGCGAAGACCGAGAACGAAGCCCTCTTCTTCATGGCCGAGCTGAACCCCGGCACCGTCGCCTATCAGACCGAGTCCCGGCAGCTCCGCCAGGACGGCAAGCTCGGCATCATCGAGTTCATGTACCCGGCGCCCGCGGAGAAGTACGCGGACCTGGCCCCCGAGACGCAGGAACTGCTGGCCTCCCAGGCCGTCCGCGCGCAGATCCACACCTTCGGGTACGACGAGAGCGACCCCAAGTACACGCCGCTGACCAAGGCCGGCCACCTCGATCTGGAGCAGCTGAAAGCGCTCCCGACCCCCGAAGCGCAGCGCGCCGCCGTCCTGGAGGTGTGCGCCAGGGTGGCGACACTGGACGGCCCGGCCCGGGCGGCCGACGTGGAGAAGCTCCTCGAGGAGATCAAGGTCCTGCGCCCGGACCACGAGGTCACGCTCCCCGCAGCCGAGGACCGGCAATGGGCCGCCGCACAGCGCGAAGGGAACCCGAAGGCGCCGACCACGCCCGCCCCTGCCCCCGTCGCCGTGAGCACCCACGGTCAGTACCTCCCCGGCGTCAAGATCGACGCCCGCACGGGACCGGCCCCGCTGGAACCGCTCGCCTTCCCTGCGCCCGGGACGGCCGCCGTGCCCGCCCACGCCTTCCTGCCCGGCGTCAACGCGACGGCGAAGTCCGTCGTCACCCCCGCCAGGACCAGCACTCCGGCCGCCGCCCCGCAGGCCCCTCCCACCCCCGAGCCATCCCGCGACGCCGGAATGGGAGCCTGACGCGCCGATGAACCCCACCAGGCCGAAACCCACCACCCGCACGCCCGGACCGCCCGCCGGACGGCCCGGCTCCGGCCGGGCGGACCCGCCCACCTCCCCCGCGCTCTCCCGCCTGCGCCGCCTCGTACGCCAGGACAAGGACGACCCCTGGGCCGTCAAGCTGCTCCCCCGCGTCGTCTTCTGCGTCGCCGCCGCCTACACGCTCTTCGCCATCGCCTCCGAGAGCGGCTCCAGCTTCGTCACGGTCTGCGCGCTCGCGCTCGTCGGCGCGGTCGTCTGGCTGCTCCGACGCCGCGGCCAGCTCCTTCTCGGACTCGCCTCGACGCTTCTCGCCGCGGCGTTCACCGGGTACTTCTCCGCGGTGGGCGACTCGGTGCGCGCCTCCACCAGCGCCACCGTCACCGGTCAGGCCGCCTTCGGCTACTGGGCACTCGCCGGCATGGCGCTCCTCGGCGCGTGGATGGTGAAGGAGCACCCGGGCCGACGGGGCGTCACCGTCGTGCTCGCGGATGTGATCCTCGTCATCGCGTCCGTCGTCGGGATGTTCCTGCCGGAGGCCGGCGTTCCGCTCGGATTCCTCGGCGTGCTCGGCGTACTGGCGCTGCGCGGCAGCAGGGCGAAAGCGATTGCATGCGGTGCCCGCCGGGCATTCGGCCGGGTACGGCAGGGCAAAGCCACTGACCCGGCGGACAGTTGAGGCCCGTGTGAACGTTTCGTCTCGTCACTGTGCCAAGTCGGCACACGCTTTGCAGATGCGTTGCACCCCATTGACGGAACGCCTTAGAGTCCCCCCGGATCACGCATCACCACGGGGGAATACACGCATGCCTATGGCCAGCCATACGGCGCTTCCCGCGCGCCCCGCGCGCGGGGCGGCACGGGGAACCGGAGCGGGCGCAGGGGTACACAGCCCCGACGCCGCCCTGCCCTGCCGACGCCGACCGGACGTCTTCCAGCACCCGCTGCTGGAGGCGCCCGCAGACATTCCGTACGCCTCTTCCGAGCAGCGCCATCAGCGTCTCGTCCTGCTGCGCACCGCCCGCGACCTGTGCGCTTCCTGCCCGTTGTGGGCGGAATGCCTCGAGGACGCCGTCGCGCACGCCGAGCCCTACGGCTACACGGCCGCCACCACGCTGGAGGACCGGCGCTGGATCCGCCGGGCCCTCGGCGTCGGCGACGCGAACGGCGACCTGCCGAGCCACCACCCGTCGGACGGGCCCGGCACGGCCCCCGGCCACCACTCTGCCGAAACGTCACGCCGCCTGCTGCGCCTGCGCTCGCGCGGCAGCGGCAGCGACCCGGGGGACATCCGCGCCGCCGCCGAGCACGGTCTGCCCGCGCTGGAGCGGATCCTCGACGCGTTCGACGCCCGCCAGGACCAACTGGTCCGGGAACGGAGCGAGTTGCCGGGCATCCCGAGGCAGTTGCACCAGCACACCACCGCACAGCGGACGCACGACGACGGTCACCACCCCGCCGCTTCCCGACACCCCCACCCCCACCCCCACCCCCATCCCCACGCACACCCGGAAAGCAGGAGCGAGGACATGGCAGCGGCCGAGTCCGGGCAGCGGATCGCCTTCTCGTACGAGGACCCCGCCCAGGCCGTACGACAGGCTCTGCTGGCCCCTCTGATCCGCGCCGCGCTGCCCACCCTGGACAGCCTGGAGCAGCTGGCCACGATGCTGGTGAGCGTGCCGGGCGGCGAGATCGCGCCGGAGACGCCGGACATCGTCCGCACGGCGCGCAAGGCCGTCGAGGCGCTCGCCCCGCGGGAGGCCCAGGACCACGCCGCGGTCTCCCCCGACGCCTCGCCCCTGCGCGCCCTGACCGGCTCGGTCTCCGTCGAGCTCGCCACCACCGACCCGGTGACGGCCCTGCGCCGCGACTTCCTGGAGCCGTTGCTGCGCGAACTCGCCTCTTCGCTCGCGAACATAGAGAAGGTGGCGACCATGCTGGCCGCGGCGGGCGCCCCCGCCGGCGGCGACGACGGCGGCGGCGGCGGCGAGATCGATCTCGAGCCGGTCCGCAGCGCACTCCAGGCCGTCCGCACCTGCCTCCCGCATCCGGTCCCGAGCCGCAGGACGACCGCCGGCCCGGGCCAGGCGGCCGCCCTCACCGCGTCGGGCGCCCGCCACGCCACCGCGCCCCACGTGCCCAGCATCCGGGCGGCCGTGGAGACGGCCGTGTCGGCCTTCCCGGGCCCGTTCTCCGCCCGCGACGTGCTGCGCGCTCTGCCCCACGGCGTCTACGGCGACCCCTCGAAGACGATCAGCAACGTCCTGTCCGCGATGGTCAAGTCGGGCGGCCTGCGACGCCTCGCCCGCGGCACGTACGCTCGCACCGCCGACGTCGCCACGGACGTCACCGTGAACGTCACCCCGAGCGCTCCCGAGCAGGACGAGGCCAAGAGCGCCTGAGCCGGAACTGATCCGGAACCGAGCCGGAAGGAACCCGACCCCCGATGACCGAACCGACGATGCCGCCCCCGCCCCCCGCCACGGCGGACGCCCAGGTGCACGTCTTCTCCCCCAACGCCGGCCTGATCGACGGCGTCCCGGTCACCGCCCCGCCCTACGGCGACATCCAGGACGTCGTCCTGTCGATCCTCCAGCAGCGCGCGCAGCAGCTCGGCGCCCCCACCCCGGCGACCATCACCGACAACCGCTACGGCGGCGCGATCCGCCTCCTGATCCACCCGGACGGCACGACGGAACAACTCGGCTGACGGATTCCCGACGGCGGAAGCCCAATTCCCGTCCGTCCCACCGTGGTTGCCCGAGGTGGCTGCAACGACGTGCTCGCGGACCGCCGCCGGCCGGGTTCGTGATCCACTCTGTCGCGTGAGTGAACCGCAGGTCGACGAGTTCGACGAGACGTTTGCAGCCCTGTTCCAGCACGCGACGCCGGAGGCCGCGGCCAAGACCGCCGAGAAGCTCGGGGCGGAAGCCCGGCTGTGCGTGCTGCGTCAGGAGTGGTACGCGCCGCCCGAGGGACTGGGCGACTGGGTCGCCGCGCACGGCGGCGCGGCCGAGGTCCAGGCCCTGTACGCCGGCTGGGGCCTGAGCGCCCGTCAGGCAGCGTCCGTCGTCGGACGGGACGACCTTTCGGCAGGCCTCGGCAACGGCCTCGTCGAGGCGCTGGGCGACGGTCGGACGAGGCTGGCGCCGGCGGCGGTGGAGCAGCAGTGGCGGGCTGCCCCCGCCGGACGCTTCCGGCTGCCCGGCGCCTTCACCGACACCCCCCTTCCCGAGGTGGAGGAGAGGGTGCGCGCACGGCTCGGCTCCGACGAACGGGCCTGGGAGACAGCGTTCGATCTCCTGGCGGCCGGCTTCCCCGGAGACCTCCCGACGCTGCTCGACGCCGCCGCGCGGTACGACTCCACCGTCACCGCCCCACACGGCGACGTCGATCCCGGCGCCCACGTGACCTGGCTGGCCCGCATCGCCCCCGGCGACCTGCCCGCGCGCCTCCTCACCCGCCTCGACGCGTGGCCGCTCTCCCAAGCCGCCTCGGGGAGCGAGCGCGGTCGGCTCGCCCCTCTGCTCGCCGGCGTGCACGACCCCGCCCTGTGGGACAGGGCCTGGGGAGGCCGCGGCACCTCCTTCATGACGGAGGAGTCCAGGAACGCGGACGTCGAACGCGCCTTCCTCCGACGCGACGACCCCCGGCTCAACGAGTGGCTGCTCACCGGCATCACCCGCCCGAAGCTCCGACCGGCCCCGGCCACCCGTCTGGCGCTGCTGGAGGGCCGCCCCTTCGGCTCCGGCGCCGCCTACCCGTTGCCCCGCACCGAAGCGGTGCGTGCCCGGATCGCGTTCCCGCCACCCGCGCCGTGGGACACCGATCTGCTGAGGCTGTGCTACGACTCCCGGGAACCCGGCCTCGTCGCCCAGGCGCTGAGTGCCGCCTGGAAGGGCGACGAAGAGGTGCTGACCCCCTACCAGCAGCTGGTGGCCGGCATACGCCTGTGGGGCGCCGGCCAGGCCGGCCTCCTGCCGGCCCTCATGCCCGAGGGCGCGGCGGGGCCGCGGGAGGAGGACGTGCGCGAGGCGTTCGGTCAGGCACTGCGCCTGCGGGACGTGAAGCCCCTCCGCACCGCCGCCCGGGCACGCCGGGAGCGGCGCGACGAGCACCTGGACGAGGCGCTGCGAACCTGGCGGCTGCGGCTGCCCACCTCACCGCGGACGTCCGACCTGTACGGGCTCACGCAGAGCGAGATCGCCGCCGTGAGCCGGACCGTCACCGACGACCGCTGGTACGACGTCGACTGGGACCTGGTGCGCGGTCGTCTCGAAGCATCCGAGGCGAGCGGCCACCGCAAGGTCGCACGTGAGCGGTACGGCATCCTGCTGGCGCGGGCCGACTGCCCGGCCGACGTCGCCCGGGCCCTGGCGACGCCCATCACCCCACTGAGCCTGCTGCGGATCTACGCCGACCGGGACACCGCCGTAGCCACCCTGTCCACGTGCTGCATCGCCCCGTGGTCCCCGCGGGACGGCGGCGCCCTCCCCCAGGCGGTGGTGCGCGCCGCCTCTCCGCAGCCGGGCTGGGCTCCCGCCGTGACCGTCGAGGACGTGCTGCGCCACGCGCACCCCGCGCGGGGCGTCGTCCGCCACGCCGATCCCGGGGCCGTCGGCCGTGTGGTGACCGAGGCGCTGGAAGAGGCGCGGTCGGCGCGCGGGGACCTGGACGAGGCGGAACTGTGGACCCGGCTGTACGGCATCGTCCCGTACAGCGCCGGGCCCGTCCCCGAGCTTGTGCGTCTGGCCGCGGCCCTCACCGCGGGCGGGGAGCCGGTCGACGTCCTGCCGGCCGCCGAGTTCGTCGTCCGGCCCGAGTTCGGCGACTGGGCCGAGCGGGTCCGCACGCGTCTCGACGTGTTCCCCGCCCGCTGGACGCGGGCGGTCCGCCTGCTCGCCGCCGGCTTCGACGGTCCGCTGCCCGAGCTGCTCGATTCCGCGCAGCGGCAAGAGGACGAGACCGGTGAGCCGAACCGCGCTTTCGCCGACCACTGCGCCCCGGCCCTCCTGCTCGGCCTCGCCCCCGGCGCCGTCATCGAGACCGTCGTGGCACGTCTCAGCCTCCCCCTGTGCACACTGCTCGCCCGGACCACCTTCAGCGCCGACACCGTACGGGCGCTGGTACGGCGGGGCGACAGGCGGCTCTGGGACACGCTCCTCGACGGAACCAGGGCGACCTGGCCGTTCGACGGGGCAGGCGGCGACAGCGGCCTCACACGGCGGAGGATGCAGACGGACGTCCTCATTCCGTCGCTCCTCGCCCAGGACGATCCCCGGCTCAACGCCCGTCTGGTGCGCGAGCACTTCACCCGGAGCCGCTACGCGCTGCGCGTGCGGGCGATCCTGTCGAGCACGCCGTTCGGGCCGGGTGAAGCGCCTGTGCCCGTCTCGTCCGACCTGCTCGCCGACTTCGCCGACTGGACCCCCGATTGCGGCCGGGAGCTGCCGGAATGGACCAGCGACGAGCACTTCTGGGACTTCCCGGAGCCGGTGCTGGCCCTGCAGGCGCTGATGGCGGTACGCCAGACCAACCACCAGGACGGACCGTACTCCCGGCTGTCCCTGGCCCAGAGCCTGACCGCCGCGACGACGATCGCGGAGGCGGGGCGGTTCGACCTCCTGCAATACGTCGTCGACCACTGGCACATCCGCTACCCCTGGCGCGACCACCTCGACCAACGGGAACTGGTCGAGGAAGCGGTGACCCTGCGCTCAGCGGAACCGCTCAGGACGAGACTGGCCCGGCTGGGGTGATGCGGGTCCGGCCGTAGTTCCGACGGGCCGGTCCCCCGGGGAACCGGCCCGCGAGCACGAGCACGGCCGAGCCGGCTCACGTGACCCTGGCGAGAACGACCGTCCAGTCCCCGCTCGGAGATTCGAGGTCCTCGATGCGGTCCAGCTTCCATTCCTGGTCCCTGATCGGGAAGACGTCGCCGGGCTCCAGCGAATGGTCTTCCTCGGCGCCGTCGACGACGACGACGAGTTCGACCAACGGCGGCCGGCCCTCCCGTTCGGAAAGATGTGTGACGAAAAAGCGGGCGAACCCCTTGTTCGCCTGCATGTTGCGCCAGATCGCGATTTCCTGCACTGTCACTTCTTCTCCAAGGTGACATAGTTCGGGAGGATGCTGTCCCTCAGCTCGTCGAAGGTCAACGGCTGCGGATCCCTTGCGTTGTAGGGATTCCTCAGTTCGAACCGCCCGATTTCGTTTATGGCGGTCAGTTCGTAGGCGTGCCCTGCAACGAGCTTGCCCGGCAGTGGCGACTCTCCCTTTTCCTGGTGTCGCGTCGCGACGATGACGGGGCAACCGTCCGCAAGTTTCTCAGCGATATCCTGCCTGAACTGGGTCTTCGCGTCACGACCATGGTGGTCGTAACCGGTCGGCACATCCCAGACCTGGGCAGGCGTTCCCGTCAACTGCACCAACAACTCGGCCCGATCGCTTGACTTGGTCCCGAAATTGAGCCGCGTGTAGCCGGTGGGAGATGCATCCGTTCGCGCATGGGTGGACTGCCACGACGCCTGCTTGTCCTCGCTCCACGTCCGGTCCACACCGGCGATGGCCTTCTCCATGATCGGCGCCCATGCCACCCCTGTCTCCGCGGAGTCGGCGAAAGCCGCGACGGAGGGAATCTCGCTGTAGACGGGCAGATCGCCGGTCACCGTCAGCTTCACGACGGTACCTGTCGGCTCGTACCTGCCGAAGCCGACGCTCTTCGCCTCGTTGAGCGAGACCTCGTACGTGCCGTCCTCGTTCTCCTTTATGCGGTCGATGATGTCCTGCGGACGGTGCTCGGCGACGGCCCCCAACGTCGCGATGACCCCGCAGTCGCCAAGGGCGCCTTGCTGTGTCTGATCCCGATTGGGGATACCGTCGAACAGCGGGGTACGCGTTCCGTCGGGCCGGTCCAGCGGGGTCCCGTAAGCGTCCGGCGGATAGGCCCTGCCGGGGAGATGGAAGTCAGGTCTGTCGACGGTCTCCGATATCTCCCGCACCGAGTCACCGCTGCTGAACGCACCCTTCACCCGATCCATGAACTTCCCGGTCACCGACGGTTCGTCCGCGGCGGAACCGCCGGATACGCCGGCCCTGTCCTCGGGTGACTCCGCCTCCGCCGACTCTTCGGGGGTCTCGGCGCCCTCGGTCCCTTCGAGCCCGTCCGCCTCATCCGAGTCCCCGGGGCCGTCCGGTCTTTCCGGACCTTGTGGCTCTTCGGGCTCCACGGGACTTTCGGGATCTTCCGGTTCCGCCGGATACGTGTCCTCGCCCGACGCTGCCGGACGGCCGTCCCGAGCGCGGGCCTCGAGGCCCGTGGCGCCGCCACTTCCGGGGTCTACCGCCGCATCGTCCTCCCGCCCCCACTCGGGCTCACCGGGCTCGTCGGCGTCGTCGGGCTCCTTCGGCTCCCCGGTGATCCCGGCGGGCTCGGCGTTCCCCTCGTCCGCAGGCTCTTCGGGTTCCGCCCAGGCGTCCGCGGGGTCCGTCTGGGCGGGAGCCGTCGTCTCGACGGGGGCGGCCTCGGCCCTCTTCTCCGCCGCGTACAACTCACTCATTCCGACCGTCTACGTCACGCTGCGCCACGTCTCCCCCGCCTTTCCGACTCTGCCCGACGGCTCGCGCTCGCCCCCGGCTCTTGCCCAGCCGCTCGTCCTTCTCGCGCTCAGACCTTGAGGTCCGACGCGGGGATGGCGACCGACGCGGAATTGCCGGGGTTCACCTTGATCACCGCGTTCTCCGGGACCTCGGCAAGCAGGTCCCGGAAGGACACTCGCCGCATGCGTGGAACGGAACTCGGGAAGTGGGCAGCGCTCGTGAACACCGCGATGATCGGAGCGCTCCCGCCCTCACCCGCGGTCTCGGTGAATGTTTCCGCACCGTCCGCCAGATATACGGTTGCCTGAAGGAGAACCCGACGGACATCGCCGTCGGAGGCGTACCCCGTGGCGGCAAGCTGCACCGCCTCGTCCACAGGATCGCCGGCGACTTCGAGACCAAGGGCACGCGGCGACGGACGGTAGTTGGGATTCCTCTTGAATTCGCCTGTGATCTCGCCGTGTTCGTCGACCTTCCATGCGCCGACGACTCCATAAGGGGGAACCTGCCCGGCAGCGTCGAAGTGGGGATCCACGGCGTAGACCCACGCTCCCGGGTTCCTGGCCGCCTCCGCGCGCAACTCGTCGGTAACCTGCGGCACTGCTGCCTGGTCCTCAGTCATTTCGCGTCTCCCTGCGTCGCTCATGGGCGGTCCGCTGCTCGCGCACATCGGCGAGCCGTGCGTGATCCGAGGGCGGCACGTCGTCGAAGATGTCCACCGTCACCGGCCGTCCGGCCGACGACCAGCGGTATGCCCGGCGGCCGCCGCCCATGTCCAGGGCCATCCTGCTCGGGTAGACGTCCACACAGGCCCCCTCGATCGCCGGCTTCAGACCGTGGGGCTCCAGTTCGTCACGTACCTGGCCCAGAGCCGTGAAGAGGTTCCACCCGGTATGGCGTGACGAGATCGGGCCGCAGCTGATTTCGACGGTGTAGTCGCTCCCCGAGAGCACGGCCACGAGCCGGCCGGGCCGTTCGCCTGCCTGTGAGACAAGTGAGATCGGCTTGTCGTAGAGAGTCTGCGTTTCAGGTTCATTTGACACGATCAGCCTCAGGGATGTAATTGGGGTTGGGGATGAAATCTCCGCGCTCGCCCGTACCGTAGTCGTAGGAGGACGCGCCGGCGATGTATTCGCTGCGGATTCCTCCAGGGAATGCTACTTCCTCTTCATAGGCAAGCGGATGGTCCCACAGGGTTTTGTTGACGTCGATTCCACCTGGCACGTCCAACTCATAAGTGTACTTACCCCCGAACTCATCACCGATATCCTCGTGATATGAAGTGCTCACGAAGGCGGAGGGATCATCCTCCGCAACATAGTGACGCAAATCCGTGTTCGACGAATCCTTTGGCACGAAGCCGTTCTCGAAGATGTCCTCGGGCTCGCGGTTTTCGCTGCGATAGAGCGGTTCGTTGCTCTCGCGCCACACCGCGTCCATGCCCAGGTCGGACAGATCGACGTCGCGGTCCGCGGCCACCGCCAAGCGGTCGGGCTCATCCGGCTCCCCCTGCCCGGGGCCGTCTCCCGCACCGTCGAAGGCGTCGCTCCCCAGCGGAACCTCGTCCGTCCCGCCCACCTCGGCCGGCTCCTCGGGCTCCCCGAACTCAGCCGTCTCCCAGCCCGCAGCCTCCTGCAACTGCTGCTCGGGCACGTCCTGCCCTGTCGGCTCATCCGTCCCGTACAGTTCGCTCACTCGAGAGCCCCCGTCGTGTTCCCGGACGGATTCGGCCGGCGAGGGACGCGCGCAAAGCTGGTCAGCGTGCGCGCGAATCGCTGACGCCACTCCTCCGACGGATCCGCACATCCAACGATGTTCTCGAGGACAGAGGGCGAATGCCGCCCGTGGTAATACACCCGCGTCCTCGTCCCCTGGCGCGCTCTGAAGCGCGGCTCGCCCACCGTGCACGGGTCCTGGCCCTCCGACTGGGCGCGCATCACCGCGGCCACGTGCTCGCCGAGCGCGCCCGGATCCGCGGGGGCGCCCACGCGGCTGTGCACCGCGCCGTCCACGGCCTGGCCGATCGCGCAGTCCAGGAGGCGGCCCCGGTACGGCGCCAGTTCGCGTCGCATCGCCTCGCCGGGCAGCGGCGTCGTCCAGCCCAGCAGATGGGCCGCCACCGCCATCTCCGCCCACAGAGTGATCCGCAGCTCGGCCTGTTCCGTCAGCCGCTGAGCCCTGCGCAGCTCGCGCAAGGTGCATGGGGCCGTCGAGCAGTCGACCGTGCACGCCCGGCTGCGCGGACCGGTCATGCCCGCCGCCGACGCCGGCCTGATCGCCCCCGCGTCCTCGCGGTCCGTCCCGTCCCGCATCCGCACCAGCAGCGGATAGTCCATGCCGTCCGTGAAGACGGCCGCCTCGCCCGGCCGCAGGGTGACCAGGTACTCGGACTGGGCCCGCGTGATGTTCATCGTCGCGCCGACCGCCTCGCGGTCGTCCTGCGCGGGCAGCCGGTGGACGACCTTCGCCGCCGTGTTCTTGATGACGTCGGGCAGCAGCTTGCTCGGGATCTGGTCCGCGATGACCAACCCTTCCCCGTACGCCCGGATCTCCGCCAGCAGGCCCGCGAACATCTCCACCGCGTGGGCGCTCGCGCCGCCCTCCTCGGCTCGGCGCAGCAGGCGGTGGGCTTCCTCGAAGACCGTCAGGTGGCGCAACGGGAAGGACAGTCGCCGGGTCACCCGCTGTTCCATGCGCAGGTACTCGACGAGCCTGATGAGGATCGTGCCCATCAGGAACGCCTTGTCCTTGTCGTCGCCGACGTCCTCGATCTCGAAGACGACGTTGCGCCGCAGCAGTTCGCCGAAGTCCAGCGGACGGCCGCCCTCCAGGAAGCGGCCCGTCGTCCCGAGGCGCAGGCCGGCCAGGCGGATCCTGATGAAGCCCTGGACGTTGTCGGCGACCTCCTTGCCGTAGCCGATGTCCGAGACGACCCGGAGCGCCGTGTGCTCCAGGTCCTCGAGCGTCGGGTAACGCGGCTCGGTGCCCGGGAACGTCGGTTCGCCCAGCGTCAGGTCCCAGCCCAGGTCCTCGTAGCAGCGCGTCAGCGCGGCGCTCAGGACCTGCGGGAACGGCTCCTGCGGGTCGAACGAGGCCAGGAAGAGGGCCCGCACCATGTCGAGGTGGGTCTGGAGCGGAAAGCGCTCGCCGCTCGCGTACGCGGACGGCTCCAGGGGGTTCAGTCCGGCCGGGAGGGACTCCGGATCGCCGGGCGCTATCACGACGACCTCGGCGGTGTCCCCGAGCCGCGCCGACATGAAGCGGTACTCGGCCTTGGCCGGTTCCACGACCAGCCACGGGATGCCCGCGTGCGTCGCCGACTCCAGCAGTCCGCGCACGGTCTGCGACTTGCCGCCGCCGGTCGCCCCGCACACGAACGTGTGCCGGTTGAGGGTGGAGCGGGTCAGTTCGAGGTCGCCGACGGGGCTGCGGTTGCGGTCCAGCACCGAGCCGAGCCGGACCGGAGCGGCTCCGGGCAGCGCCGGACGGGCGGCGGTCTCGGGAGTGACGTCGAACTCCGGCCGCAGGGCGAACCGTACGCCGGGAACCTCCCGGGCGGGGGGCCGGGCGAGGGCCGCCAGCAGGTCCGAACCCGCGTGGAAGGGGTACTCCTCCGGCGCCGGCAGGACACCGCCGAGGGCGGTGGCGAGGTCGCCCACCCGCCTGGTCGGGCGCAGCGCGTACGGCAGTCCCTCCAGGTCCGCCGAGGCGCACAGCAGCGCCGCCACCCGGGTCGCCTCCTCGGGCGTCCGGCCGCCTGCCAGCAGACGTATCCGCCACAGCCCGGTGGCCGACGCCTTGGCCAGCTCTTTGTGGCGGCGCTCCAGCCGGGCCGCGGCGATGGCGTACTCGGGCGATCCCTCTGCCTTGGCCTGTGCCCTGCGCCGTTCGTCGGCGACGTCGCCGGTGAGTTCGTCGAGCTCCGCGGCCGGCACCGGCTCGGCGAACACCAGCCAGGCGAAGGGTTCCTGCCACACACCGAGGAGGCAGTCCTCCAGAGTGGGCCGCTGCAGGGCCGCTCCCGTGCTCGCCGGTCTCGGCTCGTCGTCGACCAGCAGCCCGTCGGTCACTCCGGCGACCGCGCTCCAGCAGGGGAAGGCGTCCATCGAAGCGGCTGCCGTACCCGTCGGCTGTCGCAGGCCGCGCGCGCCGGCGGGCAGCCGCAGCAGGGACATCGTCCCGTCGGCCTCGTCCGTGCGTCCGCCCAGCAGGGCACCGCCGCCGACGAGGATGTCGAGGGGGCCGTCGGCCGCTCTGCGCGCCCAGCCGACCAGCACCGCGCCGCCCGTCGGGTCGTGCGGGTGCGGAGCGTGGTGGGCGGAGACCAGGGCGGCCAGGCGCTGCGCCCGCAGCTCGTCGTCGCCGCCGGCCGGCCGGTCCTCGGACGGCCGCTGCCGCGGGACCTCGCGCAGCAGCGCGGCCTCCAGGCTCGCGAAGCGATGCCAGGCGCCCGCGCCGGGTGGGCCGGCGGTCATATGTGCGCGGCCCGTTCGGTGGCGCATTCGCTCCAGAGAACGGAACGCGCCATCCGGACAGGCCGGTGCGCATGCGGTGTGGTTGGCAACGTGTCCCCCGTTGTCGATCTTGGGGGACCACCCTAGATGCCGGGCCGGGACCGGGCCAAGCCTTGCAACCGTAACGTCACCTCCCCTGATATCAGGTGGACTTGGGAGGTCGGTTCGGGCACCATGTGTCGGCTGCTGATCAATGACTGACGTCCGCCTCGGCGGACACGGGGGCGAGTTCAATCATCAGAGGCGTCTCTTCTGCCGCCCTCGGGACGGTCATCTCTCACCTGTCCACATTTGAGCGCCTGTACGGCGCCCATCTCCCTCAGGGCGAACTCATATGACCCATCCCGTTGACCCTCACCGGCCGCAGGCCCCCTACGGGTACGGCGACCCGGCCCATCCCGACGGCCAGCCCGGCCCGCCGCAGGACTCGGCCTACCCGCCTGTGCAGCCGGTCCCGCCGGATCAGCCGGTTCAGGCCGCTCCGCCGGTCCCACCGCAGCAGGCGCCCTACCAGGCCGCGCCCCCTCACCAGCCGCCGTACCAGGCCGCGCCGCCGCCCCCGCCGCATCACCAGCAACCGCCGTACCAGCAGCCGCCACACCAGCCCGGCGCCCACCCGCAACAGTTCGCGCCGGGCCATCAGCCGCAGTACGCGCCCCAGCAGCCCCCGTACGGACAGCAGCCCCCGTACGCGCAGCCACCCCCGTACGGGTACCAGGCCCCCTATGCGCAGCAGCCCCCGTACGGGTACCAGGCCCCGTACGCGCAACAGCAGCCGCCGCAGCAGCAGTCGTTCGCGCCGCAGCAGTATCCGCAGCAGGCGCCCCAGCAGACGCCGCAGTTGTCGTACCCGCAACAGCACCAGCCGCAGTACGCACCTGCCGCGCCTCACGCCCCCGGCACCCCTCAGGTGAACCGCGGCGCCGACTCCACGTCCGTGACCACGCTGCTGCTCAACGTGCCGCTGTTCCTGGGCAGTCTGCTGGTGATCTGGCTCATTTCACGCGTGCTGCCGAGCGGCCTGGACATCGCCTTCGTCGTCGCCTGGCTGGCGTCCGGCGCCCTGGTCTTCCACCGGCCGACCGAGCGCGGTCTGGCACGGCTGTGGTTCAAGATGCGGCCCCCCACCGGCGCCGAACTGGCCGTCCTCCGGCCCATCTGGGACGACATCACGCGCCGGGCCGGTATCGACGGCGCCCGGTACGACCTGTGGATGGAGGACTCGGACGAGCTCAACGCCTCGGCCGCCGCCGGGCACATCGTCAGCGTGACGCGCGGGTCGATGCGACAGCTGCCGCCCGAGCAGCTCTCGGCCGTGATGGCCCATGAGCTGGGTCACCACGTCGGCGGCCACGCCTGGTCCGGTCTGCTCGGCTTCTGGTACGCCATGCCGGTCCGGGCGTTCATGTTCGTCGTGAAGATCGTGATGACATTCCTGTTCTTCTTCACCGCCGAGCTCTCCTGCGTGGCGGCCGGCATCTTCGTCCTGGTCTTCGGCGGTCTCGCCATAGCGACCTTCCTCGCCTTCCCGCCCGCCGCCGCCCTCTACGCGGTCCCGTTCCTGCTCGCCTGGGCCGGCCGGCAGAGCGAGCTGCGCGCCGACCGGTTCGCGGGACAGCTCGGGTACGGGCCCCTGCTGATCACCGTGTTCACCGGCTGGCAGTCGGAGGGGCACGACGACGCGGCCCGCAAGGAGAGCCCCGTCGCCCGCCTCATGTCCTCGCATCCGCCGCTCCACCAGCGCATCCGCGCGCTCGAGACCTTCGTCGCCTGACCGGCCGGGAGCCTCACATATGACTGTCGAAAGCACCGGGGCCGGAGAGCCCGGCCGCTATCTGCGCCTCTTCGACGCCGGACAGCGCCTCGGCTGGGTCTACCGCGACCCCGAGTCGCTGCGCCGGCCGTTCGTCGAGCCCGAACCGCAGCGGGAGCAGGTGGCGGTCGGTTACGAGAACCGGGCGACGGCCGCGCGCCTCGACCACGAGGACCGACGTGGTTCCGCGGTCAAGATCGGCGGCGGGGTCGCGGCGGTCTGCTTCCTGTTGAGCTATTTCGTCGGTGCCGTCATGGCGGTCCTCGGCGTCGTGGCGATCGTCGTCGCCCTGGCCAGGATGGGCCTCGCCGCACAGCGGCTCGGCTCCGCCGCCGGTGATCTCGCGGCCCAGCAGGGCGCACTGGAGGAGCGGTTCCAGTCCTCCTGGCAGCTGTGGCACCAGCGTCGGCAGCAGCATGACAGCCGGCAGGAACACTGGGTGCGCGGCCTCGACGCCTGGGGCGCGCTGCCCCTCGGCCCGGACACCCGGCGGCTGGACGTCTTCGGCGGCAGCCAGCGCGGCCGCGAGGGTTTCCTGACCGTCTTCGGCACCTCCACGCTCCAGGAGCGGCCGGTCATCGTGGTCGACCTGACGCAGGCCCTGGTGTGCCGGGAACTGTCCGTCCTCGCCGAGGCCGCCGGAGTCCCCGTCGACGTCCAGCTGCTGCCCAGCCGGATGGCCGAGAGCAGCGTCGTCGGCGGACTGGAGCCGCACGAGCTGGTGCACGCCCTCGTCGAGGCGGTCCACGGGGACAATCCCGAGGCGGGCCGCGCCGAGCGTGCCGTCGACACCCGCATCCTCACCCAGCTGTGCGGCGCCCTCGGCGAGGACGTCTCGGTGGCCCGGCTGGGCGCGGGCCTGCGCGTCCTTATGGGCGAGGCCGACGACACCAAGCGCCTCACCCGGGACGAACGCAACCGGATCGCGGACGACCTGCTCAATGACAAGAACAAGGACCAGGTGCGGGACAGCCTCTTCCGCCTGGTGTCCTTCGTGCACCCGCTGGAGGCGCTGGGCGCCGCCCGTGAGGGTCGCGGCCCCGGCTATCTGACCTGCTTCGCCCTGGACTTCGGCGCCGGCTCGGCGACCACGGAGCTGCTGGCCGACCTGGCCGTCCAGAGCGTGATGCGGCGGCTGTCCTCGTTCCAGGAGAGTGCGCCAACCGTCCTCGTGGCCCTCGGCGAGCAGGGTCCGCAGCGACGCCACCTCGAACGGCTGGCGCAGGTCTGCGAGCGCCGCGGGTCCCAACTCGTCCTGCTGCACCCTCACTTGCGGGACGCGGCGGAGCAGATGATCGGCGGCGGAACGGTCGCCTTCATGAAGCTCGGCAACCACCAGGAGGCCAATGTCGCGGCGGACTTCATCGGCCGCGAGCACTCCTTCGTGCTGCACTCGCTGACGGACACCGAGGGCAGGACCGTCAACACCTCCGTCGCGAAGACGGTCGGCTCCTCCGTCAGCAGGGGCACGACGTACAGCGAGTCCGTCACCCGCGGACGCAACTGGGGCAGCAGCAGCTCCACCACCTACCAGGGCGGCGACAACCCCTTCTCGTCGTCGTCCTCCACCAACTCCGGGGGCAGCTACAGCGAGACGACGGGCACCTCCACCAGCACCACGTACTCCACCAACGAATCCACCACCCACACCACCGGCGACAGCGACAGCACGAGCCTCGCGACCGGACGCCAGCGCGTCTACGAGTACGTGCTCGAGCCGACGCAGCTCCAGGCGCTCGCCGAGTTCAGCCTGCTGGTCGTCGAACGCCGCGCCGACGGCGTTGTCCTGGTGCACCCGGCCGACTGCAACCCCAACATCGTCTTCCTGAACCGGGTCAGCATGGCGCCCCTGCCGTACGTCGATCCGGCGCCGGCGGCTCCGCTTCCCCCGTCGCAGCCCTTCACGCCTCACCAGGGGTACGCCCCTGTTCCGCGGCAGCACCACGCACCCGCCCCGCAGTCCTCGCCGTCTCACCAACCGTACGCACCCGCGCCCCAGCAGCCGTTCCCGACGGCTGCCCAGCAGCCCTACCACCCCGGCGTCCAGCCGTCGGCGCCTCAGCAGTGGCCCTCCCAGGGGCAACCGCAACAGCCCGGCGGCGGCTGGTCCCAGGGCCCGCCCGTGAACTGGCCCGGTCAGCAGCCGGGGACCCATAGGTGACGGTCCCCGAGGGGGTGTCCGCGACGAGGGGCTCCAGCTGATCCCCACCCGGCCGGTCGAGGTCGCCCCCCCGGCGCCCCTTCCCTCGTCCCGTCCGCCCGGCCCGTGCGTGCGTCACCGCCCGGACGGCGCGCCTCCGGGCCGGCCGCTGACCTCGTCGATGCCCGCCAGCACCGCGCGGGCCCGCCTGACGTTCATCTCCAGAATGCCGCGCTCGAACTTGCGCGGTTCCTGTCGGTAGCGGGCCCTGCCCGCTTCGGAGGTGAAAGCGGATTCCGGGACGGCGTCCTCGCCGGCCGGAATGAATTTGGGGATCTCCTCGAACGCGGCGAGCGCATAGGCGACGGCATCGCGCAGCTCGTGGTGTTCGGATTCGGGAGTGTTGAGGAGTTCCAGCCCGACGGACTCGGAGATCCGGAAGGCGACGTCGGCGAATTCCCCGGGATCGATGATCTGCGACGGCTGGGATCCGCCGAACGCGGGGAGCGGAGGAGGGATCTCCTCGGCCATGCGGAAATCGAAACGCCGGGTCCTTCCGCACTGCTGACAGGGGCCTTCGTACACCGACACGATCTCGTCGCCCCGCTGCTCCAGCCGGTGCCGGCGTTCGAAGTCCCCGGAACCGCACTCACACGCGTGAAGGTCCATGTACAGGTGGGCTTCGGCCGATGAGCGCGCTGTCAACATGCCATGATCCTAAAGGCTGTTCGACCATTTCACAGAGGAAGGCACGGGGGAGGCGTCATATGGACGGCACGGTCGCCGATACGGAGTCGCGGTCTCGGCAGGCGGGACTGCTCGCCGCGGCCGAGCGTGAACTGGGCCGAGTGGCGGCCGCCGTCCTCGGGGATCGGCTCAGCTCGGTCGACCGGGTGGAAGCCGAGGATCTGCGTTTCGTCCTGGTGGACGCGCAGGGCGATACGGCGAACGTCCTGGTGGACGCCGTCCCCATGGAGGCGGGCCTGATCGCCAGAACGGTGACGAACACGACGTCGGAACACTACGTCGTGCAACTGTCGGACCGGCTGTCCACCGAGCAGCTGACGCAGGTGCTCGCCCACGAGCTAGGGGAGCTCGCCGCCGTACGCGGCCGCTCCGGCGCAGGTCTGCCACCCGTGCGCGAGAGCCTTCTCGACCGGTCCGAGCCGGGTGACCGGCGTGAGCTGTCGAGTCAGGACCACGGCCGGGTCGGCGAGCTGAACTGGCTCGCCGCCCGAGCCTTCGACGCGGCACTCCCGGAGCAGCGACGGACCGAGGCCCGCGCCGAGCTCTCGGCACTGCTCGACCGGTGCGGCCTGCGGCCCACGACCCCTATGGCGCGGGAAGAGGCCTACGCCGCCGAGTTCAGGGCGGCGCAGGTCAGGCTCTTCGCGTCCGCGGATCTGCTGTCCTACGAGGCACTGCGCCTCGTCGACGATCTCGCCCGCCCCGTGGAACACCTCTCCCCCGCCGACGCCTCCGCCCTGCGGGCGTCCCGCGACGCGGCCCTGCGTGCGCAACGCCAGGTCGAGGCCTTCATCGGGCGGCGTGAACTCACCATGCCCATGCCCGGATACGACCAGAACGGCTTCCCTCTCCCCCGCGACCAGCTGGAGACCGCCGCCGTGCAGTGGGCGGAGCACCGCGCGCAGATCAGCGAGCGGACCGTGCGGACGCTGGAGGGGCAGCTCGCCGAAGGGCGGCTGCCGCTGCGCAAGGTCGTGATCGGCGGCGGCGCCAGTCTCACCGGACGGGATCCTCAGGCCCTGCTCATCGACGGCGCCGGGCGATGGCACCTCGATCCCGGCGCCGGCATCGTGCAGTCCGCCGATCAGGACCGCGACCTCGCGCAGTGGATGGGCGTGGACCCGTACTCCGCCGTCGACGATCCCCGGCACCGCATCTCCGTCCACGCCGTCCGGGTCTGGGAGGACCAGCTCGCCACACAGGGCGACGTGATCAACGGCCACGCCCGGCTGCGGCTCGGCCGCGGCGGTGAACTGCTCGCAGAGGTAAGGCCGTTGGACGAGGACGGCAAGGAGAGCGCGACTCCTCTCTGGGTGGCCTGCGACGGCGTCCCCGGCATCGCCACGGGCCTCACGCCGGAGCTCGTACCGGGAATGCCGCGCGGCGAATTCCCGGTGGAGAGCCGCGCCGAGGCAATGCGGCTGATCGGCGACCGGCTGGGACAGCTGGAGGGCCAGGGCGTCGCCGGGGCCGGCGAACTGCGCGCCTGGCTGACCCGGGCCGAGCGGGGCGGCGCGGACACCCGCACCGTGCTCGACGCCCTGAGCTCCTCCCCGGCGCTGAAGGACGCCCTCACGGCCGGTCCGGACGGCGCGGACGCGACCCGCATGGGCAACTGCTTCACCGCGCTCGAATCCACGCTGAAGTGGGAGACGGCCCGTGCGGCGGCGCCGGGACGGGCGCTGCTGGGCGACGAGGTCGCGGAGAACCGTTTCGACGCCGGTGCGGCCCGGGAGTGGATCGTCGTGGGCTCCGGCGGGACCGCCGTCGCCAACGCGGAGATCCTCCTCGTCCAGAACCCCGAGGCCGCCGTCACGATCATCGGTTCGCAGCCGCCGCCGGCGCTCCGGCACCAGGTCCAGTTCCCGGCGATGCAGGAGAGATACGGCCACGGCGAACGCGGCGAGAAGCGGCTGACCTTCGTCGAGGCGCGTGTCGGGGCCATCGAGACCTACCAGGACGACAAGGGCGTGACCCGGTTCCAGGTCCCCTACATCGAGAAGGGGACGGGGGAGCGGCGGACGGCCCGGAGCGACGGTTACGTCACCAGCCTCGGCCGCACCAACCCCCTGCCGTCGGCCCTCCAGGACCTGGCGAACGAGGTGCGCGACCGCGGCGGCGAGATCTCCGGCGACCTGTTGTTCGACAGGGACGACCAGTACATCGGCTACGGCCTCACCTTCGCCGTGGACGGCAGGGAACACCGCGTCGACGTGGACGGCGCGGCCTCCTGGCAGTTGCCGCGCGAGATCTTCCCGCCGGAGACGGGCCTCCAGGCCGACCTGAACGCGATGGGCGCGCGCGGGCTGCCGTCCGAGACCGGCAACGCGGCCCCCGGCTTCTCCCCGGTCGCCCGCCAGAGCGCCCTGCGCGCGCGTGCCGTCGCGGCGGCAGCGGCCGGCGACCCGGAAGCGGTACGACGCCTTTCGACCGTTCCGGAGCGCTGGCAACGCCCGAGCCTCGACCGGCCGGCGGAAACGGCGGAGCCGACACCGGCCCCGGCCCGCGGAACACCGGTACCGAGCCCGACACCGGCGGTCCCGGGATCGCACCTCTGGCAGTTGGGCGTCCCGCGGGACAACGCCGACAGGCCGACCGCCCCCGCCCAGCAGCCCCGGCCGCCGGGCCCCGAGCGTCCGGAACCGGGCATCGGCATGGGCGACTGACCCGCGCGACCGGACACGCGGCGACGCCAGGCACGAAAGAAGGGCCCGGAGACGATGACGTCTGCGGGCCCTTCCCGTTCCACTCGATCCTGTCGGCGCCGCTCAGTCCGGGGCCTGCTGCCGCTTGGGCCGCCAGACCACCAACGCGCTGGTCTGCTGGACCTCCTGATACGGCACCAGGTCCCGTCGGTAGGAGGCGTGCACCGCGGCCTCGCGTTGCCGCATGGCCGCCGCCGCGCCGTCCAGCGCGGCCTGGAGTTCCGCCGCGCGGGCCTGGAGGGCGGCCACCTGGTTCTCCAGCTCGATGATCCGCTTGATGCCGGCCAGGTTGATGCCCTCGTCCTGCGACAACTGCTGGACAGTACGCAGCAGTTCGATGTCGCGGGCCGAGTAGCGCCGGCCCCGGCCGGGGGTGCGGTCGGGGGAGACGAGGCCCAGACGGTCGTACTGGCGCAGCGTCTGCGGGTGCAGCCCGGAGAGCTGGGCCGCCACCGAGATGACGTAGACCGGGGTTTCCTCGGTCAGTTCATACGGCCCACGGAAATTGTCACTGCGTCGACGGCCGTCCATCACTGTCATGCTCCCTTCGCGGCCTCGAACAGCTCTGCCCGCGGATCCTCGTCCACGGTCGCCTCGCGATACGCCTCCAGCGCGTCACGAGCCTTCCCCGACAGGTCCTTGGGAACACTCACCTCGACGGTGACCAGGAGGTCGCCGCGCGTGCCGTCCTTGCGGACCGCGCCCTTGCCCCGCGCCCGCATGGTGCGGCCGTTGGGGGTGCCGGGCGGCAGCTTCAGCGTCAACGACGGTCCGCCGAGCGTCGGAACCCTGATCTCGCCGCCCAGGGCCGCCTCGGTGAACGTCACCGGCACGGTCACCGTCAGGTTGTCGTCCTTGCGGCCGAACACCGGGTGGGCGCCCACGTGGACGACCACGTACAGGTCGCCCGAGGGGCCGCCGCGCTCGCCCGGCGCGCCCTTGCCGCGCAGCCGGATGCGCTGGCCGTCCGTGACCCCTGCCGGGATGCGGACCTGCATGGTCCGGGACGACTTGGCGCGCCCGCTGCCCTTGCAGTCCAGGCACGGGTGCTCGGCGATCAGGCCGCGGCCCTTGCAGTCGGGGCACGGGTCGGTCAGCGAGAAGCCGCCGCCCGAGCCGCGCGCGACCTGGCCGGTGCCGACGCAGGTCGGGCACACGCGCGGGGTGCCGTTCTTGTCGCCGGTGCCCGAACAGGCCTTGCACGGGGACTGCGAGGACATCCGCAGCGGGACCGTGGCGCCCTCGATGGCCTCCGTGAAGGTCAGGGTGACCTCGGTGTCGATGTCCTGGCCGCGCCGCGGCTGGGTGCGGGTGGTGCCCGTCCCGCCGCGGTTGAACAGGCCGCCGAAGACGTCCCCGATGCCGCCGCCGAAGCCGCCGGAGGCGCCGCCGCCTCCCGGGGCGCCGCCTCCGAAGAGGTCGCCCAGGTCGAAGTTGAAGGAGCCGCCGGCGCCCGGGCCCGGGCGGAAGCCGCCGTTGCCGAAGAGGGCGCGTGCCTCGTCGTACTCCTTGCGCTTCTTGGGGTCGCCGAGGACGTCGTTCGCCTCGGAGATCTCCTTGAAGCGCTCCTCCGCCTTGGCGTTGCCCTTGTTGGCGTCCGGGTGGTACTCGCGAGCGAGCTTCCGGTAAGCCTTCTTGATCTCGGCCTCGGTGGCGTCCTTGGGGACGCCGAGGACCTTGTAGAAGTCCTTCTCGATGAAGTCCTTGGTGCTCATCCCCGACGTCCCTCCTCTCGCGTCGTCATGACGGCCGGTGCACCGGCCGTCTCGAGCTCAGCCCTCGTCCGGGCCACCGCTCTCCTTGTCGTCCGCCGCCTCCGCGGAGGCCGCGCCCGTCTCCGAGTCGGCCTTCGCGGACTGCGCGCCGGGCTGCGGTTCGGCCACGGCCACCCGCGCGGGACGGATGGTGCGTTCGCCGATCCGATACCCCGGCTGCAGAATCGCCACGCACGTCGTCTCGGTGACGTCCGGCGCGTAGCTGTGCATCAGGGCCTCGTGGATCGTCGGGTCGAAGGGCTCGCCCTCCTTGCCGAACTGCTGGAGGCCCATCTTCGCCGCGACGGTCTCCAGCGACTCGGCGACGGACTTGAAGCCGCCGACGAGTTCGCCGTGCTCGCGCGCGCGGCCGATGTCGTCGAGCACCGGAAGGAGCTCGGTCAGGAGGTTCGCCACGGCGATCTCCTTGACCGCGATCCGGTCGCGCTCGACCCGGCGGCGGTAGTTCTGGAACTCGGCCTGGAGGCGCTGGAGGTCCCCGGTGCGCTCGTCGAGCGCCTTGCGGGCCTGGTCCAGCTGGGCCACCAGGGCGGTGGTCTGGTTCTCGTCCCCTGCCGGGGCCGCCCCGTCCGCCGAGGCGGAGGGGGCGGTCTTCGGCTCGGCGTCTTCAGGGGTGGCGCCGGAGGGGACGTCGGGCTTCTCCTCGAAGCCCGGGGTCTCCTCCGTCACGCGGCACCGTCCTTGCGCTCGTCGTCCACGATCTCGGCGTCCACGACGTCGTCGTCGGCCTTGGGGGCCCCGGCGCCGCCCGCGGCGCCCGCCGCGTCCTGGCCGCCGGCCGCCTGGGCGTCGGCGTACATGGCCTGGCCGACCTTCTGCGAGACCGCGGCGACCTTCTCGGTCGCGGTGCGGATCTCGGCGGTGTCCTCGCCCTTGAGCGCGGCCTTCAGCTCCTCGACGGCGGCCTCGACCTCGGTCTTGACCTCGCCGGGGACCTTGTCCTCGTTGTCCTTGAGGAACTTCTCCGTCTGGTAGACGAGCTGCTCGCCCTGGTTGCGGGCCTCGGCGGCCTCGCGGCGGCGGTGGTCCTCGTCCGCGTACTGCTCCGCCTCCTGGCGCATGCGGTCGACCTCGTCCTTCGGCAGCGAGGAGCCGCCGGTGACGGTCATCTTCTGCTCCTTGCCCGTGCCCAGGTCCTTCGCGGTCACGTGCATGATGCCGTTGGCGTCGATGTCGAAGGCGACCTCGATCTGCGGCACGCCGCGCGGGGCCGGCGGAAGGCCCGTCAGCTCGAACATCCCGAGCTTCTTGTTGTACGCCGCGATCTCGCGCTCACCCTGGTAGACCTGGATCTGCACGGACGGCTGGTTGTCCTCGGCCGTCGTGAAGATCTCCGAACGCTTCGTCGGGATCGTGGTGTTGCGCTCGATGAGCTTCGTCATGATGCCGCCCTTGGTCTCGATACCGAGGGACAGCGGGGTCACGTCGAGGAGCAGGACGTCCTTGACCTCACCCTTGAGCACACCGGCCTGGAGCGCGGCGCCGATGGCGACGACCTCGTCCGGGTTGACGCCCTTGTTGGCGTCCTGGCCGCCGGTCAGCTCCTTGACGAGCTCGGCGACGGCCGGCATACGGGTCGAACCGCCGACGAGAACGACGTGGTCGATCTCGGACAGGTTGATGCCGGCGTCCTTGATGACGTTGTGGAACGGCGTCTTGCAGCGCTCCAGCAGGTCGGCCGTCAGCTGCTGGAACTGGGCGCGGGTGAGCTTCTCGTCCAGGTGCAGCGGGCCCTCGGCGGACGCCGTGATGTAGGGCAGGTTGATCGAGGTCTCGGTGGACGAGGACAGCTCGATCTTCGCCTTCTCGGCGGCCTCGCGCAGACGCTGGAGCGCCATCTTGTCCTTGGCGAGGTCCACGCCGTGGCCGGACTTGAACTGCTGCACCAGGTAGTCGACGACGCGCTGGTCCCAGTCGTCGCCGCCGAGGTGGTTGTCGCCGTTGGTGGCCTTCACCTCGACGACGCCGTCACCGATCTCCAGGAGGGACACGTCGAAGGTGCCGCCGCCGAGGTCGAAGACGAGGATCGTCTGGTCGTCCTTGTCGAGGCCGTACGCGAGCGCGGCCGCGGTGGGCTCGTTGACGATGCGCAGGACGTTGAGGCCCGCGATCTCACCGGCCTCCTTCGTGGCCTGGCGCTCGGAGTCGTTGAAGTAGGCCGGGACGGTGATGACCGCGTCGGTCACCTTCTCGCCCAGGTAGGCCTCGGCGTCCCGCTTCAGCTTCTGCAGGATGAACGCGGAGATCTGCTGCGGGTTGAAGGGCTTCCCGTCGAGCTCGATCTTCCAGTCGGTGCCCATGTGGCGCTTCACCGAGCGGATGGTGCGGTCCACGTTCGTGACCGCCTGCCGCTTGGCGACCTCGCCCACGAGGACTTCGCCGTTCTTCGCGAAGGCGACGACGGACGGCGTGGTCCTGGCACCCTCGGCGTTGGTGATGACGGTGGGCTCGCCGCCCTCCAGAACGCTGACGACGGAGTTGGTTGTGCCCAGGTCGATGCCGACCGCACGTGCCATGGTGATCTTCCTCCAGCTGACTTGAGTGGAACGGACTCAAGTGTGCACGACACTCACCCTGCGGTCAACAGACCTGAGTCGGGCGCACTCAACTCTTATCCGTTCCTTACACGCAAGGAGGCGTTGACCTGCGGTGATACGGATCGCCCGTCCCGCCGCACCTCGGATTCGGGGGACGACCGGACGGCCTCGGGTTGACGCCGGGGCGCGTACACGGGTGCCGGACGCGTCATCGTCCGCTGCCCCGAACGCGGCACGGCCCGCTCCGCCCGCTCCTCCTGCGACGCGCCCCGCGCGCGAGGGGCACGCGGTGTGCGGGCGGCCCGCCGGCCCCCGCGCGCGTCCCGTCCGCCGCCCTGACGTCCTCCACGCGCGCGTGGAGGCCCGTACACCGGGACCCGCAGCAGCCCGAGCACGACGACGAGTACCCCGCCGGCCACCCACAGCACCGCGCGCGCGTGCAGCCATCCGCCGTGCGCCAGCACCCCGACGAGCACCGCGCCGACCGCCGCGACCCCCAGGAGGACGGACGCCCCCTGGGCGGTGAGCCCGAGCCGGCGCAGCCGGTGGGCCAGGTGGTCGGGCGCTCCGCGCAGCAGGGGCCGCCGGGCCAGCCGCCGCGAGACCAGCACCAGCAGGACGTCGGCCCCGGCCACCGCGGTGAGCGCGAACAGCACGGCCGTGCCGACGACCGGGTCCTGTCCCGCGCGGGCGAAGACGGCGGCCGCGGCGAGCAGGAAGCCCGAGAAGAGCGAGCCGCACGCGCCGAGGGCCACGCGCGCGGGGGGCCAGTTGTGCATCAGGAACCCGGTCAGCGCGGCGGCCAACACGCTGAGCAGCACGACCAGTCCGTCCATGACCTCGACGGCCACGCACGCGGCGACCCCGAAGGCGGTGACGACGCCGACGGTCCCGGCCACTCCGTCGGCGTGGTCGAGCGCCCGGAAGCCGAGGGCGACGAAGGTGATCCAGCCGACGGCCACCACCCCCGGGAGCAGCCCGGTGTCCCCGTAGGGGACGACGAAGGCGGCGGCGACCGCGGTGCCGACCACGAGGAAGCGGACGTTGAGCCGCCACACGTCGGCGATCAGGCCGAGCGCGGCGACCGCGCCCCCGGCGGCGAGCAGCGCCCCGATCCCGTCCCCCAGCGGGGCGATGCCCGTCCGGTCCCCGGCGAGGGCGACCAGACAGGTGGCGAGGACGACGGCGGCGCCCCCGAACAGCGGCACGCGCCGCTGCCGCTGCCGCCGGTCGAGCAGTCCGAGGCGCAGAGCGGGCACGCGCAGCAGCGCGGCGAGGGCGGCGGAGAGGAACAGGGCGATGGCGGCGGCGGCGATCCCGTAGAGCACGGATATAAATTAGTCATAAATGTACCAATTTGGTACGAATAACACGGCCGGGTTGTGGCCGGATCCTGAGGCAAGTCTGAGGCAACCCTCAGCGACTCAGATCACTCCGCCTCCCGCTACAGTGCGACGCGGGAGACGGGGTAGTCTCAGACGGACTGCATAAGTTACCGCTTAGTAATCACTGACGAAGTCCCTCGCAGGCCCGAGGAGCCCCCAAATGCAACTCGCCGCGATCATCGTGTCGCTGGTTCTGATCGTGGTCGGCGTGGCCCTTTTCGCCCGCGCCGTCCTGCAGATCTACAACTTCATGCGGCTCGGCCAGAACGTGCCCGCGGGCACCCGCACCGACGAGCCCGGCCGGCGCACCGTCACCGTGGCCCGGGAGTTCCTCGGCCACACCCGGATGAACCGCTGGGGCGTCGTCGGTGTCGCGCACTGGTTCGTCGCGGTGGGCTTCTTCTCGCTGCTGCTGACGATCGTCAACGCCATCGGCCAGCTGTTCCAGGCCGACTGGCTGCTGCCGGTCATCGGCGAGTGGGCCCCCTACAACGTCTTCGTCGAGTTCATCGGCACGATGACGGTGCTCGGCATCCTGGTGCTGATCGTGATCCGCCAGCTGAGCCGGCCGGACCGGCCGGGACGCAAGTCCCGCTTCGCCGGCTCCAACTTCGGCCAGGCGTACTTCGTCGAAGCCGTCATCCTCATCGTCGGCGTCTGCATCTTCATGCTGCACGCCCTCGAAGGCGCCCAGCACCACGTCGACGCCTACGAGGCGTCCTTCTTCATCTCCTACCCGGTGGTGTCGGCGCTCGGGCACCTGGACGTCTCCACGCTCCAGAACCTCACCTACTTCTTCGCCGGCCTCAAGATCGCGACCTCGTTCATCTGGATGATCACGGTCGCGCTCAAGACCGACATGGGCGTCGCCTGGCACCGCTTCCTGGCGTTCCCCAACATCTGGTTCAAGCGCAACGCCGACGGCGCCACCTCGCTCGGCGCGCTCCTGCCGATGACCTCCGGCGGCAAGCCGATCGACTTCACCGACCCGGGCGACGACGACGTCTTCGGCGTCTCCCAGGTCGAGCAGTTCTCGTGGAAGGGCCTGCTGGACTTCTCCACCTGCACCGAGTGCGGCCGCTGCCAGTCGCAGTGCCCCGCCTGGAACACCGGCAAGCCGCTCTCCCCCAAGCTCCTCATCATGTCGCTGCGCGACCACGCCCACGCCAAGGCCCCGTACCTGCTGGCCGGCGGCGGCAAGACGATGGAGGGCGACGAGAAGGCGAGCGAGGAGCAGCTCAAGGACGTCCCCGCGGCCGCCCTCGCCGAGGCCGAGCGCCCGCTGATCGGCACCGCCGAGGAGAACGGCGTCATCGACCCCGACGTCCTGTGGTCCTGCACCACCTGCGGCGCCTGCGTCGAGCAGTGCCCGGTGGACATCGAGCACGTCGACCACATCGTCGACATGCGCCGCTACCAGGTGATGATCGAGTCCGCGTTCCCGTCCGAGGCGGGCACGATGCTCAAGAACCTGGAGAAGAAGGGCAACCCCTGGGGCCTGGCCAAGAAGCAGCGCCTGGAGTGGCTCAAGGAAGTCGACTTCGAGGTGCCGGTCGTCGGCCAGGACATCGAGGACCTCTCCGAGGTCGAGTACCTCTACTGGGTCGGCTGCGCCGGCGCCCTCGAGGACCGCGCCAAGAAGACCACCAAGGCCTTCGCCGAACTGCTGCACATCGCGGGCGTCAAGTTCGCGATCATGGGCGGGGACGAGAAGTGCACCGGCGACTCCGCCCGCCGCCTCGGCAACGAGCCCCTGTTCCAGGAGCTCGGCATGGAGAACGTCATGGCGCTGAACATGGCGTTCGGCGAGGAGCTGGACGACGACGGCAAGGTCGTGCCGGAGTCCGCCAAGCCGAAGTCGGCCAAGAAGATCGTCGCCACCTGTCCGCACTGCCTCAACACCATCGGCAACGAGTACCCCCAGCTCGGCGGCGACTACGAGGTCATCCACCACACCCAGCTGCTCCAGCACCTGGTGGACGAGGGCAAGCTCATCCCGGTCACCCCGGTCGAGGGCATCATCACCTACCACGACCCCTGCTACCTGGGCCGGCACAACAAGATCTACACGCCGCCGCGCGACATCATCGCGAGCGTGCCGGGCCTGCGGAACGAGGAGATGCACCGCCACAAGGAACGCGGCTTCTGCTGCGGCGCCGGCGGTGCGCGGATGTGGATGGAGGAGCGGATCGGCAAGCGCATCAACAACGAGCGCGTCGACGAAGCCCTCTCCGTCAACCCCGACATCGTCTCCACCGCCTGCCCGTTCTGCCTGGTCATGCTGACCGACTCGGTCAACGGCAAGAAGAACGAGGGCAAGGCCAAGGAGTCCGTCCAGGTCGTGGACGTCTCCCAGCTGCTGCTGGAGTCGGTCAAGACCCCGGTCGACGACGAGCCCCCCGCGGGCGACGCGCAGACCGAGAACGAGCCGGAGCCGCAGCCGGCGAAGTGACCCGAACGGCCGTACCGTCGCCCCCGCGTCCCACCCGGACGCGGGGGCGACCCCGTTCCCGGCCTCCCCGTCCCCGTCGACGCCCCTCTGCGCCCTCCCGGCGCCCCCTCCCCGCCCGCCTCACTCCCCTCTCGGCGACCGGGTCGACGGCCCCCGGGGCGGACCCCTGAACAACCCCTGCCTCCAGCACCGTTGCTCCCCTTAGGGGATGTCACAGCTCGGCAGCAAAGCCGTTCGCCGACGGCGGCCCCGGCACGTCACTCGACGGGACCAGGTACGTTCGAAGGCGTGGCTGGATTCAGGATCGGACGCGGCGGCCGGGACAACCGCGCCCCGCAAACGCGACCGCAACACCCTCCGTACGGGCAGCAGGCGCCCCAGGGACCGTCGCGGCCCTCGGGCCCGGCAGGCCCCTCAGGGCCGTCGGGTCCCTCGGGGCCGTCCTACGGCTACCCGTCTGCCCAGCAGCCCTACCCGCCCCAGCGGCCGCAGTACGGCGGCGCGGGCGGCGGCCAGTGGCCGCAGGCCGACGGCCGCGGTCACGGAGGCCGCAACGGCGACGAGCCGGAGTACTTCGGCGGCGACGCCTACGGGAACCTCGGCACAGGCGCCCCGGGCGGCGCCCCGCACGACCCGTACGCCGCGAACAACCCCGGCCACACCCAGGCCTTCTCGATCGACGAGCACAACCGCTACGACCAGTACGACCAGTACGGCCAGGGCGGTACGTACCGCGCCGGCTCGGCCCCGGCCGGACCCGTCGGCCCGCGCCTGCACTGGAAGGAGCTGCTCAAGGGCATCGTCCTCGCCCCCAAGCAGACCTTCCTTCAGATGCGGGACTACACGATGTGGGGCCCCGCCCTCGTCGTCACGTTCCTCTACGGACTGCTCGCCGTGTTCGGCTTCGACGGCGCCCGCGAGGACGCGATCAACGCGACCCTCTCCAACGCCATCCCGATCGTCCTGACGACGGCCGTGGCGATGGTGCTCAGCTCCTTCATCCTGGGCGTGGTCACCCACACCCTGGCCCGCCAGCTCGGCGGAGACGGCGCCTGGCAGCCCACGGTCGGCCTCTCCATGCTGATCATGTCCCTCACGGACGCGCCGCGCCTCGTCTTCGCGATGTTCTTCGGCGGCGACGCCTCGTTCGTGCAGCTGCTGGGCTGGGCGACCTGGGTGGCGGCCGGCGCCCTCCTCACCCTGATGGTCAGCCGCTCCCACGACCTGCCGTGGCCGAAGGCGCTCGGCGCGTCGTCGATCCAGCTGATCGCCCTGCTGTCCATCGTGAAGCTGGGCACCTTCTAGCACGCAGCCCCCGAGAGGCCCCCGCGGACGACGGTCCCGGGGGCCTCCCGCATGCCGAGTCACCGCCCGACCCCATCGGCCCGATCGGCCCCTCTGCACACAAGGTGACGAACGGCCACCCGTCCGCACCCAATCAGGTCACATAAGCCGCATGTCGCATCACCATGACTACGGAGCGTCAGATAACGTGACCACTCCCTTCCACCTCTACTCGTCTCCCGGGGAGTGCGCGTGAAAGCTCGCTATGCCGTAGGCAGGTCCGCCGCGAAATGGTCCGGCACCGGCCGGTCCACCACCCGCCGCTTTGGCGCAGGTCGCTGGTCGGTGCTCGTCGGCGCCCTGCTGGTCGCCCTCGTCTCCGCGTTCCTTCCGGGGTCGGCCGTGGCCGGCACCGACGACGGCCGGACCCCGGTGGACCACTGGGGCGTGATCACCCGCAACACGATCGGCTCCCCGGTCGCCGCCCTCCGCAACGGCCCGTACGGCTCCTTCGGCGTGGCGGGCACCTCCGCGAGACCGCCGTACGGCCGGGGCAGCCTCGGCATCGAGGTCGCCGACGACTCCACCACCCTGTCGCCGCCCAGCGAGAAGGTCGATTTCGGCAACGAGGTCGACTTCTACGGCAAGTCACTGCTGGGGCTGCGGCGGGTCGGCTTCCACGTGTTCCAGAGCGGCGAGAACGTCACGTACGGCGGCCCGACGAACATGCCGAACATCAGGTTCGAGATCGACCCGAACGTGAACTCCACCGACGACTACTCCACGCTGGTGTGGGTGCCGGCCGCGTCCCCCGTGACCAACGCCTGGAGCCCGTTCATCGACGCCACGACGACCGGCTACTGGTACCTCACGGGCGCCACCGGCACCACGACGGGCTGCACGCAGGCCGCCCGCTGCACCTTCGCCGCGCTGAAGGCGGCGTTCACGACCCGCAACGCCAGGCCGACCGTCCTCACGGTCGCCGTGGGCAAGGGCCGCGACTTCATGTGGATCGGCGCGGTCGACGGCCTCCGCCTCAACGACTACGTCTACGACTTCGAGCCGGACGGCGTCAAAACGCTGCACAAGAGGTGAGGGGCGTTCCCCCGCCCGTCGTGCGCCGACCCCGCCGAGCCCAAGCTCACAGCGCCTCCCTGGACGGCGTGACCGGCTCACCCGCCCCGCGCACGACGGGCAGCACGCTCCACGGGAAGTTGATCCAGTCGTCGGTCCGCTTCCACACGTACTCGCACTTCACGAGCGACTGCGACTTCTCGTAGACGACGGCGCTGCGCACCTCCGCGACGGCGTCCAGGCAGAAGTCGCGCACCAGCTTCAGCGTCTTGCCCGTGTCGGCGACGTCGTCGGTGATGAGGACCCTCTTGTCGGAGAAGTCGATCACGTCGGGGACGGGCGCGAGCATGACCGGTATGTCCAGCGTGGTCCCGACGCCGGTGTAGAACTCGACGTTGACCAGGTGGATGTTCTTGCAGTCGAGGGCGTAGGCGAGCCCGCCGGCGACGAAGACACCGCCGCGGGCGATGCTGAGGATGACGTCCGGGACGTACCCGTCGTCGGCGACGGCCTGGGCCAGCTCGCGCACGGCCGTCCCGAACTGCTCGTACGTGAGGTTCTCCCGCGCCGGCCCGCTGCCGCCGCCCGCGGGGCCGGTCACACCTGGGTCCGGTGGAAGTTCATGAAGGACCGGGAGGCCGTCGGACCGCGCTGGCCCTGGTACCGGGATCCGTACCGCTCACTGCCGTACGGGGCCTCGGCGGGCGAGGTCAGCCGGAACATGCACAGCTGGCCGATCTTCATGCCGGGCCAGAGCTTGATCGGCAGCGTGGCGAGGTTGGACAGCTCGAGCGTGACGTGCCCGGAGAAACCGGGGTCGATGAAGCCGGCGGTGGAGTGCGTGACCAGTCCGAGCCGCCCCAGCGAGCTCTTGCCCTCCAGCCGGGAGGCGAGGTCGTCGGGAAGCGAGATGACCTCGTACGTCGACGCCAGCACGAACTCCCCGGGGTGGAGGATGAACGGCTCGTCGCCCTCGGGCTCCACGAGCCGGGTCAGGTCGACCTGCTCGACGGAGGGGTCGATGTGCGGGTACCGGTGGTTCTCGAACACCCGGAAGTACCGGTCGAGCCGGACATCGATGCTCGACGGCTGCACCATGGATTCGTCGTAGGGATCGATCCGTACCCGTCCGGAGTCGATCTCGGCCCGGATGTCCTTGTCTGAGAGAAGCACGTCCCGAGGATACGCAAGGCGCGCGGAGCCACCACCATCGGACGACTCCACGCGCCCAACCACGAGCCCGTCGGTTTCCTACCGCTCCCCGACGGCCACCGCTTCCTCACGGTGACGCGGGTCGAGGGTCACCGGTACGGCGTTGCGCAACCGGGCGCAGCGAGGACACCGGACGAGCCGCCCGGGACCGAGCCGCAAGGCCTGCTGCATCGGGAACGAAGCGGTGCTGAACACGTGCCCATCGGCACAACGGACGACGGTGCGCTCCATCAAGTCCTGTAGTCCCTTCCCCAAGAGCCGCGTCCGGCTGCTGCTCGCCGGACACCGAAAGCCACATTACGGGACGAACAGAACGACCTCACAGGCGGCACTCCGGCCCCGCCCGGCCCACTTGTACCGCACCACCGTACGCCCCAACTCCGGCCTCGTGTAGCCGGATCCCTCCCCTCGAAACGCCCTCAGGCCCCGGGGCTTCAGCGCCCGAGGCCTGGCATGAGGTAGAGTGACGGAGCGTTCCGACACCGGTCCTGACCGGCGTCTTACGCGGGTGTAGTTTAATGGTAGAACATCAGCTTCCCAAGCTGAGAGCGCGAGTTCGATTCTCGTCACCCGCTCCATATGAAACCCCCAGGTCGATGACCCGGGGGTTCTTTGTTGTCCAGACCGGCAGACGGGGCGCGCACCACATCCGCACCATAAGGGCGTGACTAGTGCTCCGACCGGGATGGTTCGCCGGGCTGGTGGTCGCGACGGTTGGATGTGCGGTGACGTCCGATCCGATCGCTGGAGGCGCGGTGGCTGAGCCTGTCCGTGTACGCAGGCTGACCGACCAGGAGGGGCAGAAGCCGCAGCAGATCGTGCGCCGGGGTAGCACGAGTTCGGTGCGCTACCGGCGCGCGATGATGCTGCTCGCCTCGGCGGGTGGGAACCGGGTGCCGGTGATCGCCCAGTTGGTCCAGGCCGACGAGGACACCGTGCGCGATGTGATCCACCGCTTCAACGAGATCGGCCTGGCCTGTCTGGACCCTCAGTGGGCGGGAGGCCGTCCCTGCCAACTCAGTCGTGACGACGAGGACTTCGTCATCCGGACGGCCGTCACTCGCCCCAGCAAGCTCGGACAGCCCTTCACCCGCTGGTCGATCCGCAAGCTCGCCGCCTACCTGCGAAAGTGCACGGACGTGTCATCCGCATCGGCCGTGAAGCCTTACGGTGTCTGCTCCGGTGCCGCGGCAGCACCTTCCAGCGCACCAAGACCTGGAAGGAGTCACCCGGCCCTGATCGCGACGCCAAGCTCGACCGGATCGAGCGGGTGCTGGACCTCTTCCCGGACCGGGTCTTCGCCTTCGACGAGTTCGGGTCCCTGGGGATCCGGCCCACCGCAGGCTCCTGCTGGGCGAAGCAGGGCAAGCCCAACCGGCTGCCGGCGACCTACCGCCGCACCCACGGCGTCACCTACTTCCATGGCTGCTACTCCGTGGGCGACGACCGTTTGTGGGGCGTCAACCGCCGCCGCAAGGGCACCGCCAACACCCTGGCCGCGCTCAAGTCGATCCGCGCCGCCCGCCCCGACGGCACCCCGATCTACATCATCCTGGACAACCCCTCCGCCCACACGGCGCGGACATCCGCCGCTGGGAAGAAGAACGAGGTCGAGCTGTGCTTCACCCCGACCTACGCTTCCTGGGCCAACCCGATCGAGGCCCACTTCGGCCCGCTGAGCAGTTCACTCTGGCCAACTCCCACCACCGCAGCCACTCCGCGCAAACCCAGGCACTGCACCGCTACCTGCGCTGGCGCAACACCAACGCCCGCCACCCCGACGTACTCGCCGCCCAACGCAAGGAACGCGCCCGCATCCGCAGCGAAAAGGGCATCCGCTGGGGCGGACGCCCCCTCAACACCGCAGCCTGACCAACCGCGAACAGCAGCTCCCGAACGCCGACGGGGCAAGTTCAGGAGAAGGACAGCGACAGAAGGATGACTCAGGAGGCGGACGGCTCGATCTCCCCCGCGAAGACGATGACCTGGTCGATGAGGCTCCGTCGCAGATGGACGACGTCCGTTCCCGCCAGGCGGGGGCCTCCATCAGGCGTGGTGAAGACCCACTGGTACCGGGCCCATTCGTCAGGCATGTCCACCGCTGAGCAGCGCACCATCGTGCCGGTCCCCGCCGGGTGGCGCCGGATGTCCAGCACGAACCGCTCGACCGCCGCGATTCCTTCGCTGCGACCCAACGGTCCCCAGAAGACCACGTCTGAGGTCAGGGCCTGGGAGAGCAGGGCAGTCACACAGCTGTCGTCCGAGGCGTTGAACGCGGAGATGAAGGTGTCGATCGCGGAGCGTGCGGTCTCTTCCTGCATGCCCCAGTAATACCAGCCGTTTCGCGTGCGCTCGTCCCACGAGCCGCCTTCCGATCACGGTGAACCATCCCGGTCACAGCACTAGGGATCTCAGACGGTGTGTTCGGCGCGGTGGCGGGCTTCCCGGAGCCGGACCGTCGAGGGGAGGCGGTCCAGGCCGGCCGAGTCGCGTGCGTGCGCGAGGGTTTGGCGGCTCAGCCGCCCAAGAGCCCGCGCTGGATCGGCGTGAGGCTCCAGCAGCAGCCGCACGCGTGCGGTCGGAGCGGTACGTCGGCCCGTCAGCCGGACACGAGCTCGCGAGACCCCGTCCAGGGCTTGCGCCTCTTCCTCGATGACGTTCTCCAGTGTGCGGCCGTCGAGCCTGGCCGGCGCTCCGTCTCCGCTGTCGACGAGGACACGGTCCAGGCGGTGTCTGCGTTGCGCGAGGAGCCACCACAGCAGCAGGGCCAGCAGCACGGCCAGCACCGCGATCACGGTCGGCCACCACCAGTCCTCTTGCCGCCACCGGGTGCGTCCCCAGGCGCCCAGCACCACGTCGTCCGGCCCGCGGAAGGGCCACCAGCCCGGCACGTCGAAATTCCAGTGGCGCTGCAGATCCAGTGCGCCCAGCAGCACGCCGCCGCCCAGCGCGAACAGCCCGAGGCCGAGAAGCCCGAGCAGCACCCGGTTCACCGTATTGAGCATCAGGATCACCTCAGCCCTTCTTGGGGCGCCGGACGCGCACGGCCAGGGCGGGCTGCCGGGCCAGGCCCAGGGACGCCACGGCTTCGCCCAGCTCGGCGTCCAGGTCCGCGCGGACCTCGTCGAGACCGCGGAAATGCGCCTGGGCCCGGGCCTTCACCTTCCGGCGGCCGACGGCGACCTGTGCCGAGTGGATGCCGGGCACCTGCATGGCCCGGTCGCGCAGAACCAGGGCGGCGGCGCGGCGGTCGAGCCCGGCTCGGACGTCCTCCGTCCCGGGGATGCCGGTGGGCCGCCGCATGGGCAGCAGCCGGCGCAGTCCCGGCGTCACCGCCAGCAGGAAGATCCACAGGCCGAGGGCCATCGCCACCGCGGCCCCGACGATCACCCAGACGTCGTCCAGGGGCCGTGTGGCCAGTTCCTCGGCGAGCCGCCGCCGCCATTCCATCGCGGTGCGGCCCGCCCGCACCGCGATCACGTCGTACAGGAGAAGTCCGACGGCCGCGGCGGACAGCAGGGCTGTCAGGGCCGCGGGAATCCGCCGCGACGACCAGAAACGGCGCGCCGACCGGCCTGATCCGTCGATCGCCTTCGTCGCGCCCTCGGCCGCCCCAGGAGTGCCGTCGGCGGGCGGAGCCGCCGTCTGTCCCGGGCCGGAGGAGAGGTCGCTGCCGCCGGCCGGCTGCCGCGAGGCGTGCGCGCTCATCTCACCCTCTCCCGGTCCGTGTGCCGCGTATGAGCCGAGTGCAGGCGCTCGACCGACACCGCGAGGTCGGACACCTCCATGCCGGCCCATGCCCTGACCCGTTCGGTGACCTCCCGGCGCACCGCGGCGCACTGCTCGCCGATGTCGGACGGGTAGCCGAGCTCGACGGTGATGTGCAGTCGTGCCTCGCCGAGCACCGCCCGCAGTCCGGCGGCGGACTCGGCGTCCCGTGCCGCGCCGGTCGGTTCCGGCGCCTGCCGTACGGAAGTGCTCACGTGCGGCGTCCGGCGGCCGGGGGGTACGTGGCCGGACGAGTCGGCGAACCGGCTCAGCGTCTCGCGCGCCACCCGGGCAGCGATCTTCGCGACGACCCGGTCGGTCACGGCGGTCGCTCCGCGCTCCCCGCGGGGGACGCCCGGGCGCTCATCGGCTTCGCCGCTCACCGCCGCCAGTCTCCCCGAGCCTGTCGCCGGTCGTCACGGATCCGATCCTGCCGGTCCCGGCGGCGGACGAAGTCGCCCGGTTCGAGATCCCCCTCCGTGAACCGCCCGATGACGAGACCGACGAGGCCCAGCACCAGCACCAGCAGGAAAGCCCAGAAGTCACCGAAATACGCGGCGAACCCCAGCGCCATTCCGGCCATCAAGCCCACCACGGCCCTGCTCATTTCGCGCTCCTTCACTCAAGCGGGCTGCCGCCCCGGCTACTGGATCCGCTGCCGCTCCTCCCCTTGGTCCTCTTCGTCGTCCGGCAGTTTCACGTCGCTGACCGTGATGTTGACTTCCACGACATCCCGACCCGCCATCCGCTCCACGGCGGAGATCACGTTCTCCCGCACCGCGGCGGCCACGTCCGTGATCGAGACGCCGTAGTCGACGACGAGCTCCAGATCGATGGCCGCCTGCAGCTCTCCGACCTCGACGCTCACCCCGCGCGTGGCGGACTTGCCGCTGCCGGCGCCGGGCATCCGCTCCCGCATGGATCCCATCGAGCGGGCGAATCCGCTGCCCAGGGCATAGACGCCGCGGACGTCCTGTGCCGCCATTCCGGCGATCTTCTCCACCACCACATCGGCGATGGTCGTCCGGCCGCGAGAACCGGGCGCAGCGCCGAGCCTGGCGCCGGTGTTCTCAGTCATCGGGATATTCCTCCCTCGCGAGGCCACAGAGCACTCATCACTCGGATTATAGTCTTTTTAGTACCTTTTGCCCGAATGTAGAGCGTGAGACAGGGTGGTCCGACGAGAGGCCTGAGACGCCTATCCCGAGCTCACGCGGAACTCCGGGCAGAGCGCCGCGGGAAGAGAACCGCGACCGTGGAGAAGAAGGGAGCGAGGCAGGTGACCGAGGCGTGGACGCAGGCAGTACGAAGCCAGCTCGGCCTGGGCCGGCTGCTCCCGCTCGGCGGGCCCCACGACGGGACGTGGATCACCGAGCAAGCGGCCGTCCAGGCCCTCGGGCGCACTGCCGCCGAGGTCCCCGGTGTACGTCTGGAGTCCCTGCGCATCGGGTCGGCGCCGCTCCAACCCGTGTCCGAGCCGGCCGTCCGTCCGCCGGCCAGCGCGCTACCGCCTGGCCCGCTCACCATCGATGCCGCCTTCGCCGCATCCCTCGTGCGGCCGCTGCCGGAGACCGCCGACGAATTGAGGAGCGCGCTGCTGGGCGCGGCCGCTGAACGGCTCGGGCTGGCCACGGTGACGGCTGACATGCGCGTAACGGATCTCCTTGAGGTTCCGGAGGCGGGCATGACGTCTCCGACCGCGGCGACGGCCATGAGGCCCACGCCGGAAGCCGCGGCCGCGCAGGGCTCGCCCCCGGTGACCGAAACAGGGTCCATGCGGGGACTCGTCGGGGAGCTGGCGGACATCGCAGCGGGTGTGCCGGGCGTCGCCCACCTCACCGCCGTGCTGGGCAGCCGCCCGGTCAGGGTGGAGGACCATGATGATCCACCCGGCCGACACATCGAGGTTCACCTCGCGGTCGCCCCCGGACACCATCCATTGCAAGTCGCCCGCGCCGTCCGGGAGGCGGTGGCCGAGGCAGCCACCACTGACACCCCGGGCCCGGTCACCGTCGCCGCTCTCATCACGGAAACCGCGGCCTGGCGACGGACCTCGCCGGTCACCGTGATGAGTGCCCCTCAGTGATCAGCCGGGCCCCCCTTCATCGGCCGTCCCCGGTTCTTCCCTCAACGTGCGCGCGCGGACCGCTCCGCCAGCCCTGTCCTGCCGCGGTGTGAAACCTGCCTGGCAGGGAACCCGCATGCGGACGAAGTGTGCGCTGCCGTCGACAGACGAAGCAGACGTCGTCCTTGCTCCGCGGTCGCGCGATGTGCATCCGCAACGGCGGAAGCGCGTCCCTGCCTGTGGGCCGGTCTCAGCAACTTCCGAGGCGGCGCCTGACCATCTGCCTTCTTCGGAGAGATTCAGAAACATGACCAGAAACACCACGGTCCGCCCCCCGCCCTCGGAGACGTCCGGCAGTGACTTTGCCCGGTTGTCGAGAAAGATCGCTGATGCCGGCCTACTGGGGCGCCGTCCCGGCTATTACGCAGTGCGGATCACCGTGGTGGCCGCGCTCTACGTCGGCGGGTGGGCCGCCGTCGCGCTCATAGGCGACAGTTGGTGGACGCTCACCGTCGCCGGCTTCCTGGCCGTCGTCTTCGGCCAGGTCGCCCTGATCGCCCATGACGCGGCCCACCGCCAGGTGTTCCGGCGGCGCCGGGCCAGCGAGGTGTCCGGCCGGATCGCCGGTGCCGGTGTCGGGATGGGCTACGGGTGGTGGCAGGACAAACACACCCGCCATCACGCCAACCCCAACCATGAGGAACTCGACCCTGACCTCGCCCCCGACCTGCTGGTCTGGTCCCAGGATCAGGCCCGGGCCGCCAAGGGGCTCCCCCGCCTGATCGGCCGCTGGCAGGCGTTCCTGTTCTTTCCGCTCCTCACGCTGGAGGGCTTCAACCTGCACGTGTCGAGCATGAAGGCGCTGGCCAATCGTTCGCTGAAGCACCGAGGGCTCGACGGGGCGCTGCTGTTCGGGCACTTCGTCGTCTATCTGAGCGTCCTGTTCTGGCTGCTGCCGCCCGGCATGGCGATCGCCTTCCTCGCCGTCCACCAGTGCCTGTTCGGCGTCTACCTCGGCTCCCTCTTCACGCCCAACCACAAGGGCATGCCGATCCTGACCGGCGAAGACCGCCCGGACTTCCTGCGCCGCCAAGTGCTCACCTCGCGCAACGTCAGCGGCGGCCGGCTCACCGACATCGCATTGGGCGGACTGAACCACCAGATCGAGCACCACCTGTTCCCCAGCATGCCCAGCCCCAACCTGCGCAAGGCCCGGACCATCGTCCGGCGCTACTGCGAGGAGCTGAGCGTGGACTACGTGGAGACCGGGCTGATCACCTCCTACCGGCTGGCCCTCACCAGTCTCCATCAGGCCGGAGCACCGCTCAGGCACCCGTACGTCCCCGCCTAGAGAGGCGCTGCCGCAACCGACGGCGAGCGATCCGACGCCTCAGGTGAGCTACAGCCCAGCTCCGAGGCAGCCGAGTACGAGCAGGCCGAGCGGCTGCCCTGTCTCTGCGGTACAGCGAGTACGGCAACCACGACGACTGCAACTGGCCGCCAGCACCCTTCAATGGCCAGCTGAACAGCTGTCGCGACCTCAACGACCTCTGGGCCGAGAGTTCGGGACGAAGGGGTCGTGCCAGAGCCGTGCCGGATCGTGCGGGGAATCGCGGGGAATGGCGGGGCCCAGGTCATCGGCCAAGTCAGGTCCCGTAGCCGGACCACCGGAGGTCAGCGTGGCAACCATGCGCAGAGAACTCAAGCGTCCCAAGCCGAGAGCGCGACTTCGATTCTCGTCACCCGCTCTTCTTGAAGCCTCAGGTCAGCGGCCTGGGGCTTGTTTCATTGGGGGAGTCGTTGCTGCGTTTTGCGAGTACTCCCGCACGGCGAACTCGGGCGCACAGAGGGCACGCACCCTGAGAGGGCGCCCCATCACGCCGCAGCGCGGCGCTGACCTGCACTTTGGTGGATGAGTCGGAGGCTAGACCACAGCCCGCGTTCCTGGGCGCGATGAGGGACGCCCGTCCCGCACGTGCTTCTTCATGGACGGCGCCCGAGCCCCTTGTGGAAGAGGCCGCTTGACCGCCGAAGGCCCTGCGTCAGAGCGGGAGGTCGTCGGGGAGTACCCGGAACGCCTTGTAGCTGCCCAACGGGCGTACGGCCCGGAAGTCTCGTCGGTCGAGGGTGAGGATGGCGTCCGTGTCATAGTCGGCGGCAAGCGCCACGTTCACCGCGTCGGCGAGGTCGAGGTCCAGCGCGCGGTAGCGGACACGGACGGACTGGGCGGCGGCAAGGTGGTCCTGCGTGATCTCCGGCAGGACGACACGTCCGCGGCTCATCCAGCGCCGCAGGTCGTCGACCGCGCTGACGGCAGCCTCCCTGCCGAGTTCGCGCGTCGCCACGTGATCCAGCTCGGCCAGCAGGAGCGGGGACATGACCAGCAAGCCCGCCGCCATGATCGCCTCGTTCGCCGCCGCGTGCTCCGGATGAGCCGAGTCCAGGGCTGCCAGAAGGCCGGACGTATCGGCGATGACGATGATCACGTGGCTGATCCGGAGTCCGGGCCGGTCTCGCGCCGGACGGCCTCGGCGACCGTGTCGCGGACTTCCGACTTGGACAGGGTGCGACCCGGCCCCTCGAAGGTGCGCGAGAACAGCGGCTCGTCCCAGACCCGGTTCGCCATGGCCGCAAGATGGATGCCCTGGCGGATGATCTCGGCCTCGCTTATACCCCGGCGCTTGGCGGCCTCCTTGATGATGGCCAGGTCCTCGGGATCGGCGTAGACGTTGGTGCGCTTCATGGACATGTACCAACCGTAGTCCATGTACCGGATTGATGTATCCGACACTTCTCCCTGTGTCCCGTTGCCGAAGACCAGCCGAGCCGAGCTCACAGGCCCCGTCCGGGTGCCAGACCGTTCCTGGGGAGAGGGGGATGTCATGGGGTTCGGTTTCCGTGTCGGTGTGCCCGGGATGAGTGTGCGGGTCTCCACTCGTGGAGTGCGCACCTCGATCGGGCCACGTGCGGCGAGGCTCAGCGTGGGCAGTGGTGGCGCCAGGATGTCGATCGGACTCGGCCCCTTCTACGCGTCGAGTTCCCTCGCCGGCAATCGACGGGGCACGAGTACGCGGCGTACGACACCCTCGGTCAGGGATGGGCGGACGGCCTCGACGGCCTCGCCCGCATCCGCAACCACACATGGCCTCGGTCGATGGCCTGGGGGTTGTCTCAACAGGTCGGCGTGTCTGTCGAGCGCGGAGTGCCCAGGCTCCCCGCGGTGACGGGCGCTACGCGGCGACAGGGCGTTGTGCAGGGCGGCGCCAAAGGCGGCGGCGGCTCAGCCAGACGTACGCGGCCATGGCCAGCGAGCCGCGCGCCATGAAGTCGGCCCACAGGGGGAGGATTTGGGCGGTGTTCCACGCCCCTGGCAAGCCGCACAGAAACACGGTCGTGAGCACACCTGCCACCGCCAGGACGAGCACGTAACTGACCCGGGCCGTGCGGTTCCGGCCAAGCCAACTGCCCAGCGGGCCTGAGGCAATCTGCACCACCACGTGGAAACCCACGCAGCCGAACACGACCGCCGCGAAGAGCACGAAAGACGGCATGTCCGCCGAAGGGTCATGGGTCGGAGCTGCCCCGTACGCGTCCACGACCCAGGCCGACGGCACGAGGACGGTGAGGAGAAGCAGCGCTCCGCTCAGATGCATCGCGGCGAGGTGTGCTCCCGCTCGACGGAGCACCGTCTTCGTACGGCTCGTTGTAGACGTCGGCTTGCGACCTCCTTGCCTCATGGTCCCCCCTGGACCTCTCGCGCGCTCTGCCTCACCGCGACACCGGCGGCACAGTACGTCCTCGCGCTTCTGCAGCAACCGCCCGTCTCGGTTTCCGTCTGGCTTCTTGGGTTCAGTCCCGTGTCGTCGGCAAGCCGGGAGACAGCACTGGCGATGAGGCGGCGTGCTCCGCGCAGGCAGCCCACCGGCTCTCGCCGCGGGCGTCCACGACGCGAACGCTCCACTCCGCGGGAGCGGGGCATGGTGCGCCCCAGGAGCATTCGCCCCGCGCCGCTGCCGTGCCGACGCGGTGGTGGTCTTCCCTCCACCGGTCCAGCCATTGAAGTTCCATGCCCCACAGTGAAGCCAATGTCCGACGAGCATCGCAATGCCAGGGAACGAATGCCGGGGACGCGCAGACTTGGCGTGGCTGCCGGCCGCTGGGCGCTCGGCGCCGATCGCCGCAGGCCGGGGCCCCTTCCCCGGCGGCCGGCCCGCCGCCGGGGGCACCTGGTTATGCTGCCGCGGATGAGTGCAGTGAGCATGACGAAATCGCAGGGCGGGGCCGTGGGCCGGGGGGCGTATTTCCTGTTCACCCTGGCCGTGGTGGGGGTGGGGTGGCTCGTTGCCGCGCTCAACACCGGGATCGCTTACCTCGCCCTCGGGATGGACGTCGTCCCGATCGTCACGGGCCTCATCGGGTGCCTCGTCTTCGTGGTCCTCATGCGTTTCCTGCACCACGCGTGGTGGCTCGCCGCGCTCTCCGTGCTGCCCGCGGTGTTCGTCCTCGTCGGGTCGGTCCAGTACGCCCCGGAGGCCGCGCTCGACCATCGGGGCGTGCGGGCGGACGTGCGGATCACGGCCGACAGCGCCGCCGCCGGCGGCACGAACCACCGGTTCACGCTGACCCGTGCGTCGGGCGGCGCGTTCGAGGAGACCCTCGACTACGCCGGGAGCAACCCGGACTGGGAGGTCGGCGACCGGCTCACGGTCGTCAGCGACCCGGAGGGCGTCGTCCCTCTGGAGGCGGCGTCCGACGTCGACCCTGGTGGCCGGCTGGCCACTCTCGTCATGGGCGTCGTCGGCTGGACGGCCCTGGCGCTGCCGGCCGGCCGGCGCGGTTTCGTGCGGCGGCGCGCGCGGGCCGACGCCCCCACGGTCCAGGACGCCGGCTGAGCCAGGGCTTCTCCGAACCAGGGCTCCTGTGAACCAGGACGTCTCTGCGTCCCGTCGTCTGCCGAGGTCCGTTCGGCGTTACCGTGGGGCGGCTTGGTTCCGCCGCGGCCGGAACTGGCTTCCATGTGAGGGGACTTGGGGTGGGCGGGGTGCGGGGGTGGTGGGGCCGGTGGCGAGAGCTCGCGGCGGAGAAGCCGTTCGTGGTCGACGTCGGGATCGCCCTGCTGGTGCAGGCGGCGATGACGATGCCGTTCGTGGTGCCGCGCCCCGCGGATCTTCCGCCGGCGACGTGGCCCGCGTACGGGCTGACCACGCTCACCGTGGTCCCGCTGGTCTGGCGCCGGCGCGCTCCCGTGCTCGTCCTGCTCGCGGTGATCGCGGCCAGCGCGCTGTACAAGCTGACCCTCGACGGGCCCGGCCAGCCGCTGCCGTACACCGGGCTCGTCATCGTCTACACGATCGCCGTGCTGGCACCGCCGGCCCGGCGGCTGGCCAGTGTGCTCCTGCTGCTGGTGGCCATCCCGGCGTCGGTGGGGCTCAACACCCGCTCGGCGCGTGAACTGACCTTCGCCTTCTTCGTGTTCGCGGCGGCCTACGTCTTCGGGCGGCTGACGGACGCGCGCCGCCGGGCGCAGCGGGTGGAGGCCGAGCAGGCCGCCGCACGGGAACGGGCCCGGATCGCACGGGAGATGCACGACATCCTCTCCCACGCGGTGAGCCTGATGATCGTGCAGGCGGAGGCCGGGCCGGTGGCGGTGCGTACGGCTCCGGAGCGGGCGGAGGCCGCCTTCGACGCGATCTCCGAGACGGGCCGGGACGCGATGGTGCAGTTGCGCCGGATGCTGGGGGTGCTGCGCGAGGGCGGCGACGGGACGCCCGAGGGCTCCCCGCGTTCACCGCAGCCGGGCCTCGCGGGGCTGCCCGACCTACTCGACCGGGTACGGGCCAGCGGGCTCGACGTCGGGTACGCGACGACGGGGGCGGCGCGGCCGCTGCCGGACGCGGTCGGGGGCGCCGTCTTCCGGATCGTCCAGGAGGCGCTGACGAACACGGTCAGGCACGCGGCCGCGCGCACCGTGTCCGTCCGGCTCGCCTACGGGGCGCGGGAGTTGTGCGTCGAGGTGGTGGACGACGGGCGCGGCCCGCGCTCCGGGGGCGGGGGCGGTGGCGGGGGCCATGGGCTGGTCGGGATCCGCGAGCGCGCCGCGGCGCACGGCGGTACGGCGGCCGCCGGACGGGGCCCGGACGGCCGCGGCTTCCGGGTGCTGGCCCGTATCCCGGTACCGTCCGTGACGGGGGTGACGCGTTGACGATCCGTGTGGTGGTGGCCGACGACCAGGAACTGGTGCGCAGCGGCTTCGCGATGATCCTGGACGTCCAGCCGGACATCGAGGTCGTCGCCGAGGCGGGAGACGGAGCGGAGGCGGTCGAGGCGGTGCGCCGGCACGGGGCCGACGTGGCCCTGCTCGACGTCCGGATGCCCCGCCTCGACGGGATCGAGGCCTGCCGGGCGATCACTGCGGCGGGCGTCTGCCGGACGGTGATGCTGACGACCTTCGACTCCGACGAGTACGTGTACGAGGCGCTCCACGCGGGCGCGAGCGGATTCCTGCTGAAGGACGTGCGCCGCGACGATCTCGTCCACGCCGTACGGGTGGTGGCGCGGGGCGACTCGCTGCTCGCGCCCTCCGTCGCCCGGCGCCTGGTCGAGCAGTACACCCGGCCCGCCGCCCGGCCGCCCCGGCCCGATCCCCGCCTGGACGAGCTCACGGGGCGGGAGCGCCAGACGTTGCTGCTGCTCGCGCGGGGCATGTCGAACGCGGAGATCGCCGCGGAGCTGGTCGTCAGCGACCACACGGTCAAGACGCATGTCGGCAACGTGCTCGCCAAGCTGGGGCTGCGGGACCGGATCCAGGCGGTGATCTGCGCGTACGAGACGGGCCTGGTCGCGGCCGGGGGGACCCCGCCGGGGGGGCCGTCCGGGGGATCGTCCGGCCCGTTTCCTCCCCCGCGCCGGTGAGGAAGTGAGCGGGCAGGACCGCCTGTGCGGGTGATCCGCCAGGAGCCGCCGGTCAGCAGGATGAAGCCATCGGGAACGACGGCCGATCCTGTGGAGTTGATCATGAAGATGAGGAACACGACCCGCGCGCTGATGTCCACCGCGCTCGTCCTCGGCGCCGCGGCGGGTGTCGCGGCGGGGCCGGCGGTCCTGCCGGCCGCCGCGACCGGCGGGTCGACGGCGGCCTCCCCCGCGTGTCCCGCGCCGTCCTGGCGGGGCGCGCACGCCGAGCCGGCGCTGGAGGCGGCCCTCGCCTGTCTGCCGTCGGCGGACGCGACGGCCGCGCTGGTGCGGGTCGGGGGCCGCGAGGGCGTGTGGCGGGGCAGTTCGGGCGTGCACGACCTGGAGAGCGGCCGCCCGGCCGATCCGGCCGCCCGTTTCCGCGCCGGTTCCGTGACCAAGGTCTTCACGGCGGCGGTCGTCCTGCAACTGGCCCGCGAGGGCAGGGTGGCCCTCGACCGCACCGCCCGCTCGTACCTGCCGGAGCTGATCCCCGCGTCGTACGGAGGCGTGACGGTCCGGCAGCTGCTGAACCACACCCACGGCATCCCGGCGCCGGACTTCCCCGGCACAACGGTCGAGGAGTGGTACGCGAACCGCTTCCAGCGCCACGAGCCCGAGGACATGGTCCGCTCGGCGGTGTCGAAGAAGCGTGAGTTCGCGCCGGGCGAGCGGCAGCACTACCTCAACATCGGCTACGTCGTCGCCGGACTGATCGTCGAGCGCGTCACCGGTGACTCGTACGAGCACCAGGTCGCCCGCCGGATCCTGAAGCCGCTCGGCCTGCGCGACACGTACGTCCCCGGGACGGACCCGCGCATCGTCGGCCCCCACAACCACGGCTACCAGACGATGACGCTGGACGACGGGACGACCGGTTTGCGGGACGTGTCCGTGTGGGGCACCACGGACGGCTGGGCGGCCGGTGACATCATCTCGACGACGGCTGACCTGGAGCGGTTCACCCGGGCCCTGTTCGGGGGGCGGGTCGTGCGCGGTCCCCTGCTGGAGGAGATGTTCACGCTGCCCAAGGTGGCGGACCTCAAGAGCGGCGCCCCGGCCGCGTACTCCGTGGGCCTGTCGATGAAGAAGCTGGGCGGCCGCGAGGTGTGGGGCAAGACGGGCGGCCGCTGGGGTTACAACGCGGCCATCGCCTCCACCCGCGACGGCTCCCGCACCCTCGTGTACAGCGTCAACTCGACGAACGCCAAGGGGCAGGACATGAACGAGGTGGCGCAGAACATCATGGTGGCGGCGTACGGCAGGCCGTAGGTGCGCCGGCCGCCGCCCCTCCAGCCGGCGCCGTCTCCGGCGGCCGCAACCCCCGGGCGGCCGCCGACGCAAGACATCCCGTCAGGCGCGAAGTCGATCCTCTCGACCTCCTCGCGGGCCGTGGCGTCCGGGGCCCCGGACGGGTCGAGCGAGGTCGTCCGGTGGCCCGGCGCCGGGCAGCTGATCCTGACCAGCACCGGGCCGAGGCGGTCGGCGACGTACTCCACGAGGGTCGTCTCGCCGTGGCCGGGAGGAGAGACGAGCAGGAGCAGTCCGCCGGTGACGCTGGACCCGCCCCGCCCGCCGCACCCGCCCCGCAAGGAACTCCGACGCCGCCGGCAGCCTGGACGGCGAGCGCGCGGCGGGCGAAGCCACGGCGCGGCGGCCGGGCGGGACGGGGCCGAGCGGGGTCGGCCGCCGCGCGCGCTCAGGCGGAGGCGCCGGCGTCCTGCGCGGAGGCCGCGAACGTCTCGGGGCCCTGCTCCACCGCCGCCGGGTCCATCCACATGACCTGCCAGCCGTGGCCGTCGAGGTCGTAGAAGCTGCGCGCGTACATGAAGCCGTGGTCCTCCGCGCCGTCCACCTCGGTGCCCCCGGCCGCGAGCGCGGCGGCGGCGACCTTGTCGACCTCCTCGCGGGACGCCACGCTGAAGCAGTACAGCGCCAGCGTGTGCGTGGTGGGATCGGCCAGCGGCAGCTTGGCGAACTCCGCGAACTTCTCGCGGCTGAGCAGCATCACGAAGGCGTGCTCGCCGACCAGCATGCAGGCGGAGGACTCGTCCGCGAATTTCGGGTTGAAAGCGAACCCGAGGTCCGCGAAGAACGCCTTGCTGCGGCCGAGGTCCGCGACGGGAAGGTTCAGGAACAGCATGCGGCCGGGGTGCTCGGGGTTCGTCATGGCGGGTCTCCAGTCGGCGTATCGGTGACGTACGCCCGGTAGACCGGGGCGGGCGGCGGAACTCATCGGTGAAGCGTTACGGCCGCCTGCCGGGCCGTGTCCGGTCCGCCGACGTCGGTCGCCGTCTCAGTGACAGGAACCCGGCGACGGCGAGAGGGACCGGGCGACGGGGGTGGCCGCGGGGGCGGGATGATGGTGGGTATGCGTATTCGCATCGACGCCGTCGATCTGCCCGGTCTCACCCTTCCCGGATCCGCCGACGGCGAGGTGCCCGCCCGCGACAACGTCCATGTCGCCGTCCAGCGGCGGGACCGTCCGGCCGAACTCCTCGACCCGCAGCCCGGCGACGCGCCGTCCGCGACCTGGACCCTGGAGTGCACCGCGAGCACGTCGGCGGACGGCACGGAGGTCAGGGGGCCCTATGTGCAGGACCGGCTGGGGCGGCGGTTCGTCTACCTGTCGTGGGGCACGGTGGACGCGTCGGGCGTCTTCTCGATGTTCCGCCGCGCCAAGCTCATGCTCGACGTCGTCCCCGACGACGTGCTCGCCGCCGCCGCGCGCGAGGGGCTGCTGGTCGGACGCCTGGGCCTGACCGACGCGCGGGGCGGACCCCTGTGCGCACGGGTCGAGCCGCCGCACATCACCTGGACCGCCGAGCGCGCGGGCCAGGCGTATTGACCCGGGCGGCCGCCGTGCGCCGGGCTCAGCCCGTGTCGCCCTCCACCCTCAGCCACTCGGTGCCGCCGAGCAGGTACTCGTGGAGGGGGCGGCCCCGGCTGCCGCTGGTGCGGAAGGGCTTTCCGTGGTCGTCGATGCGGAGGGTGCCCTGGCGGCCGCCGCTGGACCACTGGAGCTCCACGTACCACCGCACGTCGTGGGCGCTGACGTGGGCGGTGAGGTACAGCACCTCGGGATCGGTCCGGCTGACCTTGTAGGGGACGCCGCGCTGGCCGGCCCGCGGCACGACGGCGGGGTGGGCGTCGTCGAGGTCCGTGGCGAACGACCTCGTCTCCACGCCTCCGCCGCAGCCCGAGGAGCCCTCGTACGCGTTCCACGCCGGGGGCGCGGCCGAGTCGACCACGCGGACGTGCAGGGACTCGATGACGACGGTTTCGTCGCCGGTGCCCTGGACGGTCAGGGCGACCCGCTGCCCGTCGGCGGCGACGGCGCCCTGCGACTTCACCCAGCCGGGCACGTCCTGGCCCATCACCGGCGGCGAGACCTGGCCGGGCGGCCGGTCGATCAGGTACCTCGCCTCGCACTGCGGGTCGTCCCAGGCGTAGGTGCGGGTGCTCACCGTCAGCGGAGCCGCGATGTCGCCGTGCGGGGCGCGGCCCGAGGGCGCGGCGTCGGCCGTTCCGGGGGACGGGGAGGGGCTCGACGGCGCCGAGGGGGAGGACGAGGGCGAGGTGGTGGGCGGGGAGGAGGCTTCCGGGACGGTGGAGGCCACCTTTGCGGGGCGTCCGGCGTCGCCCGCGCGGTCTCCCGTCTCCCGGTCCCGCAGGTCGAGGGTGAGCGCGGTGGTCACGGCCAGGGCGAGGGCCGTGCCCGCCGCGATCAGCGCCCATCGTCCGCGAATGTGCCGGAGCAGCCCGGGCGTGGGACGGGCGGGGAGGTGAGCGGGGAGAGGGGTCGCGGGGGTCGCCGGCTGCGGGGACGGCTCGGGCGTGGGGGTGGGCGGGTCACCGGGGTCGTTCGACGTCGTGGGCCCGCTCGGCGTCGTCGAGCCGCTCGGGGTCGTCGGGCCGCTCGGCGTTGTGGAGCCGTTCGGCGTCGTCGGGCCGCTCGGCGTCGTCGGGCCGCTCGGCGTTGTGGAGCCGCTCGGGGTGGGCGGGGCTGTCGGGGGGTCTGCGGGCGGTGCCGGGTCGGGGTGCGTGGTGTCCGGGCGGGCGGTCGTCGCGGCGCGGCGGGCGCGTTCGCGTGCCGCGTCGGCGAGGATCCAGCGCCGGTGCAGTTCGCCCACCTCCTCGGGAGTCGCCCGGCACACGCGGGCGAAGCGGGCCACGGCCGCGTTGTCGCCCGGCACCCCGGTCCCCTTGCAGTACCGGTGCAGCGTCGAGGTGCTCATGTGCGCGCGTTTCGCCAGAGCTTCGTAACTCAGCCCGGACCGCTGTTTCAACTCGCGCATCAGCGCCGCGAAATCAGCGATCTCTTCGCCCGCCGCCACCGGTCCCCCATTTCGTCCGACATCCCAGGAGGTTCACGTCTTCCCAGGTGAGTGCCCGTTCGCGCATCCCGGCGTCCCGAACTTCCCCGCGGAACGGCGGACGGGACGCCGCATGGCGCAGGCTTGAGCCATCCAAGCACGGCGCCGCACCGGACACGGTGCCCGGCCCCGTCCAATGGCCTTTCCCCTGACCGCAGTTCCGGCGCGCCCAGCCGCACGCCGCCGATCTCAGAAAGCAGTTCCTCCATGCGTAACGCCACTCGTCGCCCCGTCTCCCGCCCGTCGGCCTCGTCCATGGTCGTCGCCGCCGCCGCTCTGGCGCTGATCGGCGTCCAGGCCGCCGGGCAGACCGCCGCCGCCGCGACGAACAAGGCCGCTTCGGCGGTCACCTGCACCACGGCCAACACCAAGCTGACCGTCACCGAGGTGTCCCGCCCGATCAACCACCTGCTGCTCAAGGCCACCAACACGGGCACGAAGCCCTGCTACGCCTTCAGCGCCCCCGACCTGAGGGCCGGCGCCGACGCGCAGGCAGTGATGGCGTGGGCCGACGAGACCACGCCGCAGGCCGTGGTGACGCTCGAGCCCGGCGAGTCCGCCTACGCGGGCATCCTGACGTACTCCCCCGACGGCGAGGGCGGCGCGAAGGAGAAGACCCTGGGCGTCTTCTTCACCGACCGGAACGGCCGCGCGACCGGCGCGGAGAAGACGCTCGGCCTGCCGAACGGCGGCGTGTTCTTCAACAGCGCGGCGACCGTCACCTACTGGCAGGACAACGCGGCCGACGCCCTCTCCTGGTAGCGGCGCCGGGATATCGCCGGGCGGTACCGGAACCGTCTGTTCCCTCGAGGTGCGGGCACGCGGTGCTCATGACACTCGCGCATGCTCTGCCGACCGACGCCTCCGGGTGGTGGATCTTCCTGGGAACCTTCGCCCTCTACGCGGCCGTGCGCTGGTTCCTCGCCTGGCGGCAGGCCCGCCGTGACGGGGACCGGCACCCCGTGCGGGCCGCGTTCGCCGAGGAGGACGAACCCGTCCCGTCGATGACGGGCGGGTTCCGTTCCTACCGTCAGTTCTTCGGCTGCGTCGGCAGTGCCGTCGTCGTGGTCCTGGTCGCCGGGCTGACGGCGGGACGGCTGCGTCTCGCCCTGCTGTGGACCGTCGTGCCGGTGCTGATCGCCGCGCTGGCGTACGTGGACTTCCGGCAGGCCCGCAGCGCAGGCCCGAGCACCCCGTGACCGGCGCGGGCCCGGGGCCGCTCCCGTGCAGGGGGCGGGGTCCCCGCGGCCCGCGGGCGGGGGTCACGCCGGTTCGGGCAGCGGCTCCCGTTGGCGGGGCACGGTGGAGGTCGGCTCCCAGGCCGCCGTGGTCCGTACGTAGGCGTAGACGACCGAGACCATGGCCAGGACCAGCAGGGGGCCGTAGAACCACGGGTGCCGGGCCATCTGAAGGGGCAGGAAGCGGTACGACACCAGGAGCGCGGTGAAGACGGCCGCGCCGTGGGCGACCAGCAGCACGCCCGAGCGGTCCCAGCCGCGGTCGTACGCGCGCAGGGCGCCCTCGATCGTGAGCGTGAAGACGACGCCGGCGATCAGGTCGGCGCCGTAGTGGTAGCCGAAGCCGAGGGTCGCCGCGAGGGTCGCGACCAGCCAGAACGCCCCCGCGTACCGCAGCGCCCTCGGTCCCTTGCGGGTGTGGATGAAGATCGCGACGGCCCATGCCGTGTGCAGGCTGGGCATGCAGTTGCGGGGGGTGACGCCGTCGAAGGGCATGGAATGCGGGGCGCCGACCGGTGAGAGCGTCTTCGGCCACAGGTCGGCCACCGCCCACTGCACGCTGGGGTGCGACTGCGTCCACAGGCTGACGTCCACCCAGTGCTCGGTGCCGTTGCCGTACGCGAAGAGCGGCCCCACCACCGGGAAGATCATGTAGAAGGCCGGCCCGACGACGCCGATCGCCAGGAAGGTGCGCACCAGATAGTGCTTCGGGAAGCGGCGTTCGGCCGCCACGTTGCGCAGCTGGTAGAGCGCGACGACGACCGCGGCGACCGGCAGCTGGCCGTAGACGAAGTCGAGGAAGTTGAAGCCGACCGAACCGGTGGCCGTGACGATCCGGCCCATCAGCCAGGACGGGTTGCCCAGGGCGTGGTCGGCGGTCGCCACGTACTGGTCGAGCACCATCGGCCGGGTCTTCGAGGTGATGAGCAGCCAGGTGTCCCCGGTCTTGCGGCCGGCCATCAGCAACAGGGCCAGTCCGACGCCCTTCAGCAGCAGGACGCGCTCGCGCCCGGTGCGGCGGGTGACGGCGAGCACCGCGCAGCCGAGCGTCACCAGCAAAGCCCCGTTGCCGAACGGGTGGCCCTCGGTCACCTGTATGCCGGCCGCCCACCGGACGGCGAAGAAGACGAGGTCGATGCCGAGGGCCGCGCCGAGCGCCACGAACCGCTGCCGCCAGGGCAGGACCACCAGCATCAGCGCCATGCTCGCGTACAGCAGGCCGCCCGACTTGGGCGGGAACACCACTTCCCGCACCTGCGCGGTGAGCGGGCCCGGCAGTCCCAGATGACGTGCGAGGAGTTCGAGCGCGACGAGGAATCCGAGGACCACGACGCCCGCCGCGGCCGTCACCGTCACCCGTGGCCGACGCCCGTCGGGGGTCGCACTGCTGCTCTTTATTCGCGCGGACGTCCGCGGTGGCATCGGTATCAAGTCTCTGACCAGTGGTGAGTTCCGGCGGGCTGGGTCGTTCTCCCGCCGAAGGGCGGCTTTGTCCGTGAAGGGCGGGCAAGGGGCGTTCGTCGCGAGATCGAACATGCTATCGGAGCACTGCGCGGCTTTCGCCGAAATGCACAGCATAGAAGAAACCCCCAGGTCATCGACCTGGGGGCAAGGGAGGGCCGGACGTGCTCAGGCGGTCGGGTTGACGACGACGTCGGCCGAGTCGTTCGCGCTCTGCGGATCGAAGTCGCCGGGCACGTCGGTGTGGGTGTGGACGGTGACGTGACCCGTCGCGCCGGGCACGACCCGGTCGATGCGCAGCCGGAACGGGAAGTCGGCCTTCAGGTGCGGCTTGGCCCAGGTCGGCAGGGTGCAGGCGTAGTGGCCGACGGCCGGGTCGTCGCCGGAGGTCCAGGCGCTGTGGCAGGTCTCGGGCACGGACGTGGCGGTGGTGCCCGGTGGGAGGTGGTAGTCGAGCACGGCGACGGGGTCCCCGGAGGCGATGTTGGCGACCCAGGCCGGACCGTGGTTGACGAAGCGGAACCCGGCGGTGACGGTGTCGCCGGCCGCGCCTCTCGCCCGGTCGCCGCGCACGGCGAAGTCGGCGGTGTTGACGGCGTCGACGTGCAGGGCGCGGCCGTTGTCCGAGGAGTCGAGGTCGGTGACGTCGCCGACGGGCTCGACCTCGTAGTCGAACCGGTCGTGCAGCGCGTGCCGGGTGACCGCGAGCCGCAGCGGCCCGGGCAGCGACACGGTGGCGCCGGGCGCGACGTCGGTGTCGAAGGTGCAGGTCGCGTAGGTCATGCCCGGGTACTGGGTGTCGGTCCCGTCCGGTCCGGTGTAGGCGCACTGCGGGTAGCGGGTGACGACGCCGAGGCCGTACGTCGCCCACATCTTCACGCTGAAGCCGTGCGCGGTCTCGTTGCCGGCGTTGGTGACGGTGAACGGCACGGTGAGGCGGGTGCCGGGCGCGGCGCCGGTGACGTCCTTCGGGGCGGTGGCGCCGAGGTCGGGACCGGAGCCGACGGTGACGAAGGTCTCGGCGGAGCCCTGCGGAGCCGACAGCGTCCCGTCGGGGCCGCCCGCCGCCTCGGCCGAGTACTCGATCGCGCCCTGCGCTCCCACGGCTGCGCCCGCCGCGGCCCGCAGCCTCAGGTGCACCTGGGCGTCGTAGCGGACCGGCACCGTCCCGGTGTCGCAGACGGCGACGGCGCCGGAGTCGTCCGGGGCGCAGTTGTCGGGCCAGGCCACCTCGGCGATCCCGGCGAGCCCGGAGACGTCGACGGTCAGCCGCCCGCCGGTCACGGTGTAGAAGTCGTTGTAGTGCGTCAGACCGAGCGCCAGGGAGCGGTACTGCGCCGTGCCGCCGTCGGCCGGGGCGACGGTCACCGGCTGCTCGTACGGCGCCTCTATCCCCAGCTGGTCGCTCTGCGGCTCGTCGTCGGCGAAGGCGACCCCGCCGCCCGGACCGGCGGCGGCGAGCGCCCCCACGGCTGCGGCACAGGCCGCGCGGCGCAGCGCACGCACGACGGAGACAGGACTCATGGCATCCCCCTGGGGAACGGACCGGCCGCCGTGACGGACCGGGACGAGGAACGGGTCCCGGCGCGGGGTCCGCCGCCGGGCGCGACTTGGACGGCCCGTCCCGGCGGAAGGTTGTAGGCGGGGGCCGGGTGGCGCGCGGTTCTTACCGTCTTCTGGATCACCGAGGGAGCGGATCACCGCGAAAGGGGCACGGCGAGGCGGGCGGGCCCGGCGGCGGGGCAGGGGGCGATGCGGGCCGAGGGTTTGGGGGGTGGGCCGGCGGCCGGGAGCGGACCGGGACGGGACGCGTGAAGGGGGAGGGGCCGGCTAGCGCGGAGCGCTGGGCGGCGAGCCGTCGCCGTCGTGGGCGTCGGCGCGGTCCGAGGCGGGCCAGACGTAGGGCAGGTCGTCGGGTACGTCCGGGAAGAGCGGGGTGTAGACGTCCGGGTCCTTGCGCACCAGCGCCGAGCGGTGACTGCGGTGGAAGGCGTCCTCGCCGAGCCACGGCGGGAGTTCCCCGGCGGCCGCGAGCCGGGCCTGGTCGCGGGCCGGGGCTTCCGGGGTCGCGGCCGGCGGAAGGGGGCGGGACGCCGTGAAGTCCGCGACCAGCGTGGCCGCGCAGGTGTCCTGGTGGCCCAGGTCGCACCACGTCCGGCAGATCTCCAGCCCGTACCGCACCAGCGCCTCCTCGTACCCCGCCCACATGCGCACGGCCGGGTGCCTGCGCCACCCGTAGCCGGGCCGGACCAGGCCGCGCAGGACCTGGAGCGCCTCGACCCGCTGCTTGCCCAGCCGGCGCCGGTCCAGGACGAGCGCCGAGGCTCTGAAGTCGGGATAGGGCAGGAAGGTCTGCATGCGCCGCCGCCCCTTTCAGAGCCTCGGTCGGATCAGAGGGTGGAGCCGGGGTTCTCCGGACGGATGCGTCCGCGCCAGGCGCCGCTCTCGCCGCCGCGGCCCTCGACGTAGTCCTTGAAGCGGTGCAGGTCTCCCTTGACCCGGCGGTCGATCATGCCGAGCATGTCCGCGCCCTTCTCGGCCATGCCGGAGGGCTCGACGTCCATCACGAGTTCCACCCGCGTGTGGGTGTCGTCCAGCCGCTCGAACCGGACCGAGCCGCGCTGTCGGGTCTCGCCGCCGACGACCCGCCAGGTGATGCGGTCGTCGGGCAGCTGGTCGACGATCTCGGTGTCGAACTCGCGCCGCACCCCGCCGATCTTGGTGGTCCAGTGGTTGTGCCGCTCGTCGAGCTGACGCACCTCCTCGACGCCCTCCATGAAGTTCGGGAACTCCTCGAACTGCGTCCACTGGTTGTAGGCCGTGTGGACGGGCACCTCGACGTCCACCGCATCCTTCACCGTGCTCATGTGCACCTCCTGGTTCGCCGGTCGCCGGCAGCCGGTCGCGGTCACCGTGGTGGCCGGCTTGCCGTGTCGTCGTGTTCACGGTCGTTTCGCACGACGCCGGGTACCCGCGCCGGCCGGACCGAAGACCCTGGCGGACGAACGGGTTCCGGTTTTCGCCATGATCCGCTTTCTCCCGTGACCGAAAACTTCTTTATGCCTGAAATGTGGGCATGCGCCGGGCCGAGCCGGATACCCGGTCGGCATGACACGGACACTGAAGCGGCGCGGGTGGCACGGACGCCACGAGGAGCGCGAGGCCGCCGCGCGCGAGGACGAGACGGTGCGTGACCGGGCCGCCGAAGGGCCCGGTCACGGAAACCAGGACCACTACGGCAGCCCGGACGACGGCGGAGACGGCGGCGTCGAGGGCGGCCGGGGCCGGGGCGAAGACGCGGACGTCGTCACCGCCGGGCCGGACGAGGAGGTGGAGCGGCGTGCCCCGGACAGTCCGGCCGACCTGCCCCGGCGCTCGTGGTCGGCGGTGCTCAAGGGCACGCTGAAGGAGTTCAAGAAGGACGAGCTGAGCGACCGGGCCGCCGCCCTGACCTACTACTCGATCCTGGCGCTGTTCCCCGCGCTGCTGGCGCTGGTCTCACTGCTGGGCGTCGTCGGGCACTCGGCCACGCAGACGGTCCTGGACAACATCCAGAAGCTGGCCCCCGGCCCGGCTCAGGACGTCCTGCGCAGCGCGGTGCAGCAGATGCAGGGCAAGGGCGGGATCGGCTCGGTCATGGCGATCGTCGGCCTGCTGCTGGCGGTGTGGTCGGCCTCCGGATACGTCGCGGCGTTCATCCGAAGCGCCAACGCGGTCTACGACGTCCCCGAGGGCCGTCCGGTCTGGAAGGTGCTGCCGGTGCGGGTCGGCGTGACCGTGGCCCTGATGGTGATGGCCGTGATCAGCGCGGTGATCGTCGTCTTCACCGGTGGCCTCGCCCGTCAGGCGGGCACGGCGCTGGGGGTCGGCGACGCGGGCGTGACGGCCTGGTCGATCGCCAAGTGGCCGGTGCTGGTGGTGCTGGTCACCGCCATGATCGCGCTGCTGTACTGGGCGACCCCGAACGCCCGGGTGCGCGGCTTCCGCTGGATCACGCCGGGCAGCTTCCTCGCCCTGCTGATCTGGATGGCCGCCTCCGCCGGGTTCGCGCTGTACGTGGCGAACTTCGCCTCGTACAACAAGACGTACGGAACCCTGGCCGGGGTGATCGTGTTCCTGGTGTGGCTGTGGATCACGAACCTGGCGATCCTGCTGGGCCTGGAGTTCGACGCGGAGATGGTGCGCCAGCGGGCGGTCGAGGGCGGTCACCCGGCCGACGACGAGCCCTACGTCCAGCCGCGCGACACCCGCAAGTGGGACGAGGAGGACCGGCGCCGTCTGGGGTCGTGACGCCGGTCCCGGCCCACGGCCCGCGGCGGGCGGGACACGTTCCGGTGACGGTCGTTGGGCGCACGGTAGGTCAGGGGCTTCCGGGGTACCGGGGTGCCGGTCGCCGACCCGGCGGCCCGCACGCCAGGAAGGGAACCCGTGAGCGCTCATCCCCCTCTCGCCCTCGCGGCGGCGGCTCTCGTCGCCTTCGTGCTGCTGTTGCGCTGGGGGGCCACCCCTCGCTCCCGGCAGGGCCGTCACCGCGACGCGGCCGGGGAACCGCACGCGCCGAAGAGCCGTTCCGCGCACGGTGCGCTGCGCGAGGCCGAGCGGCACCTCAGCGCCCACTGGGAGCGCCTGCGCCCCCTCTACCGGCACGCCGGCGACACCGCGTCCCGCGAGGCCACGATCGTCAGCCCGGTGGCCGGTGACCGATAGCCGGCAGCCGGCAGCCGGTGATCGGTGGGCCGGGCGGTCGATCACCCGGTGGCCCGCGGCCGGCTACAGGTAGTCCTCCAGGCGGGCGACCGTGTAGCCCTGTTCCTGGATGTGGCGCAGGAGGTTGGCGGTCATCTCCGTCATCGTGGTGCCCTTCAGCTCGGACGGTCCGCGGAAGTGGGCCAGGATGACGTCGCCCGGGTGGAGCTTCTTGTCGCCGCGCTGGTACTGCATGTTCGTGATCTGCATGGACTCGCGCCACAGGACGATGCCCTCGATGCCGCAGGACGCGGCGGCCGCCCGGGTGTCCTCGTTGTAGTTGCCGTACGGCGGACGGAACAGCCGGGGCGTGGAGCCGTAGTGCTCCTTGAGCTTGTCCTGCTGGCCGCAGATCTCCCGCTTCTGGGCGGCCTCGCCCAGCGTGCGCAGGTTCGGATGCGTGAGCGTGTGGTTCTGCACGCCGGCGCCGAGTTTGCGCAGCGGTTCGAAGTAGCCGTAGTCGGCGCTGATGGCGGCGTCGGTCAGGAACATCGTGAAGGGGATCTTCAGCTCGCGCATCATCGTGACGAACCGGGGGTCTTTCTCCGCGCCGTCGTCGAACGTGAGGAAGACGATCTTCTGCTTGGTGGGTATCTCGCTGACCACCGGGACCCCGCCGTCGGCGGCCTTGCGCCCCACCGGTTTGACCTTGGGAGGGGCGGGCGGCGCGGCGAGCGGCTTGAGCCCCCACTTGCGGTACGCGGTCCGGACGGCGTCCCGCGCCGCCGCGCCCGCCTCGCCCCGCGCGGCCCGGGTGGGCGAGGCGGAGTTGCCCGGTGCGGCGGAGCCGGAGTCGGAGGCCGCCGAGGATTCGGCCGTGCAGCCGGTGGCCAGTCCCGCCATGAGAAGGAGACAGGCCGCCGCCGTCTTGATCCGCCTGTCCACCGCGTGCCCACCCCGAGTCGTCCGAACGCCAGTCTGTCCGACTTGCTTGACGCCGAACTGATGTCCGAGGTTCCACGCCCTGGCCTGCGGATCCGTCCGCGCGGACCGGGCCGACGAGGTGATGTGTCCTTCGTCTCGGCGGCGGTCGCGGCGCCGCTCCGGAACGCCCTGGCCGCGGCCCGCGGCATCGGGGGCCGATACGGCATCGGGGCAGGTCACGGCTCCGCAACGGCGGCGGCCGCCGAGGACACCGCACCCACGGCGGCGGAATATCTACGTCCGCGGCAGGAGAAATAGTCGTGGCGCGCGACGGTTATTCCCTGAGGCGGAACTCGGTCGGAATTATTTTTGGCCCGGCCGTAATGACGCCGTGCTAGTGTCGAGACCAGTTGCAGTTGTGGTTGCCTTGAGGTTTTCCGACGGGTTGATCATCACGGCGACCGGAGTACGCGCAGTGCGAACTCCGAGCACCGTCCCGAAGGAGACAGTTATGGCAACCGGCACCGTGAAGTGGTTCAACGCGGAAAAGGGCTTCGGCTTCATCGAGCAGGACGGCGGCGGCGCCGACGTCTTCGCCCACTACTCGAACATCGCCGCCCAGGGCTTCCGCGAGCTCCAGGAAGGCCAGAAGGTGTCGTTCGACATCGCGCAGGGCCAGAAGGGCCCGACGGCCGAGAACATCGTCCCCGCCTGACACAGGCGCTGACGCATACTTCTGCAGCTGGGGCCCGCACCTTGGGGTGCGGGCCCCGGCTGTTGCATTTCCGGGTGTTTTCCCTCCCCGTCCGCCGGTACTCCGGCCCCCGTTTTTCGGCTCGTTCCCGCGATTTTCTGCGCTGTTCAACTCGCTGCGGAATTCCTTGGCACGCGCCCGTATCAAGGAAGGTTTCTTCATGAACCGTGCGCAGAAAACTCGCACTTACGACCGTTTCGGAAGCTCGGCCGGCAGCCGTTTCGGCGGCTCCCGTCGCTCCTCCGGTCCCGGCCGTCGGCCGTCCGCCCCGCAGGGCGAATTCGCGCTGCCGAAGACGGTCACCCCGCCGCTGCCCGCCGTCGAGGCGTTCGCCGACCTCGGCCTGCCGGCCCCGCTGCTGGCCGCGCTCGGCCAGCAGGGCGTGAGCGTGCCGTTCCCGATCCAGGCGGCGACCCTGCCCAACTCGCTGGCCGGCCGCGACGTGCTCGGCCGCGGCCGCACCGGCTCGGGAAAGACCCTCGCCTTCGGCCTCGCGGTGCTGGCCCGCACGGAGGGGCTGCGCGCCGAGCCCCGTCGGCCGCTCGCGCTCGTCCTCGTGCCCACCCGCGAACTCGCCCAGCAGGTCACCGACGCGCTGACCCCGTACGCCCGCTCCGTGCGGCTGCGGCTGGCCACCGTCGTCGGCGGCATGCCGATCGGCCGCCAGGCGAGCGCGCTGCGCAACGGCTCCGAGATCGTCGTCGCGACGCCCGGACGGCTCAAGGACCTCATCGACCGCGGCGACTGCGTCCTCGACGACGTCGCCGTCACCGTCCTCGACGAGGCCGACCAGATGGCCGACATGGGCTTCATGCCCCAGGTCACCGCGCTGCTCGACCAGGTGCGCCCCGAGGGTCAGCGGATGCTGTTCTCCGCCACCCTGGACCGCAACGTCGACCTGCTCGTCCGCCGCTACCTCAGCGACCCGGTGGTGCACTCCGTCGACCCGTCGGCCGGCGCGGTCACCACGATGGAGCACCACGTGCTCCACGTGCACGACGCGGACAAGCACCGCACCACCACCGAGATCGCGGCCCGCGACGGCCGGGTGATCATGTTCCTGGACACCAAGCACGCGGTGGACCGGCTGACCACGCACCTGCTGAACAGCGGCGTGCGCGCGGCGGCCCTGCACGGCGGCAAGTCCCAGCCGCAGCGCACCCGCACGCTCGCCCAGTTCAAGACCGGGCACGTCACGGTGCTGGTGGCGACCAACGTCGCCGCGCGAGGCATCCACGTCGACAACCTCGACCTCGTCGTCAACGTCGACCCGCCCAGCGACCACAAGGACTACCTGCACCGCGGCGGACGCACCGCCCGGGCGGGCGAGTCCGGCAGCGTCGTCACCCTGGTGACCCCCGCCCAGCGGCGCGGCATGACCCGGCTGATGGCCACGGCCGGCATCTCCCCCCAGGTCACCCCGGTGCGTTCGGGCGAGTCCGAGCTGAACCGCATCACCGGCGCCCAGGCGCCGTCCGGCGTGCCGGTCGTCATCGCCGCGCCGCCGGCCGCGAAGCGCCCCCGGCGCGCCGGGGCCTCGTCGTCGGCGTCGTCGGCCTCCTCGTCGTCCCCGGGCTACCGGGGCCGGCGCGGCGCGGGCCGGCCCGACCGCGAGGCCGCCCAGCGCGGAACCCGGCGGCGCCCCGTCGCCGGACCCGCGGCCTGAGACGTTCCACCCCGCCCCCGGCCGGCGCGCACATGCGCGCCGGCCGGGGGCGGCCCGCATCCACCCACTTCGGCAGGAGGCATCTTTGACACCGGTTCGCACGCGACAGCACCGGGCGGATTCCGCTCTCGCGACCAGGGCCCACGACGTGGAGCCGTCCGGGCCCCGGGTGCTCGACGACATGACCGTCGAGGTGGCCCTCTCCCTGATGGCCGGCGCGGGAGTCGAGTACCTCGTCCTGTGCGACGGGGACGACCAGTGCACGGGCGCCGTCAGCCGCGCCCGCCTCACCGTCTTCCGGGACTCCCCCGCGTACACGGACCGGGTCCGCCTGCGAGACGTCCCCGGCTCCCGGACCGCCTGACACGCGCCGCCGGTCCGCCTTGACGGCAGGCCGTCCCGGCGAGGGAGGCCGTGGCCGGCGAGACGCTCGAACCGGTCCTTGCGACCGCCGTCCGGCGGTTCCCGCCGCGGCGGCGGGCGGCCGTGCTCCCGCGTGAAGTCCCCCGCGGGCGATGACTTTTCCGCGGCCGCGACGTCTTACCGGGTGAAGGGCGCGCACGGCGCCCCGGCCGAGGAGCGGATGGGCATGGCGCAGAGCCTGGAGAACAAGGTCGCGGTCGTCTACGGCGGAGCGGGATCGCTGGGCGCGGGGGTGGCGAGGGCGTTCGCGGCGGCGGGGGCGCGGGTGTTCCTGGCCGGCCGCACGGAGGAGACGCTGCGCAAGGCCGCCGCCGAGACCGGCGCGGAGTACGACGTGCTGGACGCGCGCGACGAGCACGCCGTCGAGGCCCACGCCACGTCCGTCGTCGAACGGGCCGGACGGCTCGACGTCTCCTTCAACCTCGTGCCGCGCGGCGACCTCCAGGGCGTGCCGCTGACCGAGATGTCGGTCGAGGACTACACCCGGCCGGTCGTGCAGGGCCTCGCGTGCCAGTTCGTCACCGCCCGCGCGGCGGCCCGCCGCATGTCGGCGCAGGGGTCCGGCGTGATCCTCGCCCTGAACAGCGGGTCGGCCAACGGCACCCCGATGCTGGGCGGAACCGGCGCGGCCGACGGCGCGCTGGACGCGCTGATCCGCCAGCTGGCCCAGGAGGCCGGGCCGGCCGGCGTGCGGGTCTGCGGGATCTGGACCGCCGGCGTCGTCGACACCCTGACCCCCGAGAAGCTGACGGCCGCGGGCGCGCCGGCCGCCGACGAGGCCGCGGTGGACGGCATCCGCGCCCACCTGGACGGTCTGCGCATGACGAAGCGCTCACCGCGGATCGCGGACGTCGCCGCGCTGGCCACGTTCCTCGCCTCCGACGCGGGCGTCGCCGTCACCGGCACCTGGGTCAACGCCACTGCGGGGATGTTCCCCAGCTGACCGGGGAGCGGCGGCCCGCCCCGCGGGGCGAGGTGCGCGGCCGCCCGTTTGGCCGCGGAGCGGGGCGCGCGGCCGTCCGTCCCGCCGCACACCCCTCGGGCGGCCGTCGGCACCGGCTGTGGCGCCTGGTTTCGCGCCCGCGGTGAGGGCCGTCGTCGTCGGGGCGTCGGGCTGCCGGTCTACGGGTTGAGCAGGACCTTGCCGGCGACCGTGCCTGACTCGGCCAGGCGCAGGGCCTCGGCGACGTCGGCGAGCGGGTAGCGGGCCGCGATCCTCGGGGTGACGTCGCCCCGCTCCAGCGCCGCGAAGATCGCGGCGAGGTCGGCGCGCAGCCGGGCCCGGAAGCGGTTCCTGGACAGCGCGCGGCCCGCCCAGACGTTGAAGAAGCAGGCGCGGCGGCGATTGGGCAGCGCGTTCCACAGCCACAGCCGGCCGAGCAGCTTGAGCACGGGCCACCGCGCGGAGCCCTCCGCGTCCCGCGTGGAGGCGGTCCCGTACGAGACGAGCGTGCCGCCGGGCGCGAGCAGCTTCCAGGAGTCGACGACGCCGGGACCGCCGACGTGGTCGAAGACGGCGTCCACGCCCCCGGGTGCGAGTGCGCGCACGCGGGCGGCGACGTTCCCGGCGCGGTGGTCGACGGGGGTGACCCCCTGCTCGCGCAGGGCGTCGTGGTGGCGGGCCGACGCGGTGCCGATCACGTGGGCGCCGGCCGCGCGGGCGAGCTGGACGAGGATCGAGCCGACACCGCCGTTGGCGCCGTGCACCAGGACGGTCTGCCCGGCGCGCACCCGCGCCCTGCGGTGCAGCATCTGCCAGGCGGTGACGCCGTTGAGGACGAGCGTCTCGGCGTCGGACGGGTCGATCCCGTCGGGCACCGGCACGGCGTCGGCCGCGTCGACGAGCACATGGCTGGCCCAGGCGCCGACCTTGACCAGGGCCGCCACCCTCGCGCCGGTCAGGTCGGCGGGGACGCCCGCGCCGGTCGCCCGGACCGTGCCCACCAGGTCGTAACCGGGTACGAAGGGGAACGGCGGCTGGTCGTAGTACCGGCCGCGGCGCATCTGCTGCTCGGCGCAGGAGACGCCGGTCGCCTCCATCTCGACCAGGACCTGGCCGGGGCCGGGGGCGGGGACCCGCCCGTGCCGTATCTCCAGGCCGTCGGGCTCGACCTTGCCCGGCAGGACGATCTCGACGAGTTCCTCGGCGGTGTTCACTACGGCCTCCAGCGGTTCACGGCCACAGCCGGTTAGCTGTGGTTGCGTTCGTTAGAAGTTGTAACTCACGCTCGGGTCAGTGTCAATCACGTTCGTGATAGCTTCTAACTACCCTGAGAGGAAGGCAGCGGCACACCATGGCGGAGACGGGCACGAGCACCCCGCGCGAGCGCTACCGGGCCCAGGTCCGCGCGGAGATCAAGCAGCGGGCGTGGGAGCAGATCGCCACGGCGGGGGCGTCCGGGCTCTCCCTCAACGCCATCGCCAAGCAGATGGGGCTGAGCGGGCCGGCGCTGTACCGGTACTTCGACGGGCGGGACGAGCTGATCACCGCGCTCATCAGGGACGCCTACCGCAGCCTCGCCGACGCCGTGCGCACGGCCTCGGCCGCCGGGACGGGCCTCACCGGGGCGGCGCACACGCTGCGCGCCTGGGCCCTGGCCGACCCCCAGCGGTACTTCCTCGTCTACGGGACACCGGTGCCGGGCTACCACGCGCCCGACGACGTCACCGCGCTCGCGGCCGAGATCATGACGAGCCTGCTCGACGCGAGCGTCGAAGCGACGGCTCAGGACGACCCGGTGACCGGGTTCACCGCACGGCTGGAGGGCCTCGGCCGGCGGTGGGCGGACGGCCACCCCGCCCCGCCCGCCGCCCTGCGCCGGGCCCTGGCCTTCTGGACCCGGCTGCACGGCGTCCTGTCCCTGGAACTCGCGGGCCACTTCACCGGCATGGGCTTCGACCCGGCCCACCTCTTCGCCGCGGAACTCGCCACCCTGACCGACCGGGAGGACGACGGCCGGTCCGGCTGACCGGCCCCGGACCGCGGAACGCGGTGTGCCCCGGCCCAGGGGGCCGGGGCACACCGCCGTTCCGGCGGCGTCGTCGCGGGCGATGCGGCTACTGCGGGTCGCGGGCGAAGCGCGCCGTCGACCAGCGGTGGCCGAGGGCCGTCAGCACGACGCACCAGGCGACCGCGAGCCAGCCGTTGTGGCCGATCCCGGTGCCGAGCAGCAGCCCGCGCAGGGTCTCGATGGCGGGCGTGAAGGGCTGGTACTCGGCGATCGGCCGGAACCAGCCCGGCATCGAGTCGGCCGGGATGAACGCGCTGGAGACGAGCGGCAGCAGCACCAGCGGCTGGGCGCCGTTGGCCGCCGCCTCGGCGTTCGGACTGGCCAGACCCGTGCCGACCGCGATCCAGGTGAGCGCCAGGGCGAACATGACGAGCAGTCCGAACGCGGCCAGCCACTCCAGGGCCGTGGCGTCGGTGGAGCGGAAGCCGATGGCCACGGCGACCGCGCCGACGAGGACCACTCCGGCGACGCACTGGAGCACGCTGCCGACGACATGCCCGACGAGCACCGAACCGCGGTGGATCGCCATCGTCCGGAAGCGGGCGATGACGCCCTCGTTCATGTCGGTGGCGACGGACACCGCCGTCCCGATCACCGTGCCGCCGATGGTCATCATCAGGATGCCGGGGACGATGTAGGCGATGTAGTCGGAGCGCCCGTCGCCGCCCATGCCCGCGCTCATCACGCCGCCGAAGATGTAGACGAAGAGCAGCAGCAGCACGATCGGCGTGAGCAGCAGGTTCAGGGTGAGGGACGGATAGCGCCGCGCGTGCAGCAGGTTGCGGCGCACCATCGTCCACGAGTCCCGTACCGCGAGGGAGAGCCGGGGCGGGCGGGCGGGGGCCAGGGGGGTGCTCATCGGACGGACTCCTTGGACTCGGACTGGCGGGGAAGGCCGGCGCTGCCGGTCAGGGCGAAGAACACGTCGTCGAGGTCGGGGGTGTGCACGGTCAGTTCGTCGGCCTCGACGCCGGCGCGGTCCAGCCGGTCGAGGATCGAGCGCAGTTCGCGCTGGCTGCCGTCGCTGGGGATCAGCACCGTCAGCGCCTCCTCGTCCCCGGTGACGTCGCCCAGGGCGCCGAGCGCGCTCCGGTGGGCGGCCGGGTCGGAGAAGCGGAGCCGCACGTGCCCGCCGGGGACCAGCCGCTTGAGTTCCCCGGCGGTGCCCTCGGCGGCGATCCGGCCGCCGTCGAGGACGGCGATGCGGTCGGCGAGCTGGTCGGCCTCCTCCAGGTACTGGGTGGTGAGGAAGACGGTCACGCCGCCGGTGACCAGCTCGCGGATGATCTGCCACATGGTGTGCCGCGAGCGCGGGTCCAGACCGGTGGTGGGCTCGTCGAGGAAGATGATCCGCGGGCCGCCGACCAGCGTCATGGCGATGTCGAGACGGCGCTTCATGCCGCCGGAGTAGGTGGAGGCGGGATTCTTCGCGGCCTCCGCCAGGTCGAAGCGCTCCAGCAGTTCGGCGGCGGTCCGCCGTCCCTCGCTCCTGGGCAGATGGTGCAGGTCGGCCATGAGGAGCATGTTCTCCAGGCCGGTGATCAGCCCGTCGACCGCGGAGAACTGCCCGGTGACGCCGATCGCGGCCCGCACGGCCTGCGGGTCGGCCGCGAGGTCGTGGCCGCCGACGCGGATCTCGCCGGAACCGGGCCCGGGGGAGACGAGCGTGGAGAGGATCTTGACGGCGGTGGTCTTGCCGGCCCCGTTCGGGCCCAGCAGGGCGAAGATCGTCCCTTCGGGGACGGCCAGGTCGACGCCGTCCAGCACGGTCTTGTCGCCGTAGGACTTGCGCAGCCCGTGCGCCGCGATGGCCAGGTCTGTCATGAGGGTTCTCCTTCGGGAACTGCGGGTCGTGGCTGCGGGCCGCGGCCCGCGGGGACCGCGGGACGGGCTTGCGGTGTGAAGGGGAGAGGGGGAGGCGCTCAGAGGCTGCGGGCGGTGATGTCGCCGTAGGCGGTGGTCGCGTGGATGTGCAGGGCCGCGTCGCCGTCGGCGTTCCGCAGCGCGTTGTGGACGCGGCCGAAGCCGGTGCCGGCGTCCAGGGAGGCGGAGACGCCCCGGGCGGCGCCGACCGAGATCCGGCCGGCCTCGGTGCGCAGCGTGACCGTGCCGTCCACGGCCTCGGCGACGTCGATGTCGCCCTTCTGGGTGCTGATCTCCGCGGGGCCGCCCAGCCGGCCGACCGTGACGTCGCCCGCCATGAGGACGAGGCGGGCGCTCGCGGTCTCGTCGAGCTTGACCGAGCCCTGCGCGCCCTCGAACGCGACGTCGCCGAGCCGCCCGACGCCCCGGAGCTCGCCGCTCGCCGTCCTGGCGTCGACGTGGGAGCCGGCGGGCAGCCGGACGGTCACCTCGACGGCCCCGGAGCCGCCGAGGATCCGGCTCTTCGCCGGAGCGGCCTCGATGCGCAGGACGCCGTCCGCGAAGCCGACCGCGATCCGCTCGGCGGCCTTGACGTCCCTTCCGTTCGAGGCGTCCGCGGGCAGGACCTCGACCGTGCTGTCGGACAGGGCCGCGGCGATGAACCGGACACGGCCGGCGGGGACGTCGAGGACGACGGACACCGGGGAGGGGGTGGCGAACTTCTGCATCGTTGACTCCTATGTCGACTGCTGCTTGTTTCCGACAAAGGAAAAGCTACGTTGCGTTCACAATTTCATCAACACCTATGTTGCACTGATTCGGCATCACAGCAGCCCACATGCCATCTTTCGTTGCAACGGTCACCGATTCAATGCAACGGTCCAATCGCTTCCGTTGCAATCGATTGGAGGTGAACGCTATGCTGGCGGCAGCACGGTGCACGGGAACACGAAGGAGACCGCGATGCCGGGAGGCAGGCTCACCCAGCAGGAACGCCGGCAGATCACGCTGGGACTGGCCGACGGCCTCGCCTACGCGGAGATCGCCAGACGTCTCGACCGGCCGACCTCGACGATCACTCGCGAGGTCATGCGCAACGGCGGCCCCGCCTCCTACCGCGCCGACCTCGCCCACCGCGCCACCGAACGCCGCGCCCACCGGCGCCGGCCGGCCGCGGCCCGGGGGACGGAGGCGCCCCCGCAGGCCCACGGGCGCGACCCCGAGGCCATGCGCGAGTACGAGGAACTGTTCACCACCGTCCTCGTGGGATCCGGCACGCCCGCGATGATGGCCCGGGTGCTGGCCTGTCTCACCCTCACCGACTCGGGCAGCCTCACCGCGGCCGAACTCGTCCAGCGGCTCAAGGTCAGCCCGGCGTCCGTCTCCAAGGCGATCACCTTCCTGGAGGGCCAGGGCCTGGTTCGCCGGGAGCGCGACGAACGCCGTCGCGAGCGCTACGTGGTCGACGACGACATCTGGTACCGGTCGATGATCGCCAGCGCCGAGTCCCTGCTCCAGATCGTGGCGATCGCCCGCCAGGGCGTCGGCGTCCTCGGTACGGGCACGCCGGCCGCGGCCCGCCTGGAGAACATCGCCCGCTTCCTCGACTTCATCAGCGAGAGCACCAGACGCGCGGCGGAGCAGGCGCGCGAGGTCCTCTCCACCCCGCCCGCACCGGCCACCCCACCCGCACCGCCCGCCGTCTGACGACGGCGAAGGCCCGGGTCACGGAACCCGGGCCTTCGCCGTCGTCTGCTCTTCACCGGGTCACAAGCTCACCTGCTTGCCTCCCAGGGTCACGACGAGACGGCCGTCCGAGGCGAAGGACCAGCCGAGCGCACCCGAGTAGGAGACGCACCGGGAGCCGTTCGCGCCGGTCCAGAACTGGTTGGTGGCGTCGGCGTCGCCGACGGTCTTGTCGTTCGAACCGCTCACGCCGAACCGGCACGAGGTGTTGCCGCGGAAAACCGAAGTCCCCTTGTCCCAGGAGTAGTTGCGCTGGGCGTTGTCGATGCTGAGGTTGTTCGACACGGCCATGGAACCGGGGTTGCTGTTGTAGGTGAACCCGTGCTTGCCGTTGTGGAAGGCGATGCTGCGCCGGACGACGTGGTTCACGGCGATGTCGTCGCCGCCGAGCTTGAAGCCGTTGCGGTCGCCGTTGGAGTTCACGGTGCCGTCGGAGAGGGTGCCGTTGTCGTAGGAGAGGGAGTCCTCGATGGTCACCGGGCCGATCGGGCCGGTGTCGGTCTTGGTGTAGAGGTCCCAGCCGTCGTCGATGTTGTGGTGGGAGACGGCGTAGCGGAAGACGTTGCCGGCGCCGGTGGTGAGCTTGGCGGCGAAACCGTCGGCATCCTCTCCGTCGGAGTCGGCGTTGTCGTGCGACTCGGCGCTCAGGATCAGGTTGTCGGACGGCCACTGGCTGCTCGGCGTGGTGGAGGCGATCCGGCCGAGTTGCAGCCCGGTGTCGCGGTTGTACGCCGTCACCGTGCGCTCGATGACGTTGTGGCTGCCGCCGACGTAGATCCCGTTGTCACCGGCGTGCTGCACGGTGAGGCCCGACACGTGCCAGTACGAGCCGAAGAGCTGGAGTCCCCGGTTCGACGGGCTCTCGCTCTGCGCCGAGAAGTCGAGGACCGGCTTCTCACCCGGATAGGCGGACAGCGTGGTGCGGGCGGCGGCCGTGCCGTCGGCGGTCTGCGGGACGGTGACCGTGGAGGCGTAGGAGTAGGTGCCGCCGCGCAGGTAGATCGTCCCGCCCCCGGAGACGCGGCTGATCGCCGAGGTCAGGGTGGTGGGCGCGGACTGGGTGCCGGCGGCGCCGTCCACGCCGGCCGGGGAGACGTAGATCGCGCCGCCGGCGGGCGGGGTGGTGCCGCCGTCGGCCGTCACCGCGTCGAGGCGGTCGACGTTGGGCAGCCCGGCGGAGGTCGTCGGGCTGAGCCGGATCGTGTTGCTCCCGGCGTTCAGGGTGACCGTGAGCGTCTTGGTGGCCCACGTCGACCAGGCGCCGGTGGCCTCGAAGGACGGCGTCTGCACGGCCGTGCCGTTGACGACCAGCGAGGCCGGGCGTGCGGCCGCGGTCCCGTTGGCGAAGCGGACGCTCAGGGTGGCCGTGCCGGCCGCGGCCGCGTTCACCGTGAACTGGGCGTAGCCGCCGGTCGAGTTGGCGCCGTTGCAGAATCCGCTGCCGGAGTAGCCGGTCCAGTCGGAGTCTATGGTTCCGGTGCAGACCGCCGGGGAGGACTCGGCCTCGTAGCGGGCGGTGGCGGCCTGGGCCGTGGGACCGGTCACCGCGACGAGCGCGCCGGACACCAGACTGACGCACGCCATGACGGATCTCAGCTGCATGTTCATCTCCAGGAACGGGGCGAGTGCGGTCGGCCGAACTGGAAAGCGCTTTCTCCCGGAAGTTAGAGGCCTGGTGTGAACGCGTCAAGAGTCGTGTACTTGATTTCTGTTCATATGCATGGACAGACTTCGGGGCGTCCCCAAGGCCCTCAAGGGATTCGCGCAGGAGCCTCACACAGACTGCACACAGTCCCGCGACGGACTCGTTAGCGTGACGCCCGTTCGATCCCACGTGCGAACGTGACCAGGTCGCGGCCCCCACGGGGTGTCGGCACGTCAACTCAGGAAGACCGCAATGGACTACTGCTCCTCGTGCCGTCGGCATCTCAACGGCGCCCTGGTGTGCCCCGGATGCGGGGCCTACGCCCCGGACATCGCTCCGGTCACGAACCACGACCGCGTCGTCCCGGCCCGGATCGCACAGCCGATGTACGCGACGTACCCGACCACGTACGCGGAACCCGCGCCGTGGACGGAGCCCTCCCGCGACCCGGCCCCCGCCGCCCCGCACGCCGAGCACCCCCGCGCCGGGACGTCCGGACCGTCGTCCGACCGGCCCGCCCCCGCGTCCTCCATATCCCCCGTGCCGTCCGTGCCGTCCGTGTCCTCGGCGTCGCGCGCGTCCTTCGGGCCCGATTCCGTGCCCTCCGTGGAGCCGGCGCCGGCCGCGCCGCGGGGACGGGCCGCCCGGCGGCGGCAGCTGGCCCGCTGGAAGAAGCACCAGCGCCGGGCCGTCGTCGCGACCGCCGTGGCCCTCGTCGGCGGCGGGCTGACCGTCGCCGCGATGGACCGCCAGGGCGGCGACCGGACGCAGGCGGCCGCCGCGCCGGAGCTGCCCTCCTCCTCGGGCGGCGAGGTGCCCACGTCAGACCACACCCGCCCCACGGTGACCCGGTCCGACGCCCACCGGCCCACCCCCACCCCCTCCACCGCGTCGCAGTCGCCGTCGACCGAGCTGGGCGGCGAGCGGTACACGCCCTCGGACCCGCGCCCGGACACCGCGGCCGGGTCCGGGACCCGCACGACGACCCGGTCCGCCGAAGGCCGGGGCACGGGCTCCTCCTACGGCGGCGCGGTCACCGCCCCCGGCGGCTCGGCCGGGCGGCACTCCTCGACGCCGGCGGGGTCGTCCGGCTCCACCGGGTCCGCCGCGAACGGCGGCACGGGCGGGTCGACCGCGGCCTCGACGCCGAACTCGTCGTCGGACTCAGCCGCCGGCTCCGGCTCGGCGGCCTCGTCCGCGTCCGGTTCGACGTCCGGTTCGGGGACCTCCTCGACGAACACCGCTCCGGCGGCGACCTCCCCGTCGGAGGTCTGTCTGCTGGGCCTGCTCTGCCTGAGCTGAACCGGCCGCCGCCGAGCCCGTCCCGCCGCGCCCGCGCGGGCTCGGCCATGTCCGTTCGCCCCACCGGAACTTATCCGGTCGGCCGGAAGTTTCTACGTTGCTGTAGATGTTGCGCACCTGAGGTGCGGACACCGTTCCGAACCGACCGTATGGAGTTCTCATGGCCCTGTGGGACCGCTTCAAGGAGTCCGCGTCCACGATGCAGACCCAGCTCGTGGCGAAGAAGAACGACCTCAAGAGCGGTGCGTTCCGCGACGCGAGCATGGCGATGTGCGCCCTCGTCGCGGCGGCGGACGGCACCGTCGACCCGGCCGAGCGCCAGCGGGCGGCCCAGCTGATCGCCACCAACGAGGTGCTCCGGAACTTCGACGCCGCGGACCTCCAGCGCCGCTTCGACGACAACCTGAACAAGCTGGCCGCCGACTTCGCCTTCGGCAAGGTGAGCGTGCTCCAGGAGATCGCCAAGGCCAAGAAGAAGCCCGCCGAGGCGCGTGCCGTCGTCCAGATCGGCATCGTGATCGGCGGCGCCGACGGCGACTTCGACAAGACCGAGCAGGCAGTGGTCCGCGAGGCGTGCTTCGCCCTCGACCTGCCGCCGCACGAGTTCGACCTCTGACGGTCCGCACCGCTCACGCGTCCGGCCCCCGACGGCCCGCGCCCCCGGCGGCCCGCGATCAGCCGGCCCGCGGTCAGCCGGCGGGGGTCACCCGGCGGAGGTCAGGCCGGCCGCGTGGCCGTGGTCGTCCCAGCGGACCTCCAGGACACGGACGACGGCGTCCCGGTCGAGCGGGCCGAACACGTGCGGGAACATGGTCTCGGGCCCGACACCGGGCGGCGGCGCCGGGGCGGCCGCCTCCCACTCGCACCGCGCGGTGAGCCGCGCCTCGTCGAGGACGAGCGCCAGCAGCGGCCGGGGGGCCGTGCGGTAGAAGGCGTCGACGACCGCGAGCGTGGTCTCCTCGTCGGGCGAGCAGTGCACGAACCCGTCCCGCGCGAGGGAGGCCGGCGCGTAGGGGCGGCCGGGGTCGGCGGTCCAGTCGTCGAGCGGCACGACGTGATAAATCATGATCCGTTTATACAGCGGCACACCCGCATACGGGCCGAGCGCGGACGCGGCAGCCGCCTCACGCCCTATTCGCCGTCGGGGAGTTCGACGATCCGGCCGCTCTCGTCGAGCGTGCGGGTGCTCCAGTAGACGTCCCACTCGTCGCCGACCTTCTCGGGCTCCTTGCCCTTCGGGTAGCGGGCCCAGCCCGCCGCCGGCTCCTCGTCGTCGGGCACGCAGTCGCCGCCGCCGCTGTTCACCGCGAGCACCGGATAGGACCCGCCGCCGCAGACGGCCTCCTCGATCCGCAGGGAGCAGCCGCTCAGCGCCAGCACCGCCACGACGGCCGCGAGCCCGGCATGGGCCACCGCCGCCCGGGCGCGCAGGGCGCCCGTTCTGCTCCTGGTCACACGCATGGCGGCTCCTCTGCTCGGCCGGACGGCTGGACTGCTACTGTCCTCAGCCTGCCGAGCCGCGGGCCGTTCCTCCTGAGTACGCGTACTCAACCGGGATCCGCGAAGAGACGTGCGCCACGTTGCACGGGCCCTTCCGGCCGACGTGTGCTACCGTGATAAAAGTGGCAGTTTCGGTTACCAGAGGCTTTTGAGTGCTCTTCGACCATACGTCGACGGGCACTCTTTTTGTTTTTGGGGCTTTTCCTGATCCTGCGACGCCGGGTCCGCAAGGTGCGGACTCCGGGCATTGCCCCAAAGGAGATACAGCATGGCATCTGGCACCGTGAAGTGGTTCAACTCGGAAAAGGGCTTCGGCTTCATCGAGCAGGAGGGTGGCGGCCCGGACGTTTTCGCCCACTACTCGAACATCGCCACGTCCGGCTTCCGTGAGCTTCAGGAAGGCCAGAAGGTCACCTTCGACGTGACGCAGGGCCAGAAGGGCCCGCAGGCGGAGAACATCCTCCCCGCCTGAATCGTCTGACGTCTGTTTCAAGCGGACGACACGGCCGGGGCCCGCACTCTCGAGTGCGGGCCCCGGTTCATGGTGTCGCCCCTTTCGAGGAAGGTCACGGATGAACCGCAACAGCTCCGTCCGCTCCCGTACGGACCGGCGCCAGGGCGCCCCGTCCCGTTCGGCCAAGGCCGGGCGGAACGGACGCGGGAGCCGTCCCGCCGCGTCCGGCGGTGAGTTCGCCGTTCCCGTGACCCTCACTCCCGGGCTGCCGGCCGTCGAGGCCTTCACCGAACTCGACATGCCCGAGCAGCTGCTGACCGCCCTCGCCGCCGAGGGCGTGACCACGCCCTTCCCCATCCAGGCCGCCACGCTGCCGAACTCGCTGGCCGGCCGGGACGTCCTGGGCCGCGGCCGGACGGGCTCCGGCAAGACCCTCGCCTTCGGGCTGGCCCTGCTGGCGCGCACCGCCGGGCAGCGCGCCGAGCCCCGCCAGCCGCTGGCCCTGGTCCTCGTCCCCACCCGGGAACTGGCCCAGCAGGTCACCGACGCCCTCACCCCCTACGCCCGTTCGCTGCGGCTGCGGATCGCCACCGTCGTCGGCGGTCTGTCGATCGGCCGGCAGGCGAGCGCCCTGCGCGGCGGCGCCGAGGTCGTCGTGGCCACGCCCGGACGGCTCAAGGACCTCATCGACCGGGACGACTGCCGGCTCGACCGGGTCGCCGTCACCGTCCTCGACGAGGCCGACCAGATGGCCGACATGGGCTTCATGCCGCAGGTGACGCAGCTGCTCGACCAAGTGCGTCCCGACGGCCAGCGGCTGCTGTTCTCGGCGACGCTGGACCGCAACGTCGACCGCCTGGTGCGCAACTACCTGCACGACCCGGTCGTCCACTCGGTCGACCCGTCGGCGGGCGCCGTCACCACGATGGAGCATCACCTGCTGCACGTGGACGACGAGGACAAGCACGCCACGACCACGGAGATCGCCGCCCGCGACGGGCGCGTGATCATGTTCCTGGACACCAAGCACGCGGCGGACCGGCTGGCCAAGAAGCTGCTGGCGGTCGGCGTGCGCGCGGCCTCCCTGCACGGCGGCAAGTCGCAGTCCCAGCGCAACCGGACCCTCGCGCAGTTCAAGGACGGTCACGTCAGCGTGCTGGTGGCGACCAACGTCGCGGCCCGCGGCATCCACGTCGACAACCTCGACCTCGTCGTCAACGTCGACCCGCCCGGCGACCACAAGGACTACCTGCACCGCGGCGGCCGCACGGCGCGCGCGGGCGAGTCCGGCACCGTCGTCACGCTGGTCCTGCCGCACCAGCGCCGGGAGATGACCCGGCTGATGGCCGACGCCGGCATCACCCCGCAGACCACCCGGGTCCGTTCGGGCGGCGACGAGCTGAGCCGTATCACCGGCGCGCAGGCGCCCTCGGGCGTGCCCGTCGTCCTCGCTCCGCCGGCCCCTGCCGCCGAGAGCCGCCCCGCGCGCGGCGGTGGGGCGCGCAAGGGCTCCGGCTCGGGCCGCGACGGCGGCGCGCGAGGCGCCGGCGGCGGCACGCGCGGCGGCGGCGAGCACAACGGCTCCGCCCCGCGCCCCCGCCGTGGACGCCCCGCCGCCCAGGGCCGTCGGCGCCCGGCCGCGGGCGGCGGCACCGGCGGCCGCTGAGGCGGAACGCCCTGACGCGGCGGCCGCGCCGCAGACCGCTCCCGGGCACCGCTCGGGGAGGCTCCCCGGAACCGGTCGCCGACCGCTCGGCGAGTGCGTTCAGCGGCCGGCGTCCTCCGCCAGGGTGTGCGCCACCAGGGCGTTGGCGTGGCCGTGGCCCAGGCCGTGTTCGCTCTTCAGCCAGGCGACCAGCTCCATGTGCCGGGTGAGCGGCGAGGCGCGGATCAGGCCCTTCCAGTCGTCGATCGGGCGGCCGTACTTCTTCTCGATCGACGGGAAGTAGCTCGCGGGGCCCTTCACCGGTGCGCTCATCTCGCTCATGTCCTTCCGCCGGGGCCCGGTGCGTCCCGTGCCCGTCGTCCTTCGTGCGTCCGTCCCTTGTCCGACCCGCGCGGTGCGCGGGAGTGAGCGGGCCAGCGGTGTGGTCCCCATCACATGCGGTGCGGCCGCGGGCTGCGGGCGTCAGCCGCCGAGCGCGGCGTACGCCGCGTAGGGCAGCAGGATCGCCGGGAGGGTCAGCAGCCGGGGTGCGGCCGGACGGCCGCTCCGCAGGGGCCCGAGGCCGTCGGAGAGGACGAGCGGCAGGGCGGCGAGCGCCGCGGACACCACGAGGGCGACCAGGACGAAGCCGCTGTTCTCGATCTGGTCGTACGTGCACAGACCGAGATCGCGGCGGTGCAGGTCGCCCAGGTCGCAGTGCCCGTGGGCGAGGCACCCACCAGTCCCGCGCCCAGGCGGCTGTGACGCGGACGATGCCTCCGGTCGGGGGCCGGTCACGGCGCCTGCCGGCGCGGGCGGTCGCTCACGTCTGAAGCGCCTCGCGCAGCTGCCCCCGGCGGCGGATCCCCAACTTCTTGTAGGTGCTGGTCAGATGGGTCTCCACGGTGCGGCGGGCCAGGTGCAGCGCCTGCGCTATCTCCGTGTTGGTGCGGCCCTCCGCCGCGAGTTCGGCGACCCGGCGCTCACTGCCGGTGAGGGCAGCCGAGCCGGTGCGGGCCGGGGAGGTGCGGCGGGCGCCCGCGGTGCGCAGGGCGTGCTCGGCGTGCGTCAGCAGACGGACGTTGCCCAGCCGTTCGGCGCGTTCGGCGCCCTCGCGCAGATGCTCGCGGCCCCTGCCGCGCTCGCCGACGGCGGTCAGCTGGTGCCCGTGGGCGAGCAGCGACGCCACCAGCTCCGCCTCCGCCGGGGAGCCGCGCAGCACGGCCACCGCCTCCGCACCCAGTTGCAGACCCCGCCGGCCGCGGGTCGCCCGGCCCAGGACGCGCAGCGCCCGGCCCAGCGTGCGCGGGGTGCCCCACACGCGCGCGAGGCGCAGTTCCTCCGACGCCAGGGTCAGCGCCTCCTGGGCGTTGCCCAGCGCCAGCCGGCACTCCGCGGCCGCCGTCCGCCACGGGGTGACGACGGGGCTGAGGACGGCGCGCGCGGACTGGCGGCGGCCGCACTCCAGGAAGTCGTGGAGCGCGCCGGCGACGTCCCCCTCGGTGGAGCGCAGCACGCCCCGCGCGTACAGGAAGCGGTTCAGCTCCCAGGAGTCGGGGGTGTCGTGGAGGTCGAAGGCGTCCGCCAGGCGGCGCGCCTCCTGCGTGCGGCCCGTCTCCACGAGGGCCAGCAGGGCGTGCGCGTCCGCGTTGGACGGGCCGCCGCCGACGCGCCGGGCGCGCGGGCCGCCGTGCGTCGCGAGCAGGACGCCGTACGCGTCGCGCGCCGCCGCCGTGTCCCACCTGGTGTCCAGCAGGGCCTGGGCCATCGGGTGCAGCAGGGAGGGGTGCTGTCCGGCCAGGCCGCGTTCCACGAGCCGGTCCGCCTCGTCGAGTTCGTCGGCCCACTGGGCGACCGCCGCGGCCGTGCCGAGAAGGAACGGTTCGGCGAGGGGGTCGGCGGGCTCGCTCAGCAGGGAGCGCAGGCGGCGCATCGCCTCCCGGGCCGTGATCTCCCCCGCGGTGGCCGCGTACCGCACGAGCAGGGCCCGTCCTGAGGCGCCGACCAGCTCCGGGGAGCGACGCGCGGTCTCGGTCACCCAGCGGTAGGCCTCGCCGCGGACCGTCTGGTCCTGGTCGGACAGGAGCGCGGACGCGGTCTGAAGCGTGTGGGCGAGGTCGGCGTGGCCGTCCGCGAGCCGTGATCCCAGCCGGCGCAGCGCGGCGACCGCCGTGCGGACCTCCCCGCGGCCGGCGAGGGCGGTGCCCAGGGCGATCGCCGTGCGGACCTGGTCGCGCGGGTCGGCGGGCAGGTCCAGCGCCTCCGACAGCCGCGGGATGCCCGCCGGGGCGTCGGCGCCGGCGTACTCCAGCGAACCCAGCTCCGTGAGCAGGCGCTGGCGCAGGTCGTCGGGCAGCGGCTCCCGCAGCGCCCGGCGCAGATAGCGGACGGCGTCGTCGGGGCGTGCCTCGCGGGCGGCGACGGCCGCGGCGTCGCGCAGGACGCGCAGCGCCCACGGCAGGCCGGCCGGCGCGCTGCCCAGCAACTGCCGTGCCACCGCGTCCACGTGGTCGCCGCGGCGCAGCATCGCCCGCGCCACCGCCCGGTGCGCCTCCTGGCGGCGGTCGGTGGACCAGCCGCCGAGCACGGCGTCGCGCAGGAGAGGGTGCGCGTACCGGGGGCGGCCGGACGCGTCGGGACGCAGCACCCCGAGGCGCGTCATCGCCGTGAACCAGCCGGTGACGCGGGCGGGGTCCGCGCCGCAGGCGTCGGCGACGAGCGCGGCGAGGCCGTCGCCGGGCCCGGTCCGGGCGGTGCTCCCGCCGGCGCCGGCGTACCCGGGGTGCGCGGCGGCGGCACCGCCCCAGTGGTCCGCGTGCGCGGCGGCTTCCGTGCACCGCACGGGATGCGTGGCGTGGACGGCGGACACGGCGCGCGCCGTGTGGCCGGCCGACCCGCCGTCTTCCGCGCACCGTTCGGCGTGCGCGCCGGCTGCGGGGTGGGCGGGGTGGCCGGCGTGCGCGCCGGCTGCGGGGTGGCCGGTGTGGGGGGCGTGGGGGGACGGTGGTGTTCGGGCCGGGCGGGCCGCCGGGTGGTCTGCCGGGCCCGCCGCCCTGCGGAACCGTTCCGCCCGTTCCACACGGTCCGCCCTGGCCGCCCGTTCGGCCCGCTCGGCACGTTCCTCGCGCGCGGCCCGTTCCTCCCGTTCGGTCCGTTCCGCCTGGGCCGCCTGTTCCAGTGCGGCGAGGGTCCGCGCCACCTCCGCGGTCGCCGGTCCCGCGCTGTCCAGCCACCAGGAGACGGCCGCGGGATAGGAGCCCGGGTACAGCGCGGCGCACGTCGTCGGGACGGCGGCCGGCGGCGGGGCGCCGTCGAGGTCGTCCAGGAGGGCGTGCAGGAGCAGGGGAATGCCCGCGCCGGCCCGTGCGCAGTCCGCGGTCCACCGGTCCGGGGCGGCGGGGAAGGCGTCCCGGGCCAGGCCGGAGGAGGCCTCGTCGGTGAGCGGGGCCAGCGCGTGGGTGCGTACGAGGGACGGGGAGAGGGTGTGGGCGAGGCCTGCGGGGTGCGGCGCGATGTCGTACTGGCTGCGCTCGGTGACCACCAGCAGGACCGGTAATCGGTCGATGCGGCGGGCCGCCTCCACGAACCAGCGGCGCGAGGCCTCGTCGGCGAGGTGGACGTCGTCCACGGCCATCATGAGCGGGGCGCTCTCCGCGTACGAGCGCAGCAGCCGCCACAGCCGGGCCGCGCTCCCCCGGTCCTCGCCGCCTGGCGCGACGTCCGCGAACTCCGGGACCGGGCCGAGGAGATGGAGGACCGAGGAGAACGGCAGCGCGGTGTCCTCGGGGGAGCAGCGGGTGCGCAGGACGCGCAGGCCGGCCCGGTTCGCGTGCGCGGTGGCCGCCTCCAGTGCGGCGGACCGGCCGGTGCCGGTCGCCCCGCGCAGCAGGACGAGGCGGCCGGTTCCGGCGCGGGCCCGCTCGGCCTCCGCGGCCAGCAGTGCGTGGGCGTCGTCGCGTTCCCGCATCGGTGCGGTCATGACTGCCTCCTGCGGTCGGATACGTCGGACTTGTACGGGAAGAGGGTGTGCGGTCCGGCCCAGGTCCCCGGGGTCGTTGTGGCAAGGCTCACGAACTCCCGCACACCGCCTGGCTTCAGGCCTGTGACCTGCGAAGACACGGGCGGACCGTGGTGCCCGGGGGCTTGCTCTCGTGGTCGGCCTCGTGGTGCTCCACGATTGCGCGCGCCGCGGGGGGCGAAGAAGTCTGGACCATGCCCACCCGCTGCCGGTCCCCGCCGGGCCGCGGATCCGTGAACATGGGGGAAACGGTTGCTCAGCTCACCCCGGACAGCAGACACCGGCGCCCGGCGGCGGATTCCCGTGGCCGTCCAGGCGTCCGACCCGATCTCCCGCGAGGGCGCCGTCGGGCAGTTGCGCGGCCGGCCGGAGGTCGAGGTGCGCGACGAACTGTCGTCCGCCGCCGGCACGGTGGCGCTGCTCGTCGAGGACACCCTGGACGAGGCGGCGCTGGCCCGGCTGCGGCGGGTCGTGCGCAGCGAGGGGGCCCGTGCGGTGCTCGTCGTGGGCACGATCCGCGAGACGGAGCTGCTGGACGTCATCGAGTGCGGGGTCGGGGCCATCGTGTGGCGGCGGGAGGCGACCGCGCATCGGCTGGTGCAGGCGGTGGTGGCCGCGCAGCGCGGCGACGGCGACCTGCCGGCCGATCTGCTCGGCCGGCTCATCAGCCAGGTGGGCACGCTGCACCGCGGTGCGGCGGGCCGGCCCGGCGCCCCCTCCCTGGGGCTCGCGCCGCGGGAGGTGGACGTCCTGCGGCTGGTCGCCGAGGGCCTGGACACCGGAGAGATCGCCAGCAAGCTGTCCTACTCCGAACGAACCGTCAAGAACGTCATGCACGGACTCACGACGCGGCTGCATCTGCGCAACCGGGCGCACGCTGTGGCATATGCCCTCAGGGAAGGCTACATCTGACCGAACGGGCACTCGAAGGCGGACACGCGGGCAGCGGCCCTGCCCGGCCACCGGCCCCGGCGCGCCTCTCGCGGCGCGGGCCGTCCGGGGCACGATCGGTAGGGGGCGGGCGCGGCAGGGCACACGGGCAAGGCAGTTGAGGAGCGCGAGGGTGATCCACGAGGTGGACGAGGTCCTCAAAGGCCTGCTGGAGGGCGGTGCGCTGGCGGGCTCCGGCATCGACGTCTCGTTCGAGGCGCCGACCCGCGACTGGGCCGCCCGGCGCAACGCCCCTGTGATCAACACCTACTTGTACGACATCCGCGAGGACGTCTCCCGTCGGCAGCGCGGCCACATGGCGGTGCGCGACGAGCGGGACGTCGTCGTCAAACGCCGTCAGCCGCCGCGCTGGTTCCGGCTGTCGTACCTGGTCACCGCGTGGACGCGAACGCCCCAGGACGAACACCGTCTGCTCTCGGCCGCGTTGGCCACGCTGCTGCCGCGCGAGCTGATCGCCGCCGAGGAACTCCCGGGCTCGCTGCGCGCATTGGGCCTGGCGATGCCGCTGACAGTGGCCGGAATCCAGACCGAGTCGCGCTCCCTCGCCGAGATCTGGTCCGCGCTGGGCGGCGAACTCAAGCCGTCCCTGGACCTCGTGGTCACCGCGCCGGTCCCGGCCTACCCCGAGTACGACGCCGGGCCGCCGGTCACCGAGGGCGCGGCCGTCCGGCTGCGCGGCATCGACGGCGACCCGCCCGAGTCCGGCGAGCGCGCCCACCGCCCGCACCAGGTGGCCGCCGCCCGCGAAGCCCGCGGGATCGCGCCGGGCCGCCCGGAGCCGTGGTGAGCGGGACGTACACGGAGCGGGGCGAGGCCGGCGCCCGGTCCGACGCGGCCGGCGCACCGCGCACGCCGCGGGCCGCCCCCGCCCCGCACGGGAGCGCGGGCCCGCCGGACGAAACCGCCGCGCTGCTCGCCCGGCTCGCGCTGCTGCGCGACGGGGTCGCCGCCCTGGTCGAGAGCCGCGCCGCCACCGATCCCACCGCCGACGACCCGCTGCGCGGCCTGTACCTCTCCGAGGACGCCGTACGCCACCACCTCGCGGGCGCGACCGCCGTGCCCGACGACGCCGGCGCCCCGGCCGGGCCCGTCCCGCCCGCCGGCCACGACGCCCTGACCGGTCTCGCCGCCCGGCTCCGCCTCACCGGCCTGGACGCCGCGATCCTCCTCGTCGCCCTCGCCCCCGACCTCGACCGCTCCTTCGAACCGCTCTACGGCTACCTCAACGACGACGTGAGCCGGCGGCGCGCCACCGTGGGACTCGCCCTCGACCTGTGCGGGGCGCCCGCCCACCTGGCCGCGGCCCGGTCCCGGTTCCACGCCTCGGCGCCCCTGCGCGCCTACGGACTGCTGGACGTCGAGGAGCCCGAACGGCCCTTCCTGTCCCGCTCGTTGCGCGTGCCCGACCGGCTGCTCGCCCACCTGCTGGGCGACGACACCCCCGACGCCGCCCTGCACGGCCGCCTGCACCCCCTTCCCCCGCCGCTGCCGGACGGCGAGCGCCTCGCCGGCCTGCTCGCGCACCGGCTGCGCACCGGCCCGCCGTTCACCGCCTATCTGCGCGAACACCGCGAGGGCGACGGCCTCGCCGCGATCGCCTCGGCGCTCAGCGCGGCGGACGCCCGCGCCCTGCGCTACACCGGAGCCGAGGACCGCGTCCCCGAGCTGCTGCGCGAGGCGCGCCTCGGCGGCCTGGCGGTCGTCCTGTCCGGTCTGCCGGAGCGGCCGGAACCGCTGATCGGCGCGCTGGCGGACGCACCCGACGTCACCGTCCTGCTCACCGATCCGCGCCCCTACGACCCGCACTGGACCACCCGCGACCCGCTCGTGCTGGAGGCCCCCCGCCGCCGGGCGGCCGGGACGGCGGCCTGGGCCGCGGCGCTGGACGCGGCGGACGCCCCCCTCGCGCCCGGCCTCGACCTCGCCGCCACCGTCGCCCCCTACCGGCTCGGCGGCGAGCGCATCGCGCGGGCCGCGCACGCCGCCGCCGCGCTGGCCGCGTTCGAGGGCGGCCCGCTCGACGCCGGACATGTACGGCTCGCCGCCCGGCAGCAGTCGGCGTCGGGACTGGAACGGCACGCGCGCCGGATCCGGCCCGACGTCGGCTGGACGGACCTCGTCCTGCCCGAGCGGCCGCTGACCCAGCTGCACGAACTGGCCCTGCGCGCCCGGCATCGCGACCGCGTCCTCGGCGACTGGCGGCTCAGCGCGGGAGGTGGTCGCGGCCGGGGCGTGCTCGGTCTGTTCGCGGGCGAGTCCGGCACCGGCAAGACGCTGTCGGCCGAGGTGGTGGCGGCCGAACTCGGGCTCGACCTGTACGTCGTCCAGCTGTCCTCGGTAGTCGACAAGTACGTCGGCGAGACCGAGAAGAACCTGGAACGCATCTTCACCGAGGCCGACCGCACCGACGCCGTGCTGCTCTTCGACGAGGCCGACGCCGTCTTCGGCAAACGCTCGGAGGTCAAGGACGCGCACGACAAGTACGCCAACATGGAGAGCGCCTACCTGTTGCAGCGGCTGGAGTCCTTCGACGGCATCGCGCTGCTCACCACCAACCTGCGGGCCAACATCGACGAGGCGTTCACCCGTCGCCTCGACCTCGTGGTCGACTTCCCGTTCCCCGACGCCGGCCAGCGGCTCGCGCTGTGGCGGCACGGGCTGACCCATGTGCCGTGCGCCGCCGGCGTCGACCCGGCGCCGCTGGCACGGGACTTCGAGCTGGCCGGCGGCTCGATCCGCAGCGCGGTCGTCACCGCCGCCTACCTCGCCGCCGGGCGCGACGAGCCGGTCGGCGACGGCGACCTGCTGGAGGGGGCCCGCCGCGAGTACCGCAAGGCGGGCCGTCTGGTGCCGGGCGAGGCCACCTGGTAGTCCCCGGCGGCCCCCGGAACGGCGCGGGCGCCCGCCGTCGTGGCTACTGTGCGCGCCACTTCTGGTTGGGGGTGCCCGAGCAGGTCCACAGCTGGAGCTTGGTGCCGTTGCCGGTGCCGCTGTCCTTGGCGTCGATGCACTTGTCGGCCTGCGGGTTCACCAGGTCGCCGTACTCGCTCAGCACCCACTGCTGGGCCGGGTTGCCGGAGCAGTTCGCCACCTGGATGACCGCGCCGTCGTCCTTCGAGCCCCACGCGACGTCCATGCACAGGCCGAGCGCGCGCACCGTGCCGTCGCTCCTGAACACCCACTTCTGGTTCGCCGACCCGGCGCAGTCCCACAGTTGCAGCGGGGTGCCGTCCTTGCCCTTGCCGTTCTGCGCGTCGGTGACGTCGACGCACCGGCCGGAGCCCTTGCCGATGATGAGGGCGCCGGGCACCGGGGCCGCGGGCTTGGGCGCCCCCGCCCCGCCGGATCCGCCCTCGCCGCCACCGCCGCCGCCCCCGCTCGCGCCGCCGCCCGACGTCGACGAACCGCCGGAGGAGGCCGCGCCGCCGTCGCCCTGCTGCGCCGGCACGGACGGCGCCGGCGGCTCGGGCAGCGGATCGGCGGAGGCGTCCGCCTTCGGCGCGGACGGAGCCGACACCGCCGGGCCGGGCAGCGCGGTGCTGCCGGCCTCCACCAGTTTCTCCCGCGCCCCGCTGCTCACCTGCGGTTTGTACGTCAGCCAGATCATGACGAACGCGATGGCCAGCGCGACGGTGAGACTGAGCGCGGTGGCCAGCCAACGCGGCAGGAACCCGCGCTGCACGAACGTGCCGTCCACCGGCAGCGGCGCCGCGCCCGACCGCTGCACGCTCAGCGTGTACGGCCGCTGCTCCTTCGAACCGAACCAGATGATCTGACGCGGCCGCAGCGTCGCCTCGACGAACACGGCCCGTCCCGGCTCGATCTGCACACTGCCCGGCCGGAACTCGTAGCCCAGGTGGTCGCCCGTGTCGCCGCCCGCGACGGACGCCGTCACCCGGGTGTTGCCGAGGTTGTCGACGGCGAGCCGCGGCCGGCCCCGGAAGCGGCCCTTCACCGTCGGCGGCACCAGCTCGGCCCGCACCTCCGTGAACGGCGTGACCGTCAGGTTCCCCTCCGGCACCGTCACCGCGTCCGGATGCTCCGTCGGCGTGATCCGCACCGCGAACGGATGCGGACCCGCGGCCGCGTCCGACGTACGCGGCGGCGCGAACGTCAGCTCCACCGTCCCCGTCGTCCCCGGATACAGCCGCAGCGTCGGCGGCTCCACCGTCGTCCACGGCGCGACGTCCCCGACGGGCTCGAAACGGTACTCGTCGACCACGTCACCGGTGTTGCGCACACGCAGCCGCACGATCGCCCGGCTGCCGGGATCGACGGTCGCCGCGGCCGGTTCCAGAGAAGTCCACAGAGTCACCCGCCGACGCTACGACGCCGGACGCGGGCCGGACAGAAGCCATCGGGCACGGTCGCTGCCCGAAAGGGACGGCCTGCCGTGCCCCCGCACACCGCGGCGGCCCGCCTCACACCGTGAAGCGGACGGCCTCCAGCTGGAGCCGGTCCTGCATCGGGCTGCCGCCGTAGATCCAGTCGCCCGCCTTGGTGCAGCCGTTCCCCAGCCAGCCCCGGTCCTTGATGTGCGGGTTCTGGCAGACGGAGCCCTCCATCGTCTTGATGGTGAACCCCTCCATCACCGAGACGGCCGGCTTGCTGGATCCCATGTACATGTCGACGCCGTCGGACGCCTTCGACCACTTGTCCCCGGTCAGCCAGCCCCCGTCCACATGCGCGGCGTTGCCCGAGACACCGCCCGTGCGCGCCGTGGCGATGTTCAGGGCCTTGACGGCCAGATCCTTGCCGGTCGTGCCGGCGATCGCGCCGTCGCAGACCGGGTCCTGCCAGCCCTTGTCCTCCACATAGGCGCGGTAGCAGATGTGCCGCCCGTCGCTGCGCGCCGCCAGCTTGTTCACGGCCACGGCGGCCGTCTCCTGCCTGGGCTTCGCGGGCGGCTTCGACTCGCCCCCGCCGCCCGCGCCGCCGCTTCCGCCGCCGTCGGCCGCGGCGCTGCTCACCGGGGCCTCCGGCGCCGCGGGGGCCGTCGGGACGGGCACGAGGGCCGGGGCGCTGGGCGTGGCCGAGGGGCTGGGCGCCAGGGTGCTGACGGCGGCCTGAGCGACCTTCTCCGACGCCAGGCTGCGCACCTGCGGCTTGTACGTCAGCCAGATCATCACGAACGCGATGGCCAGCGCGACGGTGAGACTGAGCGCGGTGGCCAGCCAGCGCGGCAGGAACCCGCGCTGCACGAACGTGCCGTCCACCGGCAGCGGCGCCGCGCCCGACCGCTGCACGCTCAGCGTGTAGGGCTGCTCCTCCTTCGAACCGAACCAGATGATCCGGCGGGGGCGCAGGGTCGTGTCGACGAACACCGCGCGCCCGGGCTCGATCTGGACGCTGCCCGGCTTGAGGTCGTAGGAGAGCCGGTCCCCGGTGTCGCTGCCGCTCAGCGAAGCGGTGACGCGGGTGTTGCCGAGGTTGTCGACGGCGAGCCGCGGCCGGCCCCGGAAGCGGCCCTTCACCGTCGGCGGCACCAGCTCGGCCCGCACCTCCGTGAACGGCGTGACCGTCAGGTTCCCCTCCGGCACCGTCACCGCGTCCGGATGCTCCGTCGGCGTGATCCGCACCGCGAACGGATGCGGACCCGCGGCCGCGTCCGACGTACGCGGCGGCGCGAACGTCAGCTCCACCGTCCCCGTCGTCCCCGGATACAGCCGCAGCGTCGGCGGCTCCACCGTCGTCCACGGCGCGACGTCCCCGACGGGCTCGAAACGGTACTCGTCGACCACGTCACCGGTGTTGCGCACACGCAGCCGCACGATCGCCCGGCTGCCGGGATCGACGGTGGCGGAAGAGGGTTCCAGAGAAGTCCACAGGCTCACGCGCCGACGCTACGGGGAGCCCGCGAGCGGCGTCAGAGGCAGGAGGGCAGGCCCGGTGCCCCCTCGGTCCCCGGCCGGCTGCCCGGAAGTCCCGGCCGTCCCCCGGACCCGCGCCCCTGCCTCCCGGCGGGGACGGCCGGGGACCGGAGGCCGGACCGCAGACGGGCCGGGAGCGGCGGGGACGAACGGGGGAGCCGTTGGCGCCGGACGGGGCCGGGGGACCGCCGGGGCAGGCGCAGTGCCCCCGGGTGTGCACCGGGGGACGTTTCGGAATACGCGCTTCGCGCGTGACGGTGAAAGACGTCCTGACGCGTACCCCGAGGAGAGCACAGCATGCCGTCCTACCTGTCGCCCGGCGTATACGTCGAGGAGGTGGCCAGCGGCTCCCGCCCGATCGAGGGGGTGGGCACCTCGGTGGCGGCCTTCGTCGGGCTCGCCCCGACCGGCCCGCTCAACGAGCCGACGCTGGTGACCAACTGGACCCAGTACGTGGCGGCTTTCGGTGACTTCACCGACGGCTACTACCTGGCGCACTCCGTCTACGGGTTCTTCAACAACGGCGGCTCGGCCGCGTACGTCGTCCGCGTGGGCGGCTCCCCCGCGGGCGCTTCGGGCGACGCCAAGTCCCCCTCCGCGCTCACCGGTTCCGGCGCCGGCTCCGCGTCCGCCGCGCTGCCGGCCGGCGAGCCGAAGCAGCTCGGCACGTTCACGGTGACGGCCCTCGCGCCGGGCGAGAACGGCGGCCCGCTGAGCGTGGAGGTCGCCGACGCCGAGGGCGAGGGCCCCGCCGAGCGCTTCAGGCTGATCGTCAAGGACGGTGACAAGCCCGTCGAGACGTTCGACGTGAGCGCGAAGAAGGGCAACCGCTCCTACGTCGTCACGCAGGTCAGGGAACGCTCCAAGCTGATCGCCGTCGCCGAGGCCGCGCCCGCCGCACAGCTGGCCCGGCCGGAGAACCAGACGGTCGCCCTGCCGGCCGCGCCGGCCGCCGCCCCCGCCGTGCCGGTGGAGGAGAGCGCCCCGGTCGGTCCCGCGCAGTACCTGGGCGACAGCTCCGACCGCACCGGCTTCGGCGGCCTGGAGGCCGTCGACGAGGTGTCCATGGTCGCGGTCCCCGACCTGATGGCCGCCTACCAGCGCGGCGCGATCGACCTGGAGTCGGTCAAGGCCGTCCAGCTCGGCCTGATCGCGCACTGCGAGCTGATGGGCGACCGCGTCGCGATCATCGACCCGCCGCCCGGCCTCAACGCCCGCCAGATCCGCGTCTGGCGTCAGGAGACGGCCGGCTACGACTCCAAGTACGCGGCCCTGTACTACCCGTGGATCAAGTCCTTCGACCCGGCCGCGGGCCAGGCGCGGCTGATCCCGCCGAGCGGCCACGTGGCCGGCGTGTGGGCCCGCAACGACTCCGAGCGCGGCGTCCACAAGGCCCCCGCCAACGAGGTCGTGCGCGGCGCGGTGGACCTGGAGATCCAGATCACGCGCGGCGAGCAGGACCTGCTCAACCCGATCGGCGTCAACTGCATCCGCGCCTTCCCCGGCCGCGGCATCCGCATCTGGGGCGCCCGCACCCTCTCCTCCGACCCGGCCTGGCGCTACCTCAACGTCCGCCGGTACTTCAACTACCTGGAGGAGTCGATCCTGATCGGCACCCAGTGGGTGGTGTTCGAGCCGAACGACCACGCCCTGTGGGCCCGGATCCGGCGCAACGTCTCGGCGTTCCTGGTGAACGAGTGGCGCGCGGGCGCGCTGTTCGGCGCCCGCCCCGAGGAGGCGTTCTACGTCAAGTGCGACGAGGAGTCCAACCCGCCGGAGTCGGTCGACCTCGGCCGGGTGGTCTGCGAGATCGGCATCGCGCCCGTCAAGCCCGCCGAGTTCGTGATCTTCCGCCTGGCCCAGTTCCAGAGCGGCAGCGGGGAGCTGGAGGAGTAGCGGCGCGGGCCACCGCCCCGCCGCTTCCGGCCCCGTACCGCTCCGCAGTCAACTCCCGTAGAAGGAAAGCCAGATGAGTCTCCAGCCGGGTGACGCCCTCACTTCGCACAATTTCGGCCTCCAGATCGACGGCGTCATGGTCGAGTACCTCGCCGAGGTCAGCGGCCTCAGCATCGAGCAGGACGTCATCGAGTACCAGCAGGTCTCGGCGCAGGGCAAGCCGGTCACCAAGAAGCTGCCGGGCGTCAAGAAGGCCGGCACCTGCACGGTCGTGCGCGGCATGACCCAGTCCGCCGCGTTCAACCAGTGGATCACCGAGTCGATCAACGGCGTGATGGGCACCGCCCGCAAGAACGCCACGATCATGGTCATGGACTACATGAACAACCCGGTCAAGCGGTACAACATGCGCAACGCCTGGTGCAGCAAGATCGACACCAGCACGGTCAAGGCGGGCGAGGCGTCCGCGCTGACCGAGACCGTGACGATCACGTTCGAAGAACTGGTCATCGAGTAATGCGGCGCACGGCTGTCCGGGCGGCGGCGGGCGGGGAGCAGCCGCAGGAGGCGCTCCCGGCCGTCGCCGTGCCCGAGTCCGCACCGGCCGCGGTCCCCGCCGCGGCCCCGGCCCCGGCGGCGTACCGGCTCCAGACGGAGTTTCCCTTCGAACTGCCGCGCGGCTACGTCGACGAGGCGGGCACGGTCCACCGCGACGGCGTGATGCGGCTGGCGACGGCGCGGGACGAACTGGTCCCGCTGCGCGACATCCGCGTCCAGGAGAACCCGGCGTACCTGTCGGTGGTCCTGCTCGGCCGGGTCATCACCCGCCTCGGCACGCTGCCGCTCGTCCACGACGGCATCGTGGAGAACATGTTCGCCTCCGACCTGGCGTTCCTCCAGGACTTCTACCGCCAGGTCAACGCCGAGGGCCACACCCGCGCCTCGGTGCGCTGCCCCCACTGCTCGGAGCCCTTCGAGGTGGAACTCGGCGGGAGCCGCCTGGGGGAATCGTGACGTACGCGACCGACCGGCTGCACGAGGAGATCGCGTACGTCGCCTTCCACTTCCACTGGAGCCAGGACGAGATCCTGGATCTCGAACACCACGACCGGCGCCGTTACGCCGACCAGATCGCGTCCCTGGTGACCCGGGGCGGGGCGGAGGGCTGAGGCATGGGGTTCCTGGAACGACTGCGCGGCGGACGCGGGGGGCGCGGGCAAGGCGGGGAGCCTGCCGGTCGCGAAGCCACGAGCGGCACGGTCCGCGCTGACGGCACGGCCCACGGCGGCGGTACGGCCCACGGCGGCGGTACCGGAACGCCTGTGCCGACGCCGGCTCAGGACGGCGCGGGGGCGCGTGCCGTCCCGGCCGCCTGGCCCTCGCTCCCGCCCATCCGGCGGACGGCGGCCGCGGGCCCCTCGGGCGTCGCCGACGCCGGGTTCGGCGGCCGGCTGGCCACCTGGCAGAACCCCTCCTTCCTGGACGTCCGCCCGCACGCCGTGCTGGACGCGGCCCCCGGCGGCCTGATGAGCGGTCTGCGGGCGGCTCCCCGGGCCGCGGAGGCGGAACCCGAACGCCCGGCCGCGCCGCCCCGCGCGACCCCGCTGCAACGCGCCCTCCCGGCACAGCAGTTGCCGACACCGACGATGCCGACGCCGAGTCCGATTCCGAGGGCGCCGGCTCCGGCATCGGTGCCGCCGCCCGCTTCCGCCCCGGCGGCGACTCCGGCTTCGTCGCCGACTCCCGCACCGACGCCGCTCTCCGCCGCCGCCCCGGCCCCCTCGGCTGCTCCCGCCTCCGCCTCCGCCCCCACCCCTGCGCCTGCGCCTGCCGTGGGCCGGCGCGGCTCCGCGGACGTCCCGGTGGTCGCCGCGCGCCCGGCGCCGGCGTCCCGTCCCGCTCCCGCCGCCCCGGCACGGGGCATCCGCGTGTCCCCGGCCGCTCCGCCCCCGGCGCGGAGGGCGGCCCCGTTGACGAGGTCGACCTCCGCGCCGGTCCAGCGGCGGACGCTGCCCGCCAGGACGGCCCCCTCTGCGCCGTCCGCCGGCCCGGGCCCGGCACAGGCCTCGGCGCGGGGCACGGTCGCCGACGGCGGCGACGGACCGACGACCGCCGGGGAACCGGCGCCCGGCCCGCGAGCGGACTCCGCCACGGGTCCCGCGCCCACGGCGCCGACGGCCGACTCCCCGGCGACGCCGGTGCAGCGGGCGGCGACGCCCGCGTCCCCGCAGCCGCCCACTCCCCCGCCGTCGCCCAGCCCGTCATCCGTACCGTCGCCCTTGCCCTTCCCCATGGCCTCGCCCATGCCGTCGCGTCCGGCCGAGCCCGCCGTGCCCGTTACCCGTACGCCGGACGGTTCCCCGTCCGTGCGGCGCCCGGTCGCGGTCCAGCGGGCGGTGACGGACGGACCCGAAGCGGCAGCGGCCGCACCCGCCGGCACCGGCCCGGCGGACAGGCCCGCGGCGACGCCTCGGCGCACGCCCACGGCCCCGGACCGGCCGGTCGTCGCGCAGCGGGCGGCCGCCGACCGGCCCCCCGCCGCACCGGCGACCGGCACGGCCGTCACCTCGGCAGCCGGGCCGCCGGTCGCCCCGGCTTCCGCCACGACAGCGCCCCTCGGCGTCCGGGCCGGAGACGGACCCGCGTCCGCCGAAGCGCCCTCGCCCGCCCACCCCCCGGTGGACGTCCGGCGAGCGACGACCTCGCACCCCGCACCGGCCACAGTCCCCACACCCACCGACTCGTCGGCACAGCAAGGCCGTTCCCTCTCCGCGCCCACCCCGCCGCCGGTCGCGCTCCAGCGAGCGGTGACGGCCCGGAGTGCGGCCGTACCGGGTGCGCGCGGCGGCGGCCAGGGGGTCGCGCGTCCGTCGGCGGCACGCGCTGCCGCACCCGTGGCGGGCAGCGGTCCCGCCGGCCCGACGCCGTCAGCCGGCTCCCCTGGGGTCCAGCGTGCGGTCGCGCGGCCCGCGGTCCCACCGCCCGCGGCCCCCGCCCTGCCCGCGGCCCCCGCCCTGCCCTCGCCCCCGTCCTCGCCCCGGAGCGGCGGCCCGGTCCCCAGCACGGCCGCGCCCGCACCCGCGCCCTCTCCGCCGCCCGCGCCCTCCGTCGCGCCCTCCACCTCCACCGCGCCCCCGGACGACGGCGGCCGTACGACGCCCCCCGGCATCCAGCGTGCGGCGACGGCGTCCGGCGTGGTCCCCGGGCCGTCGTCCGGCGTGGTCCCCGGGCCGTCGTCCGGCGTGGTCCCGACGTCGTCCTCGAACACCCCCGCACGGCCTCGGCCCGCGATGCCGGGCGACCCGGTCACGCCGCCCACCGGTTCCGCTCGTCCGCCCTCCCCGACGCGCCCCGCCTCCGACGCACCCCGGCACGTCACCGGCACGCCCGCCGCCCCCACTGCCGGACCCGCCGTCCCCGCGCCGAGCGTTCAGCGCGCCCCGGCGGCCGCCGCCGCGCCCCGTCGCCGGGCAGGCCTCGGCGCCCCGACGAGCGTCTCCGCACCCCTTCCCCCGGCCACCGGGCCCACCGCCCCGCACCCGTCCCCCGCGCCCCCGGCCTCCTCCGCGACCTCCCGCGCCGTGCCCGAGCCCGAGCCGCGCGCGTCCACGCCCCCCAGCGCCACACCCGCCCCTCCCGGCCGCACGCCGACCCCGCTCGGCGCCCCCGTGCAGCGCAGTGCCCTGACGGCGTCCGCCGTGCGGCCCGCCGCGCCCGTGTCCGCACGCCCCCTGCTGGGCGCCCCTCTCTCAGCGCGCCCCGCCGACGCCCGCCCCGTCGCGACGCCCGCCGGCGTCCCCGTCACACCCCGGGCCGCCGCCCCGCGTCCGACGACCGGCCCGGCGTCGACTCCGGCGCCGACGCCCCCGGTCGTGCAGCGCGCCGCCACTACGCCCACGCCGGCCCGGACGCCCCGCCCCCCGGAGATCGCCACGCCGTTCGCCCCCGGTCCCGCCGCCGCCCCGGTGACCCCCGCCGGCGCCCCGCCCCTCACGCGGCCGTCGCCCGCCGCAACGCCGTCCGCCGCGGCCCCCGGCGCTGCCCTCACGGCCCCGGCCCTGCCCGTCGCCGTGCGCCCCGCGCCGTCGGCCGTCCGCTCGCCGTCGGTGTCGTCCGCGACCCCTGTGCAGCGTCGCACGGTCCCCGCCGCGCGGCCGGGGGCCGTGCCGCTGCGCCGCACCGCGCCCGGCGTCGCCTCGGGCCACCCCGTCGCCCGCCCGTACCCCACCCGCACGGTCACGGCCCCCACGACCGCGCCGTCCCCGGCACCGCCCTCCCCGGCTGTGCCCGCGCCGACGCCCCCGGCCGCCCCCGCGCCCCCCGTCGTCCAGCGCCGCACCCCGCACGCGCCCTCGCCCTCGCCGGCGCCCGCGACGCCCCCGCCGTTCCTCCCGCCCCTGCCCGTCCCGGCGGCCACGCCCGCGCCCGCACCGGTCGTCCAGCGCACCGTCACCTCGCCGCCGCCCCCGCCCGCGCCGCCGCGGCCGTCGCCCGGTGCGAGCAGGCGGGCCGCCGCGCCGGTGGCCGGGCCGCCCTCCGGGACGGAGCGGCAGGCGGCGGAACCGGCGCGGTCGCAGCCGGGGTTCGATCCTCGGGACCTCACCGACTTCCAGCTCGACGAGCTGACGCACCGCCTGACCGGCCGCATCACCCGGCTGCTGCGCACCGAACTGCGGCTCGACCGCGAGCGGATCGGCAGACTCCGCGACCCCCGCCACTGACCGCTCCGCCCGCCCTCGCCGCCCCCGACTCCCGTCCCCTCTCCCGGAAAGGCCAGGCCCCGATGCCCTCCGATCTCGACCCGGGCTCCACCGTCTTCTTCACCCTGACCATCGACGGCGAGAGCCTCGGCTTCTTCAACGGGTGCGAGGGGCTGTCGTCCCAGGTGGAGATCGAGCACCGGCAGGAGGGCGGCAACAACGGGTTCGTCTGGCAGCTGCCCTCGCGGGTGACGTTCTCCACGATCCGGCTGACCCGCCCCCTCACCCCGGACACCACCAAGGTCGCCAAGTGGATCTCCTCGGTCACCACCGGAGTGACCCGGCCGACGGCCCAGATCGCGGCGCTGCGCGCGGACGGTTCGGAGGTCGCCCGGTGGGGCCTGATCGACGTGCTGCCGGTCAGCTGGCAGGGACCGTCGCTGAACCCGGACAGTCCGGGCGTGGCCACGGAGGTCCTGGAGATCACCCACCACGGCTTCACCGACTAGCAGAGCATCCAGGAGGACGAGGACGTCATGGCCAAGGGAAGCAGAGGCGGCGCCGGGAAGAGCCTGGTCCGTGCCACCCTCGCGATCCACGAACCGCCGGTCGGCACCAGCACCACCCCCGGTGGGCTGATCAAATCCTTCGGGTTCGACTTCAACCCCGCGCAGTTGCAGCTGGGCCGCCGGGCCCAGTGGAAGGTCACGCCGACCGCGGCGGTCCGCGACGGCTCCGTGCCGGAGTTCATGGGGCCCGAGCCGCGCGAGATGACCGTCGAGGTCTTCCTCGACACCTCCGACCAGCCGGGCAGCAACACCGTGCTGAAGAAGGTGGAGTCGCTGCTGGAGTGCTGCGAGGTCACCGCCAAGAGCATCGCCGCCAAGCAGCCCTCCCCGCCGTGGGTGGTCTTCCAGTGGGGCTCGTTCTCCACGGCGCGCTTCACCGCCTACGTCAGCAGCATCGACGTCACGTACTCGCTGTTCGGCACGACCGGCGTCCCGATCCGCGCGACCTGCCAGGTGCGCCTGCACGAGATTCCGAGCAGGACGAAGGGCCAGAACCCGACCTCGGGCGCGCTCACCGCGCAGCGGGTGCACCGGGTCGTCGCCGGCGACTCGCTCCAGTCCCTGGCCTGGCGCGAGTACGGCGACGCCTCCGCGTGGCGGTCCATCGCGGAGGCCAACGGGATCGACGACCCGTCCCGGCTGCCGAGCGGGATCGAGCTCGTGATGCCCGCCGCCGAGGAGGTGCGCCACTAGTGGTCCAGTCCGCGTTCTCCAGCGTCATCCAGGTCACCCTCGGCGGCAGCCCCCTGCCCGTCGACATCGCGCCGCTCCTCGTCGACGGCTGGGTGGACCAGGGCCTGGGCGTGCCGGCCGCGTTCCGGCTCACCTTCCGCGATCCGGGCCGTCAGGTCCTGCGCAAACTGAACGTCAGGTTCGGCACGCCCGTCGTCCTCGCCCCCATCGCCGACGGCAAGGGCGCCTCGGACCCGCTGCTCACCGGCGAGGTCTGCGGCCTGGAGGCCGACTACGACGGCACCGGCACCTTCACCGTCGTGCGGGGCTACGACCTCGGGCACCGGCTGATGCGCCGGCGCCGGGTGGCCGCCTACCGCAACCAGAGCGCCTCGGACATCGCCCGCAAGCTGGCCGCGCAGGACGGCGTCCCCGTCGGGCGGATCCAGTCCACCAAGACGGTCTACGAGTTCATCAGCCAGGCCAACGTCACCGACTGGGACTTCCTCGCCCGGCTGGCCGACGAGAACGAGATGGTCATGTCGGTGGACGCCAAGGGCAAGTTCCAGTTCGTCAGCCCGGACCCGGCGTCCGGCGCGCCCCCGACCTCGACGCCGGGCGACAAGAGCCCCTTCGTCATGGAGGCGGGCACCGACATCCTGCGGCTGCGGGCCGCCGTCACCTCCGCCGAACAGGTCGGGACCGTCGAGGCGCGCGGCTGGGACGTGACGACCAAGAAGAAGCTCACCGCCACCGCGCCCGCGCTGACCAACCCGGGCATCAGCATCGGCATGACGCCCGGCGAGGCGGCCGCCCGGTTCGGTCCGGCGAAGCTGGTCGACGCGCAGACGCCGTACGACCGGCAGTCGGAGGTGAAGTTCGCCGCCGAGGCCCTCGCCGACGACGTCACCGGCTCGTTCGCCGAGCTGGAGGTCGTGGCGCGCGGCACGCCCAAGCTGCGGCCCGGGCTGCCCGTCACGCTCGCCGACGTCGGCGACCCCTTCGAGGGCAAGTACACCGCCACGTCGGTGCGGCACGTCTTCGGCGACGGCAAGCACTACGAGGCGTGGGTCACCGTCAGCGGACGGCAGTGGCGGTCGCTGTACGGGCTCTCCTCCGGCGGCGGGGGCGCCCAGAAGGGGCTGCACCTGCCCGGCACCGTCAACGCGCTGGTCACCGACGTGGGGGACCCGCTGCGGCAGGGACGCGTGAAGCTCCAGTTCCCCTGGCTCGACGACGCCTACGTCAGCGACTGGACCCGGGTGGTGCAGTGGGGCGGCAAGTTCGGCGGCTCGGTCTTCCCGCTCGACGTCGGCGACGAGGTGCTGGTCGCCTTCGACCGGGGCGCGCTGGACCACCCGTACGTCATCGGCGGCCTCTACAACGGCCGGGACAAGCCCACGCCGGTCAAGGACGTGCCGCTGCACGACGGCGCCCGGCAGCGCGCCTCCCGGCACACCCTGTCCGACCGCGAGGGCAACCGGATGGACCTGCTCAGCCAGCGCGCCGGCGGCAAGCAGGGCGTGCGGCTGACCAGCGGCGACGACAAACTCGTCATCAACCTGGACCGGACGCGGACCGAGATCACCGTGGACAGCAGGGGCGCCGTCAGCATCAAGGGCGGCCGCTCGGTGTCCGTGAAGGCCGGCACCGACCTCACCCTCACCGCGGGCCGCAACATCGCCATCAGGAGCGGCGGTTCGCTCACCCTGCGCGGCGGCCTCGTCAACATCAGGGCGATGACGGGCGTGGTGTCGGTGGACGCGGCGGGCCTGCTCAACCTCAAGGCGGGCGCCGCCGCCACCCTCAGCGCGGGCGCCGCCGTGCAGGTCAACTCCACCGCCAACGTGGGCATCCGGGCCGCGACCGTCACCCTCCAGGGCGTCGTCATGGTCAACGCCAAGCCCTACCCGCTGCCGTGACGGGCGGCCCGCACGCCGTGAGACCCAGGAGAAGGCAGGTGGCCCTCTGATGGCCGAGCAATTCGTCGGATCGGGCTGGGCGTTCCCGCTCCGCATCGGCCCCACCGGGGGCATCGCCCTGGTCAGCGGGGAACGCGAGATCGAGGAGGCGATCCGGCTGATCCTCGCGACCGCGCCGGGCGAGCGCCCCATGCGCCCGGAGTACGGCTGCGCCATCCACGACCTGGTGTTCGCGCCGGTCAACGAGGCGACGGCCGGCCGCATCCAGCACGAGGTGTACACCAGCCTGGACCGCTGGGAGCCGCGCATCGAGGTCAACGACGTCGAGGTCACGGCCGGCGCCGAACAAGGCGTGCTGTTCATCGACGTCCGCTATTCGATCCGCGGCACCAACAACCCGCGCAGTCTCGTCTTCCCGTTCTACGTCATTCCGTCCCACGACGAGCCGGGCGACCCCGGCTCCTCCGGTACGGCTTCCGAAAGCGACCGCTGATGGCCCTGCCCTCCCCCAATCTGGACGACCGCCGCTTCCAGCAGTTCGTCGACGACGCCAAGCGCTACATCCAGCAGCGCGCGCCGGAGTGGACCGACCACAACGTCTCCGACCCGGGCGTGACCCTCGTCGAGACGGTCGCCCACATGGCCGACCAGATCGTCTACCGCCTCAACCGCGTCCCCGAGAAGAACCACCTGGCCTTCCTGGACCTGGTCGGCATCCGGCTGTTCCCGCCGTCCGCTGCCCGCACGGAGGTGACGTTCTGGCTGTCCGCCCCCCAGGAGGAGCCCGTTCTCCTCCCGGTGGGCACGGAGGCGGCGACCGTCCGCACGGAGAGCGAGGAGGCCGTCGTCTTCGCCACGGAACGCGAACTCGCCATCGTCCCGTGCCGGTTGAGCCGTCTCGTGGTGCAGCACCAGGGCGAGCCGGTCAGCGACCGGACCACCGACCTCTCCGAGGGCAAGGACCTGCTGTGCTTCGCCGAGGCCCCGCGCCCCGGCGACTGCGTGCTGTTCGGGCTGAGCGCGGCCGTCCCGCACTGCGCGGTGGTCCTGGAGCTGGACAGCCGCGTCGACGGCGTCGGCGTCGACCCCCGCCAGCCCCCGCTGCTCTGGGAGGCCTGGACCGAGGACGGCTGGCAGGAGTGCGAGGTCGACCGCGACGGCACCGGCGGCCTCAACCGCCCCGGCGAGGTCGTCCTGCACGTCCCCGGCGGGCACGTGCTGTCCCGCTCGGGCGGCCAGGAGGCCGGCTGGCTGCGCTGCCGCGTCACCGAACCCCTCACCGGCCAGCCCTTCTACACCACCTCCCCGACCGTGCGCTCCGCCGAGGTCTTCACCGTCGGCGGCACCGCCCCGGCCGTGCACGCCGAGACCGTCCACGACGAGGCCCTCGGCGAGTCCACCGGCCTGCCCGGACAGCGCCTCGCCCTCGTCCACGCCCCCGTCGTCGGCGACGACCCGCCGCTGCTCCTCCAGACCGCCGAGCACGAGGGCTGGACGGACTGGCAGGTCGTCCCGCACTTCGCCGCCTCCGGCCCCGACGACCGCCACATCACCCTCGACGCCGCCACCGGCGAGATCGCCTTCGGCCCGTCCGTGCGCGAACCCGACGGCCGGCTGCGCCAGTACGGCGCGGTGGCCCCCAAGGGCGCGGTCATCCGCGCCCGCCGTTACCGCACCGGCGGCGGCCGGGCCGGCAACGTGGCGCGCGGCGCGGTCCAGGTGCTGCGCACGTCCGTCCCGTACGTGTCGGAGGTCGTCAACCGCGAGGCCGCGCGCGGCGGCGTGGACGGCGAGACGGTGGAGGAGGCGAAGAAGCGCGCCCCGATCACGCTGCGCGCCCAGGAGCGGGCGGTGACCCTGCGCGACTACGAGGAGCTGGCCCGCCGCGCCGCGCCCGAGACCGCCCGCATCACCTGCCTGGAGGGCGAGCCCGACGAGCACGGCTCGTACGCGGTGCGGGTCCTGGTCGTCCCGCAGGCCGTGCCCGACCCCGGCGGACGGCTGCGCTTCGAGCAACTCGTCCCCGGCGACTCCCTGCTGGACCGCATCACCCGCCACCTCGACGAACGCCGGCTGATCGGCACCCGGCTGGCGGTCGGCCCGCCGTTCTACCAGGGCGTGACGGTGGTGGCGACGGTGCACGCCTTCCGGGGCGTCGACACCGACCGGGTGCGCCGCCAGGCCCACGACGCGCTCTACCGCCACCTCGACCCGCTGACCGGCGGCGCGGACGGCAGGGGCTGGCCGTTCGGCCGCCCGGTGCAGTCCGGCGAGGTCTTCGCGGTGCTCCAGCGCGTCCCGGGCGTGGAACTGGTCGACCAGGTCACCCTGCACCCCGCGGATCCCCTGACGGGCAAGCGCGGCGAGGCGACCGACCGCATCGACCTGGCCGCCCCGGCCCTGGTCTTCTCCTACGACCACCGCGTCCGCGTGATCGGGGACGGCGCGTGAGGGGCTCGGTCGACGGACTCCGCTCCTCCACGCCGATCGGCGCGATGCTGCCGGCCGTCTTCGCCGACGACGACCTCGCGCAGCGCTTCGTCGACGGCCTGGACGAGGTCATGGCCCCCATCCTCAACACCCTGGACTGCCTGCCCGCGTACTTCGACCCGGCCCTCGCCCCGGTCGACTTCACCCGCTGGCTGACCGGCTGGGTCGGGGCGGAGACCGACGGCACCGAGCCGGAGGACAGGCTGCGGGCCGCGGTCGCGGCGGCGGCGTACCTGCACCGGGTGCGCGGCACCCGCCTCGGCCTGTCGGAGGCCGTCCGCCTGGCGTTCGGTGTGACGCCGGAGATCGAGGAGAGCGGCGGATCCGACTGGAGCGCCCGCCCGCTCGGCCCGTTCCCCGGCGCCCGCCGCCCGCATCTGCACGTCACGCTGCGCCTGCCCGACCCCGGCCCGGCGGACGAGCACCGCCTGGACGCCCTCGTGGCCGCCGCCCGCCCCGCCCACATGCCGTACTCGGTCAAGGTGACCGCAGCCGAAAGGACCCCGGAGAGATGACCACCCAGAACTGCGCCGAGTGCGGAACGCGGGCCGAGCCCGGCCAGTCGTTCTGCGACGCGTGCGGGGCCGTGCTCGGCTGGACCGACCGGGCCCCGGCCCGCGCCGGAGCCGGCTCCGGGAGCGGCACGGCCCCGGGCGCGGCCGCGACGGCCGGCGCCGAGCCGGGTCCGGCGGCCGGCGGGTCGGGCGGCGCGGGAGCCGGGCGGCCGTCCGGTGAGCCGGCCCACGAGCCGTCCCCGCCCCGGCCCACGACGGACGCGCCCCGCGCCCCCGACACGGCCCGTCCCGCGGAGCCGGCCGCCCCCGCCGCCTCCCCCGCCGACGCCGACGCCTCCTCCGGCTCGGACGACGAGGACACCGCGGAGAACCCTCTCCCGCCCCTCCCGCCGCAGGACGGCGCGTCGGTCGCGGCCGACGGCGGCCAGACCCCCGCTCCGGCCGCCGCTCCGGCTCCCGGTACGGCGTCCGGCGCGGCCACCGCGCCCGCCGTGTCGTCTCCCGCGCCCGACACGACCGCGCCCACCCGGCCCGTCCCGGCCGCGCCCGCCGGTCCCGCGCAGACGGACCCCGCCCCCGCGCCCGCCCTGGGGGACACGATGGCCGCGCGGGCCCGCTCCCTGCTCGTCCCGGTCGCGGACGCCGAGCCGCGCCCGGCCGCGCCCCCGTCCGTCGCCCCGGTGCTGCCGGGACGGCCCGTCGCGGACCGGCCGCAGGTCCGCTCCCCCGGCCCGGTCCAGGGCGACCAGTACGGCGTGGCGTGCCCGTGGTGCGCGACCCCCAACAACCCCGACCGGCACTTCTGCGTGCGCTGCGCGATGCCCATGACCCTGGAGGACCGCTCCTCGGTCCGCCTCCCCTGGTGGCGCCGCCTGTTCGACCGCAACGGCCGGACGCCCTGGGCCGGCGACCGGCCACGGCTGCGCCGTACGTTCGACCGGATCGTCACCTGGGTGACGGCGGCCGTCGTCCTCGCCCTTCTGATCGTCGCCGGGGTGAACACGCCCGCCGCCGTGCAGGCCACCCGCGACCACTTCTCCAAGCGCGCCCCGGTGCCGCCGGACTCGGTCGCGGCGTCGCGCTCCTACCCCGGGCACAAGCCGGAGCTGGCCTTCGACAAGATCAACAACAGCTGGTGGGGTCCGGGCGTCTCGCAGTCGGGCGCGGGCGAGTGGATCGAGGCCCGCTTCGCCGAGCCCACCCGCCTGCTGGACGTGATCATCACCTCGGGCACCTCCACCCGCGCCGACCAGCTCAGCGAATCGGCGCTCCCGCACCGCATCAAGGCGACGATCACCCTGAAGGACGGCACGACGGCCACCCGCGACCTCACCCTCGACCAGAGCGCGGGCGGCCAGCGACGCGCCTTCCGCGTCGGCGAGGTGACGAAGGTCCGCTTCACGATCGAGTCGTCGTACGCGGTCTCCGGCAGCAAGCAGGTGTCCATCGCCGAGATCGAGTTCTTCGGCCGCTCCAGCGCGAACTCGTCCTGACGGGGGGCCGGGTGGGTGGGGGGGGGCGCGCACCCTCCCCCACCCGCCCGGCCCGGCGGCACCGCTCCGGCGGGCGGGCAGCACGAAAGAGTCCCACCCCGTGAACAGGATGGGACTCTTCCTTCGGAGCGCCGGGCAGGCCTTGCACCTGCATCTCCCCGCAGGAAGCGGGGCGTCTTTCCTTGGACCACCAACGCAGAGGTCGTTCACCGTTTTTCGTTCCGGTGACCGGCTCAAGATCAACCTTACCCTATTTCCAGGGTCTTGTTGACCGGGAACGACCGTTCAGGTGATCAGGCGACGTTCTCGACCTTCAGCTCCGGCCCGACGACCAGGGTGACCGCGCCCGCGGCGGCCGATCCGTCCGCCGTGGCCCGCAGACCGGGCAGCCGGGAGGCGAGGACGGCGGCCTGGGCGTCGAGGCCCGCGGGATAGGTCACCGTCGTCCGGGCGACCGTGCCGCCGGGCGCGTTGCCCGTCCCGACGACGCTGTAGCCGGCCTTGCGCAGCTTCTCCGCGACGGCCGCGGCGCGCCCGGAGACGCCCGTGCCGTTGAGGACCCGCACCCTGACGGACGAGGCGTACACCACGTTCTTCTTCGACGCGTCCAGCTGCGCCTTGGTGACCTCCTTGTCCTTGGCCAGGGAGGTGAACAGGTCGGCCGCCTGCGGGTACTGCCAGACGACGTTGGCCTTGTCGGTGGGCTGGTCGGCTACCCGCCCGTAGTTGGGGACGGTGAGGAACGCGAGACGGTCGCTCGGGATGCCCTTGAGTTCGTCGGCGAGCCCGTACAGCGGCTGGATGCCCGCGATGTCGGGGTCGGTCGTCAGGGACTTGGTGATCGACTTCAGGAAGCCGTACATCGCGTCCGGGCTGTGGAGCTTGGACTTGGCCTTCTTGGCCAGCGCGTCCATGAACTCCTGCTGCCGGCCGATGCGGCCGATGTCGGAGCCGTCGCCCACGCTGTAGCGGGTGCGGACGTAGCCGAGGGCCTTCTCGCCCTTGACGGTCTGGCAGCCCGCCTCCAGGTCGAGGTGGGCCTTCTCGTCGTGGATGGCCTGCTTCGGGCAGACCTCGATGCCGTCCAGCGCGTCCACCATGCCCTTGAACCCGGAGAAGTCGACCGTCATGAAGTGGTCGATACGCAGGCCCGTGTTGGACTCGACGGTCTTGATGGTGCAGGCGGCGGCCTCGGCGACCTTGCCGGTGCTGCCGCCGATCGCGAACGCCTCGTTGATCTTGAAGTGGTGCGGCGAGGACGAACTGCCGTCGCCCTTCTGGCAGCCGGGTATCTCCACCCACGAGTCACGCGGGAAGGACACCACCGAGGCCCACTTACGGTCGGCCGGTATGTGCAGCACCATCAGCGTGTCCGACTGCATGGTGGTCAGGTCCTTGCCGTACTTGGCGTTGGCGCCCTCACGGGTGTCGGACCCGACGATCATGATGTTCTTCGAGCCGGGGCTGAGGTTGACGGGCCGGTCGCCGCCCAGCTTGTCGTCCACGTCTGCGGACTTGATGTTGTTGTTGAGGTCGTAGTAGATCCACGCGCCGGTCCCGCCGGCGCCGAGGAGGACCACGGCCGTCACGCCCGCGCCCCACGCCACGACCCGCCCACGACGGGTGAGCCGCGTCCCGCCGGATCCGGAGCCGCCGCCCGTCCTGCCGCCGCTCCCACGCCTTCTCGATCCGCCCATCGGCGCTCGCCCCCCTCCGCTCCGGCCGTTTCGCCCCGTACACCGCGCTCGGGCCGCCGGCGTCGGTCGCCGCCGGACGTCGGAACCCTACAGGTGAGCAGGAATACGTCCGGGAAACCCTGGTGACTCACAAGACCGTCCGGACCCCGTGATCGGTTGCCCCGCGCCCGCCGATGTGACCGACGTCCTGTCACATTCCCGACTGCCCCTCAAGGCCCGCACAACGCGCAGGGGTTGATGCCTGAGGGCGATTCAGAGGAGAGGAAGAAGAGGAAGGGAAGAGGGGGAGGAGGGGGAGGAAGGGGATCGGGGCGGCGAAGGGGGCGGCTCCGGGCCCGCTACCCGGTCCGGGTGGTTGGGCGCCGTTTCGCGGCGGGCGGGGCAACGGCCGCCCCATCATGAGCCGGTGCTCCGCCTCCTTCACACCCGAAGCCTCCCTCACGTCCCACGGCGACTTCACGCCCGGCGGCGCCTTCTGACGGCGCTGCTCGCCGCTCTCGCGCTGCTCGCCGGGCCCGCCTGCGTCCCGCTCGGGCGGGGCGCCGGTGCGCCGCCGGGGGCGTTCGGCGCGTACGTCGGGTACGACGACGCCGGGGTGCGGCGGACAGCCGGACTCGACGCCTGGCTGGGACCGGCCACGCCCCGGGTGGGCCACGCCTATCTGCCGGGGGACCGGTGGAGCAACATCGAGGGCGCGCCCGGCTACCTGGAGCACTGGGCGCAGTGGCGGCGGGAGCGCGCCGACCGGATGTTCGTCCTGAACGTGCCGATGCTGGAGCGGACCGAGGACCACGTGCCGGACTCCGTCGTGCGCGAGGAGCTGCGCAGAGGGGCGCGCGGCGACTACGACGGGCACTTCCGGGCGCTGGCCAGGCGGCTGGCCGGGCTCGGGACGCCGGACGCCGTGCTGGTGCTGGGGTGGGAGATGAACGGGGTCACCTACACCCACCGCTGCGGACCCGATCCGGGGGCCTGGAAGCGGTACTGGGTCCGGATCGTCGACGCCATGCGGTCCGTGGCCGGTCCGCAGGCCTTCCGGTTCGAGTTCACGCCCAGCCGCGGCCGGGACGCCGTCCCGTGGACCGCCTGCTATCCCGGCGACCGCTACGTCGACGTCGTCGGCATGGACGCCTACGACCAGCCGCACGGCATGTCCTTCGAGGAGCAGGTCGCCGAGCCGTACGGTCTCGCCGCGCACGTGCGGTTCGCGCGGGCCCACGGCAAGCCGGTGTCCTACCCGGAGTGGGGGCTGTACCGCAACGGCGACGACCCGGAGTACGTGCGCGGGATGCTGGACTGGTTCGCCGAGCACCGGCCGCTGTACCAGACCATCACCGACTACTGTCCGCACGGCGTGTGGCGCTGTGCCGGCAACCCGCGGTCCTCGGCCGTCTACCGTGCGCTGATCGCTGGTCCGTCAGGCTGAACCGGTCCGCCCGCGCGGCACGGCGCGCGCCCCGCGCTCCCTGCCGGTCCGATGATCGCACGATGGGACGAGAACACCACGCGTGTCATCAGCGGACGCCGGCGCGCCTGCGCACCGCGGCCGGCTCCGCCCTGCTCGCCCTCCTCCTGCTCGCCCTCGCCGTCGCACCCGCGAGCGCCGAGGGGCCGGGGAGCGGTGTGAGCGGCGGGAACGGCGTCGGCCGGGGGTTCCACGGCGGCGCGGCCCGTGCCGTGCGCGCGCACGAACAGGCCCGCGCGCGCGTCGACCGGCTGCGCGAGGCGGACGCCCGGCCCGCGCGGATCGAGGAGGCCGAACGCCACCGCAAGGCGCTGCGCTCCGCGTTGTGGGACCGGCTGCGGGCCGGGGCGAGGGAGGCCGCCGACCCGGTCGCCGTCGATCCGTCCGGACGGCGGGGCCGCTGCCCGTTCGGCGACCGCAGCCGCGCGACCGAGCTGCGCGCCCGCCCCTGGACCGCCCCGACCCGCCACTACTGGCTGTCCGCCGGCTTCGCCGCCAAGGGCTCCCGCTGGGCCCACCGGCACACCGGCCAGGACTTCGCCGTGGACTCCGGCACCCCCGTGTACGCCGTGGGCTCCGGCGTCGTCCGCATCACGACCTGCGGCGACGGCTTCGGCAACCAGGTCCTCGTCCGCCACGGCGACGGCTACTTCACCCAGTACGCCCATCTCTCCCGCCTCGACGTGCGCAGGGGGCAGCACGTGACCGCCGGCCAGCGCATCGGCCTTTCCGGCGCGACCGGCAACGTCACCGGCCCGCATCTGCACTTCGAGGTCCGCATCACCCCGTACGCCGGCTCCGCCGTGCCGCCCCTGCCCTGGCTGCGCCGCAAGGAGGTCCAGGTGTCGGGCGCTCCGGTGACCTGACGTCCTAGGTCGTGGGTGAGGCGGCGGGGTCGTGCGAGGCCAGCGCCCAGATGACGAAGACGTCGAGGGCGATCTGGATGACCGCCCAGAACGGCGCGTACGGCAGGAACAGGAATTGCAGGACCAGGCTCAGGGAGGCCAGGGCGATGCCGCTGACGCGGGCCCACACGGCGCCCGTGAGCAGGCCCCAGCCGGTCACCGCGGCCACGACGCCCACGGCCAGCAGGACCCAGCCCCAGCCGGTGAGGTTCAGCTCGTAGACGTAGGTGCCGATCCGCGCGTACACGTCGTCACGGGCGATCGCCGCGATGCCCTGGAACGCGGCGAGGACCCCGCTCACGAACATGATCACGCCCGCGAAGACGACCCCGCCGGCCGCCAGTCCCGCGCCGGCCCCCCGTTCCGCGGGCCGGTCGGGGGGCGTGCCGGTGCCCTGGTGCGAGGGGTCCCAGACCGGTGACCCGTGCGACGGCTGTGCGTGCGGCTGGTCGCTCATGGCGTACCCCGTCTCCGTGTCGGTTCTCGGTCGTGCTCGTCCTCGCTCGACCATCCGTCCGGCCGGGGGCCGCCACCACGGGGGGTGTGCCGTTCGGGTGAGCCGGGGTGCGGGCGCGGCCGCCGCGGCCTTCACTGGAGAGGGTCCGTACCCGGACCCGGACAGCGACCTGGAGGAGAGATGGCGGCTCACCGCACCCGACGGCGCGAGGGCGTGCTGGTGACGGCGGCCTGCGCGGCGGCACTCCTCGCAGCCGCCGGGCTCACCGGCTGCTCCGGCGACGACAGCGCGTCCTCCGTGGCCAGCAAGGCGGCGTCGGCCGCGCAGTCGGTCGGCGCGCAGGCCTCGTCGGCGGCGTCCTCGCTCGCCTCGCGGGCGTCGGAGGCGTACGCGTCGGCGACGGCGGAGGTGAACCGCCGGTTCGACGAGATCAAGGGCGGAGTCGACGCCGAGGACGACGTGAAGCTCGGCACGCCGGGCATCGACGGCGACCACGCCACGGTCGAGGTGACGGCCGCCAACAGCGCCGGGTCGACGAAGTCGTTCGCCGTCCAGGTCGACTTCGAGGACTCCGGCGGCAACCGGGTGGACACGGTCCTCGTGACCGTCTCCGACGTCCCGGCCGGCAAGACCGGCAAGGCCACCGCCCGCAGCAACCGCAAGCTGTCCGGCCAGGTGCGGACGGAGGCCGTCCGCGCGGTGCGCTACTGACGGCGGCCGGACCTCGCGGCCGGGACCGGACCTCGCGGCCGGGATCAGGCCATCCAGAAGAAGACGGCCGTCATCCGCTTCTCCTCCAGCGTCGTGCCGCAGTAACGGGTCGCGCTGTGCACGAGGTTGGCGTGGTAGAGGAGCAACCGGTTGGGCCTGTGGGGCACGCGCACGTCCTCCTCGAAGGCGTCCGGCGCGACGAACCGGGTGCCGAGGGCCTCGACGAGGTTGTCGTGCGGCGCCTGGACGACGTTGCCGCCGAGCCGGCCCCCCGGCAGGGACTGCCGGTAGAAACTCGTCCCGCAGTCCTTGGGAACGGCGGGGTTGAGGTAGAGCACTGCCGCGTACCGGCACAGCGCCCGCGAGTCGGAGTGCGGGCGCGGAGAGCTCTCCCCCTCGCCCACGACCTGCACGCAGTTGTGGTTCAGGGTGCCGCCGCCGGGCGCCTGCTGCACCCACAGCCCGCGCGCCCCGGTCACCTTCCTCACCAGTCCTTCCACACGGGCCAGTTCGGCGGGCTCCAGTCCGGGCATGGTGCGCAGTCCGGGCCAGCTCTCCGACGTGTAGGGGTGGCCCTTGACCCAGTCCTCCCTGGCGAGGCAGCGCTCCCGGATCGCCGCGGCGTCCACCTCGGGGAAGACGTCGTCGAGGACCCAGTAGTCACGGCCCTTGGTGGGCTTGCGGTAGGGCAGGACCGGGAGCGTGGCGGCAGCCCTCACGGGCCGGTGGGGCCGCTGTGGCATGGACATGCGGCGAATCTAGGCGCGGGGTCCGCCACGACTCGCCCTCCCGTTCGTCCGCACTCCTGCGCGAAATGGTCAACACTTCGTCCGGCCGGTCAACGGTTCGCCAACCGGGAAGGCCCCGGCGCCGTCCGTCCGGTGCGGCGAGGAGGTCACCGGCGCGGCCGTCGCCGCCTTTTCTTCACGCGATACACACGACAACTCCCGGAATTGTGGCCTCCGTCACAGCACACGGAGAGCCTGGCCTGGTGAAGTGACCGGATGATCGGTCTCGTGATCCGCGTTCTCCCCTTCTGGGTGCGCGAACCCCTGCTCGTCGTCGTCGGCGTCCCCTTCAGCGGCCTCCTCTTCTACGCGGGCATCCGTGACCACGAGTGGATCGGGGTGGCGCTGGGCGCCGCCGTCGCCGTGTTCACCGCGATCCGCGTGCACACCATCAACCGCGCCCTCAAGGCCCGCCGCCAGGTCAAGGCCCTCGAGGAACTGACGCGGACCGTCGGCGTGAAGCGCATCGAGGGCATCTGAACGCCGGCCCGGCAGCGGCCCAGGGGCTGCCGGGCCGGGGTCTGCCCCCTGCGGGCGACCCTTCCTCAGATTTTCGCGGATACCGGTGAGTCGGATCCGCTTCGCGTACGTACTCCTGTGTGTCCGCCCCCAGCGGGCACGGCACAACGACACATCGGCGGAGTCCCCGACCGGGCAGGAGGCACGGTGCCACTTTCGCGAAACATGATGGGAACCCTGTTCGTCGGGGGTGCGCTGACGCTCACCCTCAGCGCGCTCGCGTATCCGTCGATGCTCGGACTTGACACCGTCTCCACCTCGACCGACCGGGTGATCGCCAACACCCAGTGGGGCCCGCTGACCGAGGGCGACCGCGACTTCGTGGTCAAGGTGCGGGCCGCCGGACTGTGGGAGTACCCGCTGGGCCAGCTCGGGCTCCAGAAGAGCCAGACGCCGGCCGTGCGCACCGCCAGCAACCACCTGATCGACGGTCACGGCGCGCTGGACACCAGCTGCCGCAAGATCGCGCCGATGCTGAACATCACGCTGCCCAACGTGGCAAGTCCTCAGCAGGAGGGCTTCGTCACGCAGTTGAAGGCGGAGAGCGGCAAGCAGTTCGACAGCGACTTCGCCAACATCCTGCGCATGACGCACGGCTCGATCTTCAACACGATCGCGAAGATCCGGTCCACCACCAAGAACACGCTGGTCCGTGCGCTCGCCGACCAGGCCAACGACACCGTGCTGGACCACATCACGGTCATGGAGAAGACCGGCCTGGTGGACTTCGACACCACGCTGTTCAACCAGACCACGCCGCCCAAGCTGCCCAAGTCGGACCTGACGCCCCCGGTCCCGCCCGCCGGGCAGCCCATGATCGTCCTCACCCCGCCGCCGACCGCCACCTCCACCCCGCTGGACCTCGGCGCGGCCGTGGGCGGCAACGGGGCCCAGTAGGGCACCCGACGGGGCGCGGGCGCGGTGGCGGGCTACGCCAGCCAGACCGTCGTGTCCGGCGGCAGCACACCGTCGTCGCCGAGGGGGACGCTGCTCAGCAGCACCTCCCCGGGCGGCGACGGCACGGCCGCGCCGGACAGGTTGGCCACGCAGCGCCAGCCGTCGTGGCGGGCGAAGGACAGCACGCCCGGCGGGGACGCCGGCTCCCAGACGAGTTCCTCGCCCTCCAGCAGCTTGCGCCGCAGCCGCAGCGCCGCGCGGTACAGCTCCAGGGTGGAGCCCGCCACGCCGTCCTGCGCGGCGACGGCGTACCGCGCGAAGCCCGGCGGCTGCGGCAGCCACGCGCCGGCCGCGCCGAACCCGTACGACGGGCCCGACGTCGTCCACGGCAGCGGCACCCGGCAGCCGTCGCGGCCCTTGCGGACCCGGCCCGTCTGCTCCCACACCGGGTCCTGGAGCACCTCCACGGGCAGGTCGGCCACCTCCGGCAGGCCCAGCTCCTCACCCTGGTACAGATATGACGATCCGGGCAGCGCCAGCATCAGCAGCGTCGCCGCGCGGGCCCGGCGCAGACCGGCCCGCTCGTCGACGCGCGGCGCTCGGCCGCCCGACAGCAGCCAGGCGTCGAGATCCGCGCCCGGCGGGAGCATGAGCCGCGAGGCGTGCCGTACGACGTCGTGGTTGGACAGGACCCAGGTGGCCGAGGCGCCGACGGCCCGCGCGCCGGCCAGCGAGTCCGTGATGACCGCCCTGATCTCCTCCGCATCCCAACCCGCTTGCAGATAATCGAAGTTGAAGGCCTGGTCGAGTTCGTCGGGACGGGCGTACAGGGCCCGTCGCGCGCCCGGCACCCAGGCCTCCGCGACCGCCGTGCGGGGCGGGGAGTACGTGTCGAAGAGGCGGCGCCAGTCGCGGTAGATCTCGTGGACCTCGTCGCGGTCGTAGAAGGGGTGGGCGCCCGGCGGCATCCGGTGCAGGGCCTGCTCCCCGGCCGCTTCCGGCATGCCCAGGTCGCGCAGCGGCTCGGCGAGGTCCTTGGCCAGCGCGTGCGCCACGTCGACGCGGAAGCCGTCGACGCCCCGGTCGGCCCAGAAGCGCAACGTGGTGCGGAAGTCCTCGCGGACCTGCGGATGGTCCCAGTTCAGGTCCGGCTGCTCGCGCGCGAACAGGTGGAGGTACCACTGCCCGTCGGGGACCCGCTGCCAGGCGCTGCCGCCGAACACCGACTGCCAGTCGGTGGGCGGCAGCGCACCGCCCGGACCGCGCCCGTCACGGAAGACGTAGCGCTCCCGGGCCGGGGAGCCGGGACCGGCGGCCAGCGCCTCCCGGAACCGGACGTGCCGGTGGGAGGTGTGGTTGGGGACCACGTCGACGATCACCTTCAGGCCCAGCCGGTGGGCCTCGGCGGTCATCGCGTCGAAGTCGGCCAGGTCGCCGAGCCGGGGATCGACGTCCCGGTGGTCGATGACGTCGTAGCCGCCGTCTGCGAGTTCGGAGGGGTAGAACGGCGAGAGCCAGAGGGCGTCCACGCCGAGGGCGGCCAGATGGTGCAGCCGGTCGGCAACCCCGCGCAGATCGCCGAGCCCGTCGCCGTCGGCGTCGGCGAAGCTGCGGGGATACACCTGGTAGACGACGGCCTGGCGCCACCAGTCGGAGCGGTGGGAGGAGAAGTCGGTCACGAACGCAATTCTGTCCCGCTTGCCGGGAAAGTGAACATCCCACCGTTCGGAGCCGATCGTTCCGCACGTGATGGAGATGTGACGGAGTCTTGAACTCCCTTGGGTTTGACGCAGGTTGACAGGGGTCCGCCGTCCGCACGACGATGGCCTGACACTGTGACGCCCGGGACCTGAGGGCCCAGTGTTTCTCCTGAGACTTCGACTGATCCGACCCATCAGTCTCACCCCTGGCACTCGCCAAGAATTGGGATGCGCATGTCCATAGCGAGCCGAGTCACCGTACGCCGACTGCTGGGGGCGGGCGCCGCTTCGCTCACCCTCTGCGCCGCCTCCGCGGCCGCCGCCCCGGTCGCCTTCGCCGGCACCGGGGCGCCCGGCGGCGACGGCTGGAAGTCCGGCGGCCAGTACCTGCCGGGCACCGGCGCGGGCACCGAGACGGGGACCGACCGCTGCGAGTTCTCCCTCGACGGCAAGCACTTCCAGGCCTCCGTCCGGGTCGACGACCAGAACCTGCGCCCCACCGAGGACGGCAAGGTCCACATCACGGTCCGCGCCGCCGGCGACGCCTCGACGTGCACCGCCTCCCTCGCCTCCTACCTCGCCCACGGCTCCAGCTTCGCCACCTCCGGCGAGCAGGTCTTCGTCGACTTCGACAGCGTGACGGTCAAGGCCGGCCAGACCGACGCCCTCGGCATCGCGGTGCCCGACGCGGGCTGCTTCGCGCAGATCGACCTCTACCGGGGCGCGGTCAAATTCGACGGCAAGCCCGACGCGAAGGACGGCTTCGTCCACGGCGACCTGCCCAAGGGCCCGGACCGCCCGGTCATCAAGGACAAGCTGATCGCGGCCTGGAACGGCGGCGCGAAGGACTGCACCGTCGTCGAGCAGCCCCCGGCGAGCCCGCCCGCGCCGTCGGGCAGCCCGTCCGGCACCCCCTCGGGCACGCCGTCGACCCCGGCGAGCACGCCGTCCACCCCGTCGGACGATGACAGCGCCTCGCCGTCGCCGTCCACGTCCGACAGCGGTTCCCCGAGCCCGGCTCCGTCCGCCTCCGAGTCGACGCCCGCACCGGCCCCCACCCCCGACGGCGGCGGTGGCGGCCTCGCGGAGACGGGCGCCGACAGCAAGACGCCCCTGATCGCGGGCGGCGCCGCGGCCCTGCTCGCGGGCGGCGCGGCGATCGTCGTCGCCACCCGACGCCGCAAGGGCGCCCGCGCCTGACACCGGCGGACGACGTGAAGGGGCGGGCCACGCCCGCCCCTTCACCGTCGCCGGTCGCCCCCGCTTGTCGTCAGGGGCCGTCGGCCGCCGTCAGTCGCCCTCCACCGTCGTCAGCCACAGCTTCACGTAGCGCTCGACGTCCACGTCCAACGCCACGTCCACCAGGGGCTGTTCGCGCACGCCCTCGTGGATCTCGGACTCGCCGGGGCGCGGACGGCGGTCGACGACCGTCTGCCCCCGGGCCGGACCGGGCGCGAGACTGACCTCCACCGGGAGCGCCCGCGTGGTCAGGCCCGCCGGGTCGGCCACCGCGCAGACCGCACCCGCGTCGCCGAGACCGCCGGTCGGCGTGGGATCGCCCGAGGTCGCCGGATCGCGGTGGGCGAGCAGCTCCCCGGCCAGCCGCAGCCGCGGCTGCGCACTCGCCCGCAGCCGCGCCACGTCCGCCCCCGGGACCAGCACCCGCTTGAACACGTCCAGCCCGTACATCGTGATCGGCACGCCCGCGGTGAGCAGGACCGCCGCGGCCTCCGGGTCGTGCCACACGTTGAACTCCGCGACCGGCGTGGCGTTCCCCGTCGTCACCGCGCCGCCCATGAACACGATCCGCTCGATGTTGCCGGTCACCTCCGGGTGGGTGCGCAGCAGCAGGGCGATGTTCGTCAGCGGGGCGGTGGGGATCAGGGTGACCGGGCGCGGGGAGGCGAGGATCTCGCGGCGCAGCAGCGTCACCGCGTCCACGTCGACCGGGCGGCGGGCCGGAGCGGGCAGGCCCAGGTCGCCCATGCCGTCGGCGCCGTGCACATGCCGGGCCACGCGCAGCGGCTCGATCAGCGGGCGTTCCGCGCCGCGCGCGACCGGGACGTCGCCCGCGCCCGCCTGCTCCAGGACGGTCAGCGTGTTGCGGACCACCCCGTCCACGTCCGTGTTGCCCGCCACGCAGGTCACCGCCCGCAGGTCCAGCCCGGGATGGCGCACGGCGAACAGCAGGGCCAGGGCGTCGTCGACGCCCGTGTCGCAGTCGATGATCACGGGAATGGGCTGCTCGGTCACCTGAGGACTCCTTCCGCACCACGGTCGTCCCCGACCCTATGCGGGCACGTCCGCATCCCACAGCCGGGCGCCGCGCGCCGCCGCCCGCTCTCCGATCCGGCGGACCAGTTCCCCGACGGGCAGCGGTCCGGGCCGCCGGCCGTCCCGCAGCCGGACGGCCGCCAGACCCTCCGCCGCCTCCCGCTCGCCGATCACCGCCTGGTACGGGGCGAGACGGGCGGCCCGCACCCTGGCCCCCAGGCTGCCCTGCTCCGGGCCCGCCACTCGCGCCCGCAGCCCCGCCGCCACCGCCCGCCGCACCAGCCGCGCCGCCTGCTCCTCCTGCGCGTCCGACACCGGCAGCACCACCAGCTGGACGGGGGCCAGCCACACCGGGAACGCCCCGCCGTGCTCCTCGATCAGATGGGCCACCACCCGCTCCACACTGCCGATGACGCTGCGGTGCACCATCACCGGCCGGTGTCTCGCCCCGTCGGCGCCGACGTAGCGCAGGCCGAAGCGCTCGGGCTGGTGGAAGTCGATCTGCACGGTGGACAGGGTGGTCTCGCGGCCGGCGCGGTCGGTGATCTGCACGTCGATCTTCGGCCCGTAGAACGCGGCCTCGCCCTCCGCCTCCTCGTACGCGACGCCGGAGCCGTCCAGCACCTCCCTGAGCAGAGCGGTCGCCCGCCGCCACAATTCCGGGTCGGCCACGTACTCCCCGTCCCCGCCGGAAAGCGACAGACGGTACCGGGAGGCGCGGATCCCCAGGTCGGCGTAGGCGCGGCCGATCAGGGCGAGGGCCGCGCGGGCCTCGTCGGCGACCTGCTCCGGGGTGCAGAAGACATGCGCGTCGTTCAGCTGGATGGCCCGCACCCGGGTCAGGCCGCCCAGCACCCCGGACGGCTCCGAGCGGTACATGCCGCCCAGCTCGGCGATCCGCAGCGGCAGCTCGCGGTGACTGTGCGCACGGGAACGGTAGATCAGGGCGTGGTGGGGGCACAGACTCGGGCGCAGCACGACCTGTTCGGCGCCCAGCTCCATGGGCGGGAACATGTCCTCGCTGAAGTGGTCCCAGTGGCCCGAGATCTCGTACAGCTCGCGTTTGCCGAGGACCGGCGAGTACACGTGCCGGTACCCGGCGGCTACCTCCGCCTGCCGTACGTACTCCTCCAGGGCGTGGCGCACGATCGCGCCGTCGGGCAGCCAGTACGGCAGGCCGGCGCCCATCAGCGGATCGGTGTCGAACAGACCGAGTGCGCGCCCGAGACGGCGGTGGTCGCGGTCGTGGTCCTGTGCACGGTCGTGGTCGTGGTCGTGCCTGTGGGCGGGGTCGTTGTCGCGGTCGTTCACGGGGGGGCTCCTCGCTCGGCGGGGCGAGGTACCGGGCACGGCGAAGCCCCGGGGCGCTCGCCCCGGGGCTTCGGTCGATCCGGTCGTGGATCAGCGCGCCGGGACGGTGTCCGGCGTCGTCGTGAGGGACGGCTGGGCGCGCTTCATGCGGGCGACCGTAGCAACGCCGGCGCACGGCCCGCCATCGCATTTCCCGCGCCGTCCGCCCCGCACGTCGGCGGCCCGTCCGGCCCGAACCGGGACGGCCCGCCCGCGCCGTCCACCCGCCCGCAGCAACGCGGCTAACCCGTACGGCCCGTCGCGCTGGTCGGCGGGGCGCGCCGGTGGTGCCGTGGGAGGACGCAGCACGCAGACCGCACCCCCGCAGCCCGCGCGCACTCCTGGAGGCACCCCCCGATGACCCGTCGCACCCTCCTGGCCTCCACCGCCGTCGTCCTCGCGCTCACCGCCGCCACCGGCTGCGCCACGCTGGGCCTGGAACATCCGCCCACGGCCGCCCCGGCGCTGCCGACGGTCGAGCGGACCTCGGCCCGGCCCACCGCTCCGGCCGCCTCCGGCGCCCTCACGGACGCGCAGGCGCAGGCCGCCCTCATCACCGAGTCCGACCTCGGCCCGCCGTGGACCCGGACCCGCGGCGCGGCCACCTGGCGGGACGGCATGCTCAAGGCGACCACGTCGACCCCCGTCTGCCAGCAGTTCCTCGACGACCTCTACGCCGACGAGCTGCTCGGCGGCCCCGCCCGCGCGGTCACCGCCCTGGACGACCCGGACACCGGCGCCCAGCTCCGCTACCAGCTCACCGGCCACCGCCCGGCGGACGTCGACCGCAGGCTGGCCTGGCTGAAGACGATGCCGGGCAAGTGCGCCCGGTTCGCCGCCAAGGCGACCGGCGACACGGCGCTCGACGTGAAGGTGTCGGAGCTGCCCCTGCCGGAGGTGGGAGACGCCCGCCAGGGGCTGCGCGTGACGGCCACGCTCTGGGGGGCCAACGGCGGCGACCCGACCGTCCTCACCCTGGACGTCGCCGCCGTGCGGGCCGGGCAGGACGCCTTCGCCCTCGTCGACGGCGGCCTCGACGACGCCCCGAACGCGGCGACGCAGGCGGCCGTCCAGCTCGGCGTGCGCCGGCTGGCGGACGTCAGGAAGCAGCCCAGGGTCCAGGTGTGAGCCAGGGCGTGAGCCCGGGTGCGAACGTCCCCGCGCGCTCGCCCGGCGGCCCGCTCACGGGGGCGGCGGGCCGCCGAAGCCGCCCGGGACGTCGAGCCCGCCGAACCCGCCGGGACCGTCGAGGCGGTCGACGCGGGTGTGGAGGGTGATCACCTCGTGGGCCAGTTCCAGGACCGGACAGCCCCGGGCGAAGGCGTGGCCGCGCAGCAGGGACAGCGCCTCCTCCGCCGGGACGCCCAGCCTCACCATGACCATGCCGACCGCCTGGTACACCTCGCCGTGGCCCGCGGCCAGCGGGCTGAGCCACCGGCCCGCGTCGTCCCGCTCACCGCGCGGCAGCGCCACCAGCGCCGACGTCACCACGTCGGCGGCCGTCCGCGCCGTGCGCAGCTCGCCGGCGGTCAGCTCGCCGGGGACGTCCCGGTAGAGGTCGACCGTGCCCACGCACACCGCGCGGTCGCCCAGCGGCAGCGCGTACACCGAGCGCACCCCGGCGGCCGCCGCCTGCTCGGCGAAGACCGGCCAGCGGAGCGCGTCCTCGCTGGAGGACAGGTCCCGGGCGCACACCGGGGCGCCGGTCGCCGCCGCCTCCAGACCGGGCCCGTCCCCCAGCGTGACCTCCAGCTCCATGACGTCGGCGGCCCGCTGTCCGCTCGCCCCCAACGGCACGGGCATCCCCTCGCCGCGCAGGGCCACGCCCGCGTCGTCCACCGGCAGCAGCTTGACCACCGCCTCGCACAGCCGCCGCGGCACCTCCCGCGGTCCGGCGCCCCGCATCTCCCGGGCGACGGCCCCGGCGACCCGGCTCCGCTCCTGGCCGCCCATGGCCCTCACCTCCATGACGGGGCGTGCCCGCCTCAGACGGTCGGCCGGGTACCGAGCCAACGCCCCCGGGAACCGGCGGCGCCCCGGCGGACGGCGGGCCCGGAGGGCCGGCGCCTACAGGGGAGGCTGGGCCGGGGCCGGGCCGAGGGTCGTGGAACCCGGCGCCGTGCGGTGGCCGAGGCCCGTGCGGTACGCGTCCAGCGCCGCCTCGACCCGCCCGGTGCGCCGCAGCAGGTCGCCGAGCATCCGGCACAGATCGGCGAGGTCGCCCGCCGCACCCGCCCGCTCCAGCAGACTGAGCGCCCGCACATAGTGCTCCTCCGCCGCCTCCGTGTCCCGGGCGTCCTCGGCGATGATGCCGAGCAGCCGGTGGGCGCCGGCCGCGTGCACGGCCCCCCGCTCGGATGACAGGTCCCCCAGGACCCCGTGCAGCAGCGCGGCCGCCTCCTGCGACTTGCCCCGCCGGTGCAGCACGTCGGCCAGCTCGACGGCGACCTGACTGCTGTAGAGGGCGGCGCGCTGCGCGGAAAGCATGGCCTGCGCCTGCCTCAACTCCTCCTCCGAGCGCTCCAGTTCACCGTTCTGGGCGTAGACGTAGCCGCGCATCCAGTGGCAGTTGGCCAGCTCGGTGCGCAACTGGAGCTGGCGGTACAGCTCGGCGGCCTTGGCCAGCGAGGCGTCGGCCTCCGCGAGCCGGCCCTCGGCGAGGAGCGTGCGGGCCACGGACCGGTGCATCCGCGCCACGAGCGCCGGATCGCCCGCCCGGGGCGCCAGGGCCAGGGCGAACTCGGCCGCCTGCGCGGCGCGGGCCGCCGCCCCCATGTCCATGTAGGGGCCGATGACGGAGGCGTACAGCAGCAGCAGCGCGTCGGGGTCGTGCAGCCCGCCCCGGTTCAGCTCGTCGAGGGTGGACTCCAGCAGGTATACGGCGTACCGGAGTTCGCCCGCGAGGTAATGGGCGACGGCCCGGCCGCGCAGGGCGGGGACGCGGGCCGGCAGCGGGGCGTCCGCGAGCCGCCGTTCGGCCCGCTCGAAGCAGCGCCGGGCCGCGTCGAGGTCTCCCGCGTCGATGCCGCACTCCCCGAGGCCGAGCAGCGCGGTGGCCTCCTCCGCGGCCAGCCCGTGCTCCTCGGCCTCGGCGAGCAGCGCGGTGTACTGCCGGTTCGCCTCCTCGGCCTCCCCGGTGGCCAGCGCCCGCTGGGCCTCGGTGAGGCGCAGCCGCAGGTCGGTGACGAGCCGGGCGGGCCGCCCGGTGGCCAGTTCCTCGACGTCGACGCCGAGCCGGCCGGCGATGTGCCGGAGCGCCTCGTCGGAGGGCCGCACCCGGCCGGCCTCCAGCGTGGAGACGTAGGCGGGGGTGTAGGTGGGCTCGGCGAGCTGCCGCTGGGTGAGCCCCCGTTCGACGCGCAGCCGCTGCACCCGGCGCCCGACGACCTCCGGTTCGTCCCGCTCTGCCACGCCGGTCCCCCAACCCACCCTGTGCCTCTTGCCGTTGGGCTGGCTCAGCCCCTAGGTTAAACAGCGAGTTAAGCACGCTTAACAGCTGGCTGACGTGAGTATCGCAGTCGCCGACGTTGCGAGGTAGCCGTGTCCGGACACATCTCCGCACGCCGTTCCGCGCCCTGCGTCAGGGCCGTCGCCGCGGCTCTGCTGACCGTGGCCGCGCTGGTCACCGCGGCCAACGCGGGCCCGGCCACGGCCACCGGCGGCGCCCCGTCCGCCCGCGACGTCCAGCACGGCGCGGCGGAACGCCGCTGACCCTCGCGGGGGCCGGGCCTCACCCCTGCGTCTGCAACTGCCTCAGGTGTTCCTGCACATGGTCCAGCGCGCCCTCGTGCCGGCCGGGCACCCGGCCGCGCAGCCGGGTCAGCGCGGGCCCCAGCTCACGGGCGCGGGCCGCGTCGCCGATCCGCCCCCACTGGTGGTGCGCCCGGTCCACGGCCGCCTCCACGGCGGGCGCGTCCGCCGGCTGACCGGCGTCCAGGCGCGCGCCGGCGACCGCCATCCAGATGCGGCAGCTGCCCTCGGCGTCCCCCGCGAACATCGCCAGGTCCGCCCGCACCTCGGCCCAGTGGAACGCCTCCTCGGAACCCGCCCCGTGCGCCGCGACGGCCGCCCGCTCATGGCGCGCCGCGAGCGCGCCGGCCTCCGCGTGCCGGCCCGACCGCACGGCGGCGGAGATGTCGGCGTGCGGGTCACCGCCGCCCGCCGCGCCGGCGTCCATGTCCATGTCCGCGTCCGCGGCCACGTCTGGGGCCGGGGTCCCACCCGGCGGCTGGGGCCACGGGGCGAGGCGGTCCGGGACGAAGTCGGCGGGCCTCGGCACCGGCACCGGTGACAGTGACGGTGGCAGCGACGTCTTGGGCGGCGGGGTGATCGGCGGCGTCGACGTCGACAATGGCACCGGAACCGGAACCGGGACCGGCGTCCGGGCCTGCATCGGCGAACGGGCCGGGGTCTGCGTCGGCGACCGGAGCGGCGGCGCGGGTTCGGCGCGGTCGGGAAGGACGAGGTCCCCCGTCTCCCCGTCGCCGGCGATCCGGGCCGCCGCCATCTGGTGCAGCCGGTCGAGGCCGGGCCGCCCCCCGCTGCGCAGTATCGTCGCTATCGCCTTCATGTACGACGGCGCGGCCACCGCCCGCCGGCCACGCCCCGCCGGCGGCGCGACCCTGCCGTACACGGTCACCGCGGGCCCGCAGTCCAGGGCGTTCCCGCGCAGCCACTCCCAGGTCTCGGCGTCCGCGTGCAGGTCCAGCAGGACGGTCGTGGCCCCGGCCGGCCGCAGCCGCAGCTCCTCCCGGAACCAGTGCCAGGGGAACGCCGTGTACCGCACGGTGGCCGGCGTCGTGCGCGCCAGCGCGAGATGCGGCAGCCGCTGGCGGCGGTCGAGCTGGAGCTGCCCGGCAACGTACACGGTCAGCGGCCCCGGCGCGGCCGCCGCGGCCCGCAGCCGGGTCAGCACGGCCTGCGGCTCCAGCGGATCGGCCAGTTCGACGACGTTCGCGGTCTCGGCGCCGGCCAGCACGGGGGGCGGCACGGCGGCCAGCACGGGGAGCACGGAGGCCGCGTCGACCAGACACCCCTTGCCCATGGGCGAGGCCGCGAGCAGCAGCACGGTTCCCGGCATGATCCCCTCCCGCATGGCCCCTCCCCCTGTCGATCACGTACCTCAGCACCGTAACCGCTGCCGCTGCGAAGGGGGGCCTCAGGACAGCAAACGTCCCCCTACGGGGCCTTCGTCGCCGGCCGCGGTCCGGCGCACGGCGAACACGGTCGTGTCGTCGGCGAGCCGGCCCCGGCAGTGCCGCAGCGTGCCGTCCCGTACGAGGGCCACCAGGCGGGCGGGGTCGGCCGTGCGCGGGTCGCGGGCGAGCGCCGCCGCGACCTCCTCGGCCAGCGGATAGAACTCCCCGGCGCCGTCCCGGGCCTCGGTCACCCCGTCGGTGACCAGCAGCAGCGTCTCACCGGCGGCGAACGGCGCCCGCAGCACCGGCGGCGGCCCGTCCCGTCCGGCCAGCTCGCCGAGCCCCAGCGGGAGCCCGCCGCCGTGCGGCAGCGAGCGCACGCCCCGCTCGCCGCCCACCGCGAGCGGCGGCTCGTGCCCGAACCCGACCACCTCGACCGTCTCCACGGCCCCGGCGCCCCCGTCCGGGGCCACGTCCGGGACCGTGCCCGGGGACACGTCCGGGGCCGGATCCGGGAAAGGAGCCGGGGGCGAGGCCGCCGCCGTCGGGGACGCGTCCGGGACGGCCGTCGGGGCCGCCGCCTCCGGGGCCGGGAGCGGGGCCTTCGTCGTCGGGGGGAAGCCGATCAGCACGGCCGTGGCGAACCGGTCGCCGTCCGCCCGCCCGAGGGCCACGGTGTGCGCACGGTGCCGCCGCATCCGCGTCTCCAGCCGCGCGGCCACGGCGGCGAGGTCCCGCTCGTGGTAGGCGGCCTCCCGGAAGGTGCCCAGCAGCGCGGCCGCCGCCTCCACCGCGCCCAGCCCCTTGCCCTGCACGTCGCCCAGGAGGACGCGGGTGCCGTGCGGTCCGGGCTGGATGTCGTAGAAGTCGCCGCCCATGCGGGCGTCGGCGTCGGCCGCGAGATAGACGGCCGCGTGGTCGAGACCGCCCCAGCGCGGCGGCAGCGGGCGCAGGACCGTACGGCGGGTGGTCTCGGCGATGCGCATGATGTGCAGCATCCGCCGCTCGCCGCGCACCCGGACCGACGCGGCCAGTACGGACAGCACGCCGCCGACGAGGACGAGGACGAAGTCCGCCGCGCCCTCCCGGTACTCCGACGGCCACGCGGCGTCGCTGAGGACGTACGTGATCACGGCGAGCACCGCGAACAGGGCCGTCGTCCACACCCCGCACAGCGCGGCGGCGATCGCGGAGACGAACACGCACCACGAGACGATGCGGAACTCGCCGGTGGTGTTGAAGTCGGCGTAGGTGATGGCCGCCAGCACGCCGAGCGGCACCAGCCAGGTGACGCTGCGGCCCCGGACGCGCAGAAGTTGGTGGCGTTGCAGGACGTCCCTGCGCCCGTTCCGCGGACGGCGGTCGAGCAGGCCGTGACCGCGGGGCTCCATGAGGTCAGCGAAACACGGGCCGGCCCCGCCCGCATCCGGGCGCACCCCCGCCCGCCCCCGGTACGCCCCGCACCCGACCCGCATCCGCGACCCGCATCCCTCCCGCACGCGCAAAGGCGTGTCATCCGACTTGCCCCGGCGGCGACCGGGGTGTGACCTGGAGTGCGGGGGCGAGGAGAGAGAGGAGCGCTCTCATGGCACATACGGCACCGGCGCAGGGACTGCGGACCCCTTCCGCTCGAACCCGGACGCCCGACGTGTTCAGCGCACGCACCCACCGGATCGCGAGCTGGGCGACGGCCGTGGTCGCCGGGCTCGTCTACGGCTACTGGGTGGCGGCCGACAACCGTTCCGGCGGCCCCGTCACGGGCTGGAACCTCTTGCTCGGCTTCGTGAGCGCGTTCGTGTTCGCGGCGCTGTGGACCGGCGTCCACGCGCTCGCCCCACGGATGCGCCGCGAACTGCATGCCCTGCTGTGGGCGGCGTTCGCCGGCTGCGCCATGGGCTTCCTCTACAGCCAGTCCGCCGACAGCGTCCTGCGCTCCACGGCCATGGGCCTGGCGGTGGCCGCGGCCACCTTCCTCGTCCTGTTCTTCCGCTACTACACGCACGAGGACGCCGCGGGCCACCGCATCCGCTGACCCCCACCCGCACCACACGGACACACGCACCACACGGGCCCCGGCAGTTCACGCCGGGGCCCATGCGTTTTCCCTCATCCCTCCACTCACCGGCCGGCCGGGGACTGTCCGCTCCCGGCCGCCCGACGAGGTCCCGGGCGTCACACCGTGCGCAGGCACGGCCTCCCGCCACTTCCGAACCGGGCTTCTCCCCAGAACCAGGAAACACCCGTTCGGACGAACCCTCCACCGGAGGAACCGCGAACCGGCGGGGCGAGCCCTGCGGGGCGGCGGGACGGCCGGGCCCGGGATCCACCACCCGTACGGCCGCCACGGGCTCGCGCCCCGCGCCCCGGGACCGTTGCCTGGAGAGGTGTCCCCCCGCCTGCGGACCGCCCTCTCGGCCGTCCTCGTCACCCTGTCGTGCCTGCTCGTGCCGTTCGGCGCGCTCGCGGCCTGGGCGGCGTACGGCCTCACCGACACCCACGGCTACGTCACCGCCATGGCGCCGCTGGCCTCGGACCCCGCGGTACGGGACGTCGTCGCCGACACGGTGGGCGACGGCGTGGCCCGCGAGGCCGGGATGAACCCCGTCTTCCTGCGCGACGCCGTCCGCTCGTTCACCGCGACCCGCGCCTACCGCACCGCCTGGGACGCCGGGAACACGGCCGCGCACACGGCGGTGATGAAGGCGCTGCGCGGCGACCGCGCCGACGGCGACGACGCTCCCGTCACCGTGGACCTCGCGACGGTGACCGCCCCCCTCAAGCGTCAGCTGACGGCCGACCACGTGCCGTTCGCCGAGCGGCTGCCCGTCGAGCACACCCGGGTGGCGCTGCTCCCGTCCGCCGACCTGGCCGCACTCCGGAAGGGTTACCGCGTGCTCGACGTCGCCGGTTTCTGGCTGCCCCTGGCCGCCGTCGTGTTCGGGGTCGCCGGCATCGCCGTCGCCGCCTGCCGCCGCAGGGCGATCGCGGCGACCGCCCTCGGCACCGCCCTGGGCGGCGCGTTCCTGGGCCTCGCCGTCACCGTCGGCCGCCGCATGACCCTGGCCGACCTGCCCGACGCGGCCCGCCGTCCGGCCGCGGGCGCCGTCTACGACGCGCTCACCGCCGGCCTGCGCACGGCCTCCTGGCTGCTCCTCGCGCTCGGCCTGACGGTCGCGGCGACGACCTGGCTCACCCACCCCCGCTCCCCGGTGGTCCGCCGCCTGCGAGGCCGCCGCACGCCCGCGGCCCCCGCCCCCGCGGAACCGACCCGCATCCGGGCCTGACCACCGCCCCCACCGCGCGGCCGCCGGGGGAATGCCGGGGGCTGCCCGGGGGGCTGCCGAGGCGGTATTGACACACCCCGTTTCCGCACACTCACCCCTGCCCAAGATCACCGCACGGGGCCGCTAACCTTACGTGTCCGTCCTGGCCAGGGATTGACGGGCATCAACTCATGCGAAGGGTTGCGCAAATGGGCATTCTCACTCTCCTGCGGAATGCGTTCGGCAGGTCCCGCAAGGGGCGTACGGCCGAGACAGAGGGTGCGGAACAGGTTCCTTCGCAGGAACGTACCGCCGCCGAGGGACGGGAGCAGGAGCAGCCGGTCCCGGCCGCCTTCACGCCCCCGGCCGAGCCGAAGCCGGACCCGGCGGTCGCCAGGGTTCCGGAGCCCCGCCCGGCGACCCAGGACGAACACGACCTCGTGGCAGCGGCCTTCGACCACGTGACGGTCCCGAAGCAGACGAAGTCGACGGATTCCGCCACCCCCTCTCCCGCACCGGCCGACACGGACGAGCCGGCGACCACGGACACGCCCGCGACCGCGCAGCCGGTGGCCGAGGCCGACACCGAGCCGAGCCCGGCCACCGAGCCCGAGCCCGAGGCCGCAGCGGAGGCTGAGGCGGAAGCTGAAGCCGAGACCGAGGGCGACACGAAGACCGAGGCCGAGCCCGAGGCTGAGGTCGAGGCCGCTGAGGCAGCGCCCGAGGCTGAGGCTGCGACCGGGAGCGCGACCGCCGCCGAGTCGCAGCCGGAAACCGCCGCGAAGCCCGATACACCGGCCGAGCCCGAGGCCGAGGCCGCCCCCCCGGCCGAGGTTGAGCCCACGGCCGAGGCTGAGACCAAGACCGAGACCAAGACCGAGACCAAGGCCGAGGCCGAGGCCGAGCCCGAGGCCGACGAGCCCGCGGCCGACGCCGACGCCGTCACCGGGTCCGCCGACGCGAAGACCGACGCGGACGCCGGACCGCAGGCCGACCCCGAGCCCGAAAGCGCGGCGGACGCCGAAGCCGGGGCAGCGGACGCCCCGGCGACAGCCGAGGCGGAGGCGGACTCCACCACCGAGCCGGTGGCGGCACCGGAGCCGGCCGCCGACACGACGGCACCGGACTCCGCGGCCTCCGAGCCCAAGACCGACGCCGAGCCCGCCGCCGCCGAGGAGCCGGAAGAGACGGCTGTTGTGGAGGCCGAGGCGGACGGTTCCGCCGATGGCACGGACGATTCCGCCGGGGCTGCGGAAGACTCCGCCGACGGCGAAGCCGGCGCGCAGGCACCCGCCCGGCTGCCGGACGAGGCGCTGGCCGGTCTCGGCACCGCCTACCGGGCGGCGGCCACCGCCCTCGAGAACAGCGGCCTCACCGGCGCCCGTGCCGACGTGTACCTGGTGCTGGACCGCTCCGCGAGCATGCGCCCGTACTACAAGGACGGCTCCGCCCAGGCCCTCGCCGAGCAGACCCTCGCCCTCGCGGCCCACCTCGACCCCGCGGCCAAGGTGCACGTCGTCTTCTTCTCCACCGAGCTGGACGGCACCGGCGAGCTGACCCTCACCGACCACGAGAACAAGATCGACGAGCTGCACGCGGGCCTCGGCCGCATGGGCCGTACCAGCTACCACGCCGCGGTCGAGGCCGTCGTCGGACATCACGTGAAGGAGGCCGCGGCGGGCGTCCCCGCCCTGGTGGTCTTCCAGACGGACGGCGCGCCGGACGCGAAGACCCCGGCCACCCAGGCGCTGACGGAGGCGGCGGACAACCACCCCGACGTCTTCTTCTCCTTCGTGGCCTTCGGCGAGCACGACAACAAGGCCTTCGACTACCTGCGCAAGCTCAAGACGCCCAACACGTCCTTCTTCCACGCGGGCCCCACCCCGCGCGAGCTGACGGACGCCGAGCTGTACGAGGGCGTACTGGCCGGCTGGCGGCCGTAGCACCCCGGCGCCGCCCTGTCGGGGGGTGGACGGGACGGAGCACATACCGTCCGGTCCACCCCCCGAAACGCGTGTGAGGCGACCTGCACGCGCCCAGTAGGATTTCGGGCATGGCGGCCACTGGAACCGAGAAGCAGGGTGGCAAGGCGTTCTACGTCTCCACCCCCATTTACTACGTCAACGACGCTCCTCACCTGGGCCACGCCTACACGACCGTCGCAGGCGACGTGCTCACCCGCTGGCACCGCCAGCGCGGCGAGAAGGTGTGGTACCTCACCGGCACGGACGAGCACGGTCAGAAGATCATGCGCACCGCGGAGGCGAACGGCGTCAGCCCGCAGCAGTGGGCCGACAAGCTCGTCGACGAAGCCTGGCGCCCCCTGTGGGAGCACCTGGAGATCGCGAACGACGACTTCATCCGCACCACGCAGCGGCGGCACACCGACCGCGTCCAGGAGTTCGTGCAGGACCTGTACGACAAGGGCGAGATCTACAAGGGCGGCTACGAGGGCCCGTACTGCGTGGGCTGCGAGGAGTACAAGCTGCCGGGCGAGCTGCTCGACGGCGAGGGCGAGTTCGCAGGTCAGAAGCTGTGCCCCATCCACAAGAAGCCGGTGGAGATCCTCAGCGAGGAGAACTACTTCTTCAAGCTGAGCGACTACGGCGACAAGCTGCTCGCCCTCTACGAGGCGAACCCCGGCTTCATCCAGCCCGAGTCCGCGCGCAACGAGGTCGTGAACTTCGTCCGGCAGGGTCTCCAGGACCTGTCCATCTCGCGTTCCACGTTCGACTGGGGCATCCCGATCCCGTGGGACCAGAAGCACGTGATCTACGTGTGGGTCGACGCGCTGCTGAACTACGCCACCGCCGTCGGCTACAACGAGAACCAGGAGAAGTTCGAGGCGACCTTCCCGGCCGACGTGCACCTGGTCGGCAAGGACATCCTGCGCTTCCACGCGGTGATCTGGCCCGCCATGCTGATGGCGCAGGGCCTCCCGCTGCCCGGCAAGATCGCCGCGAACGGCTGGCTGATGGTCGGCGGCGAGAAGATGTCGAAGTCGAACCTGACCGGCATCAAGCCGCAGGACCTGACCTCGCACTTCGGCGTGGACGCCTACCGCTGGTACTTCCTGCGCGCCATCGCCTTCGGCCAGGACGGCTCGTTCTCGTGGGAGGACTTCTCCGCCCGGTACACGAGCGAGCTGGCGAACGACTACGGCAACCTCGCCTCCCGCGTGGCCGCCATGGTCGGCAAGTACTTCGACGGCGTCCTCCCGGCGGCCACCGCCGACGGCGAGGCCGAGAAGGCGCTCCACGACGGACTGGCGCGTGCGGTCGCGACGGCCGACCGGAAGATCGGCGAGGAGCTGGACTTCCAGGGCGGCATCCTGGCCGTCTTCGAGTTCGTCAAGCAGGTCAACGGCTACATCACGGAGCAGGAGCCGTGGAAGGTCGCCAAGGACGGAAGCGACGAGGGCAGGGCCCGGCTCGCGACCATCCTCTACACCGCCGCGGAATCGCTGAGGGCCGTCGCCGTTCTCCTGAACCCGGTCATGCCGGACACCTCCCAGAAGCTGTGGGATTCGCTGGGCGCCGAGGCGACCCTCGGCGCGCTCGCGGACCAGCGGGTCCAGCAGGCCGGCGACTGGGGCATCCTGCCGGCCGGCTCCACCGTCACCAAGGGCGCGGTGCTCTTCCCGCGCCTCGAGGAGAAGCCGACCGCGTAACGATCCCGTCGGTGCGACGGGAGCCCGGGAGACATGCGTACCCTCCTCCCGGGCTCCCGCCCGACCGGGCCGTGGGCTTGCGCCCGCGGTGCGGCGGGCGGGCTCGCGGGTCGCGGGCAGGGAGAAGATGTAGAGGAAAAGGCGGAGGGGTTCCCCCCGCTCCAGCATGTTCTCGCCAAGCCGTATGGTTTCCGCCATGGCAGTCCCCGAGGTCATTCCGATCGCCTACGAGCCGCGACACCGCACCGAGTCCATCGGCCGGTACGCGGACGGGCAGTTCCTCGCGTCGGTCACGTACGCCTTCCCCCAGGGCTTCCGTCTCGACGACGGCTGGGAAGAGCACAAACGCCTCTACACCGTGCTGCACACCTTCGACGCCGACGGCGCCTACCGCGACTCGGACATCTGGTGCGCCGGAACCTGGGCCGAGCAGCAGCGCGACCCGCACGGCGACGACTCGGTCCTCACCCGCGCCCGCGTCCGCCTCGCCACGCTCCTGCGCAGTCTGCCCCGGCGCTCCTACACGGACATCGCCGTCCGCCCCTTCCAGCTCACCCACGAGGACGTCCTGTTCGGCCTCGTCATCCGTGAGGACAAGGACGAGGACGGCGTCCCGGAGACCTGGGCGGAGCTGTACCCGGACCGCCTGGCCTTCGCCGAGCCGTGGGACGGCACGTACGACACCTGAGGCGGCCCGGCGCGAGCCGTTTCGCCTCAGGCCTGCGCGGCGTGCGCCACGAAGTCCGCCCAGGCGGCCGCCGTGAGCGCCAGGCGAGCCCCTTCGACGTGCTTGGAGTCGCGGACGTGGACGGTGCCGGGGGTCGTGGCGATCTCCACGCACGACTCGCCGTCGGTGCCGCCGCTGTAGCTGCTCTTGAACCACGCCAGTCCGGAGGCGTCCCCGGCAGATGCCTTGCGCATCACGTTTCTCCCAGCAGTTGCTCGACGAAGGCCAGCGACTCCCGTGGTGAGAGAGCCTGCGCTCGGATGGTGCCATACCGAAGCTCGATGATGCGCAGGTGCTTCGGATCGGTGATCGGCCGCCCGCCGAACGCGCCGTCGGAACGCCCCACCGCCGTACCGTCCGGGAACTTCAGCAGCTCGATCCTGCCGTCCAGTCCGGGGTGGGCGTCGGTGTTCGTCGGCATCACCTGAAGCGTGACGTTGTGCAACCGAGCGACGTGCAGTAGGCGTTCGAGCTGCTGTCGCCACACAGTCGCGCCCCCGACCTGCCGCCGCAACGGTGCCTCTTCCAGTACGAAGTGGATCGACGGGGCCGGGTCGCGTTCGAAGACCGTCTGCCGAGCCAGACGCGCCGCCACCATACGTTCCACGTCGTCCGGCGAGTACGGCGGCTGCGCCGCCTGGATCACGGCGCGCGCGTGCTCGGGTGTCTGCAACAGCCCGGCAATGATGTTGCACTCGTACACCCCGATCTCGACCGCCTTGCTCTCCAGCTGCCCCAGCTCCCGGACCCGCTTCGGATACCGGACCTTCTTCACGTCCTCCCAGGCCGCCGCGACGAGTCCGGCCGCGCCCAGCACCTCGTCCGCCCTGTCCAGGTACTCCTGCCGGGGGATCCGTTTGCCGCCCTCGATCTTGTAGACGAGGTCCTCCCCGTACCCGACCGCCACCGCGAAGTCGGCGGCCCGCATCCCCACCGACTCCCGGCGCAGCCTCAACTGCCGCCCCACCGTGGCGAGAACGGCCACGCCCCACTCGTCGTCCGGGTCCACCTCCCACCCCGGCTCGTCCGCCTCGGTCCGGAGCCGTACCGCCTCGCCGTCCACCGCCATCGCGCACCCCTCTGTCGTACCGCCGTGCCGCAACGCCCCTACCCGCGAACCCGCTTCCGGACTTCCGGACACCGGCCGACAGACTCCGGACAGTCACCGCGCGCATCTGTGCTGTGACTGCTCACGGTAGGCGGGCGCGGGCGCGCCCGGTCGTGCGGACGGCGAAAAGTCCACCCGGACTCGCGGACGGCGTGGGGGCGCGAGGGCCGGGGGCTCGTGGTCACCCGGCCCTCGCGCGTCTTGGGGGTTACTTCAGGACGCCGGCGCCCGCCGTCGCCGCCAGGGCCGCCGGCAGGTTCTTCGCCGAGGTCTCCAGGCCGGCCGTCAGGGTCGGCGTCCAGTTGACGGTCGTCTTCAGCTTCTTCGAGGACGCCGCGTTGTAGGCCGCGACGACGTCCGTCACCGTGCCGTTGACCAGGTTGCCGGTGCCCTTGACCGCGCCGGTGCCGTCGCCGCTGAGCAGCTTGGCGACCTTGCCGCCGGCCGGGACCGTCCAGTAGTTGGCCTCGGCGACGACCTGGGCCCTGGCACGCGAGTTGATGCTGTACTGCGTCGCGTAGCCGTCGAGGGTCGTGACGTCGTAGTGGTTGTTGTAGATGTGCACCTGGCCGACCCGGGTCAGCGGGGCGCGCTGGACGATGCCCTTCCACACGTTGTGGTGGAGGGAGACGCGCAGCTTGCCCGCGGGCTCGCTGTCGCTGCTGCCGATCAGCATCGTCTTGTCGTGGTCGATGAACCGGTTGCGCGAGACGGTCACCAGGTCCGAGCTCTTGGTGATGTCGAGGGAGCCGTCGTGGATCTGGTACTCGCGGCCGTAGTACTTCGGGTTGGCGCCATCGAGGTGGGGCGCGTCGGTGAACGTGTTGTGGTCGGCCCACACGTGGGTCGCGCCGCGCAGGGTGACGGCGTCATAGTCGGAGTTCCAGTTGCCGTCGTCGCCGTCGGTGGGGTCCCACTGGGGGAAGCAGTCCTCGGTGGCGGAGAAGTTCAGGTTGCGGACGATGACGTTGTCCACGTTCTGGATCTGCAGCATGCCGCCGGTTATCCCGGCGGCCGTGCCGGGGACGCCGACGATGCTCGTGTTGGCCGGCACCTTGAACACGATGTTCTTCGCCTGCCTGCTCTGGCCGGCGGCACGGGCCTTCTCCTGGGCGCCGGAGGGCAGCTTCGACCGCCCGTAGACGGCGGGGTCGTACGCCTTGAGGTACGACGACAGCGCGTAGCCGGTGCCCGCCGCGTAGTCCGCGCAGGTCAGCTTCTTGCCGGCGTCGTCGGTGTTGGCGTCGATGGTGCCCTTGACCTTGATGATGCGGGGCGTGGTGTCGGTGGCCGACCCGAGGGCCTTCACGAGCTGGGCGCGCGTGGAGACGGTGAAGGTGTGCGCGGCGTCGGCCTTGGCGCCACCGCTCGTGCCCGTGCCGGAGGAGGCCCAGCCGTCCTTCGCGGCGAGCGTCTGGTGGTACAGGTCGACGGTCCCGGCGCTGGCGTTCATCACGACGACGCCGGCGCCGACGCCGGCCGCCACGGCGGCGGCCGTGACCACGAGGGCGCGGCGCGAGCGGAGGGACCGGCGGTGGGAGGGAGCTGCCACGGGGGATCCTTACGGGAGGAGCATGCTTATGACCCGTCAGTGGTCGCCGTCGTGTGAAGAGTTGCCGCGCCGGATGAACTTTTTTCTCCGGCGGCCGCGCCTGGCCTCCACCCGCCTTCGCGATTCCCGCACCGTCGTCCTAAGGTGCCCTTCTACCGACTTGGGGGGATCGATTCACATGGCGCTCTTCGGCAACGCCCACACCATCGACAACGGGCAGGCCCAGCAGGACTACGCGCGTCTGCTGGGGCAGGGCGAGCAGGTGCACGCCGCGTTCCTGCTGATCCGCGACACCATCCTGTTCACCGACCGCCGGCTGCTGCTCGTCGACAAGCAGGGCATCACGGGCAAGAAGGTCGAGTACCACTCCGTCCCGTACCGGAGCATCACCCACTTCGCGGTGGAGACCGCCGGCACCTTCGACCTGGACGCCGAACTGAAGATCTGGGTCTCCGGCACGCCGGCGCCGATCCAGAAGACGTTCACCAAGGGCGTCGACATCTACGAGGTGCAGGCCATCCTCACGCAGTTCGTCGCGAGGTAGCCCGCCGGGGGCGGGGGGCCGGTCGCCGCGGGTGCGTCCGCGCCGCGTGTGCCGGCCCCGCGTGCCGGCCGGACCTGCTACGACTACCCGGTGGACCTTCTTCGACCCCACCACCGCCTCCTCGCCGAGATCTTCGGCATGCCCGGCCCCGCGACCGCCTGGGTGCTGGCCGGCGGCTACGCGCTGGAGGCGCACGGCCTGCTGCGGCGCCCCCACGACAACGTGGACCTGGCGACGGAGAGCACGCGGCCCATGCCCGAGCTGGCCGAGGCGCTGGCCTCGGCGCTGACCGCCCGGGGCCGCCACGAGGCGACGCCGCAGGATCTGGACCCGCTGTCCGCGCGCCTGGCGGCGCGGCTGGCCGTGCGGGACCGCGAGACGGGCGTCGTCCTGCGGCTGGCCCTGCACAAGGAGACCTTCTGGAGCCCGCCCGTAACGACCCCCTGCGGCCCGGCCCTCTCGCCGCACGACGCGGTGGGCACCAAGATCCGGGCGCTGTACGACCGCGGACTCGCCGTCGACCTCATCGACGCGCGCGCCGCGCACGCCCTGTTCGGCTACCCAAGCCTGGAGGAGGCGGCCCGCCGGCACGCCCGCGATGACTTCGACCTGCCCACCCTCCAGGCGCGGCTGGAGGGCACGGACCACTACCCGGACTCGGAGTTCACCCAGTACGGCCTCGTCGAGCCGGACATCGCCGGCCTGCGGGCGTGGGCGCAGGCCTGGTCGACGGACATCGCGGAACGGCTGCTGGAGGAGGGGGCGTCACCGGACGCGTGAGCGCACCGGGACCGGGTGCGGGCCCGGTCCCGGCCGATCGGCTCACCGACGGCGCAGGCTACGACGCCCCGGATGTTCTGGAGGTCCCGGACGCCGGACCCGAACCCGACGGCGAAGCCGAGGCGCTGGGCCGCGACGGGCCGTCCTGGCCGTCCTCCGTGGCTTCGGGGTCGACCCCGACGGTGATCGCCGCGTGGACGCCCCTGCCGATGCGGCGCCGGTCGTAGCGCAGCCGCAGCAGCCCGCCCCGTACTCCGCTCTGGTCGTAGATCGTGTCCTCGGCGAGGGTCGTGCGCTCGGCGGTGTTGCTCGCGTACGGCTCCACCGCCGCCGAGGCCAGCACGGACTTCTCGTCGAAGAAGAACTGGCCGGTGTGGCAGGTGCGGCCGCCCTCGTAGCCGACATCGGTCCACTCGCCGTCCACGTGCACCTTGGCGTGGATGTGGACGCACCGGCCGCGGTACCAGCCGGGGAACACCGTCCGGAAGGAGACCCGGCCGTGCCGGTCCGTCCGCCAGGTGCCGCGCAGGTAGCGGGTGTCGTCGGTGGGCTCCTGGTGGCCGCCGCCCGGCGGGGCGCCGGTGGGCGCGCCCGTCGGGGGCCGGCCGGTCGGGGGCTCGCCGGTCGGCGCGGGGCCGCCGCCTCCGCCGCCGCTGCCCTGCTGCTCATAGCCCGAGTAGACGCCCGTCGCGTCGCAGTGCCAGATGTCGACGGCCGCGTTCCGCAGCGGTCGGCAGGTGTCGGAGTCGATCACCGTGAGGGCCAGGAGAAGCGGGATGCCCTCACGGTCCTCGGTGATGTCCCGGCGGAGCTTGTCCGCGTCGATGTAGTAGGGGCCCTCGACGGTCTCCGAGGTGAGGCGGTAGCAGACGTCCGCGTCGGGCCCGGACGCCGTCGCGCCACCGCGTCCGACGGTGCTCGTCGCGTAGGCGGTGCCGCCCAGTCCCGCCGCGGCGAGGCCGCCCGCGCCGACGGCCACGATTCTGCGCCGAGTCCACTGCTGTTCGCTGGGGGGTTTCTGAGGTTCCGTCATAAGCCGGGGACGCTAGGAGGGCGACCTGTGAGGAAGATGGGCGCGAGCTGTCAGTTGCCGGGGAAAACGAGAGTGGCCCGGAACCGACGTCGGTTCCGGGCCACCCCGGCGTTCTCGTGGCGCTGCGAGCCGGACTTCCCGCCCCAGCCCGCCCCGCTACTTGGGCTGCGGCTTGCGCACCGAGAGGTGCAGCTCCTTGAGCCGAGCCTCCTCCAGCTCCGTCGGCGCGCCCATCATCAGGTCCTGGGCGTTGCCGTTGAGCGGGAAGGAGATGGTCTCGCGGATGTTCGGCTCGTCGGCCAGCAGCATGACGATGCGGTCGACGCCGGGCGCGATGCCGCCGTGCGGCGGGGCGCCGAAGCGGAACGCGCGCAGCATGCCGGCGAACTTCTCCTCGACGGTCTCCCGGTCGTAGCCGGCGATCTCGAACGCCTTGAGCATGATCTCGGGCTCGTGGTTGCGGATCGCGCCGGAGGACAGCTCGACGCCGTTGCAGACGATGTCGTACTGCCAGCCGAGGATGTCCAGCGGGTCCTGGGTCTCCAGGGCCTCCAGGCCGCCCTGCGGCATCGAGAACGGGTTGTGCGAGAAGTCGATCTTGCCGGTCTCCTCGTCCTTCTCGTACATCGGGAAGTCGACGATCCAGCAGAACCGGAAGACGCCCTCCTCGAAGTGCCCGGCACGCTTGGCGGCCTCGACGCGCACCGCGCCCATGATCTTCGAGACCTCGTCGAACTCGCCCGCGCCGAAGAAGACGGCATGGCCGGCGGCCAGCGACAGGCGCTTGGTCAGCTCGGCCACGTTGTCCTCGGTGAGGAACTTCGCGATCGGGCCGGTGAGCGAGCCGTCCTCGGCCACACGGACCCACGCCAGGCCCTTCGCGCCCTGCGAGACGGCGAAGTCACCGAGCTGGTCGAAGAACTTCCGGGGCTGGGCGGAGACGTCCGGCACCGCCAGCGCACGCACGTGCTTGCCGGCGAACGCCTTGAACTCCGAGCCCTCGAAGACGTCGGTGATGTCGACGAGCTCCAGCTTGGCCCGCAGGTCCGGCTTGTCGGAGCCGTACTTCAGCATCGACTCGCGGAACGGGATCCGCGGGAACGGCGAGGTGACATGACGGCCGCCGCCGAACTCCTCGAACAGCTCGGTCATGAGCTTCTCGATCGGCTGGAAGACGTCCTCCTGCTCGACGAAGCTCATCTCGACGTCGAGCTGGTAGAACTCGCCCGGCGAGCGGTCCGCGCGGGCGTCCTCGTCCCGGAAACAGGGCGCGATCTGGAAGTAGCGGTCGAAGCCCGAGATCATCAGCAGCTGCTTGAACTGCTGCGGGGCCTGCGGCAGCGCGTAGAACCGGCCGGCGTGCAGCCGGGACGGCACGACGAAGTCGCGGGCGCCCTCGGGGGAGGTCGCCGACAGGATCGGCGTCGCCATCTCGTTGAAGCCCAGCGCCGTCATCTTGTGCCGGATGGCCGAGATGACCGCCGTGCGCAGCATGATGTTGCGGTGCATGCGCTCGCGGCGCAGGTCCAGGAAGCGGTACTCAAGACGCCGCTCCTCGTTGACCCCGTCCTCGGCGTTGATCGTGAAGGGCAGCGGGGCGGCCGCGCCCAGCAGCTCGACCTCGCCGACCTCGACCTCGACCTCGCCGGTCGGCAGCTCGGCGTTGACGTTCTCCGCGCCGCGCGAGACGACCTTGCCGTCGACGCGGACCGTCGACTCCTTGGTCAGCTTGTCGAGAGCCTCGTACGCGGGGGTGCCCGGACGGGCGACGAGCTGCGTGATGCCGTAGTGGTCGCGCAGATCGATGAAGAGGATGCCGCCCAGGTCGCGCCGATTGTGCAGCCAGCCGCTCAGCCGGACGTCGCTGCCGACGTCAGAGGCGCGGAGCTCGCCGCAGGTGTGGGACCTGTACCGATGCATCGTCGTTCATCCAGTCTTCGCGGATCGGGGTCTGTGTTTCGTGGTGTTTCACGTGAAACAACCCCAGCGTACCGGGCACGCCGTGATCGCCTCCCACCATTCCCGGGTGGCAGCGGGAGCGGTGAGCAGTGGCACCTTTCGTTCCCCTCTTCATAAAGTGGGGCAATGCGTACTGGCGAGCCGCTGCCCGCCGTGGGGGAGGTCCTCGTCTCCCTCGCGACCGGCGTGTGGCACTGGGACACCGCCACCGGGCTGGTCACGGTCGACGCCGAGGCGGCCCGGCTGCTCGGGCTGCCCGCCGAGGAGACGGTCCTCACGGAGGCCCAGACCCGGGCCCGTCTGCACCCCGTCGACTGGAACGAGATCACCGGCGTGGTGCAGCTCGCCGTCGCCGAGGGCACCCTCGCCGAGGTCCGGATCCGGATCATGGACGAGCGCGGAACGGTGGTGCGGGTCGTCCGCAGCCGCTCGAAGCCCTCCTTCGACCCGGTGAAGAAGGCCTACGAGCTGATCGGCACCCTCCAGGAGGTCACCGAGCCGACGCCCGGCACCGCCGCCGGACGGACCGCCGTCACCGGCGACTGGAGGCGCTCGCGCGAGGCGTTCCTGCTGGACGCCGGCCGCGCACTGGCCGAGGCGCGCTCCACGGAGGAGGTACTGCGGGTCGCCGCGGGCCTGTCGATGCCGGGTTTCTCACCGGCCGGTCTGGCGGTCTTCGGCGTCACCGGCGACCGGCTGACGATCATCGGCCACCACGGGCAGCAGCCCGGCGACGAGGCCCCCTTCACCCAGATGTCCTTGCAGACGGACTACCCGGCCGCCGAGGTCGTGCGCACCGGGCGGGCCGTCTACCTCTCCTCGCCCGAGCGGTACAAGGAGCGCTATCCCCTCACCTGGCCGATGGCCGCGCCCTTCGGCCGGTATTCCTGGGCGTTCCTGCCGCTGACGGTCGCCGGTCGCACGATGGGCGCGTGGATGGCCGCCTTCGCATACCCGGTGGCGTTCACCCCGGACGAGCGGTCCGTGCTGACGACGGTGGCCCGCATGCTCGCCCAGGCCCTCACCCGCGCCGGGGCGGCGGAGACCCAGCGGGAGCTGACCGACGGCCTGCAACGCTCCATGCTGCCGACCCTGGGCCCGGAGATACCGGGCCTGACGCTCGCCGCCCGCTACATACCGACCGGCGGCGGTCTCCAGGTCGGCGGCGACTGGTACGACATGATCCCGCTGCCCGGCGGCGCCTCCCGGGCGCGGCGCGGGGGAGGCCGGTTCGCCCTGGTCATCGGGGACGTCCAGGGCCATGACGTGCGCGCGGCGGGCCTCATGGGCCAACTGCGCATCGCGCTGAGGGCGTACGCCGCCGAGGGGCACCGTCCCGACGCCGTCCTGTCCCGGGCCTCGGGCTTCCTGCACGGCCTCGCGGACGGAAACCCCGACCTGCGCTTCGCCACCTGCCTCTATGTCGAGGTCGACCCGGCCACCGGCGTGCTGGAAGCCGCCCGGGCCGGTCATCTGGATCCGGCGATCCGGATGGCCGACGGAACGGTGCTGGTCAGGGCGACCGCGGGCGGTCTGCCGCTGGGCATCGACCCGGACGCCGACTACCCCACGACCCGGCTCGTCCTGGAGCCCGGCGAGACGCTGATGCTGTGCACCGACGGCCTGCTGGAGACCGGCGGCCACGACCTCGACACCGGCTGGCAGCGCGTCCGCAAGACCCTGGAGGCGCACGAGGGGGACCTGGAGGAACTGGCCGACGCCCTGGTGCAGACGGTGCACGGCCCCTCCTCGCACCACACGACGGGCCGCCTCGCCGACCGCCGGGAGGACGACACGGCCCTGCTGCTGCTGTGCCGGCAGGGCGAGGGCGGCTGCGGTCCTGGGGCCGTCCCGCTGCCCGCACGGCGACTCGCGCGCCGCTCGATGCTGACGGTCGCTCAGGCCGAGCCCGAGCGGATCGCCGTCGCCCGGCAGCAGGTGCGCGAACTGCTGCACGACTGGACCTGCGAGGACCAGGTGGACTCCGCGGTCCTGCTCGTCTCCGAGACCCTCACGAACGTCCTCGTCCACACGGACGCCGACGCCCTGCTCGTCGCAGAGGTCGCCGGCGCGCCCGGAGAACGCCGGCTGCGCATCGAGGTCACCGACACCAGCGACGACCTCCCGCACAAGCGCCGCCCCGGCGAACTGGCCTCCTCGGGCCGCGGCCTCGTCCTCATCGAACTCCTCGCCCACACCTGGGGGGTGGCCCCGCGCGGCGAGGGCAAGAGCATCTGGTTCGAGATATACGAGCCCCAGAACCCGGATGAACCTGAAGAATCGATGCCTCAAACTCCCCTACAAGGATGAACCTCCGCAACGCGCCCACGCGACGGTGGGGCATATGCCTAGCGTCCGTGACGGAGGTGATGCTCGATGTACGAGCAGAACAACACGACGCCGCCCCGACCGGCGGCACGACAGGACGCGATCGACATCAATGACTTCGTCTTCGCGGCGACCGGCGCGCGGGTACGGAGGCTGACCACACCGGACGGAACCCACTGGTTCCCGGCGGTCGACGTGGCCGGCGAACTCGGCTACGTGAACACCCGGGACGCGTTGCGTCTCAGGGTCGCGCAACAACACACAACATCTCTCGACGCTCTTGCACGAAGCGTCGGTACCGTCGACGCTTCATGCAACATTGCAGGTCACGGACTTAAGAAGTCCATGAAGATGGTGAATCTCCAAGGGCTTGTCCAGCTGGTCAACGCCTGCACCAAGCCAGAAGCGCAGCCTTTCAAGCTCTGGGTTTCACAGGTCGTCGCGACCATCCAGCAGGAGGGTTCCTACTCCCTGGAACAGGCCCCCGTGCAGCCCGCCCCCGCCGGGCGCACCGCGTACGTGATGCCGGAGCAGGTCGTCGACGCCATCGTCCGGCTCGAGGAGCGAGCCGCGCGGACGAACGACGTCCTCGGGGACATCCTCGACGGCCAGCGGGTGATGACCGACGTGCTGCGGGACATCGCCGGATCCCTGCGGACGCGGTCCGTCGCGGCGTCGAAGCCGACGCCCGCCGAGCTGCTGGCCGTCTGGAGGACGAAGAACCTCGTCGTCACCGAGGACGTGCACGCCGTGGCCGCGCTGCTCGCCCCGGCGTTGACGCGCGGCGACGCCCGTTACCGCGTGGAGGAGATCGCGACCCGCACGGGGCTCCCGCACGAGCGCGTCCGGGACTGTCTGCGCATGCTGCTCAAGCGGGGCTGTGTGCGTCAGACGGGATGCACCGCCGACGGGACGCCCGTCTACGCGCTGCCGTAGCGGGCGGCGCGGACGGGAAAGGGCCCGAAGTCGCAAGAAAAGTTTGCGGCTTCGGGCCCTGTCGCAAGGTACCGCAAGTCAGGCGGTCCGCGGGCCGCCTTCGGTCATTCCGTGGACCGCGGGGATCGTGCCCAGGCGTCCCTTCTGGAAGTCGTCGAACGCCTGCTGGAGTTCGTCCCTGGTGTTCATGACGAACGGGCCGTAGTGGGCCATCGGCTCGCGGATCGGCCGGCCGCCGAGGAGGACGACCTCCAGGTCCGGCGTGTGGGAGTCCTGCTGACCGTCCGCGCGGACGGTCAGCGAACCGCCGGCGCCGAAGACCGCGGTCTGGCCCAGGTGGATCGGACGGCGCTCGGCGCCGACGGAGCCCTTGCCCGCCAGCACGTACGCCAGCCCGTTGAAGTCCTCACGCCAGGGCAGCGTGACCTCCGCACCCGGCGCCACCGTCGCGTGGATCATCGTGATCGGCGTGTGCGTGATGCCGGGACCGGCGTGCCCGTCCAGCTCACCGGCGATGACGCGCAGGAGCGCGCCGCCGTCCGGGGTGCTCAGGAGCTGTACGTGTCCGCCGCGGATGTCCTGGTAGCGGGGGGCCATCATCTTGTCCTTGGCCGGGAGGTTCACCCACAGCTGGAGGCCGTGGAAGAGACCGCCGGACATGACCAGCGACTCCGGCGGCGCCTCGATGTGGAGCAGGCCCGAGCCCGCCGTCATCCACTGGGTGTCGCCGTTGGTGATGGTGCCGCCGCCGCCCTGGCTGTCCTGGTGGTCGAAGATCCCGTCGATGATGTAGGTGACGGTCTCGAAGCCGCGGTGCGGGTGCCAGGGAGTGCCCTTCGGCTCGCCCGGCGCGTACTCCACCTCGCCCATCTGGTCCATCATGATGAACGGGTCGAGGTGGCGGTAGTTGATGCCGGCGAACGCACGGCGCACCGGGAAGCCCTCGCCCTCGAAACCGCTCGGCGCGGTCGTGACGGTGAGGACGGGACGGGCGACCGCATCGGCCGGTGCCGCGACGCGCGGCAGGGTCAGCGGGTTCTCGACGGTCACTGCGGGCATGTCCGTACCTCCTTGGGCGACGTACGGCCCAGTTTAGTTGAGCATTGAACTTTCTGCCACCCGTAACAGCGAACGCCCGGAGGGCATTCCCTCCGGGCGCTCCCCGCCGACCGGGCGGGCCGTGACCTGGAAACTCGCGGCCGCGACGCTCAGCCGTACATCCGGCGCATCGCGAACTCCACCATCTGCTCGACGGCCTTCGCGTCGAAGACCATCCGGTGCTCGCCCTCCATGTCGAGGACGAAGCCGTAGCCGGTGGGCAGCAGGTCGATCACCTCGGCACCGGTGATCACGAAGTACTTGGACTCCTTGCCCGCGTACCGGCGCAGCTCCTTGAGGCTGGTGAACATCGGGATCACCGGCTGCTGGGTGTTGTGCAGGGCGAGGAAGCCGGGGTTGTCGCCGCGCGGGCAGTAGACCTTGGAGGTCGCGAAGACCTGCTGGAAGTCCTCGGCGGCGAGCTGGCCGGTGGTGAAGGCACGGACCGCGTCCGCGAGGGACGGCGGGGACGGCTCCGGATAGAGCGGCGGCTGCTGGCCGTAACCGCCGTGGCCGCCGGGCATCTGCTGCTGCGGCGGGGCGTACTGCTGCTGTGCGGCCCCGTCCATGGGCTGGCCGTATCCGTACATGGGCGCAAGCGTACCGAGACGGGCCCGTCGGCGAGCGGCAGGGGAACGATCCGGCCGCCCCGGAAGATCCCGGCAGCCGGAAACCGTCCGGCCCGGCCGGAAGGCGCCGGAAGCACGAAACCGTCCGGCGGGCGGCGCCGTCCCGTCGACTAGAGCCTTCTCACACTTGGCCGAGTAGGGGTTGCGTCTTATTACCGACGGGTAGCATCATCGTAGCTACTTGTTGGTACGTGAACTAGCGCGAGGATCCAGTGCCTCGCCGATCTCTCTAGGGAGCCGGGAGCCGTCACCATGGGGCACTACAAGTCGAACCTCCGCGACATCGAGTTCAACCTCTTCGAAGTACTCGGGCGCGACAAGCTGTACGGCTCCGGCCCGTTCGAGGAGATGGACACCGAGACCGCGAAGAGCATCCTCGCGGAGCTGACCCGCCTCTCGGAGAACGAGCTGGCGGAGTCCTTCTCGGACGCCGACCGCAACCCGCCGGTCTTCGACCCGGAGACCAACACCGCGCCGGTGCCCGCGTCGTTCAAGAAGAGCTACCAGGCCTTCATGGACTCCGAGTACTGGCGTCTCGGCCTGCCCGAGGAGATCGGCGGCACCACCGCCCCGCCGTCGTTGATCTGGGGCTTCGCCGAGCTGATCCTCGGCGCGAACCCGGCCGTGTGGATGTACTCCTCCGGCCCGGCCTTCGCCGGCATCCTCTTCGACGAGGGCAACGACGTCCAGAAGAAGATCGCGCAGATCGCCGTCGAGAAGCAGTGGGGCTCGACGATGGTCCTCACCGAGCCCGACGCGGGCTCCGACGTGGGCGCGGGCCGCACGAAGGCCGTCCAGCAGGAGGACGGCTCCTGGCACATCGAGGGCGTCAAGCGCTTCATCACGTCCGGCGAGCACGACATGTCGGAGAACATCATCCACTACGTCCTCGCCCGTCCCGAGGGCGCCGGACCGGGCACCAAGGGCCTGTCCCTGTTCATGGTGCCGAAGCACCTCTTCGACTTCGAGACCGGCGAACTGGGCGAGCGCAACGGCGTCTACGCCACGAACGTCGAGCACAAGATGGGCCTCAAGGCCTCCAACACCTGCGAGATGACGTTCGGCGACCGGCACCCCGCCAAGGGCTGGCTGATCGGCGACAAGCACGACGGCATCCGCCAGATGTTCCGCATCATCGAGTTCGCCCGCATGATGGTCGGCACGAAGGCGATCTCCACGCTCTCCACCGGCTACCTCAACGCGCTGGAGTACGCCAAGGAGCGCGTCCAGGGCCCCGACCTGGCCAACTTCATGGACAAGGCCGCGCCCAAGGTCACCATCACCCACCACCCCGACGTGCGCCGCGCGCTGATCACGCAGAAGGCCTACGCGGAGGGCATGCGCGCCCTCGTCCTCTACACGGCGTCCATCCAGGACGCGATCGCCGTGAAGGAGGCCAACGGCGAGGACGCGAAGACGGAACACGCGCTCAACGACCTGCTCCTGCCGATCGTCAAGGGCTACGGCTCCGAGAAGGGCTACGAGCAGCTCGCCCAGTCGCTCCAGACCTTCGGCGGCTCCGGGTTCCTCCAGGAGTACCCGATCGAGCAGTACATCCGCGACGCCAAGATCGACACCCTGTACGAGGGCACCACCGCGATCCAGGGCCAGGACTTCTTCTTCCGAAAGATCGTCCGCAACCAGGGCGCCGCGCTGAACTCCCTCGCCGAGGACATCAAGAAGTTCCTCGCGCTCGGCACCGGCGGCGAGCAGCTGGCCGGCGCCCGCGAGCACCTCGCCAAGGCCGCCGTCGAGCTGGAGGCCATCGTCGGCCTGATGCTGACCGACCTCGCCGCCACCGAGCAGGATGTCAAGAACATCTACAAGGTGGGCCTCAACACCACGCGCCTGCTGCTCGCCTCGGGTGACGTGATCGTCGGCTACCTGCTCCTCAAGGGCGCGGCCATCGCCGCCGAGAAGCTGGAGACCGCCTCCGCCAAGGACCGGGCGTTCTACACCGGCAAGATCGCGGCGGCGAAGTTCTTCGCGGCCAACGTCCTGCCCGGCGTCACCCTCGCCCGCAAGGTCGCCGAGGGCGTCGAGCTCGACCTGATGGAGCTGGACGAGGCCGCTTTCTAGGACTCACCGGGACCCACCCGGACCACCCGGACAACGGTGGGGCGCCCCTCGGGGCGCCCCGGCCGAGCACGGCGGCTCAGCACTCCACACTGTCCTCACGAGGGCCCGCTCCCAACGCCGGGAGCGGGCTTTCGTACGTCGTTAAGGTGAACCCCATGAGCGAACCCTCCCGCTTCGACCGCGGCCACACCGACGACCTCATGACGTTCCTGACGGCGAGCCCGTCGCCGTACCACGCCGTGGCGACGGCCGCCGAGCGGCTGGAGAAGGCCGGATTCCGGCAGGTCTCGGAGACGGACGCCTGGGACGGGACGACCGGCGGCAAGTACGTGCTGCGCGGGGGCGCGATCGTGGCCTGGTACGTGCCCGAGGGCGCCGCGCCGCACACGCCGTTCCGCATCGTCGGCGCGCACACCGACTCCCCGAACCTGCGCGTCAAGCCGCAGCCCGACACCGGCGCGCACGGCTGGCGCCAGGTGGCCGTGGAGATCTACGGCGGCCCGCTGCTCAACTCCTGGCTCGACCGCGACCTGGGCCTCGCGGGACGGCTGACCCTGCGCGACGGCACGACGCGCCTGGTGGACGTCGGCCGCCCCCTGCTGCGCGTCCCCCAGCTCGCCATCCACCTGGACCGCTCCGTCACCGCCGACGGCCTCAAGCTCGACAAGCAGCGTCATCTCCAGCCGGTATGGGGCCTGGGCGGCGAGGTGCGCGACGGCGACCTGATCGCGTTCCTCGAGCAGGAGGCCGGACTGGCCGCGGGCCAGGTCACCGGCTGGGACCTGATGACGTACTCCGTGGAGCCGCCCGCCTACCTGGGCCGCGACGAGGAACTGCTGGCCGGCCCGCGCATGGACAACCTGCTGTCCGTGCACGCCGGGGCGGCGGCGCTGGCGGCCGTGGCGGCCGGCGCCGGGGAACTGCCGTGCATCCCGGTGCTGGCCGCGTTCGACCACGAGGAGAACGGCTCGCAGAGCGACACCGGCGCCGACGGCCCGCTCCTCGGCGGCGTGCTGGAACGTTCGGTCTTCGCGCGCGGCGGATCGTACGAGGACCGGGCGAGAGCCTTCGCGGGCAGCGTCTGCCTGTCCTCCGACACCGGGCACGCCGTCCACCCCAACTACGCGGAGCGGCACGACCCGACGCACCACCCCCGGGTCAACGGCGGGCCGATCCTCAAGGTCAACGTCAACAACCGGTACGCGACGGACGGGACGGGCCGCGCACTCTTCGCCGCCGCCTGCGACAAGGCCGGCGTCCCGTTCCAGACGTTCGTCTCCAACAACTCCATGCCGTGCGGCACGACCATCGGCCCGATCACCGCCGCCCGGCACGGCATCCGCACGGTCGACATCGGCGTGGCCATCCTGTCGATGCACAGCGCGCGCGAACTGTGCGGCGACGCCGACCCGTACCTGCTGGCCAACGCCCTGACGGCGTTCCTGGAGGGATAGCCGCCCGCCCGTCCGGACGGCCCCCCGCACGGCCCGCCGGACGGGTGCAAGGACCGGCCCCCGCATGGGAGTTCCCCGCGGGGGTACCCGGATGTCGGAGCCGGACCGACCGGCGATCCTGACAGGGAGGCGACATCATGGGCCTCGGCGGGTGCATCATCCTCATCGCCGTGGGAGCCATCCTCACGTTTGCGACCGACTGGCACATGCAGGGGGTCAACCTCGACCTGGTCGGCGTCATCCTGATGATCGTCGGCCTGATCGGTGTGACGACCTTCAGCAGCATCGCCCGGCGCCGCCGGGTCATGGTGCCGCCCGCCTCGACCACGGTGGTCGAGACGGAACGACGTCACCACGACGGATACAGCGACGGCTACGGCGTCTGACGAACCGGCAGAAGGGACGTCCCGAACATTCCGCATTCCGGTGTGCTGGTGTGTGCTGCTGCGCGCTGCTCCCCTTGTGTGAACATCGTGAAGACTGAGGACCCTTGAGGCCCGGCGGGCGACCCCGCCGGGCCCACAGCTGTGCCCCGCTCCCGCAGACGGGTCAACCGTGCCGGGAAAACCCTCCGTCGCCGGGAGACGTCCGCGGGTGCGGGGAAGCAGTACCGGTATGAGATTCCTCGTGCGCGACCGGCTCCTCGGGTTCGGTGACGACTACTGGATCGAGGACGACCGAGGCAACAAGGTCTTCCTCGTCGACGGCAAGGCCATGCGGCTGCGCGACACCTTCGAGCTGAAGGACGCCCGCGGACGCGTCCTGATCGACATCCACCAGAAGATGTTCGCCCTGCGCGACACCATGGTGATCGAACGGGACGGCGAGCCGCTGGCCACGATCAGGCGCAAGCGGCTGTCGCTGCTGCGCAACCACTACCGGGTCGCCCTGGCGGACGGCCGCACCGAACTAGACGTCAGCGGCAAGATCCTCGACCGGGAGTTCGCCGTCGAGTACGACGGCGAACTCCTGGCCGTCGTCTCCCGGCGATGGCTGCACGTGCGGGAGACCTACGGCGTCGACGTCGTGCGCGAGGACGCCGACACGGCCCTGCTGATCGCGGTGGCGGTGTGCGTGATCCACCTCGCCGACAAGGAGCGGGCCGACCGGGCCAGGGACGACGACTGAGCGGTCAGCGGCGCGGGGGCCGCAGACCGAGCACCCGGTCCTTCAGGGCCGGGAACTGCTCGCGGGTCGCGGCCGTCCTCGCCGGGTCGAAGTCGACGGTGAGGACCTCCTCGCCCGCTCCCGCCTCCGCGAGGACCTCGCCCCACGGATCGACCACGATCGAGTGACCCGCCTGCGGAACTCCGGCGTGCGTCCCGGCCGTTCCACACGCGAGCACGAACGCCTGGTTCTCGACCGCCCGTGCCCGGGCCAGCAGCGTCCAGTGCCCCCGGCGGCGCTCCGGCCAGCCCGCCGAAACGACCAAGGTCTCGGCGCCGGCGTCGACGAGAGCGCGGAACAGCTCGGGAAAACGGAGGTCGTAGCAGGTGGCGACGCCGAGCGTGGTCTCCGGGAGAGGGACCGTCACCAGGTCCTCGCCCGCGGCCATCAGCACGGCCTCGCCCTTGTCGAAGCCGAAGCGGTGGATCTTGCGGTAGGAGGCGGCCAGCTCGCCGGAGGGGGAGAAGACGAGGGACGTGTTGTAGAGCGCGTCGCCGTCCTCGGCGCGGGAGCCGGCGGAGGGGGCCCGCTCCGGGATCGAGCCCGCGTGCAGCCACACCCCCGCCTCGCTCGCGGCCTTCGCCATCGCCTCGGCCGTCGGCCCGTCCAGCGTCTCGGCCTCGTCTGCGAACCGCTCGTAGGCGAACGCCCCCGTCGTCCACAGCTCCGGGAGCACCACGAGGTCGGCGCCGGCCTGCTCACGGACCAGCGCTGCGGCCCTCGACCGACGGGATTCGACCGATTCGCCCTCTTCTACGGCGATCTGGATCAGAGAGGCGCGCACACTACCACCGTCCTGGCATTCGAGTAGCCCACAGGGCCTACGATCGTCACACGAAAGCACTGCCGGGGTGCCTCACAGCAGCGTAACTTGGGGGTCCTCCCGATTCGAGCGCAGCCGAGAACGGGGGAGTTCCGAGACGCCGCCGACAGCGCCGACAGCGCCGGCTCCCGCTGGCAACGCCGCCACAGCCCACCCGAGTACCGATCGCCGAGGGGTCCCGTTTCCGTGAGTCTGCATCCCACCCTCCAGCCCTACGCCGACGCCTGGACCCACTCCATCGCAGCGATATCCGAGCTGGTGGAGCCGCTGGCGGAGGCGGACTGGAACCGCCGGACGCCCTGCCCGGGCTGGTCGGTGCGCGACATCGTGTCGCACGTCATCGGGCTGGACTGCGAGATGTACGGCGACCCGCGCCCCATCCACACCCTGCCCCGCGACCTGTTCCACGTCACCAACGACTTCCAGCGCTACATGGAGATGCAGGTCGACGTCCGCCGCCACCACACGGCCCCCGAGATGACGTCCGAGCTGGAGTACACGGTCATCCGCCGCAACCGGCAGCTGCGCAACGAGTCCCGTCAGCCCACGACGACGGTGCGCGGGCCGCTCGGCACCGAGCTGACGCTCGAGGAGTCCATGCGGCTGCACGCCTTCAACGTCTGGGTGCACGAGCAGGACCTGCGCGCCGCGCTGGGCCGGCCCGGCAACCTCGACTCCCCCGGCGCGCACATCGCCCGGGACGCGCTGCTCGCCGAGCTTCCGGCGGTCGTCGCCGAGAAGGCCGCCGCGCCGCGCAGTTCCGCGGTCGTCTTCGACGTGCACGGCCCGATCGAGTTCCTGCGCACCATCCGCGTCGACATCCAGGGCCGCGGGACCCTGGAGACGGCTCCCGCGCTCGGGCCCGCCGCCTCGTTCACCCTCGACTGGGAGACGTACGTGCGCCTGGCCTGTGGCCGGGTGACGGCGGAGGCGGTGGCCGACCGGGTGAAGGCCGAGGGCGAGCCGGAGCTGACGGCGGCCGTCCTGCGGAACTTCGCGGTCACCCGGTAGCCGGCCCCGGCCGGATGCGGCACCCGACGACAGCGGGCCCGTCGTGTGGATCACGACGGGCCCGTTCTCGTGCGCAGCGGTCGGCCGGAGGCCGACAGGTCCCTGCCTGACCGGCGGTCAGCCCAGGCGGGCGAAGCCGTAGTTCAGCAGCTTCGTGGCGTCGGCGGCGCGCACCGTCGCGTTGGTGGAGGCCAGCACCGTGCCCACGACGGTCTTGCCGCCCCGGGTGGCGGCGAAGACGAGGCAGTACTTCGCCTCCGGGCCGGAGCCCGTCTTCACGCCGATGGCGCCGCTGTAGCTGCTCAGCAGCGTGTTGGTGTTGATCCACGCGCCCATGGTGCGGGTCGAGCCGGTCTTGGTGATGGTCTTGGCGGTGTAGGACTTGGTCTTGACGACCGCGCGGAAGTTCGCGTTCTTCAGCGAGTTGCTGGCGAGCTTCGTGAGGTCCTTGGCGGTCGAGTAGTTCGCCCCGTTGCCGATGCCGTCGAACGAGTCGAAGTGCGTCCGCGTCATGCCGAGCGTCTTCGCCTTGCTGTTCATCTTGGCGATGAAGCTCTTCACGCGCGCGGCCCGCGTCGTGCCCGTGCCGAACTTGTCGGCCAGGGCGTACGCGGCGTCACAACCCGACGGCAGCATCAGCCCGTAGAGCAGCTGACGGACCGTGACCTTGTCGCCGACGATCAGCCGCGCGGACGACGCGGTGTTCGCGACGATGTAGTCGCTGTAGGCCTTCTGGATGGTGACCTTGGCGTCCAGGTTCAGGTTCGCCTGCGACAGCACGACGTTCGCCGTCATGATCTTGGTGGTGGAGCCGGTGGACAGCTTGGTGTCCATGCCCTTGTTGTAAAGCGCCGCACCGGTCGCGTTGTTCATCACGAAGCCGGTCTTGGCGGCGATCGTGGGTGTCGCGACAGCTTGCGCGGGCGCCGCGGTGAGGGCCCCGGTCGCGAGCACGGCGCCGGCGGTGACGGCTACGGCGGCGGCCCTGCGGACTCGGATGCCCTTGATGGCGGTTATCAACTGAAATACCCCGATTACGTCGAATGCCCCTGCGGTGCGGCCAAGTTCAAGGGGGAAAGAGGTGGGCCGCACATGTGTGACACGTAAGTAGCACACAAAGTTGTGGGCCTGCCGGGCAGAATTTCCGATTACTTGATCCATCCCTTACCCGGACCCCACCCGCCGACGCCCCTCCGCCGCCCGCCGCACCCCGCCCTCGGGTCCACATCCTGGACCGGTCCCCGCATGCGTACGCGTTGTATCTATCCTGTGGGCATGCAGTCCTCCGCTCCGCCGGCCCCCGTCCCCGTCAAGCAGCCGCCCGCCGCCGACCGGGTGTACGCACACGTCAAACAGGGTGTCCTGGACCGCCGTTACGAGGGCGGGGCTCTCCTGACCGAGGGCGAGCTGGCCGAAGCCGTGGGAGTCTCGCGCACACCGGTGCGCGAGGCGCTGCTGCGGCTGGAGGCGGAAGGGCTGATCAAGCTCTACCCGAAGAAGGGCGCGCTGGTCCTGCCGGTCTCCGCGCAGGAGATCGCCGACGTCGTGGAGACCCGCCTGCTGGTCGAGGAGCACGCGGCGCGCAAGGCCGTGCCCGCGCCGCCCGCGCTCGTCGCGCGCCTGGAGGAACTGCTGGCCCGCCAGCGCGAGCAGGCCGCCGCGGGCGACCTGGCCGCCGCCGCCGTGACGGACCGCTGCTTCCACGCCGAGATCGTCCGCAGCGGCGGCAACGAGATCCTGTCCCGGCTCTACGACCAGCTCCGCGACCGCCAGCTGCGCATGGGCGTCGCCGTCCTGCACTCGCATCCCGACCGGATCGCCAAGACCCTCGCCGAGCACGCGGAGATCCTCGAGGCGCTGCGCTCCGGCGACGCCGAACGGGCCGTCGAACTCGTCCACGGCCACATCGGCTGGTTCTCCCACCTCGCCCGCGGGGAGGTCCGGTGAGCACCGCGCCCCGCGGCCTGAATTCCACCCTTGCGGGTGACCCTCCCGGCGGACGGCGCGCCATGGCCGTCTGGGGGATCGGCGTCTCGGTCTACTTCGTCGCCGTCATCTTCCGCACGTCGCTGGGGGTGGCCGGGCTCGACGCCGCCGACCGCTTCCAGGTGAACGCCTCGGCGCTGTCCACGTTCTCGATCCTTCAGCTCCTCGTCTACGCCGGGATGCAGATACCGGTGGGCCTGCTGGTCGACCGACTGGGCACCAAGCGGGTGCTGACCATCGGCGTGGTGCTGTTCACCGCCGGCCAGCTCGGCTTCGCCTTCTCCCCGTCCTACGGCACGGCCCTCGCCTCGCGCGCCCTGCTGGGCTGCGGGGACGCGATGACGTTCATCAGCGTGCTGCGGCTCGGGTCCCGCTGGTTCCCGGCCCGGCGCGGGCCGATGGTCGCCCAGCTCGCCGGTCTGGCGGGCATGGCGGGCAACCTCGTGTCCACTCTCGTCCTGGCCCGGCTGCTGCACGGCGTCGGCTGGACGGCGGCCTTCGCCGGCAGCGCCGTCGCCGGCGTGGTGGTGCTGGTCCTGCTGCTGCTGTTCCTGAAGGACCACCCCGAGGGGCAGGAGCCCGAGCCGTTCGCGCACCGGGGCGGGGCCTACGTCCGCCGCCAGATCGCCGCGTCCTGGCGTGAGCCGGGCACCCGGCTGGGCCTGTGGGTGCACTTCACGACCCAGTTCCCGGCGATGGTGTTCCTGCTGCTGTGGGGGCTCCCGTTCCTGGTCGAGGCACAGGGCCTGACCCGTGCCACGGCCGGTGAACTCCTCACGCTGGTGGTCCTGAGCAACATGGTCGTGGGCCTCGTCTACGGCCAGATCGTCGCCCGCCATCACGGGGCGCGGCTTCCGCTGGCTCTGGGCACGGTCGGAGCGACGGCCCTGGTGTGGGCGGCGACGCTGGCCTGTCCCGGCGGCCGCGCGCCCATGTGGCTGCTCGTCGTGCTGTGTGCCGTCCTCGGCGCGTGCGGGCCGGCCAGCATGCTCGGGTTCGACTTCGCCCGCCCGGCGAACCCGCCCGAGCGCCAGGGGACGGCCTCCGGCATCACCAACATGGGCGGCTTCGTGGCGTCCATGACCACGCTCTTCCTGATCGGCGTGCTGCTGGACGCCACCGGCGACGACTACACGATCGCCTTCTCCTGCGTCTTCGTCCTCCAGGCCCTCGGCGTCAGCCAGATCCTGCGCCTGCGCCGCCGCGCGGCCCGCCGCGAACGGGAACGGCTGGTGGCCAGCAGAGTGGAAACGGTGCACGTCCCGGCCTGAGCGAAACGGTGCACGTTCTGGCCTGAGCAGACGGTGCACGTCCCGGTCTGAGCCCGGTCCCGGTCGGCGACGGCGCGGAACGGCCGGCCGGGCCCTCTTCGGGGACCGTCGGCAACCGGCCCGCCCGGGGCGCCCGGCAGTCGGCCTGCCCCGGCGCCCGGCCCATCCCCGGCGACCGAGGACGGCCGGGCCGCACACGCCGGCCCCGGAGCACTCACCCGTCCCTGGCAGATGACAGATGGCAGACGGGACGACGGGCCCGCCCCCGGGCAACCGGGGGTAGCCGGGCCGTCCCGGCGATGCCGGTAGGCCCGGTGGGCCGGCTGCCGTTCCGGTGGCACGCCGGAGGGGTGCCGCGGCCCGCGTGGGCGCGGCTCCCTGCGACGGGGTGGGTCGCTCAGCCCCAGGTGATCAGCTTCTTGGGCTGCTCCAGGATCGCCGCCACGTCGGCCAGCACCTTGGAGCCCAGTTCGCCGTCCACGAGGCGGTGGTCGAAGCTGAGCGCCAGGGTGGTGACCTGGCGGGGCTTGACCTTGCCCTTGTGGACCCACGGCTGGAGCCTGATCGCGCCGACCGCGAGGATCGCGGACTCGCCGGGGTTGAGGATCGGGGTGCCGGTGTCGACGCCGAAGACGCCGACGTTGGTGATGGTCACGGTGCCGCCCTGCATCGCGGCGGGGGACGTCTTGCCCTCCCTCGCCGTGGACACCAGTTCACCGAGGGACTCCGCCAGCTGCGGCAGCGTCTTGGCGTGGGCGTCCTTGATGTTCGGGACCAGCAGACCCCGGGGGGTGGCCGCCGCGATGCCCAGGTTGACGTAGTGCTTGACCACGATCTCCTGCGCCGCCTCGTCCCAGGACGCGTTGATCTCCGGGTGGCGCTTGACGGCGATCAGCAGGGCCTTGGCGATGAGGAGCAGCGGGTTGACCCGCAGCCCCTGCATGTCCTTGTCCTGCTTCAGCTCCTCGACGAGCTTCAGCGTGCGGGTCACGTCGATCGTCACGAACTCCGTGACGTGCGGCGCGGTGAACGCCGAGCCGACCATCGCCGCCGCCGTCGCCTTGCGCACGCCCTTGACCGGGAGACGCGTCTCCCGTGCCGTGTCGTACGACGCCACGGGCGCGGCCGCGGGGGCCGTGATGGGGGCCGGAGCGACCGGGGCTGCCGGAGCAGCGGTCACCGGCGTGGCGGCCGGTGCGGCCGCGGGGGCCGGGGCCGCCGCCGCGTGGACGTCCTCGCGGGTGATGATGCCGTCGGGGCCCGACGGCACCACGGTGGCGAGGTCGACGCCGAGGTCCTTGGCCAGCTTGCGCACCGGCGGCTTGGCCAGCGGCCGTTCCCGCACGGTGCTCGCGCCGCCGTGGCCGTTCAGCTCGGCCTGGACGGCCTCCTGGACCTGCGGGACGGTGATCTGGGGGCCCTTGCGCGGCCGGCGTTTGGTGGAGGACACCGCCACGCCGTAGCCGACGAGCACCGGCTGCCGGCCCGAGCCCGCGGACTTGGCCGGCGCGGACTGCGCGGTGCCGGCCGCAGGCCGGGCCTCCTCCGGGGCCGCCGGTGCCTGCGCGGCCGGTGCCTGGGCCGCCGGTGTCTGGGCCGCCTGCGCCGGGACCTCGGCGACCGGGGCGGCGGTCGCGCCGCCCGACACGTCCACCGCGATGATCGACGTGCCCACGTCGACCGTGGTGCCCTCGGGGAAGTGCAGCGAGCGCACGACGCCGTCATAGGGGATGGGCAGTTCCACGGCGGCCTTTGCGGTCTCGACCTCGCAGACCACCTGGCCGTCCGTGACCGTGTCACCCGGCTGGACATACCACTTGAGGATCTCGGCCTCGGTGAGCCCCTCGCCCACGTCGGGCATCTTGAACTCGCGTACGGACGCTTCCGTCATCGTCGTCACGACCCTCTCCTCAGTACGCCAGGGCACGGTCGACGGCGTCGAGCACCCGGTCCAGGCCCGGCAGGTACTCCTCCTCCAGGCGCGCCGGCGGGTACGGGGCGTGGTAGCCGCCGACCCGCAGAACCGGGGCCTCCAGGTGGTAGAAGCAGCGCTCCGTGATCCGGGCGGCGATCTCCGCGCCCGAGCCGAAGAACACCGGCGCCTCGTGGACGACCACCAGGCGGCGGGTCTTCTCCACCGACGCCTGGATCGAGTCGAAGTCCAGCGGGGACACCGAACGCAGGTCCACGACCTCCAGGTTCTTGCCCTCCTCGGCGGCCGCGGCGGCGACCTCCTGGCAGAGCTTCACCATCGGGCCGTAGGCGACGAGCGTCAGGTCCGTTCCCTCGCGGACGACCTTGGCCTTGTGCAGCGGGCCCGGGATGGCCTCGGTGTTGACCTCGGCCTTGTCCCAGTAGCGCCGCTTGGGCTCGAAGAAGATCACCGGGTCGTCGCTCTGGATGGCCTGCTGCATCATCCAGTACGCGTCGGACGCGTTGGACGGCGAGACGATCTTCAGGCCGGACACGTGCGCGAAGAGCGCCTCGGGCGACTCGGAGTGGTGCTCGACCGCGCCGATGCCGCCGCCGTAGGGGATGCGCACGACGACCGGGAGCTTGACCTTGCCCAGCGAACGCGCGTGCATCTTGGCGAGCTGGGTGACGATCTGGTCGTAGGCCGGGAAGACGAATCCGTCGAACTGGATCTCCACCACCGGGCGGTAGCCGCGCAGGGCCAGCCCGATCGCGGTGCCGACGATGCCCGACTCGGCGAGCGGGGTGTCGATGACGCGGCTCTCGCCGAAGTCCTTCTGAAGTCCGTCGGTGACCCGGAAGACGCCGCCGAGCTTGCCGACGTCCTCACCCATGATCAGGACCTTGGGGTCCGCCTCCAGGGCGTGGCGCAGCGACTCGTTGATCGCCTTGGCCAGGGCCAGGTTCTTGGTGCTCGCGGTGTCCGCCATCTCAGTTTCCCCCCGTACCCGCGGCGAAGCCGCTCTCGGATTCCGTCGCGAACGACGCCTGGTACGCGGCGAACTGCGCGCGCTCCTCGTCGACCAGGGCGTGTCCGTCCGCGTACACGTTCTCGAAGATCGCGAATCGGTCCGGGTCGGGCATGGCGCGGACCGCTTCGCGCACTCGCCTTCCCAACGCCTCGCTCTCCGCTTCGAGTTCCGCGAAGAATCCCTCGTCCGTGTGGTTTGAGGCCTCCAGGTGGCGGCGCAGGCGCAGGATCGGGTCCTTCGCCTCCCACGCCTCGCGCTCCTCGTCGGCCCGGTACTTCGTCGGGTCGTCGGAGGTGGTGTGGGCGCCCATGCGGTACGTGTACGCCTCGACGAGAGTGGGGCCCTCGCCGTTGCGGGCCCGCTCCAGGGCCCACCGCGTGACCGCGAGGCAGGCCAGCACGTCGTTGCCGTCCACGCGGACGCCGGGGAAGCCGTAGCCCTGGGCGCGCTGGTAGAGCGGGACGCGGGTCTGCTTCTCGGTGGGCTCGGAGATCGCCCACTGGTTGTTCTGGCAGAAGAACACCACCGGCGCGTTGTAGACCGCGGAGAAGGTGAACGACTCCGCCACGTCGCCCTGGCTGGAGGCGCCGTCGCCGAAGTAGGCGATGACCGCGCTGTCCGCGCCGTCCTTGGCGACGCCCATCGCGTACCCGGTCGCGTGCAGCGTCTGGGAGCCGATGACGATGGTGTACAGGTGGAAGTTGTTGCCGTTGGGGTCCCAGCCGCCGTTGTTGACGCCACGGAACATGCCGAGCAGGTTCGTCGGGTCGACCCCGCGGCACCAGGCGACGCCGTGTTCGCGGTAGGTCGGGAAGACGTAGTCGTCCTCGCGGGTGGCCCGGCCCGAGCCGATCTGGGCGGCCTCCTGGCCGAGCAGCGAGGCCCACAGACCCAGTTCGCCCTGGCGCTGCAGGGCGGTCGCCTCGGCGTCGAAGCGGCGGGTGAGCACCATGTCGCGGTAGAGGCCGCGGAGGTCTTCAGGGGTGACACCGGAGACGTACTTGGCGTACTCGGCGTTCTTGGCGTTCTTGACCCGCTTGCCCTCCGGGGTCAGCAGCTGCACGAGCTCGGGCTCGGCGCTCTTCCTCGCGGTGGTGCGGGCGCGCTCGGTGCCGCTCGCGCCGGCCTTGCTTCCGGCGCTGCGTCGCGGCTTGTGCGCGGCAGTGCTCTCCACGGTCACGTGTGCTCCTCCGTCGGTCCGGCCCCCGGGGTCGCCGGGTGGCTGGGGTCCCTCCGGCTCTCCAGGAGCCTGAGGGAGCGGCTCACCTGATTTCCGACACCCGTGCACGGGGTGGGTGCCACTCGGTCGGACCAGGCGTGACAGGTGCCCCGGCGAGCGCCCTGCGATCGACACGTTACCCAGTGCGTCACATTTCTGTGAAACCCCTCCTGACCTGCGTTTTTGCTTGGATTTCCAAGTAAATCGGCAAAGTCGGGAAGGAGCCTGGTCACAGCCTTGCAGGAGGCCGGAGCAACGGCACGTTATCCCGGCCACCCGCGCCACGGGAAGAGCCATCGGAAAGCGACCTGCGGCCGTCCGGGCGGGCGGGGCGCCGGTCCGCCCGCCCTCGGACCCGCCGGGCGGCCCCCTCGACGGACCTCGCGCGGGCGCCCTCCGGACGGGCCCCGGTCGGCCCTCGACGCGACCGGATGCGACCGTCCGTGACTCCCGTTGCCGTTGGGTGACCATCTGTGACAACGCGCAGCTCACAGGCGCGCGCAGTGGCCTAGCATCGGGCGCGTGCCGCGCTCCTGTGTACCCCCCTCAGTGCCCCACGCGCCCCCTCTGGGCGCTCTGCTCCACCGGTACGCCGCCGGCTCCCCGCTCACGTGCGAGCCCGTCGAGGAAGGCCTGCTCAACCGCGGATACCGGCTGCGGACCACGCGCGGCCGGTACTTCCTCAAACACCACTTCGACCCCGACACCGCCGACCCCGCGTCGATCGCCCGGCAGCACCGGGCCACCGAGCGCCTGGCCGACCTGGGCGTCCCCGTGGCGCCCCCGCTGCCCGGACGCGACGGCCGCACGGTCGCCCTCGTCGGCGGCCACGCCTACGCCCTGCACCCCTGGGTCGAGGGCCGCCACCGCCACGGCTCCCAGCTCACCCCCGGCCAGTGCGGCCGTCTGGGGGCGCTGCTGGGGGTGGTGCACGCCGGCCTGGAGCACGTCATGCGCGCGCCCGCCGCCGGACAGCCGTCGCCGGGGCGGAGCGAGCACGTGCCTGCGGCGCGCGAACCGGAACACACCCCAGGCGGGCGCGCCGCCCGCACCGGACCGGCCCCTCGTCCCGGACGCACACCCCCCACCGAGACGGCTCCTCCCACGGCGGGCCCCTCTCCTTCCAGGGGCCACGCCGCTCTTGCGGTCCCCGGCCCCCGTGACGCACCCGGCGCCGCCGCCGCGCACGCCGCCCGCGCCTGTCAGGCCGCCCCCGCCTGCCCCGCGCCCCTCGGCGACGCCGCCGGCCGGTCCGACGGCTCCGCGCCGAGCCCCGACCCAGCGGACACCTTCGGCCTCATCGACGATCTCCTCGCGCGCGTGCGCCGCCACCGCCCCGCCGACTGCTTCGACGAACTGGCCCGCCACCGCCTCCTGGAGCGGCGCCGGCTGCTGGAACGGCACGCGGACCGGCGGCCCTCGCGCGGCGGCCCGGTCGGCTGGGTGCACGGGGACTTCCACCCCTTCAACCTGCTCTATCGCGGGGACGCGCCCGCCGCCATCGTCGACTGGGACCGGCTGGGGGTGCAGCCCCGCGCGGAGGAGGCCGTCCGCGCGGCCGCCATCTTCTTCGTCCGGCCCGACGGCACGCTCGACCTGCCGAAGGCGAGGGAGTACGCACGCGCGTACCGGCGCACGGCCGGGGCCTCGTCCGGCGAACTCGCGGCGGCCGTGCACCGCGTGTGGTGGGAGCGGCTCAACGACTTCTGGATGCTGCGCTGGCACTACGAGCGCGGCGACACCCGCGCGGACTCCCAGTTCCCGGCGTCCTCGGCGCTCGCGGTGTGGTGGACGCGCGAGTACGACGCCGTCCGCGCCGCGTTCACCGACTGACCCGGAGGGGCACGGCCGCCCCCGCGGGTCTCCCGCTCTCCTCGGCCCCCGGCCCGGGGCCCCCACCCACCCACACGCACGCGCGCGCGGGACCCCCGTCAGGGGCACACGCGCGCGTGGAGGAGAGGAACTGCTTCGCGGCCGGTGTGACCGGCCGGTCCGGTCAGCCGCCGGTGAGACCGCCGCCGAGGGTGGTGTTGCCTGGATCGGTTCCGCCCGTCTCGTTGCCCGAGGCCGGAGCGCTCGGCTCCGTCTCCGTGTCGGTGGGCTCGTTCGAGGGCTGGCCGCCCGTCTCGTCGTCCGTCGGCTCGCCGCTCGCGGACTGGGACGGCGAGGGAGACGGTGAGGAGGAGGGCTTGTACGAGGGCGAGTAGTTCTGGTTCGTGTTGGAGCCGGTGTTGTCGTCCGAGGTGTCGTCGCTGGACGTCTGGCTCTCCTCGTCGCTGGGCTGCTCGCTCGGCGCGCTGTCCGACACGGACGGCGAGGCGGACGGCGAAGGGGAGGTCCCTCCGTCGCCGGTTCCGTTGCTCCGGTTGTTCAGCGCGAGCGCGACGCCCGCGGCGATGGCGATCACCGCGAACACGGCGAGGATCCACAGCTTGCCGCGGCCGCTGCCCTTGTTGCCGTGGCCCTCGAACCCGCCGTCGTCACCGCCGCCGTAGCCGGTGGGCAGGATCGGCTGCGGGATCTGCGAGGTGCTGGAGCCGTCGGCTCCGTGCGGCAGCACGGCCGTCGTGCTCGCGAAACCGCCGGCGGGCGTGCCGGCGCCGCCCGCCGCCCCCACCGGCCCGGTGTTCCAGGTGCCGGTGTGGCCGCCCTGGTCGTACAGCATCTGCAGGCCGTACTGGACCAGGCCGCGCATCTCCTCCGCCGTCTGGAAACGGTCGTCGGGGTCCTTGGCGAGGGAGCGCATGACCAGGCCGTCCAGCTCCGGCGGGCACTCGCCGCCCGAGGTCTGCGACGGCGGCACCGGGATGTCCTGCACGTGCTGGTAGACCACCGACAGCGGTGTCTCGCCGGTGAAGGGGGGCCGCAGCGCCAGCAGCTCGTACAGCAGACAGCCGGTGGCGTACAGGTCGGAGCGGTGGTCGACGGCCTTGCCGAGCGCCTGCTCCGGCGAGAGGTACTGCGGGGTGCCCATGACCATGCCGGTCTGCGTCATCGTCGTCGACGCGCCGTGCAGGGCGCGCGCGATGCCGAAGTCCATCACCTTGACGGCGCCGTTGTGCGTGATGATCACGTTCGCCGGCTTGATGTCGCGGTGCACGATGCCGTGCTGGTGCGAGTAGGCGAGCGCCTCCAGCACTCCCGAGGTGATGATCAGGGCCTGCTCGGGCCCCGGCGCCTCGGCGTTGAGGAGGAGGTCGCGGATGGTGCGTCCCTCGACGATCTCCATCACGATGTACGGCACGCTCTGGCCGCCCACGAAGTCCTCGCCGGAGTCGTACACGGCGACGATCGCATGGTGGTTGAGGCCGGCCACCGACTGGGCCTCGCGCGTGAAGCGGGCCTTGGACACGGGGTCCTCGGCCAGATCGGCGCGCAGCAGCTTGACCGCCACGGTGCGGCCGAGACGTACGTCCTCCGCCGCGAACACCTCGGCCATGCCGCCCCGGCCGAGTCGGCGGGTCAGCCGGTAACGGCCGTCTCCGACCAGCCCTCCGTTGCCCCAGTTCTCCGGCGCATCGGACATACCGCCGCCAGTCGCCTCGGGGTCGGACGGGCCCTGAGCGCGCTGCTGTGCCATCAGTCCTCGCCGTCGTTTCTGCCCGCGGTGCGCGCGGTGTTGTCACGGTCTCCGTCGGCCACGCTACAGCCTCCGCGCAAGCCGCCGGTCCGGGACGATCCCCAAAACGATCCCCGGGGCGGACCCCGGCGCCGGTCCGGGACGGACCGGCCATGAAACCCGTACTCCGTGCAGCCGTGCAAATTGTGTGTACCGGCCGTACGGCGCCTGTAACGCTTCCGCGACGCTTCTTTCTCGTAGGGTCACGGAACGGGCACCGAACTTGACGTGTCGGTGCCCTGCGGCAGACTTGGCCGGGAATAGCACTTCCGATCAACGACAGTCAACGGCGCCAGACGGCCGACGGGGGACGCAGAAGATGAGCCAGGACGGCGCGCAGGGCCGGTATGCGGGGCGGGCGCTCGCCGCCGGCCGGTATCAGCTGCGCGACTTGCTCGGCGAGGGCGGCATGGCCTCGGTCCACCTCGCCTACGACGCCGTTCTCGACCGTCAGGTCGCGGTCAAGACCCTGCACACCGAACTGGGCCGTGAACAGGCCTTCCGCGAGCGTTTCCGCCGCGAGGCGCAGGCCGTGGCCAAGCTCACGCACACCAACATCGTCTCCGTCTTCGACACGGGCGAGGACGAGGTGGACGGGCTCACCACCCCCTACATCGTCATGGAGTACATCGAGGGCCGCCCGCTCGGCTCGGTGCTCGACGAGGACGTGCGCCGGCAGGGCGCGATGCCGGCCGACAAGGCGCTGAAGATCACCGCGGACGTGCTGGCGGCGCTGGAGATCAGCCACGAGATGGGTCTGGTCCACCGCGACATCAAGCCCGGCAACGTGATGATGACCAAGCGCGGCGTGGTCAAGGTGATGGACTTCGGCATCGCCCGCGCCATGCAGTCCGGCGTCACCTCGATGACGCAGACCGGCATGGTCGTCGGAACCCCCCAGTACCTCTCGCCCGAACAGGCCCTCGGCCGCGGGGTGGACGCCCGGTCCGACCTGTACTCGGTCGGCATCATGCTCTTCCAACTGGTCACCGGGCGGCTGCCGTTCGAGGCCGATTCACCGCTTGCGATCGCGTACGCGCACGTGCAGGAGGAGCCGGTGGCTCCCTCCTCGATCAACCGGGCGCTGCCGCCGGCCGTCGACGCGCTCGTCGCCCGCGCGCTGAAGAAGAACCCGAACGAGCGTTTCCCGACCGCCGTCGCCATGCGCGACGAGTGCCTGCGCGTCGCCGCGTCCTTCCAGCCCGCCCCGCCGAGCATCGTGCCGGGCGCGCAGACCTCCAGCGGAGCGGGCGTCGGCTCGGCGGTGTTCCCGCCGGTCGGCCAGAGCACCCCGCCGCAGGGCAGCGTGCAGACGCCGTACCAGCCCGGCGCCAACCCGAACCCCTACGGCGCTCCGACGCCCGCGGCGTCCTACGGCTACCCGCAGCAGGGCGGCTACCAGACGCCCGCTCCGGCGTACAACCAGCAGGCGCCGCACACCCCGTACAACCTCGGCCCGCAGCCGTCGACCCCGGTGCCCTCGGGCGGCGGCCGCAGGAACAGCAAGCCGGTCCTCATCGGCTCGGCCGTCGTCGCCGTGGTCGCGGTCGGCGGTCTGATCGCCAGCCTCACCGTGGGCGGCGGCAACGACGACGACGCCAAGGGCGGCGGCGGGACCGCGAGTTCCTCGCCGGCGGTGACGAAGGCGGCGGACTACCGCGCGCCGGACACCTCCAAGACGATCGAGTCGACGGAGTGCTCCGAGCCGCAGGAGTCGTACAACGACCCCGACAAGATCCGGGTGCCGAACTTCCGCTTCAAGTACATCGGTTCGGTCAAGGCCTGCTTCCAGGCCGCCGGCTGGCCGTACAAGATCACGAAGGTCGACGAGAACACGTACGGCGACGGCGCGGTCATGGACCAGTTCCCCTCCGCCGGCACGGACGTCGACCCCAAGGACATGCCCGAGATCGAACTGAAGGTCTCCACCGGCAACCCGGCCTGAAACCGGCCGGCACGTCCGCCGCCGGCCTCCGGCGGCGCCCTGCGGACGACTGCCTGCGGACAACGGCGTGCGGACGACTGCATGTGAGAGGGCCCGGCGTGCGACGCCGGGCCCTTGACGTGTACTGCGTGGACTGCGGACGGCTGCCGACGACTACAGGTACGGCCCGCCCGAACGGCCGCCCGCGGCGCGCGGGTCGTCCGCGCCCTCATGGCTCATGCCGGGCGGCAGCGCGCGGCGCATCTGCTCCAGCTGGGCCCGCGCCGCCATCTGCTGGGCGAAGAGCGTGGTCTGGATGCCGTGGAAGAGGCCCTCCAGCCAGCCGACCAACTGGGCCTGCGCGATGCGCAGTTCCGCGTCGCTCGGCGTCGACTCCTCGTTGAACGGCAGGGACAGTCGCTCCAGTTCCTCCACCAGTTCCGGGGCCAGACCGTCCTCCAGCTCCTTCACCGAACTGGAGTGGATCTCCTTCAACCGGGCCCGGCTCGCCTCGTCCAGGGGAGCCGCGCGCACCTCCTCCAGAAGCTGCTTGATCATGCTTCCGATCCGCATGACCTTCGCCGGCTGCTCGACCTGCTCCGTCACCGGAATCTCACGGGAGTCCTCGTCGGCGTCGGTGCCGCCGAGCGCCATGCCGTCCTGGCCTACGACCAGGATCTTCTGGGCGTTCTCCGGCGACCTTTCGTTCCTCGGCATCTCCATGCCGTCATTCTCTCGCACGTGCCCACCCCATCACCGTGGTGCCCCCCGTGAAAGGCCATCCCGCGTTTCCGCGCGTCTCCGTTCGGCGGAGTCCGGAATGCGGGTGAAATGCGCCGATGTCACGCTTGGTGGGTGTTTTCTTGGCGAACGGTCACCGGGAGGGGGTCACGGACGTGACTCCGAGGCAGTGGGCATGGTGCGGGACCCGAGCGGCCGTGGCGGCCCTGGCGGGAGTCCTGGTGCTGGCATACGGAGGCGCCGCGTCGTACGCGGCCGGTCCGGCGCGCGGACGCCTCCCGGCATACGCCGACGCCCCCGCGTCGGCCACCCCCTCCCCCTCCCCGCACGAACCCGACCGGGCCGGCAGCCGGGCGGGCGAGGGACGCGCGCGGCCCGGGCGCGAGGACGAGGACGCGACCGCGCAGGACCCGGAGAGCGAGGACGAGTCCGGTGAGGACACGGACGCGGGGGACGGCGATCTGGAGGCCGGCGACGGCGAGCACGCCGACGACGACGCGTCCAGGCCCGCCGACGCCCCCGCGCCCGTGACCTCGGCGCCGGAGGACTCCCTGCGGCAGGCGGCCACCCAGGGGGACCGGGCGGACGGCCCCGTCCTCCAGATCCTCCCGCTCGGCAGCGGACTCGTCCTCATCGGCCTCGGCATCGCCCTGGCGATCGCCGCCCTCCGCCTGCGCCGCAGCTGACACCGCCCGCCCGGCCGGGGTGCCGGGGTGTCAGGGTGCGACCAGCAGGACCTTGCCGACGTGGCCGCTCTCCTCCACGATCCGGTGGGCGGCGGCCGCGTCGCTCATCGGGACCTCGCGGTCGACGACGGGACGCACCCGGCCAGCGGCGACCAACGGCCAGACGTGCTCGCGCACGGCGGCCACGATCGCGGCCTTCTCCTCCAGCGGACGGGCCCGCAGCGAGGTCGCGGTGACGGCGGCCCGCTTGCCGAGGAGCGCGCCGATGTTCAGCTCGGCCTTGGCGCCGCCCTGCATGCCGATGATCGCGAGACGGCCGTTGACGGCGAGGGCCTGGACGTTGCGGTCCAGGTACTTCGCGCCCATGTTGTCGAGGATGACGTCCGCGCCGGCGCCGGCGGTGGCCTGCCTCACCTCGGCGACGAAGTCCTGCTCCCGGTAGTTGACCAGGATGTCGGCGCCCAGTTCGGCGCACTGGTCCAGCTTCTCCTTGGTGCCCGCGGTGACGGCGACCCGTGCGCCGACGGCCTTGGCCAGCTGGATCGCCATGGTGCCGATGCCGCTGGACCCGCCGTGCACGAGCAGCGTCTCACCGGGACGGAGGTGGGCGATCATGAAGACGTTCGACCAGACGGTGCTGGTCACCTCGGGGAGCGCGGCGGCCTGCCGGAGGCCGACGCCTTCGGGCACCGGAAGCAGCTGACCGGCCGGCACGGCCACCTTCTCGGCGTAGCCGCCGCCCGCGAGCAGCGCGCACACCTCGTCGCCGGTGTTCCAGCCGGAGACGCCCGGACCGACCGCGGCGATCCGGCCGGAGCACTCCAGGCCGGGATAGCGCGACGCGCCGGGCGGCGGGTCGTAGAAGCCCTGCCGTTGCAGGATGTCGGCCCGGTTGACGGCGCCGGCCACCACCTCGACCAGGACCTCGCCCTCGCCGGGGACGGGATCGGGCACCTCGTCCCAGACCAGCGCCTCGGGACCGCCGGGTTCGGGAATCGTGATCGCATACATGAGGACGACGCTACTCCCCGGCCCCGGCAGGAAAGTCACGGGCGAACGGCCGGGGTGCAAGAGGGCTGGGACGGACGGCCGGGGCCGGGCGGCTCTCGACCGGCTCAGGTTCAGGCCGACGGCAGGGGCGGCACCCCGGGCATCCCCGGGGCGCCGAGCTGGACCTGCCTTCGGTCCGGCCCCACCCGCGCGATCGAGACCAGCCGGTCCGTGAGCTGAAGCACCCCGATCGCCGGGTCGTCGTAGGCGAGGACGCGATGCCCACGTACGACGCTGACCACGAGGTCGGCCGTGTCGCGCGGTCCGAGGCCCGCCTCGGCCTTGGTGACCGGGCGTTCGACCAGGTCGAGCCCGTCACCCTGCTGGATGAGGTCCTCCATGACCCGGCCCGCCGCCGGGCTGAGCACCGACAGCCCGAGCAGCCGTCCGGCCGCCCCGGCGCTGGTGATGACCTCGTCGGCGCCCGACTGCTTGAGCAGCGGCGCGTTCTCCTCCTCGCGGACGGCCGCCATGATCTTCGCGCCGGGGTTGAGCTGGCGGGCGGTGAGCACGACCAGAACGGCCGTGTCGTCGCGCTGGGTCGCGATGACGATCCGGCCCGCCCGCTGCACCTCGGCCCGCCGCAGCACGTCGCTGCGCGTCGCGTCGCCGACCACGCCCTCGTACCCCTCGGCCGTCGCGGCTTCGACCACCTTCGCGCTCGGGTCGATCACCACGACCTGGTCCTTGCGCAGACCTGCCGCACAGGCCGTCCGGATCGCGGACCGTCCCTTCGTGCCGAAGCCGACGACGACAATGTGGTCACGCAAGGGGACCTCCGGGGATCATGAACATCTGGGGGGCCAGGGACACGTGTTGATTCATGACGGGCGCGGACCCGCCGGGAACCATGGTGCCCACCGATCGGATCACCGTCAGCAGGGGGCACACGATGAAGGACCACGAACGACAGCCCGGCAGGCCCAGGTTCTCACTGTTCAGGTCCCTCTGGTACCGCTCACGCTCGGAAGCCCGTGACGACGCCGAAGCGGGACGCACCATCACGATGCCCGTGCGCGTCGGCGCGCCGCCGCTCCTTCAGGTGCTGCGGCGGCTGGCCCTGGGGCTTCTGGTGCTGGCGGTCACCACACTGATCGTCTACGTCGACCGTGACGGCTACAACGACAACTCCGACAGCTCCGTCGGACTGCTGGACGCGGCCTACTACGCGACCGTCACCCTCTCCACCACCGGCTACGGCGACATCACCCCGGTCAGCGACACGGCCCGCCTGGTCAACATCCTGGTCATCACCCCGCTGCGTGTGCTGTTCCTGATCATCCTGGTCGGCACCACCCTGGAGGTCCTCACCGAGCGCACCCGCCAGCAGGTCCGCATCCACCGCTGGCGGTCCCGCACCAGCGGCCACATCGTGGTCGTCGGATACGGCACGAAGGGCCGCCACGCGGTGCAGACCCTCGTCGGACAGGGCATCCCCAAGGACCACATCGTCATCGTGGACGCCCAGCGCAAGGCGGCGCTGCTCGCCGGGGACGACGGGCTGGTGGCGGTGACGGGCGACGCCACCCGTTCGGAGACGCTGGTCAAGGCCGAGGTGCAGCACGCCCGACGAGTGATCGTCTCGCCCCAACGCGACGACACGGCCGCCCTGGTCACCCTGACCGCCCGGCAGTTGAACCGGCGCGCCACCATCGTGGTCGCCGCCCGTGAGGACGAGAACGTGCCGCTGCTCAAACAGAGCGGCGCGGACACCGTGATCACCAGTTCCAGCTCCGCCGGACGGCTGCTCGGCGTGTCGATGGTGAGCCCGACCGTGGCCCGGACACTGGAGAGTCTGATGACCATCGGCAGCGGCCTGGACCTCATCGAGCGCCCGATCACCCACGCGGAAGCCGGCAAGGATCCCCGCGCCTGCAAGGACCTCGTCGTGGCCGTCGTCCGGGGCAAGGAACTGATCGACTACACCGACCCCCGGCTCGCCCATCTCCAGCAGGGGGACCGGGTCATCACGGTGAGCCGGAACGTCCCGGCACCCGAGCAGCCATGACGGCGTTTCACGTGAAACACACCCTGTTTCACGTGAAACAGGCACCGATCCCCGCCGTGGTCCACGGCAGGTCGAGCACTTCCGCCTCCTGACCCGCCCGTGCCCCGCCCGGCGGTACGACGGCGAGAGCATCGGCCGCCGCGATGCCCCGCAGCATGGCCGGCCCGTTGTAGTGCAGCGGCACGGCATGGTCACCCCGCAGCACCACCGGGATGAGCCGCGTGTCGTGCGGGTGCCCCTGCACGGACTCCCGCAGCGGCAGCGTGTACGGCTCGGGAGCCCCGCGGGAGGCGAGCGTGCGCAGCAGCGGCTCGGCGAGGGTGAGCAGGCCGGAGACGGCGGCGAGTGGGTTGCCGGGCAGACCGACGAGGTGCTGACCCTCCGCGACACGGGCCAGCAGCATGGGATGTCCGGGCCGCACCTTGACGCCGTCGACGAGGAGTTCGGCGTCGATCCGGCGCAGTGTGGGGTGCACATGGTCGACGGGCCCCGAGGCCGTGCCCCCGGTGGTGACGATCAGATCGGCGTCCGACGATGTGATGGCCTTGAGCAGGGCCTTCGCATCGTCCCGGAGCCTGCGCACGGCGATGACCTCGGCGCCCTGGGACCTCAGCCACGGCGGAAGCATGGGACCGAGCGCGTCCCGGATGAGGCCGTCATGCGGCCGGCCCTCGGCGAGCAGTTCGTCGCCGAGCACCAGTACTTCCACCCGGGGCCGGGGCACGACGGTCACCGTGTCGTAGCCGGCGGCGGCGGCGAGACCGAGGACCGCCGGTGTCACCACCGCGCCGGTGAGGAGCAGTTGGTCGCCGGTGCGGCACTCCTGACCGCGCGGGCGGATGTCCTGGCCGTGTTGCATCTCGCGGGTCGGATGCAGTCGGCCGCCGTCGTCCGTGCGACCGTGCTCGCTGCGCAGCACCGCGGTGGTGTCCAGCGGGATGCGGGCGCCGGTGGCGATGCGGACGGCCTCGCCGTCGGCGAGGGGCGCGGGCGCGGAACTCCCGGCGAGCACGCCTTCCTCCCGTACGTGCCAGGGGCCGGGACCCGCGACGGCCCATCCGTCCATCGCCGACGTGTCGAACGAGGGCAGGTCGGTGAGCGCGGTCAGCGGGGCGGCCAGCACCAGCCCCAGCGCGTCGCCGAGGCCGACGGAGACGGGAGCGGGGCGGGCGCCCGGCCGGGCGGCGCGAGCGGCGATCGTGCGGGCTTCGGACCAGGCCGTGGCGTGGTGGCGCTGCTCCCCGGCCTCCCGGTGGCCGGCGTCCGCGGCCCCGGCGGACGGTGAGGCGGCGGATCCTCGCCGGTCGGGGCGGGAGCCGCCGGGCGGGCGGGCGGAGCCGTTGCCGTCCTTCACCAGGGCGAGCGCCTCCTCGACGTCGAGGTCCTCGGCGTCGAGACCCTGCCGGGCGCCGTGCGGGGTCATCCGGCGTCCGGTCCCGGGCCGTCGTTCCCGGCGGGCCCGTCCTGCCCGGCCGCCCGCCCGGCTTCCTGCCCGGCGGCCTCCTGTTCGGCCTCCCGGGCCCAGCGCAGGGCCAGCGCGGCGGCCTTGCGGGAGGCCTCGGCGACGGCTTCGGAGCCGCCCCCCGCCCGCGCGGCCGCGTAGCCGACCAGGAAGGTCGTCAGAGGGGCGGCCGGCCGGGCCACGCCGTGGGCCGCGTCCCGGGCGAGGTCGAGGAGGACGCCGGTGTCGACGTCGAGGTCGACGCCCAGTTCGGCCTTGACTGCGGAAATCCATTCATCCAGCACGTGGTCATGCTCCCTGATACGGGCCCTGGCGGTGGCGATGTCGTCCCAGGTGTCGCAGTCGAAGGATCCGACCGGGTCGGGGACGCGGACGAGGTCGAGCCCGGCGGTCAGCCGGCGCAGGGGCAGCCCCGTGAGGCCGCCGTGGGCGGCGGTGAGCGCCGCCAGTTCGCGGCGCAGCGCGGCCGCGCGGTACGCGGCGACGAGCGGCTGGTCGCGGCCGTCCGCGTCGGTGAGGAGCGCGCCCTCGGTTCCACCGGAACGCAGCGCGGTCAGCAGCCGCCGCAGGGCGTCCGGCGCGAGGAAGGGCAGATCGGCGGAGAGAACGAGGACGTCGTCCGCAGTGACGTGGCGGAGGCCTGCGTCCAGCGCGGCGACGGGGCCAGCACCGGGCGGGTCCTCGCGCGCGAAGCGCACGGACCGGGCGGTGGGGCGGGGGGCCGCGACGACGACGGTGGCGCGGGCGTCGGCGCAGGCGTCGAGGACCCGGTCGAGCAGCGCGCGACCGCCCACCCGCAGGCCCGGTTTGTCGGCCCCGCCGAGCCGGCGGGCGCCGCCGCCGGCCAGCACGACGGCGTCGTGGGCGGCGGGCTCGTTCGAGGTCACCCTCCGAGTATGCGGGCCGGTCCCGGGGATTCGGACCCCCGGGACCACGGCGAACACGGGGAGGGCGGCGAGGCGCCCCCGGTCACAGGGTGCGCAGCAGCACCGCCGGCTGCTCCACGCAGTCGGCCACATGGCGCAGGAAGCCGCCCGCCGTGCCGCCGTCGCACACCCGGTGGTCGAAGGTGAGCGAGAGCTGCACGACCTGGCGCACCGCCAGCTCGCCCTCGTGCACCCACGGCTTGGGGACGATGCGGCCGACGCCGAGCATGGCCGCCTCCGGGTGGTTGATGATCGGTGTGGAGCCGTCGACGCCGAACACTCCGTAGTTGTTCAGCGTGAAGGTGCCGCCGGTCAGGTCCGCGGGCGTGAGCCGTCCCTCGCGGCCGGCCTCGGTGAGCCGGGCGAATTCCGCGGTGAGGCCCTCGGCGTCCCGCGCGTGCGCGTCACGGACCACGGGGACGACGAGGCCCCTGTCGGTCTGTGCGGCGAAGCCGAGGTGGACCTGGTCGAACTGGACGATCTCGCGGGCCGCCTGGTCGACGGTGGAGTTCAGCTCCGGATACCGGGCCAGCGCCGCGGTGCAGATACGGGCGAGCAGCGCGAGGAGGGAGATCTTCGGCCCGCCCGCCGCGTTCATCGCCGTCCGCGCCCGCATCAGTTCGGTCGCGTCGGCGTCCACCCAGCAGGTCGCGTCCGGGATCTCCCGCCGGCTGCGGGAGAGCTTGTCGGCGACGGCGCCCCGGACGCCCTTGAGCGGCACGCGGCGTCCGCCGGCGAGGGCGGCGGTCGCGCCGGCGCGCGGTACCTCCCGGCCGGACTCCTCGCGCGGCACGGCCACCCGCAGCGCGCTCTCGACGTCGGCCCGCAGGATGAGACCCTCCGGCCCCGAGCCCTTGAGTTCGCGCAGGTCCAGCCCGTTCTCCCGGGCGAGCCGGCGCACCAGCGGCGAGATCACGGGGACGGGCCCGCCGGACGCCTCGGCCTGTGCGGCCGGGGCGGCCGAAGGAGCCGGAGCCGCCGGGACCGCCGGGGCCGTGCCGTCGACCGCGACGGTGGCTGTGGCGGCCTGTCCGGGTCGCGCGGAGCGGACCCGGCGCCTGCGCGCGGGCGCCTCCGACGTGCCGTACCCGACGAGAACGTTGCCCGAGCCGCCGGTCGCGGCCTCGGCCTCGGCCTCGGCTGCGCCGGAGGCCGGCGCGCCGACCGCGACCGTGATCAGCGGGGCGCCGACGGGCAGTTCCGTGCCCTCCTCGCCGAAGCGGGCGGTCACCACACCCCCGTAGGGGCAGGGCACCTCGACCATCGCCTTGGCCGTCTCGACCTCGACGACCGGCTGGTCGACGGCGACCACGTCGCCGACCTGGACCAGCCAGCGCACGATCTCCGCCTCGGTGAGTCCCTCACCGAGGTCGGGCAGCTTGAACTCCAGCACCTGAGCCATCAGTTCCCGGCCTCCCACTGCAACCGCGCCACGGCGTCCAGGATGCGGTCGACGCCGGGCAGGTGGTGGCGCTCCAGCATCGGCGGCGGATAGGGCAGATCGAACCCGGCCACGCGCAGCACCGGCGCCTCCAGGTGGTGGAAACAGCGCTCGGTGACGCGGGCCGCGATCTCCCCGCCCGGGCCGCCGAAGGAGCCCGACTCGTGCACGACGACCGCGCGGCCGGTACGCCGCACCGACGCGGCGACCGTCTCGTCGTCGAACGGCACCAGCGAGCGCAGGTCGACGACCTCCAGGTCCCAGCCCTCGGCCCGCGCCGCCTCGGCGGCTTCGAGGCAGACCGGCACCGACGGCCCGTACGTGATCAGCGTGGCGCTGCGGCCCTGTCGCCGCACCACCGCACGGCCGATGGGCTCGACGTCCGTCGGCTCCTGCGGGTTCCAGGCGTCCTTGGACCAGTACAGGCGCTTGGGTTCGAGGAAGACCACCGGGTCGTCGGAGGCGATGGAGGCGCGCAGCAGGCCGTAGGCGTCGGCGACCGTGGCGGGCGTGACGACGTGCAGGCCCGGGGTGGCCATGTAGTAGGCCTCGGAGGAGTCGCTGTGGTGCTCCACTCCGCCGATGCCGCCGCCGTAGGGCACCCGGACGGTGATCGGCAGGGGCATCCGGCCGCGGGTGCGGTTGCGCATCCGGGCGACGTGGCTGATGAGCTGCTCGAACGCCGGGTAGGCGAACGCGTCGAACTGCATCTCCACGACCGGCCGCAGACCGTACATGGCCATGCCGACGGCGGTGCCGAGGATGCCGGCCTCGGCGAGCGGGGTGTCCGTGCAGCGGTCCTCGCCGAACTCCTTCGCCAGCCCGTCGGTGACCCGGAAGACGCCGCCGAGGGCGCCGACGTCCTCGCCCAGGACGTGGACGGACGGGTCGGCGGCCATGGCGTCGCGCAGCGCGCGCGTGAGGGCCTGCGCCATGGTGGCGGGCTTGAGGGCGACCGTCGTCATCAGTGCGCGCCTTCCTGCTCGGCCTCGAGCTCGGCCCGCAGCAGCGCCTGCTGCTCGCGCAGCTGCGGAGTGGGCTCGGCGTACACGTGCGAGAACAGGTCCATGGGGTCGAGGACCGGGTCCTGGTTCATCCGGGCGCGCAGGTCGGCGGCCATCTCCTCGGCGGCGTCCCGCGCGGACCGCCTGGCCTCGTCGTCGAGCAGCCCGCGCGCGGTCAGCTCGCGCTCCAGCAGCTGGATCGGGTCGTGCTCGCGCCAGGTCTCCACCTCGGCGTCGCCGCGGTAGCGGGTGGCGTCGTCGGCGTTGGTGTGGGCGTCGATGCGGTAGGTGACCGCCTCCACGAGCGTGGGGCCGCCGCCCTCCCGCGCGCGGCGCACGGCGTCCGCGAGCACCTCGTGCACGGCGGCCGCGTCGTTGCCGTCGACCAGGCGGCCCGGCATGCCGTATCCGACGGCCTTGTGGGCCAGCGAGGGCGCGGCGGTCTGCTTGGCCAGCGGCACGGAGATGGCGAAGCCGTTGTTCTGCACGAGGAAGACGACCGGCGCCTGCCAGACGGCGGCGAAGTTCAGGGCCTCGTGGAAGTCGCCCTCGCTGGTGCCGCCGTCGCCGACCATGGCGAGCGCTACCACGTCGTCGCCCTTGAGGCGGGCGGCGTGCGCGAGGCCCACGGCGTGCGGGAGCTGGGTGGCGAGCGGGGTGCACAGCGGCGCCACCCGGTGCTCGTACGGGTCGTAGCCGGTGTGCCAGTCGCCGCGCAGCAGAGTGAGGGCCTCGACGGGGTCCACGCCGCGTGCGACGACGGCGAGGGTGTCCCGGTAGCTGGGGAACAGCCAGTCGCGCTCCTCCAGGGCCAGCGCGGCGGCGACCTCGCAGGCCTCCTGGCCTGTGCTGGAGGGGTAGACGGCGAGTCTGCCCTGCTTGGTGAGCGCGGTGGCCTGGGTGTTGTAGCGGCGGCCGCGCACCAGCTGGGCGTACAGCCGGCGCAGCAGCTCCGGGTCGGCCTGTGCGGCCGCGTCGGTGCCGAGGACGCGATACGGCTCCGCGTCGGGCAGCAGTGGCGCGGGGTCGGTACGGGGCTGCCAGGCCGGCGGCGGAGTCGGCCGGTACGTGCCCCGCTGCTCCATGACCGTCATGACGGCACCTCCTCGGGGATGCGGCTACGGGAGGCGTGTCGGCTGTGACCCGCCTCACCTACCGATTGTTCGGTCGTCGGCACATTTTGGCTACAGGCCCCCTCAGGCTGTGGACAAACGGTTCTCCACAACCTGAGATGGACGCAGTACGTCCATGCTGGGAAGGCGGGGGGACATGGCACCTGAACAAATGGCCGAGGGGCCGGAGAACGGTGCCGCGATTCCGCCGGCCGGCCCCACGCAGAGCGGGCCCCCGCCGACGGGCGGCACTGCGCCGTCCGGGGGACCCGCGCCGTCGGGCGGGCCGGCGCCGTCGACGCTTCTGCCGCCGTCGACCGGCGCGTCGCTGCCTCCGGCGCGCCCGCTCGACGCCATCGACCAGGACATCCTTCAGATGCTCCAGGCCGACGGGCGCGCCTCGATACGGTCGGTCGCCGAACGGGTCCACGTGTCGCGGGCCAACGCCTACGCGCGGATCAACCGGCTCATCGACGACGGGGTCATCCGCGGCTTCGGCGCCCGGGTGAACCACGAGCGCGCCGGGCAGGGCACGAGCGCCTACATCACCCTGAAGATCGTGCAGAACTCCTGGCGGACGGTGCGCGAGCAGCTCAGACAGCTGCCCGGCGCCTCCCACATCGCCCTCGTCGGGGGCGACTTCGACGTCCTGCTGCTGGTGCACACGCCCGACAACCGGGCGCTGCGCGAGGTGGTGCTGACCCGGCTCCAGGCCATCCCGGAGGTGCTCAGCACCCGCACCCTGCTGGTCTTCGAGGAGGAGGACCTGGAGCCCCAGGGCTGAGCCGGCGGGGGACGTGCCTCGGACATGTCGAACCGGTCGCGCCTGCCGGTCGGGGGCGTCCAGGGCGTCAGGGCATCAAGGGCGTCTACGCGGCGGCGTCCGGGCCGGCCGGGGCCGTCCGCAGGCCCTCGAAGACCAGTCGCACCACCGCGTCAGCCACTTCGCTCTCGACCATCCCCCGGCCACCGGGCCGGTACCACTCCACGATCGAGTTGATCATCCCGAAGACCAGGCGGGTGGCGAGCCGCACCTCCATGTCGCCGCGGACGTCCCCGTCGGCGGCGGCCGCGCGCAGCAGCTCGGCGACCCGGTGGTCGAAGTCCCGGCGCCGTTCCAGGGCCCACCGCTCGGTGTCGGTGTTGCCGCGCACGCGCAGCAGCAGCGTCACGTACGGCAGTTCGCCGATCAGCACCTCCACCATGCGCCGCACGACGTACTCCAGGCGGTGCGACGCCTGCCCCACGCGCGCGTGCTCCTCGCCGAGGATCGCGAACAGCCCGTCCAGGGCGCGGCTGACGGCCCGCCGCAGCAGTTCCTCCTTGCCCGCGACATGGTGGTAGATCGACGACTTGGAGATGCCGGCCGCCCGGGAGAGATGCTCCATGGACGTGCCGTCGTAACCGCGCTCGTTGAAGACCTGGACGGCGACGGAGAGCAGGGTCTCCGGGGTGTAGGTGTCGCGCTTGGCGGTGGTCACGACGCGCCCTCCCGCTTCTCGGTGGCGTAGGAGTGCCGGTAGAGCGCGAGGGACGGCGCGTAGCGGCCGCCGGGGTCGCGGTCGTGGAGGTCGTCCAGGAGCGAGTAGGCCCACATACGGCCCATCCTGCGGCTCCACTCGAAGGGGCCGAGGGGGTAGTTCACGCCCAGGCGCATAGCGGTGTCGACGTCCTCCTCGGTGGCGACGCCCTTGGCGACGGCGTCGTGCGCGAGGTCGACGATGCGGGCGACCGTGCGGGCGACGATCATGCCGGGGACGTCGCCGATGACGCTGACGTCCTTGCCGAGCGCCTGGAAGAGGCCGGTCGCCTCGGACATGGTGTGCGCGGCGGTGTCCTGCGAGGCGGACAGGGCGATGCGGGTGGCCTTGCGGTAGTCCAGCGCGAGATCGAAGTAGACGACGTCGCGGAACTCCACGGAGGTCTGACCGTCGGCGAGGGCCAGCTGACCGCCGCTGGGCAGGACCAGGCGGGTGCCGTGGTCCTCTTCCTCCTCGCGGACCTGGATGCCCGCCTCCCGGATCAGCGCGAGGAGCTCCGAGGCGGGGCCCAGGTCGCCCTCGGCGACGACGTAGGCGGGCGGCTGCGCCTTCTCCGCGGTGTGCGGTTCGGCCCGCTCGGCCCCCTCGCGGTAGTCGTACCAGCCCTGGCCGCTCTTGCGGCCGAGCCGGCCCGACTCGACGAGGCGGCGCTGGGCGAGGGAGGGCGTGAAGCGCGCGTCCTGGAAGAAGGACTGCCACACGGAGTGCGTCACCGACTCGTTGACGTCCTGCCCGATCAGGTCGGTCAGCTCGAACGCGCCCATCCGGAAGCCGCCCGACTCGCGCAGCACGGCGTCGAGGGTGGCCGGGTCGGCGCCCTGCGCCTCGTAGACGGCGAACGCCTCGGCGTAGAAGGGCCGGGCGATGCGGTTCACGATGAAGCCGGGGGTGTCGGCGCAGGCGACCGGCGTCTTGCCCCAGGAGCGGGCGGTCTCGTACGCGCGCGTGGCCGAGGTGACGTCGGTGGCGTGCCCGGAGACGACCTCGACCAGCGGCAGCAGCGGCGCCGGGTTGAAGAAGTGCAGGCCGACGAAGCGGCCGGGGTTGCGCAGGGCTCCGCCGACGGCGGTCACCGAAAGGGACGAGGTGTTGGTGGCGAGCAGACAGTCCTCGCCGACCACGTCCTCCAGCCGCCGGAACAGCTCCTGCTTGACGTCCAGCCGTTCGACGACGGCCTCGACGACCAGGGAGCAGTCGGCGAGTTCGGCGAGGTCCTCGGCGGCGTGGAGGCGCGCACGTGCCTCGTCGCGGTCGCCGGCCGCGAGGCGGTCCTTCTCGACGAGCCGGTCGAGGCGGGCGCCGATCGCGGCGGCCGCTTCACGGGCCCGGCCCGGGACGGCGTCGTACAGCCGCACCGGGTGGCCCGCGACCAACGCGACCTGGGCGATGCCCTGGCCCATGGTGCCGGTGCCGACGACGGCCACGGGGCTGCTGAGGTCGAGTGCTGTCATGTGCGCGATCCTCCCGCACGGGGTTTTCCACAGATGCGGCAGGCCCCCTTGTCCCGACCGATCGTTCGGTTACTCTAGCGGTGACTGGCTGTTCCCGCCCAGGTTTCCGCCAGGCCATGAGCTCGACGGAGAGTTCTCAAGACGAGGAGTTGGTCCCGCATGGCCGCCGCCGAACTGACCGCGCACGCTCTGATCGCCCAGCACCGGCCCACCCTCGACCAGGCCCTGGAAGCGATCCGTACCCGCGCGTACTGGTCCCCGCACCCGGAACACCCCAAGGCCTACGGGGAGAACGGCAGTCTGGACGCCGCGGCCGGCAAGGCCGCCTTCGACGCCGTCCTGAACACCCGCCTCGACCTCGGCCAGCCCGGCACCGACGGCTGGGTGGGCGGCGAGGTGTCGCCGTACGGCGTCGAACTGGGCGTGACGTACCCGCACGCGGACGTGGACGAGCTGCTGCCCGCCATGAAGGCCGGACAGCGCGCCTGGCGCGACGCCGGCGCGGAGGTCCGCGCGGTGGTCTGCCTGGAGATCCTCAAGCGGATCAGCGACCGCACGCACGAGTTCGCGCACGCGGTCATGCACACCTCCGGCCAGGCCTTCATGATGGCGTTCCAGGCCGGTGGCCCGCACGCACAGGACCGCGGCCTGGAAGCGGTGGCCTACGCGTACGCGGAGCAGGTCCGCACCCCCGACGCCGCGGAGTGGAGCAAGCCCCAGGGCAAGCGCGACCCGCTCGCGCTGACCAAGAGCTTCACCCCGGTCCCGCGTGGCATCGCCCTGCTCATCGGCTGCAACACCTTCCCCACGTGGAACGGCTACCCGGGCCTGTTCGCCTCCCTGGCGACCGGCAACGCGGTGCTGGTCAAGCCCCACCCGCGAGCGGTGCTGCCGCTCGCCCTCACCGTGGGCGTCGCCCGCGAGGTCCTCGCCGCGGCCGGCTTCGACCCGAACCTGGTGGCGCTCGCCGCCGAACGCCCCGGCGAGGGCATCGCCAAGACGCTCGCCACCCGGCCCGAGATCAGGATCGTCGACTACACCGGGTCGACCGCCTTCGGCGACTGGCTGGAGGCCAACGCCCGCCAGGCGCAGGTCTACACCGAGAAGGCCGGCGTCAACACGGTGATCGTGCACTCCACCGCGAACTACAAGGGCATGCTCGCCAACCTGGCGTTCTCGCTGTCCCTGTACAGCGGCCAGATGTGCACCACTCCGCAGAACCTGCTGATCCCCCGCGAGGGCATCCGCACCGACGACGGCCCGAAGAGCTTCGACGAGGTCGTCGCCGACCTGGCCCGCTCGGTCGACGGACTCCTCGGCGACGACGCCCGCGCCAACGCCCTCCTCGGCGCGATCGTCAACCCGGACGTCAAGGCGCGCCTGGAGGCGGCCGCGGGCCTCGGCGAGGTCGCCCTGGCCTCCCGCGAGGTGAGCAACCCGGACTTCCCGGACGCGGTCGTGCGGACCCCGGTGATCGTCAAGCTGGACGGGGCGAAGCCGGACGACGAGGCCGCCTACATGAGCGAGTGCTTCGGCCCGGTCTCCTTCGCCGTCGCCGTCGACTCGGCGGCCGACGCGGTCGCCCTGCTGCGGCGGACGGTGCGCGAGAAGGGCGCGATGACGGTCGGCGCGTACACCACCGACGGCGAGGTGGAGGAAGCGATCCAGGAGGCCTGCCTGGAGGAGGCGGCCCAGCTCTCCCTCAACCTCACGGGAGGCGTGTACGTCAACCAGACGGCCGCGTTCTCCGACTTCCACGGCTCGGGCGGCAACCCGGCGGCCAACGCGGCCCTCACCGACGGCGCGTTCGTCGCCAACCGCTTCCGGGTGGTCGAGGTCCGCAGAGAAGGCTGAGGGTGAGGCGGCCCTAGGGAACGGGCGGCGCTGCGGGCCGCCCGCCCTCCTGGGCGCTCCAGTGGTACAGCGTCATGGCCACGCTGGTCGCGAGGTTGTAGCTGGAGACCTGGGGGCGCATCGGCAGGGCGAGCAGATGGTCGGCCCGTGCGCGCAGCTCGGCGGAGAGCCCGCTGCGCTCGGAGCCGAACGCGAGGAGGGCGTCGTCGGGGAGTTTCACTCCCCGGATGTCGTCGCCCTCCGGGTCGAGGGCGAACACCGGCCCGGCGGGCAGCTCGTCGACGTCCGTCCGCTCCACGGCGGTCGCGAAGTGCAGTCCCGCCCCGCCCCGCAGCACGGTCGGGTGCCAGGGGTCGAGCGTGCCCGTGGTGACCACGCCGGCCGCCCCGAAACCGGCGGCCAGCCGGATCACCGCTCCCGCGTTGCCCAGGTTGCGCGGGTGGTCGAGGACGACGACGGGAGCGGTCCGCGGCATGCGCCGCAGCCGCTCCAGGTTGGCCGCGCGTGTGGGCCGCACGGCCAGCGCGGCGACCCTGGTGGGATGCGGGCGCGGCACCAGGGAGGCGTACGTCGCCTCCGGGACGTCCGTCAGCAGAGCGTCCAGCGACGCGCGCACGTCGGGGGCCAGTTCCCCGGCGAGGGCGAGGGCGGCATCCCGGTCGACGGCGACCGCCACCGGCACCTCGGCCCCGAAACGCAGGGCGTGCTTGAGCGCGTGGAAGCCGTCGAGCAGCACCGCGCCGTCGGCGAGACGGTGCCACCGGCCGAGCGGATCGCGGCCGGTCACGGGGTCGGTCATGCCGTGAACCCTACGCGCGCGGGCGCCGCGTCATCCCCGTCCGCCGGCTCCGGCGCGGCACCGCCCCCGCCGTGGTCGCCCACGCCCTCGTCGCCCTCACCACGGCCGTCGCCGCTGCCGCGCGTGCCGTCGCGGCCGTCCCCGGACGCCATCAGCTCACGCGCGCGTGCCGCCCAGCCGCCCAGCCGGTGCAGGAACGGAGTGGGCAGGAAGACGGCGTCGGTCGCGATCATCGCGAGCGAGAAGAACGGCAGCCCCAGCACGACGGCGATCACCGCGTGCTCGGTCATCATCACCGCCAGCAGGACGTTCTTCACCCGCCGGTTGAAGAGGGTGAACGGGAAGGCCACCTGCACGATGACGGTCCCGTAGGTGGCGATCATGACCATCGTGCCGCTGGCGGACAGCAGGTCGGCGAGCATCGGCCAGGGCGAGAAGTAGTCCAGGTGCAGCGGGTAGTAGACGGCGGTGCCGTCCTGCCAGCGCGAACCCTGGATCTTGTACCAGCCGGCCGTCGCGTAGATCAGACAGGCCTCGACCATGATCACGACCAGTGCTCCGTTGTGCAGCACGTTGCCGATCACGTCGAACAGGATCCGCGGCTCCGCCGACCTCCTCAGCCGCCCGGCGGCCCACCACAGCCCCTGCACGCACCAGGCCGCCCACAGGAGCGCGGGAATCGTCCACTCGCTGTGGAAACGGTCCGCCACCGTCGCCACGACCAGGACACACCCCGACACGGCCCACAGCGCCGGACCGACCCGGTCGGAGAAACCCTCCCCCCGCGCGCGGGCCTCCTGTTCGCGCCGGGCCCGTCGCGCGTCCAGCGACCACACCCGGCCGCAGCGCATGAACACCAGGTAGACCGACATCAGGTGCAGGACGTTGTCGCCGCCGTCGCCGACGAAGACGCTGCGGTTCTGCAACGACAGCACACCCACCATGAACAGCACCGACATCGCGCGGGTGCGCCAGCCCAGCAGCAGCAGCGCGCTGGAGAGCAGCGCGAGCGCGTACACCAGCTCGAACCAGGCCCGCCCGTCGGACCACATCAGGACCGTGAAGGCCCCGTTGGAGTCGATCAGCTGCCGGGCCAGCTCCCAGTTCCACGGACCGTCGGGACCGTACAGCTCCGCACGGTGGGGGAGCTCGCGCAACAGGAACAGCAGCCACGTCAGGCTGAAGCCGATGCGGACCACGGCGCTCTGGTACGGCCCGAGCGCCGACCCCGTGACACGGGCGATGCCGGCGGACACCGACAAGGAGAACCGGTTCACCGCTTGCCTCCGTCGATCGCGCGGTCCGGCACCGACCACCAGGACAGTTCGCGGTACACCGGGTTCGTCGACACCTTCTCGGTGCTCCATTTCGGCGGGGTCACGCTGATGGTCCGGGAACGGACCTGGACCCGCTCGACGGCACTGCCGCCCGCGGTCAGGCCGCCGCGCTCCAGGCGCAGCACCACGATGCGGCGCAGATACGTCTCGGCGAGAGCGCCCCGGACGCCTACCGAGCGGTTGTCGTTGTCGTGTGTCGCGGTGAAGAAGTCCCACGCGCGGCGCAGCTCGTTCTGCTGGGTGTGGCTCGGCACCAGGTTGGCGTCGATGGCGCGACCGTCCTGCGCGGACAGGTCGTACCAGCCGGTGGTCCGCGATCCGCCGTCCGCGGTGCGCACCTGGGCGCGGACCTGGACGGCGATGTTCTGCTGCAACGGGTTCGGCGCGAACAGTTTCCAGTTCTGCTCGAACTCCGGGTAGATCCAGTCGTCGATCGCCTTGCCGTGCGCCTTGGTGACCGTGTTCGACGGCGCGACGTGCAGGAACACCATGCCGACATGCAGGCAGACGGCGACCGCGACGACGGCGATCGCGAGCGCTGCGCAGACCTGGTAGCGGGGGGAGAGGGCCGCCACCCCCGCCCGCGGCTCACGCACCCCGTCCCGCGAAGCACGGGCCTCGACGCCCTCGTCCTCGGCACCCGCGGCCTGCGCGTCATCCGCCCCGGGGACGTCGGCCCCGGCGCCCACGGCCCGGGGACCACCGGCCTCCGGGCCGCCCGCTTGCGGGCCGCCGGCCTCGGCGGCACCACGTCCGGCGTGCTGACCGCCTTCGCCGCTCGGCAGTTCGGACCGCGGACCGGGCAGTGCGCCGTCGGGCAGTGCGCCGTCGGGGAGGGTGCCGTCGGAGAGAGCGGAGGCGCCCTCGGCGCGCGGTGGCCGCGCCTCCCCCGGTCCGCTGCGCCCCTGTGGAGAGCCGGAGCCTCCGTCGTACGCGTTCATCCCGCCCCGTTCCCCGATCCCGGTCGTCCTCGCGCTGCGTCACGCAATCGCGAACGGTACTCAGCATCACCCGTTCGGCGCAGCCCTCTCCCCGGCAGCGCCGGGAACGGGCCGGGGCGAAGCAGTTGTCCACAGGGGACGCCCGCAGGTTATCCACAGCGGTTGACACCATACGACGGCCGTCCCACCATGGAATCGCACGGACCGAACGATCGGTCGGGAGAAGGCTCGGGCAGAGCCGAGGCCACGGCGCCGGCCGAGGCCCTAGGTCAAGGGGGACCGCATGGCGACAGCAGCCGCGCACCAGACGGCCCGTACACGCGGGCACACCGGCGAGGTGGACGGCGTCGGGGACGACGAGGCGTACCAGCGCGCCTTCGACGCCACCGTGGCCGCCGACGAGCGCATCGAGCCACGCGACTGGATGCCCGACGCCTACCGCGCGACGCTGGTGCGCCAGATCGCCCAGCACGCCCACTCCGAGATCATCGGCATGCAGCCGGAGGCCAACTGGATCACGCGCGCGCCCTCGCTGCGCCGCAAGGCCATCCTCATGGCCAAGGTCCAGGACGAGGCGGGCCACGGGCTCTACCTGTACAGCGCCGCCGAAACCCTCGGCGCCGGCCGGGACGACCTGCTCGACAAACTGCACACCGGCCGCCAGAAGTATTCGTCGATCTTCAACTACCCGACCCTCTCCTGGGCGGACGTCGGCGCGATCGGCTGGCTGGTGGACGGCGCCGCGATCACCAACCAGGTCCCCCTGTGCCGCTGCTCCTACGGCCCGTACGCGCGCGCCATGGTCCGCGTCTGCAAGGAGGAGTCGTTCCACCAGCGCCAGGGCTACGAACTCCTGCTGGCCCTCAGCCGCGGCACCCCCGAGCAGCACGCGATGGCCCAGGACGCGGTGGACCGCTGGTGGTGGCCGTCGCTCATGATGTTCGGCCCGCCCGACGACGAGTCCGCGCACTCCGCGCAGTCGATGGCCTGGAAGATCAAGCGCCACTCCAACGACGAACTGCGCCGGCGCTTCGTCGACATCTGCGTCCCGCAGGCGGAGTCCCTCGGCCTGACGCTGCCCGACCCCGATCTGCGGTGGAACGAGGAGAGCGGCCACTACGACTTCGGCCCGATCGACTGGACCGAGTTCAAGGAAGTCCTCAAGGGCAACGGGCCCTGCAACGAGCAGCGCATCACGCAGCGCAGAACCGCACACGACGAGGGCGCGTGGGTACGCGAGGCAGCCGCGGCCTACGCGGCCAAGCACAGCCCCAGGACGGAAGTGGAGCAGGCATGACCGACACCGACTGGCCCCTGTGGGAGGTCTTCGTGCGCTCCCGGCGCGGCCTCTCCCACACCCACGCCGGCAGCCTGCACGCGCCGGACGCCGAGTTCGCGCTGCGCAACGCCCGCGACCTGTACACCCGCCGCGGCGAGGGCGTCTCCCTCTGGGTCGTGCCGTCCTCGGCGATCACGGCCTCCTCGCCGGACGAGAAAGACCCGTTCTTCGAGCCGGCCGCCGACAAGCCCTACCGTCACCCGACGTTCTACGAGATCCCGGAGGGGGTGAAGCACCTGTGACGCACGAGGCATCAGTGACGCGCGAGGCATCAGTGACGCAGGAGGCACCTGTCACGCACGGGGCGCCCGCGCCCCTCGCGGCCCGCACGGCCACCGCCGCCCTCGCCCTGGGCGACGACGCCCTGGTGCTCTCCCACCGTCTGGGGGAGTGGATGGGTCACGCGCCCGTGCTGGAGGAGGAGGTCGCGCTCGGCAACATCGCACTCGACCTGCTCGGCCAGGCCCGGATCCTGCTGTCGATGGCGGGCGACGAGGACGAGTTGGCCTACCTGCGCGAGGAACGGGCCTTCAGGAACGTCCAGTTGGTCGAGCAGCCCAACGGCGACTTCGCCCACACCATCGCCCGCCAGCTGTACTTCTCCACCTACCAGCACCTGCTGTACGACCGGCTGGCGGCCGGGGGGAGCCCCTTCGCGGGGCTGGCCGCCAAGGCCGTCAAGGAGGTCGCCTACCACCGCGACCACGCCGAGCAGTGGGCGCTGCGGCTCGGCGACGGCACCGACGAGAGCCATCAGCGCATGCAGCGCGCCTGCACGGCCCTGTGGCGGTACACCGGCGAACTGTTCCGCCCCCTCGACGGTCTCGACCTCGACCCGGCCGACCTGGAACCGGCCTGGCTGGAGTCGGTGGGCGGCATCCTGGAGCGCGCCGGTCTGCCGCGGCCCGAGGGACCGCGCACCGGGGCCTGGACCGCCGGAGCGGGCCGCGAGGGCCTGCACACCGAGTCGTTCGGCCGGATGCTCGCCGAGATGCAGCACCTGCACCGCAGCCACCCGGGGGCGACATGGTGACGCCCACCGCCCTGGAGGCGGAACTCCTCGAGGTCGCCGGCTCGGTGCCCGACCCCGAACTGCCCGTGCTCACCCTCCAGGAACTCGGCGTGGTGCGCTCGGTGCGCCTGCGCCACGAGGATGCCGTCGAGGTGGAGCTGACCCCCACCTACACCGGCTGCCCCGCGATCGAGGCGATGTCCCTGGACATCGAGCGGGCGCTGCGCGAGCACGGAGTGCGTGAGGTGACGGTGCGCACCGTGCTGGCGCCCGCCTGGTCGACCGACGACATCTCCGCCGAAGGCCGCCGCAAGCTCCGGGAGTTCGGCATAGCGCCACCGCGCACGGTGCGCGACCCGGGGCCGGTGCCACTGGCCCTCGGCCCGACCCGGTCCGACCACAGCGCCGCCGACGCCCCCGCCACGGCGGCCGCCGTGCCGGAACCGGTCCGCTGCCCGCTGTGCGGTTCCGCCGACACCGAGCTGCTGAGCCGCTTCTCCTCCACCGCCTGCAAGGCGTTGCGCCGCTGCCTGGCCTGCCGTGAACCCTTCGACCACTTCAAGGAGCTGTGATGGCGCGATTCCACCCGCTCCGCGTGGCCGCGGTGGACCGCCTCACGGACGACTCCGTCGCCCTCACCCTCGCGGTCCCCGAGGAACTGCGCGAGGAGTTCCGGCACGCCGCGGGACAGCACCTCGCCGTGCGCCGGGTCGCCGCCGCAACGGACACCGCCGTCGGCTCCGGACCGACCGTCAGCGTGGCCGGCGCGGACGCGCCGAGCAGGGCGGACGGCGTGAGCAGTGCGGCCGGCGTCGACGGGATCCAGGGGCTCGGGGGGACCGACGGGCTCGACGGGTTCGAGGTGCGGCGGACGTACTCGATCTGCTCGCCCGCACCCGATCCGGGCGGCCCGGGGCCCAGCACGCTGCGGGTGGGCGTGCGGCTCGTCGAGGGGGGAGCCTTCTCGACGTACGCGATGAAGGAGATCGCCGTCGGCGACCAGCTCGACGTGATGACTCCCGCGGGCCGCTTCACCCTGGACCCCGCGCCCGGTCTCTACGCGGCGATCGTCGGCGGCAGCGGCATCACTCCGGTGCTGTCGATGGCCGCCACGCTGCTGGCCCGTGAGCCCTCCGCCCGCCTCTGCCTCCTGCGCAGCGACCGGACGGCCGCCTCGACGATGTTCCTCGAAGAGGTCGCCGATCTGAAGGACCGCTTCCCCGAGCGCTTCCAGCTGGTCACCGTCCTGTCCCGCGAGGAACAGCAGGCCGGACTTCCCTCCGGACGGCTCGACCGGGAACGGCTGACCGCACTGCTGCCCTCGCTGCTGCCCGTGCGCCAGGTGGCCGGATGGTTCCTGTGCGGACCGCTCGGCCTCGTCCAGGGCGCCGAGCAGGCACTGCGCGCGATGGACGTCCCCCGGTCGCGGATCCACGAGGAGATCTTCCACGTGGACGCCGCACCCGCGCCGGCGCGGACGGCCGCCCCCGCCCACAGCACCGTGACCGCCCGGCTCGACGGCCGGGGCGGCAGCTGGCCCGTACGGGCCGGGGAATCGGTCCTGGACACGGTGCTGCGCAACCGCCCCGACGCGCCCTACGCCTGCAAGGGCGGGGTGTGCGGCACCTGCCGGGCGTTCCTGGTCTCCGGCGAGGTGCGCATGGACCGCAACTTCGCGCTGGAGCCGGAGGAGACCGACGCGGGATACGTGTTGGCCTGCCAGTCGCACCCGGTGACGGAGGCCGTGGAGGTCGACTTCGACCGCTGAGCGACGACCACCCGTTCCCTTCTTCTAGAACCTGTTCTATCTTGACGACCCGTCAGATCAGCTGACCGTCGGGAGGACAGGCCGTGGACTTCACCTTCACCGAGGAGCAGCAGGCCGCGGCCGAAGCGGCGCGGGGGGTGTTCGCCGGGGTCGCCCCCGACGGCGTCCCGAGCCCGGCGCTCACCAGGGGCGCCGTGGCCGACTCCTTCGACCGGGCGCTGTGGGAGCGGCTCGCGGCGGCGGACCTGCTGAGTCTGCTGCTGGACGAGGAGTACGGCGGCGCCGGCCTCGACGCGGTCGCGCTCTGCCTGGCGCTGCGCGAGTCGGCGAAGGTGCTGGCACGGGTGCCGCTGCTGGAGCACAGCGCCGCCCTGGCCGCCCTCCAGGCCCACGCCGGCCCGGAGCTGAGGTCGGCCCTGCTCGCCCGTGCGGGGCGGGGCGAGGTGGTCCTGACGGTCGCCGCCCACGGCCGCACCGGCCACGACCCGGCCGAACTCGCCGTCACCGCCCGCCTGGAGAGCGGCACGGGCGGCACGCACGGCAGGGGCGGTGGCGTGTGGGTGCTGGACGGGGTGCAGACGGCCGTGCCCTGGGCGCACGACGCGGACTTCACCCTCGTACCGGCGCGCACCGGGGAGGGCCGCGGCATCCTCGCCCTCGTGCCGCGCGAGCACCCGGGGGTCGCGCTCGCCGAGCAGATCTCCACCACCGGCGAACGCCTCGGCGAACTGCGGCTGGAGTCTGCGCGGATCCCCGCCGGGGACGTCATCACCGCCGACGGCGCGGGGGAGCACCTGCGCACCCTGCTCGCCACGGGGACGTGCGCCCTGGCTCTCGGGCTGGGCGAGCGCGTGCTGCGGATGACCGGCGACTACACCAGCAAGCGGGAGCAGTTCGGTCATCCCGTCGCCAGTTTCCAGGCCGTCGCCGTGCAGACCGCCGACCGCTACATCGACCTGCGGGCGATGGAGGTCACCATGTGGCAGGCCGCGTGGCGGATCGCCTCCGGCGCGCCGGGCGCCCTGCCGGCGTCCGGGGACGTCGCCGTCGCCAAGATCTGGGCCTCGGACGGCGTCCGGCGCATCGTGCAGACCGCGCAGCATCTGCACGGCGGCTTCGGAGCCGACGTCGACTACCCGCTGCACCGCTACCACGCCTGGGCCAAACACCTGGAACTCTCGCTGGGCCCGGCCGCGGCCCACGAGGAGGCGCTGGGCGACCTGCTCGCCGCCCACCCCCTCGCCTGACCCACGACGGCGTCCGCCCCGTCTGCGCACCGCAGGACCGCGGGACGGAGGACCGGAAGGGACCGGGACCCGGAGGACCGAGGCCCGGAGGACCGGGACCGGGACCGGGGGGACCGTCGGTTAGAGAACGAAGCCGGGCTCGCCCGCGTCCGTGACGACCGGGCGGCCCGTGGCCGCCCAGGTCTGCATGCCGCCGTCGACGTTGACGGCCTCGACGCCCTGCTGCGCGAGGTACATGGTGACCTGGGCCGAACGGCCGCCGGAACGGCAGATCACATGGATCCGCCCGTCCTGCGGAGCCGCCTCGGTCAGTTCCCCGTAGCGGGCGACGAACTCGCTGAGGGGGATGTGCAGCGCCCCCTCGGCATGCCCCGCCTGCCATTCGTCGTCCTCGCGGACGTCCAGCAGGAAGTCGTCGTCCTTGAGGTCCCCGACCTCGACCGTGGGCACACCGGATCCGAAACTCATGCCCCCGACGCTACCCGACCCGGACCGCGGCACGACGGCCCCCGCGACCGCGCTCCGTCCGCGCCGGCACGCCACTCTCCTCGCGGCACCCGGCACCCGGCACCCGGCACCCGGCACAGGGGCCGGGCCCGGCGGTCGCCTGGCCGCCCGGTGCCGTCCAGCGCCGCCCGGGGCCGTCCTGAGCCACCCTGTTCCGTCCTGAGCGGGCCGGTGCCGTCCTGCGCGGACGGTGCCATCCGGGCGGCCGTGCGCGCCCGGCCGCCCGTCGTCCGGCGCCACGAGGTCGCTAGCCGGCCAGCTCGGCCAGTTCCGCCTCGCGTGCGGTGACGTCGGCGAGAAGCTTGTCGGCGATCTCGTCGAGGAGGCGGTCGGGGTCGTCCGGCGCCATCCGGAGCATCGAGCCGATCGCGCTGTCCTCCAGCTCGCGGGCGACCAGCGTGAGCAGCTCCTTGCGCTGGGAGAGCCACTCCAGGCGCGCGTAGAGCTCCTCGCTGGGGCTCGGGGGGCGCTCGGCGGGCGCGGGCCCGGCCGCCCACTCCTCGGCCAGCTCACGCAGCAGGGCTTCGTCGCCGCGCGCGTAGGCGGCGTTGACCCGGGTGATGAACTCCTCGCGCCGGGCCCGTTCTTCGTCCTCCTGGGCCAGGTCGGGGTGGGCCTTGCGGGCCAGCTCGCGGTAGAGCTTGCGGGCCTCCTCGCTGGGCCGGACCCGCTCGGGGGGTTGCACCGGCTGGTCCGTGAGCATCGCCACGGCCTCCGGGAACAGCCCCTTGTCGTCCATCCAGCCGTGGAACAGCTCCTCCACGCCGGGCATCGGCAGCACCCTGGCCCGCGCCTCGGCGGCCTTGCGCGCGTCCTCGGGGTCACCGGTGCGGGCTGCCCTGGCTTCGGCGATCTGCGCTTCCAGCTCGTCGAGCCGGGCGTACATCGGACCGAGTTTCTGGTGGTGGAGCCGCGAGAAGTTCTCGACCTCGACGCGGAAGGTCTCCACCGCGATCTCGAACTCGATCAACGCCTGCTCGGCGGCCCGCACGGCCTGTTCCAGCCGCGCCTCGGGCCGGGGCTGCTCAGCTTCGGGGGTCGTCACCCGCCCAGCCTAGGGCCTCCGCGACGGATCACGCCGGACAGGCCCAGGACCACGGCCCGGCCGGGCGCCCGAGCAAGCGATGCGCCCGCCCGAGCACCCCCGGGCGACCGGCGCGCGCACCACCGCCGGCCCCACCGGACCGCCCCCACCGCCCTACGGGCGCCACGACGCCGTGGCGCCGCGAGGCCGACGGGGTCAGACGCCCGTCTCCGCCGCGATCCTTCCGGCCCGGACGGCCGCGACGAGGTCCGAGTGGTCGGCCTCGCTGCGGTCGGCGTAGGCCACGGCGAACGCGGCGATCGCCTCGTCGAGTTCCTCGTTCTTGCCGCAGTAGCCGGCGACCAGCCGCGGGTCGGCGCTGTGGGAGTGGGCGCGGGCCAGCAGGGCGCCGGTCATCCGGCCGTAGTCGTCGACCTGGTCGGCGGCGAGCGCGGCCGGGTCGACGCTGCCCTTGCGGTTGCGGAACTGCCGTACCTGGAAGGGACGTCCGTCGACCGTCGTCCAGCCCAGCAGGATGTCGCTGACGACCTGCATGCGCTTCTGCCCCAGGACCACCCGGCGGCCCTCGTGGTCCACCTCGGGCGTCTCGAAGCCGGCGGTCGCCAGGTGCGGGACCAGCGCCGACGCGCGGGCCTCCTTGACCTGGAGGATCAGCGGCTCGCCCAGGTGGTCCAGCAGCAGGACCACGTACGACCGCGTGCCCACGCTGCCCGTGCCGACGATGCGGAAGGCGACGTCGTGCACCGCGTGGCGGGCCAGCAGCGGATGACGGTCCTCGGACAGGGTGGTCGAATAGTGCTCCAGGGACGCGGCCACCGCGTGGGCCTCCGCGTCCGGGACCCGGCGCAGCACCGGCGCCGCGTCGACGAAACGGCGGCCGCCGTCCTGGGTGGCCTCGGTCGATTTGGCCGCGAACCGTCCGCTGGTGTTGGCCCGCGCCTTCTCCGAGACCCGTTCCAGGGTGCCGAGCAGGTCGTGGGCGTCGGCGTGGGAGACCAGCTCCTCGTCGGCGATGGCGTTCCACGCGTCGAGCGCCGGGAGCTTGGCCAGCAGCCGCATGGTGCGCCGGTAGGAGCCGGCGGCGTCGTGCGCCGCCCGGCGGCAGGTGTCCTCGTCCGCGCCGGCCTCCCGGCCCGCGAGCACCAGGGAGGCGGCGAGCCGCTTGAGGTCCCACTCCCAGGGGCCCTCGACCGTCTCGTCGAAGTCGTTGAGGTCGATGACCAGACCGCCCCGGGCGTCGCCGTACAGGCCGAAGTTGGCGGCGTGGGCATCACCGCAGATCTGGGCACGCACGCCGGTCATGGGGGTGCGGGCGAGGTCGTGGGCCATGAGACCGGCCGAGCCGCGCAGGAAGGCGAACGGCGTCGCGGCCATCCGGCCGACCCTTATCGGCGTGAGCTCCGGGATCCGGCCCCGGCCGGACTCCTCGACCGCCGCCACCGCATCCGGCCGGGAGGCGTCCAGGACGAGTTCGGCGTGCGCCGACCGCGGCACCCTGCCCCGCAGCCCTCGGCCCTCCGCCTTGGGCGACACGGGAGCCCCGCCCGTTCCCGCGCCGCCGCGCCGCCCGGGGGGCCACTCGGCGAACCCCCGCACCCGGGGGAGCCTGCGCGCCTCACCCGTTCCCGCAGCCGCACCCGGACCCTCGGCCTCGGTCGCCATGACCGCCTCCCCCGCACACCTACGCCCGCCGTCCGGCGAGCCGGACATCAACTCGTGGGCAGACCGTACAGCCGCAGGCACGGACCCGTCAGACCCCGCGGGATCGACCCCCTCCAGGTCGGCCCAAGCGGGATGTTTCACGTGAAACACGGCCGGTTCCCCACCCGTGCCCCCACCGGCCACAACGCTGAGATGTTCCTCACACACGGTGAGCGACCGCGGCCTGTACCGACCCGCGCTCACCCACCGCGCCGCTCTCCCCGCACTCTCCCGCTCCGGGCGGGCGAAAGCCCCGCAGGCCAAGGGTTCCGGGACATGCGAAAGCCCCGTAGGTCCGAGACCTACGGGGCTTTCAGCTGGTGCGCGAGGGGGGAGTTGAACCCCCACGCCCTTGCGGGCACTGGAACCTGAATCCAGCGCGTCTGCCTATTCCGCCACCCGCGCATTGGGTGTGTCCTCGGGCTTGTGGGCTTTTCGGCCTGCCGCCTTCCGACATGCAGAACATTAGCACGCGGTCCAGGGTGCGTTCACATCCCTTTCCGGCGGGCAGGGAGCAGGTGGGGACCCGTCCACGGCCCCGTACGTCTCGGCCGTGACTGGTTCACGTATCAACCTCGTACCTATGGCGGCCGTCTCCCCGGGAGCCGGACGAGGAGCACAGCCAGGTGCGGGACACTGGTCCACGGCCGCCTCTACGATCCTGGGCAGCAGTGAGTGGGAGAAGCAGGTGGGCGAGAGGGCGTCGACACCCGTCGACGGGGCCGACAGGGGGAACCAGCCGATTCACCCGCGCGTGGATACGATCAGTAAGCAGTACCAGGTAAGCAGCACGGTTCGGGACGGCAGCCACTACGGAGGAGGTGCCCCATGGGAGTCCTGAAGAAGTTCGAGCAGCGTCTCGAGGGTCTGGTCAACGGCACCTTCGCCAAGGTCTTCAAGTCCGAGGTCCAGCCCGTGGAGATCGCCGGCGCGCTCCAGCGCGAGTGCGACAACAACGCCACCATCTGGAACCGCGACCGCACGGTCGTCCCCAACGACTTCATCGTGGAACTGAGCACGCCCGACTACGAGCGCCTCAGCCCCTACTCCGGCCAGCTCGGCGACGAACTGGCCGGCATGGTGCGCGACTACGCCAAGCAGCAGCGCTACACCTTCATGGGACCGATCAAGGTCCACCTGGAGAAGGCCGACGACCTCGACACCGGCCTGTACCGGGTGCGCAGCCGCACGCTCGCCTCCTCCACCAGCCAGGCGGACGACGCACCCGCCGCCGGCCGGCCGCGCCCCGGCGGCGCCGCCTACCCCGGCGCCGGCCCGGCGGCCGCCCCGCCCATGCCGTCCGCCCCTCCCCCCGGCGCCCCAGGCGCCCGGCCCGGCGGCTACGGCTACCCGCCCGCCCCCGGCGCCCAGCGCCCCGGAGCGGGCGCCGGACTGGCCGGAGCCCCACAGCCCGGGTCCCGCACCCGCCACTGGATCGAGATCAACGGCACCCGCCACCAGATCTCCCGCGCGACACTCGTGCTGGGCCGCAGCACCGAGGCCGACGTGCGGATCGACGACCCCGGCGTCTCCCGCCGGCACTGCGAGATCCGGACCGGTTCGCCCTCGACGATCCAGGATCTCGGCTCCACCAACGGCATCGTGGTGGACGGGCAGCACACCACCCGCGCTACGCTCCGCGACGGCTCGCGGATCGTCGTGGGCAGCACCACCATCATTTACCGGCAAGCCGAAGGGTGAAGCGGGGGCAATGTCAGAGCTGACCCTCACGGTCATGCGGCTGGGTTTCCTGGCCGTACTGTGGCTGTTCGTGATCGTGGCCGTGCAGGTCATCCGCAGCGACCTCTTCGGTACGCGTGTCACCCAGCGCGGCGCGCGCCGAGAGGCGGGACGGGCCCAGCAACAGGCCCAGCGCCAGCAGGCGCCCCCGCAGCAGCGCCAGCAGCCGGCCGCCGCCGGCCGCACGCGCCGCAACGCACCGACGAAACTGGTGGTGTCCGAGGGCACCCTCACCGGCACGACCGTCGCACTCCAGGGCCAGACCATCACCCTGGGCCGGGCGCACGACAGCACGATCGTGCTGGACGACGACTACGCCTCCAGCCGCCATGCCAGGATCTACCCGGACCGCGACGGCCAGTGGATCGTCGAGGACCTGGGCTCCACCAACGGCACCTATCTCGACCGATCGCGACTGACGACTCCCACACCGATCCCGCTGGGTGCGCCGATCCGTATCGGCAAGACCGTCATCGAGCTTCGGAAGTAGTGCTACATCATGAGTGAGCGCGAGCGGAGCGAGCACGCGGCGGCGGCCGGCACCCAGGGCCCCGGTGTGCTCCCGACCGGAGGGTGGGCAGTGTGGCTCGACACGACCGGCTGTACCCGGGGCCGACGGGCGAGGTGCGCATGAGTCTGTCACTGCGCTTCGCCGCCGGATCGCACAAGGGCATGATCCGGGAGGGCAACGAGGACTCCGGTTACGCCGGACCACGCCTGCTCGCCATCGCCGACGGCATGGGCGGCGCCGCCGCCGGCGAGGTCGCCTCCTCCGAGGCCATCTCCACCATCGTCGCCCTCGACGACGACGTCCCCGGCTCCGACGTCCTCACCTCCCTCGGCACCGCCGTCCAGCGCGCCAACGACCAACTGCGCGCCCTGGTCGAGGAAGACCCCCAGCTCGAAGGCATGGGGACGACCCTGACCGCCCTGCTGTGGACGGGCCAGCGCCTCGGCCTCGTCCACGTCGGCGACTCGCGCGCCTACCTGCTGCGCGACGGCGTCCTCACCCAGATCACACAGGACCACACCTGGGTGCAGCGCCTCGTCGACGAGGGCCGCATCACCGAGGAAGAGGCCACCACGCACCCCCAGCGGTCCCTGCTCATGCGGGCGCTGGGCAGCGGCGAACACGTCGAGCCGGACCTGTCGATCCGTGAGGTCCGCGCCGGCGACCGCTACCTCATCTGCTCCGACGGACTGTCCGGCGTCGTCTCCCACCAGACGCTCGAGGACACCCTCGCCAGCTACCAGGGCCCCCAGGAGACCGTGCAGGAGCTGATCCAGCTCGCCCTGCGCGGCGGCGGCCCCGACAACATCACCGTGATCGTCGCCGACGTCCTCGACCTCGACACCGGGGACACCCTCGCCGGCCAGCTGTCCGACACGCCCGTCGTCGTCGGCGCCGTCGCCGAGAACCAGCTCCAGCAGCACGACAACGGCATCATGCAGACCCCCGCCGGCCGCGCCTCCGGCCTCGGCCGCCGACAGCAGGGACACGGCGGCGGCGGCCAGTTCGGCCCGCCCGGATCCGGCGGCGACATCACCGGCTTCATCCCCACCGACGGCTTCGGCGACTACACCGACGACGACTTCGTCAAACCGCGCAAGAGCCGCAAGTGGCTGAAGAGATCCTTCTACAGCGTCCTGGCGCTCGCCGTCATCGGCGGCGGACTGTACGGCGGCTACCGCTGGACGCAGACGCAGTACTACGTCGGCACCAAGGGCGAACACGTCGCGCTGTACCGTGGCATCAGCCAGGACCTGGCATGGATGTCGCTGTCGAAGGTCGAGAAGGACCACCCCGAGATCGAACTCAAGTACCTCCCGGAGTACCAGCGCAAGCTGGTGGAGGCCACGATCGCCGAGGGCGACCTGTCCGCCGCCCGGAAGAAGGTCGACGAGCTGGCCGTCCAGGCCTCCGCCTGCAAGAAGCAGGCCGGCACCGCGGCCGCGGGCACCACCGGCTCCAAGACCTCGTCCAAGACCGGCTCCAAGACCGGCTCGAAGACCGCAGAGGGCCAGGCGGCCGCCACCACGGGAACCACCCCCGCCTCCCTCACGTCCAAGGCATCGCCGAGCCCCTCGGCAACCGCGTCCCCGACCGCACCCGCGACCACCACTCCCACCCCCGGCCCGAGCCTGTCGGAGGAAGAGCAGAAGGTCGTCTCGCGGTGCGGTGAGCAGTAGGCAAGCCGTGAGAGGCCCCGTCACACGATGAGCAGTACAACCAACTCGCCGACGCACCACACGTCCACGATCGGCTCGATCGGCACCCCGAGCCGGCGCAACACCGAGCTCGCGCTGCTCGTGTTCGCCGTCGTCATCCCGGTCTTCGCCTACGCCAACGTGGGCCTCGCCATCAACGAGCAGGTGCCGTCCGGCCTCCTGAGCTACGGCCTCGGCCTCGGCCTGCTGGCCGGCGTCGCGCACCTCGTCGTGCGCAAGTTCGCGCCCTACGCCGACCCCCTGCTGCTGCCCGTGGCCACCCTGCTCAACGGACTCGGACTGGTCGCCATCTGGCGCCTCGACCAGTCCAAGCTGCTCCAGCGGATCCACCAGGCCGGCACCGCCGCCCCACGCCAGCTGCTCTACACGGCCCTGGGCATCGCCCTGTTCGTCGTCGTGCTGATCTTCCTCAAGGACCACCGCGTCCTTCAGCGCTACACCTACATCTCCATGGTCGGCGCGGTCCTCCTGCTGCTCCTCCCCCTGGTCCCCGGCCTCGGCCAGAACATCTACGGCGCCAAGATCTGGATCTCCGTCGCCGGCTTCTCCATCCAGCCCGGCGAGTTCGCCAAGATCGTGCTGGCCATCTTCTTCGCCGGCTACCTGATGGTGAAGCGCGACGCGCTCGCCCTCGCCAGCCGCCGCGTCCTCGGCCTCTACCTGCCCCGCGGCCGCGACCTCGGCCCGATCATCGTCGTCTGGCTCATCTCGATCCTGATCCTCGTCTTCGAGACCGACCTCGGCACCTCGCTGCTGTTCTTCGGCATGTTCGTGATCATGCTGTACGTCGCCACCGAGCGGACCAGCTGGATCGTCTTCGGCCTGCTGATGTCCGCGGCCGGCGCGGTCGGCGTGGCCAGCTTCGAAAGCCACGTCCAGCAGCGCGTGCAGGCATGGCTCGACCCCATGCGCGAGTACAAGCTCAGCCAGTCCGGCGCCCCCGGCATCCACTCCGAACAGGCCATGCAGGCACTGTGGGCGTTCGGCTCCGGCGGCACCCTCGGCACCGGCTGGGGCCAGGGCCACTCCGAGCTGATCCGCTTCGCCGCCAACTCCGACTTCATCCTCGCCACCTTCGGCGAGGAACTCGGCCTCGCCGGCATCATGGCCCTCCTGCTGCTCTACGGCCTGATCGCCGAGCGCGGCGTGCGCACCGCCCTCGCCGCCCGCGACCCCTTCGGCAAGCTCCTCGCCATCGGCCTGTCCGGCGCCTTCGCCCTCCAGGTCTTCGTCGTCGCCGGCGGCGTGATGGGCCTCATCCCGCTCACCGGTATGACGATGCCGTTCCTCGCCTACGGCGGCTCCTCCGTCATCGCCAACTGGGCCCTGATCGGCATCCTCATCAGGATCAGCGACACCGCCCGCCGCCCGGCGCCCGCACCCGCCTCCAACCCCGACGCCGAGATGACCCAGGTGGTCCGCCCGTCATGAACAAGCCCCTGCGCCGGATCGCGATCTTCTGCGGCCTCCTGGTCCTCACCCTGCTGCTGCGCGACAACTACCTGCAGTACGTCAAGGCCGACAGCCTCGCCAGCGACACCAAGAACCGCCGCGTCAACATCACGCGCTACTCCACCCCGCGCGGCGACATCATCGTCGACGGCAAAGCCATCACCGGCTCCGTCGAGACCACCGGCGACTACAAGTACAAGCGCACCTGGACCAACGGCGCCATGTGGGCCCCGGTCACCGGCTACTCCTCCCAGGCCTTCGGCGCCAACCAGCTGGAACGGCTCGAGGACGGCATCCTCAGCGGCAACGACGACCGCCTCTTCTTCCGCAACACCCTCGACATGATCACCGGCAAGGAGAAGGCGGGCGGCAGCGTCGTCACCACCCTCAACGCCGCCGCACAGAAGGCCGCCTACCAGGGCCTCGGCAGCAAGAAGGGCGCCGTCGCCGCGATCGAACCGTCCACCGGCAAGATCCTGGCTCTCGTCTCCACCCCCTCCTACGACCCCTCCAAGTTCGCCGGGTCCTCCGACGCCGACGCCCAGGCCTGGAACAAGGTCCAGAAGAAGAACGACCCCGACGACCCGATGCTCAACCGCGCACTGCGCGAGACCTACCCCCCGGGCTCCACCTTCAAGGTCGTCACCGCCGCCGCCGCACTGGAGAACGGCGAGGTCTCCGGCATCGACGCCAAGACCAAGACCCCCGACCCGTTCCCCCTGCCGCAGTCCTCCAGCAAGCTCACCAACGAACACGGCGCCTGCGAGAACGCCAGCCTGCGCTACGCCCTCATGGTGTCCTGCAACACCGTCTTCGCGAAGATGGCCGACAACGTCGGCAACGAGAAGATGATCGAGCAGGCCGAGAAGTTCGGCTTCAACGAACCCGAGCTGGACACCCCGGTACGCGCCGCCGAGTCGATCTTCCCCGAGGACAACCGGCCGCAGAACGCCCTGGACGGCATCGGACAGGGCTCCAACCGCGCCACCCCGCTCCAGATGGCCATGGTCGCCTCCGCGGTCGCCAACGACGGCAAGCTCATGAAGCCGTACATGGTCGACCAGCTGCGGGCCCCCAACCTGGACACCCTGGAGACCACCCAGCCGCAGCAGCTCTCCCAGCCCGTCTCGTCCAAGACCGCACAGGCCCTCCAGCAGATGATGGAGACCGTCGTCAACGCCGATCAGGGCACCGGCGCCAAGGCCAGGATCGACGGCGTCGTCGTGGGCGGCAAGACCGGTACCGCGCAGCACGGCCTCAACAACAAGGAGAAGCCGTACGCCTGGTTCATCTCGTACGCGAAACTGTCCGACGACAGCGCGCCGGTCGCGGTCGCCGTGGTCGTCGAGGACGGCGCCGCCGACCGCGGCGACATCACCGGCGGCGGCCTGGCGGGCCCGATCGCCCGCGACGTGATGAAGGCAGTCATCGACAGCAAGAAGTGACCCCCATCACGTCGCCTACACATCGGTGCACGTTGCGATACCGGTCCTGTATCGGGTGACGGGCTTGGCCAGGTCACACAGCTCCGTCCGGGTACGGTATGCCCGGACGGCAGCTCCGACCGCACACGTGTGCCGGTCGGGACCGACGGAGAGGGCTGGTAGGTAGCTATGGAAGAGCCGCGTCGCCTCGGCGGCCGGTACGAACTGGGCCACGTGCTCGGTCGTGGTGGCATGGCGGAGGTCTACTTCGCGCATGACACCCGTCTCGGCCGCAGCGTGGCGGTGAAGACGCTGCGCGCGGACCTCGCGCGCGACCCTTCCTTCCAGGCCCGGTTCCGCCGGGAGGCCCAGTCTGCCGCCTCGCTCAACCACCCCGCGATCGTCGCGGTCTACGACACGGGCGAGGACTACATCGACGGGGTCTCGATCCCGTACATCGTCATGGAGTACGTCGACGGCTCCACACTCCGCGAACTGCTCCACTCCGGCCGCAAACTGCTGCCCGAGCGGACGCTGGAGATGACCATCGGCATCCTCCAGGCGCTCGAGTACTCCCACCGAGCCGGCATCGTCCACCGCGACATCAAGCCCGCGAACGTCATGCTGACGCGCAACGGCCAGGTCAAGGTCATGGACTTCGGCATCGCCCGCGCCATGGGCGACTCCGGCATGACCATGACCCAGACGTCCGCGGTCATCGGCACCGCCCAGTACCTCTCCCCCGAGCAGGCCAAGGGCGAGCAGGTCGACGCACGCTCCGACCTCTACTCGACCGGCTGCCTCCTCTACGAGCTGCTGACCGTCCGGCCGCCCTTCGTCGGGGACTCCCCGGTCGCGGTGGCCTACCAGCACGTACGCGAGGAACCTCAGCCCCCCAGCGTCTTCGACCCCGAGATCACCCCCGAGATGGACGCCATCGTCCTGCGGGCCCTGGTCAAGGACCCGAACTACCGCTACCAGTCCGCCGACGAGATGCGCCTGGACATCGAGGCCTGCCTCGACGGCCAGCCGGTCGCCGCGACCGCCGCCATGGGCTCGGTCGGCTACGCCGGATACGGCGACGACCAGGCGACCACCGCCATGCGCCCGGACGCCGGCGCCACGTCGATGCTGCCGCCCATGAACCCCGACGACGGCGGCTACGGCTACGACGACCGCCCCGACCGGCGCCGCCAGAAGAAGTCCAACACCTCGACGATCCTGCTGATCCTCGCGGCCGTCCTGGTCCTCGTCGGCGCCGTCCTGATCGGCAAGTGGGTCTTCAGCGGCGACGGACCCGGCTCCAAGCCCTTCGCCGCCCCCAACTTCGTCAACAAGACGCGGGCCGAGGCCGAGACCATGGCCAAGAACCGCGACCTCAACCCGGTCTTCACCCAGAAGCCCTGCGAGAGCACCGCCAAGGGCAACATCTGCTCGCAGGACCCGGCGGCCGGCAAGGACGTCAACAAGGGCGACACCGTCAACCTCGTCGTCTCGACGGGCGCGCCCAAGGTGGTCGTCCCGACCGTCCTCGGCAAGAGCGAGGACGAGGCGAAGAAAATCCTCACCAGCGATCAGTACCAGTTCAACGTCGAGACGAAGGAAGAGGTGTCCAGCGAAAAGGCGGGCACCGTCACGGACCAGAACCCCAGGCTCGGCGCGCAGGTGGAGAAGGGCTCCACCATCACCCTCACCATCGCCAAGGCCGAGCAGAAGGCGACCGTCCCCGACGTCTCGAACAAGAGCTGCGACGACGCCAAGGCCCAGATGGAACAGAACGAGCTCAAGGGCAACTGCGTCGACGTCGACACACAGGATCCCAACCAGGTCGGCAAGGTCGTCCAGACCGTCCCGTCCATCGGCTCCCAGGCCGACAAGGGCTCCACCGTCCAGATCCAGATCGGCAAGAGCACCCAGCCCGAGCAGGTCCAGGTCCCCGGCAACCTCCAGGGCATGAGCCTCAAGGACGCCAAGCAGGCCCTGAAGAACGCCGGCCTGAACGTCGGCAACATCGCCGGCTCCCAGGACGACGACGCCCAGGTGATCAGCTCGGACCCGGGCCCCGGCAGCACCGTCAACAAGGGCCAGGCCGTCAACCTGATCGCCATCAAGAACGGCGGCAACGGCGGCAACAACGGAGGCGGCGGCTTCTTCGGCGGAGGCGGCGGCTGACCGTCCCGCCAAGACGACCCGACGTGGGCCCTGCCGGAAGCATCCGGCAGGGCCCACGCCCTTCGGTCGTGTCGTCATATCTCCCGACTCGTTGATCACCCGGGGTGGGAACGCACGGCACAGCTCCGCCCCGGCCGCACGGCCCGGCCACCGACCGAGGGGCACACGTGATCAACGAATCGGCACTGCTGGAATCCAGGACCCTGCGAGACGGCGTGCTCGAACGCACCGACGTCCTCGACAGAGTGAAAACCCTCTCCCTGCTACCCGACGGCCTCCACGTCACCACAGCGATGGTGGCGGCGTACTTCGGCGTCACCAGCGAAGCCGTCCGCCAGCTCAAAGCACGCCACCACGAGGAACTGGCGGGGAACGGAATGCGCACCCTGCGAGGCCCCGACCTGGCACGATTCAAGCGTGACGTCCTGTCACGCTATCCGGGACTTTATCCACAGCCCCGTTCCAGCCTCACTCTCTACTCGCGTCGCGCGCTCCTCAACATCGCGATGCTCCTCCGCGACAGCGAGGTCGCCCGCCAGGTCCGCGCCTACCTTCTCGACAGCGAGTACCGGGCACGGACACAGGCTGTGAACAACCCCGCCCACCCGCACCCTCAGTCCCTCGACGACCGCATCGACCAGCGCATCACCCACGTCCTCGGCAAGACCGTCGTCCCCATGTTCAACGCGCTGATCGAGACGTCGGCCGACCACCGACGGGAACTGATCGCCCTGCGGACGGGCGTCCAGCACATCGAGAAACGGCTCCGTCGGCACCACGCGCGACTGCAACAGCTGGAAGCCTCCCGCGAGGACGAGCAGTAGAACGCCCGGCACCCTGGCCGTTCTCCGCTGATCGTCACGTCGTACGCGTCCCCCGGAAGGAGACGGTCCGCTCAGGAGAGTTCCTTCGGAGGGGTGCGGTCCGCGTCGACCTTGTCCACCCGCATCAGCTCGCCCCACACCACGTACCGGTAGCGGCTCGTGTACACGGGCGTGCAGGTCGTCAGCGTGATGTAGTGACCGGCCTTCTTCCTGCCGGACTCCTTCGGGATCCCGCCGAGAACCTCCACGTTGTACTTCGAGGTCTCGGGCAGGATCGCGTACACCTTGTAGACGTACCAGTCGTCCTTCGTCTCGAAGACGATCGGGTCGCCCTTCTCCAGCTTGTCGATGTTGTGGAACTTCGCCCCGTGGCCGTCGCGGTGCGCGGCCAGCGCGAAGTTGCCCGCCTTGCCGCTCGTCGGCAGGACCGCCTTGACCGGATCGGTGTAGTAGCCGGCCACACCCTCGTTGAGGATCTTCGACGACGTGCCCTTCTCGACCAGCACCTCCCCGTTCCGCATGGCGGGCACGTGCAGGAACCCGATGCCGTCCCGCGTGTCCAGCGCACCCGGCCCGGTGTCCTGCCGCGCCCAGCCGTCGCGCACCTTGTCGCCCTGCCGGTGCGCGTGCCGGTCGGCCACGACGTTGGTCCACCACAGGGAGTAGACGACGAACAGAGCCAGCACCAGGCCCGCCGTGATGAGGAGTTCGCCGAAGACGCTGACGGCGAACGCGATCCGGCCGCCCCCTCGGCGCCGCGGCCCGGGCGCCGGGGCGGGCGCGTCCACGCGCGCGTGCTCGTCGTGATCGGTGTCGCCGGTGGTCGCTGCCACGTTCAATCTGCCCCTACTCGACTGCATGCCCACCCGGGCATGCCACCCGGACCGCACGCCACCCGGACCGCGCGCCTACTCGACGAGCGCGTCCGGCTTGCCCTTGCTCCGCGGCCGTTCCTCGACCATCTTGCCCCAGACGATCAGCCGGTACTTGCTGGTGAACTCCGGCGTGCACGTGGTGAGCGTGATGTACCGGCCCGGCCCGGTGAACCCCGAGCCCGGCGGGACCGGATCCAGCACACTCGTGTTGTCCGGCGAGGTCACCGGCAACGAGGACGCCATCTTGTAGACGAAGTACTCGTTCTGCGTCTCGACGACGATGTCGTCACCCGCCTGCAACCGGTTGATGTACCGGAACGGCTCACCGTGCGTGTTGCGGTGACCCGCGAGCCCGAAGTTCCCGGTCTTCGCGTCCGGCATCGCCGTCGTCAGCGCACCCTCGCCGTAGTGCCCCACCATCCCCTTGTCGAGCACCTTCTTGTTGCTCACGCCCTCGGCGATCGGCACCACCACGTCCAGCCTGGGAATGTGCAGGATCGCGAAACCCTGTCCCGGCGAGAACACCCCAGGGGCGCCCTTCCCGCTCGCCCAGTCGTCCTGAAGACTGCTGGCCTCCCGGTCCGCCTGCGCATGGGCCCGCACGTTCGTCCACCACAACTGGTAGGTCACGAACAGCAGCATCAGCACACCCGTGGTGATGAACACCTCGCCCACCGCCCGGCTGGCGACCACCGCCGCGCTCGGCCTGCGGGCCCGCTGCCGGCGCCGCGCCTCGACACGGGACAGCGGCCGCTCGCCACGGGACGAGGACGACGCGTCCAGCCCGTCCGGCGCCCCGGCGCCGGCGTCCCGCCCACCGTGCCCCTCGGGGCCACCATGACCCCCGTGACGGCCACGACGCCCCTTGGCCGCCTTCCTGCGGGCCGCACGCCCACCGGCCGGAGTTCCGGGGGCCGCGGAGGCCGCCGAGCCGCCAGAGACCGGTATGGAGCCGCCACCGAACGCCGACGCCGGCGGCAGCCGCAACGCCACCGTCTCGTCGTCGGCCGGCGGCAGGTACGACTGCCCCGTCCCCGCACGGTGGTCACCACCGAAGGACTCGTACGACGCGGCGCCGTACGAGTCCTCACGCTCGGGACGCAGCGCGGTCACGCCGTGGCCCTGCCCACCACCGGGGCGAGCCCCGCCGACCTCGCCACCGCGCCCTGGTCGCCGCACTCCGCCAGCCAGTTGGCCAGCATCCGGTGCCCGTGCTCGGTCAGCACCGACTCGGGATGGAACTGCACGCCCTCGACGGGCAGTTCACGGTGGCGCAGCCCCATGATGATCCCGTCCTGCGTACGGGCCGTCACCTCCAGCTCGGCCGGCACCGTCCCCGGCTCCGCGGCCAGCGAGTGGTACCGGGTCGCGGTGAACGGACTGGGCAGCCCCGCGAAGACGCCCCTGCCCCCGTGCTCCACCGGCGACGTCTTGCCGTGCAGCAGCTCCGGCGCCCGGTCCACCACCCCGCCGTAGGCCACCTGCATCGACTGCATGCCCAGACAGACGCCGAAGACGGGCACCCCGGTGGCCGCACAGTGCCGCACCATCTCCACGCACACCCCGGCCTCCTCGGGCGTGCCCGGACCGGGCGAGAGCAGCACACCGTCGAACCCGTCCTGGGCATGGGCCGTGGAGACCTCGTCGTTGCGCAGGACCTCGCACTCGGCGCCCAGCTGGTACAGGTACTGGACCAGGTTGAAGACGAAGCTGTCGTAGTTGTCGACGACGAGAATGCGCGCGCTCACTGGTTGTCCACCGTCACATCGTTGAAGGGAAGCAGCGGTTCGGCCCACGGGAAGACGTACTGGAAAAGCGCGTACACCACGGCCACGACCAGCATGATCGAGATCAGCGCCTTCACCCACGCGTTTCCCGGCAGATGCCGCCAGATCCAGCCGTACATGCCGTCCCTTCCGTCGCACCACGGCACCTGACTCACGCCGTACGCCACCAGACTAACGGCGCAGTGCCCTCGGTTCGCCTGCCTCCACAGGCTGTGTGGAGTCCAGGTGCGCCCAGACGATCAGCCGGTGACTGTGCCCCCATTCCGGATCGCACGTCGTCAACGTCAGGTACCGGCCCGGACGCGTATACCCCGACTTACGTGGCACAGCGTCGATCACCTCGACGTCCGAGGGCACGGTTTTGTAGGGGCCTTTGTCGATCCGATACGTGAACCAGGTGGTCCCGTCCGTCAGCACCACCGCGTCACCCCGCCTGAGCTCGGGGAAGTCCTTGAAAGGATCGCCGTAGGTCCGGCGGTGGCCCGCGACGGAGAAGTTCCCGGTCCCACCCAGCCGGGCGGTCCCCCGGTAGTGGCCCAGCCCCTTCTTCAGGGTGCCGGCCGCCGTTCCCTCCAGCACCGGTTTGTTCCACGTGAAACCGAGCCGCGGGATGTACATCACCGCGAAGGGCCGGCCGTCGCGGTACGGCATCACCCGGACGGCCGACCCCGCACCGCCACCGGCACCCGCGCCCGGACCCGCACTCGGGGCCGCCCCCCGGTGCTGCCGGGCCCACTGGTCGTGCAGGACGTCGATCTGGTCGTCCATCGCCCGGTCGGCCCGCACCCCGGTCCAGAACAGCACATAGACGACGAACAGGACGATGACCGCTCCGGCGGTGATGCACAGCTCGCTCAGCGTCCTGACGACCACCCGCACCGACACAGGCGCCCCCCGGCGGCCGACGCTCGACTACTCCACAGGCTTCGCGTAGTGCAGATCCACTGTGCCCGAGTAGCCGGGCAGAGTCACCGTCCCGTCCTCGGTGACTTTCCAGCCGAGGCCGTACACGTTCACGTACACCATGTAGTTCTGGATCGACGGCGCCTCCGCCAGCGCTTGCTGCATCTTCCGCGGATCCCCGACCGCCTGGATCTTGTACGGCGGCGAGTAGACCCGGCCCTGGAGGATCAGGGTGTTGCCGACGCAGCGCACCGCGCTGGTGGAGATCAGCCGCTGGTCCATGACCTTGATGCCCTGGGCCCCGCCCTGCCAGAGGGCGTTCACCACCGCCTGAAGGTCCTGCTGGTGGATCACCAGGTAGTCGGGCTGCGGCTCCGGGTAGCCGGGGAGCTTGGCGGTGGCGTTCGGCGGTGCGTCGTTGAGCGTGACGGTGATCGCCTTGCCCCTGACCTTCTGGGTGCCCGCGCTCTTCTCCAGCCCGGCGAGCTTGTCGTCCTGCGCCTTCGTGCTGCCGTCGTCGGCCTCGGCGAGGGACTCGACGTCGTCGCGCAGGGCGCCGTTCGCCTCGTCCAGCTCGCCGTTCTTCTGGCTGCGCTCCTGGATGAGGTCGGACAGCTTCAGCAGCGAGGCGTCCGTGCGGATGTTGGTGCCCTTGGCGGTGGTGAAGCTGGTGAAGAAGAGCAGTCCGGCGAGGGCGAAGACGCCCGCGGTGAGCACGCGCACGGGCCGGAAGCCGCCCCGCCGGCCCCCCAAGGGAGCGGGGGAGGGGGCGGAAGGGGAAACGGGGGCGGGATCCGGGGTGGAACCCGTTGATCCCGTCCGGGGGGAGTCGGCAGAATTGCTCAACGTACCCTTATCTCCTTCAGCGCCGTAGAAGCACTACGCTAACGGACGCCCGGGGGAGCCCCTCAGTCCCCTAGTACGCAGCCCCCGAGCCCGACCCAGCACCTGCGCGGCCACGCAGCGCATCGACAGGAGAGACCCTCGTGCCGAAGTCACGTATCCGCAAGAAGGCCGACTACACGCCGCCGCCGGCGAAGCAGACGACCGCGATCAAGCTGAACAGCCGCGCCTGGGTCGCGCCCGTGATGCTGGCCATGTTCCTCATCGGACTGGCCTGGATCGTGGTCTTCTACGTCACCGACGGTTCGCTGCCCATCGACCAGCTGGACAACTGGAACATCGTCGTGGGCTTCGGGTTCATCGCCGCCGGCTTCGGCGTCTCCACCCAGTGGAAGTAGCGCGACCAGCTCTGCCCAGGGTTATCCACTGAGTTATCCACAGAAGTCTGGGGAAAAGAAAGACGATCTGTGGATAACTCACCGGAGGTTGACGCCGGTGTGACGGAAGTACCGGTCGTCGCTCGTACTCGAATGACTGTTCGCCCCCTGCCTGACCTGCATGAATATCGGTCAGCGCCAGGGGGCGCGGTCGTCCCCGCACGTTGTGCACAAGATTCGCCACAGACTGTGGACAACGAAGCGCTCAGGTGAGCTGCGCCGTCCTCAGGAGCGTCATGACCAGGACGGCCACCAGCACCAGCGCGCACGTCCCGTACTGGATCAGGGTGCGGCGCTCGCGCGGGGCGTAGATCATGACGGCGCCGATGACGAGACCAGCGGCCAGGCCGCCGATGTGCGCCTGCCAGGCGATGCCGGCCCAGCGGAACGTGAAGAACAGGTTGATCACCAGCAGGGCGATGACCGGCCGCATGTCGTACCGCTGGCGGCGCACCAGCACGACGAACGCCCCGAAGAGGCCGTAGATCGCTCCGGATGCGCCGAGGGAGGCCTCGTTGGGTTCGGTGATCAGGTAGGTCAGCGCGCTGCCGGCGAGTCCGGACACCAGGTAGAGCGCCAGGTACCGGGCGCGGCCGAGGGCCTGTTCGAGGGGGCCGCCGATCCACCACAGACTGAGCATGTTGAACAGGATGTGGATGTAGGTGAGGTGCAGGAACATCGAGGTCAGCAGCCGGTACCACTGGCCTTCGGCCACGCCTTGGAGCACTCCGAAGCCGAGAGCCGGCATCACCGCGCGGCCGATCAGCTCGAAACGTTGCGTGAAACTCTCGCCGACGGCCTGCTGGACCACGAACAGCGCGAGGTTGAGGCCGACGAGGATCTTGGTGACCAGATGGGGGTCGGCGGCGATCGTGCCGCCCGCGAGGGTGCGGGGCTGTGAGGCGGCGGGTGCGTGTCCCGTGCCGGAGCCGTCGCGGACGCAGGCCGGGCACTGGAAGCCGACGGAGGCGCTGACCATGCACTCGGGGCAGATCGGGTGCTCGCAGCGGGTGCAGCGGATGCCGGTCTCGCGGTCGGGGTGCCGGTAGCAGACGGGCAGGCCGTTGTGCGCGTCGTCCTGCCGGCTGCCTGGCGCCTGGTCCATGGGCTCCCCCAGATGAGTCGTGCGAGGCGGCGATGGTCGCAATGGATGGGACGGGATGGGTTCGATCGACGTCGGATCCGATGGGGCCGGACAGGAAAGAAGCCGCCCTGCCCATCCTTACGGATGAGCAGGGCGCATGGTTCCCGGGCCGCCGGTCCGGCGGCTTCCGTCCCGGATCTGAGCTGTCCGTAGGCCCTGGCGAGGCCTCGGGCTCGTTCAGGCCTTGCGGGTCTCGACGACGACCGACTCGATGACTACGTCCTTCAGCGGGCGGTCGGTGCGGGGGTTGGTCGGGGCGGCGGCGATGGCGTCCACGATCTTCTGGCTCGCCGCGTCGACGACCTCGCCGAAGATGGTGTGCTTGCGGGTCAGCCAGGCCGTCGGCGAGACCGTGATGAAGAACTGCGAGCCGTTGGTGCCCGGTCCGGCGTTGGCCATGGCCAGCAGGTACGGGCGGTCGAAGCGCAGGTCGGGGTGGAACTCGTCCTCGAACTGGTAGCCGGGGCCGCCGGTGCCGTTGCCGAGCGGGTCACCGCCCTGGATCATGAATCCGCTGATCACCCGGTGGAAGACCGTGCCGTCGTACAGCTTGTCCGTGGACTTCGCGCCAGTGGCGGGGTTGACCCAGGCCCGCTCGCCGGTGGCGAGTTCGACGAAGTTCTTGACCGTCTTCGGGGTGTGGTCCGGGAAGAGCCGGATCTCGATGTCGCCGTGGTTGGTCTTCAGGGTGGCGTACAGCTGCTCGGCCACGATCTGCCTTCCGTTGTTCCTGTGACGCCCCGATCCTCGCACGGCTGGAGACGGGCGGCGCCTGACGGCTCGTTCCGGGACCGGAACCGACGGATCGGGCACGCAATTGCGTCCGGGTCGTCCGGGACGGGAGCGGTCGGGGCCGATTCGTGGCATCGTCGGCTTTGTCGTTTCACCGACGCTCTGTCGGCATTCCCAGGAATTTGACCCGAACAGATCCACTATGGGATGGCATCCACCGACGATCCGCCCGCGATGTGCCCACGATGGCTCGTTTCCGGCACCCGGATGCCCGTCCACACATGCCGAGAAGGCCGTCGGCAGGCATGATCCGTAAAAGGGTGGAAAGTCGAAATACCGTACGCCACCGAGGAGGAGGAACACGTGACCCGCATCGACAGCGTGCGCGCCGCGACCGGCTCGGCGAAGGACAGCGTGCTGCACGCCGCGGAAGTGGTGGCGCCCTACGCCGACACGGCCAAGGAGCGGGCCGCGCTTTACGCGCATGAGGCCCGCGTACGGCTCGCGCCCAAGGTGTCGCAGGCCGCCGAACAGGCCCGCGTGCAGTATGACGCCCACGTCGCCCCGCGCCTGGAGCAAGCGAAGACCCATGTCCCGCCGAAGGTCGATCTGGCCGCACACGAGGCGGCCGCACGGACCCGCCTGGCCGCGCGGCAGGCCGCCGAGTACTCCCGACCGCGGATCGAACAGGCGGTCGCCGCGGCCGGACCCGTGAAGGAGGAGGCCGCCGCCCGCGGCGCCGCCGCGCTGGCCGCACTGCGCGGTCAGGTGACGCCGAAGGAGATCGAGAAGCTGGTGCGCAAGCACCGGCGTCGCGCCAAGGCGGGCAAGGTCGCCAAGTCCGTGGCCCTGATCGGCCTGGTCGCGGGCGGTGCCTTCGCGGCCTGGAAGTGGTGGGACAAGCAGGCCAACCCGGACTGGCTGGTCGAGCCGCCCGCGGCCACGGAGGTTCCCGCCTCAGGCGGTCTGACCGCCGTGGACGGCAGCGACGAACCCGCCGTCCTGGACCCCGAGGTGCAGGCCAAGCAGGCCGAGGAGGAGGCCGCGCATCGCGACGACCGCGCCTGACCGGCCGGCGCCGGGCACCACGCGGCACGGACGGCGACGCGGTCCCCGCACCCCGCCCCTGTCACGCCGAAGACCCCTCCTACCTGCATTTGCGCAGGTAGGAGGGGTCTTCTTCGTGTGGAGCCTAGGGGAGTCGAACCCCTGACATCTGCCATGCAAAGACAGCGCTCTACCAACTGAGCTAAGGCCCCGCGACGGACGTCCGGCCGGTGTGGATCTCGTACCGGCGGGCGCCGCAGACCAGAGTACCGGGTCACCCGGGGTATCTCGCAAAAAGATGGGGGGTCCCCGCGGATGACCACTCTCCGTAGGATGCAGAAACGCGGTTCGCTACAGCGAACCGCGTTTCTGGGGAAGCGATGGGGAGACGCAATGGACGCCGCACAGCAGGAAGCGACCGCGAGAGCGCGGGAACTGCAGCGGAACTGGTACGGGGAGCCGCTGGGGGCGCTCTTCCGTAAGCTCATCGACGATCTTGGTCTCAACCAGGCTCGTCTCGCGGGGGTGCTGGGACTGTCGGCGCCGATGCTGTCGCAGCTGATGAGCGGTCAGCGGGCGAAGATCGGCAATCCGGCCGTGGTGCAGCGGGTGCAACTGCTGCAGGAGTTGGCGGCGCAGGTCGCGGACGGCAGCGTCAGCGCGGCCGAGGCGACCGAGCGCATGGACGAGATCAAGCGGTCCCAGGGGGGTTCGGTGCTCAGCAACACCACACACACGACGAACAGTTCGGGGGCGCCCACGGTCAAGCGGGTGGTCCGCGAGATCCAGTCGCTGCTGCGCTCGGTGGCCGCCGCGGGCGACATCATCGAAGCGGCCGACACCCTCGCCCCGACCCACCCGGAACTGGCAGAGTTCCTCCGGGTGTACGGCGCGGGCCGGACGTCCGACGCGGTGGCGCACTACCAGTCCCACCAGAACTGAGCCCTCGGCCCGGTCGCCGAAGGGGGTTCGGCAGTCGGGCGGACGGGTGGCCGGCCAGTGGTCGGGGGACCGATGGCGACCTCGGAAGACCGAGGCGGCCGGAGGGAGTCGGAGCAGTCGGGGGACTGCTGCGACGCGGCACGGCCGCAGGGAACGGAACGAACGGCACGGCGCGGAACCGCACGGAACCGCACGGAACGACAGCGAGCGCACGGGGGGTCGTGCAGTCGGCTCGCCGCGGAGGGTCGTAGCGCTCCGCACGGGGGAAGTGGCAGAAGAGGACACCTCCGCGACCGGGGGCCCGGGAGACCGGGAGACCCGGGACGAAGAGACCTGGGACCTGTTGAGCCCCGGGGGGACCGAGGGGGAGGAGCGACGCACTGCCATGGGTGAGGTCTTCGCCGCACGGTACGAACTGGCCGATCCGATCGGCCGGGGCGGGGTCGGCGCGGTCTGGCGCGCCTGGGACCACCGCCGGCGCCGTTACGTGGCCGCCAAGGTGCTCCAGCAGAGCGACGCGCACGCGCTGCTGCGTTTCGTGCGCGAGCAGGCGCTGCGGATCGACCATCCCCATGTGCTCGCCCCCGCCAGCTGGGCCGCGGACGACGACAAGGTCCTGTTCACGATGGACCTGGTGGCGGGGGGTTCGCTGGTCCACCTCGTCAACGACTACGGGCCGCTGCCCCCGGTGTTCGTGTGCACACTGCTCGACCAGTTGCTGGCCGGTCTCACTGCGGTGCATGCCGAAGGCGTCGTGCACCGTGACATCAAACCGGCCAACATCCTGCTGGAGGCCACCGGAACGGGCCGGCCGCGTCTGCGGCTGTCCGACTTCGGCATCGCGATGCGGCTGGGCGAACCGCGTCTGACGGACACCAACCTCGTGGTGGGCACGCCCGGTTACCTGGCGCCCGAGCAGATGCTCGGCGCGGATCCGGACTTCCCCGCCGACCTGTTCGCCGTCGGCCTGGTGGCGCTGTATCTGCTGGAGGGCGCGAGGCCCGACGCCAAGGCGCTCGTGCAGTACTTCGCGGAGCACGGGACGCCGAGCGCTCCCAAGACCGTCCCCGAGCCGCTCTGGCAGGTGGTCGCCACCCTGCTCCAGCCGGATCCGCAGGCACGTTTCCGCTCGGCCACGGGGGCGCGCAAGGCGCTCGCGGCCGCCGTGGAGCTGCTGCCGGAGCCGGGCCCGGACGACGAGACGATCGAGATCTTCGACCAACTGGGGCCTCTTCCCGCGGGGTTCGGCCCCGAAGGGCCCCTGCGTTCCGCGCGCGGCACGGGCTCGCTGCCCGTGCCGCCCGGCGCCGTGGGCGGTTCCGGCGCCGATACGGCCCGCCCGGACGCCGGATCCCTGCCCTCGCGGCCGGAAACGATCGCCCCCGAATCGGCCCCCGGGGGCAGCGGAGCCCTCTCCTCCGGCACGGCGTGGCCCGGCACGGGCGCTCCGGCCGGCGCGGGCGCGGGCAACGGATTCGGAGCCGGCCGCTTCACCCCTGATACCAGCACGGGTACCGGTGGGGGGAGGGGCGGCGGTGGTACCGGCTCCGGTTCGGCGTGGCCCGGCACCGACTCGGTGCCGATCGACCCGCGGCGGGCCGCGCCCCCCTCGATGTCGGACACCGGAAGCTTCCACCTGCCCCCACCGCAGCCGACGGGAACGTCCTCCCCCACGCCGACGCCCACGCCGGCGTCCGCGTTCACGTCGGAGCGGACGCCCGTTCCCCGGCCGCCCGCCTACGCGCCGCCGCCCGCGCAGGTCCCGGCGCCGCCGCACCGGGCCCCGCTCGGCTCCCGGGGGCCCTCCCCCGCGCCGGGACAGCCGTTCGCGCCGCCCTCCCGAAGCGGCCGCCACCCGGACTCCTCCACCGCCTCCTACACCGCGCAGGGCCCGTCGTCGCCGTCCTCACCGTCCTCGCCAGTCCCGTCGGCCGGGCCGGTCGTGCCGGGTCCGGTGCCGGGCGGACGTCGTCGGGGGCATCGCGCGGTGCGGCCGGGGCCGCCCGTCAAGGTCGCGGTGCCGATGCTGCTGCTGGCGCTGGCCTGCTACGCCGTGGGGTTCTGGGCGTTGACGCGCATCTGAGCGGCGGCCTTGCGCCGAGCGGCCAGCGTCCAGGCCCCGAGCACCGCCAGCAGCACGCTTCCCGCGCCGATGCCGCCCACGGCGACCGCCGTCATGGCGGGGTCGCCGTCCGAGCCGCCGCCTGCCGAGGCGTCGGCGATCGCCGGTGCGGGCCCCGCCGTCGGCTCGGGGTCACGGGCGCCGACGTCGAAGAATCCGCGCGGCGCGGAGCGTCCGGCGTAGCCCGGGGCGGGCTGTGCGCCGCCGTCGACGCGCACGCGCAGGGTCAGACCGTAGGGGCCCGCACCGAAGCGTTCGCCTACCTGGGCGGCGAGGTGCACGACGAGGTAGTAGGAGCCCGCGAACCGCAGGGCCTTGGTCGCGCTCGCGGACGCGCGGCGGTTGGCGTATCCGACCGGTGGCACGGGCGCGAGCGCCGCCGACTTCTGACGGCCGCCGTAGCCGACGCTCACGTCCTTCACCTCGGCGCGGACCGGGCTGTAGAGCGTCATGTCGAGGGCCTCGACCACGTACCCGGAGTCCTCGTCGGCGCTGCCGAGGTCGACGGAGGCGGAGACCCGCTGGCCCCAGTCGACGGGAACCTTGTAGAAGAGGGTCTGTCCGGGGACGATCCCGTCGCGCAGGACGCCTGGTCGCACGGCGGTCGCCCGGGTGAAGCCGGCCCCGCCCCGGACGGCGGCGGGTGCGCCGGTGGGCGGCGCGGGCGTGGCGGAGTCCCACGTCCCGGGCTTGTCGGGCACGCGGGCGGCGGCGGCCTTCGTGAGGGCCGGTTCGGAGACGGGCGCGATCTCCAGCTCCCACGGCTCCTCACCGGCGCTGACACCCGCGCCGGTGCCGGTACCGGTCCCGGTGCTCGCCGCGGCTCTGGTGCGGGTGCGTTCGACGACGACGTAGTACGTCCCCGCCTTCTGGCAGGCGCCCCGGCCCGGCTGGAGCTCGCGCGCGGCCCACGCGGTGACCGGGTGCGGGCTCTTGGACGCTCCGACGATCGCCGAGTCGCGGGAGCAGGAGGTGCTGTCCGCGTCCTGCACGGAGACGCTGATCCCGTCGCCGACGGCGAGTTCCGATCCCGCGCGCGGGACGGCCGTCACGCCGACGTAGACGTTGGAGACGTCGTCGAGTTCGAGCCGGAAGTAGGCCTTCGCGACCGCTCCCCCCGCCTGTCCCCGCCCGTCCCCCTGGCCGCCGTCCTCGCTGCCGTCCTGCCGTTCGCCCTGGCTGCCGTCGGGGCTCTCGCTCCCGCTCCCGTCGCCCGGCGGGGAGGGGAGGGCGAGAGAGCTGCGGTAGGTCGCGCCGGGTTCGAGTCCGGCGGCGTCGGTGGTGCCGGTGGCCGCCGCAACGGTGCGGGCGTCCTCGGAGAAGGCGTACGACGGGACGTCGGGTGAGGCCAGGGCGGCCGGTGCGGGCAGCGCGACGGCGGCCGCGCAGAGAGTCGCGCACACGGCCGTGATCCGTACGACGGCCCGCCGGCCGGCTCCCTCGCCCAGCCCGCTCCGTCGTCCCGCACGCCGGTCCATCGACTCCGCCCCCTCGCCTTCGACCGAACGTGGGCCATCCTGCCCCGCCCGCGCCCACGGCACCCGCGCATTGCGTACGAGCGTCCGAAAAGCCCGCATGTAACCCCGCGCGGACGCGGGTGCAACACAAGACCCCGACCGCTAGGGCGGCCGGGGTCTGCTCAGTCTTCGGTATCGATACTCACGAACCCGTGGGCACGGAGTCGGTCGCCTCCGTCCACAGATCCTGCTCGGCGCGATCCGCCTGGATCTGGCGGTACACGAGGAGCCCGCCGATAGCGGCCAGTGCGACCAGGAGAAGCTTCTTCACCGCGCGACCTCGTCTTTCCTTGACGTTGGGGACCTCTGGCGCCCGACTATACACACCGGTCGATACCGATCGGTGACCTGCGTCCCGCCCTCAACTCCCGCTCTCGGCAGCTCAGTAGGAGCGGAGGACACCGCTCCGATCGGAGGGTGATCACACCTCCACAGAGGGTGATTTTCGCCCGGGATCGTCACGAGAGCCCCTCTTCCTCCGCTTTTTCGCCCTCTTGCGGCCATCCGGGTGGTGTTCATCAGAACAACGCCACGCCGCGAGCGTCGGTCCACCACTTCGCGGCGTCCATACACATCATGAGGAAAGTACGCAAATCGCCCAACCCGAAAGTGAGGGGCCATGACCGAGAACCGGGTCATGAAACTGTGGACCGCCGTCGTCACCGCCGTCCTGGCGCTGTGCACGGCGCTCGGACTCATCACGACGACCGCAGCGGCGGCGCCGGCGCAGACCGGGCCGGCACGCACCGGCGAGAGCGCGGCCACCGTCCCGACGCCCGAGCGGCCCGCGGCGGCCTCACCCTGGCTCTGGTCCCAGGCCCGCTCGCTTCCCCCCACGATGAAGCAGCGCATCCGGGCCGAGGCCCACGGCAAGTCCCCCAGCTGCCGCCACCGCGGCCTCCCCGACGCGGACCAGACGGAGCAGACCGCGACCTCCTGCGAACCGGCCGAGCCGGCCGACCCCGCCGAACCGGCCGTCCCCCTCCTGCGCTGAGCCTCGGGCGTCTTCCCGACCCCGAAGCAGACGTAACGGCGAACCTGCAGCCCGCACGGACAGGCCCGGCAGCTCCCTCAGGAGCACCCGGGCCTTCGCCATGTCCGGGACGCCGCGCCGGGACGAGAGGTCAAGGCTTCGGTATCGCGCCGGCAGCGACCCCGAATCCGGAGGACTCGTCCCACGCGACCGCTGCCCACAGGCCCACCACAGCGATCCATATCCGGTGCAGCAGCGCCCAGTCCGGGTCGTTCCCGCCGAGGGTGACGGTGACCAGCAGGTCGCATCCCCAGATGCCCCGCTCGTCATGGGGTGACGCGGCGATCACGGACTCGGCGATCTCGGCCACGCCGACACGCACTTCCAGCGTCAGCAGGTCCGCGACCGGGCCGAGGCCGTCACCGCGGACCGTGCCGAGCCTGAACGCGGCCACCGAGTCCTCCAACGGCCCCGACGACTCGCCCCACAGACCGTCACCGCTCTCCAGCAGCCGGTCCAGCGTGCGATCAAGCGCCTCGGCGCCCCCCTCTTCCCCGGACCGGCAGAAGAAGCTGAGTCGGTAGTCCACGATTCCCCCGTCGTCCGCGCCTGGCCGGAGGCTGATTTCCGACGCCGTTGGTGTCAGCCGTGGGTGTCAAAAAGACCCCCGGTCCACTGGACCGAGGGTCTTCTCGTATGTGGGGCTAACAGGATTTGAACCTGTGGCCTCATCCTTATCAGGGATGCGCTCTAACCAACTGAGCTATAGCCCCGCCGCGCTGTGCGGGGTGTGTCCCGCGCGCTGACTCCTGAAGATTAGCGCACGACCTGGGCAGTCCCAAAATCGATACTCGCGGGGCTCTGCGCGGGGGTGCGCGGACGCCGTGACGGGCGAGTCACTCGTCCTCGGCCAGCGTCAGTTCGACGCCGCCGACGAAGCCCGCGGAGAGGTTGTAGATGAACGCGCCGAGGGTCGCCAGGGCCGTCGCGAGGACGACGTCGATGACCGCGATGATCGCCGTGAACATCAGCACGTGGGGGAGCGAGAGGAACGACTGGAGGTCGAAGCCGTTCGACTCGTTGGAGCCGGTGGCCTCGGAGATCGTGCCGCCGACCGTCGAGAAGACGCCCATCGCGTCCATGACCATCCACAGCACGGCGGCCGCGACGATCGTGCAGATGCCGAGGGCGATGGAGAGCAGGAAGCTGACCTTCATCACCGACCACGGGTCGGCCTTGGCCACGCGCAGGCGTGCCTTGCGCACGCGCGGCGCGGTGCGGGCGCCGGTCCGCGGTCGTCTGACCGCTCCGGTCGAGGCCGGGGCCGCCTGGGGCGGGTAGGCCTGCGGCGGGTGGTAGGGACCGGTGGGCTGCTGCGGCTGACGCTCGCCGGGGAGCGGCGACGGGTCGGGCTGCTTGGCCTGCGGGCCTCTGGTGTCCGTCACGGTTCCCCCCTGGGAGCCCTTCGGGCCTTGTGGGTCGGTCGGGGTCGAGGGGGAGGAGGGCGAATCGGCCACGGGCGCCTTGATGGCCTTCAGCTGGGTCGTGTGGGTGTCCGCCGCACGCCCTTCGGCGCCCCCCGTGCCCCGCGCGTCGGTCTTGCGCGCGTCCCCCTGGGGCGAGGCGGAGCCACGGCCGCCGCCGCTCTTGTCCGTACCGGCAGACGTACCGGCGCCCGTGGCTCCGCTCACGATGACTCACTCCTCGTGCTACTCGGCCGAGGGCGCCTCACCCTCGTCCGTGCCGGCGGTCGTGACGCCGTCGGCGGTCTCGTCGGCGGCGATGTCGCCGTCGACCTCCTCCGCCTCGCGCCCCGCCTCGGCGTTACGTGCGATGCCGACGACGGCATCGCGCTTGCCCAGGTTGATCAGTTGGACGCCCATGGTGTCACGGCCCGTCTCCCTGATCTCGTTGACTCGCGTACGAATCACACCGCCGCCCAGCGTGATGGCGAGGATCTCGTCGGTCTCCTCGACCACCAGCGCGCCGACGAGGGAGCCACGGTCCTCGACGATCTTGGCGGCCTTGATGCCGAGGCCGCCGCGACCCTGGACGCGGTACTCGTCGACGGCGGTCCGCTTCGCGTACCCGCCGTCTGTGGCAGTGAACACGAACGTACCGGGTCGAACAACATTCATCGAGAGCAGCTGGTCTCCCTCGCGGAAGCTCATGCCCTTGACACCCGAGGTCGCGCGGCCCATGGGCCGCAGACTTTCGTCCGTGGCGGTGAACCTGATCGACTGTGCCTTCTTGCTGATCAGAAGCAGATCGTCGTCGGCCGAGACGAGTTCGGCGCCGATCAGTTCGTCGTCGGAACCGTCCTCCGTCTCACGGAGGTTGATGGCGATGACACCGCCGGACCGCGGCGAATCGTAATCCTTCAGAGGCGTCTTCTTCACCAAGCCGCCCTTGGTGGCCAGGACCAGGTAGGGCGCCACCTCGTAGGTGCGGATCGCGAGGATCTCGGCGATCGCCTCGTCCGGCTGGAACGCCAGCAGGTTCGCGACGTGCTGCCCGCGCGCGTCCCGCCCGGCGTCCGGCAGTTCGTACGCCTTGGCGCGGTAGACGCGGCCCTTGTTGGTGAAGAACAGCAGCCAGTGGTGCGTCGTGGAGACGAAGAAGTGGTCGACGATGTCGTCTTCCTTCAGCTTCGCGCCGCGCACGCCCTTGCCGCCGCGCTTCTGGGCGCGGTAGTCGTCCGTCTTGGTGCGCTTGACGTAGCCCCCGCGCGTGACGGTGACGACGATGTCCTCCTCGGCGATGAGGTCCTCGATGGACATGTCGCCGTCGTAGGGCACCAGCATCGTCTTGCGGTCGTCGCCGTACTTCTCGACGATCGCCGCCAGTTCCGCGCTCACGATCGCGCGCTGGCGCTCCGGGGACGCGAGGATCGCGTTGTACTCGGTGATCTTCGCCTGGAGCTCGTCGTGCTCCTGGATGATCTTCTGGCGCTCCAGGGCGGCCAGCCGGCGCAGCTGCATCTCGAGGATGGCGTTGGCCTGGATCTCGTCGATCTCCAGGAGCTCCATGAGGCCCGTGCGCGCGATGTCGACGGTGTCGCTGCGCCGGATCAGCGCGATGACCTCGTCGATGGCGTCCAGGGCCTTCAGCAGACCGCGCAGGATGTGCGCCCGCTCCTCGGCCTTGCGCAGCCGGAAGCGCGTACGGCGGACGATGACCTCGATCTGGTGCGTCACCCAGTGGCGGATGAACGCGTCCAGGGACAGCGTGCGCGGAACGCCGTCGACGAGCGCCAGCATGTTCGCGCCGAAGTTCGTCTGAAGGTCCGTGTGCTTGTACAGGTTGTTCAGCACGACCTTGGCGACCGCGTCCCTCTTGAGGACGATGACCAGCCGCTGACCGGTGCGCGAGGACGTCTCGTCGCGGACGTCCGCGATGCCGCCGATCTTGCCGTCCTTCACCAGGTCGGCGATCTTCTGCGCGAGGTTGTCCGGGTTGACCTGGTAGGGCAGCTCGGTGACCACCAGGCACTGGCGGTTCTGGATCTCCTCGACCTCGACGACCGCCCGCATGGTGATCGAGCCGCGGCCTGTGCGGTACGCCTCCTCGATGCCCTTGCGGCCCACGACGAGCGCGCCGGTCGGGAAGTCGGGGCCCTTGATGCGCTCCATCAGCGCGTCCAGGAGCTCCTCGTGGGAGGCCTCCGGATTCTCCAGGTACCACTGGGCGCCGGAGGCGACCTCGCGCAGGTTGTGCGAGGGGATGTTCGTCGCCATGCCGACCGCGATGCCGGCCGAGCCGTTGATCAGCAGGTTCGGGAAACGGGCCGGCAGGACGGTCGGCTCCTGGGAGCGGCCGTCGTAGTTGTCCGTGAAGTCGACGGTCTCCTCGTCGATGTCGCGGACCATCTCCATCGACAGCGGCGCCATCTTGCACTCGGTGTAGCGCATGGCCGCCGCCGGGTCGTTGCCCGGCGAGCCGAAGTTGCCGTTGGAGTCCACGAGCGGCATGCGCATCGACCACGGCTGAGCCAGCCGCACCAGGGCGTCGTAGATCGAACTGTCGCCGTGCGGGTGGTAGTTGCCCATGACGTCGCCGACGACGCGGGCGCACTTGTAGAAGCCGCGCTCGGGCCGGTAGCCGCCGTCGTACATCGCGTACAGCACGCGGCGGTGGACGGGCTTGAGGCCGTCACGGACGTCCGGCAGGGCGCGCGAGACGATGACGGACATCGCGTAGTCGAGGTACGAGCGCTGCATCTCCGTCTCGAGCCCGACGGGCTCGATGCGCATGGCGATGTCGCCGCCCTCTTCAGGGGTGACGGGAGTGTTCTCGTCGGTCATTGCTGGTGGGGATCCTTCCTGGTGCGGTCAGCTGAGACCGACTCAGATGTCGAGGAAGCGGACGTCCTTGGCGTTGCGCTGGATGAAGGCGCGACGCGCCTCGACGTCCTCGCCCATGAGGACCGAGAACAGGTCGTCGGCCTGCGCCGCGTCGTCGAGCGTGACCTGGCCGAGGACGCGGTGCTCCTGGTCCATCGTCGTCACGCGCAGCTCCTCGGCGTTCATCTCGCCAAGGCCCTTGAAGCGCTGGATGGAGTCCTCGCGCACCCGCTTGCCGCGCTGGCGGCCCATCTCGATCAGCGCGTCGCGCTCGCGGTCCGAGTACGCGTACTCGATGTCGTCCCGGCCCCACTTGATCTTGTAGAGCGGCGGACGGGAGAGGTACACGTGCCCGGCCTCGACCAGCGGCCGCATGAAGCGGAACAGGAAGGTCAGCAGCAGGGTGCTGATGTGCTGACCGTCGACGTCGGCGTCCGCCATCAGGATGATCTTGTGGTAGCGGAGCTTCTCGATGTCGAAGTCCTCGTGCACGCCGGTGCCGAAGGCGGAGATCAGCGCCTGGATCTCCTGGTTCTGAAGGATCTTGTCGATCCGCGCCTTCTCGACGTTGAGGATCTTGCCGCGGATCGGGAGGATCGCCTGGTACTGCGGGTTGCGGCCGGACTTGGCCGAACCGCCGGCCGAGTCGCCCTCGACGATGAAGATCTCACACTTGGTCGGGTCGTTGGACTGGCAGTCGGAGAGCTTGCCCGGCAGCGACGCCGACTCCAGCAGCCCCTTGCGGCGCGTCAGGTCGCGGGCCTTGCGGGCCGCCACGCGCGCGGTGGCCGCCTGGATGCCCTTGCGGACGATGTCCGCCGCCTCCACCGGGTTACGGTCCAGCCAGTCGTTGAGGTGCTCGTAGACCGCCTTCTGGACGAAGGTCTTGGCCTCCGTGTTGCCCAGCTTGGTCTTGGTCTGGCCCTCGAACTGAGGCTCGCTCAGCTTCACCGAGATGATCGCCGTCAGACCCTCGCGGATGTCGTCGCCCGTGAGGTTGTCGTCCTTCTCGCGCAGCAGCTTCTTGTCGCGCGCGTACTTGTTGACCAGGTTCGTCAGCGCCGCACGGAAGCCCTCCTCGTGCGTACCGCCCTCATGCGTGTGGATGATGTTGGCGAAGGAGTACACGCCCTCGCTGTAACCGCTGTTCCACTGCATGGCGACCTCGAGGGACAGGCTCTTGTCCTTGTCCTCCGCCTCCAGGTCGATGACCGTCGGGTGAACCGCCTCGCCCTTGCGGGAGTTGAGGTACTTCACGAAGTCGACGATGCCGCCCTCGTAGTGGTACGTGACGGTCTTGACCTCGTCCTTCTCGTCCGCACCCGCCTCGTCCGCCCCGGCGGTGGCCTTCGCCGACTCGCGCTCGTCGGTGAGCCTGATCGTCAGGCCCTTGTTGAGGAACGCCATCTCCTGGAAACGCCGCGACAGCGTCTCGAAGGAGTACTCGGTCGTCTCGAAGATGTCCGCGTCGGCCCAGAACGTGACCGACGTGCCCGTGTCCTCGATGGCCTCGTGCTTGGCCAGCGGCGCCGTCGGGACGCCCATCTTGTAGTCCTGCGTCCAGCGGTGGCCGTCCGTCCTGACCTCGACGGCGACCTTGCTGGACAGCGCGTTGACGACGGACACGCCGACGCCGTGCAGACCGCCGGAGACCGCGTAACCGCCGCCGCCGAACTTGCCGCCCGCGTGCAGCACGGTCAGCACGACCTCGAGGGCCGGCTTGCCCTCGGAGGCGACGATGCCCACCGGGATGCCACGGCCGTTGTCGGTGACCCGTACGCCGCCGTCGGCCAGGATCGTCACGTCGATGGTGTCCGCGTGACCGGCCAGCGCCTCGTCGACCGAGTTGTCGACGACCTCGTACACGAGGTGGTGCAGACCGCGCTCACCGGTGGAACCGATGTACATACCGGGTCGCTTGCGGACGGCGTCCAGGCCCTCGAGGACGGTAATGGCGCTGGCGTCGTACGAGGCGGTGACCTCGTGGCTCGACGAGGCGGACGCCCCGCTGCTCGCGCCGGCGTCGGTGGACGGGATGTTCTCGTTGGGGTTGCCGGAATCGGCCACGAAGCGCCCTTTCTGGCACAGCACCAGCCAGGCTCGTCGGCGGGTTGCCGGAGCGGCTGCGGCATGTTGCGTTGGTAAGCCTTGATCAGCGTTGCTCAGCTTTTCCCGGGCGGTCCCCACGTTCGGGGCGGGATTGGCTTCCAGTCTACCGGTAGCACTGACACTGATGGGGGTTTGCCGGTACCTGAGTCCGCATGTGCCGCCCTCAACCGGTCTCTTCCGGGTCCCGATATGCGGAAGGGGGCTCCAAGAGGCTCACGGAGGCACTCAGCGCTTCCAGGTGTCAACCCTTGGCTACTTGGGAGTCAGGTCCCGATTCGCACTCGCACGCGGGCGCGCGAAAAGAAGGCCGGACGGTCCCGTCAGGACCGCCCGGCCGCACCAAGACGTGACACACGTCACCCGTAGGTATCACCGGGACCGGTGCTCCCCGGGGCCCTCAAGGGGCCGTAGCGACGCTGGGGACCACCCGGACCGAGAACCTTGATCAACCGGACCGTGCCATGACCGAGATCCTCGTTCAGCCGCGCCACGAGCGTCGGGGCGAGCAGCCGCAGGTTCGTCGCCCACGCCGTGGAGTCACAGCGCACGATCAGCGCCCGCTCCTCCTCGTCGTACCGCTCCGGCACACAGTGCTTGGCCACGTCCTCACCCACGATCTGCGGCCACCGCCCCATCACCCCGCCCACCGCCGCCGGCGCCTCCCAGCCCCGCTCGGTCAGCAGCCGGTTGATCGCGGCCCCCAGCGCCAGCGGATCACGGCCGTCCGCCCCCGCCCCGGAGCGCAGCCCTCCCCCACGCCGGGCCTGCTTCTTCTGCTGCGCCGCGTCCCCACGCGCGCGTGCCTGCTCCCGCGCCGCCCTCAGCGCCACGCGCGCGAGATCGACCCCCGAAGGCTCCGGCACCCGCTCCGACGCCCCCTTCGCCTCGGCCTCGTCACCGCTCATACGCGCTCCACCGACCCCTCGGACACGCTGTACCGCGCCCCCGCGAGCACCCCCGGCACGTCGTCGTCCACCGCCGCCGTCACCAGCACCTGCTCACCCGGCGCCACCAGCTCCGCCAGCCGCTCCCGCCGGCGCGCGTCCAGCTCCGCGAACACGTCGTCCAGCACCAGCACCGGCTCGTTGCCCTCCGCCCGCAACAGGTCGTACGAGGCAAGCCGCAGCGCCAGCGCGTACGACCAGGACTCCCCGTGCGAGGCGTACCCCTTGGCGGGCAGCGGACCCAGCTTCAGCGTCAGATCGTCCCGGTGCGGCCCCACCAGCGTGACGCCCCGCTCGATCTCCTGCTTGCGCGCCTCCACCAGCGCCGCCGTCAGCTGCGCGTACAGATCCTCACGCGTGTGCGCCTCACCCGGCGCGGACGGCCTGTACTCCAGGCCCACCGGACCGCCTCCGGGCGCCAGCTGCTCGTACGCCTTGTCGGCCAGCGGCTGGATCGCGGCCACCAGATCGAGCCGCTGAGCCAGCAACTCCGCACCCACACGCGCGAGATGCTGGTCCCACACGTCCAGCGTCGACAGGTCCATGGAACGACCGCCGTGCCGCCGCGCCAGCGCCGCCGACTTCAGCAGCGTGTTGCGCTGCTTGAGCACCCGCTCGTAGTCCGAGCGCACCCCCGCCATCCGCGGCGAGCGCGCGGTGATCAGCTCGTCGAGGAAGCGGCGCCGCTCACCGGGGTCGCCCTTGACCAGCGCCAGGTCCTCCGGCGCGAACAGCACCGTCCTGACGATGCCCAGCACATCACGCGGCTTGACCTGCGAAGACCGGTTGATACGGGCCCGGTTGGCCCGGCCCGGGTTCAGCTCCAGCTCGACCAGCTGCTGCCGCTCACCCTGCCTGACCTGCGCCCGCACGATCGCCCGCTCGGCGCCCATCCGCACCAGGGGCGCGTCCGAGGCGACCCGGTGGCTGCCCAGCGTGGCCAGATAGCCGACGGCCTCGACCAGGTTGGTCTTGCCCTGCCCGTTGGGCCCCACGAAAGCGGTGACGCCCGGATCGAGCGGAACTTCGACCCGGGCGTACGAGCGGAAGTCGGCCAGCGACAGATGCGTGACGTGCATGGTCGTTCGCCGACCTCCCCAGGGTGGTGGATCGCGGGCTGTGGATCGCGGACGCGACCCTGTGGATTACTTCTTCTCGACGGCGTGGCCGCCGAACTGGTTGCGCAGCGCCGCGATCATCTTCATCTGCGGCGAGTCGTCCTGCCGGGAGGCGAACCGGGCGAACAGCGAGGCCGTGATCGCGGGCAGCGGCACGGCGTTGTCGATGGCCGCCTCGACCGTCCACCGGCCCTCGCCGGAGTCCTGGGCGAAACCGCGCAGCCTGTCCAGGTGCTCGTCCTCGTCGAGGGCGTTGACGGCCAGGTCCAGCAGCCAGGAACGGATGACCGTGCCCTCCTGCCAGGACCGGAAGACCTCGCGCACGTCCGTGACCGAGTCGACCTTCTCCAGCAGCTCCCAGCCCTCGGCGTAGGCCTGCATCATGGCGTACTCGATGCCGTTGTGGACCATCTTGGCGAAGTGCCCGGCGCCGACCTTGCCGGCGTGCACCGCGCCGAAGTCGCCCTCGGGCTTGAGCGCGTCGAAGACCGGCTGCACCTTGGCGACGTTCCCGGCGTCGCCGCCGTACATCAGCGCGTAACCGTTCTCCAGGCCCCAGACGCCCCCGGAGACGCCGCAGTCGACGAACCCGATGCCCTTGGCGGCGAGCTCCTCGGCGTGCTTCTCGTCGTCCGTCCAGCGGGAGTTGCCGCCGTCGACGACGACGTCGCCCGGCTCCAGCAGCTCGCCGAGCTCGTCGACGGTCGACTGGGTGGCGGCGCCCGCCGGGACCATCACCCAGACCACCCGCGGACCCTTGAGCTTGCCCACCAGCTCTTCGAGGCTGTGGACGTCCGCGAGGTCCGGGTTGCGGTCGTATCCGACGACGGTGTGGCCGGCGCGGCGGATCCGCTCGCGCATGTTGCCGCCCATCTTGCCGAGGCCGACGAGACCGAGCTCCATCAGTTGTTCCTTAGGTCGCTGTGTGGCGTGTGGGGGCACCTCGTGCCCCCTCCGAGCCTAAACCCGGACGGTCACGCACACCTGTGGGCATACGCGCTCAGACGTACCACCCCGCACGCCGCTCACCAGCGGGTTCGTCCACAGACCGAGGCCCGTCGGCCACAGCCTGTGGACGACCTCCGGCACCGTCCGGCACCGAGCGGCCCGGCCACGGCGCCCGCCCGGACGCCGAGGCCCGAGCCGGAGCGCTCAGCCGCTCAGCCGCTCAGCCGCACCGGCATGATCAGGTACTTGTAGGCGTCGTCCGCCTCGGCGTCGAGGGCCGGCTTGCCGCTGAGCAGCGCGGGCTTGGTGGACGTCGTGAAGGACAGCTGGGCCACGGGCGAGTCGATGGCGCTCAGGCCGTCCAGCAGGAAGGTCGGGTTGAAGGCGATCGAGATGTCGTCGCCCTCCAGCTGGGCGTCGACCCTCTCCACAGCCTGTGCGTCGTCGCTGGAGCCGGCCTCCAGGATGAGCACGCCCTGCTCGAAGCTGAGCCGCACCGGGGTGTTGCGCTCGGCGACCAGGGCCACGCGCTTCACGGCCTCCACGAAGGGGGCGGTCTCGATCACGGCGACGGAGTTGAACTCGGTCGGGAACAGCGTGCGGTACTTCGGGAGGTCGCCCTCCAGGAGACGGGTCGTCGTCCGCCGACCGGCGCCCTCGAAGCCGATCAGGCCCTCGCCCGAGCCGCCGCCGGACAGCGCCAGGGTGACGCTGTCGCCGCTCGTGAGCGCCTTGGCGGTGTCCAGGAGCGTCTTGGCGGGCACCAGGGCGACAGCGGACGCGTCCGGGTTCTCCGGCTTCCACAGGAACTCGCGGACCGCGAAGCGGTAGCGGTCGGTGGAGGCCAGCGTGACGGTGTCGCCCTCGATCTCGATGCGCACGCCGGTGAGCACGGGCAGCGTGTCGTCACGGCCCGCGGCGATGGCGACCTGGGCGGCGGCGGAGGCGAAGACGTCACCGGGGACCGTGCCCGTCGCATTCGGCATCTGCGGCAGCGACGGGTACTCCTCCACAGGCAGGGTGTGGAGGGTGAAGCGCGAGGAGCCGCAGACCACCGTGGCCCGTACACCGTCTGTGGAGATCTCCACCGGGCGGTTCGGCAGGGCACGGCAGATGTCCGCGAGCAGACGGCCCGAGACGAGGACGGTGCCCTCCTCCTCGACCTCGGTCTCGACGGAGACCCGCGCGGACACCTCGTAGTCGAAGCTCGACAGGCTCAGCTGGCCGTCCTCGGCCTTCAGCAGCAGGCCGGCGAGGACCGGCGCCGGCGGACGGGCCGGGAGGCTGCGCGCCGCCCAGGCCACGGCCTCCGCGAGTACGTCGCGTTCCACCCGGATCTTCACTCTTGCCGCCTCCTGCTGTTGCCGGCGCTTCTCGCCCTGCCTGGCCTTCGTCGTCTGTTTCGGTGTGGCCGGTCCCGGTGAGGGGAAGGACCATCGGGGACCAGTCTGACGCACCGCACTGTCAGTCGGTGCCCCTCGGGGTCAAGTCGTGACGAGGGGCAGCCGGACGCCGAAGAGCGAGTTGTGCACAGGTCCCACTTCGAAACGGATTCCTCGCTCTCTCTAGTTGTCAGTAGTAGTAGGGCCTGTGGATACCGTGGATAACCCCGTTTTCCCAGCTCAGAGCCGGTTTTTTATCCACCGACCCTGTGGGCGGAGCCAGTGGATAACTCGGGCCTTCTGTGGAGAACGGAAAGTTCTGCACACTCCGTGCACAGGGAGGGCCGACTTGTCCCCAACTCCGTCCCCAGGTTTGGTTGGCTTTCCCACAGCCCGCCTCGGCAACTTCGTGTGACGCCTTTCACTCGGCGCGGTGAGGAGGCGCGTCACGTTGCCGAACAGTGGACAGACATGTGGAGAAGCCGGTGATCGCTGGGGACAACCTGCTCCAGCCTGTGGGCGGCCGGTGGACAACCCCGTGCACAGGGTGTGGATCATTTCTTCGTCCACAGGTTGTGGATAACCTTTGTCCACGAATCCACAGCCCGTTGACCTCGCTCGATCGTCTCGCACGCGGGACGCCTGTGGACACAGTTCTGGACAACTTCGCGGTCCCCAGGGTGTGGACGCGAGAAAGTCACCGAATCTGTGGAGGGAGGCCGTAACCCGGGCCTTGAATCGAACACCGGGTGACCGGTGAGCGACAGCTGTACGACCGCGACGAGGCCCGCATCCGGCCCGCCACGGCCCCCCTCGGGCTTCCCCGGCCCTCCTCGCGCCCGCCTCAGACCCGCCTCGGGGCGTTTGCGGCCCACCCTCGAACCCGTCCTCGGCGCCGCTTCGGCCCGTCCCCGCGCCCGCCCCCGGCCCGGCTTCGGATCGCCTGGAGGGGCGCTGAGTGGCCCTGGGCGCGACTTGGCGGCCCGGAGCTCCGGAGCTCCGGAGGCCGGGGAAACGGCGAAGGGCGTCCCCGGAGGAGTTCCGGGGACGCCCTTCGCGGACGTCCGGGCCGTCGCGCGGCGCGGTGCGACGTCAGCCGTTCTTGATGCGGTTGGTCAGCTCGGTGACCTGGTTGTAGATGGAGCGCCGCTCGGCCATCAGATTGCGGATCTTGCGGTCCGCGTGCATGACCGTGGTGTGGTCGCGGCCGCCGAACAGCGCGCCGATCTTCGGCAGCGACAGGTCGGTCAGCTCGCGGCACAGGTACATGGCGATCTGCCGGGCCGTGACGAGCTGGCGGCCGCGCGAGCTGCCGCACAGATCCTCGATGGTGAGCCCGAAGTAGTCGGCCGTCGCGCTCATGATGGCCGTCGAGGTGATCTCCGGGGTGGAGTCGTCGCCGCCGGGGATCAGGTCCTTCAGGACGATCTCCGTCAGGCCCAGGTCCACGGGCTGCCGGTTGAGCGAGGCGAACGCCGTCACCCGGATCAGGGCGCCCTCCAGCTCGCGGATGTTGCGCGAGATCCGTGAGGCGATGAACTCCAGCACCTCGGGCGGGGCGTTGAGCTGTTCCTGCACCGCCTTCTTGCGCAGGATCGCGATCCGCGTCTCCAGCTCCGGCGGCTGGACGTCGGTGATCAGGCCCCACTCGAAACGGTTCCGCAGCCGGTCCTCCAGCGTGACCAGCTGCTTCGGCGGCCGGTCGCTGGACAGCACGATCTGCTTGTTGGCGTTGTGGAGGGTGTTGAAGGTGTGGAAGAACTCCTCCTGCGTCGACTCCTTGTCCGCGAGGAACTGGATGTCGTCGACGAGCAGGATGTCCATCTCGCGGTACCGCTTGCGGAAGCTGTCGCCCTTGCCGTCGCGGATGGAGTTGATGAACTCGTTGGTGAACTCCTCCGAGCTCACGTAGCGCACGCGGGTTCCCGGGTAGAGGCTGCGCGCGTAGTGGCCGATGGCGTGCAGCAGGTGCGTCTTGCCGAGGCCGGACTCCCCGTAGATGAAGAGGGGGTTGTAGGCCTTCGCGGGTGCTTCGGCGACGGCCACTGCGGCCGCGTGCGCGAAGCGGTTGGAGGCGCCGATGACGAAGGTGTCGAACAGGTACTTGGGGTTCAGGCGGGCGGTCGGCTCGCCCGGTCCGGGCGTCGGCGAGGACTGCGCGGCCGACGGTCCGGGCGCGCCCATGCCGCCCTGTCCCGGTCCGCCGGGTCCGCCGCGGTGCTGGTGGCCGGGTGCGTGCGACGAGGGGTCGGACAGCTCCCGGCGGCCGGCGTCGCGCTGGTCGTAGTCGGAGCGGGGCTTGTCGTACTCGGGGCGCTTCTGCTCGTAGGGCGACGTGTCGTAGGGCGGCCGTTCCGCGGACTGCGGGCGGTAGTCCTGCGGGCGCGAGGAGGCGTACGGGTCCTGGGCGGCGGGGCCACCGTAGGAGTCCTGCGACGACGGCGACGCGTAGGGGTCGCGCTCGGGGAAGCCGAGCCGCTGTTGCTGCCAGCTGTACTCGTCCTGCTGGGGGCGCGGCCAGGCGCCGGGTTCGGGGCGTTGGTACTCGGAGGGGTACGTGGGGCGCGCGGTGGGCAGCTGGTCGGCGCGCGAGCCGGGGAGCTGGTCGCCCGGCGTGGTGGGCAGCTGGTCGGCGCGGTGCCGGCCGTAGCCCTCGTACTGGTTCTCGTACCGGCCGTCCTGTCCCTCGTACCGGCCGCCGTCCTGTCCCTCGTAGGGGCCGGCGGGGAGTTCGGGCTCCTCGTAGCGCGGCTGCTGCTGGGCGGAGCCGGACGGTGGTGCGGGTGCGGGGGGTTCGCCCGCGCTGTCGTCGACGGTGATCGCGATGCGGATCGGACGGCCGCACTCGCGGCTCAGGGTCTCGCTGATGATCGGGGCGAGGCGTCCTTCGAGGACGTTCTTCGCGAATTCGTTGGGGACGGCCAGCAGGGCCGTGTCCGCGACCAGCGCGAGCGGCTGGCAGCGCCGGATCCAGTGTCCGTCCTTCACCTCGACGCCCTGGCCACGGCCCTCACCGAGGAACTGTTCCAGTACTCGTGGCCACACTGCGGCAAGATCGGCAGGCACGTCAGCCACAGGGCACGCTCTCTCGTGGGTCCCACGTTCGTGTGGTGGTGGGACGGTGGGGATTCATATCGGGCGGGGGCAGGGACAAAGGAACGAATCGGAGTCCGGCCACGGTAGTCAGGGCGGCGGGTACGGTTCAAGTTGTTGTCCCCAGCCTGTGGACAGTGTCTCCCCGCGACCGCCGGTTTGACCGGATGGCGCACCCGCGCGTACCGTAACCAGGTCGAGTTGTCGATGGCTGCTGCCGCCTGCCTCCGATGGGCACAGATCACGTCAGGTGATCGGGAAGCGGTGCACTCGGGCGTTGACCGCGAGCTACCTCGTGGGCGCACGGTGACAGCCAGGACGGCACCCCGCCACCACCGATTGATTTCTGGAGCCCCCGAGTGAGCAAGCGCACCTTCCAGCCGAACAACCGTCGTCGCGCCAAGACCCACGGCTTCCGCCTGCGGATGCGCACCCGTGCCGGCCGCGCGATTCTCGCGAACCGCCGCAGCAAGGGTCGCGCCAACCTGTCCGCCTGAGCCTGATCAGGTCATGACGTCGTGCTGCCTACCGAGCATCGGCTGAGGCGGCGCGAGGACTTCGCGACCGCGGTACGACGGGGTCGTCGGGCCGGACGCCCGACTCTCGTCGTCCACCTTCGAAGCGGTGCCACGGACCCGCACGCGCCTGGGGAGAGCGCTCCCCCGACGCGTGCGGGTTTCGTCGTCAGCAAGGCCGTGGGCGGCGCTGTCGTGCGCAACAAGGTGAAGCGCAGACTGCGTCACCTGATGCGCGAGCGGGTCACCCTGTTGCCCCCCGGTAGCCTGGTAGTCGTACGGGCGCTGCCCGGGGCGGGCGACGCCGACCACGCACAGCTGGCCCAAGACCTGGACGCCGCCCTTCAACGGCTACTGGGAGGGGGCGCGCGATGAAGTACCCGCTGCTGGCTCTCATCAAGCTCTACCAGTGGACGATCAGTCCGCTGCTCGGGCCGGTGTGCAAGTACTACCCGTCGTGCTCCCACTACGGCTTCACCGCCATCGACCGGCACGGCGCGATCAAGGGAACGGCACTCACCGCCTGGCGCGTCCTGCGGTGCAATCCGTGGTCGCTGGGGGGCGTGGACCATGTCCCGCCGCGCAAGCGCCCGCGGTGGCACGAAATGCTGCGTGACGCCTGGCGTGCACGCAAGGGCGGGACCTCCGCCGCCGAAACGGCCACCGACGAGAACCTCTCTTCGAGCCCGGCCGCAGAGACACCGTCCCATGCCCAAGGAGCATGATTAGTGGACACGATTGCCAGCCTCTTCAGCTTCATCACGACACCTGTCTCCTGGGTCATCGTCCAGTTCCACAAGGTGTACGGGTCGATCTTCGGCCCTGACACCGGGTGGGCCTGGGGCCTGTCGATCGTGTCCCTGGTGATCCTGATCCGTATCTGCCTGATCCCGCTCTTCGTGAAGCAGATCAAGTCGACCCGGGCCATGCAGACGCTGCAGCCCGAGATGAAGAAGATCCAGGAGCGCTACAAGAACGACAAACAGCGTCAGTCCGAAGAGATGATGAAGCTGTACAAGGAGACGGGCACCAACCCGCTCTCCTCGTGCCTTCCCATCCTGGCGCAGTCCCCGTTCTTCTTCGCCCTGTACCACGTGCTCAACGGCATCGCGACGGGCGACAAGATCGGCGTCATCAACGAGCAGCTGCTGGAGAGCGCGCGCAAGGCGCACATCTTCGGCGCTCCGCTGGCGGCGAAGTTCACCGACGGCTCGGCGAAGGTGGAGGCGCTCGGCGCCTCGCTGACGGACGTCCGCGTGGTCACCGCGATCATGATCGTCCTGATGTCGGCCTCGCAGTTCTTCACGCAGCGCCAGCTGATGACGAAGAACGTCGACACGTCCGTCAAGACGCCGTTCATGCAGCAGCAGAAGATGTTGATGTACGTCTTCCCGGTCATGTTCGCGGTCTTCGGCATCAACTTCCCCGTGGGTGTCCTCGTCTACTGGCTCACCACCAACGTGTGGACCATGGGTCAGCAGATGTACGTGATCCGCAACAACCCGACGCCGGGTTCCAAGGCTCAGGCCGCCTACCTGGAGCGTCTGCACAAGCACGTCACGCACCACGGCGGGACGCGTCGGCGCAGCGAGAAGGCCATCGTCAAGGCCATCGTCGCCAAGGGCCGGGACCGCAACGAGGCCGAGCGCAAGTTCATCAACGCCCTGTCGAAGGCCGGTTTCGTGGCCCAGGCCGACGGCGTCGTGACCAAGGGCGAGGCCCAGCCGGTCGGTCAGACCGAGGACGGCACGCCTTCGGTCGGGGCCGCCGCGAAGCGCCAGCAGCCGAAGCGGCAGTCGAAGTCCCAGCGCCAGTCGGCGACGCCGAAGGCGGCCGGTGAGACCACCTCGCTGGTCAAGTCCGAGGAGCCGGCGGACGACAAGCCCTCCGGAACGGCCGGCGCCACCGGGGCCAATGGCGCCAAGTCTGGTTCCGCGGGTCGCAGCAAGGCCCAGTCCGGGCAGCGCAAGGGCGGTCCGCAGCGCCCCAAGTCCCCGTCCAAGAAGTAGCCGTCCAAGAAGTAGAAGGAGCCCATCCCGTGACGGAAGGCACCACCTCCTCCGCCGCCGAGGGTGCAGACACCCTGACCCGCCTCGAGCAGGAGGGCGAGATCGCGGCGGACTACCTCGAAGGTCTGCTGGACATCGCCGACCTCGACGGTGACATCGACATGGACGTCGAGGCCGATCGCGCCGCTGTGTCGATCATCAGCGACGCGGGCACTCGTGACCTGCAGAAGCTGGTCGGCCGGGACGGTGAGGTGCTGGAGGCGTTGCAGGAGCTGACGCGTCTGGCCGTGCACCGGGAGACCGGTGACCGCAGCCGGCTGATGCTGGACATCGCGGGTTACCGCGCGGGCAAGCGCTCCGAGCTGTCCGAGCTGGGCGCGAAGGCCGCGGCCGACGCGAAGAACAGCGGTGAGCCGGTGCGGCTGAAGCCGATGACGCCCTTCGAGCGCAAGGTCGTCCACGACGCGGTCAAGGCGGCCGGTCTGCGCAGCGAGTCCGAGGGCGAGGAGCCGCAGCGCTTCGTCGTCGTGCTGCCCGACTGATTCGGTATCCACGCGTTTTCCGGCCCCGTCTGTCGTGCAGACGGGGCCGGTCTTTGTCAGCCCGGTAGTTCTGGTGGTCGGCGTCCGAAGCGGCGCCGAGGCGGTACGGAAGGACGGTCCCCGTGACGGAGGCAGCGGAGCTCCCCCCCGCTCCCGAAGTGGCCCGCGAGGTGTTCGGCGATCGCTACGGCGATGCGGTCCGCTACGCCGAGCTGCTGGCCGAGGCAGGCGTGCAGCGTGGGCTCATCGGCCCGCGTGAGGTGCCGCGCCTGTGGGAGAGGCACATCCTGAACTGCGCGGTGCTCTCCGAGGTCGTGCCCGAGGGGGTGACCGTGTGTGACGTCGGTTCGGGTGCGGGGCTGCCCGGGATTCCCCTGGCGCTCGTGCGGGAGGACCTGAAGATCACCTTGCTGGAGCCGCTGCTGCGGCGCACCAACTTCCTGACGGAGGTCGTCGAACTCCTCGGCCTGGACCACGTGACTGTGGCGCGCGGTCGTGCGGAGGAGGTCATGGGCAAGATCCCGCCGGTCCATGTGGTGACCGCCCGTGCCGTGGCGCCGCTGGACCGTCTGGCCACGTGGGGCATTCCGCTGCTGCGTCCCTACGGCGAGATGCTCGCCCTCAAGGGCGACACCGCCGAGGAGGAGCTGAAGAGCGCCGCGACGGCGCTGAGCAAGCTCGGCGCCGTGGGCACCTCGATCCTCCAGGTCGGGGAGGGCGTCGTCGATCCCCTCTCCACGGTGGTGCGGGTCGAGGTCGGGGAGAGCCCCGGCGGTGTGCGGTTCGCGGCCAAGCGCGCCAAGGCGGCCCGGACAGGCCGCACCAGGCGACGCCGCTGACGATGCGGGGGCCAGGCCGGGGCCGGGCAGCGCAGTGTGCTGCCCGGCCGGCCGGGTGGCAGGTCTGGCCGGGCATATCCGGCTCATGAAGCTAAACGTGCACATACCGGGGTGTCGCGCAGACGGCGACCTGGCCGCCGGGCATCGTGTTTCACGTGAAACGTCGCTCCTTGCTCCACGGCATCATCAGTCGCGGCCGCGCTGCTGCCGAACCGCGCGACCGCAAGCCTCTCGGTTCACTCGATGAGGGACGGGAGTTGTCCACAGAGGTGGATTTCTCCACAGAACGACAGGCCTCACTGGTTCACCACCCCGAAGGCATGGGAGGCTCTGTTCATTGCGAGCCTGAAGTCGAGGAGAGTGAATCCTTGCGGTCCGACGCCAACATCGCGGGACCGATGACCGATCCGGTCCCCGGTCCCCGTACCGAGTCGTCGTTTGGGGAGGATGTTTCACGTGAAACACCGCCCCCGATGGACGACACCCCGATCGGTCGTGCTGCCCAACTCGCGGTGGAGGCTCTGGGCCGTGCCGGCGAGGGCCTGCCACGTCCCGAGCACACCCGTGTGATCGTGGTCGCCAACCAGAAGGGTGGGGTCGGCAAGACGACGACGACGGTCAACCTCGCCGCGTCCCTTGCCCTGCACGGCGGACGTGTCCTGGTGGTCGACCTCGACCCCCAGGGCAACGCGTCCACGGCTCTGGGGATCGACCACCACGCCGAGGTGCCGTCCATCTACGACGTGCTCGTCGACAGCCGCCCCCTCGCTGAAGTCGTCCAGCCTGTGCCGGACGTGGAAGGTCTCTTCTGCGCTCCCGCCACCATCGACCTCGCGGGTGCCGAGATCGAACTGGTCTCCCTGGTGGCGCGTGAGAGCCGCTTGCAGAGAGCGATCCAGGCATACGAACAGCCGCTGGACTACATCCTCATCGACTGTCCGCCGTCGCTGGGCCTGCTGACGGTCAACGCTCTGGTGGCCGGCGCCGAGGTCCTGATCCCGATCCAGTGCGAGTACTACGCGCTCGAAGGGCTCGGGCAGCTGCTGCGCAACGTCGACCTGGTACGGGGACACCTCAACCCCGAACTGCATGTGTCGACCATCCTGCTCACCATGTACGACGGCCGGACACGGCTCGCGTCGCAGGTCGCGGAGGAGGTGCGCACCCACTTCGGTGAAGAGGTGCTGCGGACGAGTATTCCCCGCTCCGTGCGTATCTCCGAGGCGCCGAGCTACGGGCAGACGGTGCTGACTTACGATCCGGGATCGAGCGGCGCCCTGTCCTACCTTGAGGCTGCACGAGAACTTGCGCTGAAGGGCGTCGGCGTCAGTTACGACGCGACGCACGCCCATGTTGGCGCCCAGAACAACCCGAACATGGTGGAGGGGATCCAGTGAGTGAGCGACGGAGGGGGTTGGGCCGTGGCCTGGGGGCATTGATCCCTGCTGCCCCCACGGAGAAGACGCCCGCGCAGGCCGCGGTCGGAGGCGGGGGCTCCTCGTCACCCGCCGCTGTTCCGGTCCTGACGGCCGAGAGAGGGGTGGCGGCCGCCAAGGTGGCCACGCTCCCGCCTGTTTCACGTGAAACAGAGGAGGTTCCTGCGGGCGATCTCCTGGAGATGCCGGCGCCGCCCATCGGCGCCCACTTTGCGGAGATTCCCCTCGACCAGATCACGCCGAACCCGCGCCAGCCGCGTGAGGTCTTCGACGACGACGCCTTGCACGAGCTGATCACCTCCATCCAGGAGGTTGGTCTGCTGCAGCCGGTCGTCGTGCGCCAGGTCGACACCGCACGCTATGAGCTGATCATGGGTGAGCGGCGTTGGCGGGCCTGCCGCATGGCGGGACTGGAAGCGATCCCGGCGATCGTGCGGGCCACGGACGACGAGAAGCTCCTCCTGGACGCTCTTCTGGAGAACCTCCACCGGGCTCAGCTCAATCCGCTGGAAGAGGCTGCCGCCTATGACCAGTTGCTGAAGGACTTCAACTGCACGCACGACCAGTTGGCGGACCGCATCGGTCGGTCCCGCCCGCAGGTCTCCAACACGCTGCGTCTGCTGAAGCTCTCTCCGGCGGTCCAGCGCCGGGTCGCTGCGGGCGTGCTCTCCGCCGGTCACGCGCGGGCGCTGCTCTCCGTCGACGACTCGGAGGAGCAGGATCGGCTGGCCCATCGCATCGTGGCCGAGGGACTCTCGGTGCGGGCCGTCGAGGAGATCGTGACCCTCATGGGGTCGCGTCCGCAGGCGGCCCAGCGGGCCAAGGGGCCGCGGGCCGGCGGTCGGGTCTCCCCGGCGTTGAGCGACCTGGCGACCCGGCTCTCGGATCGCTTCGAAACGCGGGTGAAGGTCGACCTCGGCCAGAAGAAGGGCAAGATCACCGTCGAGTTCGCCTCGATGGAGGATCTTGAGCGCATCCTCGGCACCCTTGCTCCCGGTGAGGGCCCGGTCCTGCCGAAGGGCCTGGGCGACGGCGACAGCGAGGACGCGGAGGGCTGAGCCCGGGCCCGGCAGTGACAGTGCCGTGCTTGAGCCGTTCAGAGCGAGCCGTTGTCCGGTGAGTACCGGACACGGCTCGCTCTTTGCTTGCGTGCGCTGTCGAGGGAATCGCATCGTGGATACGATGCGAGAAGGCTTTGACGCGTCCACCTGGCAGTACCTCGGAGCGGGAGGCGGGGGCCATGCGAACGATGAGCCGGACCGGACTGGTGAGCGCCGGACTGGGGCTGGGTGTGGTCGGCGGGTTCGTCGGCAGTCTGCTCCGGGAATGGAGCGCTCTGACGGCAGCTCGCGGTGGAGCGGGCGAAGGAAGCGAGGAACAGCCTTCATGGGGCGTCGGCTCGTACCGCTCACGCTGGACAACCTTCAGGACCTTCCCCAGCGCTGTCGCTCGTGCGTCTTCTGGGAACTCGATCCCGTCAGCGGCGAAGCCGCGCTGAAGGCGGGGACGACCGCGCTGGAGAAAGAGGCCTGGATCTCCGCCGTCCTGTTGGACTGGGGATCGTGCGGCCGTGTCGTCTACGTGGACGACGTCCCCGTGGGCTTCGTGCTCTACGCACCCCCCGCCTATGTCCCCCGCTCGACGGCTTTTCCCACCAGCCCGGTGTCACCGGATGCCGTCCAGCTCATGACGGCGTTCATCATGCCGGGCTATCAGGGACAGGGGCTGGGCCGGGTGATGGTGCAGACGGTCGCCAAGGATCTGCTGAGACGGGGCTTCAAGGCCATCGAGGCGTTCGGCGACACCCGATGGAAGGAACCGGCCTGTCTGCTCCCGGCCGACCATCTGCTGGCGGTGGGCTTCAAGACCGTGCGCCCTCATCCCGCCCACCCCCGGCTGAGGCTGGAGCTGAGAAGCACGCTCTCCTGGAAGGAAGACGTGGAGATGGCGCTCGACCGTTTGCTGGGAGCAGTCCAGAAGGAGCCGGTGTTGCGCCCGCTCTGACGGTCTCCGACATCCGACACAGGCAAGGGCCGGTCCGTGGGGACCGGCCCTTGCCTGTTTCACGTGAAACATCGACCGTCGGCACGACGGATCGGCGCGTCACTCGGAGATGAAGGTCTCCAGGTCGCGGACGAGCGCGGCCTTGGGCTTGGCGCCGACGATCGTCTTGGCGACCTCGCCGCCCTGGTACACGTTCAGGGTCGGGATCGACATGACGCCGTACTTGGCGGCCGTGTTCGGGTTTTCGTCGATGTTGAGCTTGACGATCTCGATCTTCTCGCCGTGCTCAGCCGCGATGGCCTCGAGGGAGGGCGCGATCTGACGGCACGGGCCGCACCACTCGGCCCAGAAGTCCACCAGGACGGGCTTGTCGCTCTTGAGGACGACCTCTTCGAAGTCGGCGTCGGTCACATTCTTCAGGGTGCCGGCCACAGGGGGCTCCTTCATTCTTGTGCGGGGGAGGGGATCAGACGGAGGTCTTCTCGGGCTCGGCCTGCTCCTCGTCCGCGAGGGCGGCGAGGTAGCGCTCGGCGTCGAGAGCGGAGGAGCAGCCGGTGCCGGCCGCGGTGATCGCCTGACGGTAGGTGTGGTCCACGACATCGCCGGCGGCGAAGACGCCCGTCACGTTCGTCCGGGTGGAGGGCGCGGCGACCTTCAGGTAGCCCTCCTCATCGAGGTCCAGCTGCCCCTTGAAGAGCTCGGTACGCGGGTCGTGGCCGATCGCGATGAACAGGCCCGTCACCGGCAGGTCCGAGAGCTCGCCGGTCTTGAGGTTGCGCAGCTTCAGCCCGGCCAGCTTGGGGTCGCCCTGGATCTCGGCGACCTCGCTGTCCCAGATGAACTTGATCTTCGGGTCGGCGAAGGCGCGCTCCTGCATCGCCTTGGAGGCGCGCAGGGTGTCACGGCGGTGGACGATCGTCACGGACTTGGCGAACCGGGAGAGGAAGGTTGCCTCCTCCATGGCGGTGTCACCGCCGCCGATGACGGCGATGTCCTGGTCCTTGAAGAAGAACCCGTCACACGTGGCGCACCAGGAGACACCGCGGCCGGAGAGAGCGTCCTCGTTCGGCAGCCCCAGCTTGCGGTGCTGCGAGCCGGTGGTGACGATGACGGCCTTGGCGCGGTGGACCGTGCCGGCGGTGTCCGTGACGGTCTTGATCTCACCGGTGAGGTCGACGGAGACGATGTCGTCGGGGATCAGCTCGGCGCCGAAACGCTCGGCCTGGGCGCGCATGTTGTCCATGAGCTCGGGGCCCATGATGCCGTCCTGGAATCCGGGGAAGTTCTCCACCTCGGTGGTGTTCATCAGTGCGCCGCCCGCCGTGACGGCGCCTTCGAACACCAGCGGCTTCAGCGAGGCGCGCGCGGTGTAGAGGGCCGCGGTGTAGCCGGCGGGCCCGGAGCCGATGATGATCACGTTACGGACGTCGCTCACGGCTTGTTTCCTCGTCTCTGGACAGCGTCGGTCGACCGGGGGAGCCTCTGGAGACTCTCACCCGACCCAACGGATCCTAAGGGGCGTACATTCCCGCTGTGTCCGGGCACACGAAGGGAGGACGTCGTGCGGGGCGTGAGGTGACCACCGCGCAAGATCGTGGTGATGCGTCGCTTCGTCAGCGGCGGACGTAGCTCGTTTTCAGCAGCACCCTGGCCGGGCCCGATGACGGATGATCCACACAGGCCGTGTCCACGATGTAGGCGTCGACCCGCGTGCTGTCCGTGGCGTCGGGCAGCACGACGAGCACGACGTCCTTCCCCTGATACCTACCCGTCTCCGTGGCCAGGGCCCCTTCACTGCGTCCGATGCCCTTCTGCACACACGGCGGAACCGTGGGCTGCCGAAGGATCTTCGGTGTCCGGTTCTCGGGCTCGCCCTGGATGCCCATGCTGGACGGCGAGCGAGAGCCGCCGGATGCGGCCAGGAGATCGGTGACCCGCGTCTTCAGTTTGCTCGCGGAGAAGGTGTCGGGCGCTGCGGTCTGATGGGTCGCCGTGTCCGGGGTTCCGCCGCCTGTGAGGGAAGACACCAGGACGGAGCCGAGGCCCAGAGCTGCGGCCGCGAAGACCGCACCGAGGACCGCGGCCCTGCGGCGGTTGCCTCGCCTCCGGCCCGGACGGTCCTTGCGTCCCGGGCCGGTGGTGGCGCGGGGTCGTCCCGAGGGGCGGTCTGTCGTCGGCGGTGTTTCACGTGAAACACCGGCCGCGTCGGGGGCAGTGGTCCCCTCGGTGGCAGCGGCGAATACGTCGGCTGGTTCGTGTACGCCGGCCGGCGCGGGGGCGTTGTCGCTGTCCTCTGCTGCCGTGGCATTGAGCAGGGCCTCGGCCGCCAGCGCCGCGTCGATGCGATGGGAGACGTCGTCCGGCATGCGTGACGGCCCGGGAAGGTCGCCCAGCAGGCCGCGGATCTCCTCCAGCGAGGCGTGGACGTCGGCGCAGAGGTCGCAGGACTCCAGATGGCGACGTACGGCGGTGCTTCGGTCGGGGGTGAGCAGGCCTTCGGTGAGGTCGGAGATCTCGGTGACGTCCGGGTGCCCGGTCGTGTCCGTCGTCGATGTCACGCTCGCCCACCTCCGCCCTTCACAGCAGCTGAATCGCCTGTCCCGGCGTTGTCCGGGCCCTCGGTGCGAGGGTCCGCTGCCGGTGGGACGGATGTCTCCCGTACCCGGTTCCGTCCTGCGGCGCCTTCTCTGTCCGCTCGGGAGCCTTCGGGGCGCAGATGGGCGAGCAGGGGGAGGAGTCTGGCTCTGCCCCGGGCGCAGCGGCTCTTCACCGTTCCGGTCGGCACGTCGAGTACGCGGGCGGCTTCGGCGACCGGGTAGCCCTGCATGTCCACGAGGACCAGGGCGGAACGTTGATCGGGCGGGAGCGTGCCGAGCGCTTCCAGGAGCTGGCGGTGCAGGTCGTTGCGTTCCGCCGGGGCGGCAGCCGACTCGTGCGGTTCGAGGAGCTGCTCCAGGCGCTCGGTGTCGTCCACCGGAGAGGTCTTACGGGATGCCGACTTGCGCGCCCGATCCAGGCACGCGTTCACCGTGATGCGGTGCAGCCAGGTCGTGACGGCGGACTGGCCGCGGAAGGTGTGCGCGGCCCGGTAGGCGGAGACGAGGGCGTCCTGGACGGCGTCAGCGGCCTCCTCGCGGTCCCCCAGCGTGCGCAGCGCCACCGCCCAGAGCCGGTCCCGGTGACGCCGCACGAGTTCACCGAAGGCGTCGGGGTCGCCCTCGACGTGCCGGGTGAGGAGATCCTGGTCGCTCACTCCGTCGTACCCGGAGTCTTCCGCCATCGGACCCCCTCCCCCTTCGGTGAGACGTCACCCCGTGAATTTCACGTCGGTGATGCCCTGCTTGTAACCGTCGTCGCTGTACTGATCGCCGGCAGCGTACGGCAGGGCCGTCAACCAGACGAGCACATAGCGGGTCTTGACCGCCTTGGACGCCTTCACGGTGGCGCTGGTTCCGGTCGTGGTGAGCGTGCCGATCTTCTGCATCGACTTCAGGGCGCTCGGCGACGGGTTCAGGGAGTCCGCGGCATACAGGTGCACGGTCGTGTGGTTGCCGCCGTAGTAGAGCCCTATGGCGGCTTTCGAGATCTCCTGCGCCGAGCCGAGGTCGTAGACGATGCCCACGCCGGGCTTGTAGGGCGCGAGGGGCGGACCGGCCCTGAAGCTCGACGTCCGCCAATAGGTCGCACTGTCGTTGTCGTAGGTCTCGCCGACGTCACCCGGGTGCTGGGCGTCACCGCTCACCACGTACTCGGCGGCGTCGTGGATCTTCAGTTGCCTGACGGGCTTGGGCGCGGCGCTGTTCTTGTCGCCCTCGTCCGTCGTCTGGGTCTGGTTGCTGTCGGAGTGGGTGCGGTCCACGAGGGCGTCGGCGAGCTGCCAGCTGCCGAGGCCGAGCGCGGCGATGAGCAGGGCGGAGACCGCCCATTTCAGGGCCCTGCCGGTGGGGCTCTGCAGGGGAGGCGGAGGCGTCGGCACGGCCTGCGTGGCACCCGGGTGCGGAGCCGGACGGCCGTAGGTGCCCTGCTGGTACGTCGTGCGCTGGTACTCCGGAGGGGCGGTGAACGCGGGCTCCGGCGGGCGGATGCGGGGCATCTCGCCGATCGCCTTGACCAGTTCCTCCGGCGTGGTGCAGGCGGCCTCGTGGCGGGAGGCGGTCGCGCCGTCGTTGACGAGCGCGCGCATGGACAGCTCGGACAGGCCCCGGTGGACGCCGGCCCGTACCTGGTCGGGGGCGATCAGCCCGACGTCCTTGGGCAGCCCCGACAGGCCGTAGGCGTCGTTCTCGTACGGCCAGCGCTGGGTGAGCGCCGCGTACAGCAGCGCGCCGATCGCCTCGGTGTCGGTGCGCTGGGGGGTGTCGGTGGCGATGCCGCGCAGGGCGGCGTTCACGGCGAGGCCGCGGATGCGCCACTGTCCCGACGAGGTCCGCAGGACGGCGTTGGGGTTGAGCCGCAGATGCGCCAGGCCCTCCCGGTGGGCCGCGGCCATCGCGGAGGCGATCTGACTGACCATCTGGTAGGCGTCGTGCGGCTCCAGCGGGCCGGCCGCGAGCAGCGTGGTCAGCTCGGTGGCGTCGGGCAGCCACTCGTGGACGACGTAGACGAGGTCGTTCTCCTCGACGGCGTCCAGCACCTGGACGAACCGGGGATCACCGAGGAGCGCCGAGGAGCGCGCCGCGGCCAGCACCGAACGGGCCCTGGCGTGGTCCGCGGGCAGGACGTGGACGCCCACGGCACGGCGGAGTTTCTCGTCGACGGCTCGCCAACTGCTGAAACCGTCCAGACGGGTGACGCACTCTTCGAGCCGGTAGCGTCTGGCGAGCTTGTGGCCGCTGTGCAGTTCCGGCGGTGAGGCCTTCCCGGGACGTTCCGTCCCGCCACTCCCCTGTGCCTCGTCGGTGTCCGTGTCCTGCTCCCGGTTCTTGACCACCCCGTCGGCCGTGGACTGGTCCGCTTGTGCGGTCAGCGGTTCGTCACCGCTGTTGTCTGCCACGTCGACGGCAGCTGTGCTCCGTTCCGCCACCGTCGTTCCTGCCTCCCCATTCAGAGCGCGCCGTGCGACTTCGTGCGCGCCGTCCGACGCCGAACCCAATTGTGCCCACAGTCCGCCGCTATGCACGACACGCGGCGGCGAACGATGGTTGTGCGACTGCCCCTCGCTCACCTTCGTTCAACAGGCGGCGCTCCTTTCCCCGGACCCGGTCCGTCCGTGGTCGTCAGCGCCCCAGGCGGCCGCGGACCATGCCGACCAGCGAGTTGAGTTCCTCGATGCGCATTCTGCGGGCGGCGAGGAAGAAGACGCCGAGCAGGAGCGCGCCGCCGGCCAGCAGTGCGGCGAAGGAGCCGAGGGCGCCCTGGCCCAGGCTGTGTCCGATGCCGTAGCAGGCCGCGCCGCTGATCAGGGCGGCGGGCAGGGAGGCGATGCACAGGCGGGCGTAGGTCCGCAGGACGTGGGAGCCGTCGAGGTCGCCGTCGAGCCGCTTGCGCAGCCGGTTCCAGGCGACACCGACGCCGATCCCGTAGGCCAGGCCGTAGGAGGCCGCCATGCCGACCACGGCCCAGCGGGCGGGCAGGACGAAGTAGCAGACCGCCGAGGCGCCCGCGTTCACGGCGGCCACGATGACCGTGTTGTAGAAGGGGGTGCGGGTGTCTTCGTAGGCGTAGAAGGCGCGCAGGACGACGTACTGCACGGAGTAGGGGATCAGGCCGAGGCCGAAGGCCATGAGCATGAAGCCCATGTTCGTGGCCTCGCTGGTGCCCGAGGAACCGAAGATCAGCGTGCACATCGGGATGCCCAGGGCGAGGAAGCCGAAGGCGATCGGCACGATCGCGACGGCCGTGGTGCGCAGGCCCTGGGAGATGTCGTCGCGGACCGCGCCGCCGTCGCCCTCGGCGGCGGAACGGGAGATGCGCGGCAGCAGCGCGGCCATCAGGGAGACGGTGATGATGGCCTGCGGCAGGCCCCAGATCAGCTGGGCGTTGGCGTAGGCGGCGAAGCCTGTGCCGTCGACCGGCGACGCCTTGCCGGCCGACGTGGACAGCTGGGTCACGACGAGCGCGCCGGCCTGGTTGGCCAGGACGAACAGGACGGTCCACTTGGCGAGCGTCGCGGCCTTGCCGAGGCCGTGACCCTTCCAGTCGAAGCGAAGCCGCAGCCGGAACCCGGTCTCGCGCAGGTACGGGATCATGGCGAGGGCCTGGACGACCAGGCCCAGCAGGATCCCGATCCCGAGGAGGCGCTCGCCCTCCGGCGGGATGGTCGTGACCTTCATGCCGGAGTCGGCGGAGGTGCCGTAGACCCAGATGAACATGCCCAGCGTCACGATGATGACGATGTTGTTCAGGACGGGCGTCCACATCATGGCGCCGAACTTGCCGCGGGCGTTGAGGATCTGACCCATCACCACGTGGACGCCCATGAAGAAGATCGAGGGCAGGAAGTAGCGGACGAAGGTGACGCCGACGTCGTTGGCCGCCGGGTTGCTGGCCACCGAGTCGGACAGGAGGCGGATCAGGACGGGGGCCGCGGCGATCGCGGCGACCGTGAGCAGGCCCAGTGCCACCATGACCAGGGTGAGCAGCCGGTTGGCGTACGCCTCGCCGCCGTCCTCGTCCTCCTTCATGGCACGCACGAGCTGCGGCACGAAGACGGAGTTGAGTCCGCCGCCCACGGTCAGGATGTAGATCATCGTCGGTAGCTGGTAGGCCACCTGGAAGGTGTCGCCGAGCAGGCCGACGCCCAGCGCGGAGACGATCAGCGCGGAGCGGACGAAGCCGGTGAGGCGGGAGACCATCGTGCCCGCCGCCATGACGGCGCTGGACTTCAGCAGTCCGGACGCGCGACCGCCCTTCTTGGGCGCGGGAGCGGCGGCTGCGGCCGGTACGGGCGCGTCGGGTGTCGCGGTGAGGTTCATGGTCTGGTCGATGGCGGGCGTGGCGGCCACCGGGGCCTGGTACTGCTGCGGTGCGCCCTGCCCGCCCGGCGGCTGGGCCGGACCGGGCACGGCCGGGCCGTCCGCCGGCGGACGGGAGTCGCCCTGCTGGTAGCCGGCCTGCTGGTGACCGCTCTGCTGCTGGTCCCGGAACAGGTGGGCGAAGGCGTCCGGCTGGTGCTGCTGCTCGCCGGAATGCGTGACCAGGTCGTCCACGCCCACGAACTGGGTGGTGCGCGGGTCGTCGCCGTACGGGAGGTACTGCGTGGGGCCCTCCGGTTCGGGCGCCGGGGTCTGGGCCCACACATGAGGGTCGGGGGCGTACGGGGACTGCGGGGGGCGGCCGTAGAGGGGCTGCGGCGGCTCCTGGGAGCCCGGGGGCGGCGGAGGGTGCGCCGCGCGGTCGTAGAGCGCCTCGGCGACCGGGTCCTGCGCGGTGAGGTCCTGGGCCCGGTAGGGGTCCTGGTCGTAGGCGTCCTGGAGGTACATGTCCGCGGGGTGCTGCGGCGGCACCTGACCCTGCTCGGGCGGCGGGCCCTCGGGGCGCCCCGGGCCGCCCGCGGCCCGGCCGCGGTCACCGTCGTACGGCGCGTTCATGGCTACCCCACCTCATCGTCCCGGGCCCACCGGCCACGACATCCTCAACGGTCCACTCTCTCACCCGTGCCGGACGGGTCTGCGCTTTCCGCTTCGGTGTCCGGGCTCTCGTCACTCGGCTGCTCATCGTCGTCTGCCCCGGCCTGACCGCCGGACTCTTCAGTGTGACGGTCCTGGGGGGCCGCGGGATCCTGCGGGTCGTCCGCGGGCCCGTCGCCCTCCTGGGGACCGTCCTCGTCGGCTTCCGCTGCCTCGCGGGCGGCGGCGCGCTTGCGCTGGGTGTACATGCGGAAGCCGGCCAGCACCAGGAGCAGGACGCCGCCGCCGATGACCAGCATCACCGTGGCGGTGATCTCGGTGACCTTCACGTCGAAGGTGACCGGCGCCCCGTACTCCTGTCCGTCCTCGGTGTACAGCTGGGCGATCACCGTCGTCTGGCCGTTGACCTTGGCGGACGTGCTGAACTTCACCGTCGTCGTATGGCCGCCGGACACCGTGATCCGCTGCTCCGCGTACGGCTCGCCGGAGATCTCCAGGCGCGTCTGGTTGGTGGAGGTGAGCCTCAGGACCAGGTGGTCCACTCCCTGCACCAGGTTGTTCTGCACGGTCACCGGGATCGTGGCGCTGCGCCCGGAGAGCTTGGTCTCCGACTTGTCGATCAGCTTGACCTGGCCGGTCAACGTGTCGAGATAGGCCCGCACGCCCTCCCGGAACGCGCTCGCCGCGGCGCCGCGGCCCCGCCAGGAGGTGGACATCTCCCGGTTCAGCGCCCGTCCGAAGGGGGTCACGACCCTTGCCTCGTTGGCGAGGATCACCTTGAAGTTGTCCAGCTTGTCCTGGGTGTCCGCCATCTCCTCGAACGCCGACCGGGGCAGCTCCCGCTTGCGCAGCGACGCCGGGTACGCGGCCCTGGACGGCACCTTCGTGCTGGCGGCCGGGTCGGGCTTGGCCTTGGCGGCCGCCGTGAGCTGCTGGGGCTGCGACCACGTGCCGCCCTGGAGGCGGGTGACGGCCTCGGCGAGCGCGCGGGCCTGGTCCGCGGTCGGCATGCGCTGGGGGGCGACCACGATGCTGCGCTGCTTGTCCGTCTGGAGGTTCAGCTCCAGGCTCTGTGCGAGGAACTCCTGCACGGCGAGCGTGGACGCCGATGCTGTCGTGAGATCGCCGTCGAAGATCGTGGACAGCCACGAGTCGGCGACCACGGCGGTGGTGCCGCCGCCGATGGGGCGGGCCGCGGACGGGGTGTAGGAGAGGTCGCCGGTCTCGGCGAGGCTGTCGCTGCGGGCGATGACCTTGTCGGCGCCGGCGGAGGTGGCGACCTTGACGATCGACGGGTCGACGGCGCCCTCCACCGGCCAGGCGAAGTCGGTGCTCGGGGTGACGTGGAGCACGGTCTGCACCGTGGTGGCGGCGACGTCCGTGGCTTCCTTGAGCTGGCTCAGGGAGCCGGCGACGCCCGTGCCGTTGTGTGCGAGCGAGGCAAGATCGGGGTCGGCGAAGGGCAGCGCGACGACTTCTTTGCCCGTGACCGCGCTCTGCAGCTCGTCGAGCCACTGCTTGGCGACCGCCTGCTGGGTGCCGGCCGTCGTGGTGTCGCCGGCGCCGCGGATGCGATAGCTGCCGGTCATGGCGTCGACGGACGCCAGCAGGTCGGGGTCGATCACCCACGTGACGTCGAGCTGCTTGCCCAGGGTCAGCATCTGGGCCAGGCGGCCGCCGGGGGCGATCTCCTTGGCCAGGTCCTCGTTGAGGAAGACGGGGGTCTGCTGTGCGTTCGAGCCGGTCTCCGCCGTCATGTGGACGGTGGACATCAGCGGCCACAGCACGGTTGTGGGCGTGCGCGTGTCCGCCTCGCCGTCCTGCCACGGGAGGAAGGTGCGCTGGACGCCCAGGACCCGGTCCCACGGCTGCGCGGACGTCTCGCCGGAGAGGGAGACCCCCAGCGGGTAGACCCCGTCCTTGCCGAGGTCGAGCTTGTCGACCGGGACGGAGATGCTGAAGGGCTGGGCCACGCCGGGCTTGAGCTTGGCGAACTTGGCGACGTACTTGCCGCCGACCGTGACGCCGTCGTCGGAGGAGAGGGAGTCCGCCCGCTTGGCGGCCCTGTCGATCGCCGAGCGGGTGGCGAGCGCCTGGCCCACCTGGAGGTCCACGTGGGCGGCCGTGACGGTGTGCTTGCCGTTGTTGGTGACCGTACCCGAGACGGTCAGGGTCTCCCCGTCGGCCGGGGCGCTGGGGCTGAGCAAGTCGACGGCGACGGCCACGGTGTCCGTGTCGGCGGCCTCCCTGACACCGGCCTGTTCAGCGGCCTGCGCGGTGACGGCGGGCAGCTGGAGGAGACCGGCCAGCAGGGGCGCCCCGGCGAGCAGTGCGCCGGTGCGCCGCAGCCACCGGCGGGCAGGTGAGGGAGTCATCCCCGGAAAGTCTGCCGCCTCGGCCACGCGCTCGCCCGTCCCTCGTCGTCGTCAGTGGTCGTCGGAATGTGCGTCCACGCATCGTAACGATGCGCGCTGAGAGGAAGTGCCGCGGACCGCTCCACGAGATCGCCGGCGGCGGTCGACTCGTCTGCTATGTGCAGGTATAAGAAGCAGCGGTTTCCAGGTGCTCGAAAACACGCACTGCCGCCCTGACGGCAGGGCCGTCCGGCGTCGCTCATAGGGGCGGCTCCGGTTGGCGCGGCCACGTACCCTCTTTTGTTGTGCCGAACGCCAACGAAGACAATCTCAGTGCCCTCAGCCAGGTGCAGCACCGCGCGGTGAGCGAACTGCTGCGGGTCGCCCCTGTCGCCGACGACCTCGCCCGCCGCTTCCAGGAGGCCGGCTTCTCCCTTGCCCTGGTCGGCGGCTCGGTGCGGGACGCGCTGCTCGGCCGGCTCGGCAATGACCTGGACTTCACGACGGACGCCCGGCCCGAGGACGTCCTGAAGATCGTCCGGCCGTGGGCGGACTCCGTGTGGGAGGTGGGGATCGCCTTCGGCACGGTCGGTGTCCAGAAGGAGGCCCGGGTCGGGGACGTCGACCGGTCCTTCCAGATCGAGGTCACCACCTACCGCTCGGAGGCGTACGACCGCACCTCGCGCAAGCCCGAGGTCTCCTACGGCGACAGCATCGAGCAGGATCTCGTGCGGCGGGACTTCACGGTGAACGCCATGGCGGTGGCCCTGCCGGAGAAGGAGTTCATCGACCCGCACGGGGGCCTCGAAGACCTGGCGGCACGTGTGCTGCGTACCCCGGGCACCCCGGAGGAGTCCTTCTCGGACGACCCGCTGCGCATGATGCGTGCCGCCCGCTTCGCCGCCCAGCTCGACTTCGAGGTCGCCGCGGACGTCGTCACGGCCATGAAGGAGATGTCCGACCGCATCGAGATCGTGTCGGCCGAGCGGGTCCGGGACGAGCTGAACAAGCTGATCCTCTCCGCGCACCCGCGCAAGGGACTCTCGCTGCTGGTCGACACCGGCATCGCCGAGCGGGTGCTGCCCGAGCTGCCCGCGCTGCGGCTGGAGAGCGACGAGCACCACCGGCACAAGGACGTCTACGAGCACACCCTGATCGTTCTCGAGCAGGCCATCGCCCTGGAAGAAGAAGGGCCCGACCTCGTCCTGCGGCTCGCCGCCCTGCTGCACGACATCGGCAAGCCCCGCACCCGCCGCTTCGAGAAGGACGGCCGCGTCTCCTTCCACCACCACGAAGTGGTGGGCGCGAAGATGACGAAGAAGCGGATGACGGCGCTGAAGTACTCCAACGAGCTGGTGAAGGACGTCTCCCGTCTGGTCGAACTCCACCTGCGCTTCCACGGGTACGGCACGGGCGAGTGGACGGACTCCGCTGTGCGCCGCTATGTACGGGACGCGGGGCCGCTGCTCGAACGGCTCCACAAGCTGACGCGCTCGGACTGCACGACGCGCAACAAGCGCAAGGCGGCCACCCTCTCCCGCGCTTACGACGGCCTGGAGGAGCGCATCTCCCAGCTGAAGGAGCGGGAGGAGCTGGACGCGATCCGTCCCGACCTTGACGGCAACCAGATCATGGAGATCCTGGGCGTCGGCCCCGGCCCCGCCATCGGCAAGGCCTACAAGCATCTACTGGAACTCCGGCTGGAGAACGGCCCGATGGAGTACGACGCAGCGGTGTCGGCCCTCAAGGAGTGGTGGACCGACCAGGACTGAGGCTGCCCGGGCCATGTTTCACGTGAAACATGGCCCTCCGGGTGCGGCGGGCAGACATGCGCAGGGACGGTGTTTCACGTGAAACACCGCCCCTGTCGTGCTTGCGCCCTACTTCTTGTAGTCCTTCAGGCAGAGCAGGAAGTTCTCGCCGTCACCGCTCTCGGTGTACGAGTACTGGAAGTCCTTGGCCTCTGCCTGGCACTTGGTGTCAGCCGTGATGCGCGAGTACGTGCCCTTGACTTTGGCCAGCACGATGTACTGCGCCTGCGACGAGTCGCACTTGACGACCTCGAGGTCAGGGTTGTTGTTGTCGCTGTTGCCACGGTGCATGCAGTCGCCGACAGCCGCCGTGTTGGCGTCGTCCTGGCTGGATATGTACGCGCCGATGGCCGCGCCGACGACGGCCAGCACGATGACGATGTTCTTGACCAGCTTGAAGCTGACCTTGCGGCGGGGCTGCTCCGGCGGGACCGCGCCGTAAGGGGCGGCCGGGTAGCCGGGCTGACCGGGCTGCTGGGGGTAGCCGCCCTGCGGCGGGTACGGAGCCTGACCCTGGGGCTGGCCGTAGGGCTGCTGGCCCGGCTGCGCGAACGGGTTCTGGCCCTGGGGCGGCGGAGTCGACACTTGGGGGTCCCCCTAGAAAACTGGACGTGGCGCGAAATCACTCGCGAAGTAAGACGCACGTAAGTTACCGGGCCCCACTGACAACCTTGTAGCCGAGAGGGCGTCTGTGTCATTGATGTGACACTCGCCCGCGCGCAAAGCGGGCCATAGCGCCAGCAACCGCTCCGTAGATAACGGCGACCGTGACCACCAGCGCAGGTGAGCGTCCGTCAGCGGGCAGCATCAGGGCGGCGACAGCGGCAGCGCTGACGAAGGCGACGTTGAACAGGACGTCGTAGAGAGAGAAGATCCGGCCGCGGAAGCCGTCTGCCACACGGGCCTGGACGACGGTGTCGGTGGAGATCTTCGCGCCCTGGGTGACCAGCCCCAGCACGAACGCGGCGACGAACGTGGGGAGCTGGGCGAACGGAAGCATCAGGGCGAGTTCCAGTACGGCGGTGACCGCCGCGCAGGCGGCGATCCAGCCGAGGGCACCGAGCCTGTCCGTCATCCACGGGGTCACCACCGCGGCGACGAAGAAGCCGGCGCCGGAGATCCCCACCGCCAGTCCCAGAAGGGCCAGTCCGTCGTCCGGGCCGGACGACCAGGCGTACCGGCACAGCATCAGCAGCATGACGGTCAGGGCGCCGTAGCAGAACCGCATCAGCGAGATCGCGGCGAGCGCCCAGGCGGCCTCCGCGCGCCGGGGTTCGGCGAGGTGACGTACACCGGCCGAAAGGCCGCGAACGGTGCCCCGCAGAGCGGCGGCCAGCCGCAGTTTGCCGGGACAGTCGTCGGGACCGAGCAGATCCACGGCCATCGACAGGGAGACCAGCGCGGCGCACAGGTACAGCGCGCACGCCAGCAGCACCACCGCCGCGTCGGTGTCCGCGACCGCCAGCCGGACGACGAAGGCGAGACCGCCGCCCGCGACCGCCGCCAGCGTTCCGGCCGTCGGCGAAAGCGAGTTGGCCATCACCAGGCGTTCGCCGTCGACGACGCGCGGCAGAGCGGCCGACAGTCCGGCGAGGACGAAACGGTTGACCGCGGTCACACAGAGCGCCGAGGCGTAGAAGAGCTGGTCGGGAACCTGGCTCACCATCAGAACGGCCGTCATCGACGCCAGCAGGGCCCGCAGCAGGTTGCCGTGCAGGAGCACCTGCCGACGACGCCAACGGTCCAGCAGGACGCCCGCGAAGGGGCCGACCAGCGAGTAGGGCAGCAGCAGGACCGCCATGGCCGAGGCGATCGCGGTGGCCGAGGTCTGCTTCTCCGGCGAGAACACGACGTACGTGGCGAGCGCCACCTGATAGACGCCGTCCGCGCACTGGGAGAGCAGCCGTACGGCGAGCAGTCGCCGGAAGTTCCTCAGGCTCAGCAGAACACGCAGATCACGGGCGGCCATGGGCACAGCCTCACATACGGGGAGGGTCCCCGGGTCATGGACCCGGGGACCCTTCTCAGCCCTGGCAGGAGCGAATTTTCCGTACGGGGTCGGGTTAGCGCTCGACCTCGCCGCGGATGAACTTCTCGACGTTGGCGTAGGCCTCGTCGTCGAAGTACTGCACCGGCGGGGACTTCATGAAGTAGCTCGACGCCGACAGGATCGGGCCGCCGATGCCGCGGTCCTTGGCGATCTTCGCGGCGCGCAGGGCGTCGATGATGACACCCGCGGAGTTCGGGGAGTCCCAGACCTCGAGCTTGTACTCCAGGTTCAGCGGGACGTCACCGAAGGCGCGGCCCTCGAGGCGGACGTACGCCCACTTGCGGTCGTCCAGCCAGGCCACGTAGTCCGACGGACCGATGTGGACGTTCTTGTCGCCCAGGTCGCGGTCGGGGATCTGCGAGGTGACGGCCTGCGTCTTCGAGATCTTCTTGGACTCGAGGCGGTCGCGCTCCAGCATGTTCTTGAAGTCCATGTTGCCGCCGACGTTGAGCTGCATGGTGCGCTCGAGACGGACACCGCGGTCCTCGAACAGCTTCGCCATCACGCGGTGCGTGATGGTGGCGCCGACCTGGGACTTGATGTCGTCGCCGACGATCGGGACGCCCGCCTCGGTGAACTTGTCCGCCCACTCCTTGGTGCCGGCGATGAAGACCGGAAGGGCGTTGACGAACGCGACCTTGGCGTCGATGGCGGCCTGGGCGTAGAACTTCGCCGCGTTCTCGGAGCCGACGGGCAGGTAGCAGACGAGGACGTCGACCTGCTTGTCCTTGAGGACCTTCACCACGTCGACCGGGGTCTCCGCGGACTCCTCGATGGTCTCGCGGTAGTACTTGCCGAGACCGTCGAGGGTGTGACCGCGCTGGACCGTGACGCCCTTGTTCGGGACGTCGCAGATCTTGATGGTGTTGTTCTCGCTGGCACCGATGGCGTCCGAGAGGTCGAGGCCGACCTTCTTCGCGTCGACGTCGAAGGCGGCGACGAACTCGACGTCACCGACGTGGTAGTCCCCGAACTGCACGTGCATCAGGCCCGGGACCTTGGTCGCCGGGTCGGCGTCCTTGTAGTACTCGACGCCCTGCACCAGCGACGCCGCGCAGTTGCCCACGCCGACGATGGCTACGCGAACCGAACCCATTCCGGTTGCTCCCTGTGTGTACGAGTGAGGCCCTGAATGGGCTCTCACGTGGCGGTTTCGTCGGGCGAATCCGCCCCGGGGGTGTCCCCGGGGCGGGGCAGGCCGCCCGTCGATCCAGATGTGTTGTGCTGCTGAGCGGACCCCCCGGACGGTGGACCCTTCCGGTCCCGTCCGGCCCGCTCGCTCTCGATGAGCTCGTTCAGCCAGCGCACTTCGCGCTCCACGGACTCCATTCCGTGGCGCTGGAGCTCAAGCGTGTAGTCGTCGAGGCGCTCCCGTGTGCGCGCCAGGGAGGCACGCATCTTCTCCAGACGCTCCTCCAGCCGGCTGCGCCGGCCCTCCAGCACGCGCATGCGGACATCGCGCGACGTCTGGCCGAAGAAGGCGAAACGAGCGGCGAAGGTCTCGTCCTCGTACGCGTCGGGCCCCGTCTGGGAGAGGAGCTCCTCGAAGTGCTCCTTGCCCTCCGCCGTCAACCTGTAGACGATCTTGGCGCGTCGCCCTGCGAGTGGAGCTGCGAGGGCGTCCTCGGGGGTGCTCCCCGACTCTTCGATCAACCAGCCGTTGGCGACCAGCGTCTTGAGGCAGGGGTAGAGCGTGCCGTAGCTGAACGCACGGAACACGCCCAATGACGTATTGAGTCGTTTGCGCAGCTCATAGCCGTGCATCGGTGACTCGCGCAGCAGGCCGAGGACGGCGAACTCAAGGATCCCGGAACGCCGGCTCATCGTCGCCTCCTCCCGCCTTTATGCCGCGCTGATGTATCGACTCGATACATCTAGACGATAGAACGGCCTTCCGGATGCGACAAGAGGGGGGATGGTGAACGGGATCACATCACTGATTCGTTGCAGGCGAGTTGCCTGATTTGGGGTGAACTTCGGGGCTAGGCGGGTTTTGGCGGTGCGTAGTCTGTGCGCCATGCACACCACCGGGACCCATGAGACGCCGGGGGGCGTCGAGGTCCTCGGTGCCGTACGGGTGAATGCGCGAGCGACCGCATCCGTACATCGGGGGGACAGGAAACCAGCCGCCTTTTCCAGGCGCGCACGGATGCGCCTGCCCGAGGAGTAATCGTTCGATGAGCGAGCACCGTCGCAAACCGCCGCAGCCGCAGGGAGGCGGACGTGCCGCGGCCCGACGCGGCCAGTCCGGTGCGTCCTCCGGCCGCCGCGCGGCACCGCGAGGCGCCACCGGATCTCCTGCCGACTACGGGCTGGGCCACGGGTCCGCAAGCGAGGAGCAGCCGACCGGCAGCCGCGCCGACGCCCGACGCGCGTCCCAGAGGAACGCGAGTGGCGGCCGGCGCAGAGCAGCCGAGGCCGCGGCGGCCCGCCGCGGCGGGCAGAACGGCCCCGGACGCGGCAGAGGGCGCTCGGCGCCCGACCGCAAGCGTCTGATCGACTACCCGCGTGCCGACAGGTACGGCTGGCAGCGCTGGATGCCCTCGTGGAAGCTCGTCGCGGGTCTGTTCGTCGGCTTCGTCGGCAGTCTGGTGGCCGTCGCGGGCATCGGATACGCCATGGTCGGCATCCCGGACATCGCCAAGACCGCCACGGCGCAGAACAACGTCTACTACTGGAAGGACGGCAGCCAGATGGTTGCCACCGGTGGTGAGACGAACAGGCAGAACATCGACCTCTCGCAGATCCCGGAGGAGATGCGCTGGGCGGTGATCTCGCAGGAGAACAAGACCTTCTACGACGACAGCGGCATCGACCCCAAGGGCATCGCGCGCGCCGTGTTCAACATGGCCCGGGGCGGACAGACGCAGGGTGGGTCGACGATCACCCAGCAGTACGTCAAGAACGCCATGCTGAACGACCAGTCGCAGACGATCTCCCGCAAGTTCAAGGAGATCTTCGTGTCCATAAAGGTGGGCGCGGAGGTCGACAAGGACCAGATCATGGCCGGCTACCTGAACTCCGCGTACTACGGGCGCAACGCCTACGGGATCCAGGCCGCCTCGCGCGCCTACTTCAACAAGGACGCGATCAAGCTCAACCCGGGTGAGTGCGCGTTCCTGGCCGCCATGCTGAAGGGCGCCACGTACTACGACCCGGCGGGCGCGACGTCCGTCGACTCGGTCGGCGCCACGCCCGCCGCCAACAGCAAGCGGGCCTTGCGCCAGATGCAGGACACCCTCGACAAGATGGTCGAGTACGGCCACCTCGACGCGTCGGTGCGGGCGAAGTACACCACGCTCCCCAAGTGGCAGAACCCCCGGTCGAACACCGACCTGAAGGGCCAGATCGGCTACCTCGTCGACCTCGCCAACGGCTACCTGGTGACCCACAGCAAGGAGACCGGGGTCACCCAGGACAAGCTGCAGCAGGGCGGCTTCTCGATCTACACGACCTTCGACAAGAACAAGGTCAACCAGCTGCAGGCGTCGGTCAAGAAGGTCCAGGACGCCAACATCAAGCCGGAACAGCGCCCCGGGACGGACACGCACGTCCAGTTCGGCGGAGCCTCCGTGGAGCCGGCCACCGGCGCGATCCGGGCCATCTACGGCGGTGAGGACGCCACCAAGCACTTCACCGACAACGCCGACCAGACCGGCGCCCAGGTCGGTTCGACGTTCAAGCCGTTCGTGCTGGCGGCGGCGATGACCTGGGGCGTGCGCGACCCGGACCTGGGGTCCTCGCAGGCGCAGGACGAGCGCACCATCGTCTCGCCGAAGAGCCTGTTCAGCGGACAGAACAAGCTCAAGATCAGGAACTACGACGACACGGTCTGGAAGAACGAGAAGGGCGAGGAGTGGCTCCAGACCAATGACGGCAACGTCTCGCTGGGAAACCCGCCCGATTACAAGATCGACCTGCGCGAGGCGATGCGCGAGTCCGTGAACTCCGCGTTCGTGCAGCTCGGCATGGACGTCGGTCTGGACAAGGTGAAGGACTCCGCCGTCAAGGCGGGCCTGAAGGAGTCCAGCCTGACCAACAGCGGCTTCCCGTCGTTCTCGATCGGCATCTCCGACCCGAGCGCGATCCGGATGGCCGGTGCCTACGCCACCTTTGCCGCCAGCGGCAAGCAGCGCGATCCGTACTCCGTGGAGAAGGTCACGAGCGAGAAGGGCCAGATCTTCACGCACAAGACGCAGACGCAGCAGGCGTTCACCGACAAGGTCGCCGACAACGTGACCGACGTGCTGAAGACCGTGGTCGACAAGGGCACCGGTACCAACGCTCAGCTGCCGGGTCGTGAGGTGGCGGGCAAGACCGGTACGACCGACGGCAACAAGTCGGCCTGGTTCGTGGGCTACACCCCCCAGCTGTCGACGGCGGTCTCGATGTTCCGCTACGACGACGACGAGTCCAAGAAGGGCCGTACGTTCCTGAAGATGTTCGGAACCGGTGGCCAGAAGAAGATTCACGGCGCCTCGTTCCCGGCGCAGATCTGGCACGACTACATGCTCGAAGCGCTGAAGGGCACGCCGGCGAAGGATTTCCCGGAGCCCCAGCCCATCGGTGAGGTCGTCAACGCGGAACCGTCGCCGACCCCGACTCCCTCGGCCACCGAGACCGAGGAGGAGGAGACGTCGCCCTCCCCGACGCCGACCAGGTCGGCGATCGAGCCTTCGCCGTCCGCGACGGAGACGTGCCGCAGGTTCTTCGGGTGTGAGAACGACGGTGGGACGAGCAACGGCAACAGCAATGGCAACGGCAACGGGGGCCCGGGCGACACGAGCCCCTCGCCGAGCACGTCGGAGTCTCCAGGGGACGACAGAGGCGCGACAGGCGGCTTCTTCGGAGGCCCTGGCGGCTGACCGTGCTGCCGCCCGGCTTGCGTGTTTCACGTGAAACATGCGCATGTTTCACGTGAAACGAGGGCCGCTCCACCGCATCAGGTGGGGCGGCCCTCGGCGTTTTACTGGCTCTGTACGGCAGGATGGCGCTCATGCCCAGTGCAGAATCCTCGTCGGCGCGCGTGCACGTGCCGGATCCGGTAAGGCCGACCAGCGACGACCCGGTGGCCGCCGCCGGCAGTGAGCTGATCGGCGGCCCCGTCGGCCGGCGGGCCCTGCTGGGGACGTCCTGGTGGACTCCCGTACGGATCGTCGCGCTCGTGGCGATCGGGATGTTCGCCCTCGGGCTGATCCAGAAGGCGCCCTGCTACAACGGAGGCTGGTTCTTCGGCGCCACCTCCCAGTACACCCACGCCTGCTATTCGGACATTCCGCACCTCTACCAGGGGCGTGGTTTCGCCGACGGGCTCGTGCCGTACTTCGACAAGCTCCCCGGTGACATGGACTACCTGGAGTACCCGGTGCTCACCGGTGTGTTCATGGAGGTGGCCAGCTGGCTGACGCCGGGCGGGGGGAGCATCCAGGACCAGGAGCAGTGGTACTGGATCGTCAACGCGGGGATGCTGATGGCCTGCGCGGCCGTCATCGCCGTCTGCGTGACCCGGACGCACGCCCGGCGCCCCTGGGACGGTCTGCTGGTCGCCCTGGCCCCTGCCTTCGCGCTCACCGCCACCATCAACTGGGACCTCCTGGCGGTCGCCCTCACGGCCGCCGCGATGCTCATGTGGTCCCGGGGTCGGTCCCTGGCCTTCGGAGTCCTGCTTGGGCTGGCGACGGCCGCCAAGCTCTATCCCGTCTTCCTCCTCGGCCCCCTGCTCGTGCTGTGCTGGCGCGCGGGCAAGTGGCGGGACTTCGGCAAGGCGCTGGGCGGCGCGGTCGTTTCCTGGCTGGTGGTGAACGTGCCGGTCATGTACTTCGCCCCTGAGGGCTGGTTGAAGTTCTATCGGTTCAGCAAGGAGCGAGGCGTCGACTTCGGCTCCTTCTGGCTGATCCTGGCCCAGAACTCCAGCGACCCGCTCACCACCCACAGCGTCAACACGCTCGCCATGCTCCTCGTGGCCCTGTGCGCCGTCGGTATCGCGGCCCTGGCGCTCACCGCCCCCCGCCGCCCCCGCTTCGCCCAGCTGGCCTTCCTGATCGTGGCGGCCTTCATCGTCACCAACAAGGTCTACTCGCCGCAGTACGTCCTGTGGCTGGTGCCGCTGGCGGTGCTGGCCCGGCCCAAGTGGCGGGACTTCCTGATCTGGCAGGCCTGCGAGGTCGCCTACTTCCTCGGCATCTGGATGTACCTCGCGTACACGATGAGCGGAGACGCCCACAAGGGACTGCCGACCGACGGCTACCACTGGGTCATCGGCGTGCACCTGCTGGGGACGCTCTACCTGTGCGGGGTCGTCGTCCGCGACATCCTCATGCCGGAACGGGACGTCGTACGGCGAGCCGGCGAGGACGACCCCTCGGGCGGTGTGCTCGACGGGGCGGAGGACGTCTTCGTGCTCGGCGCCGCGGCGCACCCGCCCCGCCACGCCTCCCACTTCGACGGGCCCCAGGTGGAGTGGGGCAAACAGGACGCCATCGACAGTTCGCCGTGAGCGAACAGTCCCTTCGGTCGGCTCGTCCGGCGACGGACACGCAGGAGGCCGTACGCGTGATCCGCGTACGGCCTCTTCGCTGCGTCCTCGCTGCGCCCCGGGACGCTCAGCGATCCACGATCCGGTCGAACTGCGTGGTGGTGTGCCGCAGATGGGCCACCAGCTCGTCACCGACGTGCGGCTCGGGTGCGTCCGAGGGCACGAACAGGATCGACACCTGCATGTGCGGCGGCTCGGCGAACCAGCGCTGCTTGCCGCCCCACACGAACGGCGACAGGTTCCGGTTCACGGTGGCGAGCCCGGCCCGGGCGACGCCCTTGGCGCGGGGCATGACCCCGTGCAGGGCCTTCGGAGCCTCCAGGCCCACCCCGTGCGACGTACCGCCCGCCACGACCACCAGGAAGCCGTCCGAGGCGGCCTTCTGCTGGCGGTAGCCGAACCGGTCGCCCTTGGTGACCTTGGTGACGTCCAGGACCGCGCCGCGGTACTCCGTGGCCTCGTGGTCCCCCAGCCACAGCCGCGTGCCGATGCGGGCGCGGAAGCGCGTCTGCGGGAACTGCTGTTGCAGCCGCGCGAGTTCGTCGGCCTTGAGGTGGCTGACGAACATCGTGTGCAGCGGCAGCCGGGCCGCGCGCAGCCGGTCCATCCAGCCGATGACCTCCTCGACGGCGTCGGAGCCGTCGGTGCGGTCCAGCGGCAGGTGGATGGCGAATCCCTCCAGCCGCACGTTCTCGATGGCGGAGTGCAGCTGCGGCAGATCCTGCTCGCTGATCCCGTGCCGCTTCATCGACGACATCACCTCGATGACCACCCGCGCGCCCACGAGGCCGTACACGCCGTCCACCGACGACACCGAGCGCACGACCCGGTCGGGCAGCGGGACGGGCTCCTCGCCGCGCCGGTAGGGCGTCAGCACGAGCAGGTCGCCGCCGAAGAAGTCCTTGATGCGCGCGGCCTCGTACGTCGTGCCGACGGCGAGGACGTCCGAGCCCAGCCGGGTGGCCTCCTCCGCCAGCCGGTCGTGTCCGAAGCCGTAGCCGTTGCCCTTGCAGACCGGGACCAGCCCCGGGAACTGCTCCTGCACGTGCTTGTGGTGCGCCCGCCAGCGCGCGGTGTCGACGTAGAGCGTGAGCGCCATGGCCGGACCCGGGACCTTTCTCGTGGCTGCCGTGTGGGGGAGGTGCGTCGGAGGTTGTGGAATCAGTGCACGTGACGTCAGCGGCGCGACATGTAGATGTCGAGCGCCTTGTGGAGCAGCTTGTTCAGCGGGAAGTCCCACTCGCCGAGGTACTCCGCGGCCTGACCGCCCGTGCCGACCTTGAACTGGATCAGGCCGAAGAGGTGGTCGGTCTCGTCCAGCGAGTCGGAGATGCCGCGCAGGTCGTAGACGGTGGCGCCCAGGGCGTAGGCGTCGCGCAGCATGCGCCACTGCATCGCGTTCGAGGGACGGAACTCGCGGCCGATGTTGTCGGACGCGCCGTACGAGTACCAGACGTGGCCGCCCACGATCAGCATGGTGGCCGCCGACAGGTTCACGCCGTTGTGGCGGGCGAAGTACAGCCGCATCCGGTTGGGGTCCTCGGTGTTGAGGGCCGTCCACATCCGCTGGAAGTACGACAGGGGCCGCGGCCGGAAGTGGTCGCGTACAGCCGTGATCTCGTACAACCGCTGCCATTCCTCGAGGTCGTGGTAGCCGCCCTGGACCACCTCGACGCCGGCCTTCTCGGCCTTCTTGATGTTGCGTCGCCACAACTGGTTGAAGTTCTTGTGGACCTCTTCCAGCGAGCGGTTCGCCAGCGGCACCTGGTAGACGTAGCGCGGCTGGACGTCCCCGAAGCCGGCGCCGCCGTCCTCACCCTGCTGCCAGCCCATGCGGCGCAGCTTGTCGGCCACCTCGAAGGCGCGCGGCTCGATGAAGTCGGCCTCGATGTCGCGCAGTCGCTTCACATCGGGGTTCTGGATGCCCGCCTTGATGGACGTGGCCTCCCAGCGGCGGATGATCACCGGCGGGCCCATCTTCACCGAGAAGGCGCCCTGCTGCTTCAGGTGCGCCAGCATCGGTTCCAGCCACTCGGTCAGGTTCGGCGCGTACCAGTTGATGACCGGGCCCTCGGGCAGATAGGCCAGGTAGCGCTTGATCTTGGGCAGTTGGCGGTAGAGGACCAGACCCGCGCCGACCAGTTCACCGGTTCGTTCGTCGAACCAGCCGAGGTTCTCCGAACGCCACTCGGCCTTGACGTCGGCCCAGGCCGGAACCTGCATGTGGCTCGCCGACGGCAGGCTCTGGATGTATGCCAGATGCTGCTCGCGGCTGATCGTCCTCAGGGTCAGGCTCATTCGGGGCGCTCCTCGGGCTGGGGTGTCCCCATGGGTAGGGGCTCCGGCTCTCGCGCCGAAGCCTACTGCGCCGTGCGAGCGGCCTCACTGGGCGTACGCCACCTGCGCCCCGGCCCTCGTGCGGCCGGGGCGTTGCGTGTGGGTCCACGGGGGTCCTACGCGTCCTTCGGCGAGGACGCGTCCGCCCGTGCCGGGTCCGGCGCCGGTGAGGTCACCAGACTCCGCCGAAGAGACCGCCGTGCGCCATGCCGAGGAAGAAACCGACGCCCGCGGCGCCGAGACCGAGGATGAGGCCGAAACGCTCGCGTGTGGTCTCGGAGACCCACTGCCCGTAGGCGCCGGTCAGGATCCCCACGAGCCCGGCCCAGGAGCTGAGCAGATGCAGGCTGTGGAAGAACGACGTGATCAGGGCCGTCACACCCAGTACCAGCGTCACCGCGAGCAGGGTGTCCTGGAGGGGATGGGGCTTGCCGTCGGTGGCGAAGAGGGAACCGGCGGTGTTCGGTCGCAATGTCTGTGCCATGGGGCACCTCCTGCGGAAGCGGCGCATCGTAGCGCCATACACACCCGACGTGTACAGATTGAGGGCCAACCACGCCGGATTTCAACCGGAAGCGCGTGTGCAGGTAGTCTGTACCCTCTGCACCGGTGTCTGCCCAGCCAGAGCCAGGGAGTCCACCCAGCTCAGACCGGGGAAGTCGCCTGTCGACCCCCATTGTCAGTGGCGGCCGATACCGTTGCGTACGCATCACAACCCTCCTGCCACGGATCGACCGTGGCCGCTGAGTCCAAAGGAGGTGGGTTCCACATGCGTCACTACGAAGTGATGGTCATCCTCGACCCCGATCTCGAAGAGCGCGCTGTCTCTCCGCTGATCGAGAACTTCCTCTCCGTCGTCCGTGAGGGCAACGGGAAGGTGGAGAAGGTCGACACCTGGGGCCGTCGTCGTCTCTCGTACGAGATCAAGAAGAAGCCCGAGGGCATCTACTCGGTCATCGACCTGCAGGCCGAGCCTGCGGTCGTCAAGGAGCTCGACCGCCAGATGAACCTGAACGAGTCGGTCCTCCGGACCAAGGTCCTCCGTCCCGAGACTCACTGAGCTCACGAGCTCAGCCGATCTCGGGATTCTGAGTAGCAGCACTAGCAGCCAGCAGCAAACCCGCCGAGAGGTTCCCCCATGGCAGGCGAGACCGTCATCACGGTCGTCGGCAATCTTGTCGACGACCCCGAGCTGCGCTTCACCCCCTCCGGTGCGGCGGTCGCGAAGTTCCGTGTCGCGTCCACTCCCCGCACCTTCGACCGCCAGACGAACGAGTGGAAGGACGGCGAGAGCCTGTTCCTGACCTGCTCGGTCTGGCGTCAGGCGGCGGAGAACGTCGCGGAGTCGCTCCAGCGAGGCATGCGCGTCATCGTGCAGGGCCGGCTGAAGCAGCGGTCCTACGAGGACCGTGAGGGCGTCAAGCGCACGGTCTACGAGCTGGACGTCGAGGAAGTCGGCGCCAGCCTTCGCAGTGCCACGGCCAAGGTCACCAAGGCCTCCGGCCGCGGTGGCCAGGGCGGCCAGGGTGGTTTCGGCGGCGGTGGCGGCGGCCAGGCCGGCGGCGGCTGGGGTGGGAACTCCGGCGGCGGCCAGCAGGGCGGCGGCGCTCCCGCCGACGACCCGTGGGCGACCGGCGCTCCCGCCGGTGGCAACCAGGGCGGCGGCGGTGGCGGTGGCTGGGGTGGAAACTCCGGCGGCAGCAGCAGCGGCAGCGGCGGCGGCTACTCGGACGAACCCCCCTTCTAGGCCCAGGGGTCCGGCTGTCCGGGCCTGGTCGGGTCGAAGGCGGGTCGTATCCCAACTTCTTGATCACACAGGAGAAACACCATGGCGAAGCCGCCTGTGCGCAAGCCTAAGAAGAAGGTCTGCGCATTCTGCAAGGACAAGGTCACGTACGTGGACTACAAGGACACGAACATGCTGCGGAAGTTCATTTCCGACCGCGGCAAGATCCGTGCCCGCCGCGTGACCGGCAACTGCACGCAGCACCAGCGTGACGTCGCCACGGCCGTGAAGAACAGCCGTGAGATGGCGCTGCTGCCCTACACCGCCCAGGCGCGATAAGGGAAGGGTGACCGACAAATGAAGATCATCCTCACCCACGAGGTCTCCGGCCTCGGTGCCGCGGGCGACGTCGTCGACGTCAAGGACGGCTACGCTCGCAACTACCTGATCCCGCGGAACTTCGCGATCCGCTGGACCAAGGGCGGCGAGAAGGACGTCGAGCAGATTCGTCGCGCTCGCAAGATCCACGAGATCCAGACCATCGAGCAGGCCAACGCTGTGAAGGCCCAGCTCGAGGGCGTCAAGGTCCGCCTGGCCGTTCGCTCCGGCGACGCCGGTCGTCTCTTCGGTTCCGTCACCCCGGCCGACGTCGCTTCGGCGATCAAGGCTTCCGGTGGCCCCGAGGTCGACAAGCGCCGCATCGAGCTCGGCTCGCCGATCAAGACCCTGGGCGCCCACGAGACGTCCGTGCGTCTGCACCCCGAGGTGGCCGCCAAGGTCAGCATCGAGGTTGTCGCGGCCTGATCGCCGCGTTCGGCTCGACGAGCCGAGAAGGGGCCGCACCCACCGGGTGCGGCCCCTTCCGCTTGCCGTGTTTCACGTGAAACGCCGGACCTGAGGTGTCGTCCGTTTCACGTGAAACGGTCAGCGTGCCGCGCCGGTGACAATCCACCGGCCGGAACGGACACGCAGCCAGAGCGTCAGCATCCGCACGACCATCATCAGTGTCATCGCCCCCCATACCGCAGTGAGACCGCCGCCCAGGACTGGTACCAACAGCGCCGCCGGAGCGAAGACAGCCAGGGTGAAGACCATCGCCCAGGCCAGATACGGTCCGTCGCCCGCTCCCATCAGGACACCGTCCAGGACGAAGACGACGCCGCACACGGGCTGCGAGAGAGCCACGACGAGAAGTGCCGGCAGCGCCGCATGCTTCACGGCGGGGTCACCGGTGAACAACGGCAGGAACAGCGGCCGGGCGATCACCACCAGGAGGCCGAGGAGAACCCCTACGGCGATCCCCCACTCGACCATCCGGCGGCAGACGTTGCGGGCGCCCTGGGCGTCGTCGGCACCGAGGTAACGGCCGATGATGGCCTGGCCCGCGATGGCGATGGCGTCCAGCGCGAATGCGAGCAGACTCCACAGGCCCAGAGCGATCTGATGGGCCGCGATGTCGTCGTCCCCCAGGCGGGCGGCCACCGCGGTGGCGATCAGCAGGATTGCCCGCAGAGAGAGCGTGCGCACCAGCAGGGGCGCACCTGCCTGGGCGGAGCCCTTGATGCCCGCGGCGTCGGGGCGCAGCGACGCGCCATGACGGCGAGCTCCTCGTACGACGACTACGAGATAGACCAGGGCCATGCCCCACTGAGCGATGACGGTGCCCCAGGCGGAACCGGCGATGCCCAGGCCTGCGCCGTAGACGAGGGCGGCGTTCAAGCCGGCGTTGGCGATGAACCCCGCGACGGCGACGAAGAGCGGCGTCCTCGTGTCCTGGAGACCGCGCAGCACACCGGTCGCGGCCAGCACGACGAGCATGGCCGGAATGCCGAGTGCCGAGATGCGCAGATAGGTGCTCGCGTAGGGCGCCGCCGTGTCGGACGCGCCGAAAAGGTGCACCAGTGCCGACGCGGTGGGCAGTACGGCTGCGATGACCACGGCGCCGAGCAGGAGCGCCAGCCAGATGCCGTCCATGCCCTGCCGAATCGCCGCAGGGAGGTCACCGGCCCCTACCCGGCGTGCGACCGCTGCGGTGGTTGCGTAGGCGAGGAAGACGAAGACGCTGACGGCTGTCGTGAGGAGAGCGGCGGCGACGCCGAGGCCGGCCAGTTGGGCGGTTCCGAGGTGCCCCACGATGGCGCTGTCGGCCATGACGAACAGCGGCTCGGCGACGAGTGCGCCGAAGGCCGGGACGGCCAGTGCGACGATCTCTCGATCGTGCTGTCGCCGGGCGGCCCTGGGGGGCGCGGGAGCCTGTGTCATGAGCACCAATCTAATCGTCCACAGGTAAGAGATGCAATTGCCCTGTGACCCTTACTGATGTGTGGTCGGCGCACACGCTCGCGCTTCGTTCGAAGAGATCTTGGCCCGATAGGGCAACTTTTTCTTCTGCACAGCCGGTGGATGAGGAAACCGCAGGTCAGAGCTGTTCGGCAAGAAAAGTAGAGGGCTTGTTCACAGCACTGTCCACCGGCTCGTGCACAGGTTTCGCCGAGTTGTCCACAGCATCGGGGCCGTCGTCCACATGCCCTGTGGATAACCAGATTGGCTGAAGGTGCCCGCGGGCCTACCGTGGTCCGGCGCCCGCTCCGTCCGTCGGCCGAAGAAACCCGCACAAATACGACGCGCCACAAACGGAGTTGGGCCTCTCAATTGTCAGTGTCGTGCCGTAGAAAAGAGGCACGGCGAGGTCCGCTCGGCGGACGGGAGGAGGTGGCTCGGTTGAGCATTTCCGAGCCCTTGGACGATCCGTGGGCCGACAGCGGCCCCAGTGATCGTCTCCCTGCTTCCCGCCGACGTGGTGACGTCGGCCGCGGCCGGGACGATCAGCATGACCGTGGTCGCGACAGCGGTGAGTGGGAGGGCGGCGGAACCACCTTCGAACGGGTGCCACCGCAGGACCTCGACGCCGAACAGTCGGTTCTGGGCGGCATGCTCCTGTCCAAGGACGCCATCGCCGACGTGGTCGAGGTGCTCAAGGGCCACGACTTCTACAAACCCGCGCACGAGACGATCTATCAGGCGATTCTCGACGTCTATGCCAAGGGCGAGCCGGCCGACCCGATCACGATCGCCGCAGAGCTCACCAAGCGCGGCGAGATCAACAAGGTCGGTGGCGCCTCCTATCTGCACACCCTCGTGCAGACGGTGCCCACCGCCGCCAACGCCGAGTACTACGCCGAGATCGTCCATGAGCGGGCCGTCCTGCGTCGCCTGGTGGAGGCCGGCACCCGCATCACGCAGATGGGATATGCCGGCGACGACGACGTCGACGAGATCGTCAACCGGGCCCAGGCCGAGATCTACGCGGTCACCGAACAGCGCACCAGCGAGGACTACCTTCCGCTCGGCGACATCATGGAGGGCGCCCTCGACGAGATCGAGGCGATCGGCTCGCGCAGCGGCGAGATGACGGGCGTGCCCACCGGCTTCACCGACCTCGACTCGCTCACCAACGGACTGCATCCGGGGCAGATGATCGTCATCGCGGCCCGTCCCGCCATGGGCAAGTCCACCCTGGCGCTGGACTTCGCGCGCGCGGCGTCGATCAAGCACAACCTGCCGAGCGTCATCTTCTCCCTGGAAATGGGGCGCAACGAGATCGCGATGCGTCTGCTGTCCGCGGAGGCCCGGGTCGCCCTGCACCACATGCGCTCGGGAACGATGACGGACGAGGACTGGACGCGTCTGGCGCGCCGGATGCCCGAGGTGTCCTCCGCGCCGCTCTACATCGACGACTCCCCGAACCTGTCGATGATGGAGATCCGCGCGAAGTGCCGCCGCCTGAAACAGCGCAACGACATCAAGCTCGTGATCATCGACTACCTCCAGCTGATGCAGGCCGGCGGCTCCAAGCGCTCCGAGAGCCGTCAGCAGGAGGTCTCGGACATGTCCCGTAACCTCAAGCTGCTGGCCAAGGAGCTCGAGGTGCCGGTGATCGCTCTCTCGCAGCTGAACCGTGGTCCCGAACAGCGCACGGACAAGAAGCCGATGGTGTCCGACCTGCGTGAGTCCGGCTCCATCGAGCAGGACGCGGACATGGTCATCCTGCTGCACCGCGAGGACGCCTACGAGAAGGAGTCCCCGCGCGCGGGCGAGGCGGACATCATCGTGGGCAAGCACCGTAACGGCCCCACGGCCACGATCACCGTCGCCTTCCAGGGCCACTACTCGCGCTTCGTCGACATGGCGCAGACCTGACGCGCGGTCGTGTGACGCCCGCGTACCGGACCGGGCGCCGCCCCGCTCGATGTGTCGGCGTTAATCAGTTGACCGGGTGGCGCCTGGTGGGCAGGCTCCAGCGCGAGCCGTCTGCCTCGACCGGGAGCCCATGGATGACTTCTCGCCTGCACGCGCTCTGTATCGATGCGCAGGACCCGATTCGTCTTGCGCGCTTCTGGGCGGATTTCCTCTCCTGGGAGAGAGCCGAGGACTGCTCCGACGGCACCACACTGCTGCCCAGCGACGAGACCGGCTTCCGACTCCGTTTCCTTCCGTCCCAGACGCCGAAGAGCGGCCAGAACCACATGCACTTCGATCTGACCAGCACGTCCCTCGACGACCAGAGACAGGTGGTGGAGAGGGCCCTCCGACTCGGCGCCCGGCACATCGACATCGGGCAACGCCCGGAAGAGGGGCATGTGGTGCTCGCCGACCCCGAAGGCAATGAGTTCTGTGTCATCGAGCCGGGCAACAGCTTTCTCGCCGGGTGCGGATTCATCGGAGCGCTGGCGGGCGACGGGTCGCAGGAGACCGGGTACTTCTGGAGTCGGGCGCTGGGCTGGCCATTGGTCTGGGACCAGGACCAGGAGACCGCGATCCGTTCACCGCACGGTGGCCCGAAGATCACGTGGGGTGGTCCCCCCTTGATGCCGAAGACGGGGAAGGAGCGGCTGCACTTCGACCTCGCTCCACCGGCCGGGGGTGACCAGCAGTCGGAGGTCGAACGGCTCGTCTCCCTCGGAGCAACGCGCATCGACAGAGGCCAGGAGGACGTCGACCGGGTGGTGATGGCCGACCCCGACGGTCACGAGTTCTGTGTGTTGACCCCTCGATAGGCGGCAGGGAAGCGGATCGCCTGCGCTTCGCCAGGGTTCGGACCGGGTTGTGCCGTTCGGACGGCGCCCGCGTGTGGAGGCGGCGCGTCGCGCGCGAGCGGACACATCCTGGGCGACCAGGGCGAAATGGACTCGACGCCGGTCGCCGGGCCGGGTGGACTGGCCCCATGACGACACCTCAGGAAGAGCTGCTGCCCGGTACCCGGCGTGCGCTGCTCCACCGGATCGCCGTGGCCCAGAACGAGGGGCGTGCTCCGTCGCTGGTCGCCGCCGTCGTGAGGGGCGGGCGTGCCGTGTGGCACGGGGCGCGGACCTCGGTCGACGGGCACGGCCCGGACGAGAACGTGCAGTACCGGATCGGCTCCATCACCAAGACCTTCACCGCCGTCCTCGTGCTGCGGCTACGGGACGAGGGGGCGCTCGACCTCGGTGACCCGTTGGAGAAGCACCTGCCCGGGACCGGCGTGGGCGAGGTCACGATCGCCGAACTGCTGGCGCACACCGGCGGTCTGGCGGCCGAGACGCCTGGTCCGTGGTGGGAAAGGACCCCGGGCTCACTGCGGCCCGAACTCGGTGACGTCCTCGGCGACCGACCGGCTCCGCATCAGGCCGGTCGGTGGTTCCACTACTCCAACCCCGGCTACACCGTTCTCGGAGCCCTGGTCGAGCGGCTGCGCGGCGCGCCTTGGGAAGAGGTGCTGCGGTGCGAAGTCCTCGAACCCCTGCGACTCCGCCGCACGAGCACTCATCCCGAGGCTCCGGCCGCGGGCGGCTGGGCAGTGCATCCCTGGGCCGACGTCATGCTGCCGGAGCCCGCCGAGGACTTCGGGCGGATGGCGCCGGCGGGGCAGCTCTGGTCCACCACAGGCGATCTGGCGCGGTTCGCCGTCTTTCTCGCGCGGGGCGACGACCGGGTGCTGAGTGTGGAAACACTACGCGAGATGGGAACCCCCGCTGCTCCGGCCGGACCGGCGGACCTGGCGGACGGTGCGTCCTACGGACTGGGACTGCAGATCCAGCACCGGGGCGGACGGCTGCTCGTGGGCCATTCCGGATCGGTTCCCGGCTTTCTGGCCACGCTCGTGGTCGGCGTCGAGGACGACGTGGCCGCGGTCGTGCTCGCGAATTGCACGTCGGGGCTGCTGACCTCCCAGGTCGCGGCCGATCTCGTGCGGATCGTCGCCGAGTCCGAGCCACGGATTCCCGAGCCGTGGCGTCCGTTGCCGGCGATCGAGGAGTCGGTCCTGGAGCTGGCGGGTCAGTGGTATTGGGGAACCGGTCCGGTCGCGCTGCGGGTGTCCGCTGACGGATTCCTCTCTCTGGGGCCCCTGTCCGGTGGTGGCCGGCGCTCCCGGTTCCGGCCGAACGGTGACGGCACCTGGACCGGGCTGGACGGCTACTACGCCGGAGAGATCCTGCGGGCGGTACGGCGTCCGGACGGGAGCGTGGATCACCTGGACCTGGGGTCGTTCGTCTTCACACGCCGGCCTTATGAGGAGGGCACTGCGGTGCCAGGCGGTGTCGACCCGGCCGGGTGGCGAGGGATCGGCTAGACGCTCTTGCTCGTGGTGGGGAGTCCTGTTTCACGTGAAACAGGACTCCCCACCACGAGCGATGTGCTTCTCCGGGAAGAGGTTTCGGAGCCGTTTTCAGAGCTGCAGCTTGAAACCCACGTGGGAGGCGACGAAACCGAGCCGTTCGTAGAAGCGGTGGGCGTCCGTGCGGGTGTTGTCGGAGGTCAGCTGAACCAGTTGGCAGTTCGCCCGCCGGGACTCCTCGATCGCCCACTCGATGAACCGTGTGCCCAGGCCGCTGCCGCGCTCGTCGGCGTGCACACGGACACCCTCGACGATGGATCTGGTCGAGCCCCGCCGGGACAGGCCCGGAACGATCGTCAGCTGGAGGGTGCCGACCACCCGTCCCTCACGAACGGCGACGACCAGGCGCTGGTTCGGGTCGGCGGTGAGCCGTTCCAGCGCAGCAAAGTACGGCCCGAGGTCGTCCGGTGACTCACGCTGTGCGCCCAGAGCGTCGTCCGCGAGCATCGCGACGATCGCGGGAACGTCCTCGGCGACGGCAGCGCGTATCTCAAGATCTCCCATGGCCGCCACTCTACGCAGGCAGGGTCACAGGCTCCTTGAGCGATTCCACGACCCTGACGAGAGGGGTCAGCTCCGGGTTCCTGGCAGCTTCGTCGAGAGCCTCGCGCAGGGCGGAGTCGTTGGTCGGACGGGCTTCGCCGAGCAGTGCCAGGCCGGCTGCGGTGACGTTGGTGTAGATGCCGCGGCGGTCGGTAGGGCACAGGTAGCGCTCGAGCAGACCGCGGTCCTCCAGCCGGGTCACCAGCCGGGTGGTCGCGCTCTGGCTGAGGACGACCGCGTCGGCCACCTGCTTCATCTGCAGATGCCCGCCGTCGCCGTCGTGCTGCCGGCTGAGGACGTCGAGCAGGGAGTACTCGCGCACGCTCAGGTCGTGGTGTGCCTGCAGTGCCCGTTCGATATGGGCCTCGATCCTCCCGTGCAGGAGCGAGAGGGCGCACCAGCCCTGGGCTAGGGCGGTGAGCGCGGGGTCCGTGGCAGTCATGGCGGTTCTCCTCCGTCCCGGAACGGCTGCCATCCAGGGTAGAGCACATCTGCAATTGCCAGCGTTTGCCATTAGCCCGCGTCTGCAACTATTGTCGAAGCACGCAAAGCGCTCCTGCAATCATCTGGGAAGGTGTCACCCTATGCCTCTCGCGCTTCTGGCCCTCGCGATCGGGGCCTTCGGAATCGGGACGACCGAATTCGTGATCATGGGTTTGCTGCCCGAGATCGCGGACGACTTCGCCGTGTCGATCCCCACGGCCGGATTCCTCGTGACGGGCTACGCGCTCGGCGTCCTGTTCGGCGCCCCCCTCATGACGGTCCTCGGCACCAAGATCTCCCGCAAGACGATGCTGATGCTGCTGATGGGCCTGTTCATCGCCGGCAACCTGCTCTCCGCGGTCGCCCCGGTCTTCGCCGTGATGCTGATCGGCCGCGTGGTCGCGTCCCTCGCCCACGGCGCGTTCTTCGGCATCGGATCGGTCGTCGCTGCCGACCTGGTCGCACCGGACAAGAAGGCCGGCGCCATCGCGATGATGTTCACCGGCCTCACTGTCGCGAACGTGGTCGGCGTGCCCCTGGGCACCCTCGTCGGACAGAACGTCGGATGGCGGGCCACCTTCGCCGTCGTCGCCGCGCTCGGTGTCGTCGGCCTCATCGGCATCGCCAGGCTGGTGCCAGAGATGCCGCGCGTGGAAGGCGTGCGTCTGCGGCACGAGCTGGCCGCTCTGAAGAACGCCCAGGTCCTGCTCGCCATGGCGATGACCGTTCTCGGCTTCGGCGGCGTTTTCGCGGCCATCACCTACATCGCGCCGATGATGACGCACGTGGCCGGCTTCGCCGACGGTTCCGTGACCTGGCTGCTGGTCCTCTTCGGTCTCGGCATGGTCGGCGGGAACCTGATCGGCGGCAGGTACGCCGACCGGGCGCTGATGCCCATGCTCTACGTCTCTCTGGGGGCCCTGGCCGTCGTCCTGGCGCTCTTCACCGTCACCGCCCATCACAAGGTCCTGGCGGCCATCACGATCGCCCTGATCGGCGCCCTGGGGTTCGCGACTGTCCCTCCGCTGCAGAAGCGCGTCCTGGACCAGGCGCACGGCGCCCCCACGCTGGCCTCCGCCGTGAACATCGGCGCCTTCAACCTCGGCAACGCGCTGTCCGCCTGGCTCGGCGGTCTCGTGATCGCGGCCGGACTGGGCTACACCGCGCCCAACTGGGTCGGCGCCGCCCTGGCAGCGGGCGCCCTGCTGCTCGCCGTCGCCTCGGCCGCGCTGGAGCGCCGTGACAGCGCACGCGCCCACTCCGGGCACGTCGTCTCCGGCAGCCCCTCCGCCGAGCGTGAGACGGCCGTCCAGCACTGAGTCCGCCCGATTCACCCGGCGAGGCCGCGCCCGCGGCGCGGTCACCCGGCCCGAACCCTTCCGTACGTCTGCGACCGCATCCCCCCGTTTCGAGGAGTACTTCCGCATGAACACCATCACCGCCGTGCCTTTGACGATCCACGACGCCGAGACCCTCGTGGCGGCGGCGCACACCGCCGCCGAGGCCGCCGGGGTGACCGTCAGCGTCACGGTGCTCGACGCGGGCGGTCATCTGCTGGCCTTCCGGAGGGACGACCGAGCGGTGCTGATCTCCGGAGAGACGAGCACCCGCAAGGCGTACACCGCTCTTCAGCTGAATGCCGCCACGGCCGACCTCGTGGACGCCGTTCAGCCCGGCGGCCCCTTCCACACCCTGCCCACCGCGCTCGACCGGCCGCTGCTGTTCATCGCGGGCGGAGTGCCCATCCACCGCGACGGGCGTCTGATCGGGGCGCTCGGAGTGGGCGGCGGAGCCCCCGAACAGGATCACGGCTTCGCCACGGCCGCGGTGAACGCACTCGTCTGACACGGACCCCGTCCCACGAAGAGCGCCGTTTGCCTGACCAGGCAAACGGCGCTCTTCACGGAACAGTCGTGTGCTGTCAGCCGGCCGCCACCGTCAGGGGAGCGAAGCGGCGACGCCAGTCGCCCGGGAGTTCCGCGATCCCATAGGTCATGACGGAGTTGAACGCCACGGTTTCCAGGCCCCGCGCCTTGACCCAGTCCAGAAGCTCCTCGTGCCGTACGTCGATGTCGGTGCGCAGCGGCCGGTCCGTGCCTGAAGCGAGCGAGGCCAGAAGGGCCTTCGCGGTCTCCGTGTCCCGGGCGATCAGCGGGCCCACGACGTGAGTCTCCATGTTGGGCCATGCGGCCGCGTACCCGATGATCCGGCCCTCGTCCTCAGCGACGCGCAACTGATCGGCGAACGCGGGCAGGCGGGTGATCACCTGTGTGCGGTCGGCGCCGAATACCTCTTCGTCGAGTCGCAGGATCGAGGTCAGGTCCTCCGCCGTGGCCGAACGGGTGGCCACCCCTGAGGCCGGCTCCTGCGTGGCGAAGCGCCCACGCACCATCTCCGCCCGGCTCGTGGACTTGAAGCCCAGCTCCTCATAGAGCGGACGGCCGTTCGGGGTGGCATGCAGAGTGAGAGGCGTGGCGTCCATCAACGACACGACATGGCGCATCAAACGCCTGCCGACGCCTTGACGGGCGTGCCGTTCGGCGACCAGCACCATGCCGATGGCGCCAAGACGAGGACGCCCGTGCGGACCGTACTCGGTGACGACGCACGCGGCGACGAGGCCTCCGGCCGGGTCGTCGATGCCGTAGCCCTGTCCCGCGGAAAGGAGGAAGCCCCACTTGTGCTCCTCGCGAGGCCACCCCCGATCCTCGGACAAGTCGGCACAGGCGGTGAGATCGCGGCGGGTCAGACGGCGGATGGGCCAAGCGGTGGGAGAAGGAGTCGGCACGCAGGTCAGGCTGTCCGAATCGGGTGGTCCCCGTCCACCCGATTCCTCTGGACGAGCGTCCTTTTGGCCATGCCATGGCCCACACAGCACACCATGTCGGTAGACGGGCAGCGTTTCACGTGAAACAGAGGAGCGTGCGGGCCGCCCTCTGCCGAAGCGCGGCGCACGTTTCACGTGAAACGTGCGGCGTTCGCGGAAGCTCTAAGCGCCGTGGCGTAGCCGCGTGCTCACCGACGACCCGGAGAGGCACGATCGCATCCGTCTCGAATTCCCCTGCCCCATAGGGCGATCGGGCGGAACCGCCGATACACCTTCCTCGTACCCGGGTGTGCCCGAGGGGTACTCGTACGGCTGACGGCGGCCGGTAGGGTCGAATCCGGTGGCTTCCGGGGCGAGGCGCGCGAGACGCGAGACGTCGTCTTTCCGGCAGTGCGCCGACCGGCAGAGCAGACCTTCGAGGCGAGGCACATCATGGACGGTCCGGTCACCAGGTCGGCTGACGACGGCCCGCCCGGTGGCGAAGGCGGTTGGTTCGCCTTACCGAAGCAGCTGGAGCAGCCGAACGCGGCCACGGAGGGCGAGCCGCGGCCGGCCGTCGTGCCCGGTGGTCACCTTGGCCCGGTCCAGCGGTCCGCACCCCCCGGAGGGGCGTCCCCGGACGCCGTGCTCGTCCGCCGCACTATGGCCGAGGTGACTCCGGTCGCAGACGAGTTCACCTCGTACTTCTACGCGGCACTCTTCGTCCGCCACCCCGACCTGCGCTCTCTCTTCCCTCCCGCCATGAAAGTCCAGCGGGACCGGTTCCTGAAGGCCCTGCTGACCGCCGCCGAGCACATCGACGACGCACCGTTCCTGATCGAGTACCTGCAGAACCTGGGCCGCGGTCACCGCAAGTACGGCACGCGGGCCGAGCACTATCCAGCCGTCGGCGAGTGCCTCCTCGGCGCGCTGAGCAGGTACGCCGGCGCCGTGTGGGACGGCCGGGCCGAAGCGGCCTGGGTGCGGACCTACACCAGGCTCTCCCAGGTCATGATCGACGCGGCGGCCGCCGACGAACTGCGTGCACCGGCCTCGTGGCACGCGGAGGTCGTCTCGCACGAGCCGAGGACACCGGACGTCGCGATCCTGACCGTCCGTCCCGACCAGCCCTACGCCTTTCGCGCCGGACAGTACGCCGGACTCGAGACGCCCTGGTGGCCGCGAATCTGGCGGCACTATTCCTTCGCCTCCGCGCCCCGCTCCGACGGTCTGCTGACGTTCCACGTGAAGGCCGTGCCGGCAGGCTGGGTTTCCACCGCACTGGTCCATCGCGTCCGGCCGGGCGACGTCCTCCGGCTCGGGCCGGCGACCGGTTCGATGACCGTGGACCACAACCGAGGCAGCGGACTGCTCTGCCTGTGCGGCGGTACGGGCATCGCCCCCGTCAAAGCGCTGGTCGAGGAGGCAGCGGAGCATGGCAGACGGCGCCCGGTCGAGGTGTTCTACGGCGCCCGCAGTGTTCACGACCTGTATGACATCGAGACGATGCGCGGTCTGCAGCGGGCGCACTCCTGGCTGGAGGTTCGTCCCGTGATCGACAGGAACGGGCTGACGCAGTTGCCCGACGCCTTACGCACCTTCGGTCCCTGGACCGATCACGACGCCTGTGTCGCCGGCCCGCCGGGCCTGATCCGCAGTGCGGTGGAGGCCCTGCGAGATGCCGGTGTCTCCCGGAAGCGCATACGCCATGACGCGGTCGAGGAACTCGTCGTCCCCGGCGGGTGACGAGGGGCCCAAGCAGCGCCCCGGGCCGGTCCTGGTCGTTCCGGCGCGAGCGGACGGCGGTCGGCCGGACCTCAGCCGAGGTCGGGGGCGTGCATGGCCCGGACGCCCTCGATATTGCCGTCCAGATAGTGCCGCAGGGACAGCGGGACGAGGTGGACGGAGGCGATGCCGACCCGGGTGAACGGCACCCGGACGATCTCGTACTCGCCGGCCGGTTCCTCCACCTCGGGCCCGTGCCGCAGCGCCGGGTCCATGGACTCCAGACGGCAGACGAAGAAGTGCTGCACCTTCACGCCTGTCGTGGCGGCGTCCGCGCCGATGTGCTCGACAGTGTCGACGAAGCAGGGCACCACATCCGTGATCTTGGCGCCGAGTTCCTCGTACACCTCGCGATGCAGGGCATCCACGACCGTCGCGTCGTCCGGCTCGACCCCGCCACCGGGCGTCACCCAGTAAGGATCGACACCGGGCTTGGTGCGCTTGATCAGGATCAGGTTGTCGCCGTCGAGAAGAACAGCTCGTGCGGTGCGCTTGACCACGGGGCGTACGGTCATGGGAGAAATGTGGCCCCGCTGGTTCCACGTGAAACATCCCGAGAGGTCACTGGTCGGGCGCGTCTCGTCACGTAGCCGTCCCAGGGCTCAGCACCAAGCGGCGGCCGCGCCCAGCAGCAGGTCGTGCGCTCGTGCGACATGCGGCATCGCGAGCGTCCCGGTACGCACCGCCAGAACATAGGTCCGCAGCGGCGGCACAACCGGCTCGTACACCGCGACGACGTCCCCGCGGGCGAGCGCGGACGCACACAGATACCGCGGAAGGACCGCCAGACCGGCTCCCGCGACCGCACAGGTGAGGACCGCCCGTAGATCGGGCACGATGACGGTGCCCGAAGCGGTGGGGCGGGCGTCGAAGACGGACGCCCAGTAGCGGGTGACCAGGGGCAGCGACTCGTGTACCTCGATGACGGGGAGCTGCGCCAGCGCGGACGCGTCCTTGCGGTGCAGCCTGTCGGAGTCGATCCGTCCGGCCCACCGAGAACCAGCGACCAGCACGTGCTCCTCGTCGCACAACGGGGTCGCCGTGAGCAACGCCCCGCGGGGCCTGGCCGTGCTGATGGCCAGGTCGTGGTGGCCTGCGGCCAGGCCTTCCAGGACCTCCTCGGCGGTGCCGAAAGAGGCGCGCAGAGCGAACCTCTGGCCGTCGTCGCCGGACAGTTCGGCCAGGGCCGGAAGAGCCCGTTCGGCGGTGAACTCGGGCGGACCGGCGAGATGCAGCGTCCGCGCGGCGGACTCCTCGTCGAGACCGGTCTCGGCGATGCCCACCAGAGCGTCGAGGTGAGGAGCAGCCTTGTGGGCGAGTTCGTTCCCGATGCTCGTCGGCGTCACACCGCGGGGCTGCCGCAGGAACAGGGGGCGTCCCACCTGCCGCTCCAGCGTGCGGATCTGAGAGGTGACGGCGGGCTGGGACAGGCCCAGCAACGCGGCGGCGCGTGTGAAGGAGCCGGCTCGGTGCACGGTCACGAAGGTGCGCAGCAGGGCCAGATCCATCGGGCGTCCTCCCCCTTCCCGCCTTTCGCCGGGCTCTCGGACAGGATCCAACTATAAATAAGTCGATAGGCCACTGCCGCTACCGTGATTGGACACTGACAGAGAGTCAACTAGCCTTGTGGACGCGGTTCTTCGCGCGCAGAACCGAGGGCGGTCCGAGCCACGAGGGGGGAGGCTCGGACCGCTCTGCGCCCGGGGAGGGGCACCGGTGAGGCGTCCGTAAGCCGGTCATCGACCCGATGCCTCCAGGGCGCGCAGCACATCCGCCACGAGATCCTCGGGATCCTCGGCACCCACGGACAGCCGGATGAACCCCTCGGGCACGGCGTCCCCGCCCCAGCGTCCGCGACGTTCCGCGGTGGAGCGCACTCCCCCGAAGCTCGTCGCCTCGTCGACGAGCCGCAGCGCGTCCAGGAACCGCTCGGCATGGGCGCGGGTGGCCAGCGTGAAGGAGACCACGCACCCGTAGCGCCGCATCTGCTGCGAGGCCACCTTGTGGGAGGGATCGTCGGGCAGTCCCGGGTATCGCAGGCCACTCACCTCGGGCCTGTCCCGCAGTGCCTCGGCCACGGCCAGAGCGGTCGTGTTCTGCCGGTCGACCCGCATCTGCAGGGTGGCGATCGAGCGGTGGGCGAGCCAGGCCTCCATAGGTCCCGGGATCGCTCCGACGATCTTGCGCCAGCGCCGGACGGCGGTCATCGGCTCGCCGGCGCGCCCGGAGACGTATCCGAGGAGGATGTCGCCGTGACCGGTGAGCTGCTTGGTGCCGCTGGCCACCGAGAAGTCGGCGCCCAGTTCCAGCGGGCGTTGTCCGAGTGGGGTGGCGAGCGTGTTGTCCACGGCCACCAGTGCGCCCTGCGCGTGCGCCGCGTCGGCGAGCCTGCGGATGTCGCACACGTCGAGGCCCGGGTTCGAGGGGGTCTCGATCAACAGCAGCTTCGCGCCGTCGAGCACCTCGATCTGGGCATCCGCGCCGGTCGGAGCGGTGCGCACCTCGATGCCGTACGCCTCCAGCTGGGCGCGGGCCAGCGGCAGCGCCTGGTAGCCGTCGCCCGGCAGCACGACGGCATCGCCGGCGCGCAGCTGCGAGAAGAGCACCGACGAGATCGCGGCCATGCCGGAGGCGAAGACGAGCGTCTCGACGCCGTCCCGGCCCGGCGCCTCCAGCTCGCCGATGGCGTGCTCCAGATGGGTCCAGGTCGGGTTCTCGTCACGGCCGTAGGTGTAGGGGCCCGTGGGCTCTCCCGGCAGGTGGAAGTGCGCCGCGAACACCGGCCCGGGAAGGGTGGGCTCGTACTTCACGGGCTCGGGCAGCCCGGCGCGCACCGCGCGCGTGCCGTCGCCGGAGCCCGGAGGAACCCCCTCGTTCGTAGCGGAACCGTTCATGCCACCTGTCCTTCCACGTCCTCACGCACGGTGGCGAGCAGACCGGTGCTCGCCGCCTCCACCATCTCAAGGCATTCCTCGAAGCCCTCACGGCCCCCGTAATAGGGGTCGGGGACGTCCAGGTCGTCGCCCGCCGCGGGGTCGTACGCACGCATCAGGCGCACCTTCGCCGCATCCTGCGCCGAGGGGGCGAGGCTGCGCAGCGCCTTGAGGTGCCCGAGGTCCAGGGCGACGACCAGGTCGAGGCGGGCGAACCAGGACGCCTCGAAACGCCGGGCCGTGTGGTCGAGTGCGTAACCGTGCTCCTCGAGGACGGACTGAGCACGCGGGTCGGCCTTCTCGCCCTCGTGCCAGTCGCCCGTGCCGGCGCTGTCGACCTCGACCAGGCCGTCGAGCCCGGCCTCCTCCACCCGCGCGCGGAAGACCGACTCGGCGATCGGCGAGCGACAGATGTTGCCCGTGCAGACGAAACAGACGCGGTACGCCATCGCCGGTCAGTCCTCGTCGGGCAGCACGACGTTGAGCGCCCAGGAGACGACGGAGATGATCAGGCCGCCGAGAACGGCGGTCCAGAAGCCTTCCACGTGAAAACTCAGGTCGAGCTTGTCGGCAAGCCACGAAGTGAGCAGCAGCATCAGGGCGTTGACCACCAGGGTGATCAGACCGAGCGTAAGGATGAACAAGGGGAAGGTCAGTACCTTGACGATCGGCTTGACCAGGAAGTTCACCAGACCGAAGAGGAGGGCGACGACGAGGAGGGTGCCGATTTTTTTGCCCGTGCTGTCACCGGTCAGGGTGATCTTGTCGAGCAGCCAGACGGCGACCGCCAGAGCACCTGCGTTGGCGATCGTCTTGACTAGGAAATTCTTCATGTGTCTGATCGTGGCAGAGAGATCGCCAATGAGCACCGGACGAGAGCGGACAAGGCTGATGAAGGCATTCCGGTTGGATGAACTGGAGGCGGAACGAGCCGCCAACGACGGCGCCTACCTGCAGTTTCTGCGCGAACGGAACATGTCGGTCGGCCTGTACGCGCTCGAGGCCGGCACTCATGATCCACAGAATCCGCACGCCCAGGACGAGGTGTACTTCGTGGTGAGCGGCCGCGCCTCGATCACCGTCGGCCTGGAGACCACACAGGTGGCCCGCGGGAGCGTGGTGTACGTCCCGGCGGGCGTCGCCCACAAGTTCCATCACATCAGCGAGGATCTGCGGGTCCTGGTGGTGTTCTCGCCGCCCGAGAGCTGACCTCCTCCGCCTTGCCGCCGACCCGCGGCCTCGGGGTTCCCTAAGGGTTCGATCAGGGGAGGACAAGGGATCCGAGGCCCCCGTCGGCCCTTCGTCGGACCTAGCATCGACGCAGGACATCGAATGATCCGGTGCGACAGAGCACCGGAAGTCGATCGAAGAGGATGAGGACCAGGGCCATGCAAGAGATCTTCTCGGGACTGCCGTGGTGGGTGAAGTGGGTCGCGGTGCCGGTCATCGCGCTGGTCGTGTTCGGCGGACTGATAGCCAGTGTCGTCGGCTTCGTGATCGGCCTGCTCTTCAAGCTGCTGGTCTTCGTGGCGCTGGTCGGCGGACTGGTCTACGTCGTGCGGAAGTTCATGTCGAGTTCCTCGTCGCGCAGCGACTGGTGAGGCGCGGGGGCCGGTGAGCGGCGCCGGAGGCCGGGGACGGTAACAGGAATCGCCGGTTCCCTCGGCCGGGGGAAGTTTTCCCACAGCCCGTCTGCAAGCGGTGGCAGACGGTTAAAGTCCGGAATTCGACGCGGGGACGACGCCCCGCGAGCGGTACGCCCCCTCCCGTGTTCCCCCGCACGGACCGCCCCCTCGCGCTCCGGGAGTGCCCCCCTTGTCCTCGGTCGACACCGCAACCGCCACCACGTACGCGTCCCCCACCCCGCCGCGTTCCCTCGCACCTCCGCTCCAGCGGCCGCCCGACCCGGCGGTCCCCGAGCAACCGCACCCGGCGGCCACCCTGATCGGTTCCGTACAGCGCGCCATGAGGCTGCTGGAAACCGTCGCCGAGCACGAGTTCGGAGCCCCGGCGAAGCAACTCGCCCGCGAGACGGGCCTCGCCCTGCCCACGGCCTACCACCTCCTGCGCACCCTCGTGCACGAGGGCTATCTGCGCCGGGACAAGGGGCTCTTCTTCCTCGGCGAGGCCGCTGAACGGCTCGGCAGCAGCGGGGCCGCGCAGAAACGTCGCAGCACCGTCGCCGACACTCTCGCCCAGTGGCGCGATTCGATCGGTGTCCCCGTGTACTACGCGCGGTACCGGGACGGGGAGATCGAGATCATGTGCGTCTCCGACACCCCGGGCAACCCGGCGGTGGAGGAATGGGCCGACTTTCGCGAGACGGGCCACGCGCACGCCATCGGCCAGTGCCTGCTCTCCCAACTGGACGAGGAGGCCCGGCGCGACCACCTGGGCCGCTATCCGGCTCAGTCGATCACCCCGTACACGGTGCGTGACAACCACACGCTGCTGCGACGCCTGGAGCGCATGCCGCGTATGGAACCGGTCGTCGAACGACAGGAGTACGCGCTCGGCACCGTGTGCGCCGCCATCCCGATCACCGTGGGCACCACGGCCGCGACGATGGCGATGTCACTCCCCGTGCATCACGCCGACCGGCTGCACGCCGCGGCCCGGCAACTGCAGAACGAGGTCGGACGGCTGCTGGGGTCTCTCGCGATCTCTATCAGTATCTGAAAACTCACTCCTTGTGATCTGTTGTGTACGTTCAGCAAGATGCCTGCAGTGTCAGAAGGTTCATTCCCGGCCAATCGACGGCAAATGACGGGGTTAGGCGATGCGCGAGTCCGTGCAGGCAGTACAGGCAGAGGTCATGATGAGTTTTCTCGTCTCCGAGGAGCTCTCGTTCCGCATCCCGGTCGAGCTGGGTTACGAGTCGTGCGATCCCTACGCGGTGCGGCTCACCTTCCACTTGCCCGGTGATGCCCCGGTGACCTGGACCTTCGGTCGGGAGCTGCTCATCGACGGGGTGGGCAGGCCGTGCGGTGAGGGCGACGTCCGCGTCTCGCCCGTCGATCCGGATGTGCTCGGGGAAGTGCTGATCCGGCTTCAGGTCTGCGGAGACCAGGCTGTGTTCCGTTCTTCGGCCGCCCCCTTGGTGGCGTTCCTCGATCGCACCGACAAGCTCGTGCCTCTGGGGCAGGAAGGCGCGCTCGCCGACTTCGACGCACATCTGGACGAGGCGCTGGACCGCATCCTCGCGGAGGAGCAGAGCGCGGGTTGACGGCCGGTGACCAGCTGTGGCGTAACGCTTCGTCACAAGGCGGGCATGCGCAGGAACGCTTCTCCATCGGTTCAGCAGCCCTTCCACCCAGTGGCCCGTCCATTCGTCCGGCCGCCGGCATGACGGCCCGTCCGGCCCTCCGGTTTCCTGGAGGGCCGGACGGGCGCGCGCCCGCTCACCCTCACGCACACGGGTCGGGTGCCGAGGTCGGGCGTTGGGAGCGCGGGTCAGCGTTTACGGCGCCTGCCGCGGCCGCCCCGGCCCGCGAGGAGGCCGGACGCCGCTCTCGCCTGAGCAGTCGCACCAGCCTGACCCGACGGAGCAGACGGAGCAGCCGGGCCGGTAGAAGCCGTCGAACCCGCGCGAGCCGCTGCCGGTGCCGTCACGGCCACCGAGTCGGTCCCCGGACGGTCGGCGGAGACCACGAGGGCGGCCAGCAGTGTCGTGACCGGTACGGAGGCGACCAGGCCGATCGAGCCCACCAGCGTCCGGACGATCTCCTCCGCCACCAACTCGCTGTTGGCGACGCCGCCCACACTGCTCTGCGCGATCGAGAACAGCAGCAACAGCGGCAGGGCGGCGCCGGCGTAGGCGAGGACCAGGGTGTTGACGACCGAAGCGATGTGGTCGCGGCCGATACGGATGCCCGCCCGGTAGAGCCCTCGTCGGCCCATCGAGGGGTTGGCCTCGTGCAGTTCCCAGACCGCCGACGTCTGGGTGACCGTCACGTCGTCGAGGACGCCGAGCGAGCCGATGATGATGCCGGCGAGCAGCAGGCCGCTCATGTCGATCGACGGGTACAGGCCGTGGATCAGGCCCGTGTTGTCGTCCGTGTTGCCGGTCAGCGCAGCCCAGTCGATGAACAGCGAACCGAGAACGCCGATGAGCAGCAGGGAGACCAGGGTGCCGAGTACGGCGACAGAGGTGCGGGCCGACAGCCCGTGACACAGGTACAGGGCGATCAACATGATCGCGCTCGATCCCACCACCGCCACGACCAACGGGTTCGAGCCCTGCAGGATCGCCGGCAGCACGAAGAAGTTCAGCACCAGGAAGCTGATGGCCAGCGCGACCAGAGCCATCACGCCCCGGAGCCGCCCGACGACCACGACCGCGATCGCGAAGATGCCGGCCAGCACGGACATCGGAATGCGGCGGTTCACGTCGGTGACCGAGTACTGCAGGTCCTTCGGTGCGGAGGGCTCGTAGGCGACCACGACCTTCTCGCCCTGCTCCAACTGCCGGGTCTGGTCCGGCTGGACGATCTCCGTGAACGTACGGCCCTTGTCGTCGCCCGTGTCCACCCGGATCGTCGCCTTCTTGCAGGTGCCCTTCGCCTGCTGCTGCGCCGAAGAGCCCTCGGCCGTCGACGTGTCACCCGTCGGAGCGGCGCCCGAGGCGTTCACCGAGGCGCAGCTCACGCTCACGACCTCGGTGACCGTGGCCTGCTGGGTCTGCCGGTCGAATCCGACCCCGGTGCGTTCGTGTGCCGGCGCGCCGCCGGGCCACAGCACCACGAGCCCGGCCAGGACGGCGACGCCGAACGGGATGAGGGTGGCCGCGATGACCTTCCGCAGATGCCGGGAGACGGGAGCGGCCGGACCGTGGCTGTGGCTGTGACCATGAGAATGCCCGTGCCCGTGCCCCTGCCCGAGCTGGTGCTCACCGTGTCGGGCGGGTGCAGGTTCGTCGGCGGATCCGGTCCCCGGCGTGTCTCCCGACACCGGTCCACGGACGCCGACCCCCACCCCGTGCCCGCTCTGCGGGTCGAGGCCGAGGCCGAGGCCATGGCCCCGGCCCGGGGCCGAGCCGAAGCCGGCGCCAGGACCTGGAACGGGGTGGGAGCCGGTTCCGCGTCCGGGACCATGGCCTTGCTCATCTTCCCCGTCGTGCCGGGGCCGGCCCTCATGGAGGCCGTTGCCGCCCGCATCGCTCCCGTACCCGTACGCGTAACCGCCCTCGTAGCCACCCCTGCGGTCCTGCGCCGTGCCCGGGTTCCTGCCAGGGCCGGCGTCAGGCCCCTGACCGCCCGGCGTCCGGGCGCGCCTCAGGCCGCCCAGCCCTCCCGCGTACCCCGGCTCCTGGCCGGGCCCCTGCCCCTGAGCACGCCCGGGGTGGTGAGGCTGCCCAAAGCCGTCACCAGTGCCACTGCCACCGCGGTTGACGTCCTGAGGACTTTTCTGACCGTCCCCGGAGACACCGCCAGGGCTGTCGGCTGGGCCGTTTCCGGCGCCTGGACGACCGTGCGGCTCGGACGGGAACGGGGGAGGGGGTGGAGTGGTCACCGACCGATCATCGCAAGAACGACGGGGGCCCTCTGTTCACCGCGCCCGGATTGACGCTAGCGTGGAGGCACTTTTGCACACGCGGGAGCTCGGAGCACCGGGCTGAGAGGGCGCTGACCTCCGTCTTCGCGATGTTTCACGTGGAACGTCCCTCACGTCGAGGGATGTTTCACATGAAACGTCGGTGGACGGTAGCCGCTGCGTCGACCGCCGAACCTGTTACCGGGTAATGCCGGCGTAGGGAGTAGGTCTCATGACCAAGAAGGACGCACGCACGCCTGCCTCCGTGCAGAACGCGACCAGCGAGAACGCGGCGGACGAGAGCCCGCTCAACGCGGACGCACCCACCGAAAGCCCGCTCGACGCGCATGCGGTTGGTGCGACTGCCGTCGACGGGAGCGACGCGGAGGCCAGGAAGTCCATCGGCTGGCACAAGGGGTATGTCGACGGCGCTCGCGCCGACCTCCGGGTACCGGTCCGTCAGGTGCATCTGACCAACGGGAAGTCGGTCACGCTCTACGACACCTCAGGCCCGTACACCGATCCACTCGTCGAGACCGACGTCCGCAGGGGCCTTTCGCCGTTGCGTGAGAGCTGGATCATCGCCCGTGGAGACACCGAGGAGTACGCGGGGCGTCCGATCCGCCCCGAGGACGACGGCATCAAGCACACCTCGCCGCGTGGCGGTCTGCGTAACCTCGACGCCGTCTTCCCCGGCCGGCCCCGGCTCCCGCGCCGCAGCCGGGACGGCAAGGCCGTCACCCAGCTCGCGTATGCGCGGCGGGGGGAGATCACCCCCGAGATGGAGTTCGTTGCCATCCGAGAGAACGTTTCTCCCGAGGCGGTCCGTGAGGAGATCGCCGCCGGCCGTGCCGTGCTGCCGGCCAACGTCAATCACCCGGAGATCGAGCCGATGATCATCGGCAAGAGGTTCCTGGTCAAGGTCAACGCCAACATCGGAAACTCGGCCGTGACGTCCTCCATCGAGGAGGAGGTCGAGAAGATGACCTGGGCCACCCGGTGGGGTGCCGACACGGTCATGGACCTGTCCACGGGACGCAATATCCACACCACCCGCGAGTGGGTGCTGCGCAACTCCCCCGTTCCCATCGGCACCGTGCCGCTGTACCAGGCGCTGGAGAAGGTCGACGGGCGCGCCGAGGAGCTGACCTGGGAGATCTACAAGGACACGGTCGTGGAGCAGGCCGAACAGGGCGTCGACTACATGACCGTCCACGCAGGCGTGCGTCTTGCGTATGTTCCGCTCACCGCCAACCGCAAGACCGGCATCGTGTCGCGCGGCGGCTCGATCATGGCGGCCTGGTGCCTGGCGCACCACAAAGAGTCTTTCCTGTACGAGAACTTCGAGGAACTCTGCGAAATCCTCGCCGCCTATGACGTCACCTACTCGCTCGGCGACGGGCTGCGGCCTGGCTCGATCGCTGATGCCAACGACGAAGCCCAGTTCGCGGAATTGAGGACGCTCGGGGAACTCAACACGATCGCCAAGCGTTTCCATGTACAGACGATGATCGAAGGCCCGGGCCACGTCCCGATGCACAAGATCAAGGAGAACATCGACCTTCAGCAGGAGATCTGTGATGAAGCTCCGTTCTATACGCTCGGCCCGCTGACGACGGACGTCGCGCCCGCGTACGACCACATCACCTCAGGCATCGGCGCCGCGATGATCGCGTGGTGGGGCACGGCCATGCTCTGCTACGTGACCCCCAAGGAACACCTGGGGCTGCCCAACCGGGACGACGTCAAGACCGGTGTCATCACCTACAAGATCGCCGCCCACGCGGCCGACCTTGCGAAAGGTCATCCCGGTGCGCAGGAATGGGACGACGCGCTGTCCGACGCGCGTTTCGAATTCCGCTGGGAAGACCAGTTCAATCTCGCTCTCGACCCGGACACGGCAAGGGAGTTCCACGATGAGACGTTGCCGGCAGAGCCCGCGAAGACGGCGCATTTCTGCTCGATGTGCGGGCCGAAGTTCTGCTCGATGAAGATCAGCCAGAGCATCAACGAGCGCTTCGGCGGTGGAGCGACGGAAGGCGCCTCGGCGGACGACATCGCCGAGGGGATGCTGCAGAAGTCGAAGGAGTTCGCCGCGAGCGGGAATCGGGTGTACCTGCCGCTGGCCGACTGAAAACCCGTCCCCCGTCGGCGCTGCCTGTCGGGTTGACCGTCCGGGCGGCGCCCGTGGGGACTGGCGGAACTCACAAGTATCGACGGAACGTGACGGAGACGGGGACGGGGGAACCGATGGAGGAACCGGTGGGGGCCGGTGGAAGGGCGGTCGGCCGCAGGGGCGCCGCGGGGTCCGGCAGTCAGTACCGGCGGATCCGCGACTCCGATGCGCCGAGTTCGCCGAGGCTGCCGAGGTCGATGAGTTCGCCGAGATCGTCGGGACGGTCGGCGAGAGGAGGGGGAGAAGCGCCGCCGCGAGCGCCGTCAGGGCAGGCGGCGATCCGGGAGGAGGGTGTCGTGTCCGTTCGGCTGAAGTAGTCCAGCCGGTTGGAGCCCTCGCGCCGGTTGATGTCTTCCGTTCGATTGGGGTCGTCCCGTCGGTTGAAGTCGGACGGCGACTCGGCACACTTGCCCCCATGACAGCGCGATCCATGAGCAAGGGCGCCAATCTGCCGATCGACTCACCGGATGTCCGGGTCGAACTCAGTTGGGCCGAGGGAGCCGGTGGGCCGGACATCGACGTCTCGGCGCTGCTGCTGACCGACGCCGGGCGGGTCCGGAACGACGGGGACTTCGTCTTCTACAACCAGCCGCTCCACGCGTCCGGCGCCGTGAGGCACCTCGGCAAGCGCCGCGACGCCGGAGTCGTGACGGACGCCGTCCAGGTCGACTTCCGCTCGCTGGAGAGCGCGATCACCCGGGTGGTGCTGTGCGCGTCCGCCGACGGTGGCGCCTTCGGGCAGGTGACCGGCCTGACGCTGCGAGTGTTCGGTGCCGACGGCCGGTCCGAGTCCGAGATGGCGCGCTTCGAGATGCAGGCCGACACGGAGACGGCCTTCATCGGCGGCGAGTTGTACCTGCGCGAGGGACGCTGGAAGTTCCGGGCGGTCGGTCAGGGCTACGCCTCCGGACTGGCCGGGCTGGCCACCGACTTCGGCATCACCGTCGACGAGGAGCCGGGGGAGACGACTGTGGCGGCGGCCTCGCCGATCCCACCCGTCCCGCCGAAGCCGCCCGTCGCCCCTGCCGCGTCCGCTGCGTCGGCGTGGCCTGGGCAGCCGGGTTCCGCTCCTGGGGGCCTACCGCCACATGGCGGTCCGGGCCATGCGTCTCCGGCCGGACTCCCTGCGGCACCTCCACCGGGCCGGCCGGGCCAGGCTCCCGGCTCGGCTTCGGGACCTCGTCTGACCAAGGGCGAGGAGCGGCTCCCCGTCGACATGCGCAAACGGCTGTCGTTGCGCAAGGAGCAGGTCGCCGTCAGTCTGAGCAAACGCGGAGCGGCCGGCATCAGCGCGCGCATCCTGCTCGTTCTCGACGCCTCGGGGTCCATGTCGTTCCTGTATTCCAAGGGCGTGGTGGCGGACGTCGTGGAGCGGATGGCAGCGGTGGCGGCGCAACTCGACGACGACGGGGAGATGCAGGCCTGGACGTTCGCCAGTGAGACGGCCCGACTCCCCGACCTGCGGATCGGCGAACTTCCCGAATGGCTGCGGCTGCATGTGCGAGTGGGTGAGATGAGTCTGTTCCGTCGGTCCAAGAAGCCTCGCAAGGGCATGGAACCGGGGCAGGTCGACATGCGTACGGTCGGTATCCAGAATGAGGAGCAGAAGGCGATTGCGCAGGTCAGAGACTTCGTCCGGGCGAATCCGGCGGATGCTCCGACCCTGGTGCTGTTCTTCTCCGACGGCGGGGTGTACCGCGACGCGGCGATCGAGCGGGAGCTGAGAGCGGCGGTCGAGGAACCCATCTTCTGGCAGTTCGTGGGGCTCGGGCGGTCCAACTACGGGGTGCTGGAGCGGTTCGACACGCTTCCCGGGCGGCGCGTCGACAACGTGGGGTTCTTCGCGGTGGACGACATCAGCACCGTCCCTGATCAGGAGCTATACGACCGGTTGCTGTCGGAGTTCCCCGACTGGATCAAGGCGGCGAGCCAGGCGGGCATCCTCTGAGGGCTCCGGTCGGGCTTTGGAGTCAGGCCTTCCGTCCTGGCCGTAAGGCGGTGGGCAACCGGCTGGTGTCGAGCCGGGTCGAAGACACCGGGCAGGGCAGCTCGCCGGAACGGGAGGCGGAGGCACCTCCACGACGCAGCCGTGCGTCGGCCGTTCGTTCAGGGCCGGTTGCCCACGGGGCAGACCGGGCCAGGCGGGACTCGACGCGGCCCGCCTCGCCCCGCCCGAACGCCGACCCGGGGCCAGGGCGTGGGCGCAGCCCAGGGCCCGGCTCCTGATTCGCCCTGCCCGGTACCTCCCTGCCCGGTACCTTTCTGCCCGGTCCCTTCCTGAAGGGAGCGCTTCCTGAGCCTCGGTCCCCCGGATGCCTCCCTGATCCGGTGCACCGATGCCCCGAACCCCGCCCTGCCTGAGTTCAGCCCGAGTCCCGCCTCAGTCCTGCCTGAGTCCTGCCTGCGTCGAAGTGGCGCAGGGACGGCTATTCGGGGTGGTGTTCCGGGCCGCCGAATTCGGGGCTGGTGTAGTCAGGGCTGCTGAAACTCGGCCGGGGCCCGGTCGAGCGTCCGTCGTCGGGGCTGCTGAAGCCCGGGCGACCGTAGCCGATCTTCGGGAGGCGGCCGGTGGGAGCGGGAGGGGAGGGTTCGGTGTGGGGGGCGGTCGCCACCCCGGGGTTGGCGAGCGCCTCGCGGAGAAACGGCAGAATGCCGCGTTCCAGCAGGGCTTCACGCCAGGCTTCCCTGGCCTGCGTGACCTCCTCGTTCTGTTCGCCGTACGAAGCGGCCTCCAGAGACGGCCGGTTGCGCAGTGCGGTGAGCAGCAGAGCGACGGTGGCGACGAGGATCGCCGCGGCAGCCACGGCTCCGAACGCCCAGCCCGCCGCGACCATGGTCCGGGCGAACGCCTGTTCCGGGGCGACTGCTCTGAGCAGGTAACCGACGAGCAGGAAGATCACCGCGGCGGTCCCGGCGAGTACGGGGGTGAGGACGGCGGCCACGGCGCCCGCTCCGGCGGCATGGGTCGCCTCGCCCATGGTGTTGGCCAGGTCCATCGTGGCGACGCCGGTGTCGGCGGAGCCTGATTCGGGCACGGTGGCCGCGGTGGACGGCGCGGGGTGGCGCAGCTCCTCGCGGACCTTCACGTAGTGCTGGTACTCGGCCGCCGCTGCCACCGTGATGAGCGCGGAGGCGTTGAGGGCCATGGTGCGCAGTTGCTCGGAGTTGAGCCGCTGTCCGACAGCGGCGAGGTCCGGGTGGTGTGGGGCGGAGCGCAGCGCCTCGTCGAGGATCCGCTCGTACTCCTGGCGGTCCTCGCTGTGCAGGTGCTGCGGAACGCTGTTCATCTGCATCCCCCGATGCTCCGTAGGGCTTGGGGCTCGCATGCCAACGAGCCGTCGGGCAGAAACGGAGGGGAGCCTGCTACGGATAAGCCGATGGTAGAGCGGCGACGGCATGCGGTGACAGGGGGTTTGCCGAAATTGGCCCCCGGCCTGCGGTCTCGCGGGCACCGCACGGGGCGGGGGCGCCCCGCCCCCGGTGGGAGGCGTCCGGGTGCCACGGGAAGGCGCGCGAAGCGCCGGGAAGCGCCGGGAAGGAAAAGTTCCCGAGGCTCCGGTGACACTCCGGGCGACCCCACGGATGCTTCGGAGGGCCTTCGGAAGCCCTTCGGGACGACTCCGGCAGGCCCCCGAACGTTCAGATCTGGAGGGGGAGTTGCTGGACCAGCAGCTTTCCGGCCATCGTCACGCCACCGTCCATCGCGATGGCCAGCCCGTCGGCGTAGACGTGCGGGCCGGCGACGTGCGGGCCGCCGTTGTCCTCGTCCTCCTCGGAGCCGACTTCGCCGAGCAGGTAGGGAATCGGGCTGTGGCCGTGAACGATCCGGGTACCGCCGTACGTATCGAGCAGGGAGCGGACGGCGTCCGCGCCGCCCTCGTCGCGGAAGGAGAAGCGCTTGGTGAACTTGCGGAACAGATCCCACACCTCGTCCGCGTCGTTGCGCGTGATGGTCTCGCGGACGGTGTCGTTGACGGCCTCGATCGAGTCGCCGTAGTCGAGGTAGGCGGTGGTGTCGGAGTGGACGAGCAGGTGGCCGTCGACCTCCTCGACGGCGTCGAGCCGGGCCATCCACTGCAGGTGGTGATCCTGGAGACGGTCCATGTCGTGCTTCTGGCCGCCGTTGAGCAGCCAGGCCGCCTGGAAGGTGGCGGTGCCGGCGCCGGAGTTGACCGGTGTGTCGCCGAAGCGCTTGGCGCCGAGGAGCAGGAGTTCGTGGTTGCCCATGAGCGCCTTGCAGTATCCGCCGGCCGCGGCGGCTTCCGCGGACAGCCGCATGACGAGGTCGATGACGCCGATGCCGTCGGGCCCGCGGTCGGTGAAATCTCCGAGGAACCACAGCCGGGCGGTGCCCGCGCACCAGTTTCCGGCGTCGTCGATCAGGCCCTTCTCCTGCAGTGCGGCCACCAGTTCGTCGAGGTAGCCGTGCACGTCGCCGACGACGAAGAGCGGGCCCGGGCCGGCCGCGGGCAGCGGAGCCTGCGCGGGCGCCGGGTCCACCACGACCTGGAGGGTGTCGCCGCGGCGGTTGATGACGGGCAGGTCGCGCTGGGTGGGCGTGTAGCCGTCGGGGTGCTCAAGGGGTTCCTCGAGGGGCGGCGCCGCGTCGCCGGGCTGTGTGCCGTGGGCGTACGGACCGGTCTCGTTGACGTACGCGGGCACCCGGAAGTCACGCAACGTCGCCGTCCGCTCCACCTCGGGTCCCTGACCGGCCCCCTGAGTCATCAGACCCCTCCACCATCGCGCCGCATCTGCACCCTGCGGGCTGCTTGGTCGCAGCGGCCCGCGGTGCCGTTCGCCCATCATAGGAATGCGGATCGTGCCGTGTGATGTCCCAGGGGTGCTGAATCGGAGCAAGGCTCCAGTTCATCGCGGCTTTCGCCCCGATTGGGCCGGGCTTCGGCAGCCGGAACTCATCCGACGGGCATGGTGCGGGCACGCGCGCACGGTCCCCGAGATCGGCTCCGCCGGTCGGCGCGGCGGTCCGCTCCGTCCGGGACGGAGGGCTCCGGCGACGTCCCAGAGGCGCTACCCAGCGGGTCGCAAGCCTTCTTCGGCGGGTTGCGGAGCACGTTTCGCGGCTTTCGCGGGCGGACGTCCGGGGTCGTCGCATCCGGGGAGCAGCGGGGGCGGCGAGCCGTTCGCCGCCGCTCCTGGTAGGCGCGCCACGCGGTCGGCGGCGACCACAGGGGTCTCGCGGAAATCGCCCGTACGTGCCCCTCGCTCAACCGCGTTGACGACCGCGGACAGCACTGCCACGGAATGCCACGGACCGACGTGGACTGACGTCGACCGACAGGGCCGACGTGGACCGACCAGCCGGGCGAGCCTCCGCACCTACGCACACGTGCCGAGCCGCGGACGGAAGCTCGATGAACCCGGCGGACCGGCGAACCCGGCGACCCGGCACAACCGAGCCGCCGTCGCCCTCCCGCCCCCCCCGGAAGGGGCGAGCGTGGCGCGGCGGCGGTTCGGACATGCGGGGCGGTCAGTGGGTTCGGGTATGGGGCTCGGTCGTGCGGCTCGGTCGGGGCGGCGGGCTACTTGCCCTCGGGGCCCCTCGGTGGGCTGACCGTCGTGCGGGGAGGGCGTCGCTGGGAGGAGGTCCGCACGATCAGTTCGGTCGGTATGACCTGCTCGACTGTTTCCTCCGCCTGTACGCCTTCGATCGCGTCGATGAGGAGCTGGACGACCGCGGTGCCGATGCGGCGGGGCTTCAGCGAGAGGGTCGTCACGGGCGGTTCGGTGTTGGCGTAGACCGTGGACTCGCTGCAGCAGACGATCAGCAGTTCCTCCGGCACCCGCAGCCCGTAGCGGCGGGCGGCAGCGAGCAGGTCCGTGCCGTTGGGGTCGAACAGGCCGTAGACGGCGTCGGGGCGGTCGGGCCGGGCCAGCAGCCGGTCGGCGGCGACGGCACCGGCGCAGGGGTCGTGCGCGGGGTAGGCCTCGTAGACGGGTTCCTGGCCCACCCGCTCGCACCACCGCAGATACGCGCTGGTCGACAGGTGTGTGTATGTGTCGGTCGTGGTGCCGGTGAGCAGGCCGATGCGGCGTGCGCCGGCGTCGGCCAGATGGTCGAGGATGTCGAGGACGGCGGTCTCGTGGTCGTTGTCCACCCAGGCGGTGACCGGGAGCGCGCCGGCCGGGCGGCCGTCGGAGACGACCGGTAACCCCTGCCGGACCAGCTCGCTGACCACGGGATCCTGGTCGGAGGGGTCGATGACGACCGTGCCGTCCAGGGCGACGTTCGACCACACGTCGTGGCGTGAGGTCGCCGGGAGGATGACGAGGGCGTAGCCGCGGGCGAGCGCTGCCGAGGTGGCGGCGCGTGCCATCTCCGCGAAGTACGCGAATTCGGTGAAGGTGAAAGGTTCATCCCCGTACGTGGTCACGGTCAGGCCGATGAGTCCTGACTTGCCGGTACGAAGGGTCCGGGCGGCCGCGGAGGGGCGGTAGCCCAGTCGGTCGGCGACCTCGCGGACATGGCGGCGGGTGGCGTCCGGGAGCCTGCCCTTGCCGTTGAGGGCGTCGCTTACGGTCGTGATGGAGACTCCGGCGGCGGCGGCCACGTCCCTGATGCCCGCCCGGCCCGGCCGGTTGCCTCGGCGTGAGGTTTCCGCGCGGCTCACCTGGTGCTTCCCTGCTGCTGTCATGGCGAGCCGATAGTAGGGCTCATTGGGTGGGGTAGGGCGGACGCATATGCACGCGTTGACAGGCACGTTTCTGCAAGGCTCATCGGGGCCAAGTGCCTTGGAAACAAAGCCGATTGGCTGCTTCCATGCCAGGACGTGACCTGTCTGCACGGGTGAGCCTGCCAAGGCGCGGATGTTTCGAAGAGGTCTCAACTCACCTGCACGAGGGATGCGCGCCACGGAGTGAGCCACCGGCGCGTAGATATATGTACAGCGCGCCCCCCGACGCGTACGCCTTCGTGTGTCTTCGTCCTCAGAAGTCGTAGAGGTCCCTCCGCTCCGGGAGCCGGTCTGTGGCCGACGACCTGTACGCACGCGGGCCGAATCCTCATAAGGTGAGCAGTATTGAAGCCGGTGGTGGTCATGAGGAGGACTGCGGTGAGCGAGACGAGCCCGAAGCTGCGCGCCGAGCTGGAGGGGGTCCCCACCTACAAGCCGGGCAGGCCGGCGATGGTCGGTGGTCCCGTGGCCTACAAGCTGTCCTCCAACGAGAACCCCTACCCGCCGCTGCCGGGCGTGATGGAGTCGGTGACGGCCGCGGCCGCCTCCTTCAACCGCTACCCGGACCTCGCCTGCACGGGCCTGGTGAGCGAGCTGTCCGAGCGTTTCGGGGTCCCGGCGTCCCACCTGGCCACGGGCACCGGCTCCGTCGGGGTCGCCCAGCAGCTCGTGCAGGCGACCGCGGGCCCCGGCGACGAGGTGATGTACGCCTGGCGGTCCTTCGAGGCGTACCCGATCATCACGCAGATCAGTGGCGCGAGGGCCGTGCAGGTACCGCTGACGCCGGGTGACGTGCACGATCTGGACGCGATGGCCGACGCGATCACCGACCGCACCCGGTTGATCTTCGTCTGCAACCCCAACAACCCCACCGGCACCGTCGTGCGGAGGGCCGAGCTGGAACGGTTCCTCGACCGCGTGCCGGGCGATGTGCTGGTCGTGCTCGACGAGGCCTACCGGGAGTTCATCCGCGACCCCGAGGTGCCCGACGGCGTCGAGCTGTACCGGGGCCGGCCCAATGTGTGCGTCCTGCGGACCTTCTCCAAGGCGTACGGGCTCGCGGGCCTGCGCGTCGGCTTCGCCATCGCCCACGAGCCGGTGGCGGAGGCGCTGCGCAAGACGGCGGTGCCGTTCGGTGTCAGCCAGCTGGCGCAGGAGGCCGCGATCGCGTCGCTGCGCGCCGAGGACGCGCTGCTCGGCCGCGTCGGCTCCCTGGTCTGCGAGCGGCTGCGGGTGGTCGAGGCCCTGCGCGCGCAAGGCTGGACGGTGCCCGACACGCAGGCCAACTTCGTGTGGCTGCGCCTGGGCGAGCACACGGTTCCCTTCGCGGGGGCGTGTGAGCAGGCCGGCGTCGTGGTGCGGCCGTTCCCGGGCGAGGGCGTGCGGGTGACGATCGGCGAGAACGAGGCGAACGACATCTTCCTGAAGGCGGCCGAGGGGTTCCGCAAGGACCTGTAGGGCGCGCGCATCCGGCTTTGTGCTGGTCGGAGTGGTGCACGGCTGTGTGGCCAAGGGGGTTCCCGCGGGTAAGGGGACCCCCTTTGGCATGTCGAAAATCCGTGCGGCATACTAGCTTGTGAATGTGAACGCTTTCACAAGCGTGATCCACGAGCGTGAGGTTAGGAGTGACGACGTGGACCTGGCTCTGGCGCCGGAGACACTGGCGCGCTGGCAGTTCGGCATCACCACCGTCTACCACTTCCTCTTCGTTCCCCTGACGATCTCCCTCGCGGCGCTCACCGCCGGGTTGCAGACCGCCTGGGTGCGGACGGAGAACGAGAAGTACCTGAGGGCGACGAAGTTCTGGGGCAAGCTCTTCCTGATCAACATCGCGATGGGGGTCGTCACCGGCATCGTGCAAGAGTTCCAGTTCGGCATGAACTGGTCCGACTACTCGCGCTTCGTCGGCGACGTGTTCGGCGCGCCGCTGGCCTTCGAGGCCCTGATCGCCTTCTTCTTCGAGTCCACCTTCATCGGCCTGTGGATCTTCGGCTGGGACAAGCTGCCGAAGAAGATCCACCTGGCCTGCATATGGATGGTCTCGATCGGCACGATCCTGTCGGCCTACTTCATCCTCGCGGCCAACTCGTGGATGCAGCACCCGGTCGGCTACCGGATCAACAAGGAGAAGGGCCGGGCCGAGCTCACCGACTTCTGGGCCGTGCTGAGCCAGAACACGGCGCTCAGCCAGGTCTTCCACACCATGTCCGCGGCCTTCCTCACCGGCGGCGCCTTCATGGTCGGCATCGCCGCCTTCCACCTGTACCGCGGTAAGCACATCCCCGTGATGAAGACCTCGCTGCGGCTGGGCCTGGTGACCGTGGTCGTCGCCGGCCTGCTCACCGCCGTCAGCGGAGACGTGCTCGGCAAGGTCATGTTCAAGCAGCAGCCGATGAAGATGGCCGCGGCCGAGGCACTGTGGGACGGCGAGGCGCCCGCGCCCTTCTCGGTCTTCGCCTACGGCGACGTCGAAGAGGGGCACAACAAGGTCGCCATCGAGATCCCGGGTCTGCTCTCCTTCCTCGCCAACGACGACTTCAGCTCGTACGTCCCCGGCATCAACGACGTGAACAAGGCCGAACAGGAGAAGTTCGGTCCCGGCGACTACCGGCCCAACATCCCGGTGGCCTACTGGGGCTTCCGCTGGATGATCGGCTTCGGCATGACGTCCTTCGCCGTCGGCCTGGCCGGACTGTGGCTCACCCGGAAGAAGTTCCTGCTCCCGCAGCACCTGCGGGTCGGCGAGGACGAGGTGCCGCATGTGGTGCTCTTCCGGAACAAGGCGCTGGGCCCGCAGCTCACCAGGCTCTACTGGCTCGCGGCGATCTGGACCCTGGGATTCCCGCTGATCGCCAACTCCTGGGGCTGGATCTTCACCGAGATGGGCCGCCAGCCCTGGGTCGTCTACGGCGTCCTGCAGACCCGTGACGCGGTCTCCCCCGGTGTCTCCCAGGGCGAGGTGCTCACCTCGATGATCGTGTTCACGGCCCTGTACGCGGTTCTCGCCGTCGTGGAGGTCAAGCTGCTGGTCAAGTACGTGAAGGCCGGCCCGCCCGAACTCACCGAGGCCGACCTCACCCCGCCCACGAAGATCGGCGGCGACTCCCGTGACGCCGACAAGCCGATGGCCTTCTCCTACTAGGCCGAGGGAGCTGCACAGTCATGGAACTTCACGACGTCTGGTTCGTCCTCATCGCCGTCCTGTGGACCGGCTACTTCTTCCTGGAAGGCTTCGACTTCGGGGTCGGCATCCTCACCCGGCTGCTCGCCCGTGACCGGCCCGAGCGGCGGGTGCTGATCAACACCATCGGACCGGTCTGGGACGGCAACGAGGTGTGGCTGCTCACCGCGGGCGGCGCGACCTTCGCCGCCTTCCCCGAGTGGTACGCCACGCTCTTCTCCGGCTTCTACCTGCCCCTGCTGCTCATCCTGGTCTGTCTGATCCTGCGCGGCGTCGCCTTCGAGTACCGGGCCAAGCGGCCCGAGGAGAACTGGCAGCGCAACTGGGAGACCACGATCTTCTGGACCTCTCTGCTGCCCGCGTTCCTGTGGGGTGTCGCCTTCGGCAACATCGTGAGGGGCGTGAAGATCGACCGGAACTTCGACTACGTGGGCGATGTCTGGGATCTCCTCAACCCGTACGCGCTGCTCGGCGGCCTGGTGACGCTGACCCTGTTCACCTTCCACGGCGCGGTGTTCACGGCGCTCAAGACCGTCGGCGACATACGTGAGCGGGCCCGGAAACTGGCGCTGAAGGTGGGCGTCGTGACCGCTGTGCTCGCGCTGGTCTTCCTGCTCTGGACGCAGATCGACAGCGGTGACGCCAAGAGCCTGGTCGCGGCCGTCGTGGCGGTGGCCGCACTGGTCGCCGCGCTGGTGGCGAACCAGGCCGGGCGGGAAGGCTGGTCGTTCGCCTTCTCCGGGGTCACCATCGTGGCCGCCGTGGCGATGCTCTTCCTGACGCTCTTCCCGAACGTCATGCCGTCCACGCTGAACGCGGACTGGAGCCTGACGGTGACCAACGCCTCGTCCAGTCCGTACACCCTGAAGATCATGACCTGGTGCGCGGGGATCGCCACACCGCTGGTGATGCTCTACCAGGGGTGGACCTACTGGGTTTTCCGCAAGCGGATCGGTACGCAGCACATCGCCGAGTCCGTTCACTGAGTCCCTGCTGAGGGGTGTTTCACGTGAAACACCCCTCATGAGGAAAGAGCGTGTTTCACGTGGAACATGCTCTTTGAGAGGTGTTTCACGTGAAACCGATCGACCCGCGTCTGCTGCGGTACGCCGGTGCCACCCGCGTCTTCCTGGCGGCGGTCGTCGGTCTGGGCGCTGTCGGGGCCGCGCTGGTCATCGCCCAGGCCATGCTCATCGCCGAGGTGGTGGTCGGTGCGTTCCAGCACGGCATGTCGGTCGCCGAACTGCGCACTCCCCTGCTGCTGTTGGCGGCCGTCGCGGGCGGTCGGGCGCTGGTGGCCTGGTGCACCGAACTCGCCGCACATCGCGCGAGCGCGGCCGTGAAGTCCGAGCTGCGGGGGCGGCTGCTGGAGCGGGCCGCGGCCCTGGGACCCGGCTGGCTCGGCGGGCAGCGCACCGGTTCGCTGGTGGCCCTCGCCACGCGCGGCGTGGACGCCCTCGACGACTACTTCTCGCGCTACCTGCCCCAGCTCGGTCTGGCCGTGGTCGTGCCGGTGGCGGTGCTCGCGAGGATCGTGACCGAGGACTGGGTGTCCGCCGCGATCATCGTCGGTACCCTGCCGCTGATCCCCGTCTTCATGATGCTGATCGGCTGGGCCACCCAGTCCCGGATGGACCGCCAGTGGCGGCTGCTGTCCCGCCTGTCCGGCCACTTCCTGGACGTCGTCGCCGGGCTGCCCACGCTGAAGGTGTTCGGACGGGCCAAAGCGCAGGCCGAGTCCATCCGCCGCATCACCGGCGAATACCGCCGCGCGACCATGCGAACGCTGCGCATCGCGTTCATCTCGTCGTTCGCGCTGGAACTGCTGTCGACGCTCTCGGTGGCCCTGGTCGCCGTCGCGATCGGCATGCGGCTCGTCCACGGGGAGATGGATCTGTACGTCGGGCTGGTGATCCTCGTGCTCGCCCCCGAGGCGTACCTCCCGCTGCGGCAGGTCGGCGCGCAGTACCACGCGGCGGCCGAGGGACTGGCGGCCGCGGAGGAGATCTTCCAGGTGCTGGAGACCCCGCTGCCGACGCCGGGGACACTCGCGGTGACCGAGGGCGGGGTGGCCTTCGAGGGGGTGACCGTCCGCTACCCGGGCCGCTCCGGCGACGCCGTCACGGACGTGAGCTTCACCGTCGAACCCGGTGAGACGGTCGCCCTGGTCGGCCCCAGCGGCGCGGGCAAGTCGACGTTGCTGCACGCCCTGCTGGGCTTCGTGGAACCGGTCGAGGGCCGGGTGCTGGCCGGGGGAGTCGACCTCGCGGCGGCCGACCTGGAGCAGTGGCGGTCGCGGATCGCGTGGGTGCCACAGCGGCCGCACCTGTTCGCGGGGACGGTCGCCGAGAACGTACGCCTGGCACGCCCCGACGCCGACGGCCCTGCGCTGCGCAGGGCGCTGGCGGACGCGGGCGCGCTGGAGTTCGTCGACGCCCTGCCCGAAGGGGCCGACACCGTGCTCGGCGAGGACGGAACGGGACTGTCCGCCGGCCAGCGCCAGCGCCTCGCGCTCGCCCGGGCGTTTCTCGCCGACCGTCCCGTCCTGCTGCTGGACGAGCCGACCGCCGCGCTCGACGGACAGACCGAGGCGGAGGTCGTGGCGGCCGTACGGCGGCTCGCGGCCGGGCGCACCGTGGTGCTCGTGGTGCACCGGCCGGCGCTCCTGGCGGTGGCCGACCGCGTCGTGCGGCTGGCCGGGACCGAGTCCCGCGAGCCGCTGCCGGCCACCCTCGGGGACGCCCCCGCCCACCCGGCGGAGCCGATGGCGGCGACGCCCGCCGGACGGGACGCCGAGATCCTCGACGCGGCACCGGAGAGCGGTGTCCTCGCCCGGGTCCGCGCCATGGCGGGGGCCCGGCGGGGCCGGCTCGGCCTCGCCCTGCTGCTGGGCAGTCTGGCCCTCGGCAGCGCCGTGGGCCTCATGGCCACCTCCGGGTGGCTGATCTCGCGCGCCGCGCAGCAGCCGCCGGTCCTGTATCTGATGGTGGCCGTGACCGCGACCCGTGCCTTCGGCATCGGACGCGCGGTGTTCCGGTACGCGGAGCGCCTGGTTTCCCACGACGCCGTGCTGCGGATGCTGGCCGACACCAGGGTCGCCGTCTACCGGCGGCTGGAGCGGCTGGCGCCGGCCGGCCTGCGTGCGACGCGGCGGGGCGATCTGCTGACCCGGCTGGTCGCCGACGTGGACGCCCTTCAGGACTACTGGCTGCGCTGGCTGCTGCCCGCCGGCTCGGCCGTCCTGGTCTCGGCCGGGTCGGTCGCCTTCACGGCGTGGCTGCTGCCCGAGGCCGGAGCCGTGCTCGCCCTCGGCCTGCTGGTGGCGGGAGTAGGGGTCCCGCTGGTCACCGGCGCGGTCGCGCGGCGGGCGGAGCACCGGCTCGCCCCCGCCCGGGGCGTGCTCGCCACCCGCACGGCCGACCTGCTCACCGGCACCGCCGAACTCACGGTGGCGGGCGCCCTGCCCGCCCGTGCCGCCGGGGTGCGCGCGGCCGACGGCGTGCTCACCCGGATCGCCTCGCGTGCGGCGACCGCCACCGCGCTCGGTGACGGACTGACCGCCCTCGTCTCCGGCCTGACGGTCACGGCGGCGGCCCTCGTGGGCGCCCGGGCGGTGGCCGACGGGCGGCTGTACGGCGTGATCATGGCGGTGGTCGTCCTGACCCCGCTGGCCGCCTTCGAGGCCGTCATGGGCCTGCCGCTCGCCGTGCAGTACCGCCAGCGGGTGCGCAGGAGCGCGGACCGGGTCTTCGAGGTGCTGGACTCCCCCGAGCCCGTACGGGAGCCGGAGCGGCCCCGCCAGGCGCCCGCGTCGCCCTTCCCGCTCGTCGTCGAGGAGCTGTCGGCCCGCTACCCGGGGCAGGACCGGGACGCGCTCACCGGCGTGGCCCTGACCCTGACCCGGGGCCGCCGCATCGCGGTGGTGGGACCCTCAGGGTCGGGCAAGACCACGCTCGCGCAGGTGCTGCTGCGGTTCCTCGACGCGGAGGCGGGCTCGTACACGCTGGCCGGGGTCGACGCCCGGGCCCTGGACGGCGACGACGTACGCGCGCTGGTCGGGCTGTGCGCACAGGACGCGCACCTCTTCGACAGCTCGGTGCGCGAGAACCTGCTGCTCGCGAGGAAGGGGGCGAGTGAGGACGACCTGCGGGACGCTATGGCGCGGGCCCGGCTGCTGGAGTGGGCCGACGGTCTGCCCGAGGGCCTCGACACCCTCGTCGGCGAGCACGGGGCGAAGCTGTCCGGCGGCCAGCGACAGCGGCTCGCCCTGGCCCGGGCGCTGCTCGCCGACTTTCCCGTCCTGGTGCTCGACGAGCCCGCCGAGCACCTGGACCTGCCGACCGCGGACGCGCTGACCCGGGACCTGCTGGCCGCGACCGAGGGCCGCACCACGCTGCTGATCACCCACCGCCTGGCGGGACTCGACGCCGTCGACGAGGTGGTCGTGCTCGGTGAGGGCCGGGTGGTGCAGCGAGGGTCGTACGCGGAACTGACCGCCGTGGACGGCCCGTTGCGGCGGATGGCCGAACGGGAGGAGGCCGCGGAGCTGATCAGCGGCCCGGCACCCGCTCACGACGGCTCACGGCGCGCACATCGTCACACGAGCGTCACGCCCGCTCGGTGAGCAGCCGCTCGATGACGAGGGCGACCCCGTCCTCGTTGTTGGCGGCCGTCCGGCCGGATGCCGCCGCGAGGACGTCCGGGTGGGCGTTGCCCATCGCGTACGACCGTCCGGCCCAGGTGAGCATCTCGACGTCGTTCGGCATGTCCCCGAACGCGACGACCTCCTCGTGGGAGATGCCGCGCTCCGCACAGCACAGAGCGAGCGTGCTGGCCTTGGACACCTCGGGGCCGCTGATCTCCAGCAGGGCGCTGGGGCTGGAGCGGGTGACGTTGGCGCGGTCGCCGATGGCCAGCCGGGCCAGCGTGAGGAAGGCGTCCGGGTCGAGCGTGGGATGGAACGCGAGGATCTTCAGCACCGGCTCGTCGGCCCCGGGGGCGTCCGGCGCCAGCAGGTCCTCGGCCGGCGCGAGGTGGTCGGGGACCTCCATGTGCATCTTCGGGTACTCCGGCTCCTGGTAGAAGCCGTAGGTCTGCTCGATGGCGTACATGGTCCCCGGCGCGGCCTCCCGCAGCAGCCGGACGGCGTCGAGCGCGTTGTCGCGCGCCAGCTCGCGCACCTTCACGAACCGGTGCGCGCCCGGGCCGCCGTGCAGGTCGACCACGGCGGCGCCGTTGCCGCAGATCGCCAGGCCGTGCCCGTGGACATGGTCGCTGACGACGTCCATCCAGCGCGCCGGGCGGCCGGTGACGAAGAAGACCTCGATGCCCGCCTCCTCGGCGGCGGCGAGCGCGGCGACCGTGCGGTCGGACACCGACTTGTCGTCGCGCAGCAGGGTGCCGTCGAGATCGGTGGCGATCAGCCGCGGCGGGAGGGCTGCGGCCGGGGTCACGGGCTGTCGAGTCGCTGAGGTCACCGGGCCATTCTCCCGCATCGGCCCGCACGGCCGTGCGAGAGCCCGCTCACGGCAGAGCGGGGCGGCGGCACGGCCGCGGCAGGTGCCGGCGGGAACAGGGCCCGGCGCGGGCCGAACGCCGACGGGTCAGCGCAGCTGCGCCGGGGCCTCCATGGCGATCCGCTCGAAGACCTTCTCGTCGGTGGCGAAGTCGGAGTCCGGGATCGGCCAGTGGACCACGATCTCCGTGAAGCCGAGTTCCTGGTGCCGGCCCGCGAACTCGACGAAGGCGTCCAGCGAAGCCAGCGGCCGGGCACGGTCCGGGGTGAATCCGGTGAGCAGGATCTTGTCCAGGTCGGTCACCTCGCGGCCGCGGGCGGCGCAGGCGTCGGCGAGCTTCTCGGTCTGATCACGCAGGGCTCGCACCGACTGCTCGGGCGTGCCGTTCTCGTACAGCTTGGGGTCACCGGTGGTCACCCACGCCTGGCCGTACCGGGCGGCGAGCCGCAGCCCACGCGGGCCGGTCGCGGCGATCGCAAAGGGGAGCCGGGGCCGCTGAACGCAGCCGGGGATGTTGCGTGCCTCGTGCGCCGAGTAGTGGTCGCCCTCGTAGGACACCGAGTCCTCGGTGAGCAGCCGGTCGAGCAGGGGCACGAACTCGCCGAGCCGGTCGGCCCGCTCCCGCGGGGTCCACGGTTCCTGGCCGAGGGCGGTCGCGTCGAAGCCGGTGCCGCCGGCGCCGATGCCCAGGGTCACCCGCCCGCCGGAGATGTCGTCCAGGGAGATCAGTTCCTTGGCGAGGGTCACCGGGTGCCGGAAGTTCGGCGAGGTCACCAGCGTCCCCAGGCGCAGTCGCTCGGTGGCGCCCGCGGCGGCGGTCAGCGTGGGGATGGCGCCGAACCAGGGACCGTCCCGGAAGCTTCGCCAGGACAGGTGGTCGTAGGTGTACGCGGCGTGGAAGCCTAGCTGCTCGGCCCGCGTCCAGGCGGAACGGCCGCCCTCGTGCCAGCGGCGATGGGGGAGGATCACGGTGCTCAGGCGCAGACTCATGCCGTCGAGCGTATGCGGATGCCCGGTTTCACGTGAAACGGTCACCGGGTGCGTCGGGCGAGCCACGGGCTGAGCCCGACCAGGATGTACTCCTTGTGCACGCGGTCGCTGGGCAGCGGCACCATCAGGAAGTGACCGGGAGGAAAGCGGCGCGCCTTCACCCAGGCGTGGCCGTCGTAGAGGGAGCGCAGGAAGGCGGGCACGTCGTCGCGGTCGACGTCCGGGCACTCGACGCCGTCGACGGTGATCAGGGCGTCGTCGTCGGGGTAGAGCCGCACCCTCACGTGCGGTCGCCCACCCAGCTCGACATGGGCCTCGTGCGGCAGTGACCCGTCCGGGTCGGCGGTGACGCCCACGCCCGCGGTGGTGCGCCGGGAGGTCTGGTCGGCTCCGATGTCGTGGGTCACCTCGATCTCGCGCCCGTACTCGGCGGCGATGGCGCGAAGGGCGGTGACCGCTGCCTCGGTCGAGGGAAGGTGAGTCATGTCCGTGATCATCTCGAATGAGGGGCGACCGTCGATGGCGAGCCCTGCCTCAGTGCCGTTCGGGGAAGCGCAGGTACCGCGGCGGCACGGACTTCGTCAGCCACACCCCGTTGGCGCTCACGTGGAAGACATGGCCGTCACGGTGCATGGCTGCCGCGTCCACGGAGAGCACCACGGGACGGCCCCGGCGTGCGCCGACGCGGGTCGCGGTCTCCCGGTCGGCGGAAAGGTGCACGTCGTGGCGGTTCATGGGGCGCAGCCCCTCCACGCGGATCGCGTCCAGCGAGCGGCCGACGGTCCCGTGGTAGAGGTACGGCGGCGGGGTAGCCGGGGGCAGTCCGAGGTCGACCTCGACGCTGTGGCCCTGGCTGGCACGGATCCGCGTGCCCTCGATCGCGAAGCGCTTCTTGTCGTTTGCGGCGACGACGTGGTCCAGCTCGTCGCGGGTGAAGCGGAAACCGTGAGCGGCGCACGCCGCGATCAGGTCGTCGATCTCGACCCAGCCGGCCTCGTCGAGCGTGAGGCCGATGCGTTCGGGCTGGTGGCGCAGGTGCTTGGAGAGGTACTTCGACACCTTCACGGTGCGTCTCCCGGCATTGTCCTTCTCGTTCATCCGCTCAGCATGGCGGGAGAGACGCGGATCACGCATTTTGTTTTGCGACCGATGTTTGATCCACAAGCAACTCTGTTTATCCACAGCCCAATTGGCGATTCTGTGGACAACCACGGTGCCTGTCAGGCGTGTTCGTCAACCTCCCTCGGCCCGTCATGGCTTGAGGCCATGTGGTCCAACCGACGGGCCCGTAGCTCGCGTTCGGCGGCCAGCGTGAGGAACTCGGCGGCTTGCTCCGCGCCGACCAGCTTCTCCACAGCGCGCATTGTGTCCTCGGGAACCACCACGGAACGCGTCTCTGACGGGGCGACCTCGGGATCACCCGCGCCGAGGCGCCGGCGCAAGTGTTCGGTGGCGAACAGACGCATGGCGCGGGCCAGTTCGGCGTCCACGGTCTGCCGGGCGAGCGGGCGCAGCCGTCGCACGAGCGAGGCCGCCTCGGCCGTCTCGGCGTCGGTGGGCCGGTGCTCGCCGTCGAGGTACCGGGCGAAGACGTGCTCGGCGGTGAACTCCAGGAACCGGGAGGCGATGTGCTCAACCTGGCCCCTCAACTCCCGCAGCTGCGCGGTGATCGCGGCGAGGGGGACTCCGGCGGCATGCAACTCCACTGCGACTGCCAGTTCTTGGGGGCTGGGCACGAGGAAGGCGTCGTCGTCCCCGGGGACGGGCTCCAGCACCCCGAGGGCCACCGCGTCCGTGATCGCCCGGTCGTCCGGAACGCCGCCGAAGCGGCCCGTCAGCTCGGCGCGGGACACCCGCGCGGGCTCCTCATCCGTCCATGGGCCGTCCACCTCCGCGACCAGGCCGAGGACCCCCTCCAGACCGCGGCCGGTGTCATGGGCGTCGAGAAGTTCCCTGATGGAGACCAGTGTGTAGCCGCGGTCGAGGAGGCCGGCGATCTGGTGGAGCCGGGCGAGATGGGCGTCCGAGTAGTGGTTGGCACGCCCCTTGCGCTCCGGACGGGGCAGGAGGCCGCGGTCCTGGTAGGCGCGGATGGTGCGGACGGTCGCGCCCGAGAGATGGGCGAGGGTCTCGATGCGGTACGGCGGCCGGGGCGGCGGGGAGGCGGTCAACTCGCCCCCGCCCAGGCCCTCGTCGCCCCACCCGCGCATTCTCCCGGCGGCGTCCGGCGGCTCACAGTGACGGTCCGACCCGGGCCAGCGCCCTCAACGCCCGCGGCAGGAACCGGGACAGGGCGTAGGACACCTTCGCCTCCGGAGTGACCCGGACCACCGCCTCGTCCAGCAGCACCGCCCGCAGGATCGCGTCCGCGACCTTCTCCGGCGGGTAGTTGCGCAGGCCGTACGCGCGCGTGGAGCGCTGCTGACGGCGTCGCTCCTCCTCCGCGTCCACCCCCACGAACGTCGCCGTGCCGGTGATGTTCGTCTTCACCAGACCGGGGCAGACCGCCGAGACGCCGATGCCCCGGCCTGCCAGTTCGGCGCGCAGGCACTCGCTCAGCATCAGAACGGCCGCCTTGGACGTGCTGTAGGCGGGCAGCGCCTTGGAGGGCTGATAGGCGGCCGCCGACGCCGTGTTGACGATGTGGCCGCCCTGTCCCCGCTCGGCCATCCGCCGGCCGAACAGACGGCAACCGTGGATGACGCCCCACAGGTTGACGTCGAGGACCTTGCGCCAGTCGTCGGACGTGGTGTCGAAGAAGGACCCCGACATGCCGATGCCCGCGTTGTTCACCAGCACGTCCAGAACGCCGTGTTCGGCGTGGACCCTCGCCGCGAGCTTCTCCATCGCCTGCTCGTCGGAGACGTCGACCGTCTCCGCCCAGGCTCCGGCAGCGCCGATCAGGCGGGACATCTCGGCCGTCCGGGCGGCGGCCTCCCCGTCCCGGTCGACGGCGATCACCCGCGCGCCCGCCTCGGCGAACGCGACCGCCGTGGCCCGCCCGATGCCGCTGCCCGCGCCCGTGACCAGCACCAGCCGGCCGCCGAAGCGCTCGGCGCAGCGGACGGCGTCGGCCGTGCGCACCGGCCCGGCGCCCTTCGCCCGCGCCCGGCCGGCGTTCCTCCGCTCCCGCCGGGCCTGCGCCCGGCCCTGCCCGACGGCCTCACTCGCCCCTTCGCCTTCCCCCTCCTCGTCCCCGTCCCGTTCCCGCTCCACCGCGGTGACGAAGTCGTCGATCCAGGAGGCGACCTGGTCGGGGCGCGTGCGCGGGATCCAGTGCCCTGCCGCGACGGTGCGCCGGGTCAGCCTCGGCGCCCACTCCTCCAGCTCGTCGTACAGCCGCTCCGAGAGGAACCTGTCCTCCAGGGGCGTGATCAGCTGCACGGGCGCGTGCGCGTACGCGTCGGACCGCGGACGCCGCAGCCGGACGCGCACGTTGTCCCGGTACAGCCACGCGCCGTGGGCGGCGTCCGACGGCAGCGACGGCGTCGGGTACGCGCCCGTGGGGACCTTCTCGACCCGCCGCAGGATGCCGGGCCAGGCCTTGCCGAGCGGGCCCCGCCAGGCGAGTTCGGGCAGCGCGGGCGTGTGCAGCAGGTACACGTACCAGGATTTCGCGCCCTGGCCGAGGAGCTGTCCTACCCGGCGCGGGGTCGGCCGCTTGACCCGCTTGCCGATCCAGTGGCCGAAGTGGTCGAGGGACGGGCCGGACATGGACGTGAAGGACGCGATCCTGCCCTCGGTGCGGCGCACGGTCACGAACTCCCACGCCTGCACGCTGCCCCAGTCGTGCCCCACCAGGTGCACCGGCCGGTCCGGGCTGACCGCGTCCGCCACCGCCAGGAAGTCGTCCGTGAGCTTCTCCAGGGTGAACCCGCCCCGCAGCGGCTTCGGCGTGCCGGAGCGGCCGTGGCCCCGGACGTCGTACAGCACCACGTGCAGCCCGAAGCGGACCGCCAGCCGCGTGGCGACCTCGGACCACACCTCCTTGCTGTCCGGGTAGCCGTGCACCAGGACGACCGTCGGCCGGCTCGGGTCGCCCAGCTCGGCCACGCACAGATCGATCCCGCCGGTTCGCACCCGGCGCTCACGAGCGCCCTGCGGCAACGTCACTCGCCCTCCCCCTCGTGCTCGGCCTCGCGCTTCGGCATCGCCTCGGCCCCCAGACCCGCCCTCGAACCGTCCGTAACCTGACATCACCGAATGTGACAGTCGTTAGAGGCTGCGTCAATAGGCGGGATCCGGCCTGTGCGGAGCCCCCGCCGCGGCCCTCGGGACCCCGTAGCTCTCAGGCATGGCATCCCCTACGTGCCCGTACACCTGAGGTCTGAGGACAAGACGGCTCTGAGGTCTGATGAATTCCGTGGCGTGCGTCACTACTTTTGAGGACGTGACTGTGATCGCGACCGAAAGCCTGAGCAAGCGGTTCCCCCGGGTGACCGCTCTTGACCGGCTCTCCGTGGACGTCGGACCCGGTGTGACCGGGCTCGTCGGAGCCAACGGAGCCGGCAAGTCCACACTGATCAAGATCCTGCTGGGTCTGTCGCCCGCCTCCGAGGGCCGAGCCGAGGTGCTCGGCCTCGACGTCGCGAGCAAGGGCGCCGCCATCCGCGAACGCGTCGGCTACATGCCGGAGCACGACTGCCTGCCGCCCGACGTCTCCGCCACCGAGTTCGTCGTGCACATGGCCCGGATGTCCGGCCTGCCCCCGACCGCCGCACGCGAACGCACCGCGGACACCCTGCGCCACGTCGGCCTGTACGAGGAGCGCTACCGTCCCATCGGCGGCTACTCGACCGGCATGAAGCAGCGCGTGAAGCTCGCCCAGGCCCTCGTCCACGACCCCCAGCTGGTCTTCCTCGACGAGCCGACCAACGGCCTCGACCCGGTCGGCCGCGACGAGATGCTCGGCCTGATCCGCCGCATCCACACCGACTTCGGCATCTCGGTCCTGGTCACCTCCCACCTGCTGGGCGAGCTGGAACGCACCTGCGACCACGTCGTGGTCGTCGACGGCGGCAAACTCCTGCGCTCCAGCTCCACCACCGACTTCACCCAGACCACGACCACCCTCGCGATCGAGGTCACCGACACCGACGAGCACCCCGACGGCACCCGCGCGGTGCGCGAGGCGCTCCGCGCGCGCGGCGTCGAGGTCCTCGACGCGAACAGCGCCCTGCCCGGCGCCGGCCACGTCCTGCTGCTGACCGCGCAGGGCGAGGAGACGTACGACGTCGTCCGCGACGCGGTGGCCGAACTGGGCCTCGGCCTGGTCCGCATGGAACAGCGCAGACACCACATCTCCGAGGTCTTCACCGACCGCGACGCCGAGAACGACCAGCAGCGGAAGGAGGCCGTCGGCCATGGCAGTTGAGCACCCGGTCACCGCCCCCGCGGGAGACCAGACCCGCATCCACAACATCGGCTACCGCAGCTACGACGGCCCCCGGCTGGGCCGCGCCTACGCCCGCCGCTCCCTCTACTCGCAGTCCCTGCGCGGCGCCTACGGCCTCGGCCGCTCGGTGAAGTCCAAGGTGCTGCCGATGCTGCTCTTCGTGGTGATGTGCGTGCCCGCGGCCATCATGGTCGCCGTCGCGGTCGCCACCAAGGCCAAGGAACTGCCCGTCGACTACACCCGCTACGCGATCATCATGCAGGCCGTCATCAGCCTGTACGTCGCTTCCCAGGCGCCCCAGTCCGTCTCGCGCGACCTGCGCTTCAAGACCGTGCCGCTGTACTTCTCGCGGCCCATCGAGACCGCGGACTACGTACGCGCCAAGTTCGCCGCGCTGGCCTCCGCGCTCTTCGTGCTCACCGCGGCCCCGCTGCTGGTGCTGTACGTGGGCGCGCTGCTGGCCAAGCTCGACTTCGCCGACCAGACCAAGGGATTCGGTCAGGGGCTCGTCTCCGTGGCACTGCTCTCGCTGCTCTTCGCCGGCATCGGCCTGGTCATCGCCTCGGTGACCCCGCGCCGTGGCTTCGGCATCGCCGCCGTCATCGCCGTGCTGACGATCTCCTACGGCGCGGTCTCCACGCTCCAGGCCATCGCCGAGGCGCAGAACAGCACCGGTTCCATCCCCTGGATCGGCCTGTTCTCCCCCGTCACGCTGATCGACGGCGTGCAGTCGGCGTTCCTGGGCGCCACCTCCGCCTTCCCCGGCGGGGTCGGCCCCTCCGACGGACAGGGCGTCGTCTACGTCCTCGTCGTCCTCGGCCTGATCGCCGCCGGCTACGGCCTCCTGATCCGCCGCTACCGGAAGGTGGGCCTGTGACCAAGCTCAGCATCGACCACGTCTCCCGCTGGTTCGGCAACGTGGTCGCCGTCAACGACATCACCATGACCATCGGCCCCGGCGTCACCGGTCTGCTCGGCCCCAACGGCGCCGGGAAGTCCACCCTCATCAACATGATGGGCGGCTTCCTGGCCCCCTCCACGGGCACGGTCACCCTCGACGGACAGCCGGTCTGGCGCAACGAGACGATCTACCGGCAGATCGGCATCGTCCCCGAGCGCGAGGCCATGTACGACTTCCTCACCGGCCGCGAATTCGTCGTCGCCAACGCCGAACTGCACGGCCTGAGCGCCAAGGCCGCCCAGAAGGCGCTGGCCACCGTCGAGATGGAGTACGCGCAGGACCGCAAGATCCAGACGTACTCCAAGGGCATGCGCCAGCGGGTCAAGATGGCCAGCGCGCTCGTCCACGACCCCTCACTGCTGCTGCTCGACGAGCCCTTCAACGGCATGGACCCGCGCCAGCGCATGCAGCTCATGGACCTGCTGCGGCGCATGGGCGACGAGGGCCGCACCGTGCTGTTCTCGTCGCACATCCTCGAAGAGGTCGAGCAACTCGCCTGGCACATCGAGGTCGTCGTCGCCGGCCGGCACGCGGCCAGCGGCGACTTCCGCAAGATCCGCCGTCTGATGACGGACCGTCCGCACCGCTATCTGGTGCGCTCCAGCGACGACCGCGCCCTCGCGGCCGCGCTGATCGCCGACCCGTCGACCGCGGGCATCGAGGTCGACCTCGCCGAGGGCGCGCTGCGCGTCCAGGCCGTCGACTTCGGCCGCTTCACGGCCCTGTTGCCGAGGGTCGCCAAGGACCACGGCATCCGGCTGCTCACGGTCTCGCCGTCCGACGAGTCCCTCGAGTCCGTCTTCTCGTATCTCGTCGCGGCGTAGGAGGCCCAAGATGTACGACCCCACAGTCGCCCGGCTCACCTACCGGGCCCTGCTCGGCCGTCGCCGGGCCCTCATCTTGAGCGCGCTGCCCCTGCTGCTGATCGCGATCTCCGTGGTCGTGCGCGGCCTCGCCGGGGCGGACGACCAGACGGCGTCCGACCTGCTCGGCGGCCTCGCACTGGCCACGATGGTCCCGATCATCGGCGTCATCGCGGGCACCGGCGCCATCGGCCCCGAGATCGACGACGGCTCGGTGGTGTACCTGCTGTCCAAGCCGCTGAAGCGGCCGACGATCATCTTCACCAAGCTGATCGTGGCGATCGCGGTGACGATGGTCTTCTCGGCCCTGCCGACGTTGATCGCCGGGTTCATCCTCAACGGCAACGGCCAGCAGATCGCCGTCGCCTACACCGTGGCCGCGCTCGTCTCCTCCATTGCCTACGCCGCCGTCTTCCTGCTCCTCGGCACGGTCTCGCGGCACGCGGTGGTGTTCGGCCTCGTCTACGCCCTCGTCTGGGAGGCCCTGTTCGGCTCCCTCGTGCCGGGCGCGCGCACGCTCAGCGTCCAGCAGTGGTCGCTGGCGGTCGCCCACAAGGTCGCGGGCGGGGACCTCGTGACCTCGGACGTCGGACTGACCACGGCGACGGTGCTGCTGGTCGTCGTGACCGTGCTGGCCACCTGGTACGCCGGACAGAAGCTGCGGTCGCTGACGCTCGCCGGCGAGGAGTGAGCGGCCCTGCCGGGACGCGGGACGGCCGGCCTTGAGGGCGGCTTCACCCGCGTCCCGGCAGACTGAGCGCGGCTTGCGGCTTGCCGCACGCGGCACCCGGAACCGGAGGAAGGGGAGGACGGGGATGGCGGACGACGGCACGATGGACGGCGGCCGGAAGCGGTCCGAGGACGCCGTGTGGGACGACCTCGTCCTGGACGACGACTTCATACGGGCCGCCGAGACGTCCGAACCGTCGGCCCGCGCCCGGATGCTCGCCGCGCGGTGGCGGGGGGAGTCGCCCGAGCCGCAGCCCTGGCGCTCCGACGAGCCGCCGGCGGGCTGGTTCTTCAGCAAGGCGCGTCGACGCAGGTGGCGCCGCCGGTAGTCGCCGCCCGGCCCGCGGCTTTCGCACGGGTGTTTTATTCGGTGGCGTCCCGCTCGTCCGACGGGCACAGTGGTCCTGCCCGCACGGCGCGGGCCGGCCGGATGACATCCGGCGACACGGACTGGGTGAGGAGTTCGGGGATGCCCATGCACGGCGGCCCGTCGAACTCCCTTCAGGGCAGCCTGTGGCGGGTTCCGGAGTAGTTACGGCTCCGTCGAACCCACCTCTCACAGGCGAACTGCCCGGGGCGGCCGCTTCGAGCACGCGATGTCGCTCTCGCGTGGGCCGCCCTCCCGGAGAATTACCGAGCGACAGGCGTCGTCCCGCGCCTCGCCCCCCGCACCTCGCCGAGCGGGACGGCGTCATCGGGTCGCGGAGACCGGACCGGGTGCGGACCGGGGCGCCTTCGGGCGACCTCGGCCGCAACCCGCGGTCCCGGTCGCGTCCCGGCCGCAATCCCCTGCCCGCGCCGGATGACCGGTCCCCGCGCCCCTGATCGCCTCCGCGTGCGTCGCGTGGGTCTGTGGGCGGTCCCCCCGGCGGCCTGCCCGCAAGAGAGGGGCGTGAGGGGCCCGCCGGGGCGCCGGGGTCCGTGCAGGACCGGGGGCGGACCACCGGCGGGACCGTGCGGCTACTTCAGGAAGCGTTCCAGGACTTCCGCGATGCCGTCGTCCTCGTTGGAGGACGTCACCTCGTCGGCGACCGCGCGCAGTTCCTGGTGGGCGTTGGCCATGGCCACGCCGTGGGCGGCCCAGGCGAACATGGGGATGTCGTTGGGCATGTCGCCGAAGGCGATGGTCTCGGTCTTCTTCATGCCCAGGCGGCGGGCGGCCAGCGAGAGGCCCGTGGCCTTGGACAGGCCCAGCGGGAGCAGTTCCACGATGCCCGCGCCGGCCATCGCGACCGTGACGAAGCCGCCGGCGGCCTGCCGGGCGGCCTCGGCCAGCTCGTCGTCCGACAGATCGGGATGCTGTATGTAGATCTTGTTCAGCGGCGCCGACCACAGGTCGGAGGCGTCGGTGAACGGCGTCGCCGGGAGGCTGCCGGTGACCGCGTAACCGGGCCCCACCAGCACGTCACCGTCCAGCCCGTCGCGGCTGGCCGCCAGGTGCAGCGGGCCGACCGCCGCCTCGATCTTGGCCAGGGCCACGCCCGCGAGCCGGCGGTCGAGGGTGACCGAGGTCAGCAGGCGGTGCGAGCCGGCGTCGTAGACCTGGGCGCCCTGGCCGCAGACCGCGAGACCGTCGTAGCCGAGGTCGTCCAGGATGTGCCGGGTCCACGGGACCCCGCGGCCCGTCACGACGAGGTGCGCGGCGCCCGCCGCGGTGGCCGCGGCCAGGGCGTCACGCGTGCGCCGCGAGACCGACTCGTCGGAGCGCAGCAGCGTTCCGTCCAGGTCGGTCGCGATCAGGCGGTACGGGAAGCCCCGGGACTCCTCGGACTCCCCGCACTCCCCGGGGGCGGACACGGCGCTCACCTGGCGACCGGCTCCAGGACCTCCCGGCCGCCGAGGTAGGGGCGCAGCACCTCGGGGACGTACACGGAACCGTCGGCCTGCTGGTGGTTCTCCAGGATGGCGACGATGGTGCGCGGGACGGCGCACAGCGTGCCGTTCAGCGTGGCCAGCGGGCGGACCTGCTTGCCCTCGCGGACGCGGATCGACAGACGGCGGGACTGGAACTCGGTGCAGTCCGAAGTCGAGGTCAGCTCGCGGTACTTGCCCTGGGTCGGGATCCAGGCCTCGCAGTCGAACTTGCGGGCGGCCGAGGAGCCGAGGTCACCGGAGGCGACGTCGATGACCCGGAACGGCAGCTCCAGGGCGGACAGCCACTGCTTCTCCCATGCGAGCAGCCGCTGGTGCTCGGCCTGCGAGTCCTCGGGCTTGACGTACGAGAACATCTCGACCTTGTCGAACTGGTGGACCCGGAAGATGCCCTTGGTGTCCTTGCCGTGCGAACCGGCCTCACGGCGGAAGCAGGGCGAGAAGCCCGCGTAGCGCAGCGGCAGCTTGTCCGCGTCGATGATCTCGTCCATGTGGTACGCGGCGAGCGGCACCTCGGACGTGCCGACCAGGTAGAGGTCGTCCTTGTCGAGGTGGTAGACGTCCTGGGCCGCCTGGCCGAGGAAGCCGGTGCCCGCCATGGACTGCGGACGGACCAGCGCCGGGGTGAGCATCGGCGTGAAGCCGGCGGCCGTGGCCTGGGCGATCGCCGCGTTGACCAGGGCCAGCTCGAGCAGGGCGCCGACGCCGGTGAGGAAGTAGAAGCGCGAGCCGGAGACCTTCGCGCCGCGCTCCACGTCGATCGCGCCGAGGATCTGGCCGAGCTCCAGGTGGTCCTTGGGCTCGAAGCCCTCGGCGCCGAAGTCGCGGATGGTGCCGTGCGTCTCGAGGGTGACGAAGTCCTCCTCGCCGCCCACGGGCACGTCGGGGTGCACGAGGTTGCCGAGCCGCTGGAGCAGCTCCTGGGTCTCGGCGACGGCCGCGTCGCGCTCGGCGTCGGCGGCCTTGACGTCGGCGGCGAGCTGGCTCGCCTTCTTCAGCAGCTCGGCCTTCTCGTCCGCGGACGCCTTGGGGATGAGCTTGCCGAGCGATCGCTGCTCGGCGCGCAGCTCGTCGAAGCGGACGCCGGACGACCTGCGTCGCTCGTCGGCGGACAGGAGGGAGTCGACGAGCGCGACGTCCTCTCCACGGGCACGCTGGGAGGCGCGCGCACGGTCGGGGTCCTCACGGAGCAGGCGAAGGTCAATCACGCGGCCAAGGCTACCCGTGCGGGGTTGCGGCTCACGACTCGGATTCCCGCGTCGCCCGCCGCGTGTTCCGGCGCCCTGGCGGAGTGTCCGCAGAGTGTTCGGAATTGCTCCTTACGGTGCGTTATGGGCTAATTGCCGAACGTGTCAATAAAGCGCGTCTCACTCCCTGGGACGGAGCATGTGACGGGCGTCGCATTGACTCGACTTCCTTGTGTCGCACGGGATTTGAGGGCGGAGTTGTCCACAGGAATCCACACCCCGTGCGAGTTATCCACAGGGTGTGCGAAAGATCTGTGGACATCGGAATTGATCATTCCGCGACCTCCTCCCGCCCGGGAGAATTCCCTTCCCAAACCCGGCCCCAGCCCACTTTCGGGTGGAAATGGGTCGCCCTGAAGGGTTGATCGAAGGAAACAGGTGGACGAGGGGTGACATGCGGGTTGCCAGTCGCCCTGAGGGGATGAAGACCGATTTGTCGACTGAATGATGCTTCGTTGTCGACTTGTCCTCAGGTCGAGAAGCGGCCCTGTGGATAACTTCTGTGGATAACGAAGATATGCAGGTAGGACCAGTCTCGGACTCACCCCGAGCGGCTGCCGGACGCCTGTCCGGCCGGCACCGGGCCGGTGCAGGGCCCGCCCCGGGTGACCCGCGGACGGGTCAGAAACGGCCGTCCTGGCAGCGCGCCACCCAGTCCGCGGCTGCCATGAACTCCCCGTCGGAGGTTCCGGTCAGCGGGGTCTCGACATCCGCCGCGTCGACCTCCGCACGCGGATACGAGCCGAGAAAGCGCACCTCGCGGCAGATCCTTTTCAGCCCCATGAGCGCCTCGGCCATCCGGCGATCGGAGATGTGCCCTTCGGCGTCGATGCAGAAGCAGTAATTGCCGATGCCCGCGCCCGTCGGGCGGGACTGAAGCAGCATGAGGTTGACGCCCCGGGTGGCGAACTCGCCCAGAAGGTCGCGCAGGCCGCCGGGATGGTCGTCGCGCTGCCACAGCACGACGGACGTCTTGTCCGCGCCGGTCGGCGCCGCCGGCCGCGCGGGCCGCCCCACCAGGACGAACCTGGTCTGCGCGTTCTCGGCGTCATGGATCTCGGTTTCCAGGGCGGTCAGTCCGTAGCGGGCGGCGGCGAACTCGCCGGCGAAGGCGGCGTCATAGCGGCCCTCCTGGACCAGCCGGGCGGCGTCCGCGTTGGAGGCGGCCGACTCCCAGGCGGCGTCCGGGAGGTTCGCCTTCAGCCAGTTGCGCACCTGGGGCTGCGCGGCCGGATGGGCCGAGACCGTCTTGATGTCCGCCAGCTCGGTGCCGGGCCGCACCAGCAGGGCGAACGTGATGGACAGCAGGACCTCGCGGTAGATCATCAGCGGGGCGCCCGCGACCAGCTCGTCCAGCGTCGTGGTGATACCGCCCTCGACCGAGTTCTCGATGGGGACGAACGCCGCCTCGGCCTCGCCGGAGCGGACCGCGTCGAGCGCGGACTGCACCGACACGTACGGCATGAGCTGCCGGGTGGCGGCCTCCGGAAGCGTGCGCAGGGCGACCTCCGTGAAGGTGCCCTCGGGGCCGAGATACGCATAGCTCGCTGGCATGACCTCACCCTAATGGCCCTCGCGCGGCGGGGTGCAGGCGTCTCACGAGGTGCCCTCGCAGGAATGAATCCGCGCAGCGGGGCGTGACCTCGCGGGATCCGCTGGGCGCGCCCCGTCAGGCCTCCAGGAGGCGCTGGCCCACGTACTCCCCCTCCGCGGCCCCGCCGGGCACCGCGAACAGGCCGCTGGACTCGTGGCGGATGTACCGGGAGAGCGCGTCGCCCCGGTCCAGCTTGCGCTGCACGGTGACGAAGCCGCGCAGCGGGTCCGCCTGCCAGCAGACGAAGAGCAGGCCCGCGTCGGGGGTGCCGTCCGGGTCGATGCCGTCGTGGTACGAGAAGGGGCGCCGCAGCATGGCGGCGCCGCCGTTCTGGTCGGGACGCGTGATGCGTGCGTGCGCGTTGATCGGGACGACCAGATCGCCGTTGGCGTCGGTCTTCTCCAGGTCCATCTCGGTGGTCTCGGTCCCTCCGGACAGGGCCGCCCCGTCCGCCTTGCGTCGGCCGATGACCTGCTCCTGCGCGGCGAGCGACAGTTTCTCCCAGTCGTCGAGGAGCATGCGGATGCGGCGGACGACGGCGTAGGAGCCGTTGGCCATCCACGCCGGGTCCTTGGCGCCGGAGGCCGGGACGAAGATGCGCTCGTCGAAGTCGGAGTCGGTCGTCCGGGGGTTGCGGGTCCCGTCCAGCTGGCCCATCAGGTTGCGGGCCGTCATGGGGTGGGCGGTGGCGCCCGGCGTCCGGTTGAAGCCGTTCATCTGCCAGCGGACCTTCGCGGCGCTGCCCGCGTCCTTCTGGACGGCGCGCAGGGCGTGAAAGGCGACCAGGGCGTCGTCCGCGCCGATCTGCACCCACAGGTCGCCGTTGCTGCGGGCCTTGTCGAGGTGGTCGGAGGAGAAGTCCGGGAGCGGGTCGAGGGCGACCGGCCGCTGCTTCTCCAGGCCGGTGCGGGTGAAGAAGCTGTTGCCGAAGCCGAAGGTGATCGTCAGGGACGAGGGGCCGGCGTCGCGGGCCACATCGGTGTCGCCGTGGGGGGCGGCCTCACCGGCCATCAGCCGCCGGGCCGTCTCCGACCAGCGGCGCAGCAGGGCGGCGGCCTCCTTGCGGCCGGCTCCCGCGGCGAGGTCGAACGCGACGAGATGACCGCGTGCCTGGAGGCCCTGGGTGATTCCGGGCTGATGTTTCACGTGGAACATCGCCTGCCCGGACCCGATGGAGGAGAGCGGGGTCGCCTCGGCGGGGGCCGCGGCATATCCGGCGGCCGCGCCCGCAGCGCCGAGGACGAGTCCGGTCGCTCCGGCGGTGCCGAGCAGCTTGCGCCGGGTGAGCCCCTGGCCCGAGGAGGCGGCGGGGGGAGGAGCCGGGGAGGCGGCGCCTACCCGGGTTGCGCCGCCCTTCGCCGTGTCCTTCGCCGTGCCGCCCTTCGCCGGGGCGGCCTTCGCTCCGCCGGCTTTGGGCGTACGGGTCGCGTCCGTCGTGGCCATGGGCGTGGCGCTCCTGGCCGTCGCGTTCTTGTCTGTTCCGCGTTTGCCCGTTCCGTTCCTGCCGGGGCCGGGGGAGTCGGGGGTGCGGGCGTCGGGGAGGGACGAGTCGGGCATGGTGCGGTCAGCCGATCTGAGCGTTCTTGGACACGGTCACCTGGTCGATGTCGGAGGTGCGCACGGTGACGGCGACCTTCCATTCGCCCGCCATGGGGATCTGCACGGCGCTCGCCGCCCAGTGGCCGGTGGTGATGTGGTCGGGGGCGACGGGCAGCGGTCCGATGTCCTTGGCTTCGAGGGTGAAGGCGACCTTGACCTCGGGCACGTCGAAGGCGCGGCCGTTGGGGCGGGTGACGTAGACGTGCATCTCGTTGGCGCCGGCGCGTGCGGGGTCGAGGTCGACGCTGACCACGCCCTTGCCGTCGGTGCCGCCGGTGTCGAAGGACATGTCCAGCGTGAGCGCGCCGGAGGCGGAGTCCGAGGAGGCTGGGGCGGACGACGCGGCGCCGGTGGCCGCGGCGGCCTCCTGCTCCGTGCGGCCGGGCTCGGTCGAGGTGAGGACGGTGGTGACGGCGAGCAGCACGACGGCGACGCCGGCCTCGGCGAACACCGAGCGTCGCAGGCCGAAGCGGTCGGCGTCGGAGTCCCGCAGTCTCTTCTCGCGGGTGGCGTCGACGGCGGCCTGTTGCCGGGCGAGCTGCGCGGCGCGTTCGTCGCTTCCCGGAGCGGTCTCGGCGCCCTTCGCGCCCTTCCCGCCCTTGGAGCCGGCCTTGCCCGCGGCGGGGCCGGCGGTCGCGCCGGCCGTGTCTGCCGATCGCCGGCCCGCCGTGACCACGGGCTGGTGAGCCTTGGCCGTTTCCGCGACGGTCGCCGTTTTGGTGGTGTGCGCGGCGGCAGTCGTGTCCGTGAGGCGGGAGGTCCACCGGCGGGAGATCCAGGCGATGCCCACGAGCAGTGCGACGAGGCCGATCTTGACGAGGAGCAGCTGGCCGTAGCGGGTGTCGGTGAAGGCGGACCAGGAGCCGAGCTGGCGCCAGGACTGGTAGACGCCGGTGGCGACGAGGGTGACGACGCTGCCGAAGGCGACCTGGGAGAAGCGGCGGACGGCGGTTGCCTCGACGGGCCGGTCGGCGGGCGCCCGGTAGAGGGCGACGAGGAGGGCGGTGAGTCCGCCGAGCCAGGTCGCGACGGCCAGCAGGTGCAGCACGTCGACGGGCATCGCGATGCCCGGCTGCAACCCGGTGGAGGCGTGTTCGGCCATGGCCCAGCTCGCCGCGAGTCCGGCGGACACGACGGTTCCGCCGATCGCGAGCCCGAAGGTCAGGTCCCGTTTCTCCTCGTCCTCGCGCTTGTCGTAGGCGCCGAAGAGGACGGCGATGAACAGCGCGGCGGCGGCGAGCAGCAGCAGCCGGGAGACGAGGGCGGCGCCGGTCTTGGTCTGGAGGACCTGCCCGAGGAGGTCGAGGTCGAAGACGTCCCCGAGTTTCCCGGATCCGGCGTAGGAGCCGCGCAGGAGCAGCAGGAAGAGGGTGGCGGCGGTCATGGCGAGCCAGCCGGAGAGGACGAGCCGCTGCATGGCCCGCACTCCGGTGCCGCGCGGCCAGCAGGCGAGCACGAAGGCGGCCCCGCCGGCCATCACGATGAATCCGGCGTACGAGGCGTACCGTCCGAGGCCGTAGAGCCAGCCGACGACTCCGCCGCCGGCCACCTGGTCGGACACCGACACGGTGGTCTTGGAGGGGGAGCCGATGGAGAAGGTGTAGGCGCCGGCGACGGGGTGGCTGTCGGCGGAGACGACCTGGTAGGTCACGGTGTAGGTGCCGTCGGGCAGCCCGGTGTGCAGCTGGACGGCGTAGGTTGCGCCGCCGACCTCGGACGGTTTGCCGGTGTCGACGCGGGTGCCTTTGGGGTCCAGGACGCGCACGGAGTCGTCGTTCATCGAGACGGTCTCGGAGAAGGTGAGCGACACCTGCGTGGGCGCCTTGTCGACCACCACCCCCTGCGCGGGGTCGCTGCCGGTCAGCGCGGCGTGCGCGGAGGCGGGTCCGGCGCCGGCCAGGAGTGCGCCGGCGACCGCCAGGAACAGCAGCACGAGCATCCGGACGCGGGGGGCGATGGTCTGCGTCAAGGTGGTCCCTCCCTCAGTGGCCGGTGTTGGGGGTGTACGTGGCGGACTTCACCGGCATCTCGACCGTGAGGGGGTCGGAGGAGGCGAAGTGGAGCCGGACGGTCACGGTCTCGCCCTGCACCGGCTTCGTCTTCAGCATCTCGAACATCAGGTGGTTGCCGCCGCTCTTGAACACGAGTTGACCGTGGGCGGGCACGTCGAAGGAGCCGACCTGCTCCATCGACGATCCGGCGGTCCTGTGGAGGGTCACCTGGCCCGCGGCCGGGCTGGTGACGGAGGTCAGCTCGTCCTGGGCGTCGCCCTTGTTGACGATGGTGAGGAAGCCGGCGGCCATGGTGTCGGAGACGGGCTGCGGGATGTAGGCGGCCTGGACGGACAGGTCGGCGGTGCCGTCACCGTCCGATCCGCAGCCCGCCAGCAGGAGTGCGCCCGTGACCACCGTGGCGGGTACGGCGAGCAGCCGTGCGGACCGCGTCGGCCTCACGGGTTCTCTCCCTTGACGATCTTGGGGAGGTCCTTGGTGTAGTCGTCGACGGTGGCGCTCTCGCCGTACAGGAGGTAGCCCGCGTCCGTCTTCGGGGAGAAGGCGACGACCTGGGTTCCGTGGGTGGAGACGATCTTGCCGTTCTTGTCCTTGTGCGGGGGCTCGACGGTGATGCCGAGGCTGCGGGCCGCGGCCTCGACCGTGGCGAACTTTCCGCTCAGGCCGACGACCTGGGGGTCGATGCCCTTGAGCCACTTGCCGAGTGCGGCCGGGGTGTCGCGGTCCGGGTCGGTGGTGACGAACACGACGCGCAGAGCGTCCTGCTGGGCCTTGGGCAGCTGCTTCTTGGCGACGGCGATGTTGTTCATCGTCAGCGGGCAGACGTCGGGGCAGTTGGTGTAGCCGAAGTAGATCAGCGTGGGGTGGCCGGCGGTCTCCTTGCGGAGGTCGTACGGCTTGCCCTGGGTGTCGGTGAGCACCAGGGCGGGCTTGGTGAAGGGCTGGTCGAGCACGGTCACGGGCCGCTGGGCGGTCTCCTGGGAGACGGCGGCCACGGAACTGCCGCTGTCGTCGTCGCTGCCGCAGGCGGAGAGGGTGAGGGTGGCGGCCGCGATCAGCGCGGCTGCGGCGAAGGTCTTCTTGCGCATAGAGAAATGTCCCAGATGTATGGAATCCGGCGCGCACCGGGTGCTCGGCGGGGTGCACGGCCTGCCGTACGGAAAGGAGTACGGCGGCTTCCGCACCCCGGTGCGTCCCGGTGCGCACCGCGGGGAGCCGGCGTCGGACGGCGGCGGCCGTCGGACGCGGCGGGGGATCAGGCCTCGGTGGCGGGGGTGCGGCGGCGTCCGGCGAGCACGCCGTAGGCGACGCCGGCGGCGCCGACCACGATGCCGACCACGCCGAGGACCCGGGCGGTGGTGTCGCTGCCGTCGGAGCCGGCGGCGGTCGTGGTGGCGGTCGCCTTGGCGTCGTCGGACTTGTCGGAGGCGTCCTCGGCGGCGGCGCCGTGGTGGCCGTCCTTGGCGGGCGCGGTCAGGGTGAGCACGGGGGCCGGGTTCTCCGGCTCCTCGGCGCCGTCCTCATGGACCTCGATCCAGCGCACGACCTCCTTGTCGGAGTACGTCTGGATCGCCTTGAAGACCAGTTCGTCGGCGTCCTCGGGCAGCGCGCCGACCGACACCGGGAACTTCTGGAAGAAGCCGGGCTGGACGCCGCCGCCGGTGGCGGTCCAGGTGATCTTGGAGACGGCTTCGGAGATCTGCTTGCCGTGGACCTCGAGGGGCTTGGCGAGCTTCGCCTTGGTGACGACGATCTTCCAGCCCTGGATCGGCTCCGGCATCGCGGAGGCCAGCGGGTGGTCGGCCGGGAAGGCGACCTCGAGCTTGGCGGTCGAGGCGTCGTCGCGCTCGTTGGGGACCTTGAAGTCGACGACCGCGTAGCCGCCCTTGGCCGCGGCGCCCTCGGCGGCGACGCTCACGTGGGCGAGGGCGGGCGAGGACAGGGCCAGGACGCCGGCCCCGGCGACGGCAGCGGCGGCGGCGACACGGGTGGCGATACGAGAGGCCTTCATGGCAGGGAGCACTCCACTCTGAGTGAGTCTGTGGCTGAGGAGGCGTGGGCACGGACGTGCGCACGCGCGCGTGCCGCACGACGGCGGCCGCTCTCCCCGGTCGTGGTGGAGTGCTGGTCGTGTCGTGTCAGGCAGCGAGGGCGAGGGCGGCCGGGTGCGGGGGGCCTCGCCGGATGACCGAGTGCTGGAGCGCGGTGATGCGGGGAACGGCCGGAGCGGGCAGTCCGGCGCACGGGACGCGCGGTCCCGCTCCGGGCGCGGCCGGCAGACCCGCGATCAGGGCGCGCACCAGCGCGAGCGCCCCGCGCAGGGACCGTACGAGCGCCCCCTCGGCGACTCCGTGGGCCGACAGGGCGAGCAGCCGCAGCAGGGCCTTGTCGCCGCGCCGCAGCAACCAGCCGGCGGCGACGGCCGCCAGGACGTGGCCCAGCAGCATCGGCAGGGACGGCAGCAGGGGGATCGGCGAGCCGGACGTGGACAGGACGTCCGCGGAATGGCGCATCGACCCCATCCCGCTCATGCCGTCCACGGCCGTCGCACTGCCGCCGCCGCCCGTGGCGCCGGGGTAGAGCCGGGCGTTCACCAGGATCTTCTGCGCCTCGGCCGGGCTGATCGCGGCCGCCGTGGACCCGCACACCAGCCGGGCCGCCCGGGCGACGAGCGCGGCGTCCGTCCCGGACAGCGGGGCGGACGCGTCGGCGGAGAGCGGAGCGGCCGCGGCGACGGTGTGCTGGCCGAGGCCGAAGAGGGTGTGCAGCGCGCTCTGCCCGACGGCGAGCAGGGCCGCGATGCCCGGCAGCGAGCGCTCGCGCCCGGCGAGCGGCGCCACGACCGCGAGGACGCCCAGGAATCCCGCGCCCAGCGTCCACAGCGGGACGACGGCGCAGGACGCCATGGAGTGCCCGGCAGCGGCCAGCACGACGCAGACCGCGGCGAACACCGCGGCCCGCAGCAGCCGTAGATCGCGACCGGAGGGCGCGCTGTGGGGGGCAGTCATGGCGGGCTCATCATCGCACTGGCCCCACGACCGCCGTACGGCAGGTCCACAAGGTCGCAAAGATCCCCGGAGACCGGCCGAAAGCGGAAGATCACTCTCCGGCAGGGCGGGTGCTCCTGGTGCCGATGGGGCCCGCATACACCGATTTCAGGCCTGCGTGCATCCCCCATATGGGCGGCATCACGAGGAAATCACGCTTACATACGGCCCTGTGCGGCAATACGTATCGGTATGTCGAGCCGCAGCCAGGAGGCTGGAGCATGAGCATCTGGTGGTCACTGCATCTGCGGCGCGAAGCCGCGAGCGTGCCGCTCGCCCGCCGCCTGCTGCTCGGCACCATGGAGACGGCGGGCGTCGATCCCGACGTCAGCTACGACCTCTCCGTGGCCCTGAGCGAGGCCTGCGCCAACGCCGTCGAACACGGCGGCGAGAGCGCGTACGGCGGCTGTTCGGAGGCGTACCGCGTCACCGCCTACCTCGACGGCGAGACGTGCCGGATCGAGGTCGCCGACTCGGGCCCCGGATTCACCGCCGAACGCCCCGCTCCCACGCCGACGCGCACGAACGCCGACGCCGAACACGGCCGGGGCCTCTTCCTCATCCAGGAGCTCGCCGACCACGTCCACATCGGCAACAAGCCGGGGCGCGCCGGGGCCGTGGTGAGCTTCGACAAGATCCTCAAGTGGCGCAAGGACGCCCCGCTGATCGCTGTCTGACCCTTCTCTTCCGACTCCCCGGACCATGCGACCGCCCGTCAAGCCGCATGCTGCGCAAGGGACTTCGCGATCCAAGCGCGCTCACGGGTCCCTCCCGGCGTGACCGCCGCTCGGCCCTCGCCGACACCTCGACGGCGAGGGCCGCCGACGTCACGCCGCCGCTGCGGCCGGCCGCCGCGATGACGACGGCGACGACGGCGACGGCGACGGCGACGAAGGGGTCGTCGCCCGGACGGCGGCGGCCCGGCGCGCCGCCGGGCCCATCGCGTACGACGCCGCCACCGTCGCCGCGCCCAGCAGCAGCCAGCCGGGTGTGCCCCACTCGACCAGCAGCCAGGTCAGGACCAGGGGGCCGAGCGTGCGGGCCACCGTCACCCCGGTCCCGAACAGACCCTGGTACTCGCCCACGCGGTCGGCCGGCGCCAGGTCGAAGGACAGCTGCCAGGAACCCGCCGACTGCCCCATCTCGGCCGCCGCCTGCAACGCCGCCCCCAGCACCAGCACACCCGCCACCACCCACGGTGAGGCCCCGGCGGACAGCGCGAACACCGCGCACGCACCGCACATCACCCAGCCCGCACGACGCACCGCGCGCGTTGCGCTCGCGGGCCCCCGCACGCCCCGCGCCATCCGCACCTGGAACACGGTCACCGCGGCGGTGTTGAGCACGAACAGCGCCGACACCAGCCAGGCGGGCGCGTCCGTCCGCCGGGTGATCCACAGCGGCAGGACGAGGCTGAGCAACGGCATCCTCAGCAGCAGCACGGTGTTCAGGAGCGCCACGACCGCGTACGGCCGGTCCCTCAGCACGCCCAGGGCGCTTCCGCCCGGCCGGACCGCTCGCGGGGCCACCCGCGGCAGCGCGGCCAGCAGCAGCGCGCACACCAGGAAGCTCACCGCGTCGACCGCGAACACGGCGAGGTACGCCTCCCGCGTCCCGGCGTGCAGCGCGAGTCCGCCGAGGCCCGCGCCGACCGCCAGACCGGCGTTCAGCGTCGCCTGGAGCCGCGCCAGCAGCCCCGTCCGCTCCCCGGCGGGCGCGAGGCCGGCCAGCAGCGCCTGGCGGGCCGCCGCGAGCCCCGACTGAGCGGCCGCGTACGCGCACGCCACGAGGACGAACGGCACGAAGCCGCGCACCAGGGCGAAGGACGCCACGGTGAACCCGGTCGCCAGCGCCAGCAGCACCGCCGTGCCGCGCGCTCCGCGCCGGTCGGCCAGCCGCCCCAGCGGCACCCCCGCCAGCGAGCCCACCGCCCACCCGAGGGTCAGCCCCAGCCCCACGCGCGCGGGAGCGAGACCGATCACCTGGGTGAAGTACAGGGCCGACGTCGTGTAAAAGGCGCCGTCCCCGACCGAGTTGCTCAACTGCGCGAGCGCGAGCAGCCGTTGCGGGCCCGCCCGCCGCGCCGCCGCCCGCCGGGCGGGAGTCTTCGTCGTCATGGGAACGACGCTAGAGGCGCGTTGGACCGATGGGCAGAACCAATGGGGAGCAGGTTCCTTGGCCCAATCACGCCCGACGAGAGAACGGCCGGCGAGCACACGGCCGACGAGCAGACGGCCGGACAGCAGACGGCCGTCACATCCCTTCGAGCACCCGCGCGAGCGTTTCCAGCGCCTCGGGGTAGGCGCCCTCCCCGGGCGTGCCGTAGCCGACGACCAGCCCCTGCGGCCGTCGCCCCGCCCCGCCCCGCGCGGTGTCGTGCCAGTGGTCGCCGAGGCGGCCCACCGCGAGGCCCTCCGCGGCCGCCCGCGCCAGTGCCTCCTCCTCGTCGGCCACGTCCACCAGCGCGTGCAGCCCGGCCGCGATCCCGCGCACGCGCCGGTCCGCGCCCAACCGGTCGAGCAGCAGGTCGCGGCGGCGCCGGTAGCGCAGACGGCACGCGCGCACGTGACGGTCGTAGGCGTGGGCGGTGATCATTTCGGTGAGCGCGAGCTGCCCTAGGGACTCGGTGTGGTGGTCGCTGTGCAGCTTGGCGTCGACCACGGCGTCCACCAGCTGCGGCGGCAGCACCATCCAGCCGAGCCGCAGCGCCGGCCCGAGCGTCTTGGAGGCGGTGCCCAGGTAGACGACCTGTCCCGGCGCCATGCCCTGCAACGCGCCGACGGGCTGGCGGTCGTAGCGGAACTCCCCGTCGTAGTCGTCCTCGACGATGACGCCCACGCGCGCGCGTGCCCACTCGGTCAGCGCCCGCCGCCGCCCGGGGTGCAGCGTCCCGCCGGTCGGGTACTGGTGGGCCGCAGTCACGACGACCGCGCCCGCGTCGCCGAGTTCCGCGACGCGCACCCCGTCGTCGTCGACCGGGGCCGCGGTCACGGTCCCGCCGTTGTGCCGTACGACCTCGCGGTGGAAGGGCAGACCGGGGTCCTCCATCGCGATCGGGGCGTCGCCCAGGACGCGCGTGAGGAGGGCGAGACCCTGCACGTACCCGGCGGTGACGACGATCCGCTCGGGCGGCGCGAGGACGCCCCGGGCCCGTCCCAGGTACCCGGACAGGGCGGTGCGCAGTTCGATGCGGCCGCGCGGGTCGCCGTAGTCGTACGCGGGGGAGGGCGCCGCCGCGAGGGCGCGGCGCATCGCGCGCAGCCAGGCCGCGGCCGGGAACGCCCCCACGTCGGGGCTGCCGGGCCGCAGGTCGAAGCGCGGCGCACGCGCGCGTGCGGCGGCCTCGGGCGGTTCGGCGGCGGCGGGGGGCAGGGGTGCGACCTGGGTGCCGGATCCCTGCCGGGCGGTGAGGTAGCCCTCGGCGACGAGCTGGTCGTAGGCCGCCTTGACGGTGTTGCGCGACATTCCGAGCTCGGCCGCGAGCCGCCGCGTGGCGGGCAGCAGGGTGCCGGGCGGGAGCCGTCCGTCGCGCACGGCGTCCCGCAGGGCGCGTTCGAGCCCGGCACGGCGCCCCTCGGCGGAGTCCGCCTCCACATGCAGGTCCACGACCACCCCTTCGGGGGCGTGCGGTGCGCCCGCGCGAGCGCCCCGCACGCCCCGCCTCTGCCCCGCGTCTCCCCCGCCCGTCGGTCCCCGCGACCCAGCAGGGCTCACGGGCCCCTGTCGCACGACGGCCGGCCGCCCGTCGGACGTCCGCCCGCCGAGCGCCCGGCCTCGTCGTGGGTGACCCGCGTCAGCCGGTCAGCGACGCCATCCAGCGCTCGACCTCGTCCGACGTCCGGGGCAGCGCGGCGCTGAGGTTCCGGTTGCCGTCCTCGGTGACGAGGATGTCGTCCTCGATGCGGACGCCGATGCCCCGGTACTCCTCGGGCACGGTGAGGTCGTCGGCCTGGAAGTACAGGCCGGGCTCGACGGTCAGCACCATGCCGGGCTCCAGGGTGCCGTCGACGTAGGACTCCACGCGCGCGGCGGCGCAGTCGTGGACGTCCATGCCGAGCATGTGCCCGGTGCCGTGCAGCGTCCAGCGGCGCTGGAGACCGAGTTCCAGGACCCGCTCGACGGGCCCCTCGACCAGGCCCCATTCGACGAGCCGCTCGGTCAGCACGCGCTGTGCCGCGTCGTGGAAGTCGCGGTACTTGGCGCCCGGCCTCACCGCGGCGATGCCGGCCTCCTGGGCGTCGTACACCGCGTCGTAGATCTTCTTCTGGATCTCCGTGTAGCGGCCGTCGACCGGCAGCGTGCGCGTGACGTCGGCGGTGTAGTACGTGTGGGTCTCGACGCCCGCGTCGAGCAGGAGCAGGTCGCCCTTGCGCACCGGTCCGTCGTTGCGCACCCAGTGCAGCGTGCAGGCGTGCGGGCCCGAGGCGGCGATGGTGCCGTAGCCCACGTCGTTGCCCTCCACACGCGCGCGGAGGAAGAACGTGCCCTCGATGTAGCGCTCGCTCGTGGCCTCGGCCCGGTCGAGGACCTTCACCACGTCCTCGAAGCCGCGCACCGTCGAGTCCACGGCCTTCTGCAGCTCGCCGATCTCGAAATCGTCCTTGACCAGACGGGCCTCGGAGAGGAAGACGCGCAGCTCCGCGTCGCGCTCGGCGGTGACCTTGTCGGTCAGGGCCGCCTCGATGCCCGCGTCGTGGCCGCGCACGACCCGCACGGGCCCGGTGGCCTCGCGCAGCCGGCCGGCCAGCTCGCGCACGTCGGAGGCGGGGATGCCGTACAGCTGCTCGGCCTCGCCGAGCGAGTGCCGGCGGCCCACCCACAGCTCGCCCTGGCCGGACAGCCAGAACTCGCCGTTCTCCCGGTCGGAGCGGGGCAGGAGGTAGATCGTGGCCTGGTGGCCGTCGGCGACGGGCTCCAGGACGAGGACGCCGTCCTCCGTCTGGTTGCCGGTCAGGTAGGCGTACTCGACGGACGCGCGGAAGGCGTACTCCGTGTCGTTGGAGCGCGTCTTCAGGTTGCCCGCGGGGATCACCAGACGCTCGCCCGGGAAGCGCGCGGAGAGCGCGGCGCGGCGGGCGGCGGTCTGTGCGGCCTGCGCGATCGCCTCCAGGCCGTGCAGCTCCGTGTCGGCCCAACCCGACTTCATGTTCTCGGCCAGCTCGTCGGACACGCCCGGGTACAGGCCGTTCTTCCGCTGCTTGATGGGCTCTTCCGACTCTTCCGGGGTCTCCGGGGTGAGCTCGTCGGCCACGGTCATCCTCCTAGATACGGCACTGGACCCCCTCCATCGTACGGTCGTACGTAAGGGGGCCCAGAGGAGAAGGACCTGTCGCCGGGCCGGTCACGGACTGTCGTCGCCGTCCTACTCGAAGCGGGCCGCCAGCAGCACGACGTCCTCGTCGCTGTCCTGCCCGTCCGGCCCGCCCCGTCCGTCGGCTCCGCCCGGTCCGCCCGGTGCGTCGGGCAGGAGCGTGCGCAGCACGTGGTCGGCGATCGCGCCAGGGTCGCCGCGCAGCGGTCTGGGCACGCCCGCGGCGGCGGCGTGCAGGCGGGCGAAGGCGCGGTCGACGGGCTCGCCGGTGCGGTGCAGCAGGCCGTCGGTGTAGAGCAGGACCGTCTCGCCGGGCTCCGCCTCCAGTTCGACGCCGGGCGCCTCCCAGCAGGCGAGCATGCCCAGCGGCGCGGAGACGGAGGTCTCCACGAACTCCGTGCGCCGCTCGCCGACCAGCAGCGGCGGGCAGTGTCCCGCGCCGGCCAGGGTGATCTTGCGCAGGGCGGGCTCGCAGTAGGCGAACAGCGCGGTGGCGGACCGTGCGGGCTCGGTGAGCCGCAGCAGCAGCTCCAGATCGGACAGGACGGCGACGGGGTCCTCGCCCTCCATCACGGCGTACGCCCGCAGGGAGGCGCGCAGCCGGCCCATCGCGGCGACGGCGCTCGGCCCGGACCCGGTGACGGAGCCCACGGCGAGCCCCAGCGCGGCGTCCGGCAGCGGCAGCGCGTCGTACCAGTCGCCGCCGCCGCGCGGGCCGGTGCGGTGCCGGGCGGCGAGCTGGACGCCGGGCACCCGCGGCAACCGGGACGGCAGGAGTTCCTCGGCCATCGTCCGCATGCACGCGCGTGTGCGCTCGAGTTCCACGAGCCGGGCGAGGTGCTCGGCGGCGTACCGGACGTACAGGCCGGCCAGGTGGCGCTGGCGTTCGCCCGGTTCGGCGGGCTCGTCGTAGAGCCAGACGGCGGCGCCGAGCCGGCCCGGCGCGCCGTCCGCCCGCAGCGGCAGGGCGTAGCTCGCGGCGTAGCCGAGGCGGGCGGCCACCTCGCGGTGGCGGGGGTCCAGGCCGTCCCCGGCGAGCAGGTCGGGCTCGGCGATCTCCCCCTCGCCGCCGGGCAGTCCGTCGAGGATGCGGCCGTAGGCCAGGGCGCTGCGGGGCACGGTCTCGATGTGGCCGAGGTCGGCCCGGCCGAGGCCCAGGCCGATCGTGGTGTCGGGGCCGAGCCGGTCGGCGGGCTCCAGGACCACGAGGCCGCGGCGGGCGCCGACGAGGGCGGCTCCGGCGTGCAGCAGCTCCGTCAGGGCGTCCGCCAGCACGTCGGTGCGCGCCAGGCGTTCGGTGAGTTCGTGCAGGGTGGTGAGGTCCGAGACCCAGCCGGCGAGCCGGTCCGTCAGCACGGCTCCGGGACCGGCGGCGAGCGGGGGGCCCGGGGGAGGCGCGGGGAGGGGCGCGTGGTCCGGGGCGGCGGGCGCGGGCGGGACAGTGTGTGCGGGCGAGGGAACCGCTGAATCGATTCCGGCCACTTTCGGAGGGTGAGGGGCGTTCATGGCGTCCGGCTCTCGGACCGGAGCGTATTGCTCAAAAGCATCGCAAACCCCCATGTCATTCTGCGCCGCTAGCGGTGTCTCCACATGTACACGCACTCGTGAGGGGATGTCCAGCATTGTCCTGCTGGGATTACTGGTGTCCGCTGGGTCTTTGGGAGAATCACGCATGGTTCTTCCGGCTCCCTTGCGAAAATGCGAAGTTGGCTTAAAACTGCCTCGGGTAAGGGGTGATTGCGGTCGACTGGGTTTGCTCGACGGAGCGTCACAGCGGACGCGGTGGGTACGTACTCGGTAAGGGCCGGGGTCGTCGGGGGCTCGTAGGGAGCCTCCCGGAACCTGGTGACCGGACCGGGCGTCATAGTCATCGACGACCGTGCCCCATCCTCCCGTGGTGGAGGCGGAGAGAAATACGCGCGACGCCAAACGCCAGACTTCGCCACCCCACGCCACACCCAGGCACGAGATGGACGCAAGTCGGACGGAGCGGTCGCGGAAGCGGCCGCCACCTCGACCCCGAGGGGTCCCCCTTGTCCAGGACAGGGGTGTGATGCGCCACAAGGTACGCACAGTGAAGTGATCGACACATGGTGTGATGAGACCCACGGTGTTGCCAGCGGTGCAACGGAAAGGAACGAGCGCTCATGCGCGAGATCCTCGGAAAGCGACGCAGGCTGCTGTCCCGGCGCGGCGACGGAGGGCCCGAGTTGCTCGACGCGGCCCTGACGTTCGCGACGCGATGGCAGTGGCCCGTCCTCCCAGGGGCGACGGCGGACCAGCGGAGCACGTCCCGCTGCACCTGCCCCGACCCGGAGTGCACGGTCCCCGGCGCCCATCCCTTCGATCCCGGCCTCCTCGCGGCCACCACCGACGCCCGCATGGTGCGCTGGTGGTGGGGCAACCGGCCGGCGTCGCCGATCATCCTGGCCACCGGGGGCGCCGCCCCCTGCGCGGTCAGCCTCCCGGCCCTCGCCGCCTCGCGCGCGCTCGTGGCGCTCGACGTGCAGGGCATGCGCCTCGGCCCGGTGGTGGCCTCCCCCACCCGCTGGTTCTTCCTGGTGCGGCCGTACTCGATGGAGCAGCTCGGTGAGCTGCTCTACGCCAAGGACTTCGTCCCCGGCTCGCTGCGCTTCCACGGCGACGGCGGATACATCGCCCTGCCGCCGTCGGAGACCGGCCGCGGCGGCATCCGCTGGGAACGCGCGCCGCTGCCCGGCTCGGCCTCACCGTGGGTGCCCGACGTCGAGGCCCTCGTGGACGCCGTCGTCGACGCCCTCACTCGTACGGGTGTGAGCGCCCCCGAGTTGTAGGGGTGTCGGGCGCGCACCGGGCGGCAAGCCCGGGTTCGCCCTCTATCTTCCGGTGCATGAACCTTCGTCTCCTCGCCCTCGGGGGCGCCGTGGCCGGCGCGATCACACTGCCTCTGGCCATGGCGTCCGCGGGGCCGGTCGGCGACGAGGGACGCACGGCCGACGCGACCGTCACCCGCGCCCTCGACCTGAGCGACGCGCGCGCCGGGGAGCGAGGCGACCCTAAGGCGCCCCCCGCCGCGCCCTCCCGGTCTCCGCTGCCGCTCGGCCTGGGTCTGGCCACCGCCGCCCGCTGCGGCCCCGAGCTGACCTCCCCCGACGGCATGGAGGCGCAGACCTGCGTGCTGTCCCAGGGCGAGGACACCTGGGCGCGCACGTACTACCGCAACGCCACCGGGCGCGCCCTGGGCGCCTTCCTGAGCCTCATGGGTCCCGCGGGGCGCACGGTGCAGACGAACTGCGCGGTGAGCACCGAGGACGAACCGCTGTCCTGCGAGACGCCCCACGAACGCAGCCGCGGCAACCTGGCCGCCTACACGGCGGTCGCGGAGTTCGCACGAGCATCCGAGGACGGGCCGCTGCTGTTGCGCTCCGGCAGCAACTCGCCGACGGACACGGGGAGTTGACGTGAGCTGTCTGCGCGTGAGCGGATTCGCGCACGGAAAAACCCGGTTGCTGGCGACGGGGGATGCACCAGCAACCGGGCTACTCGAACGGTAACAAGAGATCGGCCCTGCGCAAATTCGATCTCTTGTTTTCATCGGCTTTCCGGACACGGGCGAATCGGCGCTTGTGGCGTCGACTCGCCTTGTGCGGACGGCAGTTGTGAGCGGACTCACCCCGGCCGCCCGCGCTGTGGGACCGAACGGCCTTCTCACGAAGGCCTGTTGGAACCCTGTGCGTCAGCTGAGCGTCACCTGTCGGTTGGTGAGGCCGCCCCGCGCGCGACGCTCGTCCGCCGTGAGCGGCGCGTCCGAGGCCAGGGCGACGGTGAGCCGCTCGGCGAACTCCGCCGCCGGCTTCTCCACGTCGTCCGCGGTGACCGCGCTAGGCAGGTCCCACACCGGCACCGTCAGACCGTGCGCCCGGAAGGAGCCCACCAGCCGCGTGCCCTCCCCGAGACCGGCCGCGCCCGCGGCGTGCAGCCGCGCGAGAGCGTCCAGAAGCTGCTCCTCCGGGTGCGGCATGACCCAGCGCAGATGGTTCTTCTCCGGCGTCTCGCACCAGTACGCGGCGTCCACGCCGGTCAGCTTGACGGTGGGGACGGCCGCGGCGTTCGCCCGCTCCAGGGAGGCGGCCACCTCCGGCGCGGCGTTCTCGGGGTCCGGCACCCAGAACTCGAAGCCGCTGTGCACAACTGGCGCGAACGTGCCCTCCGGGTCGAGCAGGTCCTGCATCCGCGGACCGTCGGCCGGGGCGCGGCGCGCCTGGACCGGGGTACCCGGATCGGCTTCCAGGGCGCGCCGCAGGGTGTCGGCCAGGTCGCGGCTGATGTCCCCGGACGGCGTGTCGTTCTGCAGGCCGAGCAGCACCGAACCGTCGTCCCGGCGCAGGGCGGGCCACGCCATCGGCAGCACCGTGGCGAGCGTGACCGACGGGACGCCCTCGGGCAGGCCGTCCCTGAGCGTCAGCTCCACCGTGGCGGCCGGCACCAGCTCGCGCAGCGCCACCCAGTCGCCCTCGCCCGGCAGCCCCTCGAAGGGGCGCTGCACCAGTTCGGTCGCGGCATGCGCGGCGGCCCGGCCGTGACAGGCCTTGTAGCGGCGGCCACTGCCGCAGGGGCAGGGCTCCCGCGCGCCGACGACCGGGATGTCCCCGTCGGTGAGCTGCGGCCGCTTGGCCTTCGTCTGGGGTCGCTTCTTGGCCACTGGGTGTCTCCCGGGTACGGCTCGTCTGATACGCCGGGAGCCTAGCCGTTCGCACGCCCCGTCACCGGAACCTGTGGACGACGCCCGGCTCGCAGGCGGCGGACGGCACGGGGGCGGAAGGAGGGTGACGGGAGCGGACACGGCCGCGGGGTGATCCGGACGACATGCCCTGGCCGGTCCATGCCGTCGAACCCGGCTAGTCCATGTCGTCGAAGACGTCCGCGAAGTCCAGGCCGGCCATGGACGCGACCGAGGGGGCCGCGACCCGGGACGCGAAGTCGTCGCGCCGGCAGCCCGCGTCGGGGTCGTACACGTCCGCGTGGACGACCACCCACACCGTGACCTCGCCGCGCGCGTCGTCGCGGACGCCCCAGTCGTCGGCGAGCGCCGTGATGATGTTGAGCCCGCGGCCGCCGTGGGCCGTGACGGACGGGGTCGCCGGGGCGGGGCGGGTCGGGCCGCCGCCGTCGGTCACCTCGACCACCAGCCGGCCGCCCGGATCGACGCGCCAGGCGGCCCGGACGTCCCCGTCCCCGGCCAGGGCGTCGCCCAGTGGTCTGCCGTGCTTGCAGGCGTTGCTCAAGAGTTCGGAAAGGATCAGTACGGCGTCGTCGATGACCGATTCCGACACCCCGCCCCTGCGCAACTGATCGCGCATGCGGTGTCTCGCGTTCCCCACGCCCGCCGGGCCATGAGGTACGGCCATGCTCGACGACGCGGGCACCTCCTGTGCCACCACCAACGCCACCCCCGAGACCTCCTTCGCCCACGCCACGGTGTGGATGCCCCATTGGCCTGTACCGGAAACCGGCCGGCGCAGGTCCGGGGACGCATTCGGCACGGCCGAACACGGAACGAACGCGCCGGAGCACTCCCTGTGAGGGGCTGGTCAGTGAGTGGCTGAATCTGGGCGGTATGGCTGAGAACGGAGAATGCTGTAGGTGGCGCTGCGGGTCAAGAGGTATGGATGGGGCTTCTGGGACGTGTGTGACCTCCGGGGGGCAACGAGGGCTCCCGGAGGGCTTCCGGAGGAGCCGTACGACGGCTCGATTCCGCCCTGTCCGGAGGGGGCCGGTTCAGCGGCCCAGGCGTCGCAGGGTCGCGCGCGGACGGTTGGTGATGATGGCGTCGACGCCCAGCCCCACGCAGAGGTCGACGTCCTGCGGTTCGTTCACGGTCCACACGTGCACCTGGTGGCCCGCCCGCTTCAGCCGCTCGACGTACGCCGGATGACTGCGCACGATACGGATCGAGGGGCCGGCGATCCCGACTCCCGCGGGCAGCCGTCCGTCGCGCAGCCGGGGCGAGACGAACTGCATCAGGTAGACGGCCGGGATCGTGGGCGCGGCGGCGTGCACCCGGTGCAGCGAGCGCGCCGAGAAGCTCATGATCCGCACCGGTGACTCGGCCGCGGAGGCGGGCGCGTCCAGGCCGAACCGCTTGAGCAGCGCCAGCAGCCGCTCCTCCACCTGTCCGGCCCAGCGGGTCGGATGCTTCGTCTCGATGGCCAGCTCGACCCGCCGTCCCGCGTCGGAGACGAGCTCCAGCAGCCGTTCCAGGGTCAGGACGGAGGTCTCCTCGCGGTCCTCGGGCCGGACCTCCCAGTCGGGGTCCTCCTCGCGCGCGTGCCAGGCCTCGTGCGCCTCCTTGGTCTTCCAGGAGCCGAAGTCCAGCGCCGCCAGGTCGGCGAGTTCCAGGGCGGAGACCGCGCCGCGTCCGTTGGACGTACGGTTGACGCGGCGGTCGTGCACACACACGAGATGACCGTCCGCGGTGAGCCGTACATCGCATTCGAGGGCGTCCGCACCTTCCTCGATCGCCTTCTTGTACGCGGCCAGGGTGTGCTCGGGGGCCTCCTCGGAGGCGCCCCGGTGGGCGACGACTTGAATGTGGTGCTGCCGTGCGTGAGTCACCGCGTCATCGTGCCACCGTCGGACCGTCGTCTGAGAACCCTCTGAGATCTTTTGAAGATGCGCGCTTATTGTGCGTATTGACCCTTATAAAGAAAGACCGTGGACCCACAGGCACCGCTTATGGTGCTCTGACGGCCCGTGGGAAAAGCTGAGACATACAAAAGGACAGGCAACAGCTTCAGCGCGCCGGGTAGTGGACGAAGCGTGCGACGAAGCGCGTCGAGCGCCGACGGGCACGACCCCGTGCCGCCCAGTGCGACCGCCGAAAACAGCCGTGGATCGAGGAGAAGAGCTGTGAGCACCGAGAACGAGGGCAAGAGCGAGGGCACTCAGGTACCCCCGGCCCCGTCCGCACCTCCCGTGCCGGTGGAGTCTCCCTCGGCCGCCTCGCAGGCGTCCGCGCCGGACGCCGGCGCGCCCACCACCCCGCTCCCGGCGGCGCCCCCGCAGGCGCCCGAGCACGTCCCCGCGGGGGCGACCGGCGCGCCCGAGGGCGCCTGGCCGCCGCCCAGTACGCCCCCGGCGGCGCCCGCGCCCGCCCCGGTCGACGGCGACTGGCCGCCGCCGACCGTCCCCCACGCCTCACCGGCACACGAGTCCGCCGCGCCCCAGGGCCCCCCGGCCGCGCCCGGGAACGACTGGCAGAACCCGCCCCCGGCCACCCCCCTGTACGCCGACGCCGGTGCGGGCACGCACGCGTACGGCGCCGACGGCTCCGGCGCGGGCGGCACGGGCGGCGGCAGCGGAACCGTCTGGGGAGCCTCCTACCAGCAGCCCGCGCCGAAGTCGGGCCGTGGCCGCGGCGGGCTCGTCGCCGCGGTCCTGATCGCCGCGCTGGTCGCCGGCGGTCTGGGCGGCGGCCTCGGCTACACCCTGGCCAGGAACGACGACGACAGCGGCTCCACCACCGTCTCCGCCTCCACCGAGGGCGGCGCGGTGAAGCGCGATCCCGGCACGGTCGCGGGGGTGGCAGCCAGGGCCCTGCCCAGCACGGTCACCATCGAGGCCGAGTCCAGCAGCGGCGAGGGCGGCACCGGCACCGGGTTCGTCTTCGACACCCAGGGCCACATCGTCACCAACAACCACGTGGTGGCGGACGCGGTCGACGGCGGCAAGCTGACGGCGACCTTCCCCGACGGCAAGAAGTACAACGCCGAGGTCGTCGGACACGCCAAGGGCTACGACGTCGCCGTCATCAAGCTGAAGAACGCCCCATCGGACCTCAAGCCGCTCACCCTCGGCAACTCCGACAAGGTGGCGGTCGGCGACTCGACGATCGCGATCGGCGCCCCCTTCGGCCTGTCCAACACGGTCACCACGGGCATCATCAGCGCGAAGAACCGCCCGGTGGCCTCCAGCGACGGCTCCGGCAGCTCCGCCTCCTACATGAGCGCCCTCCAGACGGACGCCTCGATCAACCCGGGCAACTCCGGCGGCCCGCTGCTGGACGCCTCCGGCAACGTCATCGGCATCAACTCCGCGATCCAGTCGACCGGCGGCGGCGGGCTCGGCGGCACCGCCCAGTCCGGCTCGATCGGCCTCGGCTTCGCCATCCCGATCAACCAGGCCAAGAACGTCGCCCAGCAGCTGATCAGGACCGGCCAGCCCGTATACGCCAAGATCGGCGCGTCGGTCTCCCTCCAGGAGGGCTCGGGCGGCGCGAAGATCACCGACACCGCCGAGGGCGGCTCCTCGGCGGTCGAGTCCGGCGGTCCCGCCGACCGGGCCGGGCTCAAGCCCGGCGACGTCATCACCAAGCTCGACGACATGGTGATCGACAGCGGCCCCACCCTCATCGGCGAGATCTGGACCCACCAGCCCGGCGACAAGGTCACGATCACCTACGAACGCAGCGGCAAGACCCACACCGTCGACCTCACCCTCGGCTCGCGCAAGGGCGACAGCTGACCCGACGCGCGCGTGCCGCACGGGAGCGGCAATGAGTGAGGCGGTCCGCCGGAAGTGTGGCTTCCGGCGGACCGCCTCTGCTCGTCGCGAACTGTCGGATCAGCGGAGCGCACCGTCGGTGATCTGAGTGGCTGTGCCGTTCTTGACCACGACCTCGGCCTCCACGCCCTTCTTGGCGGCCTTCTCCAGGTCGGCCTCCTCGCAGGGGGCGTCCACCTTCGAGCCGGCGGTGCCGCAGATCCGGCCCCCGCCCAGGATCACGGTGTCCTCGGCGAGGAAGAAAGCCTGCTGCTCACCGCCGGAGCCCTGGGCCGCAGGACCGTCGACCAGGTACTTGCCGGGCGCCACGTACCGCACGATGCCGTACCAGGTGCCGCTGACGCCCTTGCCCTTGTCGAGGCCCTCCACGACGGTCTCGCCGGAGCCGGACGTGCCCCCGGAACCGGAAGCGCTGCCGCCGGACTTGCTGCCGGTACCGGACGTGTTCCCGGCACCGGTCGTGCTGCCGCCGGACGTGTTCCCGGAACCGGACGTGCTGCCGCCGGAACCGGAGGGGGACGCGGGGGCGCCGCTGACGCCGGTGGCACCGGACTTGCTCGCCGCCGCAGACGCGTCGGGCTTGCCGGAGGAGCTGTCGGCGTCGTCGCTCTGGCCGCACGCCGTCATCAGCAGGGTGCCGCCCAGGAGCGCGGCGGAGACGAGGAAGGCCTTGCGGCGGTTGCGGATCATGTGTCAGTTCCCCTGCGTGATCTACTGGTTGGTGCTGAGGTGCGGGCGTCGTCCCTCGGCACGTGCTTGATCATTATGAGAGGCCCCGGATCCGAGCGGATGCCTCGGTCCTCGATCCAGGACGACGCCGTGACGGTCCCGTGACACGACCGACTCGACGTCACCTGAAGTACCGGAGCGCGGTGCGCTCGTGCTCACGGAGAGGGCCGGCACCTGAGACGAGGGCCTGTGGACTCCCCGTGGACCATGCTCCCCGCTTCGAGCCCGCGCCCGGTAGTCTGTACCCGCTCCGCCCCAGGTGGGCAGGGGCGCGGGTGGGTTGCCCGAGCGGCCTAAGGGAACGGTCTTGAAAACCGTCGTGGCAGCGATGTCACCGTGGGTTCAAATCCCACACCCACCGCAGGTGAACGGCCCCCGACCGGGTGACTCGGTCGGGGGCCGTTCTGGTGTGCGCCGGCCGTCGGCGGCCGGGCCTTCGCGTCGGCCTCGCTCGCACGGGCATGCCGGGGCACGGGTGCCTTTCGGGCGGCGGGGGGAGTTCCTACGATGGCCGGCGGGGCGGAGCTAGCGCAGGGGTCGTCGCGCGCGGTCTCCAGAATCGTGAGGACGCCGGTTCGAATCCGGCCGGTTTCGCCCTCCTGCCGTATCCGACCCGGAGCCTTCTCGCTGGATGCCGTGGATAGGACGGGTTCTGATTCCGCCGTGTGCCGTGTGCCGTGTGCCGGGGTTCGTGTTCTCGGGCGGCGCGCTTCAGCCCTGGGTGCCCGGGATGTCCGGCTGGCTCGGGGGCGGGTGAGGTGTGCGGTGGGTGGTCATGCGGGCCGCTGAGGCGATGGTGCTGCGGGCCTCTTGCGGCGTCAGCCCCGTGCGTTCCGCGGCGGCGATCAGGTCCGCGGTCAGTTCCGTGCCGATGCCGTCCTCGTAGGCCCGGCAGGCCGCCCAGAACAGGCGGGTGTTGCGCTGCCCCTCGTGGGCGGCCAGGACGAACTGGACCAGGCCGCGGCCGTGCGCGCCGCCCGCCGTGGGGCCGGCGCGGCCGGGCCGGGGCGTGCGCGGCCGCGGCAGCAGCAGACGCAGCAGCGGACGGGGGCAGGGCGCCGGGGCGAGGTGTGCGGTGCCGGGAGCCGTCGTGTAGGCGCCGTGGGCGGTGCGGGAGCCGGGGCCGACCAGGTAGCCGCCGGCGCCCCGGATGTCGATGCCGGGGGCGAGACGGCCGGCCGAGTTGGGGACGACCACCTCCGGCGGCCCGGTGAGCCACAGGTGCCGTCCGCCGGACGGGGTGAGGACGATGATCGTCGGCGGGATCGTGAACCGATGGCGCTGGGCGAGGGCGCGCAGGGCCGCTGCGGAGTCCGTGTCCGACTTGACGTCCAGGTCGACGCCGACGAGGTGGTGCGGGGGCAGGCCGCAGGCGATGCCGTAGCCGGTGGCCCAGGGTGCGGCGGCGAACAGTTCGCGGATGCGGGCCGGGTCGGTGGAGGCGTCGTGGACGCCGTGTCCGAAGCGGCCGCACTCGCCGTGACAAGGCGGCCCGGCCGGTGCGGTGGCGTCGCGGTGGGGGGAGCGAAGGGCCGGGAGCTTCGTGCGGGACAGGGGGATGACGGCCAGGCCGCGTTCTGCGGCCGACAGGGCGTGGGCGAGGGCCAGGGTGGCGGCCTGCCGTGGGTACCGGTCGGTGGTGGCCATGCATTCAGTGTCGTACGCATGTTCGATAAATGGAAGAGGGCGTTGTTCGGGTGCGGTGCGGTGCGAGTCGCTGCGCGACGTCCGGTGAAGGGGCGTCAAGGAGGTTTATCGGCCGTCCCTCACGCTTGCGTGGTAATCAGGGCATGTGGGGTGGTTCGTCAGGGATTTGGTGGGCAACTCTGATCTCGCGACGTCGTCGCAGGGGCGGGGCGGTCGGCGGACCGCCCTGGCGGGACACGGACTTGCGCCCCCGCTTGGGGAGGGGAGGGAGAAAGGAGGGAGAGGAGGGGAGAGGGGGAGAGGGGGAGAGGGGGAAGAGAGGGGAGCGCCGAGGGGGCTCGGGGCGCGGCTTCGGAGGGGAGAGAGGGGGCGGTGCGGCTGTGCGGCGGTGCTTCGGCGTCGCCGCACAGGCGTTTCGGGTGGTGCGACGACCTTGACAGGCGGCCGCGTCTGACGGACAGTCAGAAATCGTCCGGAAGGAGTGCGGTTGTGGACGACGACCATCTCCACCTGCGGCTCAAGGCCTACGAGGGGCGCCCCGCCGCGGTCGCCGGCGTGGGCCGGGATCCCGTCAACGCGCCCATGATCAGGCACTGGTGCGAGGCGATGGGCGACGCCAACCCCGCCTACGCCGGCCCCGACGCGATCGCCCCGCCCACCATGCTCCAGGCGTGGATCATGGGCGGCCTGGGCGGCCCGGGGAGCGTGCACGAGGGGCGGGCGCGGGCCTATGAGGAACTGCTGTCCCTGCTCGACGGGGCGGGCTGCACCGCGGTCGTCGCCACGGACTGCGAGCAGGAGTACCTGCGTCCGCTGCGGCCCGGGGACGAGGTCGCCTTCGACACCGTGATCGAGTCGGTCTCGTCGCGCAAGACGACCAGGCTGGGCACCGGCTACTTCGTGACGACGCGGACCGAGGTCCGGGTGGGCGGGGCGCTTGTGGGCACCCATCGCTTCCGCATCCTCAAGTACGCGCCGGCCCCTGACGCGGCCACGGCCGCCCCTGTCGCCGCGGCGGCGGAGGCGCATCGGCCCGAGCCCGCGCGGGCGGACGGGCTTCGGCCGCGGCCTGTCGTCAACCGGGACAACGCCGGATTCTGGGCGGGCGTGGGCGAGCGGCGGTTTCTCATCCAGCGGTGCGTCGCCTGTGCCACCCTTCGCTTTCCCTGGCTGCCCGGCTGCAACGCCTGCGGTTCGGCCGAGTGGGACACGGTCGAGGCGGGCGGCCGGGGCACGGTGTTCTCGTACGTCGTGATGCACCATCCGCCGTTCCCGGCGTTCTCCCCGCCCTACGCGGTGGGGCTGGTCGAACTGGCGGAGGGCGTCCGCGTGATCAGCGGCGTCGTCGGCGTGCCCTACGACAAGGTGCGCATCGGAATGCCGGTGGAGCTGGAGTTCCAGGTCTTCGACGACGAGCTGACGTTGCCCGTGTTCCGCGCGCGGGAGGGTGCCGCGTGAAGGCCGGTGACGAGCTGCCGCCGCTGGAGATCGCGGTCACCCGGACCCTGATCGTCGCCGGCGCCATCGCCTCGCGCGACTACCAGGACGTCCACCACGACCACGAGCTGGCCCGGGCCAAGGGGTCCCCCGACATCTTCATGAACATCCTCACCACCAATGGCCTGGTCGGCCGCTACCTCACCGACTGCCTCGGCCCCACGGCGGTGCTCCGCAAGGTGGCCATCCGGCTGGGCGCGCCCAACCACCCGGGCGACACCATGGTGTTGAGGGGCCGCGTCGAGGAGGTCGACGGCGACACGGCCGTGGTGCGGGTCACCGGGGACAACGGCGTGGGCCGGCACGTCACGGGGACGGTCACGCTCCTCCTCGCGAAGGAGGCCGGGTCGTGAACGCGCGCGTGCGGGACCGGCTGGGCGGCCGGGCCGCGATCGCCGGGATCGGGGCCACGGAGTTCTCCAAGGACTCGGGGCGCAGTGAGCTGCGACTGGCCGCGGAGTCGGTGCGCGCGGCCCTGGCCGACGCGGGCCTCACGCCCGCCGACGTGGACGGCATGGTGACCTTCACGATGGACACCAGCCCGGAGATCACCGTGGCGCAGGCCTGCGGCATGGGCGAGCTGTCCTTCTTCTCCCGCGTCCACTACGGCGGCGGCGCGGCCTGCGCGACCGTGCAGCAGGCGGCGCTCGCCGTGGCGACGGGCGCGGCCGAGGTCGTCGTCTGCTATCGCGCGTTCAACGAGCGCTCCGGGCGCCGTTTCGGGTCGGGCGTGCGGCAGCGGGAGCCGTCGGCGGAGGGGGCGGCGCTGGGCTGGTCGCTGCCGTTCGGGCTGCTCACGCCGGCCTCCTGGGTGGCGATGGCGGCGCAGCGCTACCTGTACGCCTACGGGCTGAGCGCGGAGGAGGCCTTCGGGCCCGTCGCCGTCACCGCGCGACGGCACGCGGCGGCCAACCCGGCGGCGTACTTCCACGGCCGTCCGATCACGCTCGCCGACCACGCGTCCTCGCGCTGGATCGCCGAGCCGCTGAGGCTGCTGGACTGCTGCCAGGAGACGGACGGCGGCCAGGCGCTGGTCGTCACCTCCCTGGAGCGGGCCCGCGACCTGCCCCGGCCGCCCGCCGTGATCGCGGCGGCGGCGCAGGGCGCGGGCCGGGCCCAGGAGCAGATGACCAGCTATTACCGGGACGGCCTGACCGGGCTGCCGGAGTCGTCCGTGGTCGCCCGGCGGCTGTGGGAGGGCTCCGGGCTGACGCCGGGCGACATCGACGTCGGCATCCTGTACGACCACTTCACGCCGTTCGTGCTGATGCAGCTGGAGGAGTTCGGCTTCTGCGCCCGCGGTGAGGCCGCCGCCTTCGTGGCGGAGGACCGGTTGCCGCTCAACACCCACGGCGGCCAGCTCGGGGAGGCGTACCTCCACGGGATGAACGGCATCGCGGAGGCCGTACGGCAGGTGCGCGGCACCGCCGTGAACCAGCTGCCCGGGGCGGCCCGCGTCCTGGTGACGGCGGGGACGGGCGTACCGACGTCGGGCCTGGTCCTCACCTCGGACAGGTGAGGTCCGGCGCAACCTGGAGGGGTGGGCGTCCGGCGCGCGTGGGGCTTCGCTTCACGGCGTCGTGGACGGCTTCGTCCCAGGTCGGCGGATGCGCGGGCGGCTTCCGGCGGCCCTCGGGGGCGGGTGGGGCGTCATACCCCGGTACCAGGGACATCCCGCAGGGGTGGGGAAGGTCTCGTCCACCTCTGGGAGGTGGGGCCCGCACCACCTCTACAACCTGAGACGGACGCGGCTTCGGGACCTGCGGGCGATCCGCGCGGCCCGGGGGCGAACCTAGCGTGGAGCCATGACCACAACCGTGTGCACCAGCGCTTCGAACGGCATGACGCGGCCTTCACCGTACCCGTCGTTCGCGTCGTACGTCAGGGCCCGGCAGCCGGTGCTGCTGCGCACCGCCAGGTCGCTGACCGCGAACCCGTGCGACGCCGAGGACCTGTTGCAGTCCGCGCTCGCGAAGACGTACGTCGCGTGGGACCGGATCGAGGACCACCGGGCGCTGGACGGCTATGTGCGCCGCGCCCTGCTGAACACCCGCACGTCGCAGTGGCGCAAGCGCAAGGTCGACGAGTTCATGTGCGAGGAGCTGCCGGAGCCGGATCCGGTCGGCGGCGACGACCCCGCCGAGCGGCAGGCGCTGCACGACGCCATGTGGCGGGCGATCACGAAGCTGCCCGCGCGGCAGCGGGCGATGGTCGTCCTCAGGTATTACGAGGATCTCAGCGAAGCCCAGACGGCCGACGTGCTCGGCGTCTCCGTGGGCACGGTGAAGTCGGCGGTGTCGCGGGCCCTGGGCAAGCTGCGTGAGGACCCTGAGCTGGTACTTGTCCGGTAGTGCGCCGCTGTGCGCCCACCTGGTGTGCTGACCTGGGCTTTGTCGTGACGTGATCGATCATCGTCAGCTAGTGACATACCGCGTGGTATGTGCGCAGAATCAGCGCAACAATGACCACCGCGTAGGCGATGTCGCCGCCCTGGGAGGACGCCGTGCTGAGCACCATGCAGGACGTACCGCTGCTCATCTCCAGGATCCTGACCCACGGGACGAAGATCCACGGAACGTCGCAGGTGACCACCTGGACCGGTGAGGACGAGCCGCGACGCCGCTCCTTCGCCGAGATCGGCGACCGTGCCGCCCAGCTGGCGCACGCCCTGCGCGACGATCTCGGAGTGACCGGCGACGAACGGGTCGCCACGCTCATGTGGAACAACGCCGAACACGTCGAGGCCTACTTCGCGGTCCCGTCCATGGGCGCCGTGCTGCACACCCTCAACCTGCGCCTGCCCCCGGAGCAGCTCGCGTGGATCATCGGCCACGCCGCCGACAAGGTCGTCCTGGTCGACGGATCCCTGCTGCCCCTCCTCGCGCCGCTGCTCCCGCACCTGCCGACGGTCGAGCACGTCGTGGTGTCCGGCCCCGGCGACCGCTCCGTCCTCGACGGCGCCCACGCGCGCGTGCACGAGTACGAGGAGCTGCTCGCGGACCGTCCGACGACGTACGACTGGCCCGAGCTGGACGAACGCTCGGCGGCCGCCATGTGCTACACCTCGGGCACCACGGGCGACCCCAAGGGCGTGGTCTACAGCCACCGGTCGATCTACCTGCACTCGATGCAGGTGAACATGACCCAGTCGATGGGCCTCACCGACCAGGACACGTCGCTCGTCGTCGTCCCGCAGTTCCACGTCAACGCCTGGGGCCTGCCCCACGCCACCTTCATGACCGGCGTCAACATGCTGATGCCGGACCGCTTCCTCCAGCCCGCGCCGCTCGCCGAGATGATCGAGCGGGAACGTCCGACCCACGCGGCGGCCGTCCCCACCATCTGGCAGGGCCTGCTCACGGAACTCACCGCCAAGCCGCGGGACGTCTCCACCCTCACCCAGGTCACCATCGGCGGCGCGGCCTGCCCGCCCTCCCTGATGGCCGCCTTCGACGAGCTGGGCATGCGCGTCTGCCACGCGTGGGGCATGACGGAGACGTCCCCGCTCGGGACCGTCGCCCGCCCGCCGGCCCACGCGGTGGGCACCGACCAGGAGTTCGCGTACCGCATCACCCAGGGCCGCTTCCCGGCCGCCGTCGAGGCCCGGCTCACCGGCCGCGACGGCGAACGCCTGCCCTGGGACGGGGAGTCAGCCGGCGAGCTGGAGGTGCGCGGCATGTGGATCGCGGGCGCCTACTACAACGGCCCCGACGCCGAACCCCTGCGCCCCGCCGACAAGTTCAGCGAGGACGGCTGGCTGCGGACGGGTGACGTCGGCACCATCTCCCCCGACGGCTACCTCACGCTCACCGACCGCGCGAAGGACGTCATCAAGTCCGGCGGCGAGTGGATCTCGTCGGTCGAGCTGGAGAACGCGCTGATGGCCCACCCGGACGTCATGGAGGCCGCCGTCGTCGCCGTCCCGGACGAGAAGTGGGGCGAGCGTCCGCTGGCCACGGTCGTCCTCAAGGAGGGCTCCACCGCCGACTTCGCGTCGCTGCGCGCCTTCCTCGCCTCCGAGGGCGCGATCGCGAGGTGGCAGCTCCCCGAGCGCTGGACGATCGTCGAGGCAGTCCCGAAGACGAGCGTGGGCAAGTTCGACAAGAAGGTGCTGCGCAGGCGGTACGCGGAGGGCGAGCTGGACGTCACCCAGCTCTGATCGCCCCGGCGGCCCGCCCGGCCCCGGCCGGGGGTCCCGGCGCCTGGTGGGCCGGGAGCGCCCGTGCCCGCCCGGCGGGCCGGTGCCCGGCCGTCCCCCGGGCCACCTGAGCCGCCTGGTCGCCTGAACCGCCTCGCCACCTGATCCGTCGGGCCGCCGGGACCGCCCGGCCGCGTCCGGTCCGCTGCGTCTGGTGCGTCCCGCCCCCGCCCCCTACCGGGCGGTGGCCCGGCGGCGTGTGCCGGTCGTGGTCCAGCCCAGGACCAGCCACGCGCCCGCCACCGCGACGACGCCGCCCCAGCCGAGACCGGCGTAGGCGAGCCCGGCCAGGGCCGAGGCGGTGGCGCCGCCCGCGAAGCCCGCGACGACATAGGCGCTGTTGGCGGTCGCGGGCGCGGAGGTGGTCGTCAGGGCGAGGGTCTGGTTGGCGACGTGGGACGCGACGAGCGCGGCGTGGATCACGACGGCGGCCACGAACAGCGCCGCGAGCACGTGCCCGCCCAGCCAGAACAGCGGGACCGAGACGGCGGCGAGCAGGTACGCGCCGCGGACCGTCCGCGCCGCGCCGAAGCGGTCGACCAGACCGCCGGCCAGCGGCGCGACGACGCTCGCGGAGAGCCCGAAGAGGCCGAACAGGCCGGCGGTCGCGGTCGACATGCCGTACGAACCGTCGGTCAGCAGCAGCGCCAGCGACGTCCACAGGGCGCTCCAGGCGCCGTACATGCCGGCCTGCCGCACGCAGGCCCGCCACAGGTCGGGCGAGCGCCGCACCAGTCCCGGCATCGCGGTGAGACCGGCGAAGAGATGGCCGTCCCGGGCGGACCGTTCCTCGGCGGGGAGCGCGGCCGCGGTCAGCAGCCCCAGGACGGTGGTGAGGACGGCCGCGCCGACGAACACCGTCCGCCAGCCGAAGGCCTGTCCGGCGAGCCCGCCGAGCACGCGGGCCGCGACGATTCCGGTGAACAGTCCGGCGATGACGGCCGCCACGTGCCGGGCGCGCCGGTCGGCCGGGGCCCGGGCGGCGACCAGCGGGACGAGGAGCTGCGGGACGACCGTGGCGGCGGAGGCGACGAGCACGGCCGCCGCGAGGGCCGCGGCGCTCCCCGCCGCCGCGCCGGCGATCAGCGCGAGCGCCGTGACCAGGGAGAGCGCGGCGACCAGCCGCCGCCGGTTCACCCGGTCGCCGAGCGGGGCGAAGAACAGCAGGCCGGCCGCGTAGCCGAACTGGGCGACCGAGGCGATCCAGGCCACCGCCGAGGACGTCGTGCCGAAGTCGTGCGCGATGAGGGGGAGCAGCGGAGCCGCGACGTAGATGTTGGCGGCCGTGACGGCGGTGCACAGGGCGATGAGGACCAGGAGGAGGTTCCGGCTCCGGCCGGTGACCGGGCCCCGGTTCGATTTCGGGTCCGGGGTTTGCCGGTGCGTGGCGGTGGCGGCCGGGGTGCTGGTGCCTGCGGACGACATGGGGAGGCGCTCCTTCGAGACGACTCGACAACCAACCAGTTGGTTGGAACGGCAGGTGCAACAGTCTGGGGCGGCCGCCGATTCCCTGTCAACCAACTAGTTGGTTACGTGCCTCGCCTACGATGTCCCCATGGCAACCACCAGGGATCCCGAGGCCACCCGAGCCCGGATCTTCGACGCCGCCGTCGCGGAGTTCGCCCGCCACGGCATCGCGGGCGCGCGCATCGACCGGATCGCCGCCGAGGCGAAGGCCAACAAGCAGCTGATCTACGCCTACTTCGGCAACAAGGCCCAGCTGTTCTCCCTGGTCCTGGGGCGCAGCATGGTCCATCTCGCCGCGGCCGTCCCCGTCGACCCGGACGACATCGAGGGCTGGCTCGACCGGCTGATGGACTACCACGCCGCCCACCCCGAACTGCTGCGTCTCCTCTACTGGGAGGGCATCGAGTACGGCACCGCCGAGCTGCCCGACGAGGCGGAACGCCGGGAGCACTACGCGCTCAAGGTCGGCGCGATGCAGGACGGCCAGGACCGGGGCGTGATCACCGACGCGATCCCGGCCCGCGACCTGCTCTTCCTGCTGATCGCGATCGCCAACTGGACCACCGTCGTCCCCCAGATGAGCCGCATCCTGGCGGGCGGCGAGGACACCGACCGCGACCGGCTGCGCTCCTCCATCAAGGAGGCGGCCCGCAGGATCATCGCGAACTGACGCCCGGCCGACCCGTCGGTCAGCCGGTCGCCGGGTCGGTCCGTCCGTCCATCCGTGGTTCAGTTGGTGCCGATCCGGGCCAGCAGGTCCACGATCCTGCCCTGCACCTCGGGGCTGGTCGACCGCTCGGCGAGGAAGAGGACCGTCTCCCCCGACGCGAGCCGCGGCAGGTCCGCCTGGCCCACGGCCGCCGTGTAGACGACCAGCGGGGTGCGGTTGAGCTGTCCGTTCGCCCGCAGCCAGTCCAGGATCCCGGACTGCCGCCGGTGCACCTGCATCAGGTCCATCACCACCAGGTTCGGCCGCAGCTGCCCGGCGAGCGTCACCGCGTCCGCGTCGCTGGCCGCCCGCGCCACCTGCATCCCGCGCCGCTCCAGCGTCGAGGTCAGCGCGAGGGCGATCTCGGCGTGCTCCTCGATCAGGAGCACCCGCGGCGGATGCTGCTCGCTGTCACGCGGGGCGAGCGCCTTCAGCAGGACGGCGGGGTCGGCGCCGTAGGCCGCCTCGCGCGTCGCCTGCCCGAGCCCGGCCGTGACCAGCACCGGCACCTCGGCCGCGACGGCGGCCGCGCGCAGCGACTGGAGCGCGGTGCGGGTGATCGGCCCGGTCAGCGGATCCACGAACAGGGCCGCCGGGAACGCGGCGATCTGCGCGTCGACCTCCTCGCGCGAGTGCACGATCACCGGGCGGTAGCCGCGGTCGCTGAGCGCCTGCTGGGTGTGGACGTCGGGCGCGGGCCACACCAGCAGCCGGCGCGGATTGTCCAGCGGCTCCGGCGGCAGCTCGTCGTCCATCGGCTGCGGCCGCGGCGGATCCGCCACCTCGACGGCCCCGCCGGGACCGTCCAGCGGCTCCGGCCCCTCGGCGGCGTTCTCGTCCGGCGCTCCTATGGCGTACGAGCGTCCGGCGCCGTCGGTGCCGCCGGGAGCGAGCCGCGACTGCCCCGCGAGCGAGGGGTGCGCCTGCGGCGCGGGCGGGGGGACGGGGGCGCCCGGCACCGCCGGCTGCGCCGCAGGCGGGGCGGTCGGAACCCTGACGGCCTGACCGACCGGGCCCGGCTGTCCCGGCTGTCCTGCCTGGGGCGGCAGGGGCTGCTCGGCCGACGGGTGCGGGCGAGCCGTCTGCTCCGGGCGGGTCGCCGGATCGGGCGGGGTCCCCAGCTTGCGGCGACGTCCGGAACCGCCCGGCGCGTGGGGGGCGGGGGTGGCCGACGAGGACGGCTGCGCCTGGGGCGCCTGCTGCACCTGCGCGGCCTGCCGGGTGAACGGCACGCCCTGGCCCAGGGTCCGCACGCTGATCGCGCGCCCCTGAGTGGAGTTGGGGTCCATGGCCGGCGGCGGGACCGCGGCCTCGGCGGGCAGTGGCTGCGCGGCCCGCGGGCGTCCGACGGCGGCCTCGGGAGGCAGCGGGGTGCCACCGCCCGGGGTCGGCGTGAGGGGGGCGGCCGGTGCGGGCTGCGCGGGGGCCGCCGTGCCGTTCGGCGCGACCGGGGCGCCCGGCGCCGCCTCGGCCGGGAGCGGCTGCCCCGGCCCGGACGCCTGCGCCTGGGGCGACGTCCGGGGCTGCGGCTGGGCCTGGATCTGGGCCTGCACGGGCGCCGGGGCCTGTCCCGGAACGGCCGCCTGAGCCACCATGGGCCCGGCCTGCCCCGCCTGCCCGGACGCGGCGGCGGCCTCGGCGGGCGGCTGGCCGACGGCACGCCGACGACGGCCCGTGGGCGCGCTCGTCGGATGCGGCTGGGGCGGGGTGTGGTCGCCGGACTGGTCGTGGGTGACGGCGTCATGGCGACCACGGTCCGCGCCGGAGTCGTCCGCGACACCCTGGCCCGACGTCTGAACCGCTGCCTGGACGGCGGCCTGACCAGGCCCCTGCGCCTGCGCGGGAATCGGAGCCTGCGGGGGAACGGGAACAGGAACAGGCACGGGTCCGGAGCCCGGGGCCGGCGGCGGAAGGGGAGCCTGGGCCGGAATCGGCGACTGCGCCGGAATGGGGGACTGCGCCGGTACGTGGACCGCTCCGGCCCCGGAGAACCCTCCCGCTCCCGGCATCGCTCCCGCGCCCGGGGCGGGAAGGGGAGCCGTGCCGGCGGGGGGCACCGGCCCCACGGCCGGCGCCGGGTGTGCCGCGCCGGTCCCGCCGGCGGCGTCGGAGCCGACGAGACCATCGAGGCCTTCAGGGCCGTCCGGTGTCCGGTCCGCCGCCGCGGGCGGCAGGGCGAAGACCGAGCGGGGGGCCGCCTCCTGGGCGGCGGCACGCTCGTTCGCGGCGGCCAGCGCGCGCCGGCGACGGCCCGTGGGCTGCCCGTTCTCCTCCTCCGTCTCCGAACCGGCGGCCGGGTCGGAGACGCCCTGGGAGGGCGCCGGCGCGAGCGCGGGCAGGCCGGACGGCAGGGCGTTCTGCGGGTTCGGCTGCTGCTGTTGCCGCCCGTCGGGAGCGTGCCGGGCCCGGCGTCCGCCCGGAGCCTGGACGCCCTGCGGCGGAACGCTCTGCGGCGCGACACCCTGGGACGGAACGCCCTGCGGCGGGACGGTGCCGCCGAGTCCGGTCCCCGAGGCGGCGGTTCCCGCCGCGTGCTCGGCCGCGGTCATGACGGCGCCCTCGCTGACACCGGCGTCGGCTCCCGCGTCCCCCACGACGGCGACCTCGGCCGACCGTCCGCGCCGCCGTCCGGTGCCGCCGGAACCCTCCGTGCCGTCCGCGCCGTCGGTCTCCCCCACCGCGGGCGGAAGTTCGCCCGGCAGTTCCTGGGCGGCCGGGCCACGCCTGCGCCGGCGTCCCGTGGGAGCCGACGCGTCCGCGTCCGTGCCGCCGCCCGCGCCGGGAGGCGCGGCCTCGCCCTCCAGGAACGCGTCCACGGACGACCGCCGGGCCCGACGGCGTCCTCCGGCGCCATGCTCCGCGGGGGCGCCCGGAGCGCTCCCGTCCACGCCCGCGGACGCGTCGGGACCGGAGGCGAGGGCGGGCAGCGCCAGTGCGGGCGTGGCCGCGACCGCGCCCGCCCCACCGCCCAGCGGCACCTCCAGCACGTAGGCGCTGCCGCTCATGCCCGGCACCTCGTGCGTCTGGAGCACCCCGCCGTGCGCCCGCACGATGCCCCGCACGATCGGCTCGTGCACGGGGTCGCCGCCGGCGTACGGCCCGCGCACCTCGATGCGCACGACCTCGCCGCGCTGAGCGGCCGCCACCACGACCGTGTTGTCCATGTAACCGCCCGCCGAGACGGGCGCGTTGCCGGTGGCGTCCACGCCCGCGACGTCGGCGACGAGGTGCGCGAGCGCGGTCGCGAGCAGCCGCGCGTCGACCTCGGCCTCGATGGGCGGCGCGTGCACGGCGAACTGGACCCTTCCGGGCCCGATGAGGTCGACCGCCCCGTCGACGCCGGCCGCGACGACGGCGTCCAGCATGACCTTCGTGCGGACGACGGTCTCCGCGCCCGTGTCGAGCCGCTGGTACCCGAGGACGTTGTCGATGAGCGTGGTGATGCGGGAGTAGCCGGCCGACAGGTGGTGCAGCACCTGGTTGGCCTCGGGCCACAGCTGGCCGGCGTCGTCGGCGGCGAGCGCGGCCAGCTCGCGGCGCAGCTCGTCCAGCGGTCCGCGCAGGGAACCCCCGAGCAGGGTGAGCAGCTGTTCGTACCGACCGGCGAGCGCCTCGTAGCGGTCCTTCTCCCGCTCGCCCAGCGCGGCGTAGCGCTCCTCGCCCGCCGCGAGCTCCTCCTCGTGCCGCTCGCGCAGCTCCTCCAGCTCGGCGACGTGCTGCTGGCGCAGCGCGGTGAGGTCGGAGGCGTGCTCCTCGGAGAGCTTCTCCAGCTCCGCCGCGTGCCGCTTCTCGACGGTGTCCTTCTCCTCGGCGAGCGCGTCGAAGGGCCGCCGGTCGGTGAAGGTCATGACCGCGCCGACGAGCTGGTCGCCGTCCCGCACGGGGGCGGTCGTCAGGTCGACCGCGACCCTGTCCCCGCTCTTGGACCACAGCACCTGTCCGCGCACCCGGTGCTTGCGCCCGGAGCGCAGGGTGTCGGCGAGCGGCGACTCGTCGTACGCGAAGGGGGAGCCGTCGGCGCGCGAGTGCAGCACGAGGTCGTGCAGTTCCTTGCCGCCGAGATCGCTGGCCCGGTAGCCCAGTATCTGGGCGGCGGCCGGATTGACGAGGACGATCCGCCCGTCGGTGTCGGTCCCGACGACGCCCTCCGACGCGGCCCGCAGGATCATCTCGGTCTGCCGCTGCGAACGCGCCAGCTCGGCCTCGGTGTCGACGGTGCCGGAGAGATCGCGCACGACGAGCATCAGCAGTTCGTCGGAGGCGGACGTGTAGCCGTAGCCGTCGTAGGCCTGCTGGCCGTTCTCGAGGTTGGCGCTGGTGACCTCGACGGGGAACTCGGTGCCGTCGGTACGGCGGGCGGTCATCCGGGTCGGCTTGGTCTGGCCGCGCGGGTCCATGTGGTCGGGGCGCCGCATGGAGCCGGGGATCAGCTTGGAGTCGAACTCCGGAAGCAGATCGAGCAGCCCGCGCCCCACCAGGGCCGTGCCCGGCGTCTCGAACGCCTCCAGCGCGATGGTGTTCGCGTTGACGACCGTCCCGTTGGCGTTGACCAGCAACAACGCGTCGGGAAGCGCGTCGAGTATGGCTGCGAGGCGAGCAGCGCCTCGGGATGGCCTGCTGCTCACGAGTCGCTTCCTCCCTGTTACCGCACTTTGCCGACCGCTCGGGCCATCTTGCCAACCGGTCCGCAGCGTGTCACGCGAGGGAGTCTAAGGGCTGGGGTCCCTCCGGCGACGCCGGATGAGAGGCAGCTCGCACGACGAAGCGCCACAGAACGTGTGTCCGTACCCCTCCCCGCCGGCCCTTCCGCCCGTCGGCCTGCCACGAAGCCCGTCCGGCCCCTGTCCCGCATGCTCCGGCCCGCCCGCGCGACTTCGCGGGACCTTCGCCCGACCTTTACGGAACAGGTTCTTCCGCCCCGCCCGTCCGAACCCGCGTAGGCCCGGACGGCCACTCCGACGACCGGGGCCGGCCGCCGACCCCGGCCGCTGGGCCGGGTCAGCGGCCGGCCGGACGCAGATCGGGCAGCAGCGGCACGAGCCGGTCCCACCGCTCGATCTCACAGCCGTTGCTGCGGTCGTACACGGCGTCGACCGGCCGCCCGGCCCAGCGTCCGGTGACGTGCGCGGTGGCCGGGCCGCCGTACCGCATCGTGCAGACCTCGCCCTCGGGCACGGGCGCGAAGACGTCCCGCCCCCACCGGGCGTCCCGGTCCAGGACGTCGCACGCGCCCGCCGGGTCCGGATGACTGCCGCCGGCCGGGTGGCAGTACACCTCGAAGGTCCCGTCGGCGGGCCCGTCCGCCCGCGCACCCGTGTGCCGGACGGTGACGGTGAGGTGGTCGCCGGACACCTGGTCCTCGTCCCGTACGGGCGGAGGCGCGAGGGGGCGGGCGGCGCCGGCCGGCGGTGCGACGGCGGTGAGCGCGCCGGCCGTCCCGGCGTACGCGGTTGCGGGGCCCGCGCCGGAGGCGGCGATCACGGCGGCGCAGGCGGCGGAGACGGTGACGGCGAACCGTCGGAGCGGGGTGACCTGGGGCATGACCGTACTAACGGCCCGCCGCCGCCGACGTTGCGCCCGGACAACGCCTTTGCCCTGCGCCGGGGGTCCCTAGTACCGTGGACGCCGATTGGTGACACCGCGCTCGACTGTGTCATCATCTGCACGCACCACTCGCACACACGCGAGCGGTTGTGCTGGAGGCGTCGCCTAGTCCGGTCTATGGCGCCGCACTGCTAATGCGGTTTGGGGTTTACGCCCCATCGAGGGTTCAAATCCCTCCGCCTCCGCTCGAACACCGAAGCCCCGGTCCCACCGACCGGGGTTTCGTCGTTCCCCGGCCCGTCGCCCAGCCCGGCCCCCGACCGTCCGGAGGCCGCTCCGAGGGCATTTCCGCAGGTCACAAGGGGTATGGCTAACGGATTTCACATGACGGCGGCAGTCATGTAATGTTCTTCCTGTCGCCGCGAGCGGCTCGAAAGGGCCAGGAACGAAGACAGAAAAACCGAATAACAAGCACTCGTAGCTTAACGGATAGAGCATCTGACTACGGATCAGAAGGTTGCAGGTTCGAATCCTGCCGAGTGCACACAAAACGAAGGCCCCGGATCACTCCGGGGCCTTCGTCGTGCGGGTGCACGGAGCGGGCGCGGGTGGGCGCGGCTCGTGGGGTGGGTCGGTCTATTGCCGGTGGCGGCGGGTCGGTTGTCTGGGCGGCAGGGTCAGGGTGATCTGGCGGACGAGTTGCTGGAAGCAGGCGAGGGATGCGAGGGCCGGGAGGACGGCGCCCGCGATTCCGGTGAAGGTCTTGTCCGCCTGTGCCACGCACAGCATCATCGCGACGGAGGAGAAGAGCAGAACGATGAACCAGGAATGCACGGCCCTGCGTTGATGCAGGGCGGTGCGCAGGATGGACAGTGAGGCCACCATCCACGGGCCGTACACGAGGAGGGGCCAGGACGGGACGATGCCGGCCTCCGATCCGGACGTGATGTTCTGCAGGGGCCGGTAGGCGACCATGCCGCCGAAGACGCTGACCATCGCGACGATCACGGAGACGAGGGCGACGAGGGCGAAGCTGCCGGTCTGCAACCACCTGAGCCGGGCTTTGCGCACTTCCAGCTTGCGATGCCCGCTGGAGGGGCGTCGGGGACGCGGCAACTGGACGGCCAGGGTCTCCAGCGGGTCGCCGAAGTCGGCGCCTGGCGGGGACTCCCTGCGAAAGGGCGGCACCCTGGCAGGCTGCTCCACCGGGACGGCTTCCTGGAGGAGATGGGCCATTTCCTCGACCGGGTCCCAGCCTCCCGTTTCGGGCGCGGCCAGGGGGACCCCCGGGTGGGCGCCGTCGTCAGGCCCCCCGATCCAGCCGGTCGGCGTCCCGTAGGAATACCCGTCGGAGTACCACTCGTGCGGCCCGGACGACGGATTCACGTAGTTGTGGTTCATGGCGTTTGTTTCCGTTACGCACAGGTCGCGTGACGGTCGGATGCATCCTGGCCGTTCCACCGGGAGGTCATTTCTCGCTGGATTTCCTCCAGCAAGGTGAGGAATTCACGCAGCAGCGTCTCGGTGGTCCGGTGTTCGACCCCCGTGCCGTCCCCGTCGATGATCTCCCGTGGCCTGATCGGCGAGTGGGCCGCGCCAGATGGCCAGGCGCTTCTCCGCATGGACGGATCATGGTCCGCAGCCGTATGGACCGGCCTTGCGTTGCGCTGCGGCAGGCCGGGGGAAGATGCGTGTGTCATATCCCGCTAACGCCAGTCCACATCCGCCGGGTGCGCGAGCGGATGAGTGACCGAGACCCCGGAACGAGTGAACTGTGCTTGATCAAGTAATACCTGACTCACTTAGCACTTCCTGAGCCGAAATGTTTCTCCTGGGTTCGGTGCGGCGTAAATAGGATTCGCTGCCGATAAGGCTTGTCTCGTGCATCCGGCCGGGATTTTCCGCGGTGTTCGGTGACGTGGTCGAGGGGCCGTCTCGCGTCCGCTCGCGTCAGGCGTCCGACTCCGGGTTCCAGTGGTCCGGGCCGGTGCCGCGCCAGTCGATCCACGGGGCGCTCGCTATCTCCGCCGGGTCGATCTCCAGCCCGGCGCGGCGGAGGAATTCCGCCACGTCGGCCGCGTTGTGGGCGAGCCCCAGCATCTCGCCGTCCACGCGCACCCGCCGGCCGCCCGCGGGGGTGGGCGGAAGCACGGTCACGCGGTTCGGTCCGGACATGTCTCCAGCGTCGTCCGGGGTCCGCGGTCCCGCATTCCGGCCGGTCATCCGGTGAGCCGTTCGCGCTCGTCCGGCACCGGGCCCGCCGGGTGCCGCAGATCCCACCACGCCGAGGGGTCCGGACGCCGTCGCTGCCAGTAGGGGTGGAAGAACACCTGGGTGGACAGCCGGTGCAGGCGCCGCCGCAGCTCGGTGCGACCGGGCCGGGCGGCGAGCTGCCGGTAGGTGGCGCTCCACTCCCGCTGCGCTTGGACGAGGTCGTCGGGGAACCGTCGCATGACTAAATTCAATCATGTGTTCGATTTTCTGCGCCACACGCGCCACGCCGGCACCGGCCCCATCCGCTAGAGCAGACCCAGGTCGTCCAGTTCCTTGTGCAGGGCCGCGCGGGGGGAGTCGTCGAGGGCGGGCGCCTTGCCGCGGGGGCGGCGGCGGGGGCCGCGGTCGCGGAACAGCCAGGCTCCGAGCAGACCGCCGGCCAGGCCGCCGAGGTGGCCGAGCCAGCTCACCCCGGGCGTCCCGGGCACGGCCACCGTGAGCAGATAGGCGAAGGACGCGGCCATGACGAGGCCGATCAGCGTGTCGATCAGGTGGCGGTCGAAGAGGCCGCGGACCACGACGTAGCCGAAGTACCCGAAGACCAGACCGCTCGCCCCGACCGTGTCCGCCCCGCCCCGTTCGAAGAACCAGACGGTGAGGCCGCTGGAGAGGGCGACGAGCAGCGTCAGCCCCATGAAGCGCGCGACCCCTCGGTACGCGGCGAGGAAACCGAAGACGAACAGCGGCCCCGAGTTGCTCTCGATGTGCGCCCAGTTCCAGTGGAGCAGGGGCGCGGTGAGCACGTGCGGCAGGGCGCCGACGTCACCGGAGACCACGCCGAACTCCCGGGACAGGGCGTAGTCGTCGGCGTAGTTGGCGGCCTGCACCAGCCATACGAGGGCCAGCAGCCCGAACATCACGAAGAACGCCTTGCGCGCCTCCGCGACCAGCTCCGATTCGCTCACGACAGCTCCCTCCCCGGCGGACGTCTCCGCGTCGTCGCGAACTCTACGGAGTGGCGTGTGCGACCCGACGGGGATGCCGGGAGACGGCTCGGTGGGCCGTGGCTCAGAGGTCCTGGCGGGGGTCCTGGCGGTCGCGGAGTTCCTCGCGGTAGGCGTTCACCAGCCCGGTCGCGCGGGTGAACCAGTCCGTCAGGACGGCGGTCTCCTCGGGGGAGTAGTCGGCGAAGAGGCTGTTCAGGCGGGCGTAGTGCGGCTCGTACAGGGCGTAGACCCTGGCCACGGCCGACGGCACGGCGGCCACCCGGACCCGCCGCCGGTCCCGGGGGTCGGGGCGGCGGCTGACGTACCCGGCGCGTTCCAGGCGGTTGAGGATGCCGGTCACCGCGCCGGTCGTGACGTGGACGCGGTTCGCGAGGTCGCCGGCGCTGAGGAGGTCGTCGCCGGCCTGGATGACGTAGCCGAGACAGGTCAGGTCGGTGACGTTGAGGCCCAGGCGCTGGGCCATCTCCTGCTGGCCGACCATGCTCGCCGCGATGAGGTCGTCCATCGCCGCGAGCGCCTGCTCGGGGGTCGCGGCGGGGCGGGGGGACGGCGGTGGCTCGGGTGTCATCGCGGGGGTCCGGTTCCTCTCCTGCACGCTGCCTGCCTGCACGCCCCGGCCTCCGGCCCGAGCGTGTGGCCCATCCTCCCCCTTGGCGGCCCCGTCTCCTTCCTCGGTGGCGGTCGGCCTTGCTGTCCGGCCGGGTTTGTCTTACATTCTAAGAGGTTTCTATTCGTAACTTCTTAGGTGGTGAGGGATCGATGGCCGGGCGTCTGATCGACGAGTACGACGAGGGGCACACGATCGCGGGCTGGACCGGGGTCGCCGTCGCGACGGCCGGGACGTCCCTCCTGGGCGTCGGGGTCTGCGCCGTCTCCGTGCCGATGCTGCTCGCCGGAGGGGCCGTCGTCGTGATGAGCGCGCTGGTCACCTGGGCTCTGCACCTCACCGGGTGGGGGAAGCCGCCGGGCGTGCGGCCCGCGGCGGAGTGGGGGATGCGGGTGCGCGACGCGGGGGCCCGGGGCGGTCACCCCGGATGCCTCGGATGCCGGCTCGCGGGGCGCGGGCGCCGGGCCCCGGCCGCGTTGTCAGTGGCTGCGCCTACCGTTGCGGGTGATGGCACAGGAGTGGAAGTGCTCGGGGCTGCGATGGTCGGCGCAGGGCCCCGTGCTGACGTGGGACGGGGGGCGTCGTAGCCCGTTGTCCTGGGGGAAGCGGGTCGCCTTCGGGGTGGCGGCCGGGGGTGTGCGGCGGTGCGTGGGAGCGCGGGGGCATCCGTGCCCGCTGCAGGCGGCGCTCTCCGGGAGGGGCACCGGGGCCAGGTGCGAGGAGTGCGCGCGGCTGGACCGGGCGCACTCCGTCGCGGCGGACGGGATCGCCGACGATCCCCGGCCGTACCACGTGTACCTGGCGTGGTTCGGTCCCGGACTGGTCAAGGTCGGGATCACGGCGGTCGAACGCGGGCCGGCGCGGCTGCTGGAGCAGGGCGCGGTGTGTTTCACCTGGCTCGGCGCCGGCCCGCTGATGGCCGCCCGGCGTACCGAGGAACTGCTGCGTGCCGCACTGCGGGTCCCGGACCGGATCCCGTACGCCGTGAAGCGGGCGGTGCGGTCCGCGTTGCCGGACACGCGGGAGGAACGGGCGGACGAGATCAGGGAGGTGTACGGGAAGGCCGTCCGACTGGGCGGCTGGCCCGAGTCGTTGGCCCCGGAACCGTTCCTCGCGGTGGACCATGTGCGGGCGTTCGGGCTGGCGGACGCGCCCGCCGCGTCCGGGGAGGTGCGCGAACTCGTGGCCGGGGGGTCGCTGGGCGGGGAACTGGTGGCGGCGGCCGGACCCGATCTGCATCTGGCCGGCTCCGACGGGGTGGTCGTCCTCGACACCCGGCTGATGCGGGGGTGGGAGCTGGTCCCGGCGGCGGGCGGTGAAGTCGCCTTCCCCGTACGGCACTTCGAGGTGCCCGCGGACCACCGGCAGGACGGGCTGTTCTGAGCCTCGCCGACCGGCGCCCCGGCGCCCTTACGACCGGGATCACCGGGGCGGCCCGGACGGGGTGGGGGCGGGAGGTCCCCAGGTGTTCCCTGAGAGGCGCCTGTGCGTTTCTCAGGCAAATCACAGACGCGTGAAAGGGTGCTCTCAGGGGCCCCCGACAGGGTGTTCATCATGACCACGACCTCGCCCCAGGGGCGCACCGAACTGCTGAGGCCGGACGGGAGCCCCGTCCGAGTGCTTGTGGTGGACGACGAGATGTCGATCACCGAACTGCTCTCCATGGCCCTGCGCTACGAGGGATGGCAGATCCGCAGCGCCGGGGACGGCACGGGCGCCCTCCAGACGGCCCGCGAGTTCCGGCCCGACGCCGTCGTCCTCGACATGATGCTGCCGGACATGGACGGGCTGACGGTCCTGGGGCGGCTGCGGCGTGAGCTGCCGGACGTCCCGGTGCTGTTCCTGACGGCCAAGGACGCGGTCGAGGACCGCATCGCCGGTCTCACCGCCGGGGGCGACGACTACGTCACCAAGCCGTTCAGCCTGGAGGAGGTCGTGGCCCGGCTGCGCGGGCTCATCCGCCGCTCCGGCGCCGCCGACCGGCGCTCCGACTCCGTGCTCGTCGTCGGGGACCTGACCCTCGACGAGGACAGCCACGAGGTCTCGCGGGCCGGCGACGACATCCATCTGACGGCCACCGAGTTCGAGCTGCTGCGCTTCCTGATGCGCAACCCGCGGCGCGTGCTGTCCAAGGCGCAGATCCTGGACCGGGTGTGGTCCTACGACTTCGGCGGCCAGGCCAACGTCGTCGAGCTGTACATCTCCTACCTGCGGCGCAAGATAGACGCCGGCCGCGAGCCGATGATCCACACACGCCGCGGAGCCGGGTACCTGATCAAGCCCGCCGTGTCATGAGCGGACGGCGGCGACCGCGTCCGCGCAAGCGTCGAGCGGGTACACCGCGCAGCCTTCGGACGCGACTCGTCGTCGTGTCCGTGACCCTGATCGCCGTGGTCTGCGCGCTGATCGGCACCGTGACCACCCTGGTGCTGCGCGATCACCTCTACGACCAGCTGGACGACAGCCTGCGCGAAGCCGCGATGCGCGTCTCCGGCGGTCCCGTCGGCGGGCCCGGCGGCAAGGGCACCGCAAAGAACGGCGACGGCAGCGGCGTGCCGCAGCAGCGGGCGACCGACATCGGCGCGTTCGTCAGCCAGGGGCCGGGACCGCAGAAGGCCCTCGCCGCCACGGTCGTCGGCGGATCGATCACGAGCGGCAAGGTCGGCGACAAGCGCACCGACGACAACGACATCCCGCGGATGCAGCCCGAGGACCTCACCGACGCCCAGACGACGAAGCTCGGCACGGTCGCGCGGGACGGCCGGCGGCACACCGTGGAGATCCCCGGCCTCGGCGCCTACCGGGTCCAGTACATCCACGGCAACAACGGCGACTTCTACGTGGGCATCCCCACGTCCGACGTCGACGGCACCATCAGCACCCTGATCCTCGTCGAGGTCAGCCTCACGTTCGCCGGGCTCGTCGCCGCCACCCTCGCGGGAACCGTGATGGTCGGCGTCGCCACCCGCCCCCTGCGCAAGGTGGCGGCCACCGCCACCCGCGTCTCCGAACTCCCCCTGCACAGCGGCGAGGTCAACCTCAGCGAGCGGGTGCCGGAGGCGGAGACCGACCCGCACACCGAGGTCGGGCAGGTCGGCGCGGCGCTGAACCGGATGCTGAACCACGTCCACGGCGCGCTGCACGCCCGTCAGGAGAGCGAGACGCGGGTCAGACGGTTCGTCGCGGACGCCAGTCACGAACTGCGCACCCCCCTGGCCTCCATCCGCGGCTACGCCGAGCTGACCCGGCGCGGGCGCGAGGAGGTGGGCCCCGACACCCGGCACGCCCTCGGCCGCATCGAGTCCGAGGCCGGCCGTATGACCCTCCTCGTCGAGGACCTCCTGTTGCTGGCCCGCCTCGACGCGGGCCGCCCGCTGCGGTTCGAGCAGACCGACCTCGTCCCGCTGGTCGTCGACACCGTCAGCGACGCCCGCGCCGCCGGACGCGAACACGTCTGGCGTCTCGACCTCCCCGACGAGCCCGCCCTGGTGTCGGCCGACTCGGCCCGGCTTCAGCAGGTGCTCGTGAACCTGCTGGCCAACGCGCGCACACACACACCGCCAGGCACCACGATCACCGCCCGCGTCCGGCGTCGCGGACCGTGGGTGTGCGTGGACGTCCAGGACGACGGGCAGGGCATCCCGCCGGAGCTGCTCCCGCACGTCTTCGAACGGTTCGCACGTGGCGACTCCTCGCGCTCCCGCGCCTCCGGCTCGACCGGCCTGGGCCTCGCCATCGTGCAGGCCGTGGCTACCGCGCACGGCGGAGCGGTGACCGTCGACAGCGCGCCCGGGCACACCGCGTTCACCGTGCGCCTGCCCGCGCTCGGCCCGCCCGAGCCGCGGCCCGCCGCCGTGACTGACCGGCGATCCCACCCGCGGACCGGACACGCGCAGGCCGGGCATTCGCCGTCCGGGCACTCACAGTCCGGGCACTCACAGGCCGGGCACAGTGCCACCACATGGGTGCGACAGGGCGCCTGACGAGAGTCGACGGCATGCGAACCGACTCTTCTCCCGGCACCCTGCCGGCGCGGGAGCACCTCCCGGCCGCCACCGCCGGAACGCCTGTCCTGGACGTAGTGATCCCCGTCTTCAACGAGGAGAAGGACCTCCAGCCCTGCGTCCGGAGACTGCACGACCATCTGACGCGCACGTTCCCCTACTCCTTCCGCATCACCATCGCGGACAACGCCTCGACCGACGCCACGCCCTCGGTGGCGCGCCGGCTGGAGGCGCGTATCCCCCAGGTGAGGAACGTCCGGCTGGAGCAGAAGGGCCGCGGCCGTGCGCTGCGGACCGTCTGGTCGGCCTCGGACGCCCCGGTCCTCGCCTACATGGACGTGGACCTGTCCACCGACCTCAACGCGCTGCTGCCGCTGGTCGCGCCGCTGATCTCCGGTCATTCCGACCTGGCGATCGGCTCGCGGCTGGCCCGCGACTCGCGGGTGGTGCGCGGCCCGAAGCGCGAGTTCATCAGCCGCGCCTACAACCTGATCCTGCGCGGCTCGCTCCAGGCCCGCTTCTCCGACGCGCAATGCGGATTCAAGGCGATCAGGCGCGACGTCGCCCGGATTCTGCTCCCCCTGGTGGAGGACACCGGCTGGTTCTTCGACACTGAGATGCTGGTGCTCGCCGAACGCGCCGGTCTCCGTATCCACGAGGTGCCGGTCGACTGGGTCGACGACCCGGACTCCACGGTGCACATCGTGAGGACGGCGACCGACGACCTGAAAGGGGTGTGGCGCGTGGGCAAGGCCCTGGCCACCGGTTCGCTGTCCCTCCACCGGCTCCGCCGCCCCTTCGGCGACGACCCGCGCGACCGCGACATCCAGGACGTGCCCAAGGGCCTGGCCCGTCAGCTGGTCGGGTTCTGCGTCGTCGGCGGTCTGTCCACCCTCTTCTACCTCCTGCTCTACAGCGGCTTCCGCCAGTTCGGCGGCTCGCAGATCGCCAACGCGCTCGCCCTGCTGGTCTCCGCGGTCGCCAACACCGCCGCCAACCGGCGGCTCACCTTCGGGGTGCGGGGCCGCGGCGGGGCCGTCCGGCACCAGGCGCAGGGCCTCGTCGTCTTCGGCATCGGCCTCGCGCTGACCAGCGGCTCGCTCGTGGCGCTGAACGCGGCGGCCGCCGAGCCCGCGCACACCACCGAGCTGGCGGTGCTCGTCGCCGCCAACCTCGCCGCCACGGTGCTGCGCTTTCTGCTCTTCCGCGTGTGGGTCTTCTCCGACCGGCGCGACGGTGACGACGACGCGGTGACGACGCCCGCAACCGCCGTCGGCGCCGAGCCCGTGGGGGCCACGGCCTCCGACGCCACGGCCCTCGACGCCACCACGCGACGTCAGCCGGTGCGCCCCGAGAACATCGACCGGGGGGACGCCCGATGACCTCCCGTCTCGACCAGCCGACGGCCTGGGGCCCGCCCACCGCCACCGCCCCGCACGAACCGGCCGTCCCCCTTCCGGCCCCCGCCCCCGCCCCCGGCGCGGGCCTGCCCCGGCGGCCCCTGCCGCACCGGCTCTGGCGCGGCCGGCCCGAGGATCCCCGCTGGGCCCGCCCGGCCTTCCTCGGCCTGCTGACGGCCACGCTCCTGCTCTACCTCTACGACCTGAGCGCCTCGGGGTACGCGAACTCCTTCTACTCCGCGGCGGTCCAGGCCGGCAGCCGGTCCTGGAAGGCGTTCTTCTTCGGCTCGCTGGACGCGGGCAACGCCATCACCGTCGACAAGCCCCCGGCCGCGCTGTGGCCGATGGCGCTGTCGGTGCGGGTCTTCGGCCTCAGCTCCTGGGCGATCCTCGCGCCCGAGGTGCTGATGGGCGTCGGCACGGTCGCCGTGGTGTACGCCTCCGTGCGCCGCCGCTTCAGCCCCGCCGCCGGTCTGATCGCGGGCGCGGTGCTCGCGCTGACGCCCGTCGCCGCGCTGATGTTCCGGTTCGACAACCCGGACGCGATGCTGGCCCTGCTGATGGCCGTGGCCTGCTACTTCACGGCTCGCGCGGTGGAGGACGGCCGGACGAGGTGGCTGGTGTGGGCCGGGGTCGCGATCGGCTTCGCGTTCCTCGCCAAGACCTTGCAGGCGTTCCTGATCCTGCCGCCGCTCGCGCTGGTCCACGCCTTCTGCGCGCCGGTGCCGGTGCGCAGGCGGCTCGGCCAGCTGGCCGCCGCCACGGGCGCGCTGATCGTGTCCGGCGGCTGGTGGGTCGCGATCGTCGAGCTGTGGCCCGCCTCCTCCCGCCCGTACATCGGCGGTTCGCAGAACAACTCCTTCCTGGAGCTGACCTTCGGCTACAACGGTCTCGGCCGCCTCAACGGCGAGGAGACCGGCAGCGTCGGCGGCGGCGGTGGCGGCGGCACCGGCCAGTGGGGCGAGACCGGCTGGGACCGGATGTTCGACTCCGAGATCGGCGGCCAGATCTCCTGGCTGCTGCCGGCCGCGCTGGTCCTGCTGGCCGCCGGACTGGTGGCGACCCGCAAACTGCGGCGGACGTCGGCGACGCGGGGCCTGTTCCTGGTCTGGGGCGGCTCACTGCTGATCACCGCGGTCGTCTTCAGCTACATGGCGGGCATCTTCCACCAGTACTACACGGTGGCGCTCGCCCCCTACATGGCCGCGGTGATCGGCATGGGCGCCGCGACCCTGTGGGAGAGGCGGGCCGAGACCTGGGCCTCGGTCACCCTCGCGGCCTCCCTCGTGGCGGCGGCCTCCTGGTCGTACGTACTGCTCAACCGCACGCCCGACTACCTGCCCTGGCTGAAGTGGCTGGTGCTGACCGGCGGCCTGGCCGCGGCGCTCGGCCTGATCTTCGCGGGCCGCGTCGACCGCCGGCTCGCCCTCGCCGCGGCCTGCGTGGGCCTGGCGGCCGCGCTGGCGGGACCGACGGCGTACACCGTCAGCACGGTGCAGGAGGGCCACACCGGTTCCATCGTGACGGCGGGTCCGGCGGGCGCGAGCATGAGGGGCGGCGGTGGCCCGGGTGGCGGGGGCGGCGGTGGCCGAGGCGGCTTCACCGGCGGCCCCGGCGCCCAGAACCAGGGCCAGGGCGGGCAGAACCAGGGTCAGGGTGGCGGCCCGGGCGGCCTCCCCGGCGGGGGTCTGCCGGGCCAGGGCAGCCGGAACCAGCAGAACGGGATACCGGGTGCGGGGGTCGGCGACGGCGGTGGGATGGGAGGTGGTGGCGGCGCCGGCGGTCTGCTGAACGGCGCGTCGGTCACCGACCGGGCCAGGAAGCTGCTGGAGGCCGGTTCGGGGAAGTACACCTGGGCGGCTGCCGCGATCGGCGCCCAGAACGCCGCGAGCTACCAACTCGCCACCGGTGAGGCCGTGATGGCGATCGGCGGCTTCAACGGGACCGACCCGTCCCCGACCCTGGCGCAGTTCCGCCGGTACGTGGCCGACGGCAGGATCCACTACTTCATCGGCGGCGGCACGGCCGGCGGCGGCAGCGGGACGTCCTCGCAGATCACCGCCTGGGTCGAGGCCAACTTCACCGAGGTGACGGTCGGTTCGGCCACCTTCTACGACCTGACGCAGAAGACGACGACGAGCGGCTGATTTCTCACGGAGCGGCCCGGAGGGGCGGTGGCGGACAGCCACCGCCCCTCCGCATGCCCGGGGGCGGCGCTGCCCGGCGGTGGCCCGCGTAGTCGCCGTCGGCTCCGCTTAGCATCTTCAGCAGTGACCGCCACCAGCAGTGACCACCACCTCCAGCAGTGACCACAGTCCAGGAAGGTGCCCAGCCATGGCCGAGACCGCCAAGGACGCCGCGCGGCACAGTGTGTGGCTGGAGGACAGGGCGCGTCGGCGGGCGCGGGGCGGGGGACAGCCGTCCGGGCTCGACCGGGAGCGGATCACCGAGGTCACCGTGCGGCTGCTGGACGCCGAGGGGCTGGCCAGGTTCTCCATGCGCAGGCTGGCGGCCGAGCTGAACGTGACGGCGATGTCGGTGTACTGGTACGTCGACACCAAGGACGACCTGCTCGAACTCGCCATGGACAGGGCCTTCGGCGAGCTGGCGGACCTGCCCGACGCGCAGGACGAGGACGCCGACTGGCGCGAGCGGATCCGCGCGCTGGCCACGGCCTACCGCGCGCTGCTGGTCCGCCACCCCTGGCTGTCGCCGCTCGCCGGCCGCTACCTCAACATCGGCCCGAACTGGCTGCGCTTCGCCCGCACCGTCCAGGAGGTGGTGCTGCGCACGGGGCTGCCCGCGTACGGCGTCACCGGCGCGATCTCGGCCGTCTTCCAGTTCGTGTACGGCTACGGGACGATCGAGGGCCACTTCTTCGCACGGGTCGCCGACACCGGTCTGACGCCGGACGAGTACTTCCGCGACGCCATGACCGCGACGGCCGGGGCCCCGGACACCGGGGGCGTCGTCGAGCGGTCCCGCGATCTCATGGCGGCCCGCGGCGGCGACACGGTGGCGGAGATGATGGACCGCGACTTCACCTTCGCCCTGGACCTGCTGGTCGCGGGCATCGAGGCGATGGTGCGGCGCGGCTGAGCCGGGACCGTCGCCCTCGTCGCGCCGGGCGTCCCGCCGCCGGTGCTGCCGTCAGTCCTGCTGGGCGAGGCGGGCCGGGAAGCCGCCGGTGGCCACCGGGCCCCAGCGCCGCGGGGTGATCCGGATGATCGACTTGCCCTGCTTCAGCATGGCCTGCCGGTACTCGTCCCAGTCGGGGTGCTCACCGGCGATGTTGCGGTAGTACTCCACCAGGGGCTCGACGGACTCCGGCGCGTCGATGACCTCGGCGGTGCCGTCGATCTGGACCCAGGGGCCGTTCCAGTCGTCGCTGAGCACGAGGACGCCGACGCGGTCGTCGCGCTTGGCGTTGCGCGTCTTGGCCCGTTCGGGGTACGTGGAGACGACGATGCGGCCCGAGTCGTCGACCCCGCAGGTCAGTGGCGAGGCCTGGGAGCTGCCGTCGGTGCGCCGGGTCAGCAGGATCGCGCGGTGCCGGGGGCGGACGAAGTCCAGCAGCTCGTCCAGGGTGACCTTGGTGTTCGTCGCGATGTTCGGTGCCATGGGGCCAGCCTAGGGCGAAACACGCCCTGGGCGGCGGCCCGCCGTTTCCGGCTGACCCTGCGGCACCCACCACCACGCCGCACCGCTCCGCCTCCGTCCGCATTCCGGCAGGGCGTCGCCTGCGTCTACATCCCCGGCAGGGCGTCGCCTGCGTCTACATCCCCGGCAGGGCGTCGCCCTGGACCGCCTGGACGTCCAGTTCGACCTTCAGGGTCGTGCCGATGGCCGCGATGCCCGCCTGGACGACCTGGTTGTAGTTCATGGCGAAGTCCTCCCGCCGCAGCTCGGTCGTGGCGCGGAAGGCCGCCCGGGTGCCGCCCCACGGATCCGTGCCGGTGCCCAGGTAGGCCAGCTCCAGGTTCACCGGGCGGGCGACGCCGTGCAGGGACAGGTCGCCGTGGACGGTCCACCGGTCGGGGCCGGCCGGGGTCAGGCCCGTCGAACGGTACGTGATCTCCGGGTACGTCCCGACGTCGAGGAAGTCCGCCGAGCGCAGGTGGGTGTCGCGCATGGCGTTGCCCGTGTCGATGGAGGCCGCCCGGATCACCGCGTCCACGCGGGAGCGGGCGACGTCGTCGGGGGCGACCTCGATCGAGGCCGTGAAGTCGGTGAACCGGCCGCGGACGCTGGAGATGCCCAGGTGCTGGGCGACCGCGCCGACGGTCGAGTGCGCGGGGTCGACGGTCCAGGGACCGGGCGGAGGCAGTTCCGTGCCGCCCTGCCGGGCCAGGGTCACGGTCCCCACCTCGGCGCGGCCGCTCGCCGTCACGATCGCGCTGGCGGCCGCGGGCGCGTACCCGACGGCGGTGACGATCACCGTGTAGGCGCCGGGGGAGAGTTCCGTCCCGTCGCGCACCGCGCCCTCGCCGTCGGCCTCGGCGCGCAGCACCTGGCCGCCCGCCATGTCGGTCACCGTGACGACCGCGTGCGACACGGCCCACCCGTCCCGCGTGCGGATCTTCGCGGTCAGTCCCATCTCACGTACTCCTCGTCCTGCTCGTCTGCTCGTGCTGTTCGTCCTGCGAAAACTGGAACCGGCCCGGTGCGGGGGATCGCCCCGCACCGGGCCGGAGTCGTCAGCCGACCGTCCGGACTACTCGCCGGGGTGGGCCAGTTCGATGTCGTGGCCGTCGACGCCGGCGCCGGACACGGTCAGTGCGGTGGCCACCGGCGGGTAGCCGGTCGCGATGACGGTGTAGTCGCCGCCGTCGAGGTCGGCGAAGGCGTACGCCCCGTCCGCGCCCGTGGTGGCCGTGCCGACCACGTTGCCGGCGGCGTCCACGAGGGTCACCCGCGCGTCGGCCAGCGGGCCGTGCGGCGCCCGGACGACGCCCTGGAGCTGCGCCCCCGCGTCGAGGGCGACCTCCGCACGGGTCACGCCCGTGGCGCCGACCTCGACGGGCAGGGCGCGCGGCCGGAAACCGGGCGCGTTCACCGCGACGGTCACCGTGCCGGGCACCAGCTCGGCGAAGGAGAACTCGCCCTGCTCACCGGTGGCCGCGGTGGCGAGCAGGTCGCCGCGCACGTCGGTGACGATCACCATCGCGCCCTTGACGGTCTCGCCCGACTCGGCGGCGCGCACGACGCCGGCGAGTCCGCTGGTCCCGCTGAGCAGGATGTCGTACGCGACCGGCTCGCCGTTGACGACGATCGTGGAGGCCTGGGGCTGGAAGCCGTCGGCGGAGGCGATCAGCACGTACGAACCCGTGCCCGGCGCGTCCAGCGCGTAGGAGCCGTCGCCCTGCGCGATCGAGCGGCCGAGCTGCCGTCCGGCGAGGGAGATGAGCGTGACGGCGGCCTGCGGGACGGGCGCGCTCTCCGCGCCCCGGACGAACCCGTGCACGGGGATGCCGGCCGGAGCCGCCGGGGCCGCTTCGGCGGTGGCGACGGCCGACAGCGGCTGGGCGCTCTCGGCGCCGCCCTCGGCGTCCGGTCCGGCGACGGCCCAGCTGGGGACCTTCTCGCCGCCGCCGGCCGTGCCGGAGGCGGAAGCCGCGGCCGCGTCCGTGACGGCGGGGACGTCCGCGGAGGAGCCCATGGCCGTGGTCGCGGCCGTGTCCGGGACCGTGTCCGGGTCGGCGGCCTGCGCCAGCGCGCCCTTGGTCCGCAGCGGGACCTCCTTGATGAACAGGGTGATGAGGAAGGCCAGCAGGGCGAGTCCGGCCGCGATCAGGAAGACGTCCGCGATGCCGTGGCCGTACGCGCTCTCCATGACGGTGCGCAGCGGCGCGGGCAGCTTGTCCATGTCCGGGATCTGGCCCGACGAGCCCGAACCGGCGAGGGAGGCGTACTTGGGGCCGAGGTCGGCGATGCCGTCCTGGGCGTAGTCGGTGATGCGGTGGGCCATCACGGCGCCCAGCGCGGAGACGCCGACCGCACCGCCGAGGGAGCGGAAGAACGTGACCGTGGAGCTGGCCGAGCCGAGGTCGGAGGGGGCGACCTGGTTCTGCGTGGAGAGCACCAGGTTCTGCATCATCATGCCGATGCCGAGACCCAGCAGGGCCATGAAGACGGCCATCTTCCAGTAGTCCGTGTCGTACCGGATGGTGCCCAGCAGGCCGAGGCCGGCCGTGACCAGGACGCCGCCGCTGACCAGCCAGACCTTCCACTTGCCGGTGCGGGTGATGAACTGGCCGGAGACCGTGGAGGAGATGAACAGGCCGCCGATCATCGGGATCGTCATGACACCCGACATCGTCGGCGACTTGTCACGGGCCAGCTGGAAGAACTGGCTGAAGAACACGGTGCCGGTGAACATGGCGACGCCCACGAAGAGCGAGGCCAGCGACGACAGGGTGATGGTGCGGTTGCGGAACAGCCGCAGCGGGATGATCGGCTCCGCGGCCCTCGACTCGACGAGTACGAAGATCAGGCCGAGCACGATCGAACCGCCGACCATCGCGGCCGTCTGCCAGGACATCCAGTCGTACTTGTCACCGGCGAAGGTGACCCAGACCAGCAGCAGCGAGACCGCAGCGGAGATGAAGAACGCGCCGCTCCAGTCGACCTTGACGTCCCGCTTCACGACGGGCAGGTGCAGGGTCTTCTGCAGCACGACGAGCGCGATGACGGCGAAGGGCACCCCGACGTAGAAGCACCAGCGCCAGCCCAGCCAGCTCGTGTCGGTGATGACGCCGCCGAGCAGCGGTCCGCCGACGGTGGCGACGGCGAAGGTCGCGCCGAGGTAGCCGGAGTAACGGCCGCGCTCGCGCGGGGAGATCATCGCGGCCATCACGATCTGCGCGAGGGCGGACAGGCCGCCGACGCCGATGCCCTGGACGACACGGCACGCGATCAGCATGCCGGCGTTCTGGGAGAGTCCGGCCGCGGCCGAGCCCAGCACGTAGATGACCAGCGCTATCTGGACGAGCGCCTTCTTGCTGTACAGGTCGGAGAGCTTGCCCCACAGGGGCGTGGCCGCGGTCATGGACAGCAGCGCGGCGGTGACGACCCAGGTGTAGGCGGACTGGCCGCCGCCGAGGTCGCCGATGATCTCGGGGAGGGCGTTCGAGACGATCGTGGAGGACAGGATCGCGACGAACATGCCGAGCAGGAGCCCGGAGAGGGCCTCCATGATCTGCCGGTGGGTCATCGGAGCGTCGCCGGCGGAGCCGTGGGACCCTCCGCCGTGCTTCGCGTGAGCCCGCACACCGGCTGGTGTGGTCGTTGCCATGGGCTTCCTTTTCTTACGTTGCTTGCGCGGGTGTACGGGTGGTCTGTGTCCGCTCGCCTGCCGGGACGGCCGAGGCGGCCGGGGCGGCGGGAACGGGGGGAATGCGGGGAGCGGCGGGTGCGGGGGGCCGGGGCGCGGGCGGGGGCGGCGGCCGGTGGGCGACGGTCCGGCAGTCGCCGAAGCTGGCGCGCAGCCGGGTCAGCAGTCCGATGAGCTGGCCGACCTCGGCGTCCGTCCAGTCCTCCAGGCGCTCGGCCAGGAGGCCGGCGCTGCGCCGCGACAGCTCGACGAGCATCGCGTGGCCCTCGGGGGTGAGGTGCAGGATGCGCGAGCGCTTGTCCGCGGGGTCGGGGGAGCGTTCGATCCAGCCGCGGTCGGCGAGGTGCGCGGCGTGGCGGCTGGTCACGGACATGTCGACGGCGAGGAGCTCGGCGAGGTTGCTCATGCGCATGTCGCCGTGGCTGCCCAGCAGCGCCAGTACGGCGGCGGAGCCCGCGGAGCAGTCCTGCGGCAGGATCCGTCCGAGGTCCCGCTTCACGGCCCCGACGGCGCTGAGCTGGCGTGCCAGCTCCTCGTACTGCGCCTGCCCTGCCATCACACCTCCCGGTATCGTTGCTTAGGGCAACCATAGAAGCGGTTGGTTGCTGCAGGCAAATAAAAAGGGGTTCTGGGCCGCAAAAAGTTGGCAAAGGCAAGTATTGGCGCGGTAAACGCGCAGGTGATGGACGAGCCCGGGGGCGCGACCCGCCGCCGGACCGGGCTCGCGCGCACGAGCGTCAGGAACTCCGCGCCTACCCCCGCTTGGGCTCGCCCCCGCGTTTTCGCTAGTGTCTCGGCCCATGGCTAACACCCAGGGCCCCCAGGGCAACCACGACCCCGCCGGCAGCACCCAGATGTTCCGCGCGTTCGTCGACGAGGGCGCCCCCCGGGCCGCCCAGCCGGCCCCCGCGGCGGCCGGTTCGCGCATCGGCCTGATCATCGGCGTCGTCGCCGCCGTCGTGATCGTCGCGGCTGTCGCCTGGCTCGCGCTGAAGTAACTCCCGCACCACGCGGTACGGGTGGGCGCGGGCGCCCGGACGGGCACCGGGCGCGACGACCGGCACGGGACGCCGTCCCGACGACGCCGCCGCGCCCCGCTTTCCCGACCCCGCGCCTCCCCGCTCCGAGTTCCGCCCCCCGCCCGCCCGTTGCGCCCTGCCGCACCGGCGCCTTGCAGGAACGTGCGTCTGCCCGCGTCGCGCGCCCGCGCCTTGCGGTGCCTACGCCCGCCCTGCCCGCATCAGCGCCTGCGCCCGCGTCTGCCGGTCGCGCCCGCGCTGTCGAGACGGCTGTCCCACGGTCCCCGCTCGGCCCGCCCGGCAGGTGTCCCGCCGCCGTCCCGTGCCTGTCTCCCCCTCACCGGTCCGGCGAGGGCCTCACTCCCACCGCACCGCGACGTCGCGTGTCTCGATGTGCATGCCCAGCGGTACGCGCCACGCATCGACGCACACCGTCCAGGTCCGCGCCGTGCGCGTGCCGGCGGCGAGGGGCGCGGGCAGTGGGACCGTGGACTTCCGGGTGGCCCAGTCCGTGCCGAGGGCGTCCACGACATGGGCGCCGAAGGTGACCGTCCCCGAACCGACCGCGCGGCCGCCCGAGTTGACGAACGTCAGGGTCACGTCCTCGCACCACCGCCGGTCCGTCCTCGCGCGGACGGGCTCACTCACGGAGAGGGCGGCCGGTCCGCCGGACGCTCCCCCGGACGGCCCCGGCCCCGGGGGTGTGGACGTCGGCACGGGCGCCGGTGACTGCGGGCGCGGGCGCGAGGACGAGGACGCGGGTGGGACGGAACCCGCGCGGCCGCCCGGACCGCCTTCGTCCGACCGGCCCTCGCCCGCGCCGCCCCCGGCCGAACCGGTCTCGCTCGTCGAACCGCCTCCGACGGCCGTGCCGCCGTCGCCGGCCGAGCCGGGTGTCCCGTCGGGCGGCCCGGTGGCGGACGTCGTCCCGGAGCCGTCGTTCGCCGTGCCGCCGGAGCCCGGTGTGCCGCCGGGAGAACCGCGCTGTCCGTCCAGCGGAACGAGACGCACCCCGCCGGTCGGGTCCGCGGGAGCGTCCGGGGCGGCCGGGTCGCCGACCGCGTCGATGGCGACGTAGTCACCGCCGTGTCCGCCGCCTCCGCAGCCGACGGCCAGGACCGCCGCCGCCACGACGACCGCGGCGGCGGCCGACGCGCCCCGAACGGCGCGCCGCCGCTCACGTGCCCGTGCCGGACTTCGCATCACGGCAGTGTGCCTGACGCTCAGTCAGGAAAACAGCCCCCGGACCGGGCCTCTCACTCCTCTAGTCGGAGATCAGGCCCTCGCGCAGTTGGGCCAGGGTCCGGGTGAGGAGGCGGGAGACGTGCATCTGGGAGATGCCGACCTCCTCGCCGATCTGCGACTGGGTCATGTTGGCGAAGAAGCGCAGCATGATGATGCGGCGCTCGCGGGGCGGCAGCTTGGCCAGGAGGGGCTTGAGGGACTCCCGGTACTCCACGCCCTCCAGGGCCGTGTCCTCGTAGCCGAGGCGGTCCGCCAGGGAGCCCTCGCCGCCGTCGTCCTCCGGGGCCGGGGAGTCCAGCGAGGAGGCCGTGTAGGCGTTGCCGACCGCGAGGCCGTCGACGACGTCCTCCTCGGACACACCCAGGACCGCGGCGAGTTCGGCGACCGTCGGCGAACGGTCCAGCTTCTGGGACAGCTCGTCGCTGGCCTTGGTGAGGGCCAGACGCAGCTCCTGGAGCCGGCGCGGGACGCGCACCGACCAGGACGTGTCACGGAAGAAGCGCTTGATCTCGCCCACGACCGTCGGCATCGCGAACGTCGGGAACTCGACGCCGCGTTCGCAGTCGAAGCGGTCGATCGCCTTGATCAGGCCGATGGTGCCGACCTGGACGATGTCCTCCATGGGCTCGTTGCGCGAGCGGAAGCGGGCCGCCGCGTAGCGCACGAGGGGGAGGTTGAGCTCGATCAGCGTGTCCCGGACGTAGACGCGCTCGGGGCTGTCCTCGGCGAGCGTGGCGAGTCGCAGGAACAGGGAGCGGGACAGGGTGCGGGTGTCGATGGCCCCCGTGGCCGTGAGAGCCGGGGCCGCGGGGGCCTCGGGGGCTGTGACGTCGTCGAGCACGTCGGGCTCGACCGGCGCGACAGGCGCGACGGGCGCGGACTCGCTCGGCGTGAGCGTGAGCGTGAGCACCTTCGAGCTGCCCTGTTCTGCGGACATGCCACCCCCTTTGGGTCGCGGGACGGTCGCGGCGCAACGCCCCCGCTTGAGGAACGTCAGCCTTCACCTGAATACCGGAGCCGAAGCCCCGGCAAACGCTCTTCCGGCAGAATGTCACATGTCGGCAACACGCTGTAGTGACATGTCGACACGTGAGTGACGAATCGGCCCTGGAAACAGGCGGTCTGACGGCTTTTCAGCGTGGTTCCACCGGGAACGGTCCCACTGGGCGATTCGCTCTCAGCGGTGACGGCTCGATCGTGCTTGCGATCCCTCAACGAGTGACGTGTCCTGACCCGGTTCCCGTCCCGCGCCCCGTCATGCGGGGTACCGGACAGGCCGTCCCGGGTTCCGTCAGGCCTCGATGCGGTTGGCCGAGCGGAGCCGCTGGAAGGAGCGGGCGAGGAGCCGGGACACGTGCATCTGGGAGACACCGAGTTCGGCGCTGATCTGGGACTGCGTCAGGTTGCTGTAGTAGCGCAGGAGAAGGATGCGCTGCTCGCGCTCCGGCAGCTGGACCAGGAGGTGGCGGACGAGGTCGCGGTGCTCCACGCCGTCCAGCGCCGGGTCCTCGTAGCCGAGGCGGTCCAGGAGGCCGGGCAGGCCGTCGCCCTCCTGCGCCGCCTCCAGCGAGGTGGCGTGGTACGAGCGGCCCGCCTCGATGCAGGAGAGGACCTCCTCCTCGGCGATGCGCAGCCGCTCGGCGATCTCGGCCGTCGTCGGGGTGCGGCCGAAGGCGGTGGTGAGGTCCTCGGTGGCGCTGTTGACCTGCACCCACAACTCGTGGAGGCGGCGCGGCACGTGGACCGTGCGGACGTTGTCGCGGAAGTACCGCTTGATCTCGCCGATGACCGTGGGCATGGCGAACGTGGGGAACTGCACGCCCCGGTCGGGGTCGAAGCGGTCGATGGCGTTGATCAGGCCGATGGTGCCGACCTGGACGACGTCCTCCATCGGCTCGTTGCGGGAGCGGAAGCGGGCGGCCGCGTAGCGCACGAGCGGGAGGTTGGCCTCGATGAGCGCCCCGCGCACGCGGTTGTGCTCCGGCGTGCCCGGCTGGAGTTCCTTGAGTTCGGCGAAGAGCACCTGGGTCAGCGCCCGGGTGTCCGCGCCGCGGCGCCGTTCGGGGGCCGGCGCGGGTTCCGTGGCGGCTTCGGGCACGGTCTCCAGGGCGGGGGCCGGTGCGGGTGCCGGTGCGGGTGCCGGGGGTGCCTCTTCCTGAGGCGGCGCAGTACTGGCCGACACGGTCAACGCCACCTCTTCGTCAGGTCAACATCGGTCAACTCATCCGTCAAAAGCGGTCATAGCATCACAAGACATGTGCACTGTGTGCAAGCACCCCATAACGCCGTGTTGAGGGATAAGTTGGGCCCTTCTGGTCGTGCCGGACGTGCGAAAGCCCTCCGCCGTCAGGGCGGAGGGCTTCGTGCCGCCGGAGCGGCGGGCCGGGCGGGACGGCTCAGAACTCGTAGTCGGCGACCACCCAGGTGGCGAACTCGCGCCACAGAGCGACGCCCGACTGGTGCTCGGGGTGCTCGATGTAGCGCTTGAGGGCGTCCGCGTCCTCGACCGCCGAGTTGATCGCGAAGTCGTAGGCGATGGGGCGGTCGCTGACGTTCCAGCCCAGCTCCCAGAAGCGCAGTTCCTCGATCTTGCCGCCCAGCGCGCGGAAGGCGGCCTCTCCCCGCACGACCCGGGGGTCGTCGCGCCGGACGCCCTCGTTGAGCTTGAAGAGGACCAGGTGGCGGATCATGGGCACTCCCTGTGCGTACGACGGTCTGGGCTACTTGGCCCCGTCGGCGAGCCAGGTGAAGAAGTCGCCGATGGCCTTGGCGGCGTCCGATATGCCCTCGAAGCCTATCTGGACGTAGTCCGCCGCCTTCGCCGGGTCGGTGATGATCACGTAGAGCACGAAGACCACGAGCATGTAGATGGCGATCTTCTTGGCGTTCACCGCCACCTGGCCTCCCCAGTAGTGCCCGCGCGGGCCCTTGTTGACGGCGGCGAGTGTATCTGTAAGTGCGATTTACACACCGCTTTTGACCATCGCGGCGCGTTCATGAACAACGGGAGGCGACACGCACGGCTCCCCGGCCGACGACGGTGCAGGCGCCGGCCCGGGGGAAGGGAGGCGCGTGTTCATGAGGTCGCAGACGGTCGGCTGCACGATGCACGTCAGACCGCCGCCGGTCGCGTTCCGGCCAGCAGAGCGCGCAGAGGGGCCGTGTCGGGTACGTCGGCGACGGCCGCGTCGAGAGCGTCGTCCATGTCCTTCTCCCACGCCGGGTGCAGGGCGAGTCCGGGCTGCCCCGACCATGCGACGTCCGCAGTGGCCTGTCCGGCCTCGACGAGACGCAGATGGACCAGGCCGGCGAGCCCGTCGAAGATCCTGGGCCGGATGAAGTTACGGGCCGACTGCCCGGTCAGCCGTGAGGCCTGCGCCGGCTTGGGCATGCGATCGGCTGTCTCGGTCCACAACAGGCCGCGGTCGAACGCGTCCAGCACCTCCTCCAGCCCGGGCAACTCGTCGTCCGACGCCCCTTCCGGCGTGGCGTTCCGCTGGGCGGTGGCCGCGTCGCCCGTGCCCTGCGCCGAGGAGCGCAGCGCCCTGACCACGGCGACGCGCAAGGGCCGGGACCAACCCTCGGCGTCGTCGACGGCGCGGGCCATGACGAGTTCGTCCCAGGTCATGCGCCGCAGTCGGGCCGCCTCGAACGGCAGGGTGCGCGCCTCCAGCCGGGCGAACACCCGCTCCGGGTCGTGCAGGAGGCTGAGCGCGGCCGGTTCGCCGTCGGACCCGTCGGGCCGCCCGTCGTCGGGCAGCCGCTCGATGAGGGCGATCCGTTCGGCGGTCGGCGGGTGCGAGTCGTACCGGTGCGGCCGCGGTGAACGCCGACCCGCAGCGAGTGCGGCGAGCCGCTCTTGCGTCCGCGCGGCGAGGAATCGCGGGAAGCCGCCGTGGACCTCGCCCACGGGCGGCAGCGCGCCCAGCGCACCGCCCATCGCGACGTACGTCTCCTGATAGTGGGTGTGCGCGGCGGTCAGCACCGGAAGCCCGCGCAGCACGGCGGCCGTCGCGTCACGGCCCGCATGCCTGGCGGCCATCCGGTCCGCCGCGAACTCCTGTTCCCGGGCCACGGACTGCGAGACGTTCAGGAACATCCGCGCGTAGCCGACGTACAGCGAGCCGATCACGTAGTCCAGGCGGGTGCTGCCCTGGCGGAACGCTTCCACCGTGTGCAGCACCGATTCCCGCCCGCGCATCGTTAGGGCGCCCAGCCGGGTGTCGTGGTTGGCGTAGTGGCCGAACTCATGGGCCAGGACGGCGCGCAGCCGAGACGCGGTCATCCCGGCGAGCAGCGGCACGCCGAGCAGCATCCGGCGTCGTCCGGGCAGCATCCCGAGCAGGCGGCTCTGTTCGGCGACGCCGGCGTTGACCTCGGCGACCAGGTAGAGCTCGTCCGGCGGTCGTTCGCCCGCGACGTCGGCGGCGGCGCGCACCTGTTCCACAGCGCGGGCTGGTCCTGAGGGGTGACGGCCAACGCGTGGGGCAGCGGTCCCGGACGGCCGGCTCGCAGGAAGGCGAACATGCCGCGGAGTATCGCCACCGCCGCCAGGACGGTGACGGCCACGACCACGCCTTCGCCCCAGGCGGCCCGCTCGGTGAACAGCCATGTGGTCAGCAACCAGTCGAGCACCGCCATGGCCGCCAGCAGGACCAGGCCCATCAGGTAGAAGCCGGCCAGCAGCACGAGGCAGTGGACAGCGCGAAGCCGCAACGTCATCGGAAGGTCCCCCCACAGGTCCGGCCGGCCCCGACGGGCGCCATCCAATGCTCGCGGATCCTACCTTCGGCGCCCGAGCGGTCCGCCGAGGCGACAGGCGGACGAAAGCCGACCTGGGGCGAAGCCGAAGAGGCGCCCGGTTCGATGAACCGGGCGCCTCTCCTATCTGCGGTAGCGGAGGGATTTGAACCCTCGGTGACTTGCGCCACACTCGCTTTCGAGGCGAGCTCCTTCGGCCGCTCGGACACGCTACCGAGGGAGACCTTACAGCAAGGTGAGCCCCGGTTTGAAATCGGAATCGGGGGGCTGCCTCAGCGCTCCCGGAAGAACTCCGTGAGCAGGCCGGAGCACTCCTCGGCGAGGACGCCCTCGACGACCTCGGGGCGGTGGTTGAGCCGGCGGTCGCGGACGACGTCCCACAGGGAGCCGACCGCGCCCGCCTTGTCGTCGCGCGCGCCGTAGACGACCCGGTCCACCCGGGACTGGGTGATGGCGCCCGCGCACATCGTGCACGGTTCGAGGGTCACGACGAGCGTGCAGCCGGTCAGCCGCCACTCCCCGACCGCCTCGGCCGCCCGCCGGACGGCGAGCACCTCGGCGTGCGCCGTCGGATCGCCGCCCGCCTCGCGTTCGTTGTGGCCGACCGCGAGGACCGTCGTGCCGTCCGGGGCCAGCACGACGGCGCCGACCGGGACGTCTGCGCCCCGGGCGGCGAGCCGGGCCTGGTCGAGGGCGAGCCGCATCGCGGTCCGCCAGCGGTCGCGTACCGGGTCGGGCGGCGTCTGCGGTGCCGTCAGCGGACGGTCTCCAGGACCTCCGAGGCGCCCAGGGACTCGGCGATCTCGTTGACGGCGTCCTCGGTCAGCGACCTCAGCTCCTTCTCGCCGACGCCGAGGTCGTCGAGGATGCCGGGGTCGCCGACGGGACCGTGCGGCACGGCCTCGGCCGAGCCGCCGCCCACGATCACCGGGGCCTCCCCGTCACCGTCCTGGTCGTCGTCGGTCTCACCGTCCTCGGTGCCGTCGAGGTCGAGGGCGTCGAGGTCGTCCTCGTCGCCCGGATCCCGGCCGAGCAGTTCGTCGGTGAGCAGGATCTCGCCGTACGAGCTGCGGGCGGCCGCAGCGGCGTCGGACACGTAGATGCGAGGGTCCTCCTCGCCGTCGATGCGGACGACCCCGAACCAGGAGCCCTCCTGCTCGATCAGCACGAGCACCGTGTCCTCGTCGGGAGAGGCTTCCCGGGCCAGGTCGGCCAGATCCGACAGGGTTTCCACATCGTCGAGCTCTGTGTCGCTCGCTTCCCACCCGTCTTCGGTGCGCGCGAGCAGTGCGGCGAAGTACACCGTGACTCTCCCACTGGTCATAGGCGTGCCGGTTGGGGGTCCCCCCGGCGGAGGTTGCGGGCGGGGCAGGAATTCAGGGCTCCGAGCCCCACCCACTCGGAATCGTGGCAGAAACAAGGCGTTCAGGGGACGTCTTCGGCTCCCTGTGTCCGGTGGTTTTGATCGCACGTCCGCGGTCACGTCCGTGAGGGACTCTCCGGCGCCCCGGTTGCGGCCACGAGCGGATCGTACGCGGCTTTGCCGCGCGCCCACGCACGACGGCACCCGCGAGGCACCCGTGGCGGCGGGGATCCTCCCGGTACGCCCCAGGTCCCGTACGGCAACTGCCGCCGCCCGGCTACCAGCGGAACGTGCGCATGCGCATCGCGTGGCGCAGCCGGGCGGTCTTGGCGCGCCGCGGCTGGACGCGGTCGCGCAGTTCGCGCGCCTCGGCCAGTTCGCGCAGGAAGCGGGCGCGCCGTCGTCGGCGCTCGGCGTCGCTCTCGGCGCGGGCGGCCGCGTCCGGCGGCCTGTCGTCGGGCAGGTCGGGCAGCTCAGGCATCAGCACACCACCCCGGGTACCCCGGTCCGTCTCCATACCTGTCACCCATTTTCCCTCCGACGGGCGGTTTGATGCCGACGAACGGCCGAAGCCGGGGGGAGGGGTTCACTGTCCGTGGGGACGCCGGGCGGGTTCGGCACCGTTACTGTTGTGGACATGCGTCTCCACGTCGTCGACCACCCTCTGGTCGCCCACAAGCTCACCACGCTGCGCGACCGGCGCACGGACTCCGCGACCTTCCGCCGGCTGGCCGACGAACTGGTCACCCTGCTCGCCTACGAGGCCACGCGGGACGTGCGCACCGAACAGGTCGACATCACGACGCCGGTCGCCTCCACCACCGGCGTCAAGCTCTCCTACCCGCGGCCGCTGGTCGTGCCGATCCTGCGCGCGGGTCTCGGCATGCTGGACGGCATGGTCCGGCTGCTGCCGACCGCCGAGGTGGGCTTCCTGGGGATGATCCGCAACGAGGAGACCCTGGAGGCGTCCACCTACGCCACCCGCATGCCGGAGGACCTCTCCGGCCGCCAGGTGTACGTCCTGGACCCGATGCTGGCCACGGGCGGCACGCTGGTCGCCGCGATCCGCGAGCTGATCCGCCGCGGCGCCGACGACGTGACCGCCGTCGTGCTGCTCGCCGCCCCCGAGGGCGTCGCGATCATGGAGCGCGAGCTCGCGGGCTCGCCTGTCACCGTCGTCACGGCGGCCGTCGACGACCACCTCAACGAGCTGGGCTACATCGTGCCGGGCCTCGGAGACGCGGGCGACCGGCTGTACGGAGCGGCCGAGTAGGCCGAGCGGGCACACCGGCCGGGCAGGTCGGGCGGGTCCCAGCCGGCCCGACGGGTCTCGGAAGGCGTGACGACGGGGCTCAGCAGGCCTTCTTCGTGGTCGCCGCCGGCCGCGGTGCGGTCAGGGCCGTCAGGGCCTTGGTCGCGTCGGCCGGGCTGGTCAGCGCCTTGAAGCCGTTGCCGATGATGAGGTCGACGGCCGGGCCCGTGCGGGCCGCGTCGGTGCGGCGCTCGGCGGTGGTCAGCTGGGTGGCGAGGACCGGCAGCGACGTGTTGAGCGAGGACGCGGGACCGAGCAGCAGCCCGGTTCCGGTGACCTTCTTGTCGTACTGCTTGGCGGCGTTGCCCACCTCGCCGATCCGGAAGCCGCGCTTCTTCAGCTCGTCCGCGGTGGTCTTGGCCAGGCCGCTGCGGGTCGTGGCGTTGAAGACGTTCACCGTGATCTGCGCCGGCTTGGGCACCGCGCCCGCGACGCCGCCCGCGGCGGCCCCGGACGCCGAGGGGGCGGGTCCGGCCTTCGTCCTGTTCGCCGCGGTCGTCCCGGCGGCGCTCCGGGAGCAGGAGGCGCCGGCGGCCGTGGCCGCTCCTCCGCCGCCCGTGAAGACGTCGATGAGCTGCAGGGTGCCCCATCCGGCCACGCCGAGCACCGCGCCGCAGCCGACGACCACGACGGCCAGCCTGCCGCGTCGCCGGTGGGGGCGCATGCGGGGGTACTTGTCCCCCGTGATCCGGTACTTACCGCCCATGCCCGGGGGAGTCAGCATGCTCATGGGCGCAGCGTAGTGCGCCCGGGCGGCCGTGACTAATAAACGATCATCCGACATCGGTCGTGGGCAGCGGAAAGAACCCGAAAGGGTCAATCGGAGTACGCCGCGAGGCGTGCGGCGGCTCGGGGAGGGCCCGTGCGGCGGGCTGTCGGACAGCTCCCGGGGCGGGGCCCGGAGGGCGCCGCGTGCCGCCGGCTCCCGGTCGGCGGGCCCGTTCTCCGGCTCCGCCGGCGCGGTCTGCGACCCGGTCCGGTCCGGTCAGTCCAGCTCCAGCACGCGCGCGTGCAGCACCTGGCGCTGCTGGAGCGCCGCCCGCACCGCGCGGTGCAGTCCGTCCTCCAGGTACAGGTCGCCCTGCCACTTCACGACGTGCGCGAACAGGTCGCCGTAGAAGGTGGAGTCCTCCGCGAGCAGGGTTTCCAGGTCGAGCTGCTGCTTGGTGGTCACCAGCTGATCGAGGCGGACCGGGCGCGGCGCGACGTCCGCCCACTGCCGGGTGCTTTCCCGGCCGTGGTCGGGGTACGGCCGGCCGTTTCCGATGCGCTTGAAGATCACACGGAAAGCCTACCGGTCCCGACGTTCCGGGCGCAGCCATGGAGACGGAGTGCGACGCTGGAAAAGACGTGATGAACGGGGGTAAAACGGAATGAGGGCCTGTCCATGAGCGAGTCGACGAGCGCCGCGGACATCGCCGCCGGGTACGCGTTCACGGGGCCCGCCCTCGACCTCGGCGCCGTCCTGTGGGACGGCGACTGCCTGCCCGACGCGCAGGTGCGCATCCCCCTCCCCGTGCTGAACAGGCACGGGCTGGTCGCGGGGGCCACCGGCACCGGCAAGACCAAGACGCTCCAGCTGATGGCCGAGCAGCTCTCCGCGCAGGGCGTGCCGGTCTTCCTCGCCGACGTCAAGGGTGATCTGTCCGGGATCGCGGCCCCCGGGACGGTGAGCGACCGGGTGCGTGACCGGGCCGCGGAAGTCGGCCAGAAATGGACGGCGACCGGCTTCCCCGCCGAGTTCTACGCCCTCGGCGGTCTCGGTCACGGCATCCCGCTGCGTGCCACGGTCACCAGTTTCGGCCCGCTGCTCCTGTCGAAGGTGCTCGGGCTCAACCAGACGCAGGAGCAGTCCCTCGGCCTGGTCTTCCACTACGCGGACCAGAAGGGCCTGGAGCCGTTCGACCTCAAGGACCTGAGGTCGGTCGTCGCCTTCCTCACCTCCGACGACGGCAAGGAGGAGCTGAGGAGTCTGGGCGGCCTGTCGAGCGCCACGGCCGGGGTGATCCTGCGCTCCCTCACCGCCTTCGAGGCACAGGGCATGGCGAGCTTCTTCGGCGAGCCCGAGTTCGACACGGCCGAGTTCCTGCGCACGGCCTCCGACGGCCGCGGGATCGTCTCCGTCCTGGAGCTGCCGGCCGTGCAGGACAAGCCTCAGCTCTTCTCGACCTTCCTGATGTGGCTGCTCGCGGACCTGTTCCACGACCTTCCGGAGATCGGGGACGCCGACCGGCCGAAGCTCGTCTTCTTCTTCGACGAGGCCCATCTGCTGTTCGACGACGCCTCGAAGGCGTTCCTCGACTCCATCACGCAGACGGTCCGGCTCATCCGTTCCAAGGGCATCGGCGTGTTCTTCGTCACGCAGACCCCGAAGGACGTGCCCGGCGAGGTCCTGGGCCAGCTCGGCAACCGTGTGCAGCACGCCCTGCGCGCCTTCACCCCGGACGACCAGAAGGCGCTGCGGGCCACGGTGAAGACGTTCCCCGACTCGGCCTACGAGCTGGAGGAGCTGCTCACCGGCCTCGGCACCGGCGAGGCCGTGGTCACCGTCCTCAGCGAGCGGGGCGCCCCGACGCCGGTCGCCGCCATCCGCCTGCGGGCCCCGGAGTCGCTGATGGGGCCGGTCGAGGGAGCGGAGCTGGACCGGGCCGTGCGGGAGTCCCCGCTGCACGAGCGATATGCACAGGCTGTGGACAGGGAGTCGGCATTCGAGAAGCTCGCGGCCCGTGCCGAGGCCGGGTCCGGAGCCGCAGCCGGATCCGGGGCCGAGGCTGAGCCCGGGGCCGGGCGCGGAGAGGCGCGGGAACCGCACGAGGGGAAGGGGCCGGAGCGGGCGGAGCGGCCGGCGGAGTCACAGGAGGAGCGGAAGCGGGAACGCAAGCAGGAACGGTCCGTCGTGGAGCAGGTGGTGGGAAGCGGGATGTTCCGGTCGCTGGCCCGTTCCGTCGGCACGCAGGTCGGCCGTGAGATCACCCGCTCGCTCTTCGGAACGGCCCGGCGGAGGCGGTAGCCGCGCGGCCCCGCCCCCGCCGGCCGGTCAGCGGTCGCGCTCCGTCCGCGGCCGCTGCGTCGCGGGCCGCGGCCTCGCCTGCGGCGCCGGGGCGGGTGTGCTGCGGACGGCCTCCGCGCGCAGCAGGGCGCGCAGGACCGCGTAGGGGTCGGTGGGCATGACGGTGCTCCTCGCTTCGTGCTGACGGGACTCGGCGCGGGGCCGGTCAGCAGCGCAGGACCACGGTGCGCAGACAGCGCACGGCGCCCGCGGGGGCGGTCGGCGGGAGGAGGAGCGGCCGGCGCGTCGCGGTCGCGGACGCCGGGGCCGGGAGGGACGCGGGACGCGGGGGAGCGGCGGGACGGTGCACGCAGGGCGCGGGCCGCAGCGCCGAGTCGAGGACGTCGTGCTCCCCGGCGGCGAAACCGGCGACACCCGAGGCGGCGGCCGGCGGGGCGAAGGGACCGGACGGAGCGCCCGCCGCAAGCAGGGCGAGCAGCAGCACGAGCACGCGCAGCCAGGCGTGGCTGCCGGGGTGACTGCGTGGGGCGCCCATGAAAGGCATCTCCCCGCGCCACGCGAGCGGTTCAGCACGCCGGGCCCCGGATACGCCCGTACGGCGCACACGCGCCACCGACCGGACAGGACCACCGCCCCGGCCGTGGACACTCCCGCCCGTCCGCCCCCGGCCCGGCCGCCCGGTGGCCCTTGGAAGCAGTCGCCCGCGTGCGAGGCGCCGGGGTGTGGGCGGAGGCACCGAAGCGGTCCCGCGCCACCTTGGCCGGCCCGGCTCGGCCGGGGTCGGCCCGCTCGCTCGCCGTGGGCGACCGGCCGCCCAGGTCCACGTCTTCGTCGTCGCTCAGATCGCCCAGGTCGCCTAGGTCGTCTTCGTCGCCTTGGCGGCCTTGGCGGCCGCCTTCATCTCCTGTTTGTGGGCGCGCACCTTCGTCAGGGACTCCGGGCCGGTGATGTCGGCGACGGAACGGAAGGACTTCGGTTCGCCGTAGGCGCCGGCCGCCTCGCGCCAGCCCGTCGGGCGCACACCGAGCTGCTTGCCCAGCAGCGCGAGGAAGATCTGCGCCTTCTGCTTGCCGAAGCCGGGCAGCTCCTCCAGGCGGCCGAGGAGTTCGCGGCCGTCGGCGACGTCCTTCCACACGGCCCCGGCGTCGCCGTCGTAGTGCTCGACGAGGTACGCGCACAGCTGCTGGACCCGCTTGGCCATGGAGCCGGGGTAGCGGTGCACGGCCGGCTTCTCGGAGAGCAGCGCGGCGAAGGCGTCGGGGTCCCGGGCGGCGATGTCGTGGGCGTCCAGGTCGTCGGCGCCGAGCCGGTCGGCGATCGTGCGGGGCCCCTTGAACGCCCACTCCATCGGAACCTGCTGGTCCAGCAGCATCCCGACCAGCGCGGCGAGCGGGGAGCGGCCGAGCAGCTCGTCGGCCTCGGGGTCCTGGGAGAGGTGAAGGGTGACGTCCATGCGTCGATGATCCCGCCTCGGACCTCAGCCCGCGCGCCAGTACCCCAGCGCGTGCAGGCGGTCCTTGGGGACGCCCAGCTCCTTGCGCACGTACGCGGCGAGCGTCCGGGTGGTGCCGGTGTCGCAGGCGATCCACACGTACGGGTCGGGGGTGGCCCGCAGCAGGCCGGGCAGTTCCGCCTTCACCTGCTCGACGAGTCCCGCGCCGCCGTCACGGCGCGGGACGAGCCGTATCTCGTGGCGGTCGGGGTCGGTGAGGAAGGGCAGGCCCTCCGCGTCGTCGGCGCCGCTCTCGAACCAGACGGTCGCCGGGGCCCGGCCGAGCGCGCTCCCGCCGTCGCCGAGCAGGGAGTTGACGGCGGGCAGCGAGGCCGGGTCACCGACCACGAAGACGTGGGAGGGGGCCGGTGAGGGGGCTTCGAAGCCGGTGCCCTGGACGGTCGCGTCGATGGTGTCGCCCGGTTTCGCCGCCCGCGCCCAGTCGCTGGCGGCGCCCTCGTGCAGGGCGAACTCCAGACTGAAGGAGCCGGCCGCCGGGTCGGGGCCGACCAGGGTGTAGGCCCGCTGGTGCGGCCGGCCCGCGTTGTCGAACCAGAGCCGCACCCACATCGTGGGGTGTACGCCGGTGGCGGCGAGCAGTCCGCCGTCGGAGAGGTGCAGCCGCCGGTAGCGGCCGGTGACGTCCTGTGTGCCCGTGACGGTGAGCGTGAAGTCCTTCGCCCGCATCATGCGGAGGACCGCGCCCTCCCAGCCCCGCCCCTGCGCCATGACCTGTCCACCCCTCGCGTACGATTCCGGCAACCGAATAGTTAGGGCAGCCTAACCTAAAGAGCGAGGGGCCACCGGGTGACCACCGAGATCTACCGCGACGCGTGGGGCGTCCCCCATCTGCGCGCGGACGGCGCCCTAGAACTCGCCCGGCTCCAGGGGCTGGTCACGGCCCGCGACCGCGCCTGGCAGCTGGAGGTCGAACGGCACCGCGCGCAGGGGACCTCGGCCGCCTTCCTCGGCCCCGACGCCCTGTCCTGGGACGTGTTCGCCCGCCGTGCCCGTCTCGACGACACGGCGAGACGCTGTTCCGCCGCGCTGGAGGAACGGGACCCGGAGACGGCTGCGTGGGTGAGGGCGTACGTCGACGGCGTCAACGAGGGGCTCCGGTCGGCCTGCGACGCCCCCGAGTTCGCCCGCGTCGCGCTCGCCCCCGGCCGCTGGGAACCCTGGACCCCGCTCGCCGTCTGGCTGGCCACGCACATCCTGTTCGCCGGGTTCCCCGCCAAGCTGTGGCGCGACGAGGCCGCCCGCCGCCTCGGCCCCGAGGCCGTCGGCCTGTTCGCCGCCGACGGACCCGGCTCCTCCGGCAGCAACGGCTGGCTGGTCGGCGGCGACCGCACGGTCACCGGGCACGCCGTCATGGCCGGCGACCCGCACCGCTTCGTCGAGGACCCCGGGGTCTACCAGCAGATCCGCCTGGCCTGCGACGAGTTCGACGTCGTCGGCCTGGCCGTCCCCGGCGTCCCCGGCATCGCGCACTTCGGGCACACCGGCGCCGTCGCCTGGGCCATCACCAACGCCATGGCCGACTACCAGGACCTCTACCGCGAACGGCTGCGCCGCACCGGCGCGGACGTCGAGGCGCTCGGCCCGGACGGCGTCTGGCGGCGGATCGCCCGGCACACCGAGACGGTGCGCGTCGCGGGCGGCGAGAGCGTCGAGGTGGAGGTGCTGGAGACCGCGCGGGGGCCGGTGATCGCGGGCGGCCCGGAAGGGCTGGACGACGGCGCCCCGCTCGCCCTCGCCCTGCGCTACCCGCCCCGTGTCACAGCCGACCTGGGATTCCAGGCGCTGCTGCCGTTGCTGCGGGCCCGCCGCACCGCCGACGTCGACCGCGCCTTCGACCTGTGGGCCGAGCCGGTCAACGTCGTCCAGGCCGCCGACACCGAGGGCGGCGTGCTGCACCGGGTCGCCGGCCGGGTGCCGGTGCGCGACGCCGCCAACGGCACGCGTCTCGTGCCCGCCTGGGAGCCCGGCCACGAGTGGACCGGCTGGCACGAACCGCCCCGCGCCGGACTGACCGACGGCGTCGCCGTGATGGCCAACCAGCGCGGGCCCGCCGCCGGCCTGGGCGTCGAGTTCGCCGCCCCGCACCGCGCCGACCGGATCGGGGCTCTGCTGGCGCGGCGCCGGCGCTGGTCCGCGACCGACATGCCGGCCCTCCACACCGACACCCACCTTGCCTCCGCCGCCCCCCTCCTGGACCGTCTGGCGGCCCTCGACGACCTCATCGGACCCGCCGCCGACCTGCGCGAACGGCTCCTGCGCTGGGACCGCCGCATGGACGCCGCCAGCCAGGACGCCGCCCGCTACGCGGCCCTGCGCAGCGCCGTCGTCCGCCGCCTCGCCGCCCACCCGGCCCTCGCGCCCCTGGCCTCCCCGCCCGCCTACCCCGACGTCTTCCTCCCTTGGCTGGCGCTCCTCCCCCGCGTCGGCTTCGCCCTCGAACACCTGCTCCGCGCAAGGGAGTTGTACGGAATCGACCGCGGGCGTCTGGTGCGCGAGGCCGTCGAAGAGGTCGCCGGGACGTTCGCCGGACCGGACGTCCCCCGCTGGGGCGACACCCACCGACTCGCCGCCTGGCGGGCCCTGCCCGGCCCGTCGGACGAGGCGCCGGCCCTCGACGGCGACCACGACTGCGTGCTGTGCACCTCGGCCGTGCCCGGCTGGACCGACCTCGCCGCACGCGGCCCCGCCGCCCGCTACGTCTGGGACCTGGCCCGCCGCGAGGACAGCCTGTGGGTCGTCCCCTTCGGCGCGTCCGGACTCCCCGGCCACCCCCACCACCACGACCAGCTCCCCCTGTGGCTGAGGGGCGAACTGGCCCCCGTCGTCACCGACTGGGCCCGGCTGAAGAAGGAGAACGACCATGGCTGACCGCCACCCGCCCGCGTACGTCCACGAGCAGACCGTCGAAGGGCTCGGCGCCGTCGGACTGCGCCCCCTCGACCCCGAAGGCGACGCGGCGGCCGTCCACGCCTGGGTGAGCCAGGAACGGGCCGCGTTCTGGGGCATGAACGGCCTGACACGCGAGCAGGTCGCCGAGGTCTACGCGCACCTGGACACGCTGGACACCCACCACGCCCTGCTGGCCGAACTGGACGGCGTCCCGGTCGCCCTGCTCCAGACCTACGAGCCCGCCGCGGACCGGGTCGGCGAGGTCTACCCCGTGGAGGACGGCGACATCGGCGTCCACGTGCTCATCGCCCCGGCCGGCGAGCACGGCGCCAGGACCGGCTGGTCGGCGGCGCTGATGAGCGTCTTCGCCTCGTACGTCCTGCTCGGCCTGGACCGGCGGCGCGTCGTGGTGGACCCCGACGTCCGCAACACCAAGGCGGTCGCCCGCTTCCTGCGGCAGGGCTTCGACGCGGGCCCGGTCGTCACGCTCCCGGAGGTCGACCTGCCCGACGTGTACCTGCCGGAGAAGCAGGCCCAACTCGCCTTCCTGCGCAGGGAGTCGGTCTTCCCCGGATGAGGCCCCCGGCGCGGCCGCGGACCGGTGACGTCCGGCGGCCGCGCGCCCGGCCCGCCCAAGAGGCCGCCACGGTGAACCGGATGCCCTGTGCATGCGTACGTATCCGCGAGCACGCGAGTCTCGGATCATGGGTTTCGAGCAGTCGAGCAAGGCGGAGCGGTGACGTGAGCGAAGGCCACGAGGACGGACGACAGGACGGCGGCCCCCACGGCGGCGGTCCCCACGGCGACGCGCGTCACGGCGGTGGCCGGCGGGGGCTGCGGGGGCTCGTGCTGCTCGGCTCCGTGCTGATGCTGCTCCTCCTCGGCGGCGGACCGGCCTGCGCGCACGCGGCCCTGCGCGGCGCCGACCCCGTCGACGGAAGCGTCGTCAAGACGGCCCCCCGCTCCATCACACTCGCCTTCACCGAGTCCGTGGGCCTGCTCGACGACTCCTTCCGCGTCTTCGACGCCCGCAACCAGCGGCTGCGCACGGGCAGGCCCGAGCACGCGGACGGCCGCGCCGACACCGCGCGGGTGACCCTGCCCGGCCGTATCGGCACCGGCACGTTCACGGTGGCCTGGCGGGTCGTGTCGGCGGACAGCCACCCCATCGCGGGCGCCTTCACCTTCTCCGTCGGCAAGCCCTCCGCCGTCCCGCCCGCCCTGCCCAGCGCCTCCGTCGAGGACCCGGCCACCAGCGGCCTGTTCAACATCGGCCGCTACGTCGCCTACCTCGCCGCGGCCCTCCTCATCGGCACGGCCGTCTTCGTCGCCGTCTGCGGCCCGCCCGACGTCCGGCCGCTGCGCCGGCTCCTCGCGGCCGGCTGGTGGGGACTCGCCGGATCGACGGTGTTCCTGCTCCTGCTGCGCGCCCCCTACGAGACCGGCGCCGGCCCGGCCGAAGCCCTGGACCTCTCGGGCCTCGGCCGCACTCTGGGCACCCGTCCGGGCCTGGCCCTGGTCGCCCGCCTCGCCCTGCTGGCGGCGGTCGCGGTCCTCCTGTGGCGGCAGCGAGGGCTCGTGCGGGAACGGGACGGCGGGCGGCCCTCGCGCCCGGCGCTGCTGACCGGCGCCGTGCTGGCGGTCGGCCTGACCCTGACCTGGGCGGCCGCCGAACACGCCTCGGCCGGCATCCAGGTCCCGGCGGCGATGACGTCCTCGGTGCTGCACCTGCTCGCGATGGCCGCCTGGCTGGGCGGCCTGACGGCCCTGCTCACCCTGCTCCACCGCGCCTCCGTCCCCTCGCACGTGGTCCACCGCTTCTCCAGGCTGGCGGCCCTGTCGGTGACGGTGCTGGTGGCCACCGGCGTCTACCAGTCCTGGCGCGGCCTCGGCTCGGCGTCCGCCCTGACGGACACCGCCTACGGGCGGGTCCTGCTGGCCAAGATCGCCGCCGTGGCGCTGCTCCTGCTGGCGGGCGCATGGTCGCGCCGCACGGTCCACGGAGCCCCGCGAAGCACGACGACGACGGCGGCGGCCGGTACGGGGACGACGGCCGACGCGGCGACGACCGCGACCGCACTGCCGACCGCGACCGCGAAGGCGACCGCGACCGCGAAGGCGACGTCGGGCGCGAAGGTGACCGCCGGGGCGCCCGTGTCCGCAGCGGCGGCCGGCGAGGGCCCGGTCGGCGGGGACGGGTACGTCGGGGATCCGGTCGCCGGAGCCCCGGGATCCTCCGCCGGGCGGGACGGGCGCGGCGCCGGGCCGCTCGCCCCGGCCGGTGCTGACAGGCGGCGTTCGCTGCGCCGCTCCGTGCTGGCAGAGGTCGCCGTCGCGGTCGTCGTCCTCGTCCTGACGACCGTGCTGACCGGCACGCTCCCCGGCCGGGCGGCGGCCGAGGCGGCGGCGGCCGAGCAGTCGGGCGGGCTGCCCGTGGCGTCCGTGACCGACGTCCCCTTCTTCCTCGACTCCCCGCAGGCCGGCGACGTCCGCGGCAAGGTGCAGATCACCCTCGATCCGGGCCGGGTCGGCGCCAACAAGCTCCAGGCCGTGGTCTACGGGGCCGACGGCGGTTTCGTCAGCGTCCCCGAACTGCGCATCTCCTTCAGCCTTCCCTCACGGGACGTCGGTCCTCTCGACTCCGAGATCACCGACAGGGGCGGTTACTGGGGCGCCGACGCCGTGAACCTGCCCATGCCGGGCGAGTGGGACATGAAGGTGACGATCCGGGTGTCGGACATCGACCAGGTGAGCGAGACGAAGCCGGTCCGGATCGGACGCTGAGCCGGAGCCGGAGCCGGAGGGAGTCGAGGAGCCCGCTCAGAGCCCGCTCAGCGGGCCGGGCCGGCCGTGCCCGCGGTACCGGTCGTGCCGGGTGTCGCGTGCCGGGCCGCCAGGGCGCGCTCCGCCTCCTCCAGCCGGCGCGAGCAGCGGGCGTCCGGGTCGTAGGCGACGGCCGTGCTCACACACGTGCAGAACACCCGGGCGTCACGGGTGACGCGGCTGGTGACGCGGAACGACGAGCGGCGCAGATCGCCGATCGTGGTGGTGATGGTGACGGGCTCCGGCTGGAGCGTCAGCGGCTCCGAGTAGTCCAGTTCGTGGCGGGCGTAGACGAACCGGGGGCGGATCTCCTGTCCGGACAGCCCGGGGCGCAGATAGAACATGTCGATGTGGGCGTCCTGGATCATCTCCAGCAGCCGGACGTTGTTCACGTGGTTCATCGAGTCCAGGTCGCTCATGCGGACCTGGCGCAGATACAGGTGCGGCCGGCACTCCGGCACGGTGCTCGTGCGGCGGATGTCGGCCGCCAGGGCGTGGGTCACGACGTCACTCCTAGAAAAGGGCTGCGGGTCTACAGGGCCCGCTCGATGAGGTCCGCGGCGGCGCCCGCCCCGCCCGCCGCCGCGATCTCCCGGCGCATGTCCGCCACCGCGGCGCGGATGTCGCGGTCCGACGACACCCGCAGGACGGCCTCGCGCAGCGCCTCAGCGGTGACGGTCTCGCGCGGCAGGTGGACGCCGAGCCGCAGGCGTTCGATCTGCGCCGCGTTGACCCGCTGCTCGGCCATCTGCGGCACCGCGACCAGCGGGACGCCGTAATGCAGCGCTTCCATCGTGCCGCCCATCCCGGCGTGGGTGACGAAGGCGTCCGCCTGCGCCAGCACGGCCAGCTGGGGCACGTGCGGATGCACCTCGACGCTGTCGGGCAGCGCCCCCAGCTCGTCTGGCGACACGGCGGGGCCGACGGACATCACCACATGCCACGGCAGCTCGGCGAAGGCCTCGACGCAGGACCGGTAGAACTCGGGCCGCCGGTTGAACTGGGAGCCCAGCGACACCAGCAGCACCGGCCGGTCCTGCTGCGGGGGCCGCCAGGAGCCCTGGTAGGAGCGGTCCCCGAGCGCCGGCCCGACATAGGCGACGCGCCGCGCCATGACCGTGTCCGGCCTGCGCTGGAAGGCGCGCGGGAAGAACGCGACGGCGTGCTCGGGCTGGACGAGGTCCTGGATCCGCGCGCTGTCCACGCCGTGCTCGGCGAAGCCGGCCACGAGCTCCGCGAAGCCCGGCACCTGGGGAAGCCCCGGCACGCCGAAGAACTCGGGGACGATGCCGTCGTAGGCGAGGTGCGTGGGCGACGCCACCACCATGGGCGTCTGCCAGCGGGCCGCCAGCAGCAGCCCGGCCAGACCGTACACGTCGCACAGCGCCAGATCGGGCCGCTCCCGGTCGTAGGCCCTGGTCAGGGCGGGCAGACCGGCCAGCGCCAGCCGGACGACCCGGGCGAACCCCTCGCCCATCTCCTCCGGCGCCTCCGAGCCGTCGCCCGTGTCCGGGTAGAGGACCGGCTCGGCGCCGGCCGCCTTCACCTGGTGCACGAAGTCCTCGGTGACGGCGTAGGTGACCCGGTGACCCCGCCGGACCAGCTCCTCGACGACCCCCAGCGTCGGATTCACGTGTCCGTGCATCGGGACGTTGAACACGGCGATGTGCGCGGGATTCGCACGGGTACCAGGCACGACACGTAACTCCTGTCCGGCGCGGAGCCGGTGCGGGGACCGAAAACGGGTGACGGGGCGTCCCAACGCGGACGCGGAGTCCCGATTAAAGGCGCTCCGGCACCGCTCCCGGCCGCAAACCTGCTGCAGTGTCACCCCATCAGGGAGCCCGCGGGCCCGCGCGTTGACACCCGCGTGACGCGCGGCACGTGACCGCCGGTCCGATCGGCCGTTGGGGGTACAGGACGTCGTCCGCGAGCGGCCGGTCCACGCCAGGACCGGTCCACGACAGGGACGGCCCACGACAGGAGCAGTCTCATGCCCGGATCGCATCTGCCCTTGCTGGAAGAGGGGATGGCCCGCTGGCCGTTCGGCCCGCCCAACGCCGGGATCGCCCTGGACTTCACGGGCGCGCCGCCCGCGCTGGAGGAGCTGCGGGCGCTGGTGGAGGAGCGGTGGAAGGCGCTGCCCCGGCTCACCCAGACCCTGGTCCCCCCGGGCGCGCGGGCGGGCCTGGCCTGGTGGACCGGCCGGCACCGCTGGGCCCGCGCGGACGGCCACGCGCTGGGACGGCAGGTCGGCGAAGTGGACGGCACCCTGCGGGACGCGGTCCGGGAGTGGTTCCACTCGCCGTTCCCCGCCGGGCGTCCCCCGTGGGGTCTGCACCTCCTGCGCGGCTCCGCTCAGGGCGAGTTCTCGCTGCTGTTCCGGATGCACCACAGCCTGCTCGACGGACGCTCCCTGACGACCCTCCTGCGCGCCCTCTTCGACGACGGCGGGCCCCTGGACGGCGCCGCGTCCCTGGCCGTGCCCGGCCCTCGGCGGCGGACGGCACGGGCCGCCCGGTCGGCGGGCGGCCCGCCCGGCCTGCTGAGCGCGGGTCGTCCCGTGCCCCTGCCGCACCAGGGCCCGCGGGAGCCCGCCTACGCGCTCGTCGCGCTCGGCTCCGACATCCTGCGGGCGGCGCGGCGGGCCGCTCCGGCGCGCACGGCGACCACCAACGAGGTGTTCCTGGCGACGGTCTCCGGAGTCCTGCGCTCCCGCCTCCCCGACCACGACGCCGACACCGGCCCCGGCCGGGCTCCCCGTCCGGTGTGGCTCTCGGTCCCGGTCGACGAACGGCCGGACGACTGCGGGGATTTCCTCGGCAACGCGTTCGCCAACGTGCGCGTCCCCGCGCCGGTGACGCTGGCCGGCCCCGCCGACCGCCTCACCGCCTGCACCGGCCTGCTGACGACCGTCACCCGCGCCCGGACCGCTTCGGAGCGGCTCGTCGAGGGCACGCTCGCGGCGCTTCCCGGAGCGACCATGGCGCTGGCCGGCGGCAGGATCTTCGCCCCCGCCTACGCCCCGGCCGCCTGCTCCTACGTCCACCTGCGCGAGCAGGGGCAGACCCTGGCCGGACGGCCGCTGCGCGGCCTGAACATCGTCCCCATGGTGCCCCCGGCGGGCACGGCCACCTTCGCCCTGGGCGGCTGCGCCCAGGGCCACACGCTGAGCGTCGCCACCAACTCGGGCGGCCGGGACGCGGCCCTCCTGGCCGACGCCTTCCTGACCGAACTCGCCGCACTGGCGGAACGGGGCCGGGACCGGACCCCGTCCCAGACCGGCCGGGGGTGACCGGACGCCGGTCCGCCCCCGCCCCCGCCCGGCGGCCGCCCTCCCCGCCGTCAGGCCCGGCGCGCGCGGGACGCGAGACGGTCGGCGAACGCGACGACGAGGCCGCGCAGTTCGTCGGGTCGCTCGACGGCGAACGGCCGGTCGAGCGAGGCCAGCACGGACGGCAGCCAGTCCAGCCGCTCCACCCGCAACTCGACCCGCCACCAGCGTTCGACCCCCGGATCGCCGGGGTCCAGGGTGGTCGGATCACTAGTGGCCCGGGTCGCCGGATCACCCGTGTCCTGGGGTGCGGGATCCCCCTGGGGCCGTGTCTCCTCGGGGCTCAGGCTCGCGACGGTGGCCGGGAGGCGGGCGCGGATCGCGTCGGCCGTCCCGTGGATGCGCAAGGTGACCTCGTGGCGGTACTCGGCGGCGGCGAACCCGGACACCACGCGCTGCGCGGGACCGGGTCCGTCAGGCGCCTCGAACGAACCGGGCAGGGTCCGCGCGGCGGCGACGCGGTCGAGCCGGAAGGTCCGGTCCCCGCCGATCCCGGGGTCCGTGCCCGTGACGTACCACCGGCCTGCATGGGCGACGATCCCGTAGGGGTGCAGGCTGCGTTCGCTGCGGCGGCCCTCGCGGTCGGCGTATCCGATGCGGAGCGGCCGCCGGTGGCGCACCGCGTCGGCGACGGTGAGCAGGATCTCGGCGTCCGGGGTGGCGAACGCCTCGGGCGCGGCCGTGAACGCGAGGGATTCCAGGACCGCGTCGAGCCTGCGGCTCAGCCGAGGGGGCAGGACTCGGCGGATCTTGGCCGCCGCCGTCTCGCTCGCGGTGTCCCCCGTCGCCGTCAGCCCCGCCCGGCGGCCCGCGAGCAGCCCGAGCAGGACGGCGAGCGCCTCGTCGTCGCTGAGCATGAGCGGAGGCAGACGGTATCCGGCACCGATGCGGTAGCCGCCGTGGCGGCCTCGCACGGCCTCCACCGGCACGTCGAGGTCGACCAGCTGGTCCACGTAGCGACGCACGGTCCGCCCGTCCACGCCGAGCCGGTCGGCCAGCTCGCCCATGGTCCGGACACCGCCCGACTGAAGCAGCTCAAGCAGCGTGAGGACGCGTCCGGTGGGTCGGGACATGGACGGAGGGTAGCCCGATTCCGCGAATAGTGGACGGATTCTGTCCAGAAGCCGTCCTAACCTGCGGTGCACAGCGGCCGGACGGCGCCGCGACGGCCTGGGAGCACACCATGAACTTCGTCTCGACCCGCATCATCACCGGCGACGTGGCACGCCTGGTCGCGTTCTACGAGAAGGCCACGGGGGCGTCGGCGGCCTGGGCCACCGAGGACTTCGCCGAACTCGCCACCGCGACGGCCACCCTGGCGATCGGGAGCGTCCGCACGGTCGCGCTGTTCGCCCCGGGGGCCGCGCGCCCGGCGGACAACCGCAGCGTGATCATCGAGTTCCTCGTCGATCACGTGGACGATGTGCACGCGAACCTCTCCGGCGCCGGTGCCGGTGCCGATTCCGGCGTCGAGGTCGTGGCCGAGCCCACCACGATGCCCTGGGGCAACCGCTCGCTGCTGGTCCGCGACCCCGACGGCAACCTCGTCAACTTCTTCACGCCGGTGACGGCGGCCGCCCGCGAGAAGTACGCCCGCTGAACGGGGCGAGGGGCCGGGACGCGGTTCAGCCGATGGCGAGGCGCAGGGGCCCTTCCAGCAGGTGAACTCGGTCTTCGGGTAGCGGTCGTCGGCCAAGGCGGCGCGCTCAGTACATGCATGTGACGGGGACCAAGCTTCGCAGAGTCGCGCAGCAAGTCGGCGACGCTCTGGGAGCTCCCGGAAACCGACCCAGAGACGAACTGAGAGGGAAACTGGGACGGACAACGACGAAGGGCCCCACCGCAAGCGGTGGGGCCCTTCGACATCGTGCCCGGTGAGGCACTGGCGGAGGATACGAGATTCGAACTCGTGAGGGGTTGCCCCCAACACGCTTTCCAAGCGTGCGCCCTAGGCCACTAGGCGAATCCTCCGCGGCAAACAATACAAGACGTTGAGGAGTGCTCGCGAACTCGTTCCCCCCGCTCGGATCCTGTAGCCTGTGCGGAGCCCCTCACGCGGCGCTATCTGACTGAACTCCCCCAGGGCCGGAAGGCAGCAAGGGTAGGTCGGCTCTGGCGGGTGCGTGGGGGGCGCTTGCGTTCCCGGGCCGGGTGGGCGGGCGGGCGGAAGCCGGGCGTGGGTCCGATGTCAGCGGTCGCCTATAACCTCGTATGCGTGTCGTCTCTCGCGCTGTACCGCCGCTATCGCCCGGAGTCGTTCGCCGAGGTCATTGGGCAGGAGCATGTCACCGACCCGCTGCAGCAGGCGCTGCGGAACAACCGGGTCAATCACGCGTACCTGTTCAGCGGTCCGCGTGGGTGCGGGAAGACCACCAGCGCGCGCATCCTGGCGCGATGCCTGAACTGCGAGCAGGGCCCCACGCCGACGCCGTGCGGTGAGTGCGAGTCGTGCAAGGACCTGGCCAGGAACGGGCCGGGCTCCATCGACGTCATCGAGATCGACGCCGCTTCGCACGGAGGCGTGGACGACGCCCGTGACCTGCGGGAAAAGGCGTTCTTCGGGCCAGCCCGCAGCCGCTACAAGATCTACATCATCGACGAGGCCCACATGGTCACGTCGGCCGGCTTCAACGCGCTGCTCAAGGTCGTCGAGGAGCCGCCGGAGCATCTGAAGTTCATCTTCGCCACCACCGAGCCCGAGAAGGTCATCGGGACCATCCGGTCGCGGACGCACCACTACCCGTTCCGGCTCGTCCCGCCGGGCACGCTGCGGGAGTACCTGGGCGAGGTGTGCCGGCAGGAGGGCATCCCCGTCGACGAGGCGGTGCTGCCGCTCGTCGTGCGCTCCGGCGCAGGGTCCGTGCGTGACTCCATGTCCGTCATGGACCAGCTGCTCGCCGGCGCGAGCGACGCGGGTGTGACATACGCCATGGCGACCTCCCTCCTCGGTTACACGGAGGGCTCGCTGCTCGACTCCGTCGTCGAGGCCTTCGCGACGGGAGACGGGGCCGCGGCCTTCGAGGTCGTCGACCGGATCATCGAGGGGGGCAACGACCCCCGGCGGTTCGTCGCCGACCTGCTGGAGCGGCTGCGGGACCTCGTCATCCTGGCCGCCGTCCCGGACGCCGCGGAGAAGGGGCTGATCGACGCCCCGGCCGACGTCATCGAGCGGATGCAGGCGCAGGCCGGCGTCTTCGGCGCCGCCGAGCTGAGCCGGGCCGCCGACCTGGTCAACGAGGGCCTCACCGAGATGCGCGGCGCGACCTCGCCCCGCCTCCAGCTGGAACTGATCTGCGCGCGCGTGATGCTGCCCGCCGCCTACGGCGACGAGCGGTCCGTCATGGCCCGCCTCGACCGCATCGAGCGCGGCGTGAACTTCTCGGCGGGCGGGGCCGTGTCCGGGCAGCCCGCGCAGGCGGCGCCCGCCATGCCGGCGATGGGGTACGTGCCCGGGCCGCAGGCCCACGGCGCCGCCGCCGTGGGCGACGACGCGTCGATCCCGCCGGGCGGCGGAGCCGCCGCGGCCCGCGCCGCGGTGCGGGGCCAGGCACCCGGGCAGGGGCAGGGGCCAGGGCAGGGGGCCGGCCAAGGAGCCGCGCCTTCGCCGGCCGGGCCGCCGGTGACGTCCGCGCCCGACCAGCCCGCGGCCGCGTCTCCCGCGACCCCTGCGGCGCACCCGTCCGCACCCGTGGCCGGTCCCGCCTCCACACCGGCTCCCGCCGCCCAGGCGGCCCCGGCCCCGCCCGCCGACGTGCCTGCCGCCCAGCCCGCTCCGGGCGCCTGGCCCACCGCGACGGCGGCCGGCGGCGGGCGGCGACCCGGCGGCTGGCCCACGGCCACGCCCGCGGGCGGCGGCGGACGGCCCCCGGCCGGCCCGGCCCCCGCCTCCCACCCGGGCCCCCCGGCCTCCGCACCGGCGGCGGCCCCCGCGCCCTCGTCGCCGGCGGCCGCGCCCGCGCCCGCCGGGTATGCGCCGCCCTCCGGCGGTCCCGATCCCCGCATGCTCTGGCCGAACATCCTCGAAGCCGTCAAGAACAGGCGTCGCTTCACCTGGATCCTGCTCAGCCAGAACGCCCATGTCGCCGGCTTCGACGGCACCACCCTCCAGATCGGCTTCGTCAACGCCGGCGCCCGCGACAACTTCGCGAGCAGTGGCAGCGAGGACGTGCTGCGGCAGGCGCTGGCCGAGCAGTTCAACGTCCAGTGGAAGATCGACGCGGTCGTCGACCCGTCCGGCGGTTCGGGTCCGTCGCCCTCCGGCGGGTTCGGCGGCGGCGGGGGCGGCTTCGGCGCAGGCGCTCCCGGCGGGGCCGGGACGACCGGCGGGCCCGGCGGTCACGGCGGCGGCCCGGCCGGTTCCGCCGCTTCCGGCGGCGGCTACGGCGGTCACGGGGACGCCGGGGCGGCGGGTCCCCCGCCCTCCTCCTACTCCTCGTCGCAGGCTTCGGGACCGGCCGGGGGCGGCCCGGACCGGCACGGACCCGCCCCGGCGTCGCCGCGGTCCACGGCCTCCGGCGGTTCCGCCGGTCCCGCGGCCGGCCCGTCCCGCCCGTCGGCCCCGGAGCCGGTGGCCCCCGAGGACGACACCCCCGAGGACGACGATCCCGACCTCAACGAGTCCGCCCTCTCCGGCTACGAGCTGATCGTGCGTGAGCTGGGAGCGACCGTGGTGGAGGAGTTCACCAACGAGTAGCGCGGCCCGCGCCGGCCCGCCCGGCGGTCTCGGTTGGAGGAACGCACAGGGTTCCGGGCGACCGTCCCTCGGCAGCCCGCACAAAGCGCCCCGACGCGCGACGGCTAGGCTGACCCCGTGAACGTCCTCGTCATCGGCAGCGGCGCCCGCGAACACGCCCTGTGCCGCTCACTGTCCCTCGACCCCGCCGTCACCGCGCTGCACTGCGCGCCCGGCAACGCCGGCATCGCCGAGGTCGCCGAGCTGCACCGGGTCGACGCCCTGGACGGCGCGGCCGTCCGAGCGCTGGCCGTCGAACTCGGCGCCGAACTGGTCGTCGTGGGCCCGGAGGCGCCGCTGGTCGCCGGAGTCGCCGACGCCGTGCGCGAGGCGGGCATCCCGGTGTTCGGCCCCTCGAAGGAGGCCGCGCAGCTGGAGGGCTCCAAGGCGTTCGCCAAGGACGTGATGGCGGCGGCCGGCGTGCCGACCGCCCGCTCCTACGTCTGCACCACCCCGGAAGAGGCCGCGGAGGCCCTGGACGCGTTCGGGGCGCCGTACGTCGTCAAGGACGACGGTCTCGCCGCCGGCAAGGGCGTCGTCGTCACCGACGACCTGGAAGCCGCCGCGGCGCACGCGGCCGCCTGCGACCGCGTGGTCATCGAGGAGTTCCTCGACGGGCCGGAGGTCTCCCTCTTCGCGATCACCGACGGTGTGACGGTCGTCCCGCTCCAGCCCGCCCAGGACTTCAAGCGCGCGCTCGACGGCGACGAGGGCCCCAACACGGGCGGCATGGGCGCGTACTCGCCGCTGCCGTGGGCGGACCCGAAACTGGTCGAGGAGGTCATGGAGACCGTTCTCCAGCCGACCGTCGACGAACTGCGCCGCCGCGGCACCCCGTTCTCCGGGCTGCTGTACGCGGGCCTCGCGATCACCGGCCGCGGTGTCCGGGTCATCGAGTTCAACGCGCGCTTCGGCGACCCCGAGACGCAGGTCGTCCTGGCCCGCCTCAGGACGCCGCTGGCGGGCGTCCTCGCGGCGGCCGCCACCGGTGAGCTGGCCGACCTGCCGCCCCTGCGCTGGAGCGAGGAGGCCGCCGTCACGGTCGTCATCGCCTCGCACAACTACCCCGGCGACCCGCGCACCGGCGACCCGATCACCGGGCTCGCCGACGTGGCCGCCGAGGACGCCCCGCACGCCTACGTGCTGCACGCCGGCACCAGGCGCGACGGCGACGACGTCGTCAGCGCCGGCGGCCGCGTGCTGTCCGTCACCGCGACGGGCGCCGGTCTCACCGAGGCCCGTGACCGCGCGTACCGGGCGGTCGCGCGCATCGGCCTCGACGGCTCCCAGCACCGGACGGACATCGCCGCGAAGGCGGCGGCCGAAGCGTGACCGGCGTCGCGTGACGGACGACGCCCCAGGCGCCTCACCAGGTGTTTCCCAGGCCCCGGGTTTCCGGGGACCTCCGCGCGGAGGTCCCCGGAAACCCGGGGCCTGATCGTTGCCCACCGTCATACACCTTTCCCCAAAGCCATTCCATCGAGTGACGCTGAAGCATCCGGCTGACGAGGGCCGGACCGCCAACTAGGGTGCGGCGCAAGCCTCCCGGCCCTCGTTCCGGCACTTGGCCCACCGGCATTGCGATGTCAGTGGGCGGTGCCACAGTGGGGGAGTGAGCACTGCGAAGACAGCCGGGGGACACAGGACTGCAGGGAGGGGGTGACGTCCGGTCGTGACCGGTATCGGTGTGGAGGCGGGCGCGCAGGCGGCCCGTGCCAGGGCACTGGCCGTGCTGCGGATCCGCAGCCGGGCGCTGGCCGTCGCGCTGCTGCCCGCGGCGGCCGCCGTGATCCTGGGCGCGGGCGGCGCCACCGGGCACCTCGTGGGCCCGGGCTGGGACGGCGCACGTGTGGCCGTGTGCACCGTCGCCGCCGTCGTGCTGCTCGCCGCCGCGGTCGTCGGCCTGGTCGTCGCCCGGGCCCGGCCGGCCGTCAGCCCCACGGTCGCCGTCGCCGAGGGAGCGGCCCCCGACCTGTACCGGCTGGTGCGCGACCTGGCCGACCGTCTCGACGTCCCGGCGCCCTCGGCGATAGCCCTCACCCCGGACTGCGACAGCTGGCTGGAGGACCGCACCCATCCGGCCCACGGCCCGCCCCCGGCCCGCGAGGGCGACGAGATAGCCGGTCCGGGCGGCGCCCACGGGCCGCTCCACCGCCGTACCGCCGCGGCGCCCGTCCTCGTCATCGGCTCCCCGTTCCTGTGGTGGATGCGCGTCGGCGAACTGCGCGCCGTCCTCGCCCCGGTCGTCGCCGGCACGGGCCCCTCGGCGCACCCCGACATAGCGGCGGCGCGGCGCTTCGTGCGCGGTCTCGACGCGGCGGTGGCCGTCTGCGTCCAGCAGGGCGGCAGGCACCCCGTGCTGCGGCCCGCGTGCGCCGGCGTCGGCTGGGTCGCGCGCCTGATGCTGCGCGGCTGCCAGCCGCACGCGGGCGAGATGGAGCGCGCGGTGGCCGCCGCGGCCGCCGAGCGCGCCCAGGCCGTGGACTACGGGCTGCGCATCGTCGCCCAGGAGCAGGTGGGCCTGGCGTACGCGGGCTGGGACCGGCTGCTCACCCGCGTGGCGCTGCCCGCGTGGCGCATGGGCCGCTGGCCCTCCCGGCTGGACGCGGGGGTCGTTGCGGCGCTGACCGAACTGTCCCGGCGCGACCGGCTGGCCGAGGGCTTCGCCTCCCGCCTCGGCGAGCGTCCCGCCTGCGACCTGCTGGAAGAGCCCGGCACGGTCGACGAGGCCGCCTCGCTGCTCGCGGCCCGCCTCTTCCACGGCGGCCCGGCGGAGCCCGGCCCCGACTGGTCGCCGATCGCCTGGGACGACTACCCGGACGAGGTCGTCGACCGCAAGTGGCGCACCGACGCGGCCCGTCTGCACCGCGTCCTGGACGCCCTCGGCGTCCGGCGCGCTCCCGAGGCCGCTGCCGTCCGCCACCCCGGCGGGCCCACCCTGGCCCGCGTCCTGGACCACCTCACGGACGGCCTCCCCGCGACCCCCGGCACGACGGCGTACCGCTCGCCGGCCACGGGCCCGGCCCATCAGCCCTTGGACCCGCCTGCGCCGGCCACGGGCCCGGCCCACCAGCAGACGGACCCGCCCGCGCCGACAGCGGGCTCCGCGTCGGCGCCCGCTCCGAGCCCGGCCCAGGCCTCGAACCCCGCCCGTGGCACCGAGCAGACCCGGCCCACCGACCCGGCCTCGTCCTTCGGCCAGACGTCGGCGTCCGGCTCCCCGCGGCCCACCGGCGGCAAGGATGAGCCGGTCGTCCCCCCTGAGGCGGACCCCGTCGCCCACCCCGACCCCTCCCTCGGCGGGGCACCCGCCGGCCACCTCGCGACCCCGGGGTCCCCCGAAACCCCCGAAGTCCCCGAGAGTCCGGAGATGCCCGAGTACTCCGAGCCCCCCGAGGTCCTCGCGATTCCCACGAACAACTCGGATACCCCGGAGGCCTCTCAGGCCTCTGACGCCTACGAGCCTCCCGAAGACCCGGAGGTTCCCGAGGTCACCCCCGACGACCTCGCCCACCTCGCCTCCGCCTTCGCCCCCGACGGCGACGACGAGCTTCCGCCCGCCAACCCCCGCAGCGCCGCGCTCGCCGCCCGGCTCGGTGTCGAGGTCGGCCGCGACGAGGCGGCGGCCGTGCCCGCGGCCGGCGCGGGGCCGCTCGCCGCGGGGCAGGGGCCCGACACGGCCCTCTGGGACGACTCGGCGTTGCCCCTCTTCCCCCTCCAGCCCCCGCGCACGGACCGGGAACTCCTCGCCGACCACGTCACGGCGATGGTCTGCTGCGCGGCGATGGACACCGTCGGCGCGACGCCGGGCCTCGACTGGCTCGACGGGCCGACCCTCCTGGTCGACGGCGAGCGCGTGCCCGACCTGACGCCCCGGGTCCTCAGCCTCGTGGAGGACGGCGACGCGGGCCCCCTGCGCACATGGCTCGTGGAACTCGGCATACGGCCGGAGAAGCCGGTGCGGCTGGGCTGAGCGCGAACGGGACACCCCCGCCGTTCACCGCCGCCCGCCGTCTCCCCGCATAGCCCCGCCCTGGCTGCTCCGGCCCGGAGCCGGGGGCGTCGTGGTGCTGCTCGGCCCACCGCAGGCCGCCGCCGGCCACCGCCCCCGGAGGGGCTAACGGAGGAGTGAATTCCACTTTCGGCCAATTCGCAACGACTAGTGACTGCATGCGCGCGTTATGTGATGTGCTGGGACCGATAGGGCCCATGGCAAGGGCTCGCGACATAGGACACACGGCACGGGACCGGACGCACAGGACGGTCACGTCCGTACGGGCCGGCACGGGGCACGAGGGAGGGGAGCACCATGGGACCCGGACCAGGACCGGAGCACATCCGCCGATGGGAGTCGGGCGCACTGGCCCACGCCGTGACCGACCCCTTCGGCCAGGGCCCGGTGCCCTGGCTGCGCGGCAGCGAGACGTACTTCGACGACACCGGGCAGGTGGTCCCCTGGTACGTGGACCAGGCGGCGCCCGCCCCGGCGCAGGGCGCCCCCCGCGTCCCCGGACCCCGGACCGCCCCGCGGCCCGGCGGTCCCCGCTCCGCCGACGACGTGGGCCGTCAGATCAAGGGTTTCGTCTCGACGGGCGCGGTCGCCCCCGGGGACGCCGTCGACTTCCACGTCACCGTCGACCCGCCCCAGGAGTTCAGCGTCGACGTCTACCGCATCGGCCACTACGACGGCGACGGCGCAGCCAAGATCACCACCAGCCCGCGCCTGTCCGGCATCGTCCAGCCGCCGCCTCTGACCGCCGACCGCACGGTCTCCTGCCACCACTGGTGGCTCTCCTGGCGTCTGCAGGTCCCGTCGTACTGGAACGTGGGCGCGTACGTCGCCGTCCTCACCACCGCCGACGGATACCGCTCCCACGTGCCCTTCACCGTCCGCGACCAGCGTCCCGCCGACCTGCTCCTGGTGCTGCCCGACATCACCTGGCAGGCCTACAACCTCTACCCCGAGGACGGCCGCACCGGCGCCAGCCTCTACCACGCCTGGGACGAGAACGGCCGTCTGCTCGGCGAGGCCGACGCGGCGACCACGGTCTCCTTCGACCGGCCGTACGCGGGCGCGGGCTTACCGCTGCACGTCGGTCACGCCTACGACTTCATCCGCTGGGCCGAGCGCTACGGCTACGACCTCGCCTACGCCGACGCCCGCGATCTGCACGCCGGCCTGATCGACCCCACCCGGTACCGGGGCCTGGTCTTCCCCGGCCACGACGAGTACTGGTCCGCGAACATGCGCCGCACGGTGGAACTCGCCCGCGACACCGGCACATCGCTCGTGTTCCTGTCCGCGAACTCCGTCTACTGGCAAGTGGAGTTGGGGCCGTCGCCGTCCGGTGTGCCCAGCCGTCTGCTCACCTGCCGCAAGCGCAGGGGGCCCGGCAGGGCCGTGCTGTGGCGGGAGATCGACCGCGCCGAGCAGCAGTTGGTGGGCATCCAGTACGCGGGCCGGGTGCCCGAGCCGCATCCGCTGATCGTCCGCAACGCCGGCCACTGGCTGTGGGAGGCGACCGGCACGGGAGAGGGCGAGGGCATCGAAGGGCTGGTGGCGGGCGAGGCCGACCGCTACTTCCCGCGCACCCCGCTCCCGCGGCACGAGGACCGCATCCTCCTCGCCCACTCGCCGTACCGTGACGGCGAGGGCGTCCGGCGGCACCAGGAGACGTCCCTCTACCGCGCGCCGTCGGGCGCCCTGGTGTTCGCCTCCGGCACCTTCGCCTGGTCCCCGGCGCTCGACCGCCCCGGCCATGTCGACCCCCGGGTCCAACGTGCGACGGCCAATCTCCTGGACCGCATCTGCAAGCGCGACTGACCCACGCCCGGCCGTCCCCGAGTGGCAGGCCGGCGGCTGTTCGGTCATCGTCCCGGACGGCCCGGCCACCCGGCGTCCGAGGCCAATGCTGAACTAAGGGACAATCGAGCCTCCAGGTCAGAACCACGGGGAGGAACCGTGTCCGGATTCGTAGAAAAGCCCGAGCCCCTTCAGGTGCCGGGCCTGGTGCATCTGCACACCGGCAAGGTGCGCGAGCTGTACCAGAACGAGGCGGGCGACCTCGTGATGGTCGCCAGCGACCGCACGTCCGCCTACGACTGGGTGCTGCCGACCGAGATCCCGGACAAGGGCCGCATCCTCACCCAGCTCTCCCTGTGGTGGTTCGACCGGCTCGCGGACCTGGTCCCGAACCACGTCCTGAGCACGGAGCCGCCCGCCGGCGCCCCCGCCGACTGGGCCGGACGCACCCTGATCTGCAAGTCCCTGCGGATGGTCCCGGTGGAGTGCGTGGCCCGCGGCTACCTCACCGGCTCGGGGCTCGTCGAGTACCGGGAGTCCCGCACGGTCTGCGGTCTCGCCCTCCCCGAGGGCCTCGTCGACGGCAGCGAGCTTCCGGCGCCGATCTTCACCCCGGCGACCAAGGCCGCCGTCGGCGAGCACGACGAGAACGTCTCCTACGAGGAGGTCGCCCGCCAGGTCGGCGCCGACACCGCGGCCCAGCTCCGGCAGGCCACCCTCGCCGTGTACGGCCGGGCCCGCGACATCGCCCGCGACCGGGGCGTCATCCTCGCCGACACCAAGTTCGAGTTCGGCTTCGAGGGCGAGACGCTGGTCATCGCCGACGAGGTCCTCACCCCGGACTCGTCCCGCTTCTGGCCGGCCGACCAGTGGCAGCCGGGCCGCGCGCAGCCCTCGTACGACAAGCAGTTCGTGCGGGACTGGCTGACCTCCGCCGAGTCCGGCTGGGACCGCCACGGCGAGCAGCCCCCGCCGCCGCTGCCCCAGCACATCGTGGACGCCACCCGCGCGAAGTACGTCGAGGCCTACGAGCGTCTGACGGGCACCGCCTGGGCGTGAGCGGCCCACGCGAAAGGCCCCGGTCGATGACCGGGGCCTTTGCTGTGGAGCGGACGACGAGGCTCGAACTCGCGACCTCAACCTTGGCAAGGTTGCGCTCTACCAACTGAGCTACGTCCGCACTGCGCCGTGGTGAACGTGCCGTGGCGCGACGCCAACTATACCCAACCCCGCTCCCGCGCGATCCGCACCGCCGTGTGCCGGTTCTCCGCCCCGAGCTTGGAGACGGCCGACGACAGGTAGTTCCGCACGGTCCCCTGAGACAGCGCGGCCCGCTCCGCGATCTCCGCGACCGGCGCTCCGTCGGCGGCGAGTTCGAGCACCTCCGCCTCGCGCGAGGTCAGCGGCGAGTCACCTGCGGCGATCGCGTCGGCCGCCAACTCCGGGTCAACGTAACGGTTTCCGGCGTGCACCGTGCGGATGATCTCGGCGAGCCGCTGGGCGCTCACGGTCTTCGGCACAAAACCGCGCACACCGGCCGCAAGCGCCCGTTTGAGATGGCCGGGCCGGCCGTGGCTGGTGACGATCAGCGCCCGGCAGCCGGGCAGTTCGGTCCGCAGGGATGTGGCGACCTTCACACCGTCGGCACCCGGCATCTGCAGATCCAGGACGGCCACGTCGGGCTCGTGCGCCCGCGCCATGGCCAGGGCCTCCGGACCGGTGGCGGCCTCGGCGACGATCACCAGGTCGTCCTCCAGGGACAGCAGCGCGGCCAGGGCGCCCCGGATGAGGTGCTCGTCGTCCGCGAGCAGCACCCGGACCGTCATGAAGTGACCTCTCTCACAGTGGACGCCTCCCCGGACGCCCCTTCACCGAGCCGCCGTGTCCCGCCGGCCGGGGCCTCGCCGGGCGACCGCCCGTCGAGCGGCTTCCCGTCGCGTGTCTTCCCGTCGAGCGGCGTCCTGCTCCCCGGCGCCTCGTTCAGAGGCACCTCGGCGACCACCCGGAACGTGCCCGCGCCGACGAGCCGGGCCTCCAGTGTCCCGTCGACCTCCCGCAGCCGCTCCCGCAGTCCGGCGAGTCCCGACCCGCCGCCCGACGCGGCGGGCCCCGGCCTCCCGCCCGCGCCGACGGGCCCCGCCCCGTCGTTCTCCACCGTCAGCACCACGCTCCCCGCCGTCCTCCGCAACGCCACCGAGCACCGGCCCGGGTCTCCGTGCCGCAGCACGTTGGTGGTGCTCTCGCGCACCACCCAGCCCAGCGCGGACTGCACCTCGGCGGGCAGTCCGCCGGGCTCCCCGCTCACCGCGCAGTCGATGCCCGCCGCCGTCAACACGCCCTGCGCGCCCGCGAGTTCCACGCCGAGGTCGGCCTCGCGGTAGCCGCGGACGACGTCACGCACCTCACGCTGCGACTCCCGCGCTATGCGCTGCACCTCGATCATCTGGTCCACGGCGTCCGGCCGTCCGCGCCGGGCCAGCTGCACGGCCAGTTCGCTCTTCAGGGCGATCACCGCCAGGTTGCGGCCCATCACATCGTGCAGATCCCGCCCGAACCGCAGCCGTTCCTCGGCGACGGCGAGCCGGGCGCGGGTGTCGCGGGCCTCGTCCAGCCGGAAGACCGCGTCGAGCAGCCACACCGAGAAGACCGAGGTGAACGCGAGGAAGCCGCCGCCGACGAACACCGCCGCCATCGTCGCCAGGACGGCAACGCCCGACAGCCCGACCGGGTACGCCACCACTGCGGCGCCCACGGCGAAGCCGGCCACGACCGCGAACACCCGCCGCCGCACGCGTACGCCGAGCGCGATGAACCCGGACCCGAAGGCCAGGACGACGCCGAAGACACCGCCCGCGGCGGCGTCCACGCTGTCGTGGTCCGGGCCGCGCTGCGCGACGAGGGCCGCGGCGACGGCGACCGCCGCCGTGAGGGCGGCGAGCGCCCACAGCAGGCGGACGGGCCGGGGCCGGCGTCCGCGCGTCCAGTCCAGCGCCCGCGACGCCGTCACCCCGCCGAGCGTGCAGTGCACCAGCGTCAACGCCGGCAGCCACAGCCCGGGTCCGGCCGGCAGGGCCCCGGCGGAGGGCAGCCCCACGGCCATGAACTCGGCCACGGCGAAGAAGTGGAACGACCACCGTGTGTACGTCTCGACCTTCGCGGGCGTGCTCTTGCGCCGCCACCAGCCTCCCGGCCTGCGCATCCGCACGCCCCCTCCTCGCCCATGAGCCGCGTCGGTCGTCCCGTGTCCCGTGGTGCCCCGTGTCCCGCGGTCCCCGTGCTCCCCCGTGCACGTGCTCCCCCGTGCCGGCTCCCGTGTCAGGGTCCGTGCCCGTATCCGTGCCGGTGTCCGTTCCGCGCGGGCCGGTGCCGCGGGTCGCCGGCGCCGGGGCTCCCGTCGCGACCCTGGCGCTCAGCGCCGGGGCTCCCACCGGAACCACCGCCGTACAGCAAACACCGCCGGCGCCGTCCAGGCCAGTGCGGTTCCGACGGCGCCCAGGGCTTCGTGCGCCGACAGGGCGCCGGTCCAGCCGCCGCGGATCAGAGTGATCACCGGGGACAGCGGCAGCAAGGCGCACGCGGAGGCGAGGCCGTCGGGCAGCAGGTCCAGGGGGACGGCCACCCCGGAGCCGGCCATCGACACGAGCACCAGCGGCGCCGTGGTGACCTGCGCGCTCTCCACGGACCGGGTCGCGGTCGCCGTGACGGCCGCGAGCGCCGCGCACATCACCAGGCCGAACAGCAGGCCCAGGACGGCGAGAACGGGCGCCTCGGGCGCCGGCACGTCCAGCACGACCGTGGAGCCCGCCACCAGCACCGCCGACTGCACCAGTCCCGTCGTCAGGACCGGCAGCGCGGACCCGGCGAGGATCTCGGCGTCGCGCAGCTCGCCGGTGCGCAGCCGCTTCAGCACCAACTCCTCGCGCCGGGCGGTGTAGATGACGGTCAGCGCCGAATACACGCCGAACAGCAGCGAGAAGCCGATCGCGGCGGGCAGCAGCACCAGGCCCGCGGTGAGCCCGGCGTCCTTGAGGTCCATGCCGTCGATCGTCGGGGCGAGGCTGACCGGCAGCGCCAGCGGCACGAGCACGGCCATGAGGAGCGTGCTCCGGCTGCGGCCGAGCAGCGTCAGTTCGGCCCGCCCGAGGGCGGCCATCCGGCGTGCGGGGGTCGTGATCATCCGCCCGGCCTCCCGCCCGGCCGTCTCGCGCACCGTCGTCCCGCTCATGCCGCGACCCCCTCGGCCCCGTCGGTCTTCCCGGTCCTGCCGGTCTCGTCGGCCGCCGGGCCGGACGACGCCTCCCGGGCGATTCCCAGGAACGCCTCCTCCAGCGAGGCCGAGCGCACGTCGAGCCGGCGCAGTTCGACGTGCGTCCGCCGCGCCCACATCAGCAGCCCGGTGGCGGCCCGCTGGAGTTCCCGGGTGTGCAGCCGGATGATGCGGCCGTCGATCTCGTGCCCGCACACGCCCAGTTCGCCGAGCGGCGGCAGATCCCCCGGGAGATACCCCTCGGGCAGTTCGAAGGCGATCCGGGACGGCTGGGCGGCGGTCACCTCGGCGGGCGTTCCGGCGGCGGCGATGCGGCCCTGGTGCAGGATGGCCAGCCGGTCGGCGAGGTGCTCGGCCTCTTCCAGGTAGTGGGTGGTCAGCAGCACCGTGGTGCCCGCGTCGCGCAGGGCGCGCACCAGCTCCCAGGTGTCGCGCCGGCCCTCGGCGTCCAGGCCGGTGGAGGGCTCGTCGAGGAACAGCACCTCGGGTTCGCCGAGGACCGCGAGTGCCAGGTCCAGACGCCTCCGCTCACCGCCGGACAGCTGCTTGACCCGGACGCCGGCACGCCGGGTGAGCCCGACGAGTGCCAGCGCCCCGTCGACCGGACGGGCGCCGCTCACGCAGCCGGCCCACATCCGCGCCGTCTCGGCGACGGTCAGCTCGGAGGGGAATCCCCCTTCCTGGAGCATCACGCCGGTCCGCGGCCGGACGACGGCGCGCTCGGTGAAGGGGTCGTGGCCGAGCACCGAGACCCGCCCGCCGTCCGGTCGCGCCAGCCCTTCCAGCAGCTCGACGGTGGACGTCTTTCCGGCGCCGTTGGTGCCGAGCAGCGCGAAGATCTCGCCGCGGCCGACGTGGAAGGAGATCCCACGGACCGCTTCGAACCCGCCCCCGTACACACGCCGCAGGTCGGTGACCTCGATCACGTGTTCATTCGCGTTCATGCCCCAAGCCTCCCGGCGACCGCAGGCCCGGAGCAGTGCGAGGTGTCACCACTCCCCATGACATATGTCAGACGGCCCCGGCAGCGCCCGGCGAGGTCGGCGGATGCGCGAGCCCGGCGGCGCGGCGCCCGTACGCGCCATGTTCCGGGCGCACGAAAAGACCCCGGTCCAGTGGACCGGGGCCTTATTCCCGAGCGGACGACGAGGCTCGAACTCGCGACCTCAACCTTGGCAAGGTTGCGCTCTACCAACTGAGCTACGTCCGCATTGCCTCCGACCGGCTCTCACCGATCGGCGCGAGCACCAGCCTACCTGATCCAGAAGACCGGTCAGATCGGCGGTGCAGAGCGGGTGACAGGAATTGCACACTGCGCCTTCCCCCTGGAAGGGGGATGTTCTACTACTGAACTACACCCGCACGTACTCCGTGAGCTGGGCTTTTCGGCCTCGCCCGGCGGCGTGCTCCAGACTCTAGCCGACCGGGAGGGGTGCAGCGCAAGTCGAGTCGTTCGAGGGGCGGGTGACCGGCCGTCGGTCGGGCCCCGCGGGGAGGGCGCGACGAGCGTCACCCGCGGACGCCCCGCACCGGACGCCGCCCGACGAGCCCCGCTCACCGGTCCCCGCTCACGCCCTCGGCTCACCGGGCTCGGCTCACTGCGCTTCGGTGAACGCCTCGTAGACCCTCTTGGGGATGCGGCCCCGGGCCGGCACCTCCATCTTGTTGGCCTGGGCCCAGGCGCGGACCGCCGCGGGGTCGGGGGCGACCTCCGTCTGCTTGTAGGCCTTGCCCGATCTGGACCGCTTGCGGCCGGCTTCGACGTAGGGCTCGAGCGCCTTACGCAGTTTCTCGGCATTGCCTTCATTCAGGTCGATCTCGTACGACTTGCCGTCGAGCCCGAAGGCGATCGTTTCCGCCGCTTCCGAGCCGTCGATGTCGTCAAAGAGAGTGACCACGACCTTCTGCGCCACGAATATCGGTCCCTTCGTCCGGCGCCACAAACCGTTCGGCCGTGGCGTCGTGCCGAGTCTCGGCTATTTCCAATTCATTTGTACAGTGCGCGGCAATGCATTGTGAAGCCCGACTAAATCTGTCCGCGTGTCCGGGCGCAATAGGTATCCGCGGATGGCCGGGGATCTTTCCCGTAACTTTTCGTGAACATCCCCGGCAGGTACCGGATCGCGAGGGCCTTCGTGATGGCCGTCACGTAGGTTCCTCCAACTCTACTCGCGTAGAAATTTTGTGCGGGTAGTCTGAAGCCACCTGTCGGAGACACCCGCAGGAACCTGCTCAGCACCACACCACCGGGAGTGCCAGTGGCACGCGTCGTAGTCGACGTCATGCTCAAGCCGGAGATCCTCGACCCCCAGGGCCAGGCGGTGCAGCGCGCACTGCCGCGACTGGGTTTCGAGGGCATCTCCGACGTACGTCAGGGAAAGCGATTCGAACTGGAAGTTGACGGCCCCGTCGACGAGGCCGTCCTCGCCCGCATCCACGATCTTGCGGAATCCTTCCTCGCCAACACCGTGATCGAGGACTTCACCGTCAAGGTCGAGTCGGAAGAAGCCGTCGCGGGAGCCGCGAAGTGACCGCTCGTATTGGCGTCGTCACTTTCCCGGGCAGCCTCGACGACCGGGACACCCAGCGCGCGATCCGCCTCGCGGGCGCGGAACCCGTCGCTCTCTGGCACAAGGACAAGAACCTCCACCAGGTCGACGCAGTCGTGCTGTGCGGTGGTTTCTCCTACGGTGACTATCTGCGGGCCGGCGCCATCGCGCGTTTCTCCCCGGTGATGGAGCCCCTCATCGAGCAGGCGAAGGCCGGTCTCCCGGTCCTCGGCATCTGCAACGGCTTCCAGATCCTCACCGAGGCCCACCTCCTCCCGGGCGCGATGCTCGGCAACGACCACCTCCACTTCATCTGCAGCGACCAGAAGCTGCGGGTGGAGAACGCGGACACCGCCTGGACGACCGACTACTCGGCCGGCCAGGAGATCCACATCCCGCTGAAGAACATGGACGGCCGGTACGTCGCCGACGAGCGCACGCTCGACGAGCTGGAGGCGGAGGGCCGGGTCGCCTTCCGCTACCTGGACGTCAACCCCAACGGCAGCCTTCGCGACATCGCCGGCATCACCAACGCGGCCGGCAACGTCGTGGGTCTCATGCCGCACCCGGAGCACGCCGTCGAGCCGCTCATCGGCTCCGGCCGCACCGACGGCCTCCCGTTCTTCACCTCGATCCTCAAGAAGCTGGTCAACGCATGAGCCGGACGCCTCTGGACACGGTCGAGCACGCGGCCGAGACCCCCGACGTCGAGCTGCCCTGGGCCGAACTCGGCCTGAAGAAGGACGAGTACGAGCGCGTGGTCGAGATCCTCGGCCGCCGCCCGACCGGCGCCGAGCTGGCCATGTACTCCGTCATGTGGTCGGAGCACTGCTCGTACAAGTCCTCCAAGGTGCACCTGCGCCAGTTCGGCGAGAAGGCCCCGCAATCCGACGCGCTGCTCGTCGGCATCGGCGAGAACGCGGGCGTCGTCGACGTCGGCCAGGGCTACGCCGTCACCTTCAAGGTCGAGTCGCACAACCACCCGTCCTACGTGGAGCCCTACCAGGGCGCGGCCACGGGCGTCGGCGGCATCGTGCGCGACATCATCGCGATGGGCGCGCGCCCGGTCGCGGTCGTGGACCCGCTGCGCTTCGGCGCGGCCGACCACCCCGACACCAAGCGCGTCCTGCCCGGCGTCGTCGCCGGCATCGGCGGCTACGGCAACTGCCTGGGCCTGCCGAACATCGGCGGCGAGGTCGTCTTCGACGCCTGCTACCAGGGCAACCCGCTGGTCAACGCGGGCGCCATCGGTGTGATGCGGCACGAGGACATCCACCTCGCGAAGGCGTCCGGCGCCGGCAACAAGGTCATCCTGTACGGGGCCCGGACCGGCGGCGACGGCATCGGCGGCGCCTCGATCCTCGCCTCCGAGACGTTCGACGACGCCAAGCCGTCGAAGCGTCCCGCCGTGCAGGTCGGCGACCCCTTCCAGGAGAAGCTCCTCATCGAGTGCACCCTGGAGGCCTTCCGGGAGAAGCTGGTCGTCGGCATCCAGGACCTCGGCGCGGCCGGGCTGTCCTGCGCCACCTCCGAGCTGGCCTCCAACGGCTCCGGCGGCATGCGCGTCACGCTGGACGACGTCCCGCTGCGCGACTCCACCCTCTCGCCCGAGGAAATCCTCATGAGCGAGTCGCAGGAACGCATGTGCGCGGTCGTCGAGCCGGGCAAGGTCGACCGGTTCCTCGAGATCTGCGACAAGTGGGACGTCATCGCCACCGTCATCGGCGAGGTGACCGACGGCGACCGCCTGGAGATCTTCTGGCACGGCGGCAAGATCGTCGACGTCGACCCCCGCACCGTCGCCCACGACGGCCCGGTCTACGAGCGCCCCTACGCCCGCCCCGACTGGCAGGACGCACTCCAGGCCGACGATGCGGGCAAGCTCCCCCGGCCGCAGACGGGCGACGAGCTGAAGGACCAGGTCCTGAAGCTGGTGTCGTCCCCCAACCAGGCCTCCAAGAAGTGGATCACGTCCCAGTACGACCACTTCGTGCAGGGCAACACGGTGCTGGCCCAGCCCGAGGACTCCGGGATGATCCGCATCGACGAGGAGAGCGGCCTCGGCGTCGCCATCGCGACCGACGGCAACGGCCGCTACGCCAAGCTCGACCCGTACGCGGGCGCGCAGCTGGCCCTGTCCGAGGCGTACCGCAACGTGGCCACGACCGGTGCCAAGCCGCTCGCCGTCTCCGACTGCCTGAACTTCGGCTCGCCCGAGGACCCGGCGGTGATGTGGCAGTTCGCGGAGGCCATCCGCGGTCTTGCCGACGCCTGCCAGCAGCTCGGCACCCCGGTGACCGGCGGCAACGTCTCGCTCTACAACCAGACCGGCGAGGCGGCCATCCACCCGACTCCGGTGGTCGCGGTGCTGGGCGTCATCGACGACGTGACCCGCCGCACGCCCGTGGCCTTCCAGGAGGAGGGCCAGCTGCTCTACCTCCTCGGCGACACCCGTGAGGAGTTCGGCGGCTCGGCCTGGTCCCAGGTCGTCCACGACCACCTGGGCGGACTGCCTCCGAAGGTCGACCTGGAGCGGGAGCGGCTGCTCGCCGAGATCCTGATCTCCGCCTCGCGCGACGGCATGATCGACTCCGCGCACGACCTGTCCGACGGCGGTCTGATCCAGGCGGTCGTCGAGTCGGCGCTGCTCGGCGGCAAGGGTGCGCGGCTGATCGTGCCCGACGGCCTCGACGCCTTCACCCTCCTCTTCTCCGAGTCGGCCGGCCGCGCGGTCGTCGCGGTGCCGCGCTCGGAGGAGCTGCGGTTCAACGACATGTGCGGGGCGCGCGGTCTGCCCGTGACCCGCATCGGTGTCGTCGACGGCGACACGGTCGAGCTCCAGGGCGAGTTCGAGCTGTCCCTGGAGGAGCTGCGCAGGGCGCACGAGGACACCATCCCGGCGCTGCTCGCGTAACCCGCCCGTACGCACCCGCGGTGGTGAAGGCCCCTCCCGTTCCCCACGGGCGGGGCCTTCCCCGTGTCCACCGGCGTTCGAAGCCGGGCCCCGCGGTCGGACGGGGGCGGCTGTCATACCGTCACCGGTTCCGGCGCGGGCTCGGGGGTGCTCGCCGTCGGACGGGACGTGGGCAGCAGGAGCGCCAGGACCAGGCACACGGCCATCAGTCCCGCCCCGCACAGGAACACCGTGTCCATGGCGGACACGTACGACTCCAGCGCCGCCGGCCGGGCCGCGCCCGCCAGGGAGGCGAGCTGACCGGGGCCGTCGTAGAGCCTGGTGATAAGGGTGCCGAAGAGAGCCGCGCCCAGGGCGGTCCCCAGGGTCTGGAAGAAGCGGACGCCGGTGGTGGCCACGCCGAGTTGGTGGCGCGGGGCCGCGTCCTGGACCAGCTGGATGAGCTGGCCCAGGAGGAGGCCGAAGCCCGTGCCGACGAGCAGCAGGTAGCCGCGCAGCAGCCACAGTGAGGTGTCGGTGCCGAGCGTGGCCAGGAACAGAAAGGCGACCGCGGCCAGCGCCGACCCCGCTATGGCGAAGGTCCGTTCGGCCCAGCCGCGCGCGGCGAGCCTGGCGGAGGCGATGCCCACGGCCGTCATCCCCGCGGCCATGGGCAGCAGGTACAGGCCCGCCGATGAGCTGGCGATCCCGCGGGCCACCTGGAGGTAGACCATCACGTAGTACATCGAGCCGACCATGGCCGCGCCCATCAGCCCTTGTATGGCGAAGCCCCAGCGCAGTTCGGGTACGCGGAAGAGGGACAGCGGGAGGATCGGCTCGGCGGCCGTGGCCTGCCGCCGCAGGAACAGGCCGAGGGTGACCGCCGTGGCGAGCGTCAGCGCGAGGATCTGCGGCGACGTCCACGCGTACTGCTTGCCGCCCCACTCGGTGACCAGCAGCAGGGCGGTGGAGAACGCGGCGGCCAGGCCCGCCCCGAGGAAGTCGATGCGGTGCCGCGGACCGTTCCGGGGCAACTTGAGGGCGAGTGCGCCGACGATCAGCACGGCGGCCCCGAGGGGCAGGTTGACGTAGAAGATCCACCGCCAACTCGCGTGGTCGGCGAGCAGCCCGCCGATCCAGGGGCCCACCGCCATGCCGCCGCCTGCGACGACCCCGCCCACGCCGGCGCCCTTGGCGTCCTTCTCGCCGGCTCCTCTGAGCTGGGCTATGACCACCATCGTGACGCTCATCAGGCCGCCGGCGCCGATGCCCTGCACCGCTCGGGCGGCGATCAGCTGGTCGAGCGACTGCGCCGCCCCGCACAGCGCCGAGCCGACGAGGAACGTGCCCACGGCGCCCAGGAACACCCTCTTGGCGCCGAGGACGTCGCACAGCTTGCCGTACAGCGGGAGTACCGCGGCCGACGCCAGGGAGAAGGCGCTGACCAGCCAGGGGATGCGGTCGATGCCGTGCGCGGGGTCGAGGTCGCGGACGATCGGGACGGTGGCCGCGGACACGATCTGCAGGTCGAGCACGGCGAGCACGATCGTGACGAGGCAGACGAGGAAGCCGATTCTGCGTTGGGTGTCGGTCATGCGCCCACCATGCCCGGAATCCGTGGACCGGGTCAATCTTTTATCCGGTACTACTTTTCATCCGGGCTCAAGAATGAGCTTGGTACAGTGGCGTCATGGCTGCCGAAGCGACGATGGGCCTGCGCGAGCGCAAGAAGCTCCAGACCGCGATGCGGATCTACCGGACCGCGGTGGAGCTGTTCCTGGAGCGGAGCTTCGACGACGTCTCCGTCCAGGAGATCGCCGACGCCGCCGACGTCTCGAAGATGACGGTGTTCAACTACTTCGGCACCAAGGAGGACCTGGTCTTCCGGCCGATGGAGGAGCACTTCTCCGACGCGGCCCGTGCGGTACGGGAGCGGCGCCGGGGCGAGTCCGCGGCCGAGGCCGTCCGACGGCAGTTCCTGGAGATGATCGAAGGCCGTGATCCCGCGATCGGCCTGCACAGCGAGCCCTTCGCCCGTGAGATCCGCTCGGTCATCCTCGCGACGCCCGTCCTGCGCGAGCGCGCCTACGTCCTGTCGGAGAAGGGCGCCCGCGAGCTGGCCGGGCTGCTGGCCGAGGAGACGGGGGACGAGACCCTCGCGGCGATCGCGGCCGCCACGCTCACCGCCGCCCGCAACGCCCTCGTCGAAGAGCACCACCGCCGCATCGCCGCGGGCGAGAGCGTGGACGAGGTCGCGGCCGAAGCCGCCGACCGGGCCCGCAGGGCCTTCGCCCTGGTGGAAGCGGGCCTGGGCGACTACGCCCGCAAGGCCTGACCGCACCACGCGACCACTCCGCGCCCACGTCTCGGCCCATTCGCGCACGGGCCTCCGCCCCACTCCGCGCCCACGTCTGCGCCCCACTGGCGACGACCGCCGTACACGCCGGCCCTGCACGCCCGCCGTACACGCCCGCCGTGCGCGACAGCCGGACGCGACCGCCGTACCGCCACCGCGTACCGTCATCGCCGCCATCGCCCGCCCGCGCCCAGGCGGTCTAGGCTCACCGCCATGCCTCCGGCCAAGAAGCGCGCCCGCGCGTACGACCCCGTCAAGATCCGTGCCGCCGTCCTCGCGCAGTTCGGCAACGTGCAACGGGCCGTGGGCACGCTGACCCCCGGGCAGCTCGCCCTGCCGACCCGGCTGGCGGGCTGGACCGTGCGGGACCTGGCGGCGCACGTGACGATGGCGGTGGAGACCGTCAGCCGCAACCTGGAGCGCGACGAACCGGCGAAGGCGGAGCTGACCCTCCTGGACTGGCCGTTCGCCACAGGGGCGCGGGCCGCCGACATCTCCGACGGGACCCTGGCCCTGGCCGCGGCCCACCCCGATCCGGTCGCCCTCTACGCCCGTGCCGGGGAGCGGCTGGCCGCCGCCCTCGACGGCGCCTGCGGCGACCGCGTCCTCGCCGCCCGCACCGGCGCCATCACGCTCGCCGACTACCTGGTCACCCGTACCGTCGAACTCGTCGTCCACACCGACGACCTCAACGACGCCGTCCCCGGGCTGGACGTCCCGTACGACCGTCAGGCGCTGGCCGCCGCCACCCGGCTGCTGGCCGACGCCCTGGCCGTGAAGGCCCCCGGCGGCGCGACCGAGGTGCGGATCCCGCCGTTCGCCGTCGTCCAGTGCGTCCAGGGGCCCCGGCACACCCGGGGCACCCCGCCCAACGTCGTCGAGACCGATCCGCTCACCTGGATCCGGCTGGCGACCGGCCGTGTGACCTGGCAGGAAGCCGTCGAGTCGGCGAAGGTCGGCGCGAGCGGCGAACGGGCGGACCTCGCGGCCCTCCTGCCGCTCATGAGCTGATCCCGGCTCCGCCTCCCCTCCCCGCCCGACGGCCGATCCGGGTGCCCGCCCTGCCCCTGAACGTCCTCATCCGGAGCCCGCGTGGAACCGGTCGCCCCATCCGTCCCGTCGAACCGGCATGCACCGGCACAGGCACAGCCTCACGCGCGCCACGCGCCCCATGAGAACCGCGCGCACCCCGCGCACCCCGCGCACCCCGCGCACCGGCAAGCGGCGCACCCGCTCGGCGCCGGTCCTTGCGGCCGTCCTCGTGCTCGCCCCGCTCGCCGCGGCCTGCGGCGACGAGCAGGCCGACGGACGGCGGCCCGGCAGCGCCTCGGTGAGCGCCGAACCGCCGCTGACCGGCGTCCGGTGGACCGTCGACAGCGTCACCGTGGACGGCGAGACCCGGCGGTCGCCCGGCAGCGCCCGGCTGACGATCACGGACGGCAAGGCGGCCGGAAGTTACGGATGCAACGACTTCACCGCCACGGCCGTGATCGAGGGGGGCAGCGTCCGGTTCGGCGACGCCAGAACGACCCGGATGGCCTGCGCGGGCCCGGTCATGGCGTTCGAGCGGCTGCTGGCCGGCACCTTCGCCGACGGGCCGCTGACCACCGAGGTCAAGGGCGACAGGCTGACGCTCGGCGCGGCCGGCGGCGGCCTGGTCCGGCTGACCAGGATGTGAGACGCGACCCGTCGCCGGCCCGATCGGTGTGCGACACCTCACTCGCGCCCGCCCGAGGCCGGCCGGCGAGACGGTGGCAGCGGTGCGCGCGACCCGCCGACGGATCATCGGAATCGCGCCCTGAGCTGCGCAAACGCACCCGGCGGGACAGCGGCCGCCGACCGGTGATCCAGTTACCCGCGGGTATCCCCAATTCGGACCAGTGGTCGACCTCGCCTACACTCGGAGGCGTGCCACGTGGTGACGGTCGACTCAGTCATGATCTGCTCCCCGGCGAGAAAGGCCCTCAGGACGCTTGCGGCGTCTTCGGGGTCTGGGCTCCCGGTGAAGAGGTCGCCAAGCTCACTTACTTCGGGCTCTACGCCCTCCAGCATCGGGGCCAGGAATCCGCGGGAATCGCGGTCAGCAACGGCTCCCAGATCCTCGTCTTCAAGGACATGGGCCTCGTGTCCCAGGTCTTCGACGAGACCTCGCTCGGTTCGCTCCAGGGTCATATCGCGGTCGGACACGCCCGCTACTCGACCACCGGCGCCTCCGTGTGGGAGAACGCGCAGCCGACGTTCCGCGCCACCGCGCACGGTTCGATCGCGCTCGGTCACAACGGCAACCTGGTCAACACGGCCCAGCTCGCCGAAATGGTCGCCGACCTGCCCAAGCAGGAGGGCCGCTCCCCGCGCGTCGCGGCGACCAACGACACCGACCTGCTCACCGCGCTGCTCGCGGCCCAGGTCGACGAGGACGGCAAGCCGCTGACCATCGAGGAGGCGGCCCACCGCATCCTCCCGCAGGTCAAGGGCGCCTTCTCGCTCGTCTTCATGGACGAGCACACCCTGTACGCCGGCCGTGACCCGCAGGGCATCCGCCCGCTGGTCCTCGGCCGACTGGAGCGCGGCTGGGTGGTGGCCTCCGAGTCCGCCGCCCTGGACATCTGCGGCGCCGCCTACGTCCGTGAGATCGAGCCCGGCGAGTTCATCGCCATCGACGAGAACGGACTGCGCACCTCCCGGTTCGCGGAAGCGAAGCCCAAGGGCTGTGTCTTCGAGTACGTGTACCTGGCCCGCCCCGACACCGACATCGCCGGGCGCAACGTGTACCTCTCCCGCGTGGAGATGGGCCGCAAGCTCGCCAAGGAAGCGCCGGTCGAGGCCGACCTGGTGATAGCGACTCCGGAGTCCGGCACCCCGGCAGCCATCGGCTACGCGGAGGCCTCGGGCATCCCCTTCGGCGCGGGTCTGGTCAAGAACGCCTACGTCGGCCGGACCTTCATCCAGCCCTCGCAGACGATCCGCCAGCTGGGCATCCGGCTGAAGCTGAACCCGCTGAAGGAAGTCATCAAGGGCAAGCGCCTGGTCGTCGTCGACGACTCGATCGTGCGCGGCAACACCCAGCGCGCCCTGGTCCGCATGCTCCGCGAGGCGGGCGCGGCCGAGGTCCACATCCGGATCTCCTCGCCGCCCGTGAAGTGGCCCTGCTTCTTCGGCATCGACTTCGCCACGCGCGCGGAGCTGATCGCCAACGGCATGACCATCGACGAGATCGGCACCTCCCTGGGCGCCGACTCCCTCGCCTACATCTCCATCGACGGCATGATCGAGGCGACCACCATCGCCAAGCCGAACCTCTGCCGCGCCTGCTTCGACGGCGAGTACCCGATGGACCTCCCCGACCCCGAGCTGCTCGGCAAGCAGCTCCTGGAGACGGAACTGGCAGCCGGGCCCGCCGCCACGGCCGCCGCCGACGCGATCCGTCGCCCGTAGACGGCCCGCCACACCTGCCGTACGACACGAAGGTTCTCACTAGCCATGTCTGAGACAACTGGTGCCAGCTACGCAGCCGCGGGCGTCGACATCGAAGCGGGCGACCGCGCCGTCGAGCTGATGAAGGAGTGGGTGAAGAAGACGCAGCGCCCCGAGGTCCTCGGCGGCCTCGGCGGGTTCGCCGGCCTCTTCGACGCCTCCGCCCTCAAGCGCTACGAGCGCCCGCTCCTCGCCTCCGCCACGGACGGCGTGGGCACGAAGGTCGACATCGCGCGCCGGCTCGGCGTGTACGACACGATCGGCCACGACCTGGTCGCCATGGTCATGGACGACATCGTGGTGTGCGGCGCCGAGCCGCTGTTCATGACCGACTACATCTGCGTCGGCAAGGTCCACCCCGAACGGGTCGCCGCCATCGTCAAGGGCATCGCCGAAGGCTGTGTGCTGGCCGGGTGCGCCCTGATCGGCGGCGAGACGGCCGAACACCCCGGACTGCTGGGCGAGGACGACTTCGACGTCGCCGGCGCCGGTACGGGCGTCGTGGAGGCCGACCGGCTGCTCGGCCCGGACCGCATCCGCACGGGTGACGCGGTGATCGCCATGGCAGCCTCCGGACTCCACTCCAACGGGTACTCGCTGGTCCGGCACGTCCTGCTGAACCAGGCCGGTCTCTCCCTGGAAGCGCGCGTCGACGACCTCGGCCGCACGCTCGGCGAGGAGCTCCTGGAGCCCACCAAGATCTATTCGCTGGACTGCCTCGCGCTCACCCGTACGGCGGACGTCCACGCCTTCTCGCACATCACCGGCGGCGGCCTGGCGGCCAACCTGGCCCGGGTGATCCCGGACGGGCTGCACGCGCGTGTGGACCGCTCCACCTGGACGCCGGGGCCGATCTTCGACCTGGTCGGCAGGACCGGATCGGTCGAGCGCCTGGAGCTGGAGAAGACGCTCAACATGGGCGTCGGCATGATGGCGATCGTGCCCGCGGATTCGGCGGACGTCGCCCTGACGACCCTGGCGGACCGCGGCGTCGAGGCCTGGGTCGCCGGCGAGATCGCCGAGCGCGGCGAGCACGCCGCGGGAGCCGAGCTGGTCGGCGACTACGCGAGCTGAGACGGCCGGTCGGACCGGTCCGGCGGACCGCCGGGCCGGCCGGGCAGCACAAGACCCGGTCGGTGACCGGAGTCACCGACCGGGTGAGTGCTCAGTACAAGGTCAAGCGCCGCGACGGTGTTGCGAGGAGTCCTCGCCGTCATCCTCGTCGTCGTCCCCGTACAGCTCGGCGTACCGTGCGTACGGGTCGTCGTCCTGCTCATCGTCATCATCCTCGAACGGTTGCCCGTTCGGCGGAATGTTCGATGGCGATGCGCCCAGCTCTTCGGCCAGGCGTGAGAGATCAGTCCCGCCGCTGTTGTACTTCAGCTGGCGGGCGACCTTCGCTTGCTTGGCCTTGGCCCGGCCGCGCCCCATGGCTCGACCCCCTCAACGACGGGGCTCGACGGCCCCAGGTTGACACGCGTTCATGATCCAGGACGGCCTCTCCGTGGAGAGCCCGTCGTAGGGCTCCCACGGTACCTGAGCCCACGCCCGTACGGTACGTCGCCCGTACCACGCGCGTGTGCACAGCCCCTTGGGCATGCCCCGTCCTCGCTGGTCAGTGGCGATTTTAACCACTTATCGGCGGGCGACCCGCCCGGAGGAGTGAGAGTTCTCTCCAACTTTCCACCGGCCGGTACCGCCGAAACCCGGGGACGGGGTGCCACAGGGTCTTCACGGAGCTCTCACCGAGCCCCCGTCCGGCCGTCAGCCCGCGTGCGCCCGGGCCGCCTCGTGCATCCGCTGCTCGGCGATCCGGTCGGCCGCCGCGGCCGGCGGAATCCCGTCCGCCTTCGCACGTGCGAAGATCGCGAGGGTGGTGTCGAAGATCTTCGCCGCCTTCGCCCTGCACCGGTCGAAGTCGAAGCCGTGCAGTTCGTCGGCGACCTGGATGACGCCGCCGGCGTTCACCACGTAGTCCGGCGCGTAGAGGATCCCGCGGTCGGCGAGGTCCTTCTCCACGCCCGGGTGGGCGAGCTGGTTGTTGGCCGCGCCGCAGACGACGGCGGCGGTCAGCACCGGCACGGAGTCGTCGTTCAGCGCCCCGCCGAGCGCGCAGGGGGCGTAGACGTCGAGTCCGTCCAGCGTGATCAGGCGCTCGGTGTCGGCGACGACCTCCACCGCGGGGTGCCGTTCGGCGATCCGGCGCACCGCCTCCTGGCGGACGTCCGTGATCACCACGCGGGCGCCCTCCGCCAGCAGATGCTCCACCAGGTGGTGTCCGACTTTGCCCACACCCGCGACGCCGACCGTGCGGTCGCGCAGCGAGGGGTCGCCCCACAGGTGCTGCGCGGAGGCCCGCATGCCCTGGTAGACGCCGAAGGCGGTCAGCACCGAGGAGTCGCCCGCGCCGCCGTTCTCCGGCGAGCGCCCGGTCGTCCAGCGGCACTCGCGCGCCACGACGTCCATGTCGGCCACATAGGTGCCGACGTCGCAGGCGGTCACGTACCGCCCGCCCAGCGAGGCCACGAACCGGCCGTACGCGAGCAGCAGCTCCTCGGTCTTGATCACCTCGGGGTCCCCGATGATCACGGCCTTGCCGCCGCCGTGGTCGAGCCCGGCCATGGCGTTCTTGTACGACATCCCGCGCGCGAGGTTCAGCGCGTCGGCGACGGCCTCCGCCTCGGTCGCGTACGGGTAGAAGCGGGTACCGCCGAGGGCGGGGCCCAGAGCGGTGGAGTGCAGGGCGATGACGGCCTTGAGGCCGGTCGCGCGGTCCTGGCAGAGCACGACCTGCTCATGGCCGCCCTGGTCCGAGTGGAACAGGGTGTGCAGGACGTCAGCAGGTACGCCGGATACGTCGGTCACTGTGGTGACTCCAGGGTCTAGCGGCGGTCGGGGCGCAGGCGCCGTAAGGGTGGCGGAGCCTGTGGCACGAGCGTAGAGCCTGGACGGCCCGCTGATCCCGCAGTGTCGGGGATCACCCCCCGGTGGAGTACTGCCGTGGGACGATCGCAGGGTTTCCCGGCCGGCCGAAGGGGGAGGGAGCAGGGGTGCCCAAGGTGTCCTCGGTGATCGTCCCGTACGCGGTCTATCTGCGGGTGTACGAGCCGCTGGCCGCCTTCCCGGAGCCCGAGCGGTCCCACTGGGCGCGCTACGCGCGACGCCCCGACCTGCCCTCCTACCAGGACGAGCTGCGCCGCTCACTGGCCGACCTGTTGCCCACCCCGCCGGTCGCGGTGCCGGTGCAGGAGAGCGGCGACGCGTTCGTGACCGAGGTGGACGGCGTGCTCTGCGTCTGCCCGTGGCGCACGCGGCTGCGCGGCTGGCTCGCCCTGGCCGAGCTGGACGACGAACTGCCCGGACCGGTCCTGGAGGCGGCGCTCCCCGAGGTCGTGCGGATCCAGGCCGCCAAGGACCACGAGCGGTGGCTGGAGCGCAACCCCGACGCCCGCCCATGGATCCGCACCGCGGTCTGGCAGGTGCCCCTGAACTGGTTCGTGCTGGTCGCCGACGAGGAGCGGGAGTACGAGAAGGGGACGGAGCGGGCGGCGCCCGTGCTGCGCTACCGCACGCCGATGGTGCAGGCGCGCCGCCGGGTGGCCCGGTCGCTGCGGGCGCTGAAGGACGCCGGCGAGGAGGGGCCGCTCGCCGACGGGCTGCTGGACGTCGGCCGCTGGCTGGAGGAGTTCCATCCGCGTTCGCTGGTGGAACTGGACTACGGCGGGCTGGCGCACGTGCTGCCGGCCGGTGATCTGGAGGCCGACCGCTCGGCGAAGGACGTGGCCGACAGCGTCGAGGCGCTGCGGGCGGGCGACGGCGAGGCGGCGGCGGAGGCGTACGGGCGGCTCGTGGAGCGGTGGCGTTCGGTCCGGGAACGGCGTTCGGCGAACTGAGGCGCGGGCCCGCGGGACCGTCCTGACGTCGGACGCACGGTGAACTGACGATGTGACAGATACGACAGCGCTTGCCGAAGTGATGTGCGTCACGGCCATGAACGGCTCGAACAGCGTACGGTCAGCGGCACTTCACGGAACTCACGGGACGTAGGTCCCGATCCGGGCTTATGTCTCAAGGGTGACGGACCGCACGTACGCGGCCCTTGCGTCGCTTGCCCCTCCTCGTGCCAAAATAGGACAAGGAGTCCGGGGAGGGCTCCGTCCGCCTACTTATGCTCCATGGTGGGGGGAATCTCGGTATTGCACTGCTTTGGGGGTTCTCGTGACTCCTGAGCGCCCCTGTGACTGATCGTCACAGGGGCGTGACTGTCCGCTATGGCATGGTCCATCGGCTTCCGTCGCCGATGAACACCTGGGGGGCAATTCCATCGGTTTGGCCGACGCGGCTGGACAGATGGTGTAGTTGTAGTGCCGAGGACAAGCCGTTCGTCCTATAACCGACTCGACTCGCGTCCGCCATTTCGGGCAACGCGGGTCAAGGTGCAGAATTTAGAGGAAAGAACCGAGAAGGTTCGGTTCTCCCGAGGAGGCCGCTCATGACCGCTCGCACCCCTGATGCTGAGCCGCTGCTGACCCCGGCTGAGGTTGCCACGATGTTCCGCGTCGACCCGAAGACGGTCACGCGGTGGGCGAAGGCCGGCAAGCTCACGTCGATCCGCACGCTCGGCGGACACCGCCGTTATCGCGAGGCTGAGGTCCGCGCACTGCTCGCGGGCATCCCGCAGCAGCGCAGCGAGGCCTGAACAAGTGAATAACCGGGCAACACGTCAGGTTCCCCCATCTGTGCGGACGCCCGAAACCTAGCTCCGAACGACGTGGGTCCTGCCCCAACAGGCCCTCGCCACCAGGGAACGTCGTCGATCGCGCTGGACTCCGCCGAGTCCGGCGCGATCTTTTTTGTGCGCTAGGGGCCGCCTCGGGGGCGGTATCAGGTGGCTCTGTGAGCGCCCTTGTCGGAGTCTGGGGAGGCTCTGGGAGGGTTCTGGGAGGCATCCTCCGGAGTGGTGCAATTGCACATATTAAATTGACCAGTTGTAGGAGCGGGGTAAGAACCTGCTTTTCCAAAACTCATGCCGTGACACCCGTCACACGGCCGGGCCCTTGTTGCCGTCGCTTCGCGTGCACTAGAGGAAGCTCCCGTTCCGCGCCGCCCGTCCCGCTCCCGCCGTCGGGGGCCGACCGTCCCGTTGTCCCGAGTCCGGCCGTCCGGCCGTCCCGCCGTCCGGCCGTTCCACCGTCCCGCCGTCCCGTCGTGCGCGCCGCGGGCGTCCGCCGGGCGGCGGCCGGCGGGCGGCGTCTGTCAGGCCGTCAGGCCGTCGGCGCGGCTCTCGTCCTCCAAGGCCTCCACGGCCGTTTTGGGGGCCTGTGCGGCCCGTGTGCCGCTGTCCATCGCCAGCCGCTGCAGACGGTGGCAGATCGGGCAGTGGCGGGTCAGGTGCCGATAGGACGACGCGGCCGACAGGTGCGCGCGGAGCAGTGCCCGCGTCTCGTGCCTGACCGGTGCCGTCATGCCCCACCTCCGCCCGGGCGCCGCGTGCAACGGGCCCTGGGTTCTGGGGTACCGGCCCCGGAGGACGCCGTCAAGAGTGCCGCGGGGCCCCGGACGCCCCGCGAGGGGACGCCGAAGGGGCGGCGGCCTGCGCCGGGGGAATGCCGAGGGACCCGATCCTGCGATCCGGGCCCCTTCGTGTGCGTCCGCGATACGCCGAAGGCCCGCGTCCCTCGCGGGATGCGGGCCTTCGGTCTTCACTGCGGTCCTGACGGGATTTGAACCCGCGGCCTCCACCTTGACAGGGTGGCGAGCACTCCAAACTGCTCCACAGGACCAGGTTTTCGCGGCACTTGATGTTGCGTTGTGCTGCGAGAAGGACAATACAGGAGGGTGAGCCCGCTGGTCGAACTCACCCTGTGTGTGGGTCCCGTCACGGAGCGAGCGCGTCGATCGCCTTCACGATCCGCTTGTCGGAGACCGGGTACGCCGTGCCCAGCGCGTGGGCGAAGTAGCTGACCCGGAGCTCCTCGATCATCCAGCGGACGTCCAGGACCTGGCGGGGCACCGGCCGGCCGGGCGGCAGTTGCTCCAGCAGCCACGCGTACTCGTCCTGCATCTCGTGGACCTTCTCCATGCGGCTGGTGTCGCGCTGCACGCCGGTCGGCATCTGCTGAAGCCGCCGGTCCGCGGCCACCAGGTAGCGCATCAGGTCGGGCAGCCGCCGCAGCCCCGCCCAGGTCACGAAGCCGGGCTTCACGAGGGCGTCCAGCTGCGCCCGCACGTCCGCCAGGTTCGCCAGCAGCACCGGGCTGCGCACGCCCTTGAACCGGCGTTCACAGGCCTGCCAGGCGGCCAGCACCTGCTGCACCTGGGCGACCGTGCGCACCGTCGTGTCGACGATCTCCGCGCGCACCTTCTCGTAGAGCTTGCGGTACGACTCCTCGTCCCACGCCGGGCCGCCGAAGTCGGCGATGAGCCGGTCCGCCGCGGCCATCGCGCAGTCGTCGAACAGCGCCTGGATCGAACCGTGCGGATTCGCGGACAGCGCGAGCTTCTGGGCGTTCGTCAGCTTCTCGGATGCGAACTTCGCCGGGTTGACCGGGATGTTGCGCAGGATCAGCCGCCGGGTGCCCTTCCACATCGCCTCCGCCTGCTCTTCCTCCGTGTCGAAGAGGCGTACGGACACGGTGTCGCCGTCGTCGACCAGCGCCGGATACGCCTTCACCGGCTGTCCCGCCCGGCGGGTCTCGAAGACGCGGGTGAGCGTGCCGATCGTCCAGTCCGTCAGGCCCGAACGCTCCAGGGCCTCGCCGCCCTGCCGTTCGGCGGTGGCCGCGGCCGCCTGCGAGATGGCCTGCCGGGCCTTCGGCCGCAGCCGGAGCTTCAGTGCCTCCAGGTCCTTGTCCTCGGCGAGCTTGCGCCGCCGCTCGTCGACGATCCGGAAGGTGATCTTCAGGTGGTCGGGGAGGCGTGACCAGTCGAAGTCGTCGGCCTCGAAGGGGACGCCCACCATCCGCTTCAGCTCACGGGCCATGGCCGTGGTGAGCGGCTCCCGCAGCGGCGTCGCCCGGTCGAGGAAGCGCTGGGCGAAGTTCGGGGCCGGCACGTAGTTGCGGCGGATCGGCTTCGGCAGGGAGCGGATCAGCTCGGTGACGACCTCCTGCCGCAGGCCCGGGATCTGCCAGTCGAAGCCCTCGTCGGTGACCTGGTTGAGCACCTGGAGGGGGATGTGGACGGTCACGCCGTCGGCGTCCGCGCCCGGCTCGAACTGGTACGTCACGCGGAACTTCAGCGGGCCCTGCCGCCAGGTGTCCGGGTAGTCGGCCTTGGTGACCGCCTCCGCCGACTCCCGGATGAGCATCTCGCGCTCGAAGTCGAGGAAGTCGGGCTGCTCGTGCCGCTTGTGCTTCCACCAGGAGTCGAAGTGCGCGCCCGATACGACGTGGTCGGGCACCCGCTGGTCGTAGAAGTCGAACAGCGTCTCGTCGTCGACGACGATGTCCCGGCGGCGGGCGCGGTGCTCCAGCTCCTCGACCTCGCTGAGGAGGCGGCGGTTGTCGGCGAAGAACTTGTGGTGCGTGCGCCAGTCGCCCTCGACCAGCGCGTTGCGGATGAACAGGTCGCGGCAGGTCTCCGGGTCGATCCGGCCGTAGTTCACCTTCCGCTGGGCGACGATCGGCACGCCGTACAACGTCACCTTCTCGTCGGCCATCACGGCCGCCTGGTCCTTCTCCCAGCGCGGCTCGCTGTACGTCCGCTTCAGCAAATGCCCGGCGAGCGGCTCGACCCACTCCGGCTCGATCTTCGCGTTGACGCGCGCCCACAGGCGGCTCGTCTCCACCAGCTCGGCGGACATCACGAACCGGGGCTGCTTCTTGAACAGGGACGAGCCCGGGAAGATCGCGAACTTGGCGCTGCGCGCGCCCAGGTACTCGTTCTTGTTGCCGTCCTTCACGTCCTTCATGCCGACGTGGGAGAGGAGTCCGGCGAGCAGGGACACGTGGACGCTCTGCTCGGGCGCGTCGTCCTCGTTGAGATGGATGCCCATCTGCTTGGCGACCGTGCGCAGCTGTGTGTAGATGTCCTGCCACTCCCGGATGCGCAGGAAGTTCAGGTACTCCTGCTTGCACATCCGCCGGAAGGAGGAGGAGCCGCGCTCCTTCTGCTGTCCGCGGATGTAGCGCCACAGGTTGAGGTAGGCGAGGAAGTCGCTGGTCTCGTCCTTGAAGCGGGCGTGCTGCTGGTCGGCCTGCGTCTGCTTGTCGGCCGGCCGCTCACGCGGGTCCTGGATGGACAGTGCGGCGGCTATGACCATGACCTCGCGGACGCAGCCGTTCTTGTCGGCCTCCAGGACCATGCGGGCGAGCCGCGGGTCGACCGGCAGCTGGGCCAGCTTGCGGCCGGTGTCGGTGAGCCGCTTGCGCGGGTCCTTCTCGGCCGGGTCCAGCGCGTTCAGCTCCTGGAGCAGCTGGACACCGTCGCGGATGTTGCGGTGGTCCGGCGGGTCGATGAAGGGGAACTTCTCGATGTCGCCGAGGCCGGCCGCGGTCATCTGAAGGATGACGCTGGCCAGGTTGGTGCGCAGGATCTCCGCGTCGGTGAACTCCGGGCGGGCCAGGAAGTCGTCCTCGGCGTACAGCCGGATGCAGATGCCGTCGCTGGTGCGGCCGCAGCGGCCCTTGCGCTGGTTGGCGCTGGCCTGCGAGACCGGCTCGATGGGCAGCCGCTGCACCTTGGTGCGGTGGCTGTAGCGGCTGATGCGGGCGAAGCCGGGGTCGATGACGTACTTGATGCCGGGGACGGTGAGGGACGTCTCGGCCACGTTCGTCGCCAGAACGATCCTGCGGCCCGTGTGCTGCTGGAACACCCGGTGCTGCTCGGCGTGCGAGAGCCGGGCGTAGAGGGGCAGCACTTCGGTGAACCGGTACTTCTTCTTCTCCAGCGCGTCCGCCGTGTCGCGGATCTCCCGCTCGCCGGAGAGGAAGACGAGGATGTCGCCCTTCCCCTCGCCCATGAGTTCCTCCACCGCGTCGGTGATCGCGGTGATCTGGTCGCGGTCAGCGTCCTCGGAGTCCTCTTCGAGGAGCGGCCGGTAGCGCACCTCGACGGGATAGGTCCGCCCGCTGACCTCGACGATCGGGGCGTCGCCGAAGTGCCGGGAGAAGCGCTCCGGGTCGATGGTGGCGGAGGTGATGACGACCTTGAGGTCGGGGCGGCGCGGGAGGAGCTGGGCGAGGTAGCCGAGCAGGAAGTCGATGTTGAGGGACCGCTCGTGGGCCTCGTCGATGATGATCGTGTCGTAGGCGCGCAGGTCGCGGTCGGTCTGGATCTCCGCGAGGAGGATGCCGTCCGTCATCAGCTTCACGAAGGTGGCGTCCTGGTTCACCTGGTCGGTGAAGCGCACCTTCCAGCCGACGGCCTCGCCCAGCGGCGAGCGCAGCTCCTCCGCGACGCGCTCGGCGACGGTGCGGGCGGCGATGCGGCGGGGCTGGGTGTGGCCGATCATGCCGCGGACGCCGCGGCCCAGCTCCAGGCAGATCTTGGGGATCTGGGTGGTCTTGCCGGACCCGGTCTCACCGGCGACGATGACGACCTGGTGATCACGGATGGCGGCCGCGATCTCGTCCTTCTTCTGGCTGACCGGGAGCTGCTCGGGGTAGGAGACGGCGGGCACACGGCCGCGCCGGACGGCCATCCGCTCCTCGGCCTTCGCGACCTCCGCCTCGATCTCGGCGAGGACGGCGGCGCGGGCCTCCGGCTTGCGGATCTTGCGCGCGCCTTCGAGCCGGCGCCCGAGCCGGTGGGCGTCGCGCAGGGACAGCTCGGCCAGACGGGGGGCGAGGGCGCCGGGGGCGGGGGCAGGGTGCGTAGACATACGGGAACCAGGATCGCACCTCGGCGAAATCCGTGGCGAACCGATTTGCGGCGGGCATACGGCACCGGGCGTGCCACGGCATACAACAAGGCCCCGATCCGGAGATCGGGGCCTGTGCTGTGGCTGGGGCCGGGGTCGAACCGGCGACCTACCGCTTTTCAGGCGGTCGCTCGTACCAACTGAGCTACCCAGCCGAGGAGTCCTCGACGAACTCCAGCGGTCCTGACGGGATTTGAACCCGCGGCCTCCACCTTGACAGGGTGGCGAGCACTCCAAACTGCTCCACAGGACCAAGCTGTGTGTACGACAGTGTCGCACACGGTGTTGCGTGCCCCCAACGGGATTCGAACCCGTGCTACCGCCTTGAAAGGGCGGCGTCCTAGGCCGCTAGACGATGAGGGCTATCGGCCCGCCTGGGCGCTTCTCAGCGCGTCGGGGACGTCATGAGCATATGGGATGGCGGGGGGTATCGCCAAAACGGTTTACGGGGCCCTCCTGGAGGCGGTCCCAAAGGGGCCGGCGGACGGACTCGCGGACGGGCCGCCGGGGGATCCGCCCGGGGACCCGGTGGGCGATCCGGTGCCGGACGCGGCGGGTGATCCGGCGGACGGGCCGTCCGTCGGGACGGGGGAGGGGCTCGGCGACGGGGCGGCGCCCGGCTGGTTCTCCTTGGGCAGGTGGCGGCTGACCTCGGCCGTCGTCAGGCCCAGCCCGCCGAGCTTGATCTCGTCCCAGGCCTGGAGCCGGCGGGTGTCGCGGTCGAGGTAGAGGATCGACGCCTGGATGGGGTCGGGGTACTTGCCCTCGACGGCGCGCAGGCCGCTGCCGCCCGTGGAGCCCTCGATCCGCAGCCGGGTGCCCTTCTTCATGACCTCCATCCCCTCGTGGTGGAGGTGCCCCGCCAGGACGAGGGGCACCTCGCCGTCCGTGCCGCGGGCGGCGGAGGGTTCGTGGGCGAGGGCCACGTCGACCGGCGCGCCGGCCGCCTTCTGCCCGCGCAGCGCCTCCGCCAGACGGGCGCCCGCCCCCTCCTCGCTCCGCTGTGCGCCCGGCGCCCCGGAGCGGTCGGGGGTGAACTGGGGGTCGCCGATGCCGGCGAAGCGGACCCCGGCGACGGTGACCGCGCGGCCGTCGTCGAGGACGTGCACGTTCTTCATCCCCTCCAGGTAGCGCTGGGTGATGCGGGAGTCGTGGTTGCCCCTGACCCACACGTACGGCGCGCCCAGCGTGGCGATGGGGTCCAGGAAGCCGTTCTCGGCGGCCGTGCCGTGGTCCATGGTGTCGCCGGAGTCCACGATCACGTCGACCTTGTACTGCTCCACCAGCGAGGCGATGATCTTCCAGCTCGCGGGGTTGAGGTGGATGTCGGACACGTGCAGGACGCGGACGGTCGTCGGGTCCGGCTGGTAGGCGGGCAGCGTGGAGGTGACGTCGTAGAGCTTGGTCACGTTGGTGACCAGGCGGGCGAGTTCCCGCTGGTAGACGTCGAACTCGGTGACGATGCTGCGGGCGTTGCCGACGAGCGAGGGCGCCGAGGACAGCAGCCCGGAGAACCTCGGTTCCAGCACCGAGTTGGGGTTCCAGGTGGCGAACGCGGTCGCGCCCGAGGCGGCCAGCAGGGTCAGGGCCAGACCGCCGGCCGCGAGCGCCCGGCGCGGGCGGCGGTAGACGGCGAGCCCGAGCGCGGTCGCGCCGGTGACGACGGCGACGCAGGAGCGCACCGCGAGGTCGAGGGTGCCGTGCTCGACGTCGCGGGCGACCTCGTCCTGGAGGCCGGAGAGGCGCTCGGGGTGGTCGACGAGGGCCTGGGAGCGGACCGGGTCGAGCTGGTCGACGTTGACGTCCAGGCGGACCGGCGCGTGGTGGCTGTCCAGGGTGAGCGCGCCGAGCGGGGAGACGTTGATCTTCGTTCCGCCGGTGACGGACGGCCGCAGGGTCATGGTCGTGTCCATGGGACCGACGGGGACGCGCACGTCGCCGACCACCAGCAGGCCGAGCCAGGCGCCGAGCAGGACGACGGCGGTCAGTCCGAGGGCGCGGATCCAGGGGTTGGGCCGGGTGGCGAGTTCGGGGACGTGGCGAGTGCGGTCCGCGGGCGGGTTGCGGCGGGCGGGCTTGAGGCGGTTCAGGGCTGCGGCGGGGACACGGGCACGGGCCATTGGTGCCCTATGCCCCGGTCCCGGCACCGGTATGCGGTCGGTTCGCGCCCTCCCCCGGACGGCTTCTTGCCGGACAATGAGGCCTGTGCTGGAGATGACGCGCGAGGAGTTCGAGGAACTGGTGGCCGAGGCGCTGGACCGGATTCCGCCGGAGCTGACGCGGTTGATGGACAACGTGGCGGTGTTCGTCGAGGACGAGCCGCCGGCGGACGATCCCGAGCTGCTCGGGCTGTACGAGGGGACGCCGCTGACCGACCGCGGCGAGTGGTACGCCGGGGTGCTGCCCGACCGGATCACGGTCTACCGGGGGCCGACGCTGCGGATGTGCGCCTCGCGCGAGGAGGTCGTCGCCGAGACCGAGGTCACGGTGGTGCACGAGATCGCCCACCACTTCGGCATCGACGACGCGCGCCTGCACGCGCTCGGCTACGGCTGAGCCGTCCGGCGGGGGGCGCGCGAGCCGCGCGTGTCCTCTTGCGGGCGGCGGGAGTTGGGCACGTCGACTCTTGCGTCTGCCCCGGAGGTGGCCCGTGCGCCCCTTGTACGTACCCGTTCGTCTGGTCGCGGCGGTCCTGGCCGTCGCCGCGGCCTCCGGCTGTATGAGCGTGGGGGACGAGGACGGCGGCCGGGCCCGGCCCTCGCACTCGGCCGGCCGACACCCCGGTGAGGCGCCCGAGGGGGGTTCGGCGGGCGCGGGCGGCGGGCTCGGGATGGGCCCGGCGGGCGGCGACGGCAAGCACGGGTCCGGCAAGGGCGCCCGGAAGGGGGAGAGCGCCTCGGCGGCCGCCTCCGCGTCGCCGTCGGCGGGCGGGTCCGCGCCGGCCCCGAGGGGACCGGCGAAGCCGGGCCGGACGGCCGGGCCGGGGGCGTCGGCGCCGGCCGGGGGCCCGACCGCCGCGCCCACCCGCTCGCCGGACCCCGCGCCCCCCGTGCCCTCGCCGGACCCGCCGTCGCCGTCGGCGGAGCCGACGGTCGCCGAGCCGTCGGCGTCCGCGCACGACGACGGCGGGACCGTGCCGCAGCTCGCGGACCGGGAGCCGGCGCCGGAGGCGGGCCTGCCGGCCGGGTGACGGCGCCCCGCGGCCGGGCGGCAGGCTGCTGAGCTGCGACGATGAGCCGAGTTTGCCTTCCCCGGACAGGGTGCGTATGGTAGTAGATCGTTTGATCCCATTTGCCCGGCGCCACCACAGAGCGCGCCGTGTGGCGCGTACTCTCCCTTGCCGTGGCTGACCGCATCGAGGCGGTCGTAATGCAATGCGAACACGGAGTTGACGGGCGCGTGCCGAGGAGACTCCGGAAGGTTTCGCATTCGCATGTCCATTTTCAGTACTGATCACTCTGTCGTGTCCGAGAACAACGACGAGCCGATCACCCTCGAGGCCGTCGAGGTCACGCAGACCGTCGAGACCGCTGAGATCGCCGAGGCCGTCGAGGCCGCGGTCGAGGCCGTCGACGAGTCCGCCGAGGCCTCCGAGCCCGAGACCCCCGAACTCACCTTCGCCGACCTCGGGCTGCCCGAGGGCGTCGTGCGCAAGCTCGCGCAGAACGGCGTGACCAGCCCCTTCCCGATCCAGGCCGCGACCATCCCGGACGCCCTGGCCGGCAAGGACATCCTGGGCCGCGGCCGCACCGGCTCCGGCAAGACCCTCTCCTTCGGTCTGCCCACCCTGGCCACGCTGGCCGGCGGGCACACCGAGAAGCGCAAGCCGCGCGCCGTCATCCTCACGCCGACGCGTGAGCTGGCGATGCAGGTCGCGGACGCGCTCCAGCCCTACGGCGACGTCCTCGGCCTGAAGATGAAGGTCGTCTGCGGCGGTACGTCGATGAGCAACCAGATCTACGCCCTGGAACGCGGCGTCGACGTCCTCGTCGCCACCCCGGGCCGGCTGCGCGACATCATCAACCGCGGCGCCTGCTCCCTGGAGAACGTGCGGATCGCCGTCCTCGACGAGGCCGACCAGATGTCGGACCTGGGCTTCCTGCCCGAGGTCACCGAGCTGCTCGACCAGATCCCGGCCGGCGGCCAGCGGATGCTGTTCTCCGCCACGATGGAGAACGAGATCTCCACGCTGGTCAAGCGCTACCTGAGCAACCCGGTCACCCACGAGGTCGACAGCGCCCAGGGCAACGTCACGACCATGTCGCACCACATCCTGATCGTGAAGCCCAAGGACAAGGCGCCGGTCACCGCCGCGATCGCCTCCCGCAAGGGCCGCACCATCATCTTCGTCCGCACCCAGCTCGGCGCGGACCGGATCGCCGAGCAGCTGCGCGAGTCCGGCGTGAAGGCCGACGCGCTGCACGGCGGCATGACCCAGGGTGCGCGCACCCGCACGCTGGCCGACTTCAAGGACGGCTACGTCAACGCGCTCGTCGCCACCGACGTCGCCGCCCGCGGCATCCACGTGGACGGCATCGACCTGGTCCTGAACGTGGACCCGGCCGGCGACCACAAGGACTACCTGCACCGCGCGGGCCGCACGGCGCGCGCCGGCCGCACCGGCACCGTCGTCTCCCTGTCGCTTCCGCACCAGCGCCGTCAGATCTTCCGTCTGATGGAGGACGCGGGCGTCGACGCCGGACGGCACATCATCCAGGGCGGCGCCGCCTTCGACCCGGAGGTCGCCGAGATCACCGGCGCCCGCTCGATGACGGAGGTCCAGGCCGAGTCCGCGGGCAACGCGGCGCAGCAGGCCGAGCGCGAGGTCTCCGAGCTGACCAGGGAGCTGGAGCGCGCGCAGCGCCGGGCGACCGAGCTGCGCGAGGAGGCCGACCGTCTGGTGGCCCGTGCGGCGCGTGAGCGCGGCGAGGACCCGCAGGCGGCCGTCGCCGCGGCCGTCGAGACGGTCGTGGAGCAGGACGCCGTTGCCGAGGCGCCGGTCCAGGCCGCCGTGGCCCCCGAGCAGCCGGCCGAGCGTCCCGCGTACGAGCAGCCGCGTCAGCGCCGTGACGAGCGGGGCAACTACGAGCGCCGTGACGACCGTGGCGGCCGTTCCTTCGAGCGCCGTGACGACAGCCGCGGTGACCGGGGCGGTTTCAACCGTGACGACCGTGGTGGCTTCAACCGCGACCGCCGTGACGGCGACCGCGGCGGGTTCCGCCGTGACGACCGTCGTGACGACCGTGGCGGCCGTTCCTTCGAGCGCCGTGACGACAGCCGCGGTGACCGGGGCGGTTTCAACCGTGACGACCGCGGCGGCTTCAACCGCGACCGCGACAACAGCCGCGGTTTCAACCGCGACCGCGACGACCGCGGTGGCCGTTCGTTCAACCGCGACGACCGTGGCGGCCGTTCCTTCGAGCGCCGTGACGACAACCGCGGCGAGCGCGGGGGCTTCAACCGCGACCGCGACAACAGCCGCGGCGACCGCGGTGGTTTCAACCGTGACGACCGTGGCGGCCGCTCGTTCGAGCGCCGTGACGACAGCCGCGGCGACCGCGGCGGCTTCCGCCGGGACGAGCGCGGTGGCCACCGGGGCAGCGACCGTCCGTTCAACCGTGACCGCCGTGACGACCGTCCGGGCTTCCGGTCCGGCGGCCACGAGCGCCCGTACGGCCGCCGTGACGACCACCGCGGCACCGGCACCGGCTCCGGCACGACCGGTCGTCGTGACGACAAGCCGCGCTGGAAGCGCAACGGCTGACGCCGAGTCGCCCGAGTGACGTGAACGCCGTGGCCCCCACCGAACACCGGTGGGGGCCACGGCGTTCTCGCGTTCCCGTGCCGCCTCCCTCCGCCGCCGTGGGCGGTTTCTGGCCAAGTTGTGACGTGTGTCACGCCTTCGGGAGGGGAATTGCTGGGGGCATGACAGATGACGGCACACCGGGTCAGCGGTCCACCGGGAGTCTCTCGGACGAACAGCGGCTGGCCGAGCTCGGCTACACCCAGGTCCTCGCCCGCCGCATGTCGGCGTTCTCCAACTACGCGGTCTCCTTCACGATCATCTCGGTCCTGTCGGGCTGCCTGACGCTGTACCTGTTCGGGATGAACACCGGCGGCCCGGCGGTGATCACCTGGGGCTGGGTCGCCGTCGGCCTGATGACGCTCTTCGTGGGCCTCGCCATGGCCGAGATCTGCTCGGCCTACCCGACCTCGGCCGGCCTGTACTTCTGGGCCCACCGGCTCGCACCCCCGCGATCGGCCGCGGCCTGGGCCTGGTTCACGGGCTGGTTCAACGTGCTGGGCCAGGTCGCGGTGACCGCCGGCATCGACTTCGGCGCCGCGTCCTTCCTCGGCGCGTACCTGAACCTTCAGTTCGGCTTCGAGGTGACGCCGGGCCGCACGGTGCTGCTCTTCGCGGCCATCCTGGTGCTGCACGGCCTGCTGAACACCTTCGGGGTGCGGATCGTCGCGCTCCTCAACAGCGTGAGCGTGTGGTGGCACGTGCTCGGCGTCGGCGTCATCGTCGGCGCGCTGGCCTTCGTCCCCGACACCCACCAGTCGACGTCCTTCGTGTTCGGCGAGTTCGTCAACAACACGGGCTGGGGCAGCGGCGTCTACGTCGTCCTGCTCGGTCTGCTCATGGCCCAGTACACGTTCACCGGCTACGACGCCTCCGCCCACATGACGGAGGAGACGCACGACGCGTCCACGGCCGGCCCCAAGGGCATCGTGCGCTCCATCTGGACCTCGTGGATCGCCGGCTTCGTCCTCCTGCTCGGCTTCACGTACGCCATCCAGTCCTACGACGCCGCGCTCGGCTCCCCGACCGGCGCGCCCCCCGCGCAGATCCTGCTCGACGCCCTCGGCGCGACCGCCGGCAAGCTGCTGCTGCTCGTCGTCATCGGCGCCCAGCTGTTCTGCGGCATGGCGTCGGTCACCGCCAACAGCCGCATGATCTACGCGTTCTCCCGGGACGGCGCACTGCCGTTCTCCCACATCTGGCACACGGTCAGCCCCCGCACCCGCACGCCCGTCGCGGCGGTCTGGCTGGCGGCCGGCGGCGCGCTGCTGCTCGGACTGCCGTACCTGATCAACGTGACCGCGTACGCGGCCGTCACCTCCATCGCCGTCATCGGCCTCTACATCGCCTACGTCATCCCGACGCTGCTGCGCCTGCGCAAGGGCGAGGCGTTCGAGCGCGGGCCCTGGCACCTGGGCCGCTGGTCCCGTGCCGTCGGCGTGGTGGCCGTCGGCTGGGTGGCCGTCATCACCGTCCTGTTCATGCTGCCGCAGGTCTCCCCGGTCACCTGGGAGACCTTCAACTACGCCCCGGTCGCCGTCCTCGTCGTCCTGGGCTTCGCGGGCGGGTGGTGGCAGGTCTCGGCGCGGAAGTGGTTCCTCGACCCCGCGCACGAGAAGACCCTCGCCAGGGAGGCGTCACGGGCCGCCGCGCCCGTGGAACTGCCCGATCTGTGACCCTTCCTGGTCGCTTCCCGTCCTTCGACGCGGCCGTGTCCCCGATACCCGATCGGAGACCCGGCCGCGTCCGGCTATGCTCGGGGAGGCAACATCGCGCACCATCGCCTGGGCCGTTAGCTCAATTGGCAGAGCAGTGGACTTTTAATCCATTGGTTGTGGGTTCGAGTCCCACACGGCCTACCGGTGCGGAAGAGGGGTTTCCCCTCCGGCCCGCGAAACGGCGCCCGAGCCGGCCTTCACCGACTCGGGCGCCGTCGCACCGTCCGCTCCGGGCAGGCGACAGCCCGACGGCCCTACGCTCTCGGCCCATGACGGCTTCCGACTGCTACGCCTGCCGCAAGGAAGAAGAGTTCGGCGACCTTCCTCCCCGCGAGCGCATCGCGCACGACCGGCACTGGCGGGTGGCCCACGCCCTCGGCACGGCGGTCCCCGGCTGGCTGGTGCTGCTGCCCCGGCGGCACGTCGCCGCGGTCCACGACCTCACCGACGCCGAGGCGTCCACCCTGGGAACGTGGCAGGTCAGGCTCTCCCGGGCGCTCCGCGAGACGACGGGGTGCGCCAAGACGTACGTCGTCCAGTTCGCCGAAGCCGAGGGCTTCGCGCACGTCCACTTCCACATCGTCCCGCGCATGGCGGACCTGCCGCCGGAACACCGTGGGCCGGGAGTCTTCGAGTTGCTCCGGCGGCCGGAGACGGAGTGGGTGACGGCCGACGAGGCGGACCGGACGGCCCGTCTGCTGCGGACTCGACTCCGATGACGGTCAGTCGCGCGTGCCGGGGCGGACCCGCCCGCCGCCGGTGCCGTCAGGCGTCCGGTTCGCGCTCTTCGGGGTCGTCGCCGGACGGCTGTGGCGTGCCGATGACGTACGTCCCCTTCGCGGGCAGCGTAGCGACCAGCCCACGCTTGCGGAGTTCGACGATGGCACGACGCACGGTGCCGATGCTCACGCCGTGCAGGTCCGTCATGGCTCGCTCGCCCGGCAGGGCGGCCCCCTGCGGCAACTTGCCGACCGCGATGTCCGCCGCGATGGCGTCGGCGAGTTTCACGTACTCGTAGCGCGGAAGCTCACTCATCCTCCCACCGTGCCGCAGCCCAACGCTTGACGCAGAGTTGGCACGCGTCCCGACGCGGTGGGACGCAGTGTCGCTCAGTGGGGTGCAGGGGGACGCAGTTACCGGTATGGTCGAAATGACAGGACCCCGGCGAGGTGAGCAAGACCTCCCGGGGCGTGGCCAACGCCTCAAGGAGCGTCGACATGCACGACCTTATCCGTCGCACCCTCGAAGGGACGCGTCTTCTTCTCGCGCCCCGGCACCGGGAAACGGCGTCGCACGCAGCGTCAGCGGGCCCGGGTCTGCCTGCACTTCACCGCCGTATGGCACGACCCGGCCCCTGTGGCTGCGCAGCTCCCTCTCCACCGGTCGCCGTACGGGCTCGTGGGCTCACTCGACGGCGCGGACTCCGCTCTCGTGCGCCCCTATCTCGCCGCGCACGACCGGGAAACCGCGTTTCAGCAGCGTCGTCGCCTGATCGGCGCGCAGGAGGTGGCCGCGTGACGAAGCCGGCGTCCTCCTCGCCCCCGCGGCTGTTGCCCTGGTCGTCCCCGACGGCAAGCCCTGTTGCCTGGTGACCGACGACCAGGGCAGCCGCCTGTCCCGGCTCGCCGACGAGCTGGAGGCCGCGCAGCTCGCCACGGCCGTCGAGGTGCTCGGCCTCGCCCGCCCGCTGCTGGACGACCCCGCGTCGCCGTACACCGAGGTGCGGTACGCCGGTCTGCGGCTCGCGGAGTGCCTGGCCGACGCCCTGCGCGTCGCGGAGTCCCGGGGTTCGCGCCTGCCCGCGCCGGAGGCGGGAGGCGTCAGACCGCGCTGAGGCCGGTGAGGGAGGCCAGCGGCAGAGTGTGCTGGGTCTGGAGGACCTTCGCGCGCAGGTAGCGCACGTTGTGCGGGGTGGTGAACACGCCGGTGGGCACGCGGTCGTGGACCTCGATGCCCAGGCCCCGCAACTGCTCCGCCTTGTCGGGGTTGTTGGACAGCAGGTCCAGGCCGGTGATGCCGAGGGCGCGCAGCATCTGGGCGGCGGCCGTGTAGTCGCGGTCGTCCTCGGGCAGGCCGAGGGCCGCGTTCGCGGCGTAGGTGTCCAGGCCCTGGTCCTGGAGGGCGTACGCGTCGAGCTTGTTGTAGAGGCCGATGCCGCGGCCCTCCTGGCGGAGGTAGAGCAGCACCCCGCCCGTCACGGCTATGCGCTCGACCGCCTCGCGCAGCTGCGGTCCGCAGTCGCAGCGGGCGGAGCCGAACGCGTCGCCGGTGAGGCATTCGGAGTGCAGCCGGACCAGCGGGGTGGCGCCCGGCGCGGGTTCGCCGAGCACGACGGCGACGTGCTCCAGGCCGTCGGTCAGCCCGTGGAAGGTGACGAGTTCGGCGTCGACCGAGTAGCCGTCGTGGAAGCGCAGCGGAACCCGGACGCGGGCGCGCGGGGTGGCGGCGGGGGTGTCGGGCATGCGGGTCTCCCGGGTCCGGGGGCGAATGACGTGGTGGCGCGGTGGTGCCGTGCCGGCTACTGCTTCAGATTTGAAGCACATCCGACGAGAGGTGACCCTACCTCATGCTTGAAATTTGAAGCAACTAGCGGGTGACGGGGCTCACTGCGTCCCGGAGCAGGGCGTCGAACGCCGGCGCCAGGGGAGGTCCTCGGGCGCCCCCTCGTTCTCCCCGTCGCCCTGGAACCCCCGGGCGATCTGCGTGAAGATCTCCTCCAGCTGCCCCACCTGCTCGGGGGTGAGCCGGTCGAACAGGGCGGCCCGGACGGTCGCGACATGGCCGGGGGCCGCGTCCCGCAGCACCGCCATGCCCTCGTCGGTCAGCGCCGCGACGCTGCCGCGCTTGTCCCACCGGCACTCCTCGCGCCGCACCAGTCCGTCCTTCTCCAGCCGGGACACCGCGTAGGTCAGCCGGCTGCGGGTGATCTTCAGCCGCTCCGCGAGGTCGGTCATCCGCAGCCGCCGCTCCGGGGTCTCGGAGAGGTTGGCGAGGATGGAGTAGTACGGATGGGGCATGCCCGCGTCCTGCTGGAGCTGCCGGTCGATCGCGTCCTCCAGCAGGAGGTAGCCGGCAACGTACGCGCGCCAGGCGCGCTGCTCCTCGGGGGTGAGCCAGCGGGTCGTCATGCCCCCAGTGTAGGTTTGTTTCAAACTTGAACCAAGATCGCCGTCGGAAGACACCAGCCCGGGAGCACGTAGATGCCGTACCCGTACGTCCTGCTGTCCGCCGCCGTCTCCCTCGACGGCTACCTGGACGACACCGGCCCCGAGCGGCTGCTGCTCTCGAGCCCCGCCGACTTCGACCGCGTCGACGCCGTACGGGCCTCCGTGGACGCCATCCTGATCGGCGCCGGCACGATCCGCGCCGACAACCCCCGGCTCCTCGTGAACTCCCCCGAGCGCCGCGCCGCCCGCGTCGCCGCCGGACGGCCGCCGTACCCCCTCAAGGTCACCGTCAGCGGCTCCGGCGACCTGGACCCCGACGCGAACTTCTGGCACACGGGCGGCGCGAAGGCCCTGTACACGACGGACAAGGGCGCCGAACGGGCCCGCGCGCTCGGCATCGCCGCCGACGTCGTCCCGCTCGGTCCCGACCTGGACTGGCGCCGCCTCCTCACCCACCTCCACGACGAACTCGGCGTGCGACGCCTCATGGTCGAAGGCGGCGGAACCGTCCACACCCAGCTGCTCCGGCAAGGGCTGGCCGACGAACTCCAGCTCGTCCTCGCCCCGCTGTTCGTGGGCGACCCGGACGCGCCCCGCCTCTTCGGACCCGGCGGCTACCAGGGCGGACGCCTGCGCCTGGTGGAGACCCGGCGCATCGAGGACGTCGTCCTGCACCGCTACGAGCCCACCGCCCCCGGCGCCGGACCGCTCGCCGCCGCGGCCGACCGGCACTGGCTCGCCCTGGCCTGCGAGCTGGCCGCCCAGTGCCCGCCCTCGGACACGGCGTTCAGCGTCGGCGCGGTGATCGTCGCCGCCGACGGGACGGAACTCGCCCGCGGGCACTCCCGCGAGGCCGGCGACCCGCTCGCGCACGCCGAGGAGGCCGCCCTCGCCAAGATCGGCCCCGCCGACCCGCGCCTGCGCACGGCCACCGTCTACAGCAGCCTCGAACCCTGCGCCCGCCGCTCCTCCCGCCCCGCCCCCTGCGCCCGGCTCATCCTCGACGCGGGCGTGCGCCGGGTGGTCACGGCCTGGCGGGAACCGGACACCTTCGTGACCGAGGCGGACGGCGCCGGTCTGCTGACGGCCGCGGGCGTCGACGTCCTCCTCCTGCCGGAGTACGAGGAGCGGGCGAAGGCCCCCAACCGGCACCTGGTGTGAGGCGTCCGGGTGCGAGGCGTCCTGGTGCCAGGCGTCCGGGGAGCGTGGTCATCGGGGCCCCGGAAGTAGCGTAGACTGGAGTCACAACGACGCGGGGTGGAGCAGCTCGGTAGCTCGCTGGGCTCATAACCCAGAGGTCGCAGGTTCAAATCCTGTCCCCGCTACTGAAGGCCGAGGGCCGGAATCCGAAAGGGTTCCGGCCCTCGGTGCGTTCCCCCCCCGAGCTTCCCCTCACGGTCCGTGAGCGTACGGCCGCCCTGTGCGCGGGCGCTGAGTCGCCGTCAGAACGCCTGTGGCCACGGGGGCGTACGAGGACGGGGTCAACTCGCCCGTTTTCGGCCGCTGATGGCCTGAAAGTCCAGGTCGGAAATGTTGTTGATCAAGCAGAAGAGCTTGGAAACCCACCCCCGGGTCTATTAACGTTCGATAACGCAGCGCGGCCGTCCCAGCCGGCACCAGAGCCGGCTCCGTGCGCACGCGCCGAATCCCGCAAGGGAACCGGGGAACCACCACCTTGGGGTGAATCACGCGGAAGCCGTCGTGAACTCGTAGAGTCCACGGCCGGTATACGCGCGTAGGAGACCTTCCCGCTCCGAACCCGTCAGCTAACCCGGTAGGCGACGGAAGGAAAGGAGCGCGCCCGCGTGGCGTCCAACCCGCCTGCCCCCGAGGCCCCGTACGCGCCGAGCCAGCGGTCCGCCGACTCCTTCGGCTACGGCGACTACCGCACCGACGAGGGCCCCTGGGAGGAGTGGAACCCCACCGCGGACTCCGTCCGCCCGGTCCGGGGCAAGCACCGGGTGGCCAAGCAGCGCGGCGGCGGGTTCGCCCGCAGCTCCACCGTCCTCGGCGTCGGCGTCATAGCCGCGGTCAGCGCGGGCGGGATGGCCAGCGCCAACACCGGCAAGGCCCCGGTCTCCATCTCGATACCGGACCTGCCGAACGTCGGCTCCCTCATCTCCGACGACGAACCCGCCCCGCAGACCGCGTCCGCCCTGACCGCCTTCGGGTCCGAGACCGCCGCCGACACCTACGACAGCGGCGCCGCCGACGCGGGCGAGGCCCTGCGCAGCCGGATCATGGCGCAGGTCGAGTCGCAGCACACCCAGTACGAGGTCAAGGCGGCGGCCGCCGCGAAGAAGGCCGAGGCCGACGCCGTCGCCAAGGCCGAGAAGGAAGCGCGGGCCAAGGCCGCCGCCGCGAAGAAGAAGGCCGCCGAGGAAGCCGCCGAGAAGGCCGAGGCCGCGCGCCTCGCCGAACTGGCCAAGCAGTACACGCTGCCGACCTCCTCCTACACGATCACCTCGACCTTCGGACAGGCCGGCTCCCTCTGGTCCTCCGGCTACCACACCGGTCTGGACTTCGCCGCGCCCACCGGCACCCTCATCAAGGCCGTCCACAGCGGCACCGTCACCGAGGCGGGCTGGGCCGGTTCCTACGGCTACCGCACCATCCTCACTCTGGACGACGGCACCGAGCTGTGGTTCTGCCACCAGTCGTCGATCAACGTCAGCGTCGGCCAGAAAGTGGCCACCGGTGACGTGATCGGCCGCGTGGGCGCGACCGGCAACGTCACCGGCGCCCACCTCCACCTCGAGGTGCACCCGGACGGCAACCCCACCGGCATCGACCCGGCGGCCTGGCTGCGCGGCAAGGGCCTCAACCCCTGAGACACCCCCTGGGGCGTCCGTCGGGGACGTCCCGCAGGACGCCCTGGAGCACGCGGCGGGGGACGCCGTCGTGGACACCCCGGAAGCCGCGCCGGGCAGGCCCTGGGGTACCGGGTGCGGTGCCGTTGTTCACATGTTGTTCGCGGTGCGGGCGGAATGGGCGCGGCCGTCGTGGCCGTTGAGTTGAACCATGACTGTTCTGCGCACTCTCGGCTCCTCCGACCTCGAGGTCTTCCCGCTCGCCCTCGGCGGCAACGTCTTCGGCTGGACCGCGGACGAGACGGCCTCCTTCGCCGTGCTCGACGCCTACGCGGCCGCGGGCGGCAACTTCGTCGACACCGCCGACTCCTACTCGGCCTGGGCCGACGGCAACTCGGGCGGTGAGTCGGAGACCGTCATCGGCAGGTGGGTGAAGGCGCGGGGCAACCGCGACGACGTGGTCATCGCCACCAAGGTGAGCCAGCACCCCGAGTTCCCCGGCCTGTCCGCCGACAACATCAAGGCCGCAGCCGACGCCTCGCTCCGTCGGCTGGGCACCGACCGCATCGACCTCTACTACACGCACTTCGACAAGACCGAGGTGCCGGTCGAGGAGATCGTCGGCGCGCTCGACGAGCTGGTGCGGGCGGGCAAGGTGCGGCACATCGCCGCCTCCAACATCTCTCCCGAGCGCCTCCAGGAGTCCCTGGAGTTCTCCGACCGCGAGGGTCTGGCCCGGTACGTCGTCCTCCAGCCCCACTACAACCTGGTCTCGCGCGACACGTACGAGGGCCGCCTCCAGGACGTCGCCGCCCGCTTCGGCCTCGCCGCCGTCCCGTACTACGCGCTGGCCTCCGGCTTCCTCACCGGCAAGTACCGGCCCGGCACGACCGTGCGGAGCGCCCGTTCCGGCGGCGCCGCCAAGTACCTCGACACGGAGCGGGGACGCCGGGTCCTGAGCGCCCTGGACGAGGTCGCCGCGGCCCACGACGCCGAGGTCGCCACGGTCGCCCTGGCCTGGCTCGCCGCGCAGCCGACGGTGGCCGCGCCGATCGCCTCCGCCCGCACGGCCGAGCAGCTGCCCGCGCTGCTGGCACTGGCGGACCTGGAACTGACGACCACGGAACTCGACGCGCTGACGCGGGCCTCGGCCTGATCCGGGATCCTGCGGGCTGATCCGGGACCCTGCGGGTCGCGGCCGGCCCGGCCCTCGGGCTGAGGGGCTGCGGTGAAGCGGCTTCGGTCCGAAGCAGGCGTCGGCTCGCGCCCGTGCTCTAGCGGTACGGGTAGGGGAAGGGGCTCGGGCCCGCGGGGTGGCCGGGGCCGCCGTGGCCGGGGGGCGGACCGGCCGGGCCGGACGGGCCCGCGTAGCCCGCGCCCGGCGGATACCCGTAGCCGTACCCGTAGCCCGGTCCGGGGCCGGCGGCCTGGCCGTACGGCTGGAGCGGACCGGGGCCCGGACCGTACCCGTAGGCCCCGTACACCGGCCAGGGCGGCGCAGCCACCGGCACCGCAGGAGCCGTCATGCGGGCCGCGTGGTCCAGCGCGGGCCGGGCGATGTCCTTGCGCCGCCACAGCTCGTTCAGCAGCTCCCGCTCCCGGACCACGAAGTCCGCGTCGGCGCGCCCGCGCCGGCCCCGGTGCCGCAGGAACGCGAGCGACGTCGCGTACGCCTCGTACCTGGCGACCTCCCGTGCCGCCGCCTTGCCCAGATGGCGGCCCGCGTGTTCCCTGGCCAGCCGCCGGGCCCGCATCGAGCCGAGGGCGAACGGCTCCGCCGGTGCGAGCCAGCCGGCGGCCGCGTAGGCGGGCAGCTCCTCGCGCACGGTGCGCAGCTCCCGCTGCCGGGTCCACACCACCAGCCAGGTCAGCAGCCCGAGCGCGGGCAGCATGAACGCCGCGTACACCGCGAAGAACCCGAACTCGCCGAACGTGGAGGAGCCGTTCCACAGGGCGTGCATGCCCATCGCGAGCAGCAGTCCGCCCAGCGGGAGCAGCACGCGCCGTACGTGCCGGCGGGCCCCGGACTGCGCGGCGACGCCGAAGCCGAGCCCGGTGAGCACGGTGAACAGGGGGTGCGCGAACGGCGACATGATGACGCGGACGAAGAAGGTCGCGGCGGTGACGGAGGCGATGCCGGTGTCGCCCGTGAGCTGGTCGGTGCCGAAGGCGGTGCCCAGGTAGAGGATGTTCTCGGTGAACGCGAAGCCGGTGGCGGTGGTCCCGGCTATGACGACTCCGTCGACGACGCCGGTGAAGTCCCGTCTGCGGAAGAGGAACACGAGCAGCACGGCCGCCGCTTTGGCGGACTCCTCGACGATCGGCGCTATGACGGTCGCCCCGAGCGTGTCCGCGCCGGACGGATCGGCCGTGGCGGTGGCTATCCACCGGGTGGCGAAGCTGTTGGCGACGATGGCTATCAGCGCCGCCGCGCACGCGCCCCAGGCGAAGGCGAAGACCAGGTTCCGCCAGGGGCCCGGCTCGACCCGGTCGAGCCAGCGGAACGCGGCGACGAGCAGCGGCACGGGCAGCACCGCGAGGCCCAGTCCCACGAGGAAGCCCTCGGTCCCGGTCTGTTCGCGCACCAGGGCGAGGATCACCAGCCCGGACAGGGTGAGCAGGGTGATCAGCGCGCCGTACCGCACCCACCTGCGCTGCCACCAGTGCGCGTGCCTGAGCACACCGTCCTCGGGGGCTCCGCCGGGCGGATGCGGCGGGTAGGGCGGAAACGGACTGATGGCCACGGCATCGACCCTAACGAGGGAGGGGACTGTGGTGCGGGGGCGGTCGGTCGGCGGCCCTTGACCGGTCAGCGGTCCCCGGCCCGGACGCGATGCTGTACGCGACGGAAGAGCAGATCGTTCACCACGTGACCCTTGTCCAGCCCCTGGCCCTCGAAACGGGTGAGCGGACGGAACTCGGGCCGGGGCGCGAATCCGCCCTCGGGCCGGGTGTTCTCGAAGGCGGGGTGCGCGGTGAGCACCTCGAGCATCTGTTCCGCGTACGGTTCCCAGTCCGTGGCGCAGTGCACGATCGCGCCCGGCCTGAGCCGCGTCGCGGCCAGGTCGAGGAACTCCGGCTGGATGAGACGCCGCTTGTGGTGGCGCTTCTTGGGCCAGGGGTCGGGGAAGTAGACGCGCAGCCCGTCGAGCGAGTCCTCCGGCAGCATCTCGCGCAGCAGGATGATCGCGTCGCCGTTGGCGACCCGGATGTTGGTGAGTCCGTGATGGTCCGCGAGGTTGAGCAGATTGCCCTGGCCGGGCGTGTGCACGTCCACGGCGAGGATGTCGGTCCCCGGATCGGCGGCCGCCATCTGCGCGGTCGCCTCGCCCATGCCGAAGCCGATCTCCAGCACGACCGGTCGGTCGCCCGCGCCGAACAGGGCGGCGAGGTCGACGGGGTGCCCGTCGATGTCCAGCCCCCACTTGGCCCACAGCCGTTGCAGCGCGTCCGCCTGCCCGGCCGTCACCCGGCTGCGGCGGGGCTGGAAGCTGCGGATCCGCCGCTCGAAGTGCGACCCGGCGGGGTCGGCCTTCGGCCCGTCGGGGAAGCGGGGCTCCCCCTTGGCGCGGGTGTGCCGGACGGACTCACCCGGGTGGTGGTGCTCGTCGCCGGGGGAGGGCTGAGGGGCTGCGGGGGTGTTCACGGAATCAGACACAGTGGGGACGATTTTACGGGGGCGGGGCGAGTGGCTGCGGCGCGGAGCCGCCGGGGTGCGGGGCCGCCCCGCGCGCGAGTGCGTCCCGCGCACCGAGCGCGTCACGCGCCTCGCGCGGGGCGAGCGGGCCCTGTGGGTCACCGGGGCCTGCCGGCCGCGCGCTCGGGCGGGCCGGTCCGGGCGAGCAGGGCGGTGCGCACGGCCGGGCGGTGCGCACGACGGGGCGGTGCGCGACCTGGCGGCGCGGCGACGGCGCCTGTCGCGGCTCATGTGCCGTTCAGGGCGAGCAGTGCTCTGCGGGCCACCTCCCGGCCGATGGGCAGCGAGGCCGTCGCCGCCGGGGAGGGGGCGTTCAGCACGTGGACGGCCCGGCGGCCCTCCCGGATGAGGAAGTCGTCGACCAGACCGCCGTTGCGGAGCACGGCCTGCGCGCGCACGCCGGCCGCCGTCCGCACCAGGTCGTCCTCCTCGACCGCCGGCAGCAGCCGGCGCACCGCGTCGACGAACGCCGCCTTGGACACCGACCGCCGCAGCTCGCCCAGCCCGTAGCGCCAGTGCCGGCGGCCCATCCGCCACACCCCGGGCCAGGCCGCCGTCCCCATGGCCTCCCGCGGCCGTACGACGCCCCACCCGTAACCCTCGCGGGCCAGCGCCGGCACGGCATTGGGGCCGACGTGCACACCGCCGTCGATGCCCCTGGTCAGATGCACCCCGAGGAAGGGGAAGGCGGGATCGGGCACCGGGTAGACCAGTCCGCGCACCAGGCCGGGCCGGGTCAGCTCGTAGTACTCACCCCGGAACGGCACGATCCGCACCTCGGGCTCGTCACCCGTCAGCCGGGCGATCTCGTCGCAGTACAGACCGGCGCAGTTCACCAGGACCCGGCCCCGTACGACGTCCCCGCGCGCGGTGAGCACGGCCACCCCGCGCTCGGGCCGCCGGTCGATGCGCACGACCTGCGCGCCGTAGCGGATCTCCGCCCCGGACGCCGCGCCCAGCTGCTGTGCCACGGCCGAGTAGTCGCAGATCCCGGTGGTGCCCACGTGCAGCGCGGCGAGCCCGCGCACCTCGGGCTCGTACTCCGCGATCTGGGCGGCGCCCAGTTCCCGCACCGGGATCCCGTTCTCCCGGCCGCGCTGCGCCAGCGCGTGCAGCCGGGGCAGCTCCTCGCGCTCCGTGGCGACGATGAGCTTGCCGGTCACGGCGTGCGGGATGCCGTACTCCGCGCAGAACTTCGTCATCTCGGCGGCGCCCCGCACCGCGTACCGGGCCTTGAGCGAGCCGGGCCGGTAGTAGATCCCGCTGTGGATGACGCCGCTGTTGCGCCCTGTCTGGTGCCGGGCGGCTCCCGGCTCCTTCTCCAGCACCATCACCCGCGTGCCGGGCGCGGCCCGCGTGATCGCGTACGCCGTCGACAGCCCGACGATGCCCCCGCCGACCACGAGCACGTCACAGTCGTGAGCGGTCTTCGCCACGTGCACACCACCTCCCGGCATCGATAGTGCACTGCGCCACTGACATGGCCTTCAAACCCCGTGGCGGGCCTGCGCGCGGCCCGCCGGGGCGGGGCCTCCCGCGATCCGCGGGCGCGGGCCGGTCCGCCGCCCTCCGGCGCCGGCCTCCGTGCGGCCCGCAGCGGCTCACGCCGGGGTCATGAGGAGCGGACGGGCCCGCTCCCGCAGCTCCACCACGCGCGGCTCGTCGCCGTAGGGCTCCAGCCGGTGCAGCAGGTCCTTGACGTACTCCGTGGTCCGCGCGGACGAGATGCGCCCGGCGACCTCCACCGCCCGCACCCCCTGCTCGCAGGCCGCGTCCAGGTTGCCCGACTCCAGCTCGGCGACCGCCGAGACCACGAGCCGTAACCCGTGCGACCGCACGAACTCCTCCGTAGGCCGCGACAGCGCCTGCTCGGTGAACCTGCGGACCTGGCGCGGCGCCTTCAGGTCGCGGTAGCACTCGGCGGCGTCGGCGGCGAAGCGGTCGTAGGAGTAGAAGCCGAGCCAGGACGGGTCGTGGTCGCCCTCACGGGAGCGCTCCAGCCAGCCTTCGGAGGCCTTGAGCGCCGCGCCGGCGGCGTGCGCGTCCCCGGCGCGCGCGTGGGCGCGTGCCTCGACCAGCCGGAAGAAGCTCATGGTGCGCGCGGTGGCCAGCCCCCTGTTGCGTTCCAGGGCGGCCTGGGCGAGGTCGACGCCCTCGTCGCCGAAGCCGCGGTAGGTGGCCTGCAACGACATGGACGCCAGCACATAGCCCCCGAGGGGGACGTCCGCCGCCGCGCGGGCCAGCCGCAGCGCCTGGATGTAGTACCGCTGGGCGGCCTCCTGCTGGCCGGTGTCGAAGGCCATCCACCCCGCCAGCCGGGTCAGTTCGGCGCTCGCCCCGAACAGCGCGCGGCCCACCTCGTCGGAGTAGGAGCCGAGCAGCAACGGGGCCGCCTCCACGCGCAGGCACTCCGGGACCATGGACGAACGCCAGTCGCCGCCCCCGTACTTGGAGTCCCAGCGCCTGGCGTCCTCGGCGGCCTCCCGCAGCTTCTGCACGTCGCTGTGGCCGACTTTGAGCGGTGCGCCGGACTCCTCCACGTGGTGGACGTCGCGGGCCACCGAACTGTCGGCCGGGGTTATCAGCCACCGTGACGCGGGCGTGGCGTACGCGCTTACTGCGAACGATCCGGCCAGTGACTGCCAGATGCCTCCGGAGCCGGCCCGGCGGCCCGCGAGGTCGAGGCGGTAGAGGTCGGTGGCGGAGCGCACGGCCTGGCCGACGTCCCTGGGGAAGGCGAGGCCCACTTCGGGCGCGGGATCCGCGTCCGCCAGGCCGATCTCGTGGAGCGGCACCGGACGGCCGAGCTTCTGGCCGATGGCGGCCGCGATGAGGTGGGGCGCGGCGCCCTGCGGCACCATGCCCTTCGACACCCAGCGCGCCACGGACGTCTTGTCGTAGCGAAGCGTCAACCCGCGCTGGGCGCCGAGGTCGTTGACGCGTCGCGCGAGTCCTGCGTTGCTGATTCCCGCGAGGGCGAGAACGGCGCCGAGTTTCTCGTTCGGCCCGCGTTGCTCCCTGGACATTGCGCCACCCCTCGACACAGACGGCTGCCGCGCTGGCATAACCATGCGGCATTCGTAAACCCAGCGTAGTTCGCCGCATCCCAAGCGTTAAGGGGCATTCTTCCGGTTGGCGGGATTGTGGTCCGTACGGAAGTACGGGCGCAGGTACGGACCGTCGCGGTGTGCTCCCGCCCGTGTGGCCGTGCGCCCGGCCGTGCGCTCTTCTCCGGCCATCGGCGGGGCGGTTCCATGGGCCGTGCGTGGGTCGGCCCGCTGTACTGGATCCAGTGGGCTGGGGGACGCCGCCGCCTTCATCCCCGCGGGCGGCGGAGCGGTCCGGGGGGCGGACTCCGCCTCCCGGGCCGGCGCGGGCCTTCGGGGCATACGCGTGTGTACGGAGCGTGTGCGAAGCCTGCGCGGCGCGTTCCCGACGCCGGACGTACGCCCGGGATTTGGCCGAAAAGCGACCCTGCGTTCCGTGGGTGACTACGCCTCTCACCACGGAAATCGAGGGCGCGCAGGGCGTTCTGGGGGAGCGTACCGGGGGCGCATTCAGGTCGTGGACACCGGGGTGCGCGCGGTCGCACCGTTCCGCGCCGCCGTGTTCGCACGTGCGCGCTTCCCGGATCACAAGCGGTGCCGCCTCCCTCTGTGGCGCGCTCTTCGTGGCAGCATGGTGAACCGTTCGTACGGTGCACTCGGTTGTCCACAGCCCGTGGAGGCGTCGATGCGGTGGTTGGTGGGGTGGAGCAGCGCCGCCGCGGGTGCGCTCGGCGGGCCCGTCGGCCACGACGGCCGCCAGGGCGACGGCACGTCCTACGGGGGCCGGGTCGGCCACGACGGCGAGACCTTGCAGCCAGTGGGCTCCCAACTCCTGTGGGGCGACCCCGATCCGCTGTGGGCGGTCGGCGACTGGCGGCCCGACGAGGTGCGGGTGGTCGGCGTCGACCCGCAGACCCGCATCGCCGTCCTCGGCACCTGCGGCGCGACCGACGAACAGCTGCGCATCGGGCTGTTCGCCGCGCGCGGAGGCGCACTTCGGCACCTGACGGCCTGGGCGGGCAGCTACACCGCGATCGTCCAGGTCGGCCGGCGCATCACCGTCTGCGGCGATCTCGCGGGCGCGCGCCCGGTGTTCCACACCCCCTGGGCGGGAGGCACGGCCTACGCGACGGCCGCGCTGCCGCTCGCCGACCTCATCGAGGCCAACCTCGACTTCGGCCACCTCGCGGCCCTGCTCGCCGCTCCCGACGTACCGGCGGCCCTGCACGACTCCACCCCGTACGACGGCGTGCGCCGCATTCCGCCCGGGCATGCCCTGATCCTGCGCGCCGGGGCGCGCGAGATCGCCGGGTACGAGCCGGTCGCCTCCCTCGCCGTGGCCGCGCCCCCGGCCGACCCCGACCGCGCCGTCGACGCCGTACGCGACGCGCTCGTCGAGGCGGTGCGCGCACGCCTGTCCGCGCCCCGGCACGTCCCCGACATCGACCCCGGCCCCGTCCCCGGCATGGGACCCGCCGAGCGGCGCGCCGCGCGCGGGATGCCCGTTCCCGGCATCGGCGCGGACCTCTCCGGCGGCCCCGCCTCCGGCACCCTCGCCCTCCTCGCGGCCGGCCTGCCCGGCAGACCCGGCACACTCCTCGGCCACGGAACCGGCGCGGGGGAGCGCCTGCTGGCCGTCACCTTCAACGACCTGGCCGTGGGCGGACGCGAGGCCGAACTGGAACGCGCCGGCGTCCTCGCGGCCAACCCGCGCCTGCACCACGTCGTCGTGGCGGGCGGCGAGGAGACCCTGCCCTACGCCGACCTCGACGGCCCGCTCACCGACGAGCCCGGCCAGAGCCTGGTCACGGCCGCCCGCCACCGCGCCCGCCTCGCCTCGGGCAGCGCCGACCACTTCACGGGACACGGCGCCCGCCAGGTCCTGGACGCCCACCCGGCCCGCCTGGCGGACCTGTTGATGGACCGCAAGCGCCGCCACCTCGTGCGCCCGGTCGCCGCCCTCACCAAGGCGGACGGCTCCGTGCTCGTCCCCGCGCGCGTGTACGGCGCGGCCCGCCGGCTGGCCCGCACCCCGTACCGCGCCGGTTTGGAGGGACTCGCCGACCGGCTGCTGCACCGCAGCTTCAGTTTCGACGACCCCTCCGGCGCCGTCGGCGCCTCGCTGGCCGCGCTGACCTGGGGTGGCGCCGGTCCGGCCGCCCGCTGGCTGACCGGGGAGGCGCTCGCTGAAGTATCGGTTCGCCTACAAGGCGCGGCCCTCCGCACGGGAGTGGGCCCCGGTCAGCGTCCGGGCGACTACCGCGCGCGTGCGGCCCTCACCCGGCACGCCATGGACCTGCGCGTCCTGGAGCAGGCCGCCGAGATCCGCTCCCAGCGCCTGCACGCCCCCTTCCTCGACAACCAGGTCGTACGGGCCTGCCGCGCCCTCCCGGAGACCCTCCGCGTGCAACCCGGGGCGCGCGCCGCAATCCTGCGCACCGTCCTCAAGGGCGCCGGCGTCACCGACCTCCCGCACGGCTGGGGCGCGCCCTCCCAGGCCTCCGCCACCGCGGCGGCCCGTGCCGGACTGCGCATGGCCATGGACCCCCTCCTCAGCCTGTTCGAGGCCCCGCTCCTGGCCGAGGCCGGCCTCGTCGAGGCAAGAGTGGTCCGCAAGGCCCTGCGGGCCGCCGCCTCGGGCGAACCCCTCCCCCTGGACGGACTCGCCGACCTCGTCTCCCTCGAACTCTGGCTGCGCCGCCTCCTGTCCCGCAGAGGCACCTGCTGGACCGGCACCCCGGCACGCGCCCGCGCGGTACCGGCAGGCATCGCCCCGCAACGCCGGGCGGTCTCCTCCGGGGGGTGAGACACCGGGGGTGAGGCGCCGGCTTCACGCGGTGTGTGTGGCGGGGCAGGGGCCCTGACGGTCGGCCCGTGCGCCGCACGCGCGCGTGAGGGCACGGGTGTGTGAGCGGGCGGAGGCCGGCGGAAGGGAGCACAGGAACACGACGCGCGCGTACGGGCACGTCCTCGGCGGCCGCGGCGGTCGGGGCCCGACGCCGAAATCCCGTGCCCCCCGTCCGCCGCCGGGCGACAATGATCCGGTGCGGTACAGAATCCTGGGCGTCACCCAGACAGAGGACGACCAGGGCAGTGCCGTATCCCTTCCCGGCCCCCGGCTGCGGGCCCTGCTCACGGCCCTGGCCCTGCGCCCCGGGCGGCTCACGGCCCCGGAGACCCTGATCGACGAGGTCTGGGCCGAGACCCGGCCCCAGGACGCCCCCGCCGCCCTCCAGGCCCTCGTCGGCCGGCTGCGCCGCGCCGTCGGCAGGGACGCCGTCGTCTCCGCGCCCGGCGGCTACCGGCTCGCCGCGACCGAGGACGACGTCGATCTCTTCGTCTTCGAACGCCTCGTACGCCGTGGCGTCGAGGCGCTGCGGCACCATGACGCCCAGGCCGCCGCGCGCACCCTGGACGACGCGCTCGCCCTGTGGCGCGGGCCCGCCCTCGTCGACCTTCCCGACCGCACCGCGGCCGTACGCCCCGAGGCGCTGCACCTGGAGGCGGTCCGGGTCCGCGTCGAGGCCGACCTGCTCCTCGGACGGGCGCGCGAAGCCGTCCCGCGCCTGACGGAACTGACCGCCGCGCACCCCTACGACGAGCCGCTGCACGCGCTGCTCATCCGCGCCCTGCGCGACACCGGCCGCGACGCCGACGCCCTCGCCGTGTACGAGTCCGCCCGCCGCACCCTCGCCGACGGCCTCGGCGCCGACCCCGGCCCCCGGCTGAGGGCCCTGCACGCCGAGCTCCTGACACACACGGCCCCGAAACCGGGGGACCCGGAAGCGAGGGGTCTGGAAGACGGCAGTTTGGAAGCGAGGGGTCTGGAAGACGGGAGTCTGGAAGCGAGGAGTCTGGAAGCGAGGGGGCTGGAAGACGGGGGCCGGGCACCGAAGGGCCCAGGGCCGATCGGCCCGACGCCGACGCCCCCGGAGGACCGCCGCCCGGAAAACCGCCGCCCGGAGGAGCCCCACGCGGAGGGCGTCGACCCCGTGAGTCCCCTCGCGCGAGGTGCCGGCCAGCAAGAGCCCCCCCCGGCGAGTCCCCTCACGGGAGAGGTACGCCCGGAACATCTCCGCCGCGATCCCGTGCCCGACGGCGACGCGGGCCGCTTCTCCTCCGGCAGCCCGGCGGCGATCCGCCCGTCCGATCCCCTCGCGCCGGCGCGGCGGCCCGAACGCACCGGCAACATCCGTCCGCGCCTTACCTCTTTCGTGGGCCGGGAACCAGAACTCGACGCCATCCGTTCCGAATTGCACAGGGCCCGACTGGTCACGCTCACCGGACCGGGGGGCTCCGGGAAGACCCGTCTCGCCGAGGAAGCCGCCGCCGGGCTGCCGCAGGCGTGGCTGGTCGAGCTGGCGCCGCTCGACCGGCCGGAGGCGGTGCCCGACGCGGTGGTCAGTGCCCTCGGTCTGCGCGAGACCGCACTGCTGACCACCGAACTGTCGGCCTCGCAGGACGATCCCGTCGCCCTGCTCGTCGAGCACTGCGCAGCGCGCAGCCGGCTCCTGATCCTTGACAACTGCGAACATGTCATCGGCGCGGCAGCCGCCCTCGCCGAGACGCTCCTCACCCGCTGCCCCGGGCTCACGATCCTCGCCACCAGCCGTGAACCTCTGGGCGTGCCCGGCGAGTCGGTGCGCCCGGTCGACCCCCTCCTCCCCGACCAGGCGCACCGGCTCTTCACCGAGCGCGCGGCCGCCGTCCGCCCCGGCACGGCCGCCGCACCGCGGGACGAGGAGGCGGTCGCGGAGATCTGCCGGCGGCTGGACGGGCTGCCGCTGGCCATCGAGTTGGCCGCGGCCCGGCTGCGGCTGCTCACCCCGCGCCAGATCGCCGACCGCCTCGACGACCGCTTCCGCCTCCTCACCTCCGGCAGCCGCACGGTCCTGCCCCGCCAGCAGACCCTGCGGGCCGTCGTCGACTGGTCGTGGGACCTGCTCGACGAACCCGAGCGCATGCTGCTGCGCGAGCTGTCCGTGTTCGCGGGCGGCTGGGACCTGGAGGCGGCCGAAGCCGTGTGCACCGGTCCGGTCGCCGACGGCCTGGGCGCGCTCGTCGACAAGTCCCTGATCGTGGCGGCCCCTTGCGAGGGGTCCGGCGGCGTCGGCATGCGCTACCGCATGCTGGAGACTATCCACGAGTACGCCGTCGAACGCGCCGCCGAGCTTCCGGGGTGCCGGGCGGCGGCCGAGCGGCGGCATCGCGGGTGGGTGCGCGCCCTCGTCGAGCGGGCCGACCCGCTGCTGCGCTCCGCCGAGCAGCTCCCCTGGATCGCCCGCCTGGAGTCGGAGCTGGACAACATCCGCACGGGCCTGCACCGCGCGATCACGGCGGGCGACGAGGAGGAGGCGGCGGCCGTCTGTCTCGGCGCGGGGTGGTTCTGGTGGCTGCGCAACCACCGTCGGGAGGGCGCCGAGTGGACCGACCGCGCCCTGCGCCTCGGCGCGGTGCTGGACGCCGAACGGCGCTCCGGGAACGAGTCGGTCCCCGCCGACCTGGACGCCCGGATGGCCGCCGTCGACCCCGTCGCCGACTTCCTCGACGGACAGAGCCCCGAGGACGACCGGCGCCGTGCGGGCCGGCTGCGGATGAACCTGCGGATGCAGCACATGTTCCTGCTGTCGGAATCCGAGCCGTCGGACCGGACGGTGAACGAGCGCCGTCAGGAGTACCTGGCCCGGCTGCGGGCCGCCTACGAGCCCGGAGGCCCGCAGTCGGCCAGGATGCCCGGCCTCATCTGGCCGCTGACGGCGTTTCCCGCGCGCGACACGGTGGACGTCCGCAGGATGCTCGACGCGGCCCTCGACAACTGCCGCGAGCACGGCGGTGACTGGGAACTCGGCTGCACCCTGCTGTTCCGCACGCACATGGTCGTCGACTCGCCCGGCGGGCTGGACGGCCTGGACGACGAAGTGGAGGAGCTGCGGGCGATCAGCCGCCGTGTCGGAGACCGCTGGATGCGGGCCCAGGTGTGCGGGTTGGCGGGCGAGGCCGACCTGACGCGCGGGCGCTTCGGGGACGCGGAGCGGGAGTTCCGCGAGGCGCTGCGGCTCGCCCACGAGGTCGGGGCGTACGCCGAGTCGCCGTTCCTCATCGTGCGGCTCGCGGAGATCGCCTACCGCTCGGGAGACCTCGACGGGGCCACGGCCGCGCTGGACGAGGCGAACGACGCCGCCGACCGCTACGGGGTCGTCGACGCTCGGGCGTTGGCCTTGCTGCTGCGCGCCCACATCGCGCTGGACCGGGGCGAGGTCGGCCGCGCGCGGGCGTTGTGCGACGAGACCCGGACGGCGATGGCACAGGACACACCGCCGCCGCAGGTCGCGGCGTTCGTGGGGGTTCTGGACGCGCACGTCACGGTGGCCGAGACCGCGCCGGAGCGCGGTCTGCCGATGCTCGCCGCCACGCTCGGCCAGGCGGTGGCCGACCAGTGCGCCGAGGCGGTCACCTCCTCGATCGTGGACAGCGCGGCGCTCCTCCTGGCGGAGATCGGGGACTTCACGCGTGCCGCACGGCTCCTGGCCGCCGCCGACGGGCTGCGCGGCCCCCACCCGCGGCCGGTCCCGCAGCGCGGCTGGGCCGAGCGGGCCGAGGGCGCGGTCCGCGAGGCCCTCGGCGAGCGGCGTTACGCGGCCGAGCGCGCCCGGGTCTCGCTCCCGACGGTGGCGGACGCGCTGGAGGAGCTGACGCAGGCCGTGCGCGTCCACCCGGACCCGCCGCCGTCCCGGGCGGCTAGGAGCAGGTGAAGCCGGAATCCGCCCAGTCGGCGAGCGCCACCGAGCCGAAGGGCCCGTGGGGTTCGACGACCAGCCGCACTCGGGTGAGGCCCGCGAGGTCCACATGGACGGGCACGGCCGGGTCGCCGTCGGCGAGTACCTCGGACGACCAGAGCCGGTTCGCGCCGGCGTAGACGGCGAAGGAGACCTTGCCGAGCCTCAGCGTCAGATCGTCCACGCCGACGACCGCATCGTAGGAGGTGCACCGGCGGTTGAGGTCGACGGTGACGGAGGACCGGCCGTGCACGGTCACCGCGCGCTCGTGGCGCCGTCCGGCGATGGACACGGCGGAGCGCTGCCACACCCAGCTGCTGCCGCGGAGCCGGATCTCGGGCCCGGTTCCGTCGCCGGTGACGTCGAAGGGCAGCTCGTCCAGCCGGTGGACGACCGGCGCGGGCGGCGGAGGGGGCGTGGGCGTCGGGGCGGGCTTGGGCGTCGGGTTCGGAGCAGCCGTGGGCGGGGGGCCTGGGGGCGTGGCAGGCGGCGTGGGCGGGGGAGTCGGGCGGGGTGCGGGAGCCGGGGTCGTGGGCGCCGCCACGGGCATGATCTCCGGGGGCCGTGGTCCGGGTTCCGCGGCCGGCGGGGGTGTGGGCGTGGGCGTCGGCTCCTCGGGCCGCGCGACCGGCGCCGGTGCGGAGGCCGAGGGTCTCGCCACGGGCGGCGCGGCGGGCCGGTCGTGGCCGACCAGCGCCAGGGCGACCGCGGCCGCCGCCACCGCGACCACCCCGGCCGCGATGCCGGCCTTCAGCGGCGCGCCCAGCCCTTCCGAGGCCGCCGCACCGCTCCCGGCGCCGGTCCCGCCGGAGGAACCGCTCGCCGCGGCGGCCGCACCCGCGGCGCCCGCTCCCGTGCCGCCCGCGAGGAGCGCGAGCGCCTTGGCGTACCCGGCGGCGCCGAACCAGCCGATGACCGCGACCGGCACGACGGCCGGGATGCTGCCGGCCACCTCCTCGATCTGCAGGGCGGCCAGCCGGCACTTGGCGCACTCCTCCAGATGCTTGCGCAGCCCCCGTTCGGCACGGGTGCGCAGCCGGCGACGGGCGTAGGTGCCGAGCTGGTCGGCGTAGCGGGCGCAGTCCTCGTCGCCGGTGAGGGCGGCGCTGACGTGTGCCTGGAGGTAGGCCTGCTTGAGACCCTCGCGAGCCCGGCTGGCCAGCACGCGTGTGCCGTTGGCGTCGAGGCCGAAGAGCATGGCGACCTCGCTGGGCGACTCGTCCTCGACCTCGGTGTGCCACAGGACCGCCTGCCAGCGCTCGGGCAGCGAGCGGAAGGCCTGCATGGCCATCGACTGCTCGGCCTCGTGCATCGCGCGTACGTCGGCGCCCAGCTCAAGCCCCGCCCCGAAGGATCCGGAGGACGCGGTGTCGTCGGCGGTGTCCGAGGAGCGGGCGGACTGCGCGGCGAACACCGCGAAGTCGTCGACCAGCTGTTCCCGTTTCGCCGACCGGGTCCAGTCGGCGGCCACCCGCCGCACGCAGGTGAGGAGGTAGGCGCGGACGGCGTACTCGGGGCCGGCGCCGCCGCGCACCGCCTGAAGCATGCGGGCGAACACCTCGGCGGTGAGATCGTCGGCGGTGTGCGCGTCCCGGCAGCAGGTGCGGGCGTAGCGGCGCACGGCGTCGGCGTGGCGCCGGTACAGCTCCTCGTACGCCGTGTCGTCGCCCGAGCGCATCCGGCCGATCAGCTCGGTGTCCGCGGGCGGCACCTCGCGCGACGGCGGCAGGATGCCGTCGCCCGGGCTCTCACCCCGGCTTTCGCCCCGGATTTCGGCCCAGTCGTCTGCCCGGCTCCCGCGTCGGCCTTCGCGCTGTGCCGGAACGGTCTCGTGCGGCGGCCCGCCCGGCCAAGGGGCGACCGGCTCGCCGGCCGGACCTCGGGCGCGGCCGCCCTGGCTCGGCACCTGTTCGTCCCGACCGTCAACGCTCATCGCGGAAAGCCCCCGCCTGCCCCACCAGTCCCGACCACCGGGTCAGAGTGCCATATTGGCTTTTGTCCAGGACCCCGTGCGACGGGCCGTCCACTCGTCCGTGGGGAGCGCTCGCAAGCCAGTACCCATGCTCACCTCATCGAGTGAGCATCAACCTCCGTTCCGCTGGGCGGAGTTGGCGACGATAGCCGCCACGCCGCCTATGTCCGACGCGGCAGAGCGGGGACGAGAGCCCCACGGCCCCACACCCCCACTCACCCTCAAGAGACCCACCCGTACGAGACCCACCCCTGTGAGACGCGCCCTCACGAGGTGCGCCCGCACGGAACGCGCCCCTCAGGACGCGTTCCTGGGCGGCTCGGGTCAGGAGGGCCGTGGCGGCTCCGGTCAGGAGGACCGTGAGCGCAGGCCCTCCAGCAGGATGTCCAGCAGCCGGGCCGAAGCCGCCGCCTGCTGCGCCGGATCGGGCAGCGAGGGCGCCGCCGTCGCGATGACCAACAGCACGTCGGACACCGACACGTCGGCGCGCAGCTCGCCCGCCTCCCGCGCCCGCTCCACGAGCCGGCCCACGACGTCGAGCAGCGCAGCGGCCCCCGCGTCGTCGACGGCGGCCGTGGCGCCCTCTTCCGGGACGAGCCGCAGTTCGCCGCCGCCCGGCTGGGTCCGCTGCTGCGGCACCCTCGCCTCGTCCGTCCGCGCCGCCTCGGCGTCGTCCTCGGCGACCCCGACGCGCAGCACCTGCGGCGGCAGCAGCCGCCCGGCGCCGGACGCCACGGACGTGCGCAGGAAGCGCGACAGCGCCGACCACGGCTCGTCCTCCTGGCCCAGCGCCGCCCGCGCCTGGTCGGTCAGCCGGGAGGTCTCCTCCTCGGCTATCCGGCGCACCAGGACGTCCTTGCTCGGGAAGCGCCGGTACACGGTGCCGACGCCGACCCGCGCGCGCCGCGCCACGTCCTCCATCGGCGCGCCGTAACCCAGCTCGCCGAACACCTCACGTGCCGCTCGCAGCACGTGCTCCAGATTGCGCTGTGCGTCCACGCGCAGCGGTGCCGTCCGCGCGCTGTCTCCTCGTGCGCCGCCCACCGCGGCGCCGATCGCGCCACTCGGTGCGAGGGCCGACGCTGTCGACCAATGCGAGTTCTGAACCGTCATGATTGATCCCCCGGTAATGACGTCTCCCCCCGGAGACTCTCCCCGCAATCGAAAGCCGGGGCGTACAGCACAGGGGACGGTCTCCGTGGACCCGCCCGTCGCAGACCCGCGGAGCGCTTCCCCCTGACACCCCGTCGACACACGAACATAGTTGAGTGGGAGTCAATTCAGAAGGGGCACGTTCCGCACGGAGCGCCCCCCGATCGGAGTACGGGTCGCATACGTCCCGATTGCGCCCCTTCCCGCACCCCGGCGCACGCCCTCTGATCTGCTAAAACGCCCCTCGTTCCGGAGTTTCGGCCAACACCGGTCCCCCGCGACTCGCGGTCACACAAATTGTCGAGGCTGTGGACAAACTCCGTCGCCCGGTGCGTCATGGGATGGTGAAGGAACGTGCGCGCATTCTCGTTGTCGGCGGCGGCTACGTCGGGATGTACACGGCGCTGCGGCTCCAGCGGCAGCTCAGACAGGAACTCGGCCGGGGCGAGGCCGAGATCACCGTCGTCTCTCCCGACCCGTACATGACCTACCAGCCCTTCCTGCCCGAGGCGGCCGCGGGGAACATCTCCCCCCGGCACGTCGTCGTGCCACTGCGCCGCGTCCTGCCCCACTGCCGGATCGTGGTCGGCGAGGTCTCCGCCGTCGACCACGCAAAACGCACCGCCACCCTCACCACCCTCGCCACCGAGGAGGAGGGCACCGGCCCCCGGCAGCTCACGTACGACGAACTCGTCCTCGCGCCCGGCTCGATCTCCCGCACCCTGCCCGTCCCGGGCCTCGCCGACTTCGCCATCGGCTTCAAGACCGTCGAAGAGGCCATCGGACTGCGCAACCACGTCATCGAGCAGATGGACATCGCCTCCTCCACCCGCGACCCCGCCATCCGCGACGCCGCCCTCACCTTCGTCTTCGTCGGCGGCGGCTACGCGGGCGTGGAGGCCCTCGGCGAGCTGGAGGACATGGCCCGCTACACCACCCGCTACTACCACAACATCCAGGCCGACGACCTGAAGTGGATCCTCGTCGAGGCCTCCGACCGGATCCTGCCCGAGGTCGGCCCCGACCTGGGCCGCTACACCGTCAGCGAGCTGCGCCGCCGCAACATCGACGTCCGCCTGAACACCCGCCTGGAGTCCTGCGCCGACCGCGTCGCCGTCCTCAGCGACGGCGCCCGCTTCCCGACCCGCACGGTCGTGTGGACCGCCGGCGTCAAACCCCACCCGCTGCTCGCCGCCACCGACCTCCCGCTCACCGGACGAGGCCGGCTGAAATGCACCCCCGAGCTGACCGTCGACGGCGTCACGCACGCGTGGGCGGCCGGAGACGCGGCGGCCGTCCCCGACGTCACGGCCGCCGAACCCGGCAGCCAGACCGCCCCCAACGCCCAGCACGCCGTCCGCCAGGCCAAGGTGCTCGCCGACAACATCGTCCGCTCCCTGCGCGGCGAACCCCTGCAGACGTACTCCCACAAGTACGCCGGCTCGGTCGCCTCGCTCGGCCTGCACAAGGGCGTCGCCCACGTCTACGGACGCAAGCTCAAGGGCTACCCCGCCTGGTTCATGCACCGCGCCTACCACCTCAGCCGCGTGCCCACCTTCAACCGCAAGGCGCGCGTGCTCGCCGAATGGACCCTCTCCGGCCTCTTCAAACGGGAGATCGTCTCCCTGGGATCACTCGAACATCCTCGCGCGGAGTTCGAACTCGCTGCCGGTGGAAAGCCTTCTGACGAGTCTTCCGGCGACCCGAAGGGGTCGTCCTGACCCGATCCAGGAACTCCACCGGCCGCTCCCACGTCTGACGAATGTCGGCCCGGACGGCGGCCACCCTGCCAGACTGCTCCCTGCTCACAGCCCCTCCCGAGCCCCCTCCCGAGCCGGGGCGGACCACCACCCGTCCCCGCCAGACCCACCGAGCCGTCCCCACGTGCCCCACACCCCGGGTGCTGCAACAATGTGCGGCCACCGCCGCGCGGCCCCCGGAGCCCAGGCCGGGCCCGGAGCCGGCCGACGACGACTACACGAGGCAAGGATCCGTGAACTTCACGCGCTGGAGCGCCCGGCTCCCCGGAACGCAGCGCCGCGCCGCAGCGCGAGCCGAGCACCCGGTCACCACCACGGACCGGCGGAGCGAGGGCTCCGTGCCGGCGGCCCGCGCCGAACGACTCGGCGACGAACCGCCCCCGGTGCCCGCCGTCGACGAACTCCCCGTCCGTGAGGTCCTCGACCGCGTCCCGGCCCTCGTCGCGCTCGTCCACGGCCCCGACCACCGCCTCGCCTACGTCAACGACGCCTACACCGCGGCCTTCGGCGCCCGCCCCTGCGGCGAGCCCGCCGCCGACGCCCTCCCCGAACTCCGCGACCTCGGCCTGCTGCCCCTCCTCGACCAGGCCCTGCGCAGCGGCAGGCCCCGCACCCTGAAGTCCCGCAAGGCCCCCGACGGCCGCCACTACACGTTCACCTGCACCCCGGCCGCCGAGGACAACGGCAAGGGCGCCGTCCTGATCTTCGCCACCGACGTCACCGACCACGCCGAGGCCGCCGAACGCCTCAGAACCAGCGAACGACGCCAACGCGAGACCGCCGTCACCCTCCAGCGCTCCCTGCTGCCCCAGGAGCTCGAGGAGCCCGACGACCTGCGCATCGCCGCCACCTACCAGCCCGGCGGCACCGAGGCCGCCGTCGGCGGCGACTGGTACGACGTCATCACCCTGGGCGGCGGCCGCACCGCCCTCGTCATCGGCGACGTCATGGGACGAGGCGTCCGCGCCGCCGCCGTCATGGGCCAGCTCCGCACGGCCGTACGGGCCTACGCCCGCCTCGACCTGCCCCCGCACGAGGTCCTCCAGCTCCTCGACGGCCTCGCCACGGAGATCGACGCCAACCAGATCGCCACCTGCGTGTACGCCATCCACGACCCCAACGAGGGCCGCCTGGTGTACGCGTCCGCGGGCCACCTGCCCATCCTCGTCCGCGACGACAACGGCACCGTCCTGCGCGCCGATGAGCCCACCGGCCCCCCGCTCGGCACCGGCGGCTGGATGCACGCCTCCGGCTCGATCCCCCTCGGTCCCGGCTCGACGGCCGTCCTCTACACCGACGGCCTCGTCGAGCGCCGGAACGAGGACCTCGACGAGGGCATCGCCGCCCTCGAACGCGCCCTGGCCGGCGCGACCGGCACCCCCCAGGTCGTCTGCGACCGCCTGGTCCGCTCGGCCGGCGTCACCGCCGACCACGACGACGACGTCGCCGTCCTCGTCCTGCAGCACCCGGCCCGCACCGGCCCCGACGGCGAGCTGTTCCGCAACGCGGCCCTCGACCTCCTCGGCGGGGTGGAAGCCGCCCCCCGCGCGCGTGCCTTCGCCTCCGGCGTCCTGACCAGCTGGCGCTTCCCGGCCGACCTGCACGACCTCGGCGTCCTCGCCGCCAGTGAACTCGTCGCCAACTCGCTCCAGCACGGCGTCCCGCCGATGCGGCTGCGCCTGCGCCGCACCGACCGCCGCCTGATCATCGAGGTCACCGACGGCGACGACCACCTCCCGCGCCGCCGCCGGGCGGAACCGGGCGACGAGTCCGGCCGGGGCATCGCCATCGTCGCCACGATCGCCTCGAACTGGGGCAGCAGAAGCACCCCGGGCGGCGGAAAGGCCGTGTGGTGCGAATTCGTCCTGCCGAAACCGGCCGACTGAGACCGCCCGCCGACCGCCAGGCCGGGCACGGCCGGCCGGACCGGACAGCGACCGGTCCGAGGGGAGCGAAAAAGGGCCGGGAACAGCCCCGAACGTCCATTCCCCCGCGCGCGGCACCTAGGCGAACCCGCCCCCCGGTGCTAGTAGCTCCCCATGGCAGACGCAACGGGCTTTGACCTCAAGGGAAGCGCTCCCGAGCGCTACGAACACTACGTCGCGCCCCTCATGGCGCCCTTCGTCACCGCACTCGTGGACTCCGTGGACCTCTGTCCCGGCGCCACCGTCCTCGACCTCGCCTGCGGCACGGGCTTCGCGGCACGCGCCGCCGCCGCACAGGCCGGCCCCGCCGGCCGGGTCGCCGGCACGGACCTCAACGAGGGCATGCTCAAGATCGCCGAGGCATGCCACCCACGCCTCTACCCGGACATCGAGTTCACCCCCGCCCCCGCCGACGACCTCCCCTACCCCGACGCCGCCTTCGACGCCGTCCTCTGCCAGCAGGGCGTCCAGTTCTTCCCCGACCTCGACGCGGCCATGGCGGAGACCGCCCGCGTGACCCGCCCCGGAGGCCGCTTCGCCGCCACCCTCTGGGCCCGCCTCGACGACTCCCCGTACTTCCTCGCCCAGCTCCGCGCCCTCGAACAGTTCGACGGCCCCGACGCGGCCGCGACCTTCCGGGCCGCCTTCGACGCCGCCGACCGCCTGACCGCCGCCCTCGACCGTGCCGGCTTCCACTCCACGACCCGCCGCGACCTCACCTTCGCCATCGACCTCCCGCCCCTGGAGGAGTACGTCGCCGGCCATCTCTCCGCCATCCCCTGGGGACGCTCGCTCATCGACAACGGCGGCGACGAGGCACTCGACCGGGCAGCCGCGACGATCCGCGCCCACCTCCCCGCATCGACGACGACGTTCCCCTTCACCTCGACCCTCGTGACCGCGACCCGCTGACCCACGGCACGGAGAGGCGGCCGTCGTTCCTGAGAACGACGGCCGCCTCTCCACGGGGGCCAGTGGACTGCCCCCAGACCCCGGAGGCGCCAGACCTCAGACCGCGGGCCCTGGACCTCAGACCTCGGCCGCCACCGGCTCCACGGGGGTCCCGCCCCGGGCCACGACCCGGTTCCGCACCAGCCACGGCTGATCCTGGACGGCGGTGAGCCGCCGCCCCAGCCGCAGCGCCAGGTAGGTGATCCCGAGCGAGAACAGCAGGAACGTCACGATGTACGGGGCGGCCAGGGAAGCCGCCAACGGCCCGCCCACCGCCGGACCGACGGCCAGCGCGAGCTGCTTCACCAGGGCGAACGCCGAGTTGTACTGACCTGCCAGACCGTCCGGCGCGAGATCCGCCACCAGCGGGGCGACGGTCGGCGACAGCATCGCCTCACCCAGCCCGAACAGGGCGTACGTGGACACGAACGCGGCCGTCGCCATCGTCCGGCTGCCGTGTCCGAGCCCGGCGTAACCGGCCACGACCCAGGCCACCGCCCAGATCAGCCCGACCGCCGCGATCACCCGCGACCGCTTCTGCCGCTCGACGAACTTCAGCACCGCGAACTGCGCGACCACGATCATCGCCGTGTTGGCGGCCAGCGCGGTCCCGAGGGCGGACGTCGAGATCCCGGCGGCCTCGACCCCGTACGCGCTCAGCCCCGACTCGAACTGTCCGTAACAGGCGAAGAAGAGCACGAACCCGAGCACGCACAGCTGCACCATGGCCCGGTTGTGCAGCATCTGCTTCCAGCTGCCCCGAGCGGACCGCCGGACGTCCCCCACACGCGGGGCGTGCGGCAGCCGCACCGTGGACATCACCACGGCCAGCAGCAGGAACATCGCCGCCTCGATGGCGAACAGCAGGGTGAAGGAGGACACGCGCGTGGCGTCGACGAGGTGCCCGCCGATCAGCCCGCCCACGCCGAGCCCCAGGTTCTGAAGGAAGAACTGCGTGGCGAACGCCCGCGAGCGGGTCTCCGACGTCGAGCTGTCCACGATCATCGTCGCCAGCGCCGGCTGCATCACGGCCTGTCCGGCGCCGAGACCGGCCGCGGCCGTCAGGACGGCGGCGGCGTTCCCGGCGAGCCCCAGGCCCAGCGAGCCGACGGCGGCGGTGACCAGGGCGGCGAGCAGGACCGGCAGCGGACCGCGCCACACGATCGCGCGGCCGGCGAACGGCAGCACGATCAGCGCGGCCACGGCGAAGACGGCGAGGACGAGCCCCGCCGTCATGGACCCCAGATCCCGCACCTGCGCCACATAGACGTACAGGTAGGGGACCGTGAAGCCCAGCCCGAACGCGCTGAGCGCGTTGCCCACGTGGATCCGGCGCATCGCTGCGCCCATCGCCCTGGTCACGTTCACCTCTCTCAGACGGCGCCGACGCACGCCCGGCGCGCGGCCCTCGATGTGATGCTTCTACGTCCTCAGGACTTAGCACCGAAGACTTCAAAGCTAAAGTTCGAGGTTGAACAGTACACCTCGAAGCACTTCAATGCGAATGGACCGCGTGCGATACTTGCGCCCATGGGCGACACCCCCGGCACGACCGGCACCGGCCTCGGCGGCGAGCCGACCCTGGAAGAGCAGATCGCCGCCTATCAGCGCGAGTTCCAGGACCTCGACCCGCAGGTCGAGAAGATCGTCTCGGCGCTCTCCCGCCTCAACCGCCGCATGAACGTCGCGTACGGCCGCCAGACCGCCGACCTCGGCATCAGCAACGCCGAGTGGGAGGTCCTCAAGGCCCTCGTCCTCTCCGGCGCCCCCTATCGCCTGGGCCCCAGCGACCTGGCCAAGCGCCTCGGCCTGACGCCGGCCGCGATGACCCACCGGATCGACCGCATGGTCGGTGAGGGACTGGTGACCCGGGAGAGGGACGAGACCAACCGGGTGCGCGTGATCGTGGAGCTGACGAGCGAGGGCCGCGAGAAGTGGCTGCAGGCGATGCGGATGGCGACGGTCTTCGAGGAGGACCTCCTCCAGGACCTCACCGCCGACGAGCGCACCGCCCTCGGCGAGGTCCTGACCAGGCTGCTGCGCCGGGTGGAACACGCCCAGCCTGACGCCGGCGGCAGGCTCAGCGACCTCGACTGACCAGCAGGAAAAGATCTTGACAGGGGGTGCTTGACACTGCCTGGCAGGGTCAGTAGAGTTCTTCGGGTTGCCACGGAGCCGTAACGGTTCTTCGCAGCGCCTCCGCCGCAGCAGCGGCACACAAACCACAGCAGGATCTCCCGACGGGGTTGTATTTGGGCGTGCCCGAATTCAATTCGAATAGGGGTCGGCAGCCCGATTAGGAACTGCCGAACGGATCCGCTAAGGTTTGAGACGTCGGAACGGCCCAACAGCCGGGAAGACAAGCCCACTCTGACTGGGAATCAGGCCCGAAAGGATCTGATAGAGTCGGAACCGCCGGAAAGGGAAACCGCGAAACAAAAGCGGGAACCTGGAAAGCACCGAGGAAATCGGATCGAGAAAAGATCTGATAGAGTCGGAAACGCAAGACCGAAGGGAAGCGCCCGGAGGAAAGCCCGAGAAGTTCGGGTGAGTACAAAGGAAGCGTCCGTTC
>NZ_JBICXC010000004.1:0-637921 GCF_043200075.1 Streptomyces sp. NPDC048481
CCTCGCCTTCCTGCGCGAACACGAGGACGACCTGGTGCTGTGCGTGCACAACTTCTCACGCTTCGCACAGCCCACCGAACTCGACCTCAGCCGCTACGACGGCCGCCATCCCGTCGAGCTGTTCGGCGGAGTCCGCTTTCCCGCCATCGGTGAACTGCCCTACCTGCTCACCCTCGCGGGCCACGGCTTCTACTGGTTCCGGCTCACCAGAGCCGCGTCCCGGATCGGTCGCCGCCAGTGAGCGTGCGCCGCGGAAAGGATGGGTCACCGTGACGAGGACCGCACCCCTGCGACCGGGCAGCGCCGACGCCGTCCGCACCGCCGGACCGCTCGCCGCGCTGCTGTGCGAGTGGCTGCCCCGGCAGCGCTGGTTCGCCGGCAAGGACCGGCCGCTCACCGATCTGCGCATGCTGTCGATGACCGAGCTGTATCCGGGCTGTCTGCACCTGCTCGTGCACGCCGACCAGTCGGGGGTCCCGACCCCCGGCGGCACTCCCCCGGCCGGCGACTGCTACCAGCTGCTGCTGGGCCTCCAGGAGCATCTGTCGCCGCGGCTGGGGCGTGCGCTGATCGGCAGGGTCGAGGAAGGGCCGCTGGCGGGGCTGACGGTCCACGACGCGTTGCAGGACCCCCGGTCGGCCCAGCTGCTGCTGGAGCGGATGCGTCATCCCGGCGCCCTGGGCCCGCTGTGCTTCGAGTCGGACCCGTCCGTGTCGCTGCCCCCGGGGCTCGCGCCGCGTCTGCTGGAGGCCGAGCAGTCCAACACCTCGCTGGTGTACGGGGACGCGTTCATCCTGAAGATCTTCCGGCGCGTCCAGCCCGGGGTGAACCCCGATCTGGAGGTGCCGGTCGCGCTGGCCGGGCAGGGGTGCGGGCGGGTGCCCGCACCCGTCGCCTGGTTCCGCACGACGCATCCGCAGGAGGCCACCCTCGGCGTGCTCCAGCCGTTCCTGCCCGACGCCTCGGACGGCTGGACGCTGGCGCTGCGGGCCCTTGCCCGGGGCGAGGACTTCACGGCCGAGGCCGAGGAACTGGGCCGGGCCACCGCGGACGTCCACCTGGCGCTGGCCGCGGCGCTGCCGGCCGGGCCGGACGCCGAGGACGGACGCACCGCCGCGGCGATGACCGAGCGGCTGGAGGCGGCCGCGCACCACGTGCCGGCGCTGCGGCCGTTCGTTCCGGGGCTGACCACCGCGTTCGGCGCGCTCGCCGTGTGCGACTCCGGTCCGCCCGCCCAGCGCATCCACGGCGACCTGCATCTGGGCCAGGTCCTGCGCGCCGGGCGCGACTGGTTCGTCATCGACTTCGAGGGCGAGCCGTCGCGTCCGCTGGCCGAGCGGCGCAGCGCCCACTCCCCTGTCCGGGACATCGCCGGGATGCTGCGCTCCTTCGACTACGCCGCCCGCCAGCGCCGCCCGTGGCGGCCGGAGTGGGCACGGCGTTGCCGGGAGGCCTACTGCGCGGGCTACGCGGCCCGCGCGGGCTGGGACCCCCGGAAGAAACATGCCCTGTTGCGTGCCTACGAGACCGACCGAGCCGTGTACGAAGTGCTGTACGAGGCCCGTAACCGTCCCGACTGGCTGCCCGTACCCATGGCGGCGATCGAACGACTCGCCGTCCGAGGAGGCTGACCCCCGTGGCCCTGCGTGACACTTCTCCGCCCGAGTCGGCCGGCCCCCGCCCGCGCACGGCGCCCGCGCTCGGTCCGGCCGATCGCGGCCGTCTGCTGTCGGGCGCCCATCACGATCCGCACGCGCTGCTGGGCGCGCACCCGGTGCCGGGCGGTGTGCTGTTCCGGGCCCTGCGGCCCTTCGCGGACGCCGTGAGCGTGGTGATCGACGGCGTCGCCACGCCGCTCGTCTCCGAGGGCGACGGTCTGTTCGCCGCCGTGCTGCCGCTGGCCGGGACGCCCGCGTACACGCTGCTGGTGTCGTACGACGGCGTCGAGCAGAAGGTGGACGACCCGTACCGCTTTCTGCCCGCCCTCGGCGATCTCGATCTGCATCTGATCCGTGAGGGCCGGCACGAGGAGCTGTGGAAGGCGCTGGGCGCGGAGCCGATGGCGCACCAGGGGGTGGCCGGCACCCGGTTCACGGTGTGGGCGCCGAACGCGCAGGGGGTGCGGGTCGCGGGGGACTTCTGCTTCTGGGACGGGACCGCCTTCCCGATGCGCTCACTGGGCGCCAGCGGGGTGTGGGAGCTGTTCCTGCCCGGGATCGGCGAGGGCGCCCGCTACAAGTTCGAGATCACCTCCCGGTACGGGCACCGCTTCCTCAAGGCGGACCCGATGGCCCGGCGCTGCGAGGTACCGCCGGACACCGCGTCGATCGTGCACGCCTCGCACTACGAGTGGGCGGACCAGGAGTGGATGGCGCACCGGGGCGACGTCCCCGTGCACGTGGCGCCGTTCTCGGTCTACGAGGTCCATCTCCCTTCCTGGCGACCGGGACTGACCTACCGTCAGTTGGCCGAGGTGCTTCCCGCGTACGTCGGCGACCTCGGGTTCACCCATGTGGAGTTCATGCCGGTCGCGCAGCACCCGTTCTCCGGCTCCTGGGGCTACCAGGTCACCGGGTTCTACGCGCCGGCCTCCCGGCTCGGCACGCCGGACGACTTCAAGTACCTGGTGGACGCGCTGCACCGGGCCGGCATCGGCGTGATCGTGGACTGGGTGCCGGCGCACTTCCCCAAGGACGACTGGGCGCTGGGACGCTTCGACGGGGACCCGCTGTACGAACCCGGTGACTCCCGGCGGGCCGAGCACCCGGACTGGGGCACCTTCGAGTTCGACTTCGCACGCGTGGAGGTGCGCAACTTCCTGGTGGCCAACGCCACGTACTGGTGCGAGGAGTTCCATGTCGACGGGCTGCGGGTGGACGCCGTCGCCTCGATGCTCTACCTCGACTACTCGCGGGACTCCGGTCAGTGGGCGCCGAACGTGTTCGGCGGCCGGGAGGACCTGGACGCGATGGCGTTCCTCCAGGAGATGAACGCGACGGTGTACCGCCGCAGTCCGGGCGTCGTCACCATCGCGGAGGAGTCGACCGCCTGGGAGGGCGTCACCCGGCCGACCGACAGCGGCGGGCTGGGGTTCGGGCTGAAGTGGAACATGGGCTGGATGCACGACTCTCTGCAGTACATCGCCAAGGAGCCGGTGCACCGCAAGTACCACCACAACGAGATGACGTTCTCGATGGTGTACGCGTACAGCGAGAACTACGTGCTGCCCATCTCCCACGACGAGGTGGTGCACGGCAAGCAGGCGCTGGTCTCCAAGATGCCCGGCGACTGGTGGCAGCGGCGCGCCAACCACCGCGCCTATCTGGGCTTCATGTGGGCCCACCCCGGCAAGCAGCTCCTGTTCATGGGGCAGGAGTTCGCGCAGGGCGCGGAGTGGTCGGAGGAGCACGGGCCGGAGTGGTGGCTGCTCGACCCGGGTTACGCCTCCTCGGGCGATCACCGGGGTGTGCAGGACCTGGTGCGCGATCTGAACGCCGTCTACCGGTCGACCCCGGCGCTGTGGGAACGGGACACGGACCCGGCCGGTTTCCGCTGGGTGCTGGGCGACGCGGCGGACGACAACGTCTTCGCGTTCCTGCGGCACGACGCCCAGGGCGCTCCGCTGCTCGCCGTCAGCAACTTCTCGCCGGTCGTGCGGCACGACTACCGGCTCGCCGTCCCCGGTGACGTCCCGGCCTGGCGCGAGGTGCTCAACACCGACGCCGCACGGTACGGCGGCAGCGGTGTCGGCGGGACCGGTCCGGTGGCGGCCGTCGAGGGCGGGCTCGGGCTGACGCTGCCGCCGCTGGCCACGGTGTGGCTGGCCCCCTCGCCCGCTTGAACACCGGCGGACGGGGCAGTCGGGTGCGTACCACCCACCACAGGAAGGTCACCTCGCGTGCGCACCGTCGGAGTGGAGGAGGAACTCCTCCTGGTCGACCCCGAGACCGGGGAGCCGCAGTCCCTGTCCGCCGCCGTCCTCGCCCGCGCCTCCCGGTGCGATGAGGAGGACGACGTCTTCGAGAAGGAACTGCACAGCCAGATGCTCGAGTTCGGCACCCATCCGCAGTCGGGCATGGACGAGCTGGCCGCGGAGATCGTGCGCATCCGCGGGGAGGCGGCGCGGCACGCCCGGGAGGCCGGGTGCGCCGTCGCCGCGCTCGCCGCGTCGCCGCTTCCGGTGCGTCCCGCGATCAGCATGAACCGGCGCTACCAGTGGATGGCGGAGCAGTACGGGATCGCCACGCGTGAGCAGATGGTGTGCGGCTGCCATGTGCACGTGTCCGTGGATTCGGACGACGAGGGCGTGGCCGTGGTCGACCGCATCCGGCCGTGGCTGCCGGTGCTGATCGCGCTGAGCGGCAACTCGCCCTTCTGGCAGGGGCGGGAGACCGACTACGCCAGTTACCGCAGCCGGGTGTGGCAGCGCTGGCCGTCGGCGGGGCCGACCGAGCTGTTCGGCTCGGCCGAGCGCTACCACCGGCGGGTGGCGGACATGGTGGACACGGGCACGATCCTCGACGAGGGCATGGTCTACTTCGACGCCCGGCTCTCGGCGCGCTATCCCACGGTGGAGGTGCGGGTGGCGGACGTCTGCCTGCACGCGGACACCGCGGTGCTGGTCGCCACGCTGGTGCGCGGGCTCGTCGAGACGGCCTCCCGGGAGTGGCGGTCGGGACGCGATGCCCTCGACCACAGTGTGAGCCTGCTGCGGCTGGCCAACTGGCAGGCGGCCCGTACCGGACTCGACAAGGACCTGCTGCACCCCGTGACCATGCGGCGCGCGCCCGCCGAGACGGTCGTGCGGGCCCTGCTGGAACACGTGGAGGACGCGCTGTCGGACACCGGTGACCTGGAGCGGGCCCGGACCTCGTGCGCCGGCCTGCTGCGGCACGGCAGCGGGGCTCGGATCCAGCGCGAGGTGTGGGAGCGCACCGGCAGTCTGCGCGAGGTCGTGGCCGCCTGCGTCGAGCACACCCAGGCCTGAGGCGCCCGGCCTCGGGGCGAGATCATCAAGGCGGATTACTTATTCGTTCCTGGCCACAAGTGGTCTTACCTGGGCTACATTCGACCACCGTCGATGACAGTCCTCGTCGGCGGAGTCACAGCCCGTACACGTCAGGAGCAGCGCATGCGCGACTTCGCCCTCGCTCCCCCAGCCGCCTCGCCCCTGACCGGAGGGCTCGCCGACAGCGTTTTCGAGACAGCCGCGCGCACCCCCGCGCTGCCGGTGCTCGCCCGGCGCGCGGCAGGGGCGGGTGGCTGGGAAGAGGTCACCGCCGTCGAGCTGCGCGACGAAGTCGTCGATCTCGCCAAGGGGTTCGTGGCGTCCGGCATCTCGCCGGGGCACCGCGTCGCCGTCATGGCGCGCACCCGGTACGAGTGGACGGTGCTGTGTCATGCGCTGTGGGCGGTGGGCGCGGAGGTGGTGCCCGTCTATCCGACGTCCTCGCGCGAGCAGGTCGAGTGGATCCTGCGGGACGCCCGCTGCGTCGGAGTGGTCGTCGAGGACGAACAGAGCGTCATGACCGTGGGATCGGTGTGCGCGGCGCTGCCGTCGCTGCGGCACGTATGGCAGTTGGACGCGGGAGCCCTCGAACAGCTCACGCAGCGCGGCGAGTCGGTCGCGCTGACCACGGTGAACTCGCTGCGCCGGATCGTGCTGCCGGACTCCACGGCGGTGATCGCCTACACCTCCGGCACCTCCGGGCGGCAGCTGGGCTGTGCGCTGAGCCACCGCAGTCTGGCCAGTCCGTGCGACACGCTCCTCGCCGGCTGGGGGCACACGGCGGCGCCCGCGGGCGAGCAGGCGAGCGTCCTCGCCTTCCTGCCGTTCTCCCATGTCTACGGGCTGATGATCCAGGGCCTGTGCCTACGCGGGGGCATCCTCATGGGCCACGAGCCGGACCTCGCCGCCGAGTCGCTCACGGAGTCGCTGCGCACCTTCCGTCCCACGTATCTCTATGCGGTCCCCTCGGTGTTCGAGAAGATCTACAAGAACTTCCTGCGGGTGGCCCAGGAGGCGGGCCGCGGCACGCTGTTCGAGCGGGCGGCGGAGACGGCCCGGGTGTTCGCGGCGGCCGTCGAGCGGCAGCGCCTGGGCCGCGGCTCGGGTCCGGGGCTCGATCTGCGGCTCCAGCACGCCGTGTTCGAGCGGACGGTGTACCGCAGGCTCCGGGCCGCGCTCGGCGGCCGGGTCCACCGCGCGACTTCCGGGGGTTCGCCCCTGCACCGCGACCTGTCCCTCTTCTACGAGGGCATCGGCATCTACGTGCACGACGGGTACGGCCTGACCGAGACCGGCGGCGGGATCACGATGCAGCCGCTCGGCCGGGAGAAGTCGGGCACCGTCGGGCAGCCCCTGCCGGGCACGGACGTGCGGGTGGCGAGCGACGGGGAGATCCTGGTGCGCGGCCCGTCGGTCTTCCAGGGCTACGTCAACGACGAGGCGGCGACGCGGGCGGCCCTGTCGGGGGGCTGGCTGGCCACGGGTGACCTCGGGTACCTGGACTCCGACGGCTATCTCACCATCACCGGCCGCAAGAAGGACGTCATCATCACCAGCGGCGGCAAGAGCGTGGCGCCGACCGCGCTGGAACAGCGGCTGAGGATGCATCCGCTCGTCCATCAGGCGGTGGTGGTGGGCGACAACCGGCCCTGCGTGGGGGCCCTGATCACCCTGGACCCCGACTTCCTGGCGCACTGGCGCGGCAGCCTGACGCTGCACGGCGACAAGCAGAGCCGGGAGGCACGGGAGGAGAACGCGCTGCGGGAGGAGATCGGGCGGGCGGTGGCCGCCGCCAACAGCGCGGTGTCCCGTTCCGAGTCGATCCGGGCGTTCCGCATCCTGCCGCAGCCCTTCGACCAGGCCAACGGGCTGCTCACCCCCTCGATGAAGCTGCGCCGCGACTCGATCGTGACGCATTACGCGGCGGAGATCGAGGCGATGTACCAGGCCCGTGCGCGGCTGCCCCGGCAGGGGCCCCAGGAAGAGGTCCTCAGCTGGGACGACGCGGACGACGTGTTCCGCTGAGCCGGCCCGGGCCGGCCGGGCGCCCACGGACGCGCGGTGGCCGTGCGGTGACGGACGGTCCGGATCGGCGCGGCGCGTCCGTGAGGGGCCGTCGCACCCGGCCCGGCCGGGGCACAGGCCGCGACGAGAGGGACGCGTAGCCTGGGCAGCCCCGGGAACCCAGCAAGGGGCGAAGCCACAGCGAGTCGCACGAGAAAGGACGACGGTCCCGGCCCAAGCGGGACCGCACACTGACATGGCAACCGAGCCGCGGGGTAACGAAGCAGTGTCCTCCTGGGCGATTCCGAGCCGAACGGCCCGTTTTGCGGGCGAACCGCATGACGTGACGGGCGCACGGCTGACCACCGAGGAGTTCCTCCACGAACTGGCTCGGGCGTCGCCGCCGACGGCGCCGGAGTGCTGGCACGACATCGTGCTGATCGTGACGGAGCTGGCCGCCAACGCGGTCCAGTACGCTCCGGGGCCGTTCGAGCTGCAGCTGCGGCGCACGTTCGACGGGGTACACGTCACGGTGCATGACACCAACAGCACTCCGCCGACCCCGCGTCCCTTCCACCCCGACAGCGGCGGCGGGGGCATCGGCTGGTATCTGGTGCACACGCTGTGCAGCCAGGTCAGCGTGGTGACGGCGGACGAGGGCCAGGAGCCGGGCAAGGACGTCCACGTCTTCCTGCCCTGGTGAGCCGCATGGCCGGAGCGCGGCGCGACGGGCGTGCCGGGCGCGCTCCTCAGAGCGGGCGGCCGGCCTCGCGGACCGGCAGGAACACGCTGATCGTCTTCCCGCCCGCGGAACGCTTCTCGATGTCGATGTCCCGGGCCAGACGCACCACCAGCGGCCAGCCGTAGCCGCCCGCACGGTGCGTGACGGGCGGGGAGCCGGGACCGAACGCCGCGACCGGCAGGGCGTCGCTGTGGTCACGGACGGCGACGCGGACCCCGCCCGCCACGGGAGCCGCCTCGAAGCCGGCCAGTCCGCCGCCGTGCCGGAGGGCGTTGCTCACCAGCTCCGACACGACCAGCAGCAGGTCGATCACGTCCTCCTCGCGCGCCGGGCGCGTCGCGGGGTCCCATCGGGAGTGGACGACCGCGCGGGCATGTGCCCGGGCGGACGCCGCGGTCGTCACCTGCGTCGCGGGCGCGGGCGTCCGCACGGTCGCGGACTCCTGCTCCCTCATGGCGACGACGTCCCCCGCGGGGCCGGCCGGCCGTAGTGCTCGCCGACGGCGGTGAGGTAGGCCGGGTCGCTCGTCTCGCTGTCGGTGCGGAAGCGGGGCGCCTCCTTCACCTCGTCCGCGGTGCAGGCCAAAGAGACCTCGCGGGCCTCGTGGTCGACGCCCGCGACCACGCCGACCGGGACGACTGCGCTCCTGCCGAACACCCAGACGCCGGTGTCGACGACGAGGTGCCGCATTCCCTGCGGGCCGGCCTCGCGTTCCACATGCCCGAGGGTTCCGTCGGCCGTCACGACGGCGTAGCCGGTGAGGTCCTGTCCCTCGACATGACCGCTGCCCTGCGCGTACGACCAGATTCCGTTGATGGTCACGCTGCTCCCTTCTCGCGTTGCACAGCTCCAACTACCCGGTCGGCGCAGCCGCATTCGGGGCGTGTCAGCCCGTTTCGGACGTCCCCGCGACGGGCAGGACGCCCGCGCGGCGTCGTCGCGCCGATCGGCTCCTGAGCGGACCGGGGATGCGAACGGGCGGTCCTGAGCACTACAACTGGAGCATGACCGTCTTCCTCTGTTCCCGGTGCGGCACCGCGATCACGCCGGACCTGGCCGAGCTGGCCGCCGTTCCGGGCGGCCCGGACGGCGACCTCGACCGGGACGAGAAGACGCGCCGGGCGCCTTCCACCGTTCCGCGGGGCCACTACGCGATCGATCCCGAGCCCTGGGGACCTCCCTACGTCGTGCAGGACGATCAGGAGGACCCCGAGCCGGCTCAGTCGCGCGGGCCCGTGGTCTGCCGTGAAGAGGGCTACGTCATCTCGGCCGGCGCCCGGCGCACGCCGCTGCTGCACCCCGATGACGCCGGCGGCCTTCAGCCGCGGCCCGACTGGGAGAACAGCGGCGGGTGCTGCGGACCGTCGGGCAACGAGGGGCTCAACCTGGCCTGCCCCTGCGGCGCTCCGGTCGCGACCCTCGCGGCCGACTGCTTCGGGCCCTTCGAACTGCACCTCGGCCCCGTCCGCACCTACGCGGTCCCCGGGTAGGACCGCGAAGGACGCCCGGACGTGCCCGGCGGAACCGGAACCGCATCCCTCTTCGTCACCTTTTCACCCGGGACGGCGCAGGCCGCCGTCCCAGGCCTGAAATATGATCGGGTACCCCGCATCCGGCCATACATGCCTGGTGTGCACGGTCTGGAATTCCTGTGTGGACGAAGTGACGTACGGCTTTGTTTCCGTGTGCCCCGGTGGGTTAGCCTGCGGCGGATTTCTCTCATCGCACACTTCCGTGAACTGCGGAAACACTGGCGCGACATGCGGGGCCGCCCACCCGGACGGCCCGGTTCCGAGTCCCCGACCGGGGGCTCCTGGGGAGCGGAACGAGGGTACGCATGACCAGCAACGCGACCGAGTCGTTGGACACGGTTCCCGGCGACCACGAGCTCCGCCAGCTCCTGGCCGGTCTGACAGCCGTCCGGGACGGGGACTTCGGCACCCGTCTGCCCACCGACGGCGAAGGCCTCATGGGCGACATCGCCACGGTCTTCAACGGCATGGTCGACCAGCTGTCGGTCTTCACGTCCGAGGTCACCCGGGTGGCCCGGGAGGTGGGTACCGAGGGCACGCTGGGGGGCCAGGCCGAGGTGCCCGGGGTGTCCGGGACCTGGGCGGACCTCACGGACTCCGTGAACGCCATGGCCGGCAACCTGACCACGCAGGTGCGCGACATCGCGCAGGTGGCGACGGCGGTGGCCAAGGGCGACCTCTCCCAGAAGATCGACGTGCCGGCCCGTGGCGAGATCCTCCAGCTGAAGGAGACCGTCAACACGATGGTCGACCAGCTGTCCGCGTTCGCCGACGAGGTCACCCGCGTCGCCCGCGAGGTCGGCACGGAAGGGCGGCTCGGCGGCCAGGCGCAGGTTCCGGGCGTGGCGGGTGTGTGGCGCGACCTCACCGATTCGGTCAACTTCATGGCCGGAAACCTGACCAACCAGGTCCGCAACGTCGCCCAGGTGACGACGGCGGTGGCCAAGGGCGACCTCTCCCAGAAGATCACCGTCGACGCCCGCGGCGAGATCCTGGAACTCAAGAACACCATCAACACGATGGTCGACCAGCTCTCCGCCTTCGCCGACGAGGTCACCCGCGTCGCCCGCGAAGTCGGCACCGAAGGACGCCTCGGCGGCCAGGCGGACGTCAAGGGCGTCAAGGGCACCTGGCGGGACCTCACCGACTCCGTGAACTTCATGGCCGGGAACCTGACCAACCAGGTCCGCAACGTCGCCCAGGTGGCGACCGCGGTGGCCAAGGGCGACCTCTCCCAGAAGATCACCGTCGACGCCCGCGGCGAGATCCTGGAACTCAAGAACACCATCAACACGATGGTCGACCAGCTCTCCGCCTTCGCCGACGAGGTCACCCGCGTCGCCCGCGAGGTCGGCACGGCCGGCAACCTGGGCGGTCAGGCCACGGTGCGCGGGGTGTCGGGCACGTGGAAGGACCTCACCGACAACGTCAACGTGATGGCGTCGAACCTGACGGGCCAGGTGCGCTCCATCGCCCAGGTGGCCACCGCCGTGGCCCGCGGCGACCTGTCGCAGAAGATCACCGTCGAGGCCAAGGGCGAGGTCGCCGCGCTGGCCGATGTGATCAACACCATGGTGGACACGCTGTCCGCGTTCGCCGACGAGGTCACCCGCGTCGCCCGCGAGGTCGGCACCGAGGGACGCCTCGGCGGCCAGGCGCAGGTCCCGAACGTGGCCGGCACCTGGAAGGACCTCACCGACAACGTCAACTCGATGGCCAACAACCTCACCGGCCAGGTCCGCAACATCGCGCTGGTGACCACGGCCGTGGCCCGCGGCGACCTGTCGAAGAAGATCGACGTCGACGCCCGCGGCGAGATCCTCGAACTGAAGACGACCATCAACACGATGGTCGACCAGCTCTCCGCCTTCGCCGACGAGGTCACCCGCGTCGCCCGCGAGGTCGGCACCGAGGGACGCCTCGGCGGCCAGGCCGAGGTGGAGGGCGTCTCCGGCACCTGGAAGCGCCTCACGGAGAACGTGAACGAACTGGCCGGGAACCTGACCCGGCAGGTCCGCGCGATCGCCGAGGTCACCAGCGCCGTCGCGGAGGGCGACCTCACCCGGTCGATCACCGTGGTGGCGTCCGGCGAGGTCGCCGACCTCAAGGACAACATCAATTCCATGGTGGAGTCCCTGCGCGAGACCACCCGGGCCAACCAGGAACAGGACTGGCTCAAGACCAACCTGGCGCGCATCTCGGGTCTCATGCAGGGCCACCGCGACCTGCCGGTGGTCGCCGAGCTGATCATGGACGAGCTGGTGCCGCTGGTGTCGGCCCAGTTCGGCGCCTTCCACCTCGCCGAGGACGGGCCCGACGGCCCCGAGCTGCGGCTCGTGGGCGCCTACGGCTACCCCGCCGACGACACCCGCCCCACCCGCATCCCCTTCGGCCGCTCCCTCGTCGGCCAGGCCGCGCGCAGCCGCCGCACGATCACCGTCGACGAGCTGCCGCCCGGTTACGTCACCGTCTCCTCGGGCCTGGGCGAGGTCGAGCCCAGCGCCCTGCTCCTGCTGCCCATCGTCTTCGAGGGCCAGGTGCTCGGCGTGATCGAGCTGGCGTCGGTCACCGCCTTCACCCAGACGCACGTGGACTTTCTGGAGCAGCTGCGGGTGACCATCGGCGTCAACGTCAACACCATCGTGGCGAACGCGCGCACCGACGAGCTGCTCGACGAGTCGCAGCGGCTGACCGCCGAACTCCAGGCCCGCTCGGCCGAGTTGCAGTCGCAGCAGGAGGAACTTCAGCACTCCAACGCCGAACTGGAGGAGAAGGCCTCGCTGCTGGTGGCGCAGAACCGCGACATCGAGGCGAAGAACCTCCAGATCGAGCAGGCGCGCCAGGAACTGGAGGCGCGCGCCCAGCAGTTGTCGCTGGCGTCGAAGTACAAGTCGGAGTTCCTGGCGAACATGAGCCACGAGCTGCGCACCCCGCTCAACAGCCTGCTCATCCTGGCCCAGTTGCTGGCCCAGAACCCCTCGCGCAACCTCACCCCGAAGCAGGTCGAGTACGCGGGCATCATCCACTCGGCCGGCTCGGACCTGCTTCAGCTGATCAACGACATCCTGGACCTGTCGAAGGTCGAGGCCGGGAAGATGGACGTCTCGCCGGAGCGGGTCTCGCTGCGGCAGCTCATCGAGTACGTCGAGGCCACGTTCCGGCCGATGACGTCGCAGAAGAGCCTGGAGTTCACCATCGACACGGCCGCCGGCGCCCCGGCGGACCTGCTCACCGACGACTCCCGGCTGCGTCAGGTGCTGCGCAACCTGCTGTCGAACGCGGTGAAGTTCACCGAGCAGGGCCGCGTGGAGCTGCGCATCGAGCCGGCCTCCGACGAGGAGGTGCCCGGCGGTGTGGTGCGCGGCGGCACGATCGTGGCGTTCCGGGTGAAGGACACCGGCATCGGCATCCCCGAGCAGCAGCTGGAGACCATCTTCGGCGCCTTCCAGCAGGCGGACGGCACCACCAGCCGCAAGTACGGCGGCACGGGCCTGGGGCTGTCCATCACCCGGGAGATCGCGCATCTGCTGGGCGGCGCGGTGACGGTGGACAGCACGCCGGGGCGCGGCAGCACGTTCACGCTCTATCTGCCGGTGGCGCGGCGGGACTTCCAGGAGGTCATCGACGGCGGCCGGCCGGTGGAGCGGGTCGTGGGCGAACCGGCGGCGGCGATCCCCGCCGGTGTCCAGGGCGTGCCGCTGGCGGCCGGTCCTGCGGCCCGGCGTCCGCGCAGACTGCTGGTGGTGGAGGAGCGGCCCCGAGGTCTGCTGACGCTGGTGGCCGAGAGCGTCGTCGCGGACATGGCGCGCGGCCGCGAGGACGGCGCGTCGGCGGCCCCCGTCGACATCGTCACCGCGGTCGGGGCGCACGAGGCGGCGGGGGCGCTGGCCGCGGAGCCGTGCCACTGCGTCGTCCTGGAACTGGGCATGCCCGACGCGGAGGCGTCGCGGTTCCTGGAGGCCCTGCACAACGACTCGGCGCTGACCGGGGTGCCGGTGCTCGTGCACAGCGGGCACCGGGCGGACCTCGCCCAGGAGCGGAGCCTTCAGTCGCGTGCCGCGGGCAAGCCGATGGAGTTCCTCTCCAGCCTGGACGAGCTGCGCGAGCGCATCACGCTGCACCTGTCGGCCGAGCAGCCGGGCGACGTGCTGGCGCTGGTGCGGCCGGAGGAGCCGCAGCAGCCCGAGGGGCCGCCGCCGGTCGACGACGCCGTGGTGGGCCGCACGGTCCTGGTGGTCGACGACGACGCGCGCAACCTGTTCGCGCTCAGCGGCATCCTGGAGCTGCACGGCGTGCGGGTGCTGCACGCCGAGAACGGGCGCGAGGGGATCGAGACCCTGCGCAACAACCCGGACATCGCGATGGTGCTGATGGACGTGATGATGCCCGAGATGGACGGGTACACGGCCACGGCCGAGATCCGCCGCATGCCCGAGTACGCCGAGCTGCCCATCGTCGCGGTGACCGCCAAGGCGATGCCCGGCGACCGGGAGAAGAGTCTCGCCTCGGGGGCCAGCGACTACGTCACCAAGCCGGTGGACACGCACGACCTCATGGCCTGCGTACGACGCTGGCTGACCGCCTGAGGACGTCCTGCCCGCCCCGCGCCCCAGGCGTCCCCAGCCGAGGAGACCGCACACCGTGACCATTCCCGCCCAGCCCACAGAATCCGGCGACGCCCGTTCGCTGCCGGCTCCGGCCGGCGCCGCCGGCGCCGCGACCGCCACGGCGGGCCCGGCCGCGCCGGCCGGGCACGAGGTGGTGTCCGCGCAGGAGGCGGGCCTGTCGGAGGCGGACGCCGCGACTCCGGTGGGCCGGCTCGCCGCGACGGTGGACCGGCTGCGCCAGGAGGTGCGGGCGGCCCAGGCCGAGGCCGACGGGCGGGCCCTGGTCGAGCTGGCCAAGGGCATCCTCGTGGAGCGCCTGGGGTGCGGGCCGGCCGAGGCGGCGCAGCAGTTGACGGCGCTCGCCGAGCAGGCCGGCACCACCGCGCTGGAGTTCGCGGTGGACGTCATCAACCAGGCGGCCAAGGACCGCGTCTCGGAGGTGGCCGAGGCGTTCCTCGCCGCCGTGCGCGACGCGGACGATCCGGAGCAGGCGTCGACGGCGGTGCGGCTGCGGACCGCCGAGAGCGCGGCGCTGGCGGCCGCGCACGACACGCAGGCGGTGGCCGACTCGCTGCTCCAGCACGCGCTGGGCCCACTGGGCGCGGTCGCCGTGGCGATCTGGGCGGTGGGCTCCGACGGCTCGCTGACGCTGGCCGGGAGCGCGGGTTTCTCCCCCGGCGAGGCGGAGCGCTGGCGGTATGTGCCGCCGGACGTGGCCACGGTGGCGCGCAACGCCCTCACCGAGGGGGCGGCGCAGTGGATCGGTTCGCTCGAGCGGACCGGGCTGCCCACGGTGGGACGTCAGCTGCACCCCGAGGGCGGGCGGGTCGCCATGCCCGCCGCGACCGCCGGACGCGTCCAGGGGGTCCTGGAGATCGCCTGGCCGGCGCCGCTGGCCCCGCAGCCTCCGCAGGTGGTACGCCAGGTGGAGGCGCTCGCGGAGCTGTGCGCGCACACCCTCCAGTCGTACGCGTACGTGCGCGGGACCGACCAGCAGCCGGTCGTGCTGCCGGACGCGTCGGAGCTGATGGACCTCACGGACGGCCTGCACGATCCCGCCCTGGTGCTCGTGCCGCACGTCGACGGGGCGGGCAAGCTCCTGGACTTCCGCATCCAGCACGCCAACGACCGCTTCCTGGACCCGGCGGGCCGGCCGCGGGCGGTGATCAACGGCGCTCTGCTGCTGGAGGCCTATCCGATGGCGGCGGGCGGGAGCGACCTCTTCCAGCGCATCGAGCGCGTGCACGCCACGGGCGAGCCGTTCCGGGCCCGCCGGATGAGCCTGACGGCGCTGGTCGGCGAGGTGCCGCTGGCGGCGGTGGCCGATCTCAGCATCAGCCGGCACGGCACCTGCGTGCTGCTGATCTGGCGGATCGAGGACGAGGCGGCGCGGCTGGCGAGCCTGTTGCAGAACGCACAGCGGCTCGGCCGCATCGGCGGTTTCGAGGAGGACCTCCTCACCGGCGAGACGACGTGGAACGGGCAGCTGTTCGCCCTGTACGGGCGGCCGCTGTCGAGCCCTCCGGTCCGCCTGGACGAGCTGTCGGAGCACACCCACCCCGACGACTCGGTCGTCGTGGGGCGCCTGCTGCGCACCCTGCTGCACCACCGCAGGCCCGCGTCGGCCGCCTTCCGGCTCCAGCGGCCGGACGGGGTGACCCGGCACATGCGGATCGTGGCCGAGCCGGTGCTGGACACCGACGGGCGGCTGGTCGCGGTGCGCGGGGCCTACCAGGACATCTCGTCCCAGCACTGGACGGAGGTGGCGCTGGCCGCCACCCGCGACCAGCTGGCGCAGACCGAGCAACAGGCCAGTGAGCGCAGCCGGCTCGCACTCCAGCTCCAGCACGCCATCATGCCGCCCACCCGGGCCCCGCTGGAGGCGCCCGGTCTTCAGGTGGCCGTCCGCTACCGGCCGGCCGAGGAGGAGCACCTGGTGGGAGGGGACTGGTACGACGCCGTCGTACTGCCCTCCGGGCTGGTGATGCTGTGCGTGGGCGACGTCGCCGGGCACGGGATCGAGGCGGCCACCAGCATGGTGGTGCTGCGCAACGCGCTGCGCGGGCTGGCGGTGACCGGGGCGGGGCCGGGGCAGCTGCTGTCGTGGCTCAACATCGTCGCCCACCATCTGACGGGCTCCATCACGGCCACGGCGGTGTGCGGTCTGTACGACCCGTCCCGGCACACCCTGCGCTGGGCCCGGGCCGGCCATCTGCCGCCGGTGCTGGTGCGGGACACCCAGGCGGCGCCCCTGCCCCTGCTGAGGGGGATGCTGCTGGGCGCGGTGCCGGACACGGAGTACGAGGAGGAGGAGGTCCAGCTCGCCGCGGACGACACACTGCTCATGTACACGGACGGGCTGATCGAGCGGCGCGACCGGTCCGTGGAGGAGTCGCTGACGCAGCTGCTGGTACAGGCCCGCACCGTGCCGCCGACCCTGGACCAGCAGCTGGACCGGCTGCTCACCTACAGCAGGTCCGACACGGACGACGACACCTGCATCGTGGGCATCAGGCTGCGGTAGGCCCGCCGGCCGCACGGGCGCCGGCCGGCGAGGCACTGCCTCGATGCATGTCCTGGCGAATCGGGGGTATCCGGCTGGGCGCAACGACAGGCCGGGGATCGACGGGTGGAAGGGGCTGGACCGGACCATGGGGAACGTCTCCGCGCCGACCTTCGTCCCCGTCCGCCGTCCCGGCGTGTCGCTGCCGCCCGCCGGGGCAGTGCCCCCGACCGCCAGTTTTTCCGGAGGAACACGTGTCCATCGCCCAGAACCCCCTGTCCGTCGAGGTCACCCTGCCTCGTGAGGACGTCGCCCTGGTCACGGTCGCGGGCCACCTCGATCTCGACACCGCGACCGAGTTCCAGGCCCATCTGGCCAACCAGCTGCATCACGGACGACGGCACTTCCTCATCGATCTCTCCGAGGTCCCGTTCATGGACTCGTCCGGGATGAACATCATCCTGCGGGTGTACCAGGAGGCCCGGAGTCTGCCCGGCAGCGTGCATGTGATCAATCCGACGCCGGCCGTGCGCCGCGTCCTGGACCTCACGGGGGTCAGCATCACCGTGCCGATATCCGACAAGCCGGAACAGGCCCTGGAGCTGATCGACCAGCAGGCCGCCGGGTCCTCGGGGAACTGAGCGGCGGACGGCCGCCCACCGGGTTCCGGCGCCGGCCCGCCCAGGAACAGATGCCGACGTATGCCGACCAATGCCGACCAGTGCTGACGAATGCCGACGAATGCTGCCCGACAGTTGTCATTTGACAACTGTGCAGGGCAGGCAACAGAGTGAGCGGGACAGATGCGGGAGGGATCACGGATGCGCCGGTGGGCGGACCCGATCACCCGGGAACGGCGTCAGGCGGTCCGGGCGTCAGCGGCGTCGGACTCGTGGATCTGCGCGGCCGCGGTGGCGCAGAACGCCTCCAGGCCCGTCAGCAGGGCGGCGCGCTGCGCCGCCGGCATCTGCTCCAGCACGTCCTCCAGCGCCGCCTCGCGGCGCGACCTGAGGTCGTCGAGGAAGGCTCTCCCGCGGCGGCTGAGGAACAGCTCCAGCTCCCGGCGGCTGCCGGCGGACGTGCGGCGCTCGACGAAGCCGACGGCCTGGAGCCGGTCGCACAGCCTGCTGGTGGACGGCGGAGTGGAACCGAGGGAGTCGGCGAGCGTGCGCAGGTTGATGCCCTCGTGGTGTTCGAGGATGAAGAGCACCCGCAGCTGGGAGGCCGAGACCGGCGCCGTGGAGGCCCGCCCCCAGAGGACTTCCAGCAGCTCCGACGCCTGCGAGGTCACACGCGCCACCTGGTGCGGCTGCGGGCGCGGGGAGCGTGAGGAAGGGGACGTCACGGTGACACTCTCGCAGGCTTCCGCACGGCTGTCAGCCCGCCCCGGCCGCCGGGCGACGACGGGATGGGCCGCGTGAACGCACTCGTCACCGCCGCACGCGCCCTGCGCGCGGCGGCGCCGCACCGGCTGCCCGGCACGCTGCACACCGTGCTGCACGCCGGTTACGCGGCCGAGCGGACCGACCTGCGGCTGGCCGACTACGCGCAGAGGGCCCTGCTGAGCGTGGCGCCCGACGGGCGCGGCGCGCGCAACCGCCGGCCGCTGCCGCTGCACGGCAGCGCCCCGGGCCGCGCCTACGGCGCCCAGGAGCCCTTCGTGGAGGAGCTGGACGGCGGGCGCGTCCTCGCGCATCTGCCCGTGACCGTGCGCGGCGACCGGCTGGGCGTCCTGTCGGTCACGCTGCCCGGCCCGGGGCTCGGCGACGGCGGACTGGCCGAACTCGCCGCACTGGCGCGGCTCCTGGGGCACGAGATCGTCGTCGCCGAACGCGACACCGACGTCTACCGCCAAGCGCGCCGCACGGAGCGGCTGACGCTGGCGGCCGAGATGCAGTGGCAGCTGCTCCCGGCCCGCTCCTGCGCCGGCGACGGTTACGCGCTGGGCGCCCAACTGGAGCCCGCCTACGCCGTGTTCGGCGACAACTTCGACTGGGCCGCCACCGCCGACCGGCTGACGGTGTACGTCACCGGCGGCATGGGCGAGGGCATCGAGGCGTCGCTGCTGACCGGGCTCGGGGTCAACGCGCTGCGCCACGCGCGCCGGGCCGGGGCGCCGATCGCCGAGCAGGCGGCCCTCGCCGGACGGGCCGTCCACGCCCACTACGCGGGCGAGGCGCATCTGTCGGTGCTGCTGGCGGACCTCGACACGGCCACGGGACGCCTGCGGGTCGTCGACGCCGGGTCGGCGCAGCTGCTGCTCGTGCGCGACCGGATCCCGGCCCGGATCACTACCGACGCCCTTCCGCCGCTGGGCCTGGCCGAGGAGGCCGGCTACACGGCGCAGGAGTTCACGCTGCTCCCGGGCGACCGGCTGCTTTTCGTCAGCGACGGGGTGCACGCCGCCGCGTCGCCGGACGGCGAGATGTACGGCGAGCAGGCGCTCGCCCGGGCGGTGGCGTCGGCGGCCCTGCTGCCGGCGGCGGACGTGCCCGCCGCGGTGCTGCGCGAGCTCGCCGGCCACCGCGGCGGAACCGAGCCGGACGACGACGCGCTGGTCGTCTGCCTCGACTGGTCCGGACGGCGGCCCCGGTCGTCGTCCGGCGGCCCCGGAACGGACCTGTCGCCCGGCGACGGGCACAGCACGGTCCCCTCGCCACCGTCGGGACCACAGCGACACGAGGACGAGGAGTGAAGCACTTGCCGGAACACGACACGACGGCACGGAACACGGAGAACCCGGCGCCCGCCCAGGTGGTGGGTGCGTTCCTGGGCCGGCGCCGTGAGCAGATCGCCCAGCGGTGGGCCGACGAACCCCTCTTCCGCGCGGTGTTCACCGTCTCGCGGGACGAGGCGGTGGAGGCGGGCCGCGCGGTCGCCGACGCGCTCGCCCAGGTGGCCGGATCGGGCCGGGTGGAGGACACCGACGGCGCCGGCTTCACGGCGGTGCGCGAGCAGCTGGCCCGGATGGCGGCCTCCCGGGGCCGGGCCGGCCTGACCTCGGCGCAGATCTCCCGCGAGGTGGACGCCCTGCGCGTGCCCGCGGTGGACCTGCTCGTCGCCGACCTCCCGCAGGCCTCGTCCGAGCACGTCAGAGAGTGCGCGACGACCCTCACCGCGCTCATGGGGACGCTGCGGCTGGTGGTGATGGAGACGTCGCTGACGGAGGGCCAGGCCCTCATCGACCGGCAGCAGGTGCAGCTGCTGGAGGTCGCCACGCCGGTGATCCGGCTCTGGGACGGCATCGTCGCCGTCCCGCTGATCGGCACGCTGGACAGCGCCCGCAGCCAGGTCGTGATGGAGACCCTGCTGGAGTCGGTCGTCGACCAGCAGGCGCGGTTCGCGATCCTGGACATCACCGGGGTGCCGACGGTCGACTCGCTGGTGGCGCAGCACCTGATGAAGACCGTGGCGGCCGTGCGGCTGATGGGCGCGGAGTGCGTCGTCTCGGGCATCCGGCCCGCCATCGCGCAGACGATCGTCCACCTCGGCCTGGACCTGCCCGTGGTCACCCGGTCCAGCCTCGCCGACGCGCTGGCGTACGCCCTACACCGGCTGGGCGCCGACATCGTGTCCGTGTCGCCCGGCGGTGCTGGTCCCCGGTGAACGACGACCTCCTCCGCGCGGGCGGCGCGGCCCCCGTGCCGGTGCTCAGACTCGGCGACGTCCTGCTGATCACGCTGCAGGGCGATCTGCACGACGGCACCGCGGAGCAGCTGCAGCGCGACATCGCCGAGTCGATCGTCCGCAGGCGGGTGACGGGAGTCGTCATCGACATCTCCGGGGTCGAGATCATCGACTCCTACCTGGGGCGCGTGCTGGCCGAGATCGCGGCCGGCTCACGTCTGCTCGCCGCCCGGACCGTCGTGGCCGGCATGCGGCCCGCGGTGGCGATCACCCTCGTGGAGCTGGGGCTGACGCTGCCGGGACTGGGGACCGCGCTGAGCACGGAGGCCGCCCTGGAACTGCTCGCGGCGTCCGCGGACCGCCCGCACGGGGAGCCGCGGTGAGCGGGACGGCCGCGGGCGTGGACGCCCGCCTGCCGATCCGCTCCGACCTGGACCTGGTGTGGGTGCGCCAGCACGTGCGCCAGGCGGCCGCCGCGGTCGGCTTCGGCCTGGTCGAGCAGACCAAGCTGGTGACGGCCGCCAGCGAGCTGGCCCGCAACACCCTGGTGTACGGCGGGGGCGGCGAAGTGGCGACCGAGCGCGTGTCGGACGGGAGGTCGGCGCACGGGCTGCGGCTGACCTTCACCGACCGCGGGCCGGGCATCCCCGACCTCGAACAGGCGTTGAGCGACGGCTACACCTCGGGCGACGGACTGGGCCTGGGCCTGGGCGGAGCGCGCCGGCTGGTGCACGAGTTCGCCATCGACAGCGCGCCCGGCTCGGGCACCACCGTCACGGTGACCTCCTGGGCCGCCCGTCCGCCCCGGCCGCGCGAGGAGCTGCGATGACCCGGGTGTGGGACGTGCCCGTGCACGACTCGACGCGGCTGCGCGACGCGCGCGTGGCCGCGGAGTGCGCGTCGGCGCTGGCCGGTCTGGACCGGGCGCGCGCCGACGCGGCCGCCCTGGTGGCGACGGAGCTGGCGACGAACCTGCTCAAGCACGCGCACGGCGGGCAGCTCCTGGTGGAAGCCGTCTGCGGGCCGGGCGGACGGGCGGCGGGCCTCATGGTGCAGATCGCCGCCGTGGACCACGGGCCGGGCATGGCGGACGTCCCGGCGGCCCTCGGCGACGGGTTCTCCACGGCCGGCTCGCTCGGCGCCGGCCTCGGCACCTGCCGGCGGCTCGCGGAGGACTTCGACCTGCACAGCGTGCCGGGGCGAGGGACCGTCGCGATCGCCCGGTTGGGCGGTGCCGCGGCCTCCCGCGGCGGCCGCGACACGGCCGCGGACCCGAGCGGCTCCGGCCCGGCGGGCGAGGACGCCGCCGACGCGCCCCTCGGGGTGCGGGCCGGCGGCGTCAACATCCCCTTCCGGGGCGCCGAGCACTCCGGGGACGCCTGGACCTGCGTGCGGGCCGGACATCTGCTGACGCTGATGCTGGCCGACGGCCTGGGGCACGGCCCCGACGCGGCCCTCGCCTCGACCGCGGCGGCGGAGGCGGTGCGCGGCTCCGGTCATCTGCCGCCGGCCGAGCTGCTGCGCCGGCTCGACGACGCGCTGCGCGGCACCCGGGGAGCGGCGGCCGCGGTCGCTCAGCTCGACGCCCGGGCCGGACGGCTGCGCTTTTGCGGCGTCGGCAACGTGGGGGCGCGGCTGCGCGAGGGCGACTCCTGGCGGCATCTGCTGTCGCGGCCCGGCATCGTGGGCACCCACCGGCCCAGGACCCTGCCCGAGACGGAGGCGGCCTGGGGCCCGGACCGGCTCCTGGTCCTGCACAGCGACGGGCTGCCCAGCCGCTGGGCGCCGCCCGTCGATCCCCGTCTGCTCGGCGCCGACCCCGCGCTCGTCGCCGCCGTGACGGTGCGCGACGCCGGAAGTTCCGCCCGCCCGGTGCGTGACGACACCGCCGTGGCCGTCCTGTCCCCGACCCCGCCGGACCGCCCATGACGCGCACCTGGGAGATCAGCACCGTCACCGACGCCGCGCGGGCGCGGATCGCGACCGCGCGGGTGGCCGCCGCCCACGGCGTGCCGCCGCTGGAGCGCGCCCGGCTGGCCGCGGCGCTCAGCGCGCGGCTGCGCCAGTGCCTGGCCAAGGGCGGTGTCTGGCGGCTGGTCCTGGCACCCGCCGACGGGACCCTGCTGATCGAGCTGACCTCCTCCCCCGCCGACGGCGAACGCCCGTGGCTGATCAGCGTCCCCTGCCCGGAACCCGCCGCGGGCCCGGTCGGCGACTCGGTCGCGGACGACGCCCCGGTGCTCGCCGAGGCCCTGCTCGGCGCCGACGAGGACACCGCCGTGGTGCTGGACCGGCTGGTCGAGCAGGAGGAACTCGTCGCCTTCCACCGCGAGGAGCTGCACCAGACCAACCAGGGCGTCCTCGCGCTGCACGCCGAACTCGACGCCGCAGGACGCGCCCAGCGCGAGGCCTTCGCGGCGGAGCGGGCGGCGCGCCGGGAGGCGGAGGCGGCCCGGCGCAGACTGACCTTCCTGGCCGACGCGAGCGCGGCGCTGACGGCGTCCCTGAACCACGAGGAGATCGTGCGCCGGCTCCCCGAGCTGCTGGTCCCCGAGTACGCGCGCTCGCTCGACGTGTGGCTCCTCGACGCCGAGGAGGACAACGGCCCGTCCGTCCCCCGTCCGGCGGCCGCCGTGCTGGCGGCGCGCACCGGGCGGCCGCAGTACGCGGCGGCGGAGCCGGGCCGCCTGCCCGGGGTCGACGACCAGCCGCCGTCGGCGCTGCTGCCCGGCCGGCCCCTGCTGTGCGTGCCGCTGCCGGCGCGCGGCGCCACGCTGGGCGTGCTGACGCTGACCCCGCCGGGGGAACGCTGGGACCCCGACGACGCCGTGATGCTGCTGGAGCTCACCCGGCGGGCGGGCGGCGCGCTCGAGAACGCCCGGCGTTTCGAGCACAACCGGGACATCGCCGAGACGTTGCAGCGGGCCCTGCTCACCGAGCTGCCGGCCCTGCCCGGACTGCGCCTGGCGGCGCGCTATCTGCCGGCGACCTACGGGCTGAACATCGGCGGCGACTGGTACGACGCCTTCCGGCAGCCCGACGGCAGCCTCATCACCGTCATCGGCGACGTGACCGGGCACGGGCTGCACGCGGCGGTGATGATGAGCCAGCTGCGCACCGCGCTGCGCGCCTACGCCGTCGACGGCGGCACCCCGGGCGAACTGCTGACGCGGCTGCACACCTTCCTGCACCACCTCCAGCCCGATCTGTACGCCACGGCCGTGATCGCGCGCTTCCAGCCCGGCGAGCCCGAGCTGACGTGGGCGGCCGCGGGGCATCCGCCGCCCGTGCTGCGCGGGCCCGACGGGCGGGTGCGCACGCTGGACGCGAAGCCGGGGGCGATGCTCGGCATCCCGCTGCACCAGGAGATCGCCGACCACACCGTGCCGCTGGAGCCGGGATCGACGCTGGCGCTGTACACCGACGGGCTGGTGGAGCGCCGCGCGCAGGGCATAGACCCGGGGATCCAGCGCCTGTCGGCGGCGCTGGGCTCGTTCCGGACGGACGAACTCGACGCGGACCTGGACGGCTCGGCGGAGCGCATCCTGGAGCCGATGCTGAGCGACTCCGAACGCGACGACGACGTCTGCCTGCTGCTGTGCCACCTGGACGGCAGCCCCGGCGGCGGGCTCGGCGGCCCGTTCGCCGGCGGTCTCGAGGGCCTCCCGGGCGCGCCGGCCGGCCGGTTCGGCGGGAGCCGCCTCGACGGCCACCTGCCGACCGGTTCCTGAGGGAGGCTCAACCGCCCGCCTCCGCGGCCGGTTCCCGCCCCTCGCCAGGGGCCGTCGTGACCGCTCCGCGGCGGCCGTGATCGTCCCGCATGCCGGTCCGTGCGGAGGCGAGGGCGTACAAAGGGCCATCCGGGGGTACGGAGGCAGCCTCAGGAGAAACGTTCGTCTGCATGCCTCGTCCGACTGGCGCCACCGGTTCGGGCGCGGTGGTATCGATGAGGTGCGAAGGCCCGGGGGCGGGGCACGCGCATCAGGTCGGGCAGACCGCCTGGAGCCGCAGAAAGGGATGGACAACGTGACACGACCCAGGATCCTGGTAGTGGGCGCGGGCTTCGCCGGAGTGGGGTGCGTGCAGCGTCTGGAACGCGCGCTCTCCGCCGCGGAGGCCGACGTCACCTTGGTGACGCCGTTCGCCTACCAGCTCTATCTGCCGCTGCTGCCGCAGGTCGCCTCAGGGGTGCTGACGCCCCAGTCGATCGCCGTATCGCTGCGCCGCAGCAAGAAGTACCGCACGCGGATCATTCCCGGCGGCGCCATCGGCGTGGACCTCAAGTCGAAGGTCTGCGTCATCCGGACCATCACCGACGAGATCGTCAACGAGCCCTACGACTACATCGTGCTGGCTCCCGGCAGCGTCACCCGCACCTTCGACATCCCGGGGCTGACCGACCACGCCTTCGGGATGAAGACCCTCGCGGAGGCCGCGTACATCCGCGACCACGTCATCACCCAGCTCGACCTCGCCGACGCCAGCAACGACCCGGCCGAGCGGGCCTCGCGGCTCCAGTTCGTGGTCGTCGGCGGCGGTTACGCCGGCACCGAGACCGCCGCGTGCCTGCAACTGCTCACCCACAACGCCGTCAAGCGCTATCCGCGGCTGGACCCCGCCCTGATCAAGTGGCATCTGATCGACATCGCGCCGAAGCTGATGCCGGAGCTGGGCGACAAGCTGGGCCGCAGCGCGCAGGAGGTGCTGCGCAAGCGCGGCATCGACATCTCGCTGGGCGTGTCCATCGCCAAGGCGGGCCCGCAGGAGGTCACCTTCACCGACGGACGGGTGATCCCGACGCGGACGCTCATCTGGACGGCGGGCGTCGTGGCGAGCCCGCTGATCGCCACCCTGGGGGCCGAGACGGTCCGCGGGCGGCTCGCCGTGTCGGCCGAGATGAACCTGCCCGGCGAGGACGGGGTGTTCGCGCTCGGCGACGCCGCCGCCGTGCCCGACCGGGCCAAGGGCGAGGAGGGCGCCGTCTGCCCGCCGACGGCGCAGCACGCGATGCGGCAGGGCAAGGTCGTCGCCGACAACGTCATCGCCGCGCTGCGCGGGCAGCCGATGCGGCCCTACGAGCACAAGGACCTCGGTCTGGTCGTCGACCTCGGCGGCACGGACGCCGTGTCCAAGCCGCTCGGCGTGGAACTGCGCGGGCTGCCGGCGCAGGCCGTGGCCCGCGGCTACCACTGGTCGGCGCTGCGCACGGGCGTCGCCAAGGCCCGCGTCCTGACCAACTGGACTCTGAACGCGATCGCGGGCGACGATTTCGTCCGTACCGGGTTCCAGGCCCGCCGGGCGGCGAAGCTGAAGGACTTCGAGTACACCGACAGCTATCTGACGGCGGAGCAGGTGCGGGCGCAGGTGGAGCAGGCGGGCCGGACGGAGGGGAGCGGGCCGGACCCCGCCTGACACCCGCACCGCGAAGCACAGCACGGGCAAGGGAGAGTACGGCGGCGTGAGGACGGCGGCACGGGCGTTCGGCACACGAGGGCGGGACCGGGTCGCGGCGTCCGACCCCGGGCTGCTGCGGCTGGCCGCCGGACTGCGGACGGTGGGCGCGATCACCGTGACGCTGGCCGGGCTGTCCCTGTTCGGCGCCGACATCTCCCATCTGGTGGCCGGCGCGATCGCCTCGATGGTCGCCACGTTCGCGGTCCGGGAGAAACAGCGCGACCGGCAGGCCGTCACCCTGGCGCTGGGCCTGCCGGTCGCGCTGGCCTCGGTGTCGGTGGCGGCGCTGCTCAGTTCCCGGACGGTGGCCGGCGATCTGTTCTTCGTCGCGCTGATCTTCTGCGCGGTCTACGGCCGCCGGTTCGGCGACCGCGGCACGGCGCTGGGACTTATCGGCTTCCAGGTCTACTTCATGTCGCTGTTCGTCGGCGTCGGGACGTCGTCGCTGCCCGGGTACTACGGGGTGATCGCCGTGGCCTTCGCGAGCAGCGCGGTGGCCCGGTTCGCGCTCGTGCCGCAGACGCCGGCCGGGATCCTGGGGCGGCTGCGCCAGGCCTTCCGGGCGCGGCTGGCGCAGTTGCTCGACGCCCAGCTCGACCTCCTGGACGCGGCGCCGGACGACGTGGCGAAGGCCGTCGCCCAGGTGCGCGAGGGCACCGCCCGGCTGCACGAGACGGCCATGATGATCCAGGGCCGGCTGGACGAGGGCACCCCGGACGAGTCGGTGGCCCGCCTGGTGCAGCGGCGCATCGCCGACGCGGAGATCGCCGCCGAGCGCCTCGGCCTGCTGCTGCTGACGGCCCGCAGCGCGGAACGCGCCGACACCCTGACCATGCACCTGCCGGGCGCGCCCCTGCCGGACAGCGGCCGGCTGCCGGTGCGCGACGACGCGCTGGAGACCCTGCGCCGCGACCTGCTGGCCCTGCGGCTGCTGGTGCGCCATCCGGCGGCCGCGGGGACGGGGACCGCGCTGTCCCAGGTGCGCAACCGGCTGCTCGGCTACCGGGACGAGGAGAACCTGCCCAAGGCGCCGCCCGCGGTGCAGGACGTGTTCCGGGGGGTCGGCGAGGCGGCGCGGGCGGTGCTGGGGCTGCGGATCGCGCTGGACGGCCCGCAGGACGAGTCCGCCGACAGCCCCGAGACCGCGCGCTCGCGCGAGGAGCTGGACGCCGAGGACGCCGCGATCGGCGGAGCCGAGGAGGACGAGCAGACGGCGGAGCAGCCGACGGGCCTGCGACGGCCGACGACGCGGGCCGCCGTGCAGGTCGCCGTCGGCTCGGCGCTGGCCATCGTCGGCGGCGAGCTGCTCTCCTCGCACCGCTGGTACTGGGCGGTGCTGACCTGCTGGATCGTGTTCATCAACACCGCCTCCACCGGGGAGATCCTGGTCAAGGGCTACCGTCGGCTGCTGGGCACGGTGCTCGGCGTGGTCGCCGGCATCGTGCTGGCGGGGCTGGTCGGACACCACACGTGGACCGCGTTCGCCGTGGTGCTGCTGTGCGTGTTCGCGATGTTCTACACGGCGCCGCTGTCGTACACGCTGATGTCGTTCTTCGTCACGGCAGCCCTGGGCGTGCTGTACACGCTGCTGCACACCTACAGCCTGTGGGTGCTGGTGCTGCGGGTGGAGGAGACGGCGCTCGGGGCGGCCTGCGGGATCGTCGCGGCGGCGCTGGTGCTGCCCGTGCACACGGACCGGCGCACCAACGAACTGCTGACGGCGGTGCTGGAGCGGCTGGACGAGGTCACCGAGGCCGCCGTGGAGCAGCTGAGCGGCGCTCCCGCGGCCGATCTGCTGGACCGGGCCCGCGATCTCGACCAGGCGCTGGCCGACCTGCGGGCGGCGGTGCAGCCGCTGACGCATCCGGTGACGCCGCTGCGCACCAGACGGGACACCGCCCGGTACGTCGTGGCACTCCTGGAGACCTGCGCCTATCACGCCCGGTCGCTGGCGGCCACCGCGGAACTGCTGCCGACGCATCCGTCGATAGCGGCGGATCCCCGGCTGCGGCGGGCGGGGCAGCGCATCCGGCACAACATCGGGGCGATCTCCGCGCGGGTCGCGCGGGAGCCGGGCGCCGCCGAGGTCGTGACCGGGCCGAGCATCGCGGCCCTGCTGAAGCCGGGGGTGCCGGGGACGCCGCGTTACGGCCGGGTGACCGACCGGGTGCTGCGGCATCTCCAGCGGCTGGACGAGGCGGTGGTCGGCCTGGCCCGCCCGCTCGACGCGCCGGTGGCCCGGCCGCGGTGAGGGCGGGCCCCGGCCGCCGGGCCCGGGCGCACGCTCGGAGGTCCGTTCAGAAGTCCGTGGACATGCCGCTCGCGGCCGCTATGCCCCGCAGCGCCTCGGTGTCCTGCTGACGCTGCTGGATGCAGCCGGCGATCTCGGCGAGGCGGCCGGGGTCGGACGCGGTGGCCGCGTCCGTGACCACCCGGACCGGGCCGGTTCCGTCGACCTGGATCTCGACCAGCTGGTTGTCCAGCCGGCCGGTGACCGCGGTGGCGATGACGAGGGCCGCCTCGTCGCGGATCTCCTGGGGCAGGTCCTCGGTCTCCTCGGGGTCGAGGGCGAAGTCGAGGCTCTCGGGGGGCTGTTCGTCCAGGGCGCGCAGCGCGGGCGCCACGACCTTCAGCAGGAGCTGGTAGTCCTCGCTGTCCATGCGGACGCGAAGCAGGTCGAGGTACATGTCCACGGGCCGTCCGTCGCGCGGGAACTCTGCATCGTTCATCTCGTCCGTGTTCCCCGTGAGGCCGACGTCAGACCTTGCGCCAGCGGGCCATGGCGAACGAGAACAGTCCGAAGAGCATGAGCCCGGCCGCGACGCAGGCCAGCAGGCCAGGTCCGGCGGGGGTGCCGGCGAACGAGCGCAGCGTGTCGTCCAGCCCCTTGGCCTTGTCCGGCTCGTACTCGACGGCGGCCCGCACGGCGAAGACGCCCGCCGCGGCGAAGACCAGGCCGCGGGTGCCGCCGCCGCCCACGCCGGTGACGTCCACCAGGCGCCGCACGCGGGGGGACATCTCCCCCAGCCGCAGCTTCTTGTGGTAGGAGCGCATGACGGCCCGGGCGGCGATCCACAGGCCCGCGACGACGATCCCGACGCCGGCGACGCCGACGATCCACTGTCCGCCGGACAGCTCCAGCACCCGCGCGGTGACGTCGCGGGACTGTTCGTCACTCGATCCGCCGCCGCTGCCGGAGCCCGCGGCGAAGGCGAGGACGGAGTAGGCGACGAAGGAGTAGAAGACGCACCGGCCGAGCGCCACCAGCCGCTTCTTCGCGCTGCGCCCGTCGGCGCCGACGGCGCCGAAGACGGCCTCGGACAGCCGCCACAGGGCCATGCCGACCAGGCCGACGCCCAGCGCCCACAGCACCACCGAGCCGAAGGGCTTCTCGGAGATCTCGGCCAGGGCGCCCTGGCGGTCCGCCTCCTCCTTGGTGTCGCCGAAGGCGATCTGCAGGGCGAGCAGCCCCACCAGCAGATAGATCACGCCCCGTGCGGCGAAGCCGGCCTTTGCGGCCCCCTTCGTCACCGAGCCGCGTGCGGCCCGTTCCGCTCCGGCACGGCCGTTGCGTGCCATGGCGCTCGCGTTCATCGCGTCCCCTCCCTGAAGTCTCCCCGAATTTGGCAGAGTCCGACTGCCCCGCCTCCAGGCGCACACACGTACGGGTGCGCACACACCTGCGGCCGGCCGCCCCTGATGGGGGCGGCCGGCCGCGAGTGCGGGGCGTGCGGGTGGTGCGGGGCCCGGGCGGGGCGGGCCGGACGCAGGCACGGTGGCCGGGCGGACGGCCGCGCACCGCCTTGACGGGCGCGGCCTCCGGCGCCTTTCAGGCGTACACGCGGGGGCCGTCGTCGCTCTGCGGACGGGCCCCCGCCGTCTGCGGACGCGGGACGGGCTTCTGCTGAAGGCCGGGGGCCGTCTGCCGGCGGACCACGGTGGTCTGCGGGCGGGGCGCAGCGGTGTCGGCGGCGGACGCCGCCTCCAGCCAGCGGCGTGCCGTGCGCAGGGCGTCGTCGACCTCGCGGGTGCCGGTGGACACGCACAACGTGTAGGCGAGGTCGCGCTCCTGCGCGCGCGCCTCGGCGGTGCCGTCGGCGGACAGTGCCTCGTACTCGTCGACGAGCGTGCGCAGGACGGCGGGATGGGGCATGAGCATCGGCGGGCTACTCCTGACGTCGAGAGGGGGAAGGGGGTTCGGTGTCGGGCTGTCAGCGCAGGGCTTCCTGGCGCACGCGCTCGCAGCTGCGGCTGATGAGCCGGGAGACGTGCATCTGGGAGATGCCGAGCCGGTCGGCGATCCTGCTCTGCGTCATGTCCTCGAAGAAGCGCATGTAGAGGATGGCGCGCTCGCGCTCGGGAAGGCGGCGCAGTCCTTCCTTCGCGGACTCGCGGTCGACCACGACGTCGAAGGAGGAGTCGGCGGCCCCGAGGGTGTCGGCGAGGCTGTAGCCGTCGTCGCCCGAGGGGGCCTCCGCGTCCAGCGAGAGGGTGCTGAAGCTCTCCAGGGCCTCCAGGCCGGCGGTGACCTCGTCCTCGGTCAGCCCGGTGTGGGCGGCGATGTCGGCGACCGACGGTTCGGGTGCGCCCGGGCTCTGGGCCAGTTCACGGCGGGCGACGCGCACCTTGTTGCGCAGTTCCTGCACCCGGCGGGGCACCCGCAGGGCCCACATACGGTCGCGGAAGTGCCGCTTGATCTCACCGGTGATGGTGGGCACCGCGTAGCTTTCGAAGGCCCCGCGTTCGGGGTCGAAGCGGTCCACCGCCTTCACCAGTCCGAGGGCCGCCACCTGGCGCAGGTCTTCCAGGGACTCGCCGCGGTCGCGGAAGCGGCCGGCGATCCGGTGGGCCATGGGCAGCCAGGCGGTGACGATCTCGTCGCGCACCGCGTCCCGTTCGGGCCCCTCCTCCAGGGCGACCAGCCGGGCGAACCGGCTCGCGGTGTCGGGCGCGTCGTCGTGGGTACGTCGCGGCGCAGCGGTGGCGGCCGGTGCGGCGGGACGGCTTGTCGACATGTCGATGAGCATGCGTAAACGCTCCTGAACGGTTGTTTCAGGTGACTGACGACGGGAGGGCTCCTGACACCCGGGGAGCGTGCAGCGCCCCGAAGCGGTCCCACCGCTCCCGTCGGCGCGCCTCCGGTCCGAAGCACGAACCTCCGTCTGCCCTGCCCCCGGAGGCGCAAACTCCGCAGGCGAAAAAGGTGTTCGGACGCGGTCCGGAAGGAGGCCGGGAACCGGACCGGAGGACCGGTCAGAGGGCCGGCCGGAAGACGGGGACGACGGCGGTGATGCGCTTGCCGCCTGACGGCAGGTCCACGACCTCGACGTCACGGGCGAGCCGGCAGACGATCGGCCAGCCGCGCCCGCCGACCCGCCGTCTGCCCTGTTCGTCGAGGGGGCCGACGGCGACGGGCATCCGGTCGCTGCGGTCGCTCACGGACACGCGCACGGCCCGCCCGTCCATGCCGACGTCGAAGCCGGCGACTCCCCCGCCGTGCAGGAGGGCGTTGCTGGTGAGCTCGGTGGCGACGAGCAGGGCGTCCGAGAGGGCCTCCTCGTCATAGGGGCGTCCGAGGGCTCGGCGGCGGGCGTTCACCGCCTTTCTCACGGCGCTGCGGACGTCGGCCGGCCGCCACCGCCCCTGCCCCTCACAACGGAACTGCGGGGCCTCGGGCGCCCTCGCGCGGTCGGTCGAGTCGTTCGTACGCATCCTTTCGCTCCCCTGACTTGACGGCTGTGACGGCTGTGACGGCCGTGCTGTGGATCGACGGGTTGTGGAAGCGCCACCGGACGGGGCGGCCGCCGGACGGGCAGACCGAGGCCGGGCGGATCGCAGCCGAGCGGATCGCGGGCCGGCGCGGATTGCGGGCCGGGCGGTCGCCGGTCTGGCAGACCTCCCGCCGCGCGACTGTCGTCCCGGCCCTGTCCCTGTCGTCGTCGGCGTCGTCGGCGCACGTCCGCGCGCGACGCCCACGGGCGGCCGCACCGGCGCCCACCGGGGCGGTCTGGTGATGGCGGGGCGCGCGGACTTCCCAGCGGGAGGCCCGAAGGGTGGGCCACGGTCCGGTGGCGCGGTCCGGGGCCGGCCGGCGCGGTCTGCTGTTGTCTCCTGACCGGCTGACCTTCCCCGCGACGGCCAAACCTCCCGGACCGGGAGCAATCGTCCGGGGAGGATCGGGCGGCGCCGGGAGCCATACGTCCGGCCCGGTCCGGGTAGGCGGCCTGCATGACCGATGTCGTGGACTCCGACGAACTGCTGCGGCGCATCCAGCGCTCCCGCACCTGCGCCCGGGAGGAACTGCTCGCCTGCCGGGCCCGCAGCGCCGACCTCTCCCAGACCGACCCGGACGGGGCGCGCGACGCGCATGTGCGGGGTCTCGCCTACGAGGCCGTGGTGAGAGTGCTGGACGAGATCGTGACCCCCGGCCGTTCCGCCGACGGGGACTGAACCGCAACGCGCGCGTACGGCACCGCAGTTGCGGGCCGCCTTGGCGAGCTCCCGACGAGCGGGACGCGGGAGGCGGCCGGATCGCGCACGGCCGCCGCGAGGAGGGGACCGCCCGGCGGCGGCGGAGTGAAACGGGTCACTGGACCGGGTTTCCTGTGCGGGAAACCGCCATGAATGGTTTACGGTTCATCCATACGTGGTGGTCGGGGTCGAGCTGCTCCTCCTCCGTCCGCCACCCTTCATCTGCCCTGGCTGGCTTCCCCCGTCCAGCCAGGGCTTCTTCATGTCCGCGCCGGGCCTGCGCCCGGGACGACCGGGACACCAGGGACGCCCGGCACCCGAGGCCGTACGGGACCGGCGGTCCGGATCGCCGGATGTGCCGATACCGGGAAAGTACCGTCCGCCGAGGTGCCCGGGACGGCGGCAGCGGCTCCAATGGGAAGGGGAGGAACACGCCCCTCCGAACCGTCGGCGAGGAGCCCCGCGCCATGACCAAAGCGACCAGACTGCTGACCGCCCTTCCCCCGCCCCAGCGCGCACGCCTGATGGAACTCGCCAGGGAGGTCTCCTTCGCGGAGGACGCCCCGATCTTCGAGGCGGGCGGCACGGCCGACCGCTTCTGGGTCGTCCGGTCCGGTGCGGTCTCGCTCACGCAGCAGGTGACGCCCCAGCGGCGGGTCACGGTCGCCAGTCTCGGTGCCGGCGATCTGCTCGGCTGGTCATGGCTGTTCCCGCCGTACCGCTGGGACTTCGGCGCCGAGGCCTTCAGCCCCGTGCGCGCCTACGAGTTCGAGGCGCAAGCCGTGCTCAAGCTCTGCGAGGAGGAGCCCGCGCTCGGGATGTCGCTGGTGCGGATCGTGGCGGAGATCCTCGCGCACCGGCTGGAGATGACCCGGGGCCGGCTGATGGAGCAGTACGGCTCCCACCGGCACGGAGCGCTGTAGCCCCGACGGCGACGGCTCTCGCGCAACGCACGCCGGCCCGGCCTCGCGGACGTCCGCGAACCGGCGGCCGGGCCCCCGCGCGATCCCCGGACCGGCGGCCGGGCCCCCGCGCGATCCCCGGTCCGGCGGCCGGCCCGCCGCGTCAGACGCGGTAGCGGCGCAGGGCCGGCACGGCCGCCGCCAGGGCCAGCATGAGGACGACGACCAGGAGTCCTCCGCCCGCGACGGCCGCACGAGGCCCGAACGCCGCGCCCGCGGTGCCGTGCAGGACGTCGGCCAGCCGCGGGCCGCCCGCGACGACCACCGTGAAGACGCCCTGCATCCGGCCGCGCATCTCGTCGGTGGCCGCCGACAGCAGGATCGCCCCCCGGAAGACCATGGAGACCATGTCGGCGACGCCGGCGCAGGCGAGGAACGCCACCGCGAGCCACAGGCTGCCGCTCAGCCCGAAGCCGGCGATCGACACCCCCCAGGCGACGACCGCGCCGATGACCATCCAGCCGTGCCGGCGCGCCCGGGAGAACGTGCCGGAGAACAGGCCGCCCAGCACCGCCCCGACCGGGATCGCCGCGAACAGCAGGCCGAGCGCGAGGCCTTCGCCGTACGAGCCGTAGGTCTCGGCCGCGAGCTGCGGGAACAGGGCGCGGGGCATGCCGAAGACCATGGCGATGACGTCGGCGAGGAAGGACAGCAGCAGCACCTTGTGCAGGGCGATGTAGCGGAAGCCGTCCGCGATCTCGCGCAGACCGGCGCGCCGCACGCTCGCGCCCGTCGACGGGGGCAGCGCGGGCAGCCGGAACACCGCCCACAGGGTCACGCACAGCGCGACGGCGTCGAGGAGGTACAGCTCGGGCAGCCCGATCACGGGGATCAGCGCCCCCGCGAGCAGCGGCCCGGCGACCAGGCCCGTCTGCATGACGGTGGAGCCGAGCGCGTTGGCGGCGGCGAGTTCGTCCGCCGGGACCAGCCGGGCGATGGAGGCGTTGCGGGCGGGCGAGTTGAGGCCGAAGAACGCCTGCTGGACGGCGAGCAGCACCATCAGCACGGCGACCGAGCCGAGCCCCGAGGCCGCCTGGACCCAGAACAGCACCGAGGTGACGGCGATGCCGCTGTTGGTCACCAGCAGCAGCTTGCGGCGGTCGACGGTGTCGGCGACCGCACCGCCCCAGAGCGCGAACAGCACCATCGGCGCCAGCCCGGCGAGGCTCGCGTAGCCGACCCAGGCGGAGGAGCCGGTGATGTCGTAGATCTGCTTGGGCACGGCGACGGCGGTGAGCTGGCTGCCCACGGCCGTGACGACGGTGGAGGACCACAACCGCCGGTAGGCGGGCCGGCGCAGGGGCCGGGTGTCCATGGCCCAGCGACGCCGGCCGGGCCCGTCGGGAACCGGCCCGCTCTCCACGGCCTCGGGGTCGGGGACGGAGGTGCTCTCGCTGGTGTCCACGCAGTTCCTGGTTGCTCGTTACATCTTTCGATTCCGAGGGTCACTATGGCAGCCCTCCTGGAATTCGGCCGCTCTTTTGACCCCGCCGTCCCGGATCACGGACTCAGGCGCGGACGATCAGCAGCAGGCCGAGCGTGATCATCGTGGCGGCCACCAGAGCGTCGAGCACCCGCCAGGCCGCGGGGCGCGCCAGGAAGCGGCCCAGCGCCCGGCCGCCGAAGCCCAGCGCGGCGAACCAGCAGAGGCTGGCCAGCGCCGCGCCCAGACCGAACGTCCAGCGCAGCGAGCCGCGGTCGGCGGCGACCGAGCCGAGCAGGAAGACGGTGTCGAGGTACACGTGCGGGTTGAGCCAGGTCAGCGCCAGGCACGTGAGCACCGCGCGGCGGCGGGAACCCGCGGCCTCGCCTTCGCCGCGCAGCGCCTGCGTGCCGGGGCGCAGCACGCGGCGGGCCGCGAGCAGCCCGTACCCGAGCAGGAACGCCCCGCCGACCCAGCCGACCACGGTCAGCGCGTCGGGCCAGGCCACCACCACCGCGCCGACCCCGCCCACGCCGAGCGCGATGAGCACGGCGTCGGACAGGGCGCAGATCCCCACGACGGCCAGGACGGCGTCCCGGCGGATCCCCTGGCGCAGGACGAACGCGTTCTGGGCGCCGATGGCGACGATGAGCGAGAGACCGGTGCCGAAGCCGGCGGCCGCGGCGGTGAGTGCGGAGGACATGCCGTCCACGCTAAGCATGCGATCACTGCGGGTACAGCTAAAGATTCTTACGTATCATTAGCCAGCGTGATGATTCCTGTGACGGCGCCGACGCGACCGGCGGTGACGCGGCGATGATGACGGACCTCCCGCTCGACCAGGTGCGCACCCTGCTCGCCGTGGTCGACGAGGGCACCTTCGACGCGGCCGCGGCCGCGCTGCGGGTGACGCCCTCGGCGGTCAGCCAGCGCGTCAAGGCGTTGGAGCAGCGCACCGGCCGGGTCCTGCTGCTGCGCACCAAACCGGTGCGGCCCACGGAGTCGGGCGACATCGTCGTGCGGTTCGCCCGCCAGCTGGCGCGGCTGGAGCGCGACACGCGGGCCGAGCTGGGCATGAGCGGCGAGGGCGAACCGACCCGGGTGACGGTGGCGGTGAACGCGGACTCCCTGGCCACCTGGTTCCTGCCGGCCCTGACCAGGGTCGCGCAGGAGCCGCCGCTCTGTTTCGAGCTGCACCGCGAGGACGAGACCCGCACGGCCGAACTCCTGCGGGAAGGGCTGGTGATGGCGGCGGTGACCTCGTCGCCCGTGCCGGTGACCGGCTGCTCGGTGCGGACCCTGGGCACGATGCGCTACCTGGCCGCGGCCTGCCCCGGCTTCGTCGCCCGCCATCTCGCCGACGGCCCGCTCCACGAGACCCTGCCGCGGGCGCCGGTCATGGCATTCGACCGCAGCGACGACCTCCAGGACGCCTTCGTGCGCGGGCTGCGCCGGGGCGCCCGGGGCGCGGGTCCGGTGCGCCACGCCATGCCGACCTCGGAGGGCTTCACGGCCTCGGTCGTGGCCGGGCTCGGCTGGGGCATGGTGCCCGAGGTGCAGGCCGGGCCCCTGCTGCGCTCGGGCCGTCTGGTGGCCCTGGCCCCCGGCAGGCCGCTGGACGTGCCGCTGTACTGGCAGCAGTGGAGACTCGACTCCCCGGCCCTCGCGGCGGTCGCGGACGCGGTGGCCGCGACGGCGGCGGAGTCGCTGCACCGCACCCCTAAGGCCGGCGGCGGTCCGCCGTGAGGGCCGCCAGGCGGGCCTGCGCGCTGTCCAGCAGCATCTCCAGCGCGGTGGGATAGGCGCTGGTCACCATGCGTTTCGACAGCAGGGGGGCCGCCTCGGCGATCCTCGGGTGGGTCTCGGCGGGCAACCGGGCGTAGGTCGAGCGCCAGATCGCGTCGTCGGCGCGCTGCGCGGCGCGGGGCAGGGCCAGCGCGGCCGCGTCCAGGGCGGCGAACGCCAGGGTCTGGTCGATGAACGCGTGATAGATCCGCACCGTGTCGGGCAGCGGGAAGCCGGCGGTGCGCAGAACGTCCAGGACGGCCTCGTCGGCGGCGAGTTCGTTGGCCCGGCCGGTGACCCGGCTCGCGGTGAGCTGGGCGGCCTGCGGATGGGCGACGTAGGCGGCATGGATGCGCAGGCCCACGGCGTGCAGGTCCGCCCGCCACTCCCCCGTCGGCCGCCAGCCGCGCAGCGCCTCTCCGATCAGCGCGTCCCCGATGGCGAGAGTCAGTTCGTCCATGCCGCGGAAGTAGCGGTAGAGGGTGCTGGGGTCGCAGTCGAGGGCGAGCCCGAGCCGGCGGGCGCTGAGCCCCGTGCTGCCGTGCTCGCGCAGCAGCCGCAGCGCGGCCTCGACGATCAGGGTCTCCGACAGCACGGTGCCGCTCCGGGTGGGCCGGCGCCGGCGCCGCTTCTCCTCCGGGACGACCTGCTTCGCCATCGGCCCCACGCTCCCTCGTCGCCCGGCCGGACGGGTGGACCCGTCCGCTCTTATGCCAACGCCATTGACCTTACGCGGACCGGCGGCGTTGTATCGGGTGCGGGCCCCGCTTCGCACACTTTCGTCTCGCACTCTCACCCGAGGGAGTTCTCGCCATGCGTGTCCTGCTCGTGGGCGCCGGCGGTGTCGGCACCGCCATCACCCGGATCGCCGCCCGCCGTCCCTTCTTCGAGGCGATGGTCGTCGCCGACTACGATCCGGCGCGCGCCGAGGCCGCCGTCGCCGCGCTCGACGGCGACGAACGGTTCCACGCCGAGCGCGTGGACGCGTCCGACGAGGCGGCCGTGACCGCCCTGCTCGCCCGCCACCGCTGCGACGTCCTGCTCAACGCCACCGACCCGCGGTTCGTGATGCCCCTGTTCCACGCAGCGCGTGCCGGCGGGGCCCGTTATGTCGACATGGCGATGTCGCTGTCGCGGCCGCATCCGGAGCGCCCGTACGAGGAGTGCGGTGTGCGGCTCGGCGACGCGCAGTTCGCCGAGGCCGACGAGTGGGCCGAGGCGGGCGCCCTCGCCCTGGTCGGCATGGGCGTCGAACCGGGGCTGTCGGACGTCTTCGCCCGGTACGCCGCCGACGAACTCTTCGACGAGATCGAGGAGATCGGCGTCCGCGACGGGGCGAACCTCACCGTCGAGGGCCACGACTTCGCGCCCTCCTTCAGCATCTGGACCACGATCGAGGAGTGCCTGAACCCCCCGGTGGTCTACGAGGCCGACCGCGGCTGGTTCACCACCGAGCCCTTCAGCGAGCCCGAGGTGTTCGACTTCCCCGAGGGCATCGGGCCGGTGGAGTGCGTGAACGTCGAGCACGAGGAGGTGCTGCTCGTGCCGCGCTGGGTGAAGGCGCGCCGGGTCACCTTCAAGTACGGCCTGGGCGGCGAGTTCGTCGAGACCCTCAAGACGCTGCACCGGCTGGGGCTGGACCGCACCGCCCCGGTGACGGTGCCGGGCGAGCAGGGGCCGGTGTCCGTCTCGCCGCGTGACGTGGTGGCCGCCTGTCTGCCCGACCCGGCGACGCTGGGCGAGTTGATGCACGGCAAGACCTGCGCGGGCACCTGGGTGCGGGGCGTCAAGGACGGTGCGCCGCGCGAGGTGTACCTCTACCACGTGGTCGACAACCAGTGGTCCATGGCCGAGTACGGCAGCCAGGCCGTGGTGTGGCAGACGGCCGTGAACCCGGTGGTGGCCCTGGAGTTGCTCGCCGGCGGAGCCTGGTCCGGCGTGGGCGTGCTGGGTCCCGAGGCGTTCCCCGCGCGGCCGTTCCTCGACCTGCTGACGGAGTACGGCTCGCCGTGGGGCCTGCGGGAGCAGTGAACGTCTTTCCGGGTCCGCCCTGTTTCAGCGCGGCCGTGCCGGTGACCCGATCGGAGGCAACACATCCGGAACGGCACATACGACCCGATCGCAGGTGACTTCGATGGACGACTGGCGAGAGCATGCCGAATGCCGCACCGAGGACCCCGACCTCTTCTTCCCGATCGGCACCTCGGGCCCGGCACTGATGCAGACGGAACAGGCGAAGGCGGTCTGCCGGCGCTGTCCGGTGCGTGAACCGTGCCTGGAATGGGCCATGGAGACCGATCAGACGCTCGGGGTGTGGGGCGGGACGAGCGAGACCGAGCGGCGCGCCCTCAAGCGCCGCATCAGGGCCCGGCGCAGTGCCTGACCCGGTGGAACCGGCAGCGCGGAACCGGCCGCCGCTCTCGACGCCGGCCCGACCGGCGGACGCACGCCGCCCGGGCCGGGCCGCCGCTCGCGCCCCGCGGCCGCTCGGGGCGGCGTCCGTCAGCCGTCCGCGGGCGGCGGGGACACGGGCAGCCGCAGAGTGAACACACTGCCCGCGCCGGGTTGCGCGGCCGCTTGCGCCGTACCGCCGTGAGCGGCCGTCAACTGGCGCACGATCGCCAGGCCGAGGCCGCTTCCGCCGGTACGGCGGCTGCGTGACTTCTCGGCCCGCCAGAACCGCTCGAAGACGTGCGGCAGATCCTCCTCGGCGATGCCCGTGCCGGTGTCGGCGACCGTCAGCACCACCTCCTCGCCGTCCCGTCGCGCGCCCAGCGTGACGGTGCCGTCGGGCGGCGTGTGGCGCACGGCGTTGGCGACGAGGTTGCCGAGCGCCTGCCGCAGCCGCACCGGGTCGGCGTCCAGCCAGGGCAGGCCGTCGGTCTCGGTCCGCAGGGCGACCCCGGCGCCGTCGGCGGCCACGCGGTGGGCGGCGGCGACCTGGGCGAGCAGTTCGTCCGCGGCGACCGGCTCGCGGCGCAGCACCAGGGTTCCCGCGTCGGCGGCCGCGAGGTCGCGCAGGTCGTCGATGACGCGTTGCAGCACGAGGGCCTCCTCGTGCAGGGCGCCGAGCAGTTCGGCGTCGGGCTCGACCAGTCCGTCGCGCGTGACCTCCAGCCAGCCGCGGATGTTGGTGAGCGGGCTGCGCAGTTCGTGGGCGACGTCGCTGACCAGCGCCTTGCGCTGGCCCTCCAGGCGTTCGCGGCGCTCGGCGAGGTCGTTGAACGCCTCCGCGAGGATCCCCGTCTCGTCCCTTGTCGTGACGGGCACGCGCGCGTGCCGCTCCGGGGGCTGCTGCGCTGCTTCGGTGAGCGCGCGCAGGGGCCGCACCAGGCGGGTGGCGACGACGGCGCTCACGGCGACGGTGACGGCCAGCACCAGGCCCGCCGCGCCGAACACCTTCGTCTTGTTGGCCGGCGACATGTCCCAGCGGGGCGCCGCGCCGCTGTCCCCGCCGCCGAGGAACAGCTCGGCGACCGGCGCCACGTACGGATCGAGCTGCGTCCGGCGGGCCTCCTGGAGGCAGGCCTGGGCCGCGCGGCCGGATCTGCCGTCGCCCGCCTTGACGAACGCGGGCCCGGGGGTGGCGTCCCGGCCGCCGACGGCGGGGACGGCCGCCCCGAAGTACAGCGGTATGCCGGGATCGAGGCCCTCGCGGACCAGACAGGGACCCGCGCGGTCCTGGAGCACGGTCAGCGCCTTCCGTTCCGTGGGCGTGGGTGTGTCGAGCCGTCCGTCCGCGCACTCCTCGGGCACGTAGTCGTCCGCCGTGCCGCCGTCGGCCCCGGCGAGCACCGGGCGGCCGGACGGGGTGTGGGCGACGGTCGTCTCGATGCCGTAGCGGGAGAAGCAGCGCCGGCGGGCGCGCGCGATGCCGTCGAGCTTCTGGCGTTCGAGCGGGGTGAGGCGGTAGGGGCCCACGACACGGGGGTCGGTGCCGCTGAGCTGGGCTCCGCGCTCGGTGTAGGTGTCGGTGCGCAGCGGGTCGACGGTGGCGGCGGCGCGCGGCGGCAGCGAGGTGCCCCGCGGCGCGGAGTCGGCGAGGAGGGTGCGGTCGGGGCTCGTCAGGGCGATGCGCCGGCCGGTCCTGGCGGACAGGTCGCGCACCGTGCGCCGCACTCCCGTCCAGTCGGCGTGGGTGGCCGCGTAGCCGCTGAGCCGGGCGAGGATGTCCATGTCGTCGGAGAGCGCCTGGCCCTGCTCCTCGCGCAGTGCGCGGGTCGTGGTGGCGACCGCCAGCCACGCGGTGGCGGCCACCGAGCACACGGCGATCAGCACCGAGGCGCTCAGCAGCCGCACCGACAGCCGTTTGCGCAGGGGTATGCGGGCCCCGGTCCGGCGCGTCACGCGCGGCCGCCGCTGAGTTTGTAGCCGACGCCGAACACGGTCAGCAGCCGTGCCGGTCTGCGCGGGTCGGCCTCGATCTTGCGGCGCAGGTTCATGATGTGCACGTCCACGGCCCGTTCGGTGGAGGAGCGGTCGAAGCCTCGGGTGCACTGGAGCAACTGGAGCCGCGAGAAGACCCGTTCGGGTTCGGCGGCCATCGCCAGCAGGATCTGGAACTCGGCGGGCGTGCAGTCCACGGGCTCTCCGTCGCAGCGCACCTCGTGCCGCTCGGGATCGACGGCGAGCCCGGCGGCCCGTACGACGCGCTCGTCCCGACGGTCGGCGCCCGCGCGGCCGCTGCGCCGCAGGACGGTGCGGATGCGGGCCATCAGCTCACGTGGGCTGTAGGGCTTGGTCATGTAGTCGTCGGCGCCGAGTTCCAGGCCCAGCAGCACGTCGTCCTCGGCGGCGCGGGCGGTGAGCATCAGCACCGGCAGGTCGTCGTCGCGGCGCAGCACCCGGCAGACGCCGAAGCCGTCGATGACCGGCAGCATCAGGTCGAGGACCACGAGGTCCGGCCGGTCGCGCCGCACCGCGTCCAGTGCGGCGGAGCCGTCGTGCACCACGGTGGCGGTGTGCCCCTCGGCGATCAGCGAGCGGCGGATGAGTTCGGCCTGCATCGGGTCGTCCTCGGCCACCAGTACATGAGCGCACACGCCACGACTCCGTTTCCTCAGCGGGCCAGGGAGGCACGGTCGCCCATGACGACCACGGGGCGCAGCGCCGGGTCGAGCGTGCGCAGCAGTTCCCTCATGTGCCCCTCGGAGATGCTCACACAGCCGTGGGTGGGCCCGCCGTGGTCGACGTGGAACCAGATGCCGCCGCCCCGGCCCGCGCCGAGCGGCCGGGTCCAGTCGAGCGGCGAAGTGCCGGGCTCACGGTTGTAGTTGATCGCCACCACGTAGTCGAAGGACCCTTCCAGCGATTCGCCCTCGAAGCCGGTGCCCGGCGAATGGAAGCCGGAGCCGTGATCGTAGGGCAGTCTCGTGCCGGGGTCGGCCCGCAGCCCGCCGGCGTCGGTGAGGCCGTAGACGCCGACGGGCGAGCGCAGGTCGCCGCCCTTGTGCCGGTCGCTCCAGCCGCGCAGCGCGTTGTGCGCGGGCCAGGCCGCGCCGGGCTGCCAGCCGGAGCCGGTGCGCCGGTACAGGACCACCGTGGAGAGCGGCGAGTTCCTGCCGCGGCCGCTCACCACGACCGCCTGCCGGGCGGTGCTCGGAACGGCCGCCCGGGTCCGGGGCCCCAGCCCGGGTATCTCCCCCGCCCCGGCGGTGGTTCCGGGCGCGGGGGACGCCGGGGCTCCCCCGACCGCGACCGTGGGGTGCGCCTGGCCCGCGGAGGCCGTGCCGCCGCATCCGGTGAGGAGAAGGGAGGCAGCGAGCAGCGCTGCACGGGGGCGGTGCGTGATCATGAGGTGACCTTGGCCGAGAGATGTGTGGAACTCGTCAGGTTCCCCCTGCCCGTTCAGCGGGAGATCACGGGTGGCGGGGCTTGCCCTGCGCGTACAGCCAGGTGGTGAACAGCGCGTGGAGGTTCCTGCCCGACTGCCGCTGCGCGAGCCGTTCGAACTGGGCGGTGGTGCCGTGGCCGTAGCGGTGTTGCGTGGCCCAGGCGCGCAGGATGCGGAAGAAGGCGCGGTCTCCGACGGTGGTGCGCAGGACGTGCAGGGCCATCGCGCCCCGGGCGTAGACGGGGGTGCCGAAGATGTGGGCGCCGCTGCCGGGGGCGCCGGGCGGGAACGCCCACAGGCCGTCCGTGGCGGGTCGCGCGTACAGGGCGTCGAAGGACTTCTGCGCGCTGACGCCGCCGTGCTGCTCGGCGTAGAGCCACTCGGCGTAGGTGGCGAAGCCCTCGTTGAGCCAGATGTCCTTCCAGGAGGTGAGCGAGACGGAGTCGCCGAACCACTGGTGGGCGCTCTCGTGGACGAGGGTGCCGAGGTCGGGGGCCCTGTCGTACACCGGCCGGGTCTGGGTCTCCAGCGCGTAGCCGACGTCCGGGGCGTGGTCGACGAGGGAGCCGGCCGCGCGGTAGGGGTAGGGCCCGAACAGTCCGCTCTCCCACTCCAGCACCGAGGGCAGCTTCTTGAGCACCGGTCCGGCCGCGGCGGCCTCCCGCGGGTCCACGGCGTCGTAGACCTGGACGCCGTCCCGCGTCGTGTAGCGGTTGACCTTGAACGTTCCCACGGTGGCGGTGGCCAGGTAGGCGGCCATCGGCTCGCTCTGGCGCCAGTGGAAGGTGGTCGTGCCCTTCGCGGTGCGCTGTGCGAGCAGGACGCCGTTGGCGACGGCGGTGCGGTCCCGGGGGACGGTGAGGTGGAAGTCGTAGGAGGACTTGTCGAGGGGGTGGTTGTTCGCCGGGAACCAGGTCATGGCGCCCTGCGGTTCGCCCGCGACGAACGCGCCGTCGTCGGTGGGGATCCAGCCGTCCGGGGAGCCGTCGGGGTCGGTGACCGGGCCGGGGGTGCCGTTGTAGGCGACGGCGATCTGGAACCGCTCGCCCTTGCGCAGGGCGCGCCGCGGGGTGACGACGAGTTCCTGGCCGTCGCGCCGGTGTCCGGCCTTGACGTGGTCGACGGTGAGCCCGGTGATCTTGAGGCCCTGGAGGTCGAGGTCGAAGCGGGTGAGCCGCTGGGTGGCGCGGGCGGTCAGGACGGCGGTGCCGTCGAGGTGGCGGCGGGCCGGGTCGTAGCGCAGCGTCAGGTCGTAGTGGCTCACGTGGTATCCGCCGTTGCCGGCGAGCGGGAAGTAGGGGTCGCCGACCCCGGCCGTGCCGGTGGGGCCGGCCGCCGCCGCGGGCCCGGCCGCGGTGAGCAGCGCGGCCACGGCGACGGGGACGGTGGCCAGGACGGCCTCGCGGCGCATGGGGGCGGGGCGTCTGCGGGGGTGTGTCACGTGCGCTCCTCGGAAGGCGGCGGATGATCAACCCCCACAGCCTAGGGACCGCGCCCGCCGACTCTCCCCCTCATTCAGGTCAAGCCGGGCCGGGATGTCGCGCGCCGCGCGCATAGGCTCTGGTGACACCCTGCCGACCCGAGGAGGGCCACCATGACGGTCCGCGTCCGCCGTGTCTACGACCCGCCCGAGCCCGAGGACGGGGCGCGGATCCTCGTCGACCGGCTGTGGCCCCGCGGGGTGTCCAAGGAGGCGGCCCGGGTCGACGAGTGGCCCAAGGGACTCACCCCGTCCACCGAGCTGCGCCGTTGGTATCACGCGGGCGAGGGGACGTACGAGGAGTTCGCGCGCCGCTACGAGGCCGAGCTGGCCGAGCCCGGGGCCCGCGAACTGCTCGACCGGCTGCGTGAGCTGGCCGGGCGGGGGCCGGTGACGCTGCTGACCGCCGCGAAGTCCCCGGAGCGCAGTCACACGGCGGTGCTGGTCCGGATGCTGGAGGCGGACCGGAGCTGACCGGCCGCGCGGGCCGCGGGCCGTCACGACGTCGGCTCTCGGCCCGTCACCGCGTCGCTCCTCAGCCCGTCAACCCGTCAGCCCGTCTGCTTGGCCGCGGCCCGGCCGGCCGCCCGGCCGGAGAAGAGGCAGCCGCCGAGGAAGGTTCCCTCGAGCGCGTTGTAGCCGTGGACGCCTCCGCCGCCGAAGCCGGCCACCTCGCCGGCCGCGTACAGGCCCTCGACCGGCTGCCCGTCGGCACCCAGGGCGCGTGAGTCGAGGTCGGTCTGGATGCCGCCGAGCGTCTTGCGGGTGAGCACGTGCAGCTTGACGGCGATCAGCGGACCGGCCTCGGGGTCCAGGACGCGGTGCGGGGTGGCGACGCGGCCGAGCCGGTCGCCGATGTAGCGGCGGGCGTTGCGGATGCCCTGGATCTGGGCGTCCTTGCTGTACGGGTTCGCCATCTGCAGGTCGCGGGCCCGGATCTGACGGCGCAGGGTGTCCGCGTCGAGCAGCGGCTTCTCCGTCAGCCCGTTCATCTTCTCGACCAGCTTCTCCAGCGTGTCGGCGGTCACGAAGTCGGCGCCGCGGTCGAGGAAGGCCTGCACCGGCGCCGGGGCGCCCTTGCCGAGCAGCCGGTCGCGCAGCACGGCCTTGCGGTCCTTGGCGGTGATGTCCGGGTTCTGCTCGGAGCCCGACAGCGCGAACTCCTTCTCGACGATCTTGCGGGTGAGGACGAACCAGGAGTGGTCGTGGCCGGCGAGGTCCTCGGTGGTGCGCAGGTACTTGAGCGTGTTGAGGGTGTCGTAGCCGGGCAGGCAGGGGTCGGGCAGCCGGCGGCCGAGGGCGTCGAACCACAGGGAGGACGGTCCGGGCAGGATGCGGATGCCGTGGCCGGGCCAGATCGGGTCCCAGTTCTGGATGCCCTCGGTGTAGTGCCACATGCGGTCGCGGTTGACGAGGCGGGCGCCGGCGCCGGCGCTGATGTCGAGCATCCGGCCGTCGACGTAGGCGGGCACGCCGGTGACCATCTCGGCGGGCGGTGTGCCGAGCCGCTCGGGCCAGTGGCGCCGCACGATGTCGTGGTCGGCGCCGATGCCGCCGCTGGTGACGACCACGGCCTGCGCGGTCAGCTCGAACGCGCCGATCGGGTCGCGGTTGGAGGCGACGCCGCGCGCGGAGTCGTCGGGGGCGAGGACGGTGCCGCGCACCCCGCGGGCGGCGCCGTCCGCGAGGACCAGTTCGTCCACCCGGTGCCGGTGGTGGAAGGTCAGCAGCCCGTCCTTCGCGGCCTGCTTGGCATACCGCACGAACGGCTCGACGACGCCCGTGCCGGTGCCCCAGGCGACGTGGAAGCGGGGCACGGAGTTGCCGTGGCCGTCGGCGCGCAGGTCGCCGCGCTCGGCCCAGCCGACGGTCGGCACGAACGAGATGCCGTGCCCGGCGAGCCAGGTGCGCTTCTCCCCCGCCGCCCACTCGACGTAGGCGCGCGCCCAGCGCACGGCCCAGGAGTCCTCGTCGTCGGTGCGGTCGAACTGCGCGCTGCCCTGCCAGTCGCTCCAGGCGAGGTCGAAGGAGTCCTTGACGCCGAGCCGGCGCTGTTCCGGGGAGTCGACGAGGAAGAGCCCGCCGAAGGACCAGAACGCCTGGCCGCCGAGGTTGGCGGCGTTCTCCTGGTCGACGAGGGCGACCCGTCTTCCCCTGCTGGTGAGTTCGTGCGCCGCTACGAGGCCCGCGAGGCCTGCTCCGACGACGATGACGTCCGCGTCCATGGCGTGGGTTGCCTTTCTCATTCGGAACATCCGGGAGGGGTGCTGCCGTCGGTCAGCAGCGCGGTGAGAAGTTGCTTCAGCCAGCCGCGGGCGCGGTCCACGTCCTTGTCCAGCAGCAGTTGGGCGGTGACGCCGTCGTAGGCGGCGACCACCGCGCGGGCGGCGGAGTCCGCGTCGCCGAGGACGGCGGGCAGCGCAGTGTGGCCGCGCGCGCGGGCCAGCCGGTCGGCGATCGCCTTGCGCAGCCTGGAGCGGTGTTCGAGGAGGGTCTGCGCGACCGTGGCGTCGCGGGCGGCGTGCACCAGGAAGTCCGTCTTCACCAGCAGCCAGTCGAGGTCGAGGAGGAGGACCTCGGTGACGCGGTCCACGGAGGCCGGCACGGCGAGGTCGGGTCCGTCGCCGGCGAGGGCGTCGGCGACCTGCCGGGCGATGAGGTCGGCGCGCTCCCGGTAGAGCGCGAAGAACAGCTCGTCCAGGCTGGCGAAGTTGGAGTAGAAGGCGCCCCTGCTGTAGCCGGCGGCGTCGCAGACCTCCTCGATGGAGACCCGCCCGAAGCCCTTGGCGGCGAACACGGCGAAGGCGGCGTCGAGCAGGTTGGCGCGGGTGCGGGCCCGCCGCCGCGTGACGCGCACCGCCGGTTCCGGCTCCCGCTGCGGCTCCGGCTGCGGTTCGGCCATGGGAGGACCTCCGTTCGATACGGAAATGTATCCGATACACCGGTGCATCGAAAGAGCCGGACCGTCCCGCCGTCACGGGGACGGCCCGTCTACTGCGAACATATTTTCGAATGAGGAGTACGCTGGTGGTATGACCGCGCACCACCTTCAGGGCTCCCTCTTCGACCAGGCCGACGAACTGCGGCTCGGCCCGCTCGACGGGATCCGCCGCACCGTGCTCGGCGCGGGCGCCTGGATCGACGTGCTGCCGGGCTGGCTCACCGGCTCGGACGCGCTCTTCGAGCACCTGGCGGCCGAGGTCCCCTGGCACGCCGAGCGCCGGGCGATGTACGACAGCGTCGTCGACGTACCGCGCCTGCTGGCGTTCTACGGGGCGGGCGAGAGCCTGCCGCACCCGGTGCTGGAGGAGGCCCGCCGCGCCCTGTCCGCGCACTACGCCGACGAGCTGGGCGAGCCGTTCGTCACCGCCGGCCTGTGCCACTACCGCGACGGCCGGGACAGCGTCGCCTGGCACGGCGACCGGATCGGCCGCGGCGCCCGGACCGACACGATGGTCGCGATCCTCTCCGTGGGCTCCCCGCGCGACCTGCTGCTGCGTCCCGCGGGCGGCGGCGAGACCGTGCGGCGCCCGCTGGGACACGGCGACCTGATCGTGATGGGCGGCTCCTGCCAGCGGACCTGGGAGCACTGCGTCCCCAAGTCGACCCGCGCCGCCGGACCGCGCATCAGCGTCCAGTTCCGCCCGCGCGGGGTGCGCTGAGCCCGCGCGGCACACCGGGCCAGCGCGCCGGACACGGTTCCCTCCCCCGAGGGCGGAGCCGAACCCCGCTCCGCGTCCGTGCGCGGCGGTCTGCTTTGCTGTCCCCCGTCGGGCACCTCGCGAAGGACACGGGACGGGTCATGCGGGCAGACGTACGGCAAGTGGCGGACGGCACCTACCTGGTGCACGGCAGCAACACCAACTGGGTGATCCTCACGGACGGGGACGCGGTCACCCTGATCGACACCGGCTACCCGGGCGACCGGGGACTGGTCCTCGACTCCCTGGCATCCGTGGGCAGTTCGCCGGAGGCCGTCACGGCCGTGCTCGTCACGCACGCCCACAACGACCACCTCGGCTCCGCCGAGCACCTGCGCAGCGCGTACGGCGTCCCGGTGTACCTGCACGAGGCCGAAGTGCCGCACGCCCGCCGCGACTTCCTCCAGCAGGTGAGCGTCGGGGAGGTGCTGCGCAACGCCTGGCGGCCGGGGGTGCTGCCGTGGACGGTGCACGCGCTGCGCTCGGGCGGCACCGAACAGCACCCGGTCACCGCGCCCGAGGCGTTCCCGGCCGCCGAGGGCCCCCTCGACCTGCCCGGCCGGCCGGTCCCGGTGCACACCCCGGGCCACACCGACGGGCACACCGTCTACCACCTCCCGGAGCACGGGATCCTGGTGTCCGGCGACGCCCTGGTCAGCGGACACCCGACGTCGCGGCTGCGCGGCCCGCAGCTGCTGCCGGACATGTTCCACCACGAGAAGGCCCGCGCGGTGGCCTCGCTGGACGTGATCGCCGGCCTGACCGGCGAGCTGCTGCTGCCCGGGCACGGGCCGCTCCACCAGGGGTCCGTACGGGCGGCGGCCGAACAGGCCCGCGAACGCGCCGTCTAAGGTTCGGGCCATGGCTTTGCAGATCAGCGCCACCAACCCGGAGCACCCGGCACTCCTGCTGGAGCTGCCCTGGCACCTGCCCCTGGAGGAGTGGCCCGAGGAGGTCCTGGTGCCGCTGCCGCGCGGCATCTCCCGGCACGTGGTGCGCTACGCCCGCGCCGGCGACGAGGTGATCGCCGTCAAGGAGCTCGCCGAGCGGCCCGCGCTGCGCGAGTACGAGCTGCTGCGCGACCTCGACCGGATCGGCATCCCGGCCGTCGACCCGCTGGCCGTCGTCACCGGCCGCGCCGACGACGACGGGGCGCCGCTGGAACCGGTGCTGGTCACACGGCATCTGGGCGGTTCGATGCCGTACCGCTCGATGTTCGAGACGACGATGCGCCCGGCCACCATGCACCGGCTGATGGACGCCCTCGCGGTCCTGCTGGTGCGGCTGCACCTCGCCGGTTTCGCCTGGGGCGACTGCTCGCTGTCCAACACGCTGTTCCGGCGCGACGCGGGCGCCTACGCCGCCTATCTCGTGGACGCCGAGACCGGCGACCTGCACCCGCAGCTGAGCACCGGCCAGCGCGAGTACGACCTCGACCTCGCCCGCGTCAACATCAGCGGCGAACTGCTCGACCTGGAGGCCTCCGGGGCGCTGCACCCCTCGGTGGACCCGATCGAGTTCGGCATGGAGATCTGCGCCCGCTACGGCGCGCTGTGGGAGGAGCTGACCCGCACCTCGGTCTATCCGGCGGGCAAGTACCACTACATCGAGCGCCGGATCCGCCGCCTCAACGAGCTGGGCTTCGACGTCGCGGAGATGCAGATCGAGCACTCCTCCAACGGCGACACGGTCACCTTCGTGCCGAAGGTCGTCGACGCGGGCCACCACCAGCGCCAGCTGCTGCGGCTGACGGGCCTGGACACAGAGGAGAACCAGGCCCGGCGGCTGCTGAGCGACCTGGAGAGCTGGATGGCCACCCAGGACGACTACGCTCCCGGCGACCCGCTCGCGGCCCGCCCCGAGGTGCTGGCGCACCGGTGGGTACGGGACGTCTTCCGGCCCACCGTGCGCGCGGTCCCGCCGGACCTGCGCGGCTCCATGGACTCGGCGGAGATCTACCACGAGCTGCTCGAACACCGCTGGTACCTGTCGGAGCGCGCGCAGCACGACATCGGGCTCGACACCGTCGTCGAGGACTACGTCGCCCACATCCTGCCCAAGGCGCGCGAGACCCTGGAGCCGACCCTCCCGGAGTGACTCCGGGAGGGTCCGGCCGGATCCGGGGCGGGTCAGTCGTGGGGCACGACGGCGACCGGGCAGTCCGCGTGGTGCAGGACGCCGTACGCCACCGAACCGATCCAGGCCCCGACCGCCGTGCGACGGGCGCGCCGGCCCACCACCAACAGCTGCGCCCGCCCCGAGACCGACAGCAGCACCTCGGCCGCGCTGCCCATCTCCACGTGCTCCACCACCGGCACGTCGGGGAACCGCTCCCGCCACGGCCGCACCGCCTCGGCCAGCGCCTTCTTCTCGTACGGCTCCAGGCCGCCGGCCTCGTCGAGCAGCTTGAGCGAGCCGGGACTGTAGGCGAACACCGGCGGCAGCGTCCAGGCCCGCACCACGCGCACGCCCGCGCCGCGCGCGGCCGCCGTCTCGAACGCGAAGCGCAGGGCGGCCGCGCTGTCCTCGGACTCCCCCTGCTGGCCGACGACGATCTCGTGGCCGGCCACCTCGGAGGAGGGCCGGTCCCCGGCCCGCACCAGCACGACGGGACGCGCGGCCTCGGCGATCACCTGCCGGCCGACCGACCCGAGCAGGAACCCGACCACGGCGCCGTGCCCGCGCGAGCCCAGCACCAGCAGTTCCGCGTCGGCCGCGGCGGCGACCAGCGTCTCCACCGGGTCGCCCTCGTCGACGTCGACGCTGACGCTCGGCGCCGGATGCCGCTCGGCGACCGCGGCCACGGCGCGCCGCACGGCCTCGCGCACCCATCGCTCCTGCGCGTCGCGGTCGGCCACCTCGGCCGCCGCGTTCGGCTGGAACCGCCAGGCGTGCACCACCCGCAGCGCCAGGTCGCGCCGTACGGCCTCGCGGGCCGCCCAGGCGAGCGCCGCGAGGCTCTCGTCCGTCCCGTCGATCCCTGCCGTGATCGGGCCCGTCATCCCGCCGCCTCCTCGTGTCGTGATCACATCCGTCGGCCCCAGTCTTCACTACGCTGCCGGCATGACTTTGGAGTGGGAGCAGACGGTCGTCGACGCGGCCGATCCGGCGGCGCTGGGACGCTGGTGGGCGGCGGCCCTCGGCTGGGCGGTCGTCGAGGACGCGGCCGACGAGTACGAGATCCGCCCGCACCCGGACCGGCTGCCGGGGCTCGTCTTCGTGCCGGTGCCGGAGGGCAAGACGGTGAAGAACCGGCTCCATCTGGACTTCCGCCCCGACGACCAGCGCGCCGAGGTGGACCGCCTGCTGGCCCTGGGCGCCCGCCGCGCGGACGTCGGCCAGGGCGAGCAGCCGTGGGTGGTGCTGGCCGACCCCGAGGGGAACGAGTTCTGCGTGCTGGGAGAGCGGCGGCAGGGTTGACGGCGAGTGCCCGGCCCTGTGCCGGGAGCGCACGGTCCGGCGGCGTCCCGGAGCGGGCGGGGGCGATCGAACATACGATGGGCGGAGCCGGCACGGGGCTTCGCCGTGCCGCGACGAGCAACGACCCTCTCGGGGTGGGAGACGCATGGCACAGGCCGCCGACAGCGCGCGGACCGTCATCCTGACCGTGGACGACGACCCGGGGGTCTCCCGGGCCGTCGCCCGTGACCTCAGGCGCCGCTACGGCGCTTCGTACCGCATCGTGCGGGCCGAGTCCGGCGAGTCCGCGCTGGACGCCCTGCGCGAGCTGAAGCTCCGCGGCGACCTGGTGGCCGTCATCCTGGCCGACTACCGGATGCCGCAGATGAACGGCATCGAGTTCCTCGAGCAGGCCCTGGACGTGTACCCGGGCGCGCGGCGGGTGCTGCTGACCGCGTACGCGGACACCGGCGCGGCGATCGACGCGATCAACGTCGTCGACCTCGACCACTACCTGCTCAAGCCCTGGGACCCGCCCGAGGAGAAGCTGTACCCGGTCCTGGACGACCTGCTGGCGGCCTGGCGGGCCAGCGACCACCGGCCGGTGCCGGCCACGAAGGTCGTCGGGCACCGCTGGTCGGCCCGCTCCTCCGACGTCCGGGAGTTCCTGGCCCGCAACCAGGTGCCCTACCGCTGGTACTCCGCCGACGAGCCGGAGGGGCGGCGGCTGCTCGCGGCGGCCGGCGTGGACGGGCAGCGGCTGCCGCTGGTGGTCACCGCCGACGGCACGCCCCTGGTCGAGCCGGACGCGCCCGAACTGGCCGCCCACGTGGGGCTCGCGACCACGCCGACGGCCGACTTCTACGACCTCGTGGTGATCGGCGGCGGACCGGCCGGTCTGGGCGCCGCGGTGTACGGGGCGTCCGAAGGGCTGCGGACGGTCCTCGTGGAGCGGTCGGCGACCGGCGGACAGGCCGGTCAGAGCTCGCGCATCGAGAACTACCTGGGGTTCCCCGACGGTGTGTCCGGGGCCCAGCTGACCGACCGGGCCCGGCGGCAGGCGGGCAAGTTCGGCGCCGAGATCCTCACCGCGCGCGAAGTGACGGGGCTGGAGGTCAACGGGTCCGCGCGGGTCGTGCGGTTCTCCGACGGCTCGGCGGTGGCCGCGCACAGCGTGATCCTCGCGACCGGCGTCTCCTACCGGCAGCTGGCCGCGCCGGGCTGCGACGACCTGACGGGCTGCGGGGTGTTCTACGGGTCCGCGCTCACCGAGGCCTCCTCCTGCCAGGGCCAGGACGTGTACATCGTGGGCGGCGCCAATTCCGCCGGGCAGGCGGCGATGTACCTGGCCAGGGGCGCCAAGTCGGTCACGCTGCTGGTGCGCGGGGAGTCGCTCGCGGCGTCGATGTCGTACTACCTGATCCAGCAGATCGAGGAGGCGCCGAACATCTCGGTGCGCCCCGGCACCGTCGTCGAGGCCGCGCACGGCGACGGCCGCCTGGAACAGCTGACGCTGCGGGACGTGGCGAGCGGGCGGACCGAACTCGTCGACGCGCAGTGGATGTTCGTGTTCATCGGCGCCGCCCCGCTGACCGACTGGCTGGACGGCACGGTGCTGCGCGACGAGCGCGGCTTCATCCTGGCCGGCCCCGACCTCACGCCGGACGGGCGGCCACCGGCGGCCTGGGAGCTGGACCGGCCGCCCTACCACCTGGAGACCAACATCCCCGGGGTGTTCGTGGCGGGCGACGCGCGCGCGGAGTCCGCCAAGCGGGTCGCGTCCGCCGTCGGAGAGGGAGCCATGGCCGTGATGCTCGTCCACCGATACCTGGAGCAGTCATGAGCGGGACGCCGATGCCGTGCAGCCCGGCCGAGATCAGCTCGCTGTTCCTGTTCGAGAAGCTCTCCCCGGAGCAGCTGGGGCGGCTGTGCGGCGAGGGCCGGGTGGAGCGGTTCGAACCGGGCCCGGTGTACACCGAGGGCGATCCGGCGACCTGCTTCTACGTGATGCTGGACGGCACGGTCGTGCTCTACCGCCGGGTCGGCGCGGACGACGTCGAGGTCAGCCGCACCTCCCAGCGCGGGGTGTACGCCGGGGCCATGCAGGCCTACCTGGGCGACCGGGTGCCGCAGGTCTACAACAATTCGATGCGGGTGACCGAGCCGACGCGGTTCTTCGTGCTGCCCGCCGAGTCGTTCTCGGCCGTCATGCGGGAGTGGTTCCCGATGGCGGCCCATCTGCTGGAGGGGCTGTTCTTCGGTTCGAAGAACACCCAGCGGGCCATCGGCCAGCGTGAACGGCTGCTGGCGCTGGGCTCGTTGTCGGCCGGCCTGACGCACGAGTTGAACAACCCGGCGGCGGCGGCCGTGCGGGCCACCGCCACGCTGCGCGAGCGGGTGGCGAAGATGCGGCACAAGCTCGCCGTCATCGCGTCCGGCGCGTACGACCCGGAGGCGCTGACCCGGCTGATCGAGATCCAGGAGCGCACGGCCGAACTGGTCGCCAAGGCCCCGGTGCTGAGCCCGTTGGAGGCGTCCGACCGGGAGGACGCGCTCGCCGACTGGCTCGACGACCACGACATCGAGGAGGGCTGGCGGGTCGCGCCGACGTTCGTGCAGGCCGGACTCGACGTGGACTGGCTGGAGCAGGTCGCGGCCGCCGTCGAGCCGGACATCCTGCCCGGCGCGGTCGGATGGCTCAACTACACCGTCGAGACCGAGCTGTTGATGGACGAGATCGGCGACTCTACCAACCGCATCTCGCATCTCGTCGACGCGGCCAAGCAGTACTCGCAGCTCGACCGCGCCCCCTACCGGGTCGTCGACGTGCACGAACTGCTCGACTCCACGCTGCTGATGCTCTCGGGCAAGATCGGCCGGCGCATCGAGGTCGTCAAGGACTACGACCGCACGCTGCCGCCCGTCCCGGCCTACCCGGCCGAGCTGAACCAGGTGTGGACGAACCTGGTCGACAACGCCGTGTTCGCCGTCGACAGCGCCGGCGGGGAGGGCACGCTGACCGTGCGCACGGCCCGCGAGAGCGACCGGCTGCTGGTGGAGTTCCGGGACACGGGGCCCGGCATCCCGCCGGAGATCCGCGAGCGGATCTTCGATCCGTTCTTCACCACCAAGCCGGTCGGCGAGGGCACCGGTCTGGGCCTGGACATCTCCTGGCGGATCGTCGTCAACAAGCACCACGGCAGCCTGCACGTGGAGTCCGTGCCGGGCGACACCCGGTTCCAGGTGCTGCTGCCGCTGACCGCCCCCGAGCCCGAGGACGCCCCCGCCGAGAGCGCCGACAACGCCGAGGAGACGGTATGAGCGACGTGGACCCCATCGACCCGAACGTCCCGCCCAGCGGCGCGGGCTGCGTGGACTGCGACGCGTCCGGCGGCTGGTGGTTCCACCTGAGGCGCTGCGCCGCCTGCGGGCACATCGGCTGCTGCGACTCCTCCCCCGCCCAGCACGCCTCCGCGCACTACAGGGCCACCGGACATCCCGTGGTGCGCAGTTACGAACCGGGCGAGGCGTGGTTCTGGGACTATTCCGCGGACGAGCTGTACGAGTCCGGGCCCGACCTCGCCCCGCCCGAGAGCCACCCCGCGGAGCAGCCGACGCCGGGGCCGGCCGGCCGGGTGCCCGCGGACTGGGCGCGCTCGCTGCGCCGTTGAGTCCTGCCGGATCTCCCGGCAGGGCTCCGTTCCTGGTCGCGGGCCGCGTCCCGCGCGGCGCGTGCCAGGATGGAGCCGTGCCGCAGACCGTGTTCGCCACTCCGTTCATCGGCCGGGAAGAGGAACTCGCCCGGCTCTCCGGCGTGCTGGAGCGCGCCCGGACCGGGGAGGCCCGCGCGGTGCTCGTCGCCGGGGACGCGGGCGTGGGCAAGACACGGGTGCTCGACGAGACGGCGGCACGGGCCGCGCGTGCCGGCATGACCGTGCTCACCGGGCACTGTGTGGACCTGGGCGACGTGGGCCTGCCTTATCTGCCGTTCACGGAGATCCTGGGCCTGCTCGCCGCGGACGGCCGGTTCGCCTCCGTCCTCGCCGCGCACCCGGTGGTCGACCGGCTGCTCGGCACCGGCGCCCGCGGTGCGGGGGACGACGACGCCGCGTCCCCCCGGGACGGCGGCGGCCGGCTTCGGCTGCTGGAGGGCATGGCGTCGCTGTTCGCCGACCTCTCCGAGGTCACCCCGCTGCTCCTCGTCCTGGAGGATCTGCACTGGGCCGACCCGTCCTCCCGCGACCTGCTGCGCTTCCTGCTCAGCCGCGGGTTCCTCCAGCGGCCCGCGGGCGACGGGCCGGGGCACCGGCTGGCGGTCCTGGCCTCCTACCGGGCCGACGACCTGCACCGCCGCCACCCGTTCCGTCCGCTGCTGGCCGAGCTGGTGCGGCTGCCGTCCGTGGACCGCCTGGAGCTGCGGCCGCTGGCGGACGCCGAGGTGGCCCGCCTGGTGCGCGCCCTGGAGGACCGTCCGCTGCCGGAGGCCACGGTGCGCCGGATCGTGGAGCGCGCGGAAGGCAACGCCTTCTACGCGGAGGAGCTGGTGGCGGCCCGGGACACGGAGTCCGCAGGCGTGCCCAGCGGACTGGCCGATCTGCTGCTCATCCGGGTCGAGCAGCTCACCGACACCGCGCAGCAGGTGCTGCGTACGGCCGCGGTGGCGGGCCGGCGGGTGGACCACGACCTGCTGCGGGACGCGGTCGGGCTGCCCGAGGAGGAGCTGGAGTCGGCGCTGCGGGAGGCGGTCGGCCGCCAGCTCCTGGTCGCGGGCGACGACGGCACGTACGCCTTCCGGCACGCCCTCGCGCGCGAGGCGGTCTACGCCGATCTGCTCCCCGGTGAGCGGTCGCGTCTGCACGGGGCGTTCGCCGGTCTGCTGGCCGGCCGCGGGCGCCGCGCCGAGACCGCCGCGGAGCGCGCCCACCACTACCGCGAGAGCCACGAGCCGGGCGAGGCGCTCGCCGCCTCGCTGGAGGCCGCCGACCACGCGCGGCGGGTCGGCGCGCCGGCCGAGGAACTGCACCATCTGGAAGCGGTGCTCGACCTGTGGGAGGCCGCGCCCGCCGCGGCCCTGCCGTCCGGCGAGGGAGGCGACCGGGTGACGCTGATGCTGCGTGCCTCGGCGGCGGCCGCGCACGCCGGGGAGGCGCACCGGGCGGTGTCCCTGACGCGGACCGCGCTCGCCGGAGTCGGCCAGGACGCCGACTCCGAGCTGGCCGCGCGCGTGCGGTACACGCTGGCCGGCACCCTCATGGGCGTCGACAGTCTGACGGCCGCGTTCTCCTACAGCAGCGAGGCGCTGGCGATGATTCCGGCCGAACCGCCGTCGCCGACGTGGGTGTGGGCCGCCGCCACCCATGTCCTGGCGGCGCGTCAGGTCGGTGACGTGGACACCGCGCTGCGGGTCGCCCGGCAGGCGCTGGGCGTGGCCGAGCGGCTCGGGCTGCCGGACGCGCGCGCCGACCTGCTGGTGTCGCTGGCCAACCTGGAGGGCGAGGGCCGCCGCTCCCCCGAGGGGCGGGCCCGGCTGGAGGAGGCCAGGGAGCTGGCGCGGCGCGGGGGCAACGCCCCGGTGGAGATGCGGGCCCTGTTCTCGCTGGCGATCGGGGCCTACGAGGCCGGGGAGCCCGACCAGTGCCTGCCCTGGCTGGCCGAGGGCCTGGACCGGGCCCGCCGGGCGGGTCTGCTGTCCTCGCCGTATCCGCTGGAGATGCGCTATCTGCAGCTCCTGGTGCTCTACACCCTGGGCCGGTGGGACGAGTGCCTGCGCACGGCGGCGAACGATCTGGCGGTGGTCCCGGCGTCGGGGGGCTTCGCGCTCGGCCCCACCCTGTACGTCGCCCTCGCGCGCGGTGAGCGCGGCGCAGTCGAGCGGGCGCGGGCGCTCGTCGAAGGGCGGCACGACTGGATGGCGGCGCTCGTCGCGGGGATCGTCCTGACCGACGCGGCGGCCCTGAGCGGCGACGCGGAGGCCGCTGTGGCGCGGCTGCGGTCCTCGGTCGAGTCGTTGACGGACGAGGCGGGAACCCGTCCGGACGTCGTCGTCCGGCTCACGGCGCTGGCTCTGACGGCGGTCGCGGAGGCGGCCGTCGCGGCACGGCGCGAGGGCGACGGGAGCGGGGCGCGCCGCTGGTCCGCCGTCGCGGCCGAACTGCTGGAGCCGGCCCGGGAGGCGACCCTGCACGGCCAGACCGGCGCGTCGCAGGGCCCCGAGGGGCGGGCCTGGCTGGCCCGCGCGGAGGCGGAGTGCGCGTGGGCCGTCTCCGGTCCGGACCCGGACGCCTGGGAGCGGGCGGTGCGGGCCTTCGGGTACGGCGACCCGTACGAACTCGCCCGCTGCCGGCTGCGGTACGCGCAGGCCCTGCTCGCGGCGGGCCGGGGCGAGGAGGCGACGGCGCAGGCGCTCGCGGTGCGGGAGGCGGCAGCGCGTCTGGGCGCCGCGCCCCTGTCCGGGCGGGCGGACGCCGTGGTCCGCGCCGCCCGCCCGGCAACGGGCCCCTCCGGTGCCCGCGACCGCTCGCCGGCCCTGACGGCCCGTGAGCGGGACGTCCTGCGGCTGCTCGCGCTCGGCCGCAGCAACCGGCAGATCGGGGAGGAACTGTTCATCAGCGGCAAGACGGCGAGCGTCCACGTCTCCAACATCCTCGCCAAGCTGGGGGCGTCCGGCCGCACGGAGGCGGTGGCGATCGCCTACCGCGAGCACCTGATCCCACCGGAGCCGGGCGCGACGGGCTGACCGGGGCACCCGGCCCGGCGGGCCGACGGCGGACGCCGACGCGGGAGTTCGGCCTCCCGCACATCAACTCCCCTCACGCGCCGCACGGTTCGCGTCGGCCGCCTCGGGAGGTGATCTTGGCCTCACAGGCAACCCCGTCTCCGTCAGCGGCGTCTTGCCCGGCAACACAACCGGCTATACCCATCGTGTATACACAGCGTGCATATATGCGTACGCGCAGCCGCCGCGCACACCCGGCACTCCCCCGTGCCGTGGCCTCGCGGCGCGCACGGTGGCGGCGAAAGGAACCGATGTACGGCAAGGCATTCGCCCCGGAGTACCAGGGCGCCCTCACCACCCTCTCCGTGAACTCCTCGCTGGACGACGTGCTGGCCGCCGGCACCGCCCGGCTGCGGGCGGCCGAACAGGCCGGCGAACCGGGCGAGGCCGCCCGCTCGGGGCTCGCGGTCGCCGAGGCCCACCGGCGGCTGGGGCAGATACGGGAGGCCGACCGGGCCTGGAAGGCGAGCTACCGGGCGGCCCGCGACGCGGGGGACGTCGCCGCGATGGCCTGGGCCCTGTGGAGCGGCGGCACCCTGGCCCGGCAGCGGGGCGCGTTCGCGCTGGCCCGACGGCTCCTGGGCCTGGCGGCCGAGTTCGGCGAGCGCGGCGGCGACATCGTCGTGCGCGGCTACTCGCTGGCCGGGCTCGCCGAGACCGGGCGCATCCAGGGCGACTACGACGCCGTCGGCAGGCTGCACGAGCAACTGCTGGCCGAGGCCCGCAGGCGCGGCGAGGCACGGCACACGGTGTGGGCCCTGGAGGGCATCGCCCAGATGCACCGCAACCGCGGCGACCACGACACCGCGTACGCGCTGTTCGAGGAGGCCGCCGAGATCGCCGCGAAGGCGGAGGACCGGCGCGGTCACGCCTGGGCGCTGCGCGGACTGGCCGACATCGTCTCCGTCCGCGACGCGGACCCCGACCGCGCCCTGCGTCTGCTCGCGGAGGCCGAGGAGTCCTGCCGCGCGATGAACCTGTCCGGCGCGCTGGCCTACAACCACAAGATGCGCGGCAACGTCCTCTATCGCGCGGGCCGTTACCACGAAGCCCGCGACCTGTACGAGCAGGCGCTGGGAGAGTTCCGCGCGATGGGCGAGCCGCGCGGCGAGGCCCTGGCCCGCCTCGGCCTGGCCAAGTCGCTGGCGCGCCTGGGCCGCGGCCGGGACGAGACGGCCGCCGAACTGGCCGACCTGGCGCGGGTGCTGGAGCGCATCGGGCTGCGGCACGCCCGCGAGATGGTCGCCCGGGCGCAGCGCGAACTGGGTCTCGCACCGGTCCCGGACGACCCGGACGACGCCGGGGCGGCGGGCCGGGCGAGGACGGAGGCCGCCCGGTGACCGCGCTGGACGCCGCGGTGCGGGAGCCCGGGACCGCTCGCACGTCACCGCCCGAGGCTCGCCAAGTCCTCGCCCGCTGCCGCGCGTTGACGGGACCCGCGCTGCGGGAGGCGGTCGGGCGCTCGCACCCCTGGGTGGCCGAGATGGCCGGCTACTCCTTCGGCTGGTGCGAGGTCGGCGGGGCGCCCGCGGCCGGCTCCGACGGCAAGGGGCTGCGCCAGGCGCTCGCGGTGCTCGGCGCGGAGGCGGCCGGCGCGCCCGCGCGGGCGGGGGTGCCCGCGGCGGTGGCGGTGGAACTCGTGCACGCCTTCTCCCTGCTCCACGACGACGTCATGGACGGGGACCCGGTCCGGCGGGGGCGCGCCACCGTGTGGAAGGCGTACGGCACCGGGGCGGCGGTGCTCGCCGGGGACGCGCTGTTCGCCCTGGCCGTCGAGACGCTCGCCCGCCGTCCCCTCCCGGCCGGCGCCGAGGCCGTGCGCATGCTGTCGGGCGCCCTCGGCGACCTGGTCCGCGGACAGGCCGACGACCTGCTCTTCGCCGACCGGCCCTGGACCGGGCCGGAACGGGTGCGGCCGCGGGCCTACCGGGCGATGGCCGAGGGCAAGACCGGCGCCCTGCTGGGCTGTGCGGCCGCCCTCGGGGCCGTCCTCGGCGGTGCGCCCGCGGCCACGGCGGCCGCGCTGGACCGGGCGGGCCGCCACCTCGGGGTCGCGTTCCAGGTCGTCGACGACGTCCTGGGGCTGTGGGGCGACCCGTCCGTCACGGGCAAGCCCGTCCACGGGGACCTGCGCGAGGGCAAGAAGACGTTCCCTGTGCTCGCGGCCCTCGACTCACCGGATCCCGCGGCCCGCCGGCTGGCCGCCCTGCTGGAGCGGGGCGGCGATCCGGTCGAGGCCGCCGGGCTGGTCGAGGCGGCGGGCGGACGGGCCGCGGCGCTCGCCGAGGCGGACCGGCAGCTCGCCGCCGCCGGGACGGCGCTCACGGCGGCGCCCCTGGCCCCGGGTGCCGTCCGCGAACTGCGCGCCCTGGCGGGCTTCGCCGTGCGCCGGGACCTCTGACGCGGACTGCGGGACGGCGGGCGCAGGGACGAGTTGACCCGGGACCCGGCGGCGGGCGAGGCTGCGAGGCGGAACAAGGCGCGGCCGACCTCCTCCCCGCCGCGCCGGAAGGGTGGCTGTGGTGATCGGCATCTCGGACATCGAGGCGGCCGCCGGGCGGATCGCCGGGCACGTCGTCCGCACCCCGACCGTGCCGAGCCCCGGCCTGTCGGCGCTGCTCGGCGTACCCGTGACCGCGAAACTCGAACTCCTCCAGCGCACCGGCTCGTTCAAGGCGCGCGGGGCGACGGCGAAGCTGCTGTCGCTGGGCGAGGAGGAGCGGGCGGCCGGGGTCGTCGCGGTGAGCGGCGGCAACCACGGCATCGCGCTCGCGGTCATGGCCGCCGCACTGGACGTGAAGGCCACGGTGGTCATGCCGCGCTCGGCGCCCGCCCGCGCGGCCGAGATCGCGCGGACGGCCGGCGCGTCGGTGCGGCTGACCGACACCATGGACGGCGCGTTCTCGCTGGCGGAGCGGCTGCGGCAGGAGGGCCTCACACCGGTGCACCCCTTCGACGACCCCTTCGTCGTCGCCGGGCAGGGCACGGTCGGCCTGGAGTTCGCCGACGACGCGGACGACGTCACGGACGTCGTGGTCAGCGTCGGGGGCGGCGGGCTGATCGCCGGTGTCGCCGCCGCCCTGCGCGCCCGCCGCCCGCGGGTGCGGGTCTGGGGCGTGGAGACCGAGGGCGCCCAGGCGATGACCGAGGCGCTGGCGGTGGGCGGGCCGGTCCCGGTGGCCCTGTCGTCGATCGTCTCCACGCTCAGCGCGCCGAGCGTCTCGCAGTTGACGTACGACCATGTGTCCGCCCTGGTCACCGAGGTGCTGAGCGTGTCCGACCGGGAAGCCGTGCGGGGCTGTCTGGAACTCGCCGAGCACGCCAAGCTGTGGACCGAGCCGGCCGCGGGCGCTCTGCTGCCCGCGGCCCGGCAGATCGTCGAGCGCATGGGCCCCGACGTACGGCTGGGCCTGGTCGTGTGCGGCGGCAACGCGACGATCGCGGACATGGCGGCCTGGACGGAGCGGTACGGGCTGCGCTGAGGGCGCCACGGCACGTCGAGGCGGCGCCGGTCCGGCGCGGCGGCGCTCCCCCGCGAGATCCGCTCGGCACGGCGGCTCGTTCCCGGACGCCGCGTCGACGATCCGCCCGCGGGTCCGCGCGAGAAATCCGGCCAGGGCCGGGCAGCCGGTTCCCGCACGTTCGAACGGTCCGCCGCCCGCGTCCCGCGCGTTCCCGGCCCTCCACGTCCGCGCCTCTCCCGCCCACCGTCACGCCTGTGCGTACGCTCGAACACCGCCTTTCTTGAATGAAAGACAGGAATGAGCCGGAGTTGCGCGCCCGTTGAACGCACCCCCGCGCGCCGGGCGTACCACTGGGCAAGGTGAGTACCAGCGGTTCAGCGAGGGATGGCCATGGTCAAGACGCACGTCTCCACGCACGAGTTGGTCGCCGGGAGGTACCGGCTGCTCGACGTGGTCCACCGGGAGACGAACCGTGTCAGCTGGTACGGCGAGTACGTGGAGGAGACCGGGGCCGCACGGCCCTGCCTGGTCACCAGGATCGGGCTGCCCGCCGACCAGGGCGAGGAGAAGGCGCGCCAGGCGGCCGACCGGGTGCTGGGCATGTCGGAGACGATGGCGCGGCTGTGTCCGGGCCGGATCGCCGCGGTCGTCGACGCCGTCGAGGAGGCGGGCTCCCTGTGGACGGTCACCGAGTGGATCGACGGCCTGCCGCTCGGCCAGCTCATGGAGCAGAAGGGCGCGTTCGGCCCGGCCCGGGCGGCGGCGATCGGACTGCAGCTGCTGGAGGTCCTGGAGGCCGCGCACGGCGAGGGCATCACCCACGGCGAACTGAGCCCCGGTCAGGTGTTCGTGCGCAGCCAGGGCCCGCTCGTGCTCACCGGGTTCGGGCTGGCCGGCGCGACGCTCGCCCCGCGCGTGGCCGCGCCGGCGTACGCCTCTCCCGAGCAGGCCCGCGACGAGCGCATCGGCCCGGCGGCGGACCTGTGGGCGCTGGGCGCGATCCTCTACACGATGGTCGAGGGAAGGCCGCCGTACCGGGACCGGGACCGGCCCGAGGCCACGCTGAAGGGCGTGGACCGGCTGCCGTTGCGCGCTCCCCTGCGGGCCGGCCCCCTCACCGCGACCGTGCAGGGGCTGCTGCGCAAGGACTCCCGGGAGCGGCTGACCCGCACGGTCGTGCGCCAGTCCCTCACCCGGGTGCTGGACGACGATCCGCACACCGCCCTGCCCGCCCCGAGGCTGCGGCGCATGTGCGCCGCGGCGCGGCAGGCCGGCCCGCAGTGGAGCGGGCGGGCCATGGCGGCCGGGACCGCGCTGGCCGTCGTCACCGTGGCGGTCGCCGCCCTCGTCGTGACCCACCAGCTGCCCGACGCCGACGACGCCGCGGCGGGCGGGACGCAGGCCCGGCCGTCCGCGTCCGCCGCGGCGCCCGACGACGACGGCGGCGACAGAGGCTCCCCCGCGCCCGCCCCCTCGCCCACGGCCGCCCCGCCGAGCCCGCCGCCGACGGCCGCGAGTCCGGCCGCGCCGGCCCGGCCGTCCGCGGGCGCCTCACCGGCCGCCCCGCCCTCCGCCGCGGCGACCGCCCTCCCCCGGGGCTTCCGGGTCTACCGGGCGCCCGAGGGCTTCTCGGTCGCCCTGCCCGCGGGATGGAAGCGGCTGGAGACCGCGCGCGGCGCCGGGCACGCCTACCGCGTCACCTTCGGCGCGTCCGGCGATCCGCGCACCCTCGCGGTGACCTACAGCGAGAGCGCCGGTCCCGACCCGGTCGCCGTCTGGCGCGACGACGTCGAGCCGAACCTGAGGAAGGCCGGCGGTTTCCGGCGGATCGGCGCGATCAGGGCCACGACGTACCAGGGATACCGGGCCGCCGACATGGAGTGGGTCTTCGACGCCGACGGCGGGCAGCAGCGGACGTTCGGCCGCGGATTCCTCCTCGGCGGGGGCCGCAGCTTCTCGCTGCGCTGGACGACTCCCGCCGAGGAATGGGACACCACGGCCGACCGGCAGGCCCTCGACACGTTCCTGAAGACCTTCCGGCCCGGCTCAGCGGCCTGACCGGGACGCCTCTCGCGGCCGGGACGCGCCGCGCGGCGCACGCAACGAGCGCAGGCCGCCGCCGTGCAGGGGCGTCGTGTCCCAGTGGGCGGTGAAGGTCCGCGTGGCGAGGGAGCAGGTCACCCGCAGGCGGTGCGGGGTCTCGAGGAAGACGATGTGCGCGCTGAGCGTGCCGGCGTCCGTCCACCCGCCGCCGACCGCGGTGGGCACGGGCTCCTCGCTCACCAGCCAGCCGCCGGCGGGCGGCAGCGCCAGCCTGAGGTCGCCCTGCTTCTCGGCGAGGCTCAGCGTCCAGCCGCCGGTCCCGTCCGCGACCGTGACGCCGGTCAGTCCCGGCTGGTCGGCGCAGAGGCCGCCGGCGGGGGCGAACGCGGCGCCCGCCCAGTCGGCCGCGTCCCGCGGCGGCTCGGGCTCGCCTTCGGCCGGGGGCAGCGCGAGCCGGGTCAGCCGCCCGGCGAGAGCCGCGTCGGCCCCCTCGCGGCCGGCCAGCGGCCCCGGCGCGAACGCGGGCAGCAGATGCTCCCAGACGAGGGTGAGCAGGGCCTGCATGTCACGGGTCGCCGCGGTGGTCGCGATCACGGCGTCGTGCTCGGGCAGGACCAGGCAGAACTGTCCGTAGGCGCCGTCGCCCCGGTAACCGTGCCGGGACCGCCAGAACTGGAAGCCGTAGCCTCGCTCCCAGTCCGTCCGGTCCGCGTCCGCCGGGAGCCCGGGAGCCGTCGGCACGTGCGCGCGGGTGGCCTCGGCGACCCACTCCGGTGACAGCAGCCGTTCCCCCTGCCACATGCCCCCGGCCAGCCACAGCTGGCCCAGCCGGGCGATCGTGTCGGTCGTGCCGTGCAGTCCGCTGAAGCCGAGTTCACGCCCGGACCGGTCGGTCAGCCAGGCCACCCCGCCGACGCCGAGCGGGTCGAGCAGGCGCGGCCGCAGATACGCGGTGAGCGACAGGCCGGTCACCCGCTGCACGATCGCAGCGAGCGCGTAGGTGGCGGGCTGGTTGTAGGCGAAGACCGTTCCCGGATCGCGCTCGGGCGGCAGCAGCAGGAAACCCCGTACGAGGTCGTCGCGGTCGAGGGCATGCGCCCGGTCGTACGTCTCCTCCTCGTGCCCGCTCGCCATCGCGGCCACGTGGCGCACCAGCATGGCCCGGCTGCGCGGGTCGGTGATCTCCGCCTCGAACTCCGGGAAGTACGAGACGACCGGGTCGTCGAGGCCGATCAGCCCCTCCGCGACGGCGAAGCCGGCGGCCGTGGACGTGAAGCTCTTGCTGAGCGAGTACAGCAGGTGGAGCCGGTCGCTGGCGTACGGCTCCCACCAGCCGGAGGCGACGAGCCGGCCGTGCCGCAGGATCATCAGGCTGTGCGGCTCCACGGCCTCGGCCGCCTCGACGGCGTCGAGGAAGGCCAGGACGCCGAGAGCGTCGACGCCCTCGGCGGACGGGGTGCTGGACGGCAGGGGGGACGGGGGGTGGGCGCTCATGTCCGCATCCTGCCCGGCCCGGGCCCGGCGATCGACGGGTTTTCCGGCCGCCTGCGGCCCGTTTCCCCTGGCGGCGGGCGGGGACTCGGACCTCATGGTGCGAATCGGATACACGATGATGACCGAGCAGGCCGGCCCTCGTGACCTGGTCGACCACGTGGTGCGGGCCGAGGAGGCGGGCTTCGACTTCTCGGTGACGTCGGACCACTACTTCCCGTGGCTGCGCTCCCAGGGGCACTCCCCCTACGCGTGGACCGTGCTCGGAGCCGCCGCCCAGGCCACGTCACGCATCCCCCTGATGACGTACGTGACGTGTCCGACGTTCCGCTACCACCCCGCGGTGGTGGCGCAGAAGGCCGCGACGATGCAACTGCTGTCGGAGGGGCGCTTCCGGCTGGGGCTGGGCTCCGGGGAGAACCTCAACGAGCACGTGGTGGGCGGCGGCTGGCCCTCGGTGGACGTGCGGCACGAGATGCTGGAGGAGGCCGTCGGGATCATCCGGGACCTGTTCGAGGGTGGTCATGTCACCCGGCACGGCACCCACTTCGACGTGGACTCGGCCCGGCTGTGGGACCTTCCCGACGAGCCGCCGCCGATCGGGATCGCCGTCTCCGGCGAGCGCTCCTGCAAGCTCGCCGGCCGGCTGGCCGATCTGGTGATCGCCACCGAGCCGAAGCCGGACCTGCTGGAGTCCTTCGACCGGCACGGCGGCACGGGCAAGCCGCGCGTGGGCCAGCTCCCCGTGTGCCACGACTCCGACCGGGAGGCCGCGGTGAAGCGGGCGCACGACCAGTTCCGCTGGTTCGGCAGCGGCTGGAAGGTGAACTCCGAACTGCCCCACCCCGACTCCTTCGACGCCGCGACCCAGTTCGTGACTCCCGACGACGTCGCCTCGTCGATCCCCTGCGGCGACGACCCGGACGACTTCGTCGAGGCCGTGCGCCCCTACGCCGAGGCCGGGTTCACGGAGATCGCCCTGGTGCAGATCGGCGGCGACTCGCAGCCGGCCTACCTCGACTGGTCGGAGAAGACCCTGCTGCCCGCCCTGCGCAAGGCGTTCGGCTGAGGCCACGGGCCGGCAGCGGGCGGACGACGGGCCGCACGCACGGCAGGCGGGTCGGGCAAAGCGCCGCCAAGGCGTCCATATAGGCTGCGGGCCGGCACTCCCACGGTGCCGGCCCGTCCGTGTCTCAGCCCGCAGCCCGCAGTCCGCAGTCCGCAGAGGAGAGTCATCCGTGACCCTGGCGCCCGACCTGCCCCAGACGCCCCTTACGCCCGAGGCGCCCGAGACACCCGTGGTGGCGTCCGCCGAGAAGCCGGAGGAGAGGTCGGACGACACGCCGCGCGAGCCGCTTCCCGCGCCCGCGCCCCTGTCGGACCTCGTGGCGCGCGACGCGCGCGAGTTCGGCGTCTACGCCCGCACCGGCGGATGGGCCTTCGGCCTGATGGTGGCGCGCAGCGTACGGCCCGGCGGACAGGGCGCCGGCGAGACGCCGAAGGTGTCGGCGAGGGAGTTCGCGGAACTGGCGGGCTGCTCCCCCGAGCGCGTCATGCGCTACTACAAGGCGTGGGACCGGGCCGCCGACGACGGTCTGGTCCCGCACTTCGAGGAGCTGGCGCCGGGCCAGGAGGTGGAGCTGCCGGACGCCGACGTGTGGCTCGGCTACTACGTCCCGCGCTCCAGTGCCGCCTCCGATCGCGGCGCCGCGATCGCGCAGGCCGCCGAGGCCGAGGGCATCCGTCCGACCAAGGCCCTGGAGGTCGCGGAGAACCCCACCGCGCTGCGCGCCGCGATCCTGGCGGACCCCTCGACCGCCCGCGCGGCCCGCGCCGCCCTCCTGGACCGCGTGCGGGAGGACCCGGACCTCCAGACGGAGCTGGCGCGGGACGTGGTGCGCACCGACGACCTGAAGAAGGCCGTGGCGAGCGAGAGCCGCTCGGCCGACCGGATCGGGTACGTCCGGCAGATCGCCGAGTCGGGCATGATCAGGACTCCCGCGGGCCAGACCGTGGACGCGCCCCTCGAGGTGCGCCAGGAGGCCGAGCGGCATCTGTCCCTGCTCGACGAACTGGACGACGACGAGGACGCGGGCGAGTGGGCGAGCGAGGCCTACGACACCATTAAGTCCCTGGTCGTGGAGACCGTCGAGGCCGATCCCGGACTGCGCGTCCAGGAACGGCGCACGAAGTTCTACAGCAGCCTGCAACGGGCGACCAGGGTCTTCGAGGAGCTCACCTTCGACGACGTCGACACGCAGGAGTTCTACGAGGACGACATGGTGCAGCGGCTGGAAGAGCTCCAGCAGGCGATCGGCACCTGCCTCGCCGCGCTGCGCGGGGCCCGCGGCGACGCACCCGAGACCGGATGATCCGGCCGGGCCGTCGTCCGGTTCAGTTCGTGGTGTAGCGGCGCCGCGTCCACAGGGGCACCACGAACCAGCACAGCCCGTACCACGAGACCACGCCCGCGACGAGCCAGGGCACGAAGGCGTCGTGGGTGGCCACGCGCAGGATCAGCAGCAGCGACGAGGTCATGGTGGCGAGCAGCAGGATCAGACCGACGAGGGTCATCCTGGACGCCACCTGCACCGTCTGCGGTTTCACCCGCCGCCCCGAGACGAGCCGGTGCAGCGACACCGGGCCTATGAGGGCGCCGGTCGCACACGCCCCCAGGACCACGGTCACGATGTAGATGACCTTGTCCACGTCCTGCAGCTCCGCGTAGCGCGGGGTGAAGACGACGGTCAGCAGGAAGCCGAAGAGGATCTGTACACCCGTCTGGGCGACGCGGATCTCCTGGAGGAGCTCCACCCACATCCGGTCGGCTCTCTCCTCCTGGGTCTCGTTGCGCCCCGTGCGCCGCTCGGCGTCCGTCCCCGTGTCCGTCACCTTTGCCGTCCTCCCGATTCCGGGTGGTCCCTCGACCCCCTCGTCATCGCGAGTACCCCGTGAACGGCGCTTTTCGCAGGTCGCCGCCGCGTTGGTCTACCAGCGTCCCTCGACCTGGTCCTTGATGCGCCGGTCGTAGAGGTCGCGCACGGCCGCGAGGGTCTGCTCGTCGAGTTCGGTCAGCCTGGCGGCGGCCGCGTTGGCGCGGGCCTGCTCCGGCGAGCGGGCGCCCGGGATCACCGTGGTCACGCCGGGCTGCTGGACGATCCAGCGCAGGGCGAGCTGGGCCGGGGTGTACCCCTCGGGGGCCAGGGCCGCGAACTCGACGGCGGCCTCGACGCCGGTCGTGTAGTCGACGCCGGAGAACGTCTCGCCCTGGTCGAAAGCCTCGCCGTGCCGGTTGTAGGCGCGGTGGTCGTTCTCCGGGAACACGGTGTCGGCCGTGTACTTGCCGGAGAGCAGGCCGGAGGCGAGCGGGACGCGGGCGATGATGCCGACGCCGGCCGCGCGGGCCGCCGGGAGCACCTCGTACAGGGGCTTCAGACGGAAGGGGTTGAGGATGATCTGCACGCTCGCCACGCCGGGCCGGGCGATCGCGGTGAGGGCCTCGGCGCAGGTCTCCACGCTGACGCCGTAGTGCGCGATGCGCTCCTCCTCGACGAGCGTGTCGAGGGCGTCGAACACCTCGTCGGAGGAGTAGACGGGGGTCGGCGGGCAGTGCAGCTGGACCAGGTCGATCCGGTCGACGCCGAGGTTGCGGCGGGAACGGTCGTTCCAGGCGCGGAAGTTGTCGAGCACGTAGTTCTCGGGGATCTGGTCGACCCGGCGGCCCATCTTGGTGGCGACCAGCACGTGCAGGTCGGGGCGGCCGCTGAGGAAGGCGGCGATGGTCTGCTCGCTGCGGCCGTCGCCGTAGACGTCGGCGGTGTCGAAGAAGGTGACTCCCGACTCGGCCGCCGCCTCCAGAACCGCCAGTGCCTCCTTGTCGTCGACGTCGCCCCAGTCGGCGCCCAGCTGCCAGGTGCCGAGGCCGACGACGGATGCGTGCTGACCAGACCTACCGAATTCGCGCTCGTCCATGGCGTCAGTCTGTCACCCGGTGCCCGGGGGCGCGGCCCCGACCACCCTCCCGCGGCCGCCGCGGGCCGGGCTCACTCCCCGGCCGGAACGGACGGGGGCCGCGGGGCGGGGCCGTCGAGGTGCGCCTGCACGGTGGGCCCGTACCGGTCGACGACGTCCTCGACCGGCATCGCCCGCAGGGCGGCGCCGCGTGCGATGCCGGACATCACGCCGAGGCCGAGCAGCGCGGCGATCGCGAGCTCCGCGCGCACGGCCGTGTCCGGGCCGGTCAGGCGGGCGGCGAGCCGCTCGGTGACCTGGGCGCGGAAGTTGGCACGCAGGACGTCGCCGTGCTCGCCGTGCAGGGGCGCGAAGGCGATGCGCAGCACGGGGTCGGCGCCGCGCTCGCGCTGGCTGACCAGCACGTGGCGGACCATGTGCCGGCCCAGCTCGGCGGGCGGGGCGTCGAGGAGGGCGTGGGCGTCCTCCTCGAAGGACATCACGCGGGCGAAGAGGGCGTCCTTGTTGCCGAAGTACTTCACCACCAGCGGCGCGCTCACTCCGGCGCGCTCGGCGACCGCCTTGAGGGTGAGGTCGGCGTGCGCATGGCGGGCGAGGAGGTGGCGGGCGGCGCGCAGGATGGCCGCTTTGGTGGCCTCGGCGTCGCGCCGGGCCGGGGGCCGCGCGACGCCGGGGCCGGGGGCGTCCGGTTCGGTGTTCACGGCGCTCATGCTCCCCCGGTGGCCCCGTCGTTCACCGGCCGGGGGCGGCTGCGGGCGGGCGGCGGGTCGTCGGGCGCGCGGTCGCCGGGGATGGTGAGCGCCATGGCGCAGGCCGCGAGCGCCACCGCGCCCGCCACGGCGAAGGCCACCAGATAGCCGTGCAGCGTCGGCACGGGCCGACCGCCCACGAGGCCGGTGTGGTGCACGAGCACGGCGGCGACGGCCGCGCTGGATACCGCCTGGCCGATGGTGCGCATCAGGACGTTCACGCCGTTCGCCGAGGCGGTCTGTCCGGGCGGGACGGCGCGCAGGATGAGCGCGGGCAGCGCCGAGTAGGCGAGAGTGGTCCCGGTGGCCACGACGGTCGCCCCCACCATGATCATCCACAGTTCGCGGCTGTCGGCGAAGCGCAGCGCGTAGCCGGCGGCGATGACGGCGGCGCCCAGGGCGAGGGTGACGCGCGGGCCGCGGGCCTCGGAGATGCGGGCCGAGACCGGTGAGAAGAGCAGCATGGTGATGCCGCCGGGCAGCAGGCACAGCCCGGTCTGGACGATGGACAGCCCGAGTCCGTACCCGCTCGCCTTCGGGGCCTGTACGAGCTGGGCGGTGACCAGCGAGTTGGCGTAGAAGGCGAAGCCGGTCAGGAGCGCCGCCAGGTGGGACAGGCCGACCCTGGGCCGGGACACCAGGCGCAGGTCGACCAGCGGCCGCGGGGCGCGCAGCTGCTGCCGGCTCCACAGGGCGAGGACGACGGCCGAGCCCAGGAAGAGGCCGAGGACCCGGGCGCTCGTCCAGCCCCACTGGCCGCCCTGGGACACGGCGAGGAGGAGGCAGATCAGCCCGGCGGCCAGTCCCAGCGCGCCGGTGACGTCGAACCGGCCGGGCTCGCGGACGGGCGACTCGGGCACCGCCCACCGGATCAGGGCGACGCCGGTCACCCCCAGGGCGGCGGTCACCCAGAACATGACGTGCCAGTTCGCGTACTGCACGACCACGGCGGCCGCGGGCAGCCCCAGCGCGGCGCCGATGCCGACGGTGGAGCTCATCAGCGCCACTGCGGAGCCGCGCCGGTGCGGGGGCAGTTCGTCGCGCAGGATGCTGATGGACAGCGGGACGACGGAGGACGCGGCGCCCTGGAGGGCGCGCGCCGCGATCAGGATGCCGATGTCGGAGGTGAGGGCGCAGATCACCGAGCCGGCGGTCATCAGCGCGAACGACAGGAGCAGCACCCGGCGCTTGCCGTACATGTCGCCGGCCCGGCCGAGTACGGGGGTGAGGACCGCGCCGGACAGCAGTGAGGCGGTGACCATCCAGGAGACGGCGCCCGCGGAGGCGCCGGTCAGCCGGGGCAGGTCGGGCAGCAGCGGGACGACGACGGTCTGCATGACCGCCATGAGGATGCCGCAGTAGGCCAGGACCGGGACGGTGAGGCGGGCCCGCAGGCCGCCGGCCTCCCCGGCCGGGGCGGGTATCGGAGCGGGCGACGCCATGGACACTCCAGCGGCCGGTGCGACGACCGGTCACGGTGGACACGCGAGCGCGGGGCGGCGGGAGCACGGTGACCGAGGTGAATGGGAATTCACCGTAACAGTGAATTCCCATTCACCCAAGGGCGCTCCGTCGGTCCGGGAGGCCGGGGTCGGTCATTCGCGGGAGCTGAGCGCGCGTGCGTGCGCGCCGCGCGCCAGCTTCGGCCCCAGCCAGCGCTTGAACCGGCGCAGCGTCTCCAGCCGTCCGGCCGCCCGGTCCAGCCGGTAGTACAGCTGGGGCGGCACGTAGGGCAGCAGGGGCGAGTGGCGCTGGCCGAGCAGCGCGAACATCTGCTCCGGGGGCAGGTCGATGTAGCGGGTCAGGTTCTCGTACCACTGCGCGCTGTAGCGGGCGGCGCTCTGCGGGGAGAGCAGCGCGGAGCGGCGCTCGCCTTCGTATCGGGCGAGCGCGCGCGGCAGGTCGGGGCTTTCGCGGAGCGCCCCGGCCAGGGCGATGGCGTCCTCCAGGGCGAGGGTGGTGCCGGCGCCGATCGAGTAGTGCGTGGTGTGGGCGGCGTCGCCGAGGAGGACGAGGCGGTCCCGGTGCCAGGTGCGGTTGGTGAGGGTGCGGAAGGTCAGCCAGGGGGAGCCCCCGTCGGAGGCGGCGCGGCCGACCAGGGGGTGGCCGTCGAGGATGTGCGCGAAGTGCTTCTCCAGTGCGGCGAGGCTGTCGGCCTCGCTCGCCCGGTCGAGGCCGAGTCCGGCCAGGGTCTCGGGCGCGCACTCGATGACGCAGGTGCTCTGCTCGGCGCTGAAGGGGTAGCCGTAGCACCAGATCCAGCCGTGCTCGGTCTCGACGAAGGCGAACGTGAAGGAGTCGAAGACCTTGGTCGTGCCGAGCCAGACGTAGCGGTTGCGGCCCGGTGTGAGGGTGGCGCCGAAGTCCTGGGCGTAACGGGAGCGAAGGGCGCTGTGGACGCCGTCGCCCGCCACGACCAGATCGGCGTCCGGCAGGTCGTCGGCGGTGATCTCGCTCTCGTACTCCAGCCGGACGCCGAGGGCGCGGGCGCGGGCGGCGAGCAGTTCCAGGAGCCGGTGCCGGCCGATGCCGTGCCCTTCGTCGCCGGGCTGACGGGTGGCCAGGTCCCGTACGTGGGCGACGCCTTCGTTCCAGCGGACGGAGTGCTTCTCGATCTCCTCCGCCGACTCCGGGTCGCAGACGCGGAGTTTGTCGAGCAGTCCCTGCCAGTAGGTGACGCCCCAGCCGTAGGTCGAGCCCTCCGGGTCGCGTTCGTGGACGGTGACGTCGTGGGACGGGTCCTGCACCTTGAGCAGGATCGAGAGATACAGGCCGGCGGGCCCGCCGCCGACACAGGCGACCTTCACGCGCACCCCCAGGGGTTACCGGTCGTGGTGGATTGACGACGCAGGGTAGCAGGGCGGGAACAGGCCGCTCGCCGCCTCTCGCGTCCGATCGCGCCACTTTTCGCACGTGAGCCACACCACCGGCGGAGCGGAGCCGCGCGAAAGTCCACCGAAAGCGGGGTCCCGGCGCAAAGGAATTGCCCCTTCCGCCGCGATCGGGGCGGTCGCGGGACAAGATCATCTTCGTTCAACACTGTACGACTTGTTATCGATTGTCCGGATCGCGGCCAACCGGTCGGAGGCGATTTCCCCGCCTCTCCACACCGCCGATAGGCATGCGGAGTCGTCAACCGAACGCACTCCAGGAGGTCCCGCATGCCGGAACTCAGCCGTCGTCGCGCACTCACCGCGGCGGCCGTCGTCGCCGGTGCCCCGTTCGCCGTCGCCACCGCCGCCCGCGCCGCCGAACCGCACCATGGCCCCCACGACCCCCACGGTTCCCACGGCTCCCCCGAGTCCTTCGACGAGGTCTACCGGGGCCGCCGCATACAGGGCCGGCCCGTCGCCGGGGGCGGGCACCACCACGGCGGCGGCTACGCCGTGTACGTCGACGGGGTGGAGCTGCACGTGATGCGCAACGCCGACGGCTCCTGGATCAGCGTGGTCAGCCATTACGACCCGGTGTCCACGCCGAGGGCCGCCGCCCGCGCCGCGGTCGACGAATTGCAGGGCGCCCGGCTCGAACCGTTCCCGGCCGCCTGACCCGGCGCCGTCCGCCCTCCTCTCCCGCACTCTTGGAGCTCCGCACCATGACCGTCCGCAAGAACCAGGCGTCCCTGACCTCCGACGAGAAGCGGCGTTTCGTCGACGCCCTCCTCGAACTCAAGCGCAGCGGCCGCTACGACGCCTTCGTCACCACCCACAACGCGTTCATCCTCGGCGACACCGACAACGGCGAGCGCACCGGCCACCGTTCACCGTCGTTCCTGCCCTGGCACCGCAGATTCCTGCTGGAGTTCGAGCGGGCGCTTCAGTCCGTGGACGCGTCGGTGGCGCTGCCCTACTGGGACTGGTCCACCGACCGTTCGCCCCGCTCGTCGTTGTGGGCGCCCGACTTCCTCGGCGGCAGCGGGCGCAGCCGGGACGGGCAGGTGATGGACGGTCCGTTCGCCGCCTCGGCGGGCCGCTGGCCCATCAACGTGCGGGTGGACGGGCGCACTTATCTGCGGCGTGCGCTGGGGGCGGGGGTGCGCGAGCTGCCGACCCGGTCCGAGGTCGACTCGGTGCTGGCGATGCCGACGTACGACATGGCGCCCTGGAACAGCGCCTCCGACGGGTTCCGCAACCATCTGGAGGGCTGGCGCGGGGTCAATCTGCACAACCGGGTCCATGTGTGGGTCGGCGGCCAGATGGCCACCGGGGTCTCCCCCAACGACCCGGTGTTCTGGCTGCATCACGCCTTCATCGACAGGCTGTGGGCCCAGTGGCAGCGCCGGCACCCGGGGTCCGCCTACGTGCCGAACGGCGGGACGCCGGACGTCGTCGACCTGCACGAGACGATGAAGCCGTGGAACGACACCGCCCCGGCGGACCTGCTCGACCACACGGCGTTCTACACCTTCGACGCCCTCGACGCGGACCGGCCGTCCCCCGCCGCCCGCTGACCGCCGGTTTGCGGCGCGGGTCGCGGGTACCCGCACCGACGTCACCGACCGTACGAACCACGACAACGCAGGAGGAGACGACCGTGTCGCAGGTCGAGGAATCCATCGAGGTCGGCGTGCCCGTGCACACCGCCTACAACCAGTGGACGCAGTTCGAGACGTTCCCGAAGTTCATGGACGGGGTGGAACGGATCGAACAGCGCTCCGACACGCTCACGCACTGGGTGACCAGTGTCAACGGGGTGCACCGCGAGTTCGACGCGGAGATCACGGAGCAGATCCCCGACGAACGGGTCGCCTGGACCACCGTGTCCGGCGAGGCCCGGCAGGCCGGGGTGGTGACCTTCCACCGGCTCGACGACAGCCGCACCAAGGTGATGCTCCAGATGGAGTTCCAGCCGGAGGGCCTCGCCGAGAGCGTCGGCGACAAGCTGGGCTTCGTGAAGCGTCAGACCAAGGGCGATCTGGAGCGGTTCAAGGAGTTCATCGAGGACCGCGGCCTGGAGACTGGGGGCTGGCGCGGCGCGGTGCTGTGACGGCCCCGCGTACGCTCAACCGGCGTCCGCCGTACGGCACTCCGGGTGTCCCCAGCCCTGCGCGTTCTTGGCGATGTCCTCGCCCGCCGCGTAGGGGCGGCCGCACTGACAGCGGCCCGGGAACTTGGCCTTGATCGTGCGCGAGGACGAACCGCCGCTCCGCCGGGACGACTTGTTCCCGGCGGGGCGGCCGTTCTTGTGTCCGGAGGACTTCGGGGTGTCCGGCGAGGCGGGCGGCTCGGGTGAACCCAGCTCGCTGCCGGCCGGCTCCTGGACGATCGCGGCCTGGCTGGCGGCGCGGTCGGCGAAGTCGTTGAGCGGGTCGCCGTCGACCTGGTGGGCGGGCACGTAGCGGAAGTCGACCGAGCGCCCGTCGAGCAGTCCGTCGATGCGCACCACCAGTTCCCGGTTGGCGACCGGCTTGCCCGCGGACGTCTTCCAGCCGTTGCGCTTCCAGCCGGGCAGCCAGGTGGTGACGGCCTTCATGGCGTACTGGGAGTCCATGCGGACCTCCAGCGGCACGGCCGGGTCGGTCGCCGCCAGGAGGCGTTCCAGCGCGGTGAGTTCGGCGACGTTGTTGGTGGCCCTGCCGAGCGGCCCCGCCTCCCAGCGGTCCGGCGCCTCCGCGTCGTCCGCGACCACCCACGCCCAGGCCGCCGGACCCGGGTTCCCCTTCGAAGCCCCGTCGCACGCGGCCACCACTCGTTCACGCATGCGCACGATCATGCCATGGGCCCCGGACGGTCCCGGCCGGGCGGCCGCAACGCGCGGTCCGCCGGCCGTCCGGTCACGGCACGTCGTCGGCCTGCGGCATCTCCCCGGCCGTCCTGGTCACGTCGATCACCGAGAAGCTCGCGCCCTGCGGGTCGCTGAGGGCCGCGAACCGGCCGAACGGCGTGTCCATGGGGCCGAACCGCAGCACACCGCCCTGCCGGGTGGCCCGCGCCACCGCTTCGTCACAGTCGTCGACGGTGAAGTAGACGTTGACGTACGACGGCACCTCGGGCGGGAAATCCTCCCCCATCCGCATACGGCCGAGCACGGTGTCGCCGCCGATCTCGAACATGCGGAAGTCGACGGCGTCGTCCCGCATCTGCTTGGCCTTGTACGGGAAGACGGCCGGGAGGAACGCGTCCGTCTTCTCGGGCTCGCGGGTGAAGACCTCGGCCCAGCAGAACGCGCCGGGCTGCTCGGGCGGGGCCTCGAAGCCCTCGTGGACGCCCGCCTGCCACACGCCGAACACCGCGCCGCCCGGTTCGCGGCCCAGGCACATCGTGCCGAACTCGCCGACCTGCATCGGCTCCATCAGCACCTCGCCGCCGTGCTCGCGGATCCTGGCCGCGGTCGCGGCGGCGTCCGGGGAGGCGAGGTACAGGCACCACTGGGACTGCCCCTCCTGACCGGGCATCGGCGGGACGACGGCGGCCACCGCCTTGCCGTCGACGTAGGCCTGGGTGTAGTTCCCGTACTCCGACGTCGCCTCGCCGAAGGTCCAGCCGAGGACGTCGCCGTAGAACCTCTTGGCTCCCTCCACGTCGCTGAACATCGCGTCGGCCCAGCAAGGGGCCCCCTCTGGTCGTACGGCCATCACGACGGCCCTCCTGATGAGACGAACACGGAACGGGTGCGGCGGGGACAGGACTTGCCGCGCGGCCGACGGCGGGGCGCGGCGGCGCCGGGTCCGGGTTCTCACGCTAGCCATCCCGCCCCCGGCCCGCGCGTCGAGCACACGGGCCGCCGGCGGGCGACGGGCTGTGCGCGGGCGGGGCGGGCCGCGAATTCGCTGGACGGCGGGGCGGCCGGACTCGTCCAATGGGGTGCGTGTGCGCCGCTGTGAAGAAGATGCGTCCGGACGAGGTCGACCTCGACTCCGACCTGGTGAGCCGGCTCGTCGCCGCCCAGTTCCCACGCTGGGCCGGGCTGCCCGTGCGGCGGCTGGCCTCCTCCGGCACGGAGAACGCGATGTTCCGGCTGGGCGACGACAAGGTGGTGCGGCTGCCCCGCCATCCCGGCGCGGTCCAGAGCGTGGGACACGAGCAGCACTGGCTGACCCGGCTCGGGCCCGCGCTGCCGGTGGCCGCGCCGCAGCCGCTCGCGCGGGGCGGCCCGGGAGAGGGGTTCGCCTGGCCGTGGTCGGTCTACCGCTGGCTGGACGGCCGCAACCCGGTCGCGGGCGCCCTCGACCGCCCGCTGACGCTGGCGGCGGAACTGGGGGCGTTCGTCACCGCGCTGCGCGGGATCGACGCGCGGGGCGGGCCGCCGAACAGCCGGGGCGTTCCGCTGGCCGAGCGGGACGGCCCGACCCGCGACGCCCTCGCCCTGCTCACCGGACGGATCGACGTCGACGCGGTCACCGCCCTGTGGGAGGAGGCGCTGCGGGCGCCCGGGCACGCGGGACCGCCCGTGTGGGCCCACGGGGACCTCTCCCCCGGGAACGTGCTGGTCCGGGACGGGCGGCTGGGCGCGGTGATCGACTTCGGCGTCGCCGGCGTCGGCGACCCGGCCGTCGATCTGATCATCGCGTGGAACCTGCTGCCCGCCCCGGCGCGCGGCGCGTTCCGCGCGGCCGTGGGCGCGGACGACGCCGAGTGGGCGCGCGGCCGGGGCTGGGCGCTGTCGGTCTCGCTCATCCAGCTGCCGTACTACTGGGAGACCAACCCGGCGCTGGCGGAGAACTCCCGGCATGTGATCCGCGAGATCCTCGCCGAGGCCCGGGCGGCCGACGCGCCCCTCGCGCCCGGTTATTCGGCGCCCTCGTAGGCCCTGCGCAGGGCGGCGACGTCGAGTTTGCCCATGGCGTACATCGCCCGGGTGGTGCGGGCGGCTTTCTCGGGGTCGGGGTCGCCGATCATCTCGATCACCCCGTCCGGGACGACCTGCCAGGACAGGCCGTACCGGTCCTTCAGCCAGCCGCACGGGCCGGGCTCGCCGCCGTTCTCGGTGAGCTTGGCCCAGTAGTGGTCGACCTCCTCCTGGTCCGCGCAGTGGATCTGGAAGGAGATCGCCTCGCTGAAGGTGAACTGCGGGCCGCCGTTGATCCCGACGAACTTCTGTCCGTTGGCCGTGAACTCCACGGCCAGCACGGAGCCGGCCGGGCCGGGACCGGCCTCGTTGTACCGGCCGATGGCGCCGATCGAGGAGTTCTTGAAGATCGAGACGTAGTAGTGCGCGGCCTCCTCGGCCTGGCCGTCGAACCAGAGACACGTGGTGAATCCGTCGGTGGTCATGGAATACCTCCTGGGCGTGTGACGCGGTCGGTCTGGGGTGTCGACCCCGGCGGGCCCGGAAACTCATCGGTCGCGTGCCGGGCGGCGCGGGCGGGGGCTCTGCCCGCAGCGAATCTGCCGCGGGCAGAGAAACGGCCTGCGGGCGCGGTTCCCGGTCGACAGTGGAGCCGACGGCATCCGCGCCACGACGAGGAGAACCGATGACCGCACTCACCACGTTCGCCCCCCGGGCCGAGGAGGGCGACACGGCGCCCACCCGGTTCGACGACCAGCTGGCCGCCCAGCTGCTCGGACGGCGCATCGTCCTGCTCGGCACCCAGGTCGACGAGGTCTCCGCGAACCGGGTCTGCTCCCAGCTGCTGATCCTGTCGGCCGAGGACCCGCGCACCGACATCAGCCTGTACATCAACAGTCCCGGCGGATCGGTGCACGCCGGGCTGGCGATCTACGACACGATGCAGCTGATCCCCAACGACGTCTCGACCCTCGCCATGGGCTTCGCGGCCAGCATGGGCCAGTTCCTGCTGAGCGTCGGCGCGCCCGGCAAGCGGTACGCGCTGCCCAACGCGCGGGTCATGATGCACCAGCCCTCGGCCGGGATCGGCGGCACCACCGCGGACATCGAGATCCAGGCCGAGAACCTGGAGTTCACCAAGCGGACCATCGAGCGGATCACCGCCGAGCACACCGGCCAGTCCCCGGAGACCATCTCCCGCGACGGGGACCGCGACCGCTGGTTCACGGCCGAGCAGGCCAGGGAGTACGGCATGGTGGACCGGGTCGTGGAGTCCCTCGCGGACGTCCAGCCCACCGCCTCCAAGCGACGGATGGGGCTGTGACATGGGGACCTACACGATTCCGAACGTCGTCGAGCGCACCCCGCAGGGCGAGCGGTCCTACGACGTGTTCAGCCGGCTGCTGTCCGAGCGGATCATCTTCATCGGCACGGAGATCGACGACGGCGTCGCCAACGTCGTCATCGCGCAACTGCTCCATCTGGAGTCGTCGGCCCCGGAGAGCGAGATCGCGATCTACCTCAACTCCCCCGGCGGCTCGTTCACCTCGCTGATGGCGATCTACGACACGATGACGTACGTCCAGGCCCCGATCTCGACGTTCTGCGTCGGGCAGGCGGCCTCGACGGCGGCCGTGCTGCTGGCGGGCGGGGACCCCGGCCGGCGGTTCGTGCTGGAGCACGCGCGCGTGCTGCTCGGGCAGCCCGCGAGCGGCGGACGGCAGGGCACGGTGTCGGACCTGGCGTTGCAGGCCAAGGAGATGATCCGCATCCGCTCCCAGGTGGAGGAGGTGCTGGCCCGGCACACCCGCCACGACATCACGACGCTGCGCGCCGACATGGACCGCGACAAGGTGTTCACCGCCGAGGAGGCGGTGGCCTACGGGCTGGCCGACGAGGTGGTGAGCCGGCGTCTCGTCAAGGTGTGAGACGCCGGCCCCGCCGAACGCGTCAGGCGGCCAGGCAGAGCCCGTCGCGGGAGGAGGCGGGCGTCGTGCGGCTTCGCACGGGATGCCGGCCGGCGAGTCTGATCAGCTCGCCCTGGGCCCGGGTCAGCAGGTCGCCCAGGCTCAGGCCGAGGGCCTGGGCGGCTGCCGCGAGGACCTCCGAGGAGGCTTCCTTGCGGCCTCGCTCGACCTCCGAGAGGTAGGGCAGGGAGATGCGGGCGGCGTCGGCGACGTCCTTGAGCGTGCGCTCCTGCGCCTGACGCTCACGGCGCAGGACGTCCCCGATCAGGTCCCGCCACAGGGGCTCCCGGACGGCGGGCCGGGAGGCGGCCGGAACGGGGGCGGGCGCTGAGGCCGGGACGTGGGGCCGGGCGGAGGGCGGGCGCAACGGGATCACCCGTGCGCGGTCCGGTCGGCGGCTGCTCACCTCTTGATTGCTCACCTCTCAAGCCTAGGAGGGCCGGTGGGTCCCGCAAGGGTGCGGTGTTGCGCCCTCGGTGGAATCGACCGGGACCCGGCGCGGGAGATCCACGGGGGTGGTCTCCCGCCCGGGAAATTTGTTCGCCGTCCGCGTGCATGGGTCCGCAAAGAGCGGGTACCCGCCACCTGAATGGGCGTGCACACGGGTGTTCGCTCACGGACCGAGAGCAACAGACGTCGAACCGTGACTGTCGAGGGAGAGACCATGCAGACCGCCGTGAACCGGTCGGAGGCAGAGGTCGTCGAGGGCGGCGCCGGTGCGAGCACGGACGGCGCACCGCTGCCGGGCATCGAGGAGCCCCGCAGTATCGCCCCGCGCGACGCCCGCGAACTGTCCCGGCAGTTCTTCCAGCGACTCGCGGTGCTCGAAGAGGGCACGCACGAATACCAGTACGCGCGCAACACGCTCATCGAGATGAACATGTCGCTGGTGCGGTTCGCGGCCGGCCGTTTCCGGGGCCGCGGGGACGACATGGACGACATCGTCCAGACCGGGATGATCGGCCTGATCAAGGCCATCGACCGGTTCGAGGTGGCCCGCGAGGTCGAGTTCACGTCGTTCGCCGTCCCCTACATCGTCGGCGAGATCAAGCGTTTCTTCCGGGACACGACGTGGGCGGTCCATGTGCCGCGCCGGCTTCAGGAGCTGCGCGTCGAGCTGGCCAAGGCGCGCGACGAGCTGGCCAGCCGCCTCGACCGGGAGCCGACGGTGGCCGAGCTGGCCGTGCTGATGAACATCGCCGAGGCCCAGGTCGTCGAGGCCCAGATCGCCGCCAACGGCTACAACTCCTCCTCCCTCGACGCCGCGCTCACCGGCGACGGCCCGGAGAACGGCGAGGCGGTCCTCGCCGACTTCATCGGCGTGGAGGAAGAGGGACTGCGCCTCGTCGAGGACTACCACTCGCTGGCGCCCCTCATGGCCGAGCTGAGCGAGCGCGACCGGCAGATCATCCACATGCGGTTCGTGGAGGAGGCCACCCAGGCGGAGATCGGCGAGCGGCTGGGCTGCTCCCAGATGCACGTCTCCCGCCTGATCAAGCGGATCATCGCGCGGTTGCGCGAGGGCATGCTGGGCGAGATGGGCTGCGCCTGACGGCGTGACGGCGGCGGCTCGGCCATAAGGCCACGGCCGCCGCGGCGCCGGGAAGACGCGATCGTCCGGGGCCCTTTTTCCGGAGGCGGCGAGCGCAGGTCCGGCGACATGCCGCGGCGCTGGGTGCGGGCGTCGACCCGCGGAAGTGGACCGGTGTGGGGCGGGGCCGCCCCACCGGCCTAGGCTTCGAGTTTCAGCACCGCGCGGACGCGCTTGCCGACCGGGACGCGCTCGGCGGTGACCTCCGCGGCCACGGCGTGCACGATCTCCAGACCGTGCCGGCCGATCCGCTCGGGGTCCTTGGGGTACCGCATGGGCAGCGCGTCGCTGCTGTCGTACACGCAGACCGTGACGGAGGAGTCCGTGCCCTCCAGTTCCAGGATGTAGGGCCCGTTGCTGTGCCGGTCGGCGTTGGTGACCAGTTCGCTGACCACGAGCATGACCTCGCCGACCACCCGGTCGCCGGCCGTGGCGCACCACTCGGTCCGCAGCTGCTCCACGAAGTGGGAGGCGAACGCGCGGGCCTCGGCTATGCAGCCCGGCTCGCCGGTGTAGTGCGCAGCCCGCCTGAGCGGTTCCACGGGTACATCGAAACCAATCGGTATCACTGCCCCGTCCAGGTGCTCGATGTGCTCGATCATGCGTGTCTCTCTACGAGGCCGGACGTGCCGGACGCTGCTGTGCACCAATGCTCGTACCCCGAGTCGCGTGGTGCAGTCCCCCTCATTTATCACCTCCCGCACGCAACGACCATGGAGTGCCTCACATCGCGTCCGCGACCGCCACGAAGGGCCGGGCGGCCCGGGGACTCTCGTGCCCGGCTCAGGGCGCGGCGCCGGACCGGTCAGCCGACGGGGAGGACGAGGGCCGGCAGGGTCCGCTGCATGCGCAGCGCGTCGACGGACTCGGCGAGCAGTTCGTATTCGGTGGTGTCGTCGCTGACCGCGATGCGCACCAGCCGGCCGCCCGCCAGCTCGTCGGCCACCTGCTCCTGCCGGCCCGGGTCGGCGCACCAGGCCCGCAGCAGTGCGGGCACGTCGCGCACGGTGTCGGCGACCGGGACGAGCGCGCCCGGCGGGAAGTGCCCGTCGTCCGGCTGTGGATCCAGGCGTTCGGCCATCCAGGACGCCCGGTCCCGCAGCCACCACAGGGCGAGAGCCAGCGTCGGAGCCCGGTAGGTGCCGAGCGGTACGCCGATGCGACGGCCGTCGCAGACGCCGTACGCGGTGACATGGCACAGGAATTCGTCGTGCACGTCCCTCTCCCCCGGTGCTCGTTTGCCGGCGGTGCCTCGCTTTCCGTGCGGCTCCTATGACGGAACGGGTCCCTGACGTTCGAGTATGTTCACTGCTGAAACACTGTCACCATGTCTTTTTGGCCAGTCTCTTGGCATATTCCCCCTTGATCGTGGCCGGAATGCGGCACCGGGCGGTGAGCGCTGTCATTACCCGTCGGGTAATCGACCCGCGCGGCGGCCCCGGGCAGGCTGGGGGAACCGGATCGGCGAAGAGCCGGATCCCGGCTCCGACCAGTGACGACGACCTCGACGGAGGCTGATCCACCATGTCCGCGGACACCGCACGCCACGAAAACGCCGTCGCCCGCTACTTCGAGGCCTGGAACGCCCGCCACCCCGATGCTTTGGCCAAGGCTGTCGACGCAGCGTGGGCGGCCGACGGCCGGTACACCGACCCTCTCGCCGACGCCGTGGGCCATGAGCAGATCGCCGCCCTCATCGCGGCCGTTCACGCCCAGTTCCCGGGCTCTCCTTCCGCCCGGTCGGCCCGGTGGACGGCCATCACGACATGGCCCGGTTCTCCTGGGAGCTGGTGAGCGGGGACGGCGCGGCCCCCTCCGGCGCAGAGGTGGCGCCGGTGGCCGGATCCGACGTCATCACCCTCGACGCCCGCGGCCGGATCACGGCCGTCCTCGGATTCCTGGACCGCGTGCCGAAGGAAAGCTGAGACGCGGGAACAACAATTCCCCCGCTCCCGGCGGTCCACCCGAAAAGGGATCACCGGGAGCGGAGGAGATCGTGAAGGGCTGCGGAAACCGCCGGTGTGACAACGGGCAGGACGGCGGAAGGAACGACGGACCGGACCGGACCGCGAACGGAACGCGGAACGCGGAATGCGGAATGCCGAATTCGACGCCCTCACGGAAGTCGCGAAAGCCCCGCCGGACAGCCGTGGATCAGCCGCAGATCAACCGTGCCACCCGTGGATCAATCACGTCAGCCGTGGATCAACCGTTGATCACGGCGTCAATGCGGGCCAGTTCCTCGTCCGCGAAGTCCAGCCGGTCGAGCGCGCCGACGCTGTCCTCGATCTGGCGGGCGCTGCTCGCGCCCACGAGGGCGGAGGTCACCCGCCCGCCGCGCAGCACCCAGGCCAGGGCGAGCTGGGCGAGGGACTGGCCGCGCGACTCGGCGATGGTGTTGAGGGCGCGCAGTCTGCCGACGAGCTCCTCGGTGACCGCGTCGGAGCTGAGGAAGGGGCTGTCGCTCGCCGCCCGCGAGTCCTCGGGGATGCCGTCGAGGTAGCGGCCGGTCAGCAGGCCCTGCTCCAGCGGGGAGAACACGATCGAGCCGACCTGGAGCTCGTCCAGGGCGTCGAGCAGGCCCTCGGTCTCCGGACGGCGGTCCAGCATCGAGTAGCGGGGCTGGTGGATGAGCAGCGGGGTGCCCAGTTCGCCGAGGATGCGGGCCGCCTCCCGGGTCTGCTCGGCCGAGTAGTTGGAGACGCCGACGTAGAGCGCCTTGCCCTGCTGCACCGCGGAGTGCAGGGCGCCCATCGTCTCCTCCAGGGGAGTCTCCGGGTCGGGGCGGTGCGAGTAGAAGACGTCCACGTAGTCCAGGCCCATGCGCGACAGGCTCTGGTCGAGGGAGGACAGCACGTACTTGCGTGAGCCCCACTCGCCGTACGGGCCGGGCCACATCAGGTAGCCGGCCTTGGTGGAGATGACCAGCTCGTCGCGGTACGCCTTGAAGTCGCTCTTCAGGAAGGCGCCGAGCGCGGACTCGGCGGCGCCGGGCGGCGGGCCGTAGTTGTTGGCCAGGTCGAAGTGGGTGATGCCGAGGTCGAAGGCGCGGCGCAGGATCGCCCGCTGGGTCTCGACCGGGCGGTCCGGGCCGAAGTTGTGCCACAGGCCGAGCGACAGCGCGGGGAGCTTCAGACCGCTGCGTCCGGTGCGCCGGTAGGGCATGTCCGCGTAACGGTCGGGGTGTGCGGTGTACAACGCGACTCCAGGGGGTTGGCACGACGATCCGGTCCGGGACGATCTTCCCCGAACCTCCTCCCACTCTGACCCCGTCCGCGGGCAGTGGTCCAACAGAAGAATTCGATGCGATTCAGCGGCTAGGCTTCTCAATCATGGAACTGCGCCACCTCCAGCACTTCGTCGCCGTCGCCGAGGACCGGCATTTCACCCGTGCCGCCGAACGTCTGATGGTCTCCCAGTCGGGGCTGTCGGCCTCGATCCGGGCGCTGGAGCGGGAGCTGCGCGCGCCCCTGTTCGTGCGGACCACCCGCAGGGTGACGCTGACGGAGGCGGGCCGGGCGCTGCTGGCCGAGGCGGAGCGCGTCCTGGCGCAGGTGCGGGCGGCGCACGAGGCGGTGGCCGCCGTCCAGGGCGTGGTCCGCGGCACGCTCTCGGTGGGCACCGAGCAGTGCATCGCCGGGGTGCACGTGGCGGGGCTCCTCGCGGCGTTCCGGCGGCGCCACCCCGATGTGGAGATCCGGCTGCGCCAGACGGGTTCGGGCGCCCTCGGCGAGGAGGTGACGGCCGGCCGCCTGGACCTGGCGTTCGCCTACCGCACCCAGTCCGACACCGATCAGCTGCGCTGTGTGCCGCTGGCCGCCGAGCCGATGTACGTGCTGTGCCATCCCGACCACCGGCTCGCCGGGGCGCCGGCGGCGGTGACGCCGCGGGACCTGGCCGGCGAGGCGTTCGTCGACTTCCATCCCGACTGGGGGCCGCGGCGCGCCACGGACGCCGCGTTCGCCGAGGCGGGGGTGCGGCGCACGGTCGCACTGGAGGTCAACGACGTGCACGACCTGCTGGACCTGGTGGACGAGAACCTGGGCGTCGCGGTCGTGCCGCGCCATTTCCGGCACAAGCGCGAGGCGCTCACCGCCCTGCCCCTCGAGGGAACGGGCGAGGCGGCCTACGAGACGGTCGCCCTGCTGCCGCCCGTTCGGGCGACCAGTCCCGCGGCCAGGGCGTTGATGGGGCTGCTGGAATCGGGGGGCGGATGAGCGCGCGCTGAGCGATGGTGGACGTATGCATGCCAAGGACATCCTCATCGACGGCTTCGACCGCATCCGGGAAGAGGTCCACGCGGCCGTCGAGGGCCTGGGCCCCGACGTCCTCGACGCCCGGCCCGCCCCGGGGGCCAACTCGGTCGCCTGGCTGGTGTGGCATCTGACCCGGGTCCAGGACGACCATGTCGCGGGCGCCTTCGGGCTCGACCAGGTGTGGCTCGCCCAGGACTGGGAGAAACGGTTCGGTCTGGACCTGCCGCCCGAGGACACCGGGTACGGCCACAGCGGCGCGCAGGTGGCGAGGGTGCGGGTCCCGGACGCCGCTCTGCTGACCGGGTACCACGACGCGGTGCACACGCAGACCCTGACGGCGCTGCGCGCGCTCACCGCGGCGGACCTGGAACGCGTCGTGGACGAACGCTGGGATCCGCCGGTCACGCTGGGCGTGCGGCTGGTCAGCGTCCTGTCCGACGATCTCCAGCACGTCGGACAGGCCGCCTACGTCCGCGGGATCCTTCAGAGCGCGGACGCGTAGCCCGGCAGGACGACGTCCTCGATGAGGGCGTTGCGCTCGTCGAACGGGATGAACGCGCTCTTGAGGGCGTTCACCGTGACCGTGCGCAGGTCCTCGGCGCCCCAGCCCGCGTGCTCGACCAGCAGGGCCATCTCGCGGGTCATCGTGGTGCCGGAGACCAGTCGGTTGTCCGTGTTGAGGGTGACGCGGAAGCCGAGGTCCTTCAGCGCGGTGATCGGGTGCTCGGCGATCGAGGCGGCGGCACCGGTCTGGAGGTTGGAGGTCGGGCACATCTCCAGCGCGATGCGGCGGTCGCGCACCCAGCCCGCGAGCCGGCCGAGCTTGCCGTCCACGATGTCGTCGGTGATGCGGACGCCGTGGCCGATGCGCTGGGCGCCGCAGACCTGGAGCGCCTGGTGGATGCTGGGCAGGCCGTGGGCCTCGCCCGCGTGGATGGTGAAGGGCACGTTCTCGCGGCGCAGGTGCTCGAAGGCGTCGAGGTGGTCGGCGGGCGGGAAGCCGTCCTCGGCGCCCGCGATGTCGAAGCCGACGACGCCCGCGTCGCGGAAGGCCACCGCGAGGTCCGCCGCCTCGCGCACGCGGTCGAACATCCGCATGCCGCACAGCAGCGTGCCGACCCGGACCGGCGTCCCGGCCGCCGCCGCCTTCGCCATGCCGGCCGCGAGGCCCTCCTGGACCGTCTCGACGACCTCGGGGAGCGTCAGTCCCCCGTTCAGCATCAGCTCGGGGGCGTAGCGGACCTCTCCGTAGACGACGCCGTCCGCCGCGAGGTCGAGGACGTACTCCTCGGCGGTGCGCAGCAGGCCCTCCCGGGTCTGCATGACGGCGAGGGTGTGCTCGAAGGTGGCTATGTAGCGCACCAGGTCGCCCGAGTTGGCGGCCTCGAAGTACCACGCGGCCAGCTCGTCGGGGTCGGTGGTGGGCAGGGTGTGGCCGACCGCCTCGGCGAGTTCCACGACGGTCGCGGGGCGCAGGCCGCCGTCGAGGTGGTCGTGCAGGACGGCCTTGGGGAGTCGGCGGAGGGTGTCGGTGTCGATGCGGGGCGCGGTCATGTGCGTGTTCCTCGGCGAGTGGTTCGGCGGGCGGTGCTGGGGCGTGTCTCGAAAGAACCGTCGTCTGCCCGCGGGGCGGGCCGGGCGCCAGGCGTCGCCCGGCAGACGGGACTTTCGCGACACGCCCCTAGGCGGTGGCCGGCTGGAGCAGGTCCCAGCGGTTCCCGTACAGGTCCTGGAAGACGGCGACGGAGCCGTAGGGCTCGTGGCGGGGCTCCTCCAGGAAGGTCACGCCGGCGGCCAGCATGCGCGCGTGGTCGCCGGCGAAGTCCTCGGTGTGCAGGAAGAAGCCGACCCGGCCGCCGGTCTGGTCCCCGACGCGGGCGCGCTGGGCGTCGTCCTTGGCGCGGGCGAGCAGCAGCCCCACGCCCTCCTGGCGGTCCCCCGGCCGCACGACGACCCAGCGGGCGCCGTCGGCGCGGGGCTCGTCCTCGACGAGCCGGAAGCCGAGCGCCCCGGTGTAGAAGCGGATCGCCTCGTCGTAGTCGTCGACAACGAGGGTGACCAGGGCGATGCGGCTCATCGGGACCTTTCACGGGCGGGCGCGGAGCGGTCCGGAGTGATTCTCCGGAAGGGGTTGACGGGTGAGGTTATACGTAAAACCTGCAGCGCGCCACTCTCCCCCGCACGGCTCGACGTCCGCGGGCCGCGGCCCCGGTGCGGCTCGGCGAGGCGGGGGCGGGCCCGGCGGCGCCGCCTCAGTAGGCCACCGTCTCCTCGCACCGGCGCAGTGCCTCCGAGACGTCGCGGCTCCACTGCCGGCCCGCGCGAGGGGTGGCCGAGGTGACCGTGTGCACGGCGGGTTCGCGGCGTTCGGGCAGCGCGACAGGCCTGGCCCGCCGGCGCTGCCCGTCCGGCGCGGCGCCGTGCGCCAGGGCCGCCGCCACGATCCCCGCCAGGTCCGCGTCGGGCAGGGGCAGGTCCAGGTCGTCGTCGACGAAGCCGACCACGGCCGGCACGTACTCGACGAGCGCCCGCAGCGCCTTCGGCAGTCCGCGGTGACCGCGCCGCAGTCCGCTGAGCACGTGCAGCGCGGTGGCGATCTCCACCTCGGTGGCCTCCCGGCTCAGCGTGGCGGGAGTGATCTCCGTGTGGCTCAGCCACCAGTCGGCCTCCTCGTCCTCCCCCATCGACCGGTGGTGGAGGTAGAGGCAGTAGGAGGAGACGGTGTCGGACGCGCCCGCGCCGTACTGCCACCAGAAGCGGGCGCCGTCCTCGCAGCCGGCCAGGAAGAGCAGACTGCCCAGGATCCGCGCCCCGGAGGGTTCGGGCAGGGCGCTGCCGAGGAAGCTGCCGAGACCGTCCGGCGCTCCGGTGCGGGTGAGCAGCGCCTCGCACAGTGCGGCGAGGTCGCGGGCCGCGGGGTGGGTGCGCGGGGCGCGCCGGGCGGCCGGCGCGGGCCGCGGGCGCGCCCCCGCCGGGTGCTCGTCGGCGGCGTCCGCCGCGACGCGGGCGGCGATCCGGGCCTCGGCCGCCTCGATGTCCGAGCGGCGGTAGGGGGCCGTGGGCCTCAGCCGCGCCCGGGCCAGCAGGGTGTCGATGTCACCCGTGGTGTCGAAGGTCATGACCGCTCCGCCTCCTCCTCGGCGCACCTGGCGTAGATCTCCCGCAGCCGGCGCTTGGCGTAGCGCTCCAGGGAGCGCACCCCGGCCTCCGTGATGCCCAGGTGGAAGGCCACGTCCGCGGTGCTGTAGCCCTCGCAGTAGCGCAGCCGGACGACGTCGCGCTGGCGCTCGGGCAGCGTGGAGATCGCGTGGAACAGCCGCAGGTTCTGCTCGATCACCTCGTAGGCGTCCTCGGCGCCCTGGAGGGTGACGGTCTCGAAGACTGCGGTGTCCATCAGCGTGGCCCGCCGGCCGCGGGCCCGCGCGTGGTCGATGACGCGGTTCTTCACCACGCGCCACGCGTAGGCGGCGGGGTTCTCGGCGCGCAGTATCCGCGACCACTCCCTGGCGAGTTGGACGAACGCCTCGTCGACCGCCTCCTCGGCGTCCGCGCGGCAGCGCAGACAGCGCTCGGCCTCGCGTACGTAGAGGGGGCGGTGCATCTGGTGGAAGGCGCTGAAGTCCAGGGACAGCCGGGGCGTGGGCGGGTCCGCTGCCGGGCGGAGCTCCTCCTGGGTCACCGGTCGCCCCCGGGGAGGCGGCGGTCCATCTCACGGACGCCCACCCTCACGAGCGCGGCGACGCACCGGCGGCCCAGGGTGAGGGCCTGGGGGCCGAAGACCCGCAGGGCGAGCAGGGCGAGCGCCACGTCGCGGGTGAGCTGTTCGTACTGGTCGTTCACGGACCCGTCGGTCCTTCCGCTGGCTGTGCGGAGCCCACGGGCCCCGGAAGGCGTCGGTCACACCTTCTGCCACCACGGCGTCCGGCGGCTGGGTTTCGTGCAGCCGGATTCGAAAGTCCGATGGATTTGGCCGAATCGGACTACGGAGCGTTCCGTTCCGGGCCAACCCCGGTCCCGTTGCCGCCCCTCGGCGGACTACTTCGGTCCACTCGTGTCCGCTTCGGCCCATCCGCCGTCACCGACCGTCATCGCCCGCCGCCCGGCCGACCCGTGCGACCGCCCGCGGCCGCCGTTCAGCTCAGCGGCTTCTCCAGCACCGCCTTGCGGTGGCTGAACGTCTCGATGGAGTAGCGCCCGTGGTAGCTGCCCATGCCGCTCTCGCCGACCCCGCCGAACGGCAGGTCGGAGACGGTGAGATGGGCCAGCGGAAGACCGAGGCCCAGACCGCCCGAGGAGGTCTCGGCGGCGATGCGGTCCCGGGTGTCGTCGGACTCGGTGAAGACGTAGAGGGCGAGCGGCTTGTCGCGGTCGTTGACGAAGCCGATCGCCTCGTCCAGGTCCTCGACCGTGACGATCGGCAGGATCGGGCCGAAGATCTCCTCCTGCATGACGGGCGACTTCGGGTCGACGTCGGCGAGCACGGTCGGCGCGATGTACTTGTCCGCGCGGTCCCCGTCGCCGCCGACCACGACCCGGCCCGAGCCGAGCAGACCGCTCAGCCGGTCGAAGTGGCGTTCGTTGACGATGCGTCCGTAGGCGTCCGAGGACTGCGGGTCGGCGCCGTACAGCGTCTCGACCGCGTGCTTCAGGAGGGGTTCGAGGGCGGCGGCCGTCCCCGGGTCGGTCAGGACGTAGTCGGGGGCGACGCAGGTCTGCCCGGCGTTGAGGAACTTGCCGCGGGCCAACCGGTCGGCGACGACGGCGAGATCGACGTCGCGGTCGACGAACGCCGGTGACTTGCCGCCCAGTTCGAGGGTGACCGGGGTGAGGTGTTCGGCGGCGGCGCGCATGACCACGCGGCCGACGGCGCCGTTGCCGGTGTAGAAGATGTGGTCGAAGCGCTCGGCGAGCAGGGCGGTGGTCTCCGGGACGCCGCCCTCGACGACGGCGACCGCCCCGGTGTCGAGGTGCGCCGGCAGCAGCCGGGCCAGGACGGCCGAGGTGGCGGGCGCGAGTTCGCTGGGCTTGACGACCACGGCGTTGCCGGCGGCGAGGGCGCCGACCAGCGGGGCGAGCAGGAGCTGGGCGGGATAGTTCCAGGGCGCGATGACCAGGACGACGCCGAGCGGCTCGACCAGCGTCCAGGCGCGCGCGTCGGCGCCGAGGTGGGCCGGGACCGGTGCGGCCTCGGGGCTCAGCCATCCGTCCAGGTGCTCCAGGGTGTGGTCGATCTCGCGGACGGTGAAGTCGATCTCGGTGCGGTAGGCCTCGGCGGAGCTCTTGCCCAGGTCGGCGTGGAGCGCGGCGGCGAGTTCGGCGCCCTGGTCCGTGAGCAGGGCGCGCAGCCGGCGCAGCTGGTCCGTGCGCCAGGCGACGGGCTTGGTGCGGCCGGCGCGGAAGGCGGCGCGCAGTCGGGCGACGACGTCGGCGGGCTGTTCGGCGGTGGCTGCGGTGGTCGCTGGGGTGGTCACGGTGCCTCGCTGGGGTGCACGGGCCTGTCGGCCCTGGGTCGTACGGGCCTCGCGGCCCTGCGGTGTCGGCACGAGCATCAGCTCGATGTATATGCCAACCTTTCAGCCGCCGGAATGCATTCCCGGATCACGGGGCAGTTCTCGCCGGCGCCGTTCCAGGAAGGCGCGCTCCGCCGGGCTCTCGCTCAGCGCGAGGGCCGCGTCGTAGGCGGCCGCCGCCTCGGTGGCCCGGCCGAGGCGGCGCAGCAGGTCGGCACGGACGGCGTGCCAGACGCGGTAGCCGCCCAGGGGCAGGGCGTCGACCAGGTCGAGCGCGGGGCGCGGGCCCTCCGTCTCGGCCACGGCGACCGCGCGGTTCAGCGCCACCACCGGGCTCGGCGCGACGGCCATGAGCTGGTCGTACAGCCGCAGCACCTGGCCCCAGTCGGTGGCCCCGGCGGCCGGGGCGTCGCTGTGGACCGCCTGCACGGCGGCCTGGATCTGATAGGGGCCGGGGCGGTCGCGGCGCAGGCAGCGCCGCACGAGCTCCTGCCCCTCGGCGATCAGGTCCCGGTCCCAGCGGCCCCGGTCCTGCTCGGGCAGCGGCACGAGCGTGCCGTCGGCGTCCTCGCGCGCACCCCGGCGCGACTCGACGAGCAGCATCAGCGCCAGCAGCCCGGTGGCCTCGGGTTCGTCCGGCATCAGCTCCGTCAGCAGCCGGCCCAGGCGGACGGCCTCCGCGCACAGCCCGGAGTCGCCCTCGCAGCCCTGGTTGAAGATCAGGTAGACGACGGCGAGCACGCCGCCGAGCCGGTCGGGCAGGTCGGCGTCACGGGGCACCCGGTAGGGGATGCGGGCGTCACGGATCTTCGCCTTGGCGCGGACCAGTCGCTGCGCCATGGTCGGCTCGGGCACGAGGAAGGCGCGGGCGATCTGCGCGGTGGTGAGACCGCCGAGCAGCCGCAGGGTCAGGGCGACCCGGGCCTGCGGGGCCAGCGCCGGGTGACAGCAGGTGAAGACCAGGCGGAGCCGGTCGTCGCGCACGGGTCCCTCCTCCACGGGCGGGTCGGCGGCGTGCAGCAGGACGGCCTCGGCCTGGCGGGCGTCCCGGGTGGACTCGCGGCGCAGCCGGTCCACGGCCCGGTTGCGGGCGGTGGTGATGATCCACCCCGCCGGGCTGGGCGGCACGCCCGTATGCGGCCAGCGCCGCACGGCCGTGGCGAACGCCTCCTGGACCGCTTCCTCGGCGAGGTCGATGTCGCCGAGGAAGCGGACGAGGACGGCGACGGCCCTGCCGTACTCCGCGCGGAAGACGGCCTCGACGTCGGTGGTGTCCGGCACGGCTCAGTGCGCGTCGGCGAACGGGCGCACCTCGATGGGCAGGGTGGTGGCGAGAGCCGCCTTGCGCCCCCACTCCAGGGCCTCGTCCAGGTCGGCGGCCCTGATCAGGCACAGGCCGCCGAGGTACTCCTTGCCCTCGGCGTACGGCCCGTCGGTGACGAGGACGTCGCCGTCCTTCGGCCGCAGCATCGTGGCCGTCTCCGGTCCGTGCAGGCCCCCGGCGAAGACCCAGGCGCCGGCGGCGCGCAGCTCGTCGTTGTAGGCCTGCACGCGGCGCATGATGCCGGCCAGTTCCTCGGCCGCGGGCGGTTCGCCGCCGGCGGGCTGGACCACGCTGAGCAGGTAGTGCGTCATGACGTCCTCCTGAGCTGTCGTGCCGTGTCGTGCCCTTGTCTCATCTCCTACACGAACGGCGCGGTCCGGGATCGACATCCCGCGCCGGGATCCGGGAAACAATCGCGTCCATGACCGCAGCCCACCCCCTCGTCGACCGCGCCCGGGGGTGGCCGACGGGTTCCTCGCCCCGCAGGCCGAACACGTCGACCAGGGGAGGTCCCTCTCGGGCACCTGGCCGCGATCAGGCGCTCGGGTCTGCCGCTGATGGGGGCCGCCACCACGGCGGCGGCGGTGGCCGTTCGACGCTGCTGACGAACCGGGCCCGACGCGGCGGCGGAACAGCGCGTTCAGCTCGCCGCGGCCAGGTACGGCGTGCGTCCGAGCGCGGCCGAGAACTCGTCGACGACCTGGGCGAGGGCCTCGGTGGCGGCCGGTGCGATCGTGACGGACCCGTCCTCGTGGGCGGTGATGTCCTGGTCGAGGGTGAACCGGCCCTGCACGATGTGGGCCGCGCCCATGGAGGTCAGCACCGGGCGCAGGGCGTAGTCGATGGCCAGGACGTGGGCGGTGGAGCCGCCGGTGGCCAGGGGCAGGACGGTCTTGCCGGCGAGCGCGTACTGCGGCAGCAGGTCCAGGAGCGCCTTGAGGACGCCGGAGTAGGACGCCTTGTAGACCGGGGTGGCCACGACGACGCCGTCGGCGCGCGCGAACAGCTCGGCCGCCTCGACGATCGCCGGGTGGCGAAAGTCCGCGCCGAGCAGGGCCGCGGCGGGGACCGTGCGGACGTCGAGCGGGATCACCCGGTGTCCCTGGGCGGCGAGCCGCTGGTCGAGGTGGCGCAGCAGACGGCCGGTGCGGGAGGAGGCGGAAGGGCTGCCGGAGACGGACAGGACGGTGGCCATGGGTCCTCTTTCGAAGGGGCCCGGGGGACGCCCGCGGTACGGCGGGGCGCTCCGGGGTGGGAGCGGTCGGGACTGCCGGGCGGCTGCGGGCGGTCCGCCCGTGGGGACGGCGGACCCGCCGGCCCGGGCGGACGTGCGGAACTCCCGGTGCGGACCGGGTCACCGCGGGCGCACCGCACGCACGCCACGGCCGCCGCGGATGTCGCGGACGCCGACGGGAGACGGGCGCGGTGGATCCGGGCGGGCGGGCGGACGGTGAACCGGCGCATGGAGGGACGGGCGCCGCTGAAGCGGCGAATCCGCTGACGGGGAACCGGGGAACCGGCTCAAAGCCGGAGAAATGGGAGAAGCGCGGGCGGATCGCGTGGAGGGATCAGGCCGCGGCGCTACAGGAGGCGCTGGAGACACGCGCGAGGTCGACGTGGCGTCGCCGCGTGAGGTCCAGTCGCATCGTCATGTCGTTGATCGTGGCAGCAGCCCGGGACGGCCGTCAAGGAGAACCCGGGCGGTCTCGCATCGCGGACCAGGCGGTCTTGCCGAGCGGGAGCCGGAACGGAGCCGGGAGGCGGCAGTCGGTAGGGCGGGAGCCGGGACGCCGTCCGAACACCTCTGGTGCGGGCTCGACTTCCCCCGACGGCGACCGGGCGCCGCCCAGGGGCGGGCCCGGCCGGCGTCGCCGGGGGCCGCCCGGGGGATATGCCGGGCGGCGCCCGCTCCGACGGGTCGTCAGTCCTCGTCGCCGAGGGGGACCACGACGAGGAACGCGTCCGACTTCAGGTCCATCACCACGGTCGCGGGCTCCCCCTCGGCTCGCCGCCGTGCCGCGTACTCCTCCGCCGGCCACGACCCTCGCGGGGATCCTGCGGGGAAACGCTCCAAGACCTTCGCGCTCATAACGGCGGACACCTCCCGATGCGAACGGACAGCTTCTCCGTACACCGGCTTCCCGGGTTCGGCGCGAACATGTTCATCCGCGGGCCGACAGGGCGTCGTCGCGGGTCGACGGGGCGTCGTCCGCCGTGTCCCGGACACGTCCGAGCCGTCCGGGCCACCAGGCTCGGGCGCCGATGTCGCGCACCAGCGCGGGCACCAGCAGCGAGCGCACGACGAGGGTGTCCAGCAGGACGCCGAAGGCCACGATGAAGGCGATCTGGGCGAGGAAGGCGAGCGGGATCACCCCGAGCGCGGCGAACGTGGCCGCCAGCACCACGCCGGCCGAGGTGATGACGCCTCCGGTGGTGACCAGGCCGCGCAGGACGCCCTCGCGGACACCGTGGCGCAGGGACTCCTCGCGCACCCGGGACATGAGGAAGATGTTGTAGTCGACGCCCAGCGCCACCAGGAAGACGAACCCGTACAGCGGCACGGACGGGTCGGTGCCGGTGAAGCCGAACACATGCCGGAACACCAGCGCGGAGACGCCCAGGGTGGCGAGGAAGTTCAGCGCCACGGTGGCCACGAGCAGCACGGGCGTCAGCAGCGAGCGCAGCAGGACCGTCAGGACGAGGAAGATGACGGCGAGGACCACGGGGACGATGAGGGTGCGGTCGCGCTCGGCGGTGCGCAGGGTGTCGTAGCGCTGGGCGGTGTAGCCGCCGACGAGGGCGTGCGCGCCGGGCACGGCGTGCAGAGAGGTGCGCAGGCGGGCGACGGTGCGCAGCGCCTCGTCGCCGTCGGCCGCGGAGGTCAGGGTGGCGTCGATCCGCACCCGTCCGTCGACCACCAGGGGGGCGCCGCCCGGACGTCCGGACGCGGCGACGGCGGCCGCCGAGGCGACGCCCTCGGTGTCCCGCGACGCGGCGAGGACCTCCTGGAGGCGGCGGGCGTCGGCGACGATCACGGTGGGGTTGCCGGAGCCGCCCGGGAAGTGCCGGTTCAGCGTCTGCTGCGCGGTGACGGAGGGGGCGTCGTCGACGAAGGTCTCGTCGAGGGGCGTGCCCCGCGAGGCCAGGGTCGGGGCGAAGGCGGCCCCGGCCAGCAGGACCACGAGGGCGACCGCCCAGACCCGGCGCGGGGCCCGGTCGACGACGTCGGCGACGCGCCGCCACACGCCGTGTCCCTTGCCGCCCGCGGGGTTCCGCGAGGGCCAGTAGGCGGTCCGGCCGAGGAGGAGCAGGGCGGCGGGCAGGAAGGTGAGCGCGCTGAGCACGGCGCAGCCGATGCCGACGGCGCCGACCGGTCCGAGCGCGCGGTTGTTGGTGAGGTCGCTGAGCAGCAGGGCGAGCAGCCCGAGGGCGACGGTGGCGGCGCTGGCCACGATCGCTCCCCAGGAGCCGCGCAGCGCGCCCGTGACGGCGGCGAACCGGTCGGCGCCCGCGGCGAGTTCCTCCCGGTGGCGGGCGGTCACCAGCAGCGCGTAGTCGGTGGCCGCGCCGATCACGAGGATGGAGAGGATGCCCTGGACCTGCCCGTCGACGCGCACCATGCCGTGGTCGGCGAGCGCGTACACGACGGCGCAGGCGAGGCCGAGGGCGAGGACCGCGCTGAAGATGATGACCAGGGGGAGCAGCACGCTGCGGTAGACCAGCAGCAGGATGACGAGGACGGCGGCGAGGGCGACGGCGAGGAGCAGTCCGTCGATGCCGGCGAACGCGTCGCCCAGGTCCGCCCGGGTCGCGGCCGGTCCGGCCAGCTGGACCGTGGTGCCGGGGACCTTCTCGGCGGCGGCGCGGATCCGGTCGAGGGCGGGGGCGAGATCGTCGCCGAGGTCGGGGCGCAGCGGCACCACGGCCTCGATCGCCCTGCCGTCCTCGGAGAGCAGCGCGGGCGACACCGCGCCGGAGACGTCCCGGTCGCGGGCGAGCGGGGCGAGGGCCCGGCCGGCCTCCGCGCGCCGGTCCTCGATCACGGCCCCGCCGGCCGCCTTCCCGCCGGCGCCGGACGCGGCTTCGCCGCTCGCGGTCCACAGGACGATCGCCGGCAGCGTCTCCTTCTGCCGGAAGGCGCGCTGCGCGGTGACGACCTCGGTCGACTCGGCGCTGCGCGGCAGGAAGGCGGCCTGGTCGTTGGTGGCGACCTCGCCCAGCCGCCCCGCGTAGGGGCCGAGGACGCCGCCGACGCCGAGCCAGACGGCGACGAGGAGGACCGGGACGAGCCAGCGGGCGCGTCGGGGGGTGGCAGACATCGTTCTCCAGCTCCGGGGGGGGGACAGGCGGGGTCGGCAAGGACGGCTCAGGCGGGACGGACGGGGACTCGGCCCCACAGACAGTTCGACGACCGTGACGCTCGACGGAAAACAATCTCAATCATTGAGCAAGTCATCTGTCGAGCGATCTTAGACGTCGTCGGTTCTTCTGCCCTCGGCCGGTCCCCGGATGCACGTCCGTCCGGTGAGGACCCGGTGGCGACGCACACGCTCCCGGCCGGCGCCGGCCGGGCGGGCCCCGCTCAGCGGCCGGGCGCGTGGATCCCGGACAGTTCCTCGCCCATCGCGCCGAGGAAGCGCGCCACCACCGACAGCTCCTCCTCGGTGAAGCGGGCGCGGGCGGCGCGGGTCGCCTCGGCCAGCGGCCGGAAGTAGTCGCGGGCCGCAGACCGGGCGTCGTCCGCGTAGTGCAGGTGGACCACCCTGCGGTCGGCGTTCTCCCGTACCCGGCGGATGTGCCCCGCCCGCTCCAGCCGGTCCACGCACGCGGTGACCGCGCCGGAGGTGAGCCCGAGGTGCTCGCGCAGCCGCTTGGGGGTCATCGGCCCGTCCGCGTCCAGGATCGCGGCGAGCGCCTGGACGTCCGTCGCGTGCAGTCCCTGGTCGCCCGCGAACCCGTGCACCAGCCGGTTGATCTCGCCGTTCATCCGCCGCAGCCGGACGGCGAAGGCATGCAGGTCGGTCGGCGCGCCGGACGCCTCGGACGGCTCTTCCGGCACCCGCTCCGCACGCTCGTCAGCTGTGGCCACGGGGTCAGCGTAGTCGCCGTGCGCGATCACTCGTTCGTGCGCACAAGCCCGGGGTGCATCCGCCCGCCGCCTGCGGGTGGAAGCGATGTGCAGAGGCGATGTGCAAGGGACCGTCCGCGGGGCGTCGCCCGCCCCGGCGGACGCCGCCGGACAGGCCCCCGGGCCGACGAGACGAAGGACCGAGGACCCATGACCTCAACGGCCCGCGACGACGGAGCGCTCTGCCTGGTGACCGGCGCCACGGGGTACATCGGCGGCCGGCTCGTCCCCGAACTGCTGGCCGCCGGGCACCGGGTGCGCTGTCTGGCCCGCGATCCCGACCGGCTGCGCGACCACCCGTGGGCCGGCGACGTCGAGACCGTGCGCGGCGACGTCACGGACGCCGCGTCGGTCGCCGCGGCCCTCGACGGCGTCGAGGTCGCCTACTACCTGGTGCACGCCCTCGCCTCGGGCGACGACTTCGAGGAGACGGACCGCAGGGCGGCCCGGATCTTCGGGGAGCGGTGCCGGGCGGCGGGCGTGCGCCGCATCGTCTACCTCGGCGGCCTCACCCCGGCCGACGTGCCCGAACGCGAGCTGTCGCCGCACCTGCGCTCCCGTGCCGAGGTGGGGCGGATCCTGCTGGACTGCGGCGTGCCCGCCGCCGTGCTGCGGGCCGCGGTGGTGATCGGCTCCGGGTCCGCCTCCTTCGAGATGCTGCGTTATCTGACCGAGCGGCTGCCGGTGATGGTCACCCCCAGCTGGGTGCACACCCGGATCCAGCCCGTGGCCGTGCGCGACGTGCTGCGCGCCCTGGTCGGCTGCGCCCGCCTCCCGGCCCACGTCAGCCGCACCTTCGACATCGGCGGGCCGGACGTCCTGACGTACCGGGAGATGATGCTCCGCTACGCGGCGATCGCCGAGCTCCCGCGCCGGCTGATCGTGTCGCTGCCGATGCTCACCCCCGGCCTGTCAAGTCACTGGGTCGGGCTGGTCACGCCCGTGCCGGCCTCGATCGCCCGGCCGCTCACCGAGTCGCTGCGGCACGAGGTGGTCTGCCACGAGCACGACATCGCCCGCCATGTGCCGGGCCCGCCGGGCCATCCCCTCGGCTTCGACGAGGCGGTCCGGCTCGCCCTGCGCAAGGTGCGCGAGGCGCAGGTCGCCACCCGCTGGTCCTCCGCCTCCGTCCCCGGCGCCCCGAGCGACCCGCTGCCCACCGACCCCGGCTGGGCCGGCGGCAGCCTCTACACCGACGTCCGCGACCTCGCCGTCGACGCGCCGCCCGCGTCGCTGTGGCGGGTCATCGAGGGCATCGGCGGCGACAACGGCTGGTACTCCTTCCCGCTCGCCTGGGCCGTCCGCGGCCGTCTCGACCGGCTCGCCGGCGGGGTGGGACTGCGCCGGGGCCGCCGGGACGCCGCCCGGCTGCGGGTGGGCGACACGCTCGACTTCTGGCGCGTCGAGGAGATCGAGCCCGGGCGGATGCTGCGGCTGCGGGCCGAGATGCGGCTGCCTGGCCTGGCCTGGCTGGAACTGCGGGCGGAGGCCGCCGCGGACGGCCGCGCCCGCTTCCACCAGCGCGCGGTGTTCCACCCCCACGGACTGCTCGGCCACGCCTACTGGTGGAGCGTGGCGCCCTTCCACGCGCTCGTCTTCGGCGGCATGGCCCGCAACATCGCCCAGGCGGCGGCCGCGGACGCCGCGGCCCGGGCCCACGAGCCGGCCCGCTGACCGGCCGCGGCGGAAGGCGGCCCCCGGCGGTCCACGGTCCCGCCCGGCCGCCCCCGCCGTTCCCCGCCGACCACGCCGCACGCGACCGACCCCTCCCCCGGAGCCCCTCCATGAACGTCTCGCTCGTCCTGTTCACCGCCGACCTGCGTCTGCACGACCACCCGCCGCTGCGCGCGGCCCTCGACGAGGCCCGGCAGGTGGTTCCGCTGTTCGTGCGCGACCGGGCCGTCGACCGGGCGGCGTTCGCCGCGCCGAACAGACTGGCGTTCCTCGCCGACTGTCTGCACGACCTCGACGCGGGACTGCGCGAGCGCGGCGGGCGGCTCGTCCTGCGCTCGGGCGAGCTGGTGGAGCAGGTGTGCCGGGTGGCGGCCGAGGCCGAGGCGGACGAGGTCCATCTGGCGGCCGACGTGAGCGCCCACGCGCGGCGGCGCGAGGAGCGGCTGCGGCGGGCCCTGGAGTCCGAGGGCGTGCGGCTGCACGTGCACGACGAGGTGACGACGGCCGTGGCGCCGGGCGCGCTCGCCCCGGCCTCCTCGGACCACTTCGCCGTGTTCACGCCGTACTTCGGGCACTGGTCGCGGGCCCGGCTGCGGGAGCCGCTGGACGCGCCCCGTTCGGTGCCGGTCCCGGAGGGCGTCGGCTCCGAGGAGCTGCCGGCCCGCGAGGGCCTGGCGGGTCTGTCGCCCGGGCTGGCGGCGGGCGGCGAGACGGAGGGCCGCCGCCGGTTCGCCGCCTGGCTGCGGTCGGACGTCGGCGCCTACGAGGACGGCCACGACGACCTGGCGGGCGACGCCACCTCACGGCTCTCGCCCCATCTGCACTTCGGGACCCTGTCCGCCGGGGAGCTCGTGCACCGCGCGCGCCAGGTGGGCGGCCCCGGCGCCGAGGCGTTCGTACGGCAGCTCGCCTGGCGGGACTTCCACCGGCAGGTGCTCGCGGCGCGGCCCTCGGCGGCGTCCGCCGACTACCGCACCAAGCACGACCGCTGGCGTTCTGAGCGCACCGCCCGCGCCGACGTCGAGGCGTGGCGGGAGGGCCGCACCGGCTACCCGCTGGTCGACGCGGCGATGCGGCAGCTGCGCCACGAGGGCTGGATGCACAACCGCGGCCGCCTGCTCACCGCGTCCTTCCTCGCCAAGACGCTGTACGTCGACTGGCGCGTCGGCGCCCGGCACTTCCTGGACCTGCTCGTCGACGGGGACGTGGCCAACAACCAGCTCAACTGGCAGTGGGTGGCGGGCACCGGCACCGACTCGCGTCCCAACCGGGTCCTCAACCCCGTCACCCAGGCGAAGCGGTACGACCCCGACGGGGCGTACGTGCGGCGCTGGCTGCCGGAACTGGTGGACCTGACGGCGCCCGCGGTGCACGAGCCGTGGAAGCTGACCGGCGCGGACCGCGCGGCGCTCGACTACCCGGACCCGGTCGTCACGCTCGCCGACGGGCTGGCCCGGTTCAGGCGGGCACGGGAACGTCCCTGAGCGTCCCTCACCACTGCCGGGCCGCGTTCAGCAGCAGCTCGCGCACGGCGCTCACGTCCGGGTTCGCCACGGCGCCGGGCCGCTGGACCAGGTACGCCGTGTTGATCGGCGGGTCCGGCGGCTCGTGGAGCGCGACGAGCGCCCCGGAGGCCAGTTCACCGAGGCAGAGGTAGCGGGGCAGCACCGTGACGCCCGCCCCCGCGACGGCGGCGGCCAGCACCCCGCGCAGATCGGGCACGGTCACGGCGGCGGAGCCCGACAGACGCCGGCCGAACACGTGGCGCCAGTAGCGGCGGGCGATGGGCAGGTCCTCCGCGTACGTGAGCAGCGGGACGCCCAGCAGGGCCGCCGGGCCGTCGGCGGCCAGCGGGTCCCGCAGCCGCTCGGCCCACCGCGGGGCGGCGACGAGGACGAACTCCTCGTCCGTCAGCGGGACCGCGTGCAGGGTGCGGCCACGGGGGCGGGTGGTGGCGACGACCAGGTCGTGGCGCCCGGCCCGCAGCTCCTCCAGCAGGGCGTCGGTCAGGCCGGTGGCGACGCGCAGCCGGACGCCCCGGGCCACCAGCGGGGCCAGGGCGGGCAGCGCGCGGGTGCACAGCAGTTCGGCCGGTCCGGCGAGATGCACCGGGTCGGCGGGCCCGGCCCCGCCCGCCGCCGGGTCCGGGCCCGCCACGACGGCCAGCGCGTCGAGCGGCGCGGACACCCGGGCCGCCAGTTCGTCGGCGACCGCCGTCGGGGCGACGCCGCGCGGGAGCCGCTCGAACAGCTCGCGGCCGGTCTGCCGTTCCAGCGCCCGCATCTGCGTCGTCACGGTCGGCTGGGACACCCTCAGCAGCTGCGCCGCGCCGGTGAACGAGCCCGAGCGGTACACGGCGAGGAACGTCCGCAGCAGATTCAGGTCGAGGGGGCCGGCAGGCCGGCCGTCGCTGTGTTCCACCGCGCCAGTATTCCTCGCCACCCATAGGATCCTCGATACCGGGCATCGGAATCCACATTGGATCCCTATGCCCCGACCGCCTAGGTTCGCTGGTGAACCCCCACGTCGGCGGTCCGCGAGCGGAACGCCGACGCCGACCCCTCGGAGATCACTCATGGCCAAGATTCTTTTCGTGCTGTCCGGCGCCGACCACTGGACGCTCGCCGACGGCACACAGCACCCGACCGGCTTCTGGGCGGAGGAGGCCGCCGCGCCCTACGAGGCGTTCCGCGCGGCGGGCCACGAGGTCGTCGTCGCCACGCCGGGCGGCGTCGTGCCCACCGTGGACAAGGGCAGCCTGGCCGCGGAGGTCAACGGCGGGCAGGAGGGCGCCGACCGGGTCGCCGCCGTGCTCGCGGGCATGACGGAGCTTCAGCGTCCGCTGCGGCTGGAGGACGTCGACCTCGGCGACTACGCGGCGGTCTTCTACCCGGGCGGCCACGGCCCGATGGAGGACCTGGCCGTCGACGCCGTCTCCGGTCGCCTGCTGGCCGACGCCCTCGCCTCGGGCAAGCCCCTGGGCGTCGTCTGCCACGGCCCCGCGGCCCTGCTCGCCGCGGTCGCCGAGGACGGCGCCAACGCCTTCGCCGGGTACCGGATCGCCGCGTTCACCAACGCCGAGGAGCAGCAGGCCGGTCTGGCCGACAAGGCCAAGTGGCTGCTCCAGGACCGGCTCACCGAGGCGGGCGTCGACGTGCGGGTCGGTGAGCCCTGGGCACCGCACGTCGTGGTCGACCGCAACCTCGTGACCGGCCAGAACCCCGCCTCCTCGGCCCCGCTCGCCGACGAACTGCTGAAGAAGCTGAGCTGAACCGAGGGCCCCGCGACCCGCTCGCAGGTGACGCCGTGCCGTGACCGTCCTGTGCGACGCGCGGCCGTGCGGCCCCGTCGCAGCGACGGCGAGGGCGTCGCCGTCCGTCAGGCCCCGAGCGATCCGTGCGGTGCCTGCGGCCCGTGCGATCCGTGCACGCCGGCCAGCAGTGTCAGCGCGTCGCTCAGGCCCGTCGGGCGGGGCAGGCCCGGGGCGGAGCGGCCGGCCCAGCCGGGGCCGCCGAGCACCACGGTCGGGGCCCGGCGCGCCCCGGTGACGCCCCAGCGGGTGTCGGCGAGGTGCCGGGCCAGGGGCAGGCTGGCGGTGGAGCGCGTCTGCGCCCACAGCACCACGGCGACCGGGCCCAGCCGCCGCACGGCCGCGGTGAGCGCCTCGACGGGCACGGCCGCCCCGAACATCCTGGCCGGGACGCCGAGTTGGAGAAGGCCCGCGTGGAGCGCCTCCAGGGGCAGGCTGTGCTGCTCGCCCGGCACGCAGGCCAGCAGCACCGGCCCGGGCGCGCCCTCCCGTCCGCCGGGCACGACGGCGTGGGGCGCACGGCGCAGCGCGGTGGAGACCTGCCAGGACAGCAGATGCTCCACCTCGACGTAACGGTCGCCGGACGACGCCCACTTGCGGCCCACGGCGTGCAGCGTGGGGACCATCACCTCCTGCCAGGCGACGGCGAGCCCGTGCCGGCGCACGGCCGCTTCCAGCATCTCCCCCACCGCCGGCGCGTCCAGCCGCACGGCGGCCCGGGCCAGGCCCCGGCACTCCTGACGGACGTCGCCGCCGTCCGGCCCGGGACCGTCCGGCGTCGAGGCCCCCTCACCGGCCGGGTCCGCCCCCGCGACGACCGCGGCCGCCGGCGCCGCGGACGTCCGCAGCACCGCGCCCTTCGCCGCGCGCGCCGCGTCGGCCGGCGGCACGCCGGACGAGGTGAGCCGGCACATCGCCTCCAGCACGGCCACGTCGCTCGGCCGCCAGCGCCGGTGCCGGCCGTCCGCGCGCACGGCGGGCCCGATGCCGTACCGCCGGTCCCACGAGCGCAGGGTGGTGGGCGCCACGCCGAGCCGGTGGGCCAGCGCCCCGGTGGTCAGACCGGCGTCCCCCGGACTCGGCAACTCGCTCATGGCGCCACGATACGACGCACCGACGACGCATGACGATCCGGTGCGCGAACCGTCCACCCGACCCGTGCACCCGGCCCGGTGCGCCCGGCCCGGTCCGCCCGGCGGGCGAGGCCGGATCGAGCGGCGCGAACTCTACACATAAAGGATTAATAAGAGCAGAATGAACATGCGCGGCACATACCGCACACCGCACCGAAGCGGTCGGCCCTGAGAGTCAAAGGAGACGGATCATGGCCAACGTCTCGCCCACCAGAGGCGACATGTCGACGCACCCCGACGTGCACGAGATGCAGGCCCGCTACGCCCGCATGCTCGGCGGTCGTGACGTGGCACTCGTGGACGGACCGGTGTTCCTGCTCGGTCTGTACTGCGCCGTGTCCCCGTGGGTCCTCCACTACACCGCCAGTCAGCCCGCCCTCGTGACGCACAACCTGATCGTCGGCATCGCCATCGCCCTGCTGGGGCTCGGCTTCACGGCGGCTCCCGCCCGGATGTACGGCCTGAGCTGGGCCATGTGCGCGGCGGGCATCTGGATGATCGTCGCACCGTGGGTGGTCGGCGACAGCCCGGACGCCGGCGTCGCGGTCAACAACATCGTCATCGGCGCGCTGGCCCTGCTCCTCGGCCTGATGTGCATCGCCACGGCGACGCGGAGCACGCGCAGCACCACCCCGTAGTCCCCTCCCCGCCCCCGGGAGCACGGCCGGGCCGACCCGAGGATCCGGGTCGCCCCGGCCGTCACACGTCCCCTCGCGGTCGTGACGGCCCGGGGGCGGTCCGGCCGTACCGGGGCGGAACGGAGCGGAACGGACTGTCCCGCCCCTGCGTGGGCAGACATCGGTCAGCGGGCTCCGGTCGACGGGCTCCCACGGAGAAGCGGAGGGGCGGAGATGGAGATCGACGGCATCATCAGTGCCATCTTCATCGGCATCGTCATCGGCGTGCTCGGGCGGCTCGTCGTGCCGGGACGGCAGCGCATCGGCGTGCTGTGGACGATCGGGGTCGGCATCGTGGCCGCGCTGGTCGGCTCCCTGCTCGCCGCGGGCCTCGGCGTGGACGACACGAAGGGCGTCGACTGGATCGAGTGGCTCATCCAGATCGCGCTGGCCGCGGTGGGCGTCGCGGCACTTGACCGCGCCAAGTCGCGCCGCTGACCCCGGACGCGGGGCGCGCCGGTCGCCGTCAGGGCGCGTAGACGTACGGGGTCGTCGTGGTCAGCGCGGCGAAGCCGAGGCGGCCGAGGATGGGGCGGCTCTGATCGGAGGCGTCGACCTGGAGGTACGGGTAGCCGCGTTCGGCGGCGATGCGGGCGCGATGGGCGATCAGCGCGCGGTAGAGACCCCGGCCCCGCCAGCCGTCGACGGTGCCGCCGCCCCACAGGCCGGCGAACCTGGTGCCCGGGACGAGTTCCATCCGCGCCGAACTCACCGGCACGTCGCCCGCGAGCGCGACGAGGGCGACGAGTTCGCCGGGGTCGGAGGCGAGGCGGGCGAGCAGGAGGTCGCGCAGCCAGGAGCCGTCGCGGCCGAAGGCCCGCTCGTTCGCCTCGACCATGAGCTCGACGCCCGCCCGGTCGGTGACGGTGACGATGCGCACGCCCTCGGGCGGGGCGGCGTCGACGAGCTGCTCCCTCGTCTCGCTCACCATCAGGGTCTCCTCGGGATCGGCCGCGAAGCCCGCCGCCACGAGCCGCCGCCCGAGGTCGGCGGGACGGTCGTGCCCGTACAGCTTCCACTCGAACTCGTGGCCGAGGCCGCGGAAGTAGGCGATCTGCTCGGCGATGGCCGCGTCGGCGTCGGCCGCCTCGAGGCCGGACCACAGCACGCCGCTCCAGCCCCCGTCACCGCCCACGTGCCGGACCACACCGCCGGCCCTCTCGATCCGGGCGTCGGAGCTCTCGGGGCGCGCGCCTTCGCGCATCTCCCGGTCGTACAGGGCGAGTACCGCGGCATGATCCATGCCGCCACTCCAGCACCCGCGCCCGTCCCCGCACAACGTGATTAGCGGACCGGGACCCGTGAACACCTCCGTGCCGTGTCTCGCCACGCCGCGCGGCCGCGGGCGGCCGACGTGAACTCGGCGGACTGGAGGGGCTCGACGGGCCGGACGGGCCGGACGAACGGGACGGACCCGTGCGGGGTCGGCCCGGCCCCGGCGCTCGCCCCGCCGCCGGGCGCGGCCGCAGGACCCGGCCGCCGGGATCCGCGGCCCGTCCGCCCGTCCCGGCCGCTCAGCGCTCCGTGCCCGGACGGAACCTCCGGTAGAGCAGCGCTCCGCCGAGCATCAGGGCGGTGCTGCCGGCGAGGGCGGGCAGGGCGGCGTCGGCTCCGGTGCGGGCGAGCGCGGCGACGGGCCCCATGGCCTGCGGGGCGTGAGCCGGGGGCTCGGCCCGCGGGCCCGGGTGCTGGGGCTGCGACGGCGGGTTGTGCCGGACCGGGGGCTGCGGCGCGGGCTCGCCGGGCTCGTCGTCGGAGGCGTTGACGGACACGTTGCCGAGGGCCGGGTTCGCGATGCCGACGACGTTCACGCTGTTGCCGCTGACGTTCACCGGGAGGTCCACCGGCAGCTTGATCCCGTTGCCGGAGACGACGCCCGGGGAGCCCACCGCGTCGCCGAGCGCGCTCGCGCCGCCGCCACGGCCGGACGAGGACGAGGGCGAGGACGAGGAGCCGGAGGAGGACGACGAGGCGTGGTGTGCGCCGTGCGTCGCTGCGCCGGGGCCACCGGAGGGGCTGCGGTGCGCGCCGTGCGCGGCCGACGTGCCCGTGTTGGCGCAGGTGTTGCCCGCGGCGGGGTTCAGCACGCCCACCACGTTCACCGTGTTTCCGCACAGGTTCACCGGGAGGTGCACGGGCAGCTGCACACCGTTGCCGGAGATCAGCCCGGGCGAGCCGACCGCGGAGCCGTCGGCCGCGGAGTCGGCGTGGGCGGGCAGTGTCACGGCCATCGCGCCGGAGGCTGCCGCCACGGCCAGCACACCGGTTCGGGTAACCCGTCTCATGGGGGTCCCTGCCTTCCAGACATGAGTCGCGGGCGCTCGCCCGCACCGGGTAGAACGCCGCAAAACGTTCCGGGTTATGCATGGACGTTCTTTCACCCGCTCGGAGGTCACTCCCGTCGAACTGGTGTCGAACCCGTGGCCCGGGCGCCCGCGGCCCACCGGTCCCGTGAGCCCAGCGGGCCGGGCCGTTCCGCCCGGAGGCGGGCCGTCGGACCGCCGCTTATCGTGAGCGAGGACGCCGTCCCGGACCGCTGCGGGCGTCCCTGGAGGCATGGATGCTGGCCAAGCTGTCGACGCGGCCCTTGGTGCGACGCTGCGCGCTCGCCGCCACCGCCGCACTGACCCTGATGGGCGCGGGTCTGCCGACGCTCGCCGCCCAGGGCGGCACGGACGCGGACGGCCCGCTCGACCTGTCCCGGTTCCACGACCAGAAGGTCGTCTGGTCGGCGTGCCGGGGCGACGGCATGCCGAAGGATCTGCAGTGCGCCAAGGTGACCGTCCCGCTCGACTACGCCCACCCCGGCAAGGCAACGCTCGACCTCGCGATCGCCCGTTACCGGGCCACCGGCCACAAACGCGGTTCCGTGGTGCTCGACTTCGGCGGCCCCGGCGGCGCGGGGGTCCCCGAACTCGCCCACAGCGGCAAGGAGTTCATGGATCTCACGGACGGGTACGACGTGGTCGCCTTCGACCCCCGGGGCGTCGGCCGCTCCTCCCCCGTGAGCTGCGGCAACGGACAGCAGAGCGCCCTGGCCTCGCTCGACGACGACACGGCCCTCGCCGATCCGCAGGCCCTGCTGCCCCGGCTGAAGAAGGCCGCCGCCGTCTGCACCGAGCACTCCGGGCCCGTCCTGCCGCACATCGGCACGGTCGACGCGGCACGGGACATGGACGTGATCCGCCAGGCGCTCGGCGACAAGAAGCTCAACTACCTGGGCTTCTCCTACGGCAGCCGGCTCGGCGCGGTGTACGCCGCCCAGTTCCCCGGCAAGGTGGGCCGGATGGTCCTCGACGGCGTCGACACGCTGACCGAGCCGCTCACCGAGCAGGGCCTCGCGGGCGCGCGCGGGCAGCAGGTGGCGCTGGACGACTTCGTCGGCTGGTGCGTTAAGGACATCGCCTGCCCTCTCGGGCAGGATCCGCGGATGGCCCGCGAGGGCGTGGTGCGGCTGGTCCGCTCGCTCGACGAGAACCCGCTGCCGACGGACTTCGGCGCCGACTTCACCGGTCAGGACCTGGTCGGGGCCATCGGTCAGGGGCTGTACAGCAGGGAGCTGTGGCCGCTGCTGGAGCGGGCGCTGGCCCAGTTGATCGAAGGCGGCGACGCGAGTGGGGTCCTGGGCTTCGCCGGCGGCGGCATCGCGCTCCCGCTGCCCTTCCCGCTCCGGTCGCCGGGCGCCGGGCCCTCGCCCGGCGCGCTCGTCGACGCCGAGGACGTCCCGCCGGACAACCTGCCCGCCGCGCTGATGGCGATCAACTGCGCGGACGACCCCGACCGTCCGACCGCCCGGCAGGTCACCGCGGACCTGCGGCGGCTGCGGGCGGCCTACGACAAGGCGTCGCCGGTGTTCGGCCGCTACCGGCTGACGGAGGTGCTGATGTGCTACGGACGCCCGAAGGGCACCGACTTCATCCGTGACGAGGTGAAGGACCTCCGCACGCCGAGGATGCTCCTCGTCGGTACGCGCGGCGACCCCGCGACGCCGTACCGCTGGACCGTGGAGACGGCGAAGCGGCTCGGGCCGTCGGCCGTGGTGCTCGACAACCGGAGCGAGGGGCACACCGGATACGGGACGTCCAAATGCGTGCACCGCAAGGTCGACGACTTCCTGCTGTACGGCTCCCTCCCGCCCAGCGGCAGTTCGTGCGGCGCCGACGAGGACGACGACTGAGCGGACCGGCCCCGGCCGCCGCCGTCACGGGAGGGGACCGGAAGGCGGCGGCCCCGGACGCCTTCGGCCGAAGGTCCGTCCGCGTCAGGCGATCTGTTCGCTTCGGCCGACCTCTTCGGCCTCGCCGGTGCTGTCCGCCCCACCCGTCCTGTCGGTCACGAAGGCGTCGATCGCGGCGGTCAGCTCGGCGGGCCTCTCGACCGGGAGTTCGTGCCCGGCGTCGATGATCCGGACGACGGCGTCGGGGTAGGCCATGGCCATCCGCAGCATCTGCCGCACGGGGAGCTGGATGTCGTGGTAGCCGTGGATCATCAGGGTCGGCGCCTGGATCTCCTTGACGCGGTCGAGGACGTCGAAGGCGCGCATGGCGCCGTACAGCGTCATGACCACCTCGCGCGGGGTGCCGGCGGAGGAGGCGACGTAGGCGTCGATCTCGTCTTTGGGATGGCCGGGGGCGAAGGCGCGCCGGATGTTGGCGGCGACGAACATCTTGAAGGGGACGAGTGTGGAGGCGCCCATCAGCAGGCCGCGCCCCCGGTTGTAGGTCATCCGCGCGATGGAGTTCACCAGCACCAGGCGCTCCACGCGCTCGGGGTGGGAGAGGGCGACGGTCTGCGCGATCATGCCGCCCATCGAGTGGCCCACGAGCACGCACCGCCGCACCCCGAGGTGGTCGAGGAGGGCGAGGAGGTCGGCCGCCAGTTCCGCGACCGTCCGCACGCCGGCTCCGCTGCTCTCGCCGTGCCCGCGCAGGTCGAGCCGGATCACCCGGCGGCGCGCGGCGAAGTGCGCGCTCTGGTGGTCCCACCGGTGCCGGTCGGCCGTCCAGCCGTGCACGAAGACCAGGGGCGCCCCGTCCCCGTCGCGCGGGCCCTCGTCGTCGTACGTCAGGGCTGCGCCGTCGACTTCGAGCTGCGGCATGGTGCCTCCTGTGCTGTCCCGGTTACTGACGCGTACGGTAACCGGCGTCCGGGGCCGCCGTCACCGTCCGGTCCCGGGGTTTTCGCGGGCACCGGCGGATTGCGCGCATGGCCCGATATTGCCCCGAATGCCTTGTATGCGGATCGGTCCTATGGTGCTCGTATGGAGCACGCACTGAGCCCCGCGACCCTCTCCGAACTGCGCCGCCCGCGCCCCTATCCGGCGGTGTCGGTGCTGACCCCCACCCACCGGCGCGAACCCGAGAACGCCCAGGACCGCGTACGGCTGCGCAATGTCGTGGCCGAGGCGAAGAAGCAGCTGGAGCACGACCCGGCGGTCACCCGCGAACGGCGGGCCGACGTCGCCGGCCAGCTGGACCGGGCGCTGGCCGAGATCGATCTGGCGCACAGCGAGGACGGCCTGGTCATCTACGCCGCCCCCGGCGAGCACCAGGTGTGGTCCCTGGCCCGCGCCGTGCCCGAACGCGTCGTCTTCTCCGACACGTTCCTCACCCGCAACCTGGTCTCCGCGCAGGCTTCGGAGCGCCCCTTCCGGGTGCTGTCGCTCTCCGCCGACCGCGTCACCCTGTGGCACGGGGGCGTCGACCGGGTCACCGAGGCGCGCGGCGGCGGGTTCCCGCTGACCAGGGTCCGGGAGAACTTCGACGCCGAGCGCCGGCAGCGGATCGGCGACCAGCCCAGCACCTTCCGCGACGAGGACACCCGCCACTTCCTGCGGGACGCCGAGGCCGCCGTGGCCCGGCTGCAACGCGAGGACCCGCTGCCGCTGTACGTCACCGGCGAGCCGGCGGCGCTGGCCCTTCTCGACGAGCAGGGCCCGGCCGTCCGCGGCGCCGTGCACATCGCGCACGGCGGGCTGTCGCACGGCACACCCGAGGCGGTGTGGCAGGCGGTGCGTCCCGTGCTCGACGAGCGGTCCCGGCGGGACGCCGAGGCCGTCGCCGCGGAACTCGACTCCGCCCGCGGGCAGCGGACGTTCGCCGCGGGCGTCGACGAGCTGTGGCAGAGCGCGCGGGAGGGCCGGGTCCGGCTGCTCGCCGTCGAGGAGAACTACCGCGTCACGGTCCGCGACGACGGCGAGCACCTCGTCCCCGCCGCGAGCGGCGACCTCGACGCCCGCGAGGACATCGTGGACGAGATCGTCGAGCAGTGCCTGGAGACCGGCGCGCAGGTGCGCTTCCTCCCGGACGGCGCCCTGGGCCCGGTGGACGGCCTCGCCGGCGTGCTGCGCTACTGACGCCCGCCCCTTACGGCCCGCCCTCCTCCGGCCCGCCTTCCCCGGCGGCGTACGCTACGCCGTGATCGTCGACCGGGGAGGAGATCAGGGGTGGCCGACCTGCTGGGCGTCGCCGTGCTGGGCGCCGGACACATGGGCGCCGACCACGTTCGCCGGCTCGACCGCGTGGTGAGCGGCGCCAGGGTCGCCGCCGTTGCGGATCCGGACGTCGCGCGCGCGAAGGAGGCCGTCGCCGGGATCGACGCGGTGACGGTCCACGAGGACGCGTCGGCCGCGCTCGAAGCGCCGGGCGTCGAGGCGGTGCTGATCGCCTCCCCCGGTCCCGCGCACGAGGAGGCCCTGCTCGCCGCGTTCGCCCGGGATCTGCCGGTGCTGTGCGAGAAGCCCATGGTCCCGGAGCCGGCCGGGGCGCTGCGGGTGATGGAGGCGGAGCTGCGGCGCGGGCGCCGGCTGGCACAGATCGGGTTCATGCGGCGCTACGACGCCGGGTACCGGCGGCTCAAGGCGTTGCTGGACGACGGCGGGCTCGGGCGGCCGCTGATGCTGCACTGCGTGCACCGCAACGTGTCCTCACCGCCGGGCTTCACCAGCGCGATGCTGATCGACAGTTCGGTGTCGCACGAGATCGACGCGGCCCGCTGGCTGCTCGGCCAGGAGCTCACCGCGGTGACCGTGGTGCGCCCCCGCGCCTCCTCGGGCGCCCCCCAAGGGCTGCTGGACCCGCAGTTCGTGCTGTTCGAGACCGAGGGCGGCGCCCTGGTGGACGTGGAGGTCTTCGTCAACTGCGGCTTCGGGTACCAGGTGCGCTGCGAGGCCGTGTGCGAGGCGGGCGCGGCGCGCGTCGGCGACGACCACGGGATGCTCGTCACGGCGCGCGGCTCCGCGGGGAGCGACGTGCCCGGGGACTATCTGGTGCGGTTCGCGGACGCCTACGACCGCGAGGTGCAGGCCTGGGTCGACGCGACCCGCCGGGGCGAGGTCACCGGCGCGAGCGTCTGGGACGGTTACGCGGCGTCCGTCGTCGCCGAGGCCGGGGTCAGGGCGCTGGAGAGCGGCGCGCGCACCGCCGTCGAACTCCCCCCGCGCCCGGGCCTGTACGCCGGGACCGGCCGCTGACGCCGGGCGGGCCTCAGACGTTGCCGAGGAGGGCCTGCAATCCCCGGTCGACCGCGGCCGTGACGTCCTCGCGCCCCGCCGCGACGACCGCGTAGCTGCGCAGCAGGAACCGGCGCAGGGCGCCCGTGTCGAACTGGAGCAGGGCCAGGCCGAGCGGGGAGTGGAACTCCATCACCGTCAGGTCCGGGCCGCAGGGCCAGATGTGCACGTCCCCGGTCCCGGCCGGGCCGCTCACTCCCCGCTCCAGCAGGCCGCGGCCGAACGTCCAGGTGACCGGCTCGCCCTCCAGGGAGACCTCCGGCGGGAAGTCGACGTGCACGGCGAACGGGTCGGCGGAGTCGTAGCGGAGCGTGGCGGGCACCGGCAGCTCCTGGTCCTCCGCGGTGATCAGACGGGCGTGGACGGCCTGTTCCAGAGTGATGTCCATGCATGTACGACCTCGCAAGGGGCTTTCGCATTACGGGAAAGCGCGGTCCAATTATTGTGACCTGCATCACAGCGGTTGCGACAGAGAGCGCTGCCTCGCGAAACGGGGAACACAAGGCCGTCGAACACATGACTGACGGTCTTTCCCGCCTCCCCCATCCATCCCTCAAGTCACGTACGCCACATACGACTTGACCCCGACCGAAGCCCGTCGGACGGCGTTCCGCCGCACCGTCCGAGGGACAGTGGCATATGCCAGAAGCACCACCGAATCGTGTGTTGCCAAAGCACTTACACGTCGTCGCGCGCTGTGCAACAGTCGTGACGGCCGTTGTGTCAGCCCTCGTCGAACCGTCCCGTATCGGAGTGCGTCATGCCGCCCCATGTCTCCGCGGACCGCTCAGCCGCCCAGCCGCCAGGACGCGGCCCGGTGGACGCGCTGATCACGCAGACGCGACGGCTCAAGGGCGACATGGACGCCGTCCGGCCGGCCGCCCCGGGCGACCAGGCGGACCCCCGAGGCCGCTGGCAACGCGCGCTCTACGAACTCGCCCGGCACCAACTCGACGACCTCGACGCCCACCTGGCCCAGTTACGGGACGGGCCCCCGCCGGCCGTCCGCACCGCGTCCGCCGCACCCGCGGCCGACCGGCGCGAGTCTCTCCTCAGCCGGGTCGGCAGCGCCGAATGGAACCTGCTCACGGACGAGGCCCTCTGGTCCGAGGAGCTCTGCCGCATCCTCGGCCGCGACCCCGCCGCCCCCGCCCTCACCCTCGACGAACTGCCCTCGCTCGTCCTGGAGGAGGACCGGCCGAAGCTGACCTCGATGGTCACCGGCTGCCTGGTCGACGCCCGGCCCATCGACGGCGAGTTCCGCGTCGTCCGTCCGGACGGCGAGCCGCGCACCGTGCACATGATGGGCGAGCCCGTGCTCGACGCCGAGGGCGGCACCGCGTCGATGTGGGCGGTCCTGCGCGACGTCAGCCAACTGCGCCGCAGTCAGCGGGCGGTGCGCGAAAGCCGCGACTCGCTCCAGCGGCAGCGACAGCGCGCCCAGGCCGAGCAACAACTCGCGGCCGAACTGCGGGAGGCGGTCCTGCCGTCCTGGCGCGGCCCCCTGAACCTGCCCGGCGGGGGCGACGGCTCCCTGGACCTCGCCGCCCGCAGGCTGCCCGCCACGACGGCCGGCGGCGACTGGTACGACGCCCTCGAACTCCCCGACGGCCGCACGCTGCTCGGCGTCGGCGACCTCACCGGCCAGGGCCCGGCCGTCACCTCCCACACCGCGATGCTGCTGGGCGCCCTGCGCGGCATGGCCATGGCGGGCACCGAGCCCGGCCAACTCCTCTCCTGGCTGAACCAGTTGCTGGACGCCACCGTCCAGCCCGCCCTGGCCGGCGCCCTGTGCTGCCACTACCGGCCGGACACCCGCACCCTGACATGGGCGCAGGCCGGACACCCCGCCCCGCTGCTGTTCCGGGCCGGGACCGGGCGCCGGCTGGACGCGCCGCAGGGCGTACTCCTCGGGGCCGCCTCTCGCTCCGTCTACGGGCAGGCCGAGGAGACCCTCGAAGAGGGCGACGTGCTCCTGCTGCACACCGAGAGCCTGTCCGCCGACCGCCTCCTCGGCCTCGCCCCCCGCCTGGACGGAGCGCGCACGGCACAGGACTGCGTGCGGACGGTCGTGGAGGAGTGCGGCGAGACCGGACGCGACCACGACGCCTGCGTGCTCGTCGCCCGCGTCGCCCGCTGACGGCCCACGGCGACCGGCCGGCGACGCCGACGGCCGGGACGGACCGCGCCCCCTCACGCCCGGGCTTCGCCGCCGGGCCGCGCCCCCTTCTGCCTCGGCAGCGCCAGCCGGATCTCCTCGCGCAGTTCGCTGATCCGCGGGGAGTCGGCGTACTGCGCGGTGAGCCGGTACATCTGGCTCAGCCGGTCCCAGGTGCGCCGGGAGGAGTTCGACCCCATCGACATCAGGGCCAGCCGTGCGAACCGGTCCGCCTGTTCGGGATCGTTGGCGATGAAACAGGCCGACGCCATGGACAGATGGTCGAAGATCTTGGACCGCTCCCGGCCGTCGACGCGCAGCGCGAGGGCCTTCTCCGCGTAGTACTGGGCGTGCGCGGCCGCCTGCGGCTCGAACTCGGCCAGCGTGCGGTAGGCCAGGGCCTGCATGCCGTACAGATCCTCGTCCTTGAAGGTCTGCATCCAGGACGGCGGGGTGACGTCGCCCCGGTCGGAGACGAACAGGTCCTCCGCCCGGCCCAGGGTGCGGCGCATGGCCTGCCCCTTGCCCATCGACGCCTGCGCCCAGGCCTCGATGGTGTGGAACATCGCCCGGGTGCGCGGCAGCACGTCGTCGCCGGAACCGGACTGGGCCAGTTTCATCAGGTCCAGGGCGTCGTCGGGCCGTCCGAGATGGACCATCTGACGGGCCGCCCGGGACAGGGCCTCGCCGGCGCGCGGCCGGTCGCCGCCCTCACGGGCGGCATGGGCGGCGATGACGAAGTACTTCTGGGCCGTCGGCTCCAGACCGACGTCGTGCGACATCCAGCCCGCGAGGACCGCGAGGTTGGCGGCGACGCCCCACAGGCGTCGCTGGAGATGGGCGGGGTGGCGGTAGGCGAGGATGCCGCCCACCTCGTTGAGCTGGCCCACGACGGCCTTGCGCTGCAAGCCGCCGCCGCGGGCCGCGTCCCAGGACCGGAACACCTCGACGGACAGCTCCAGTTCGTCGACTTCCTCCGTTCCGATGGGAGCTGCCTCGTAGCGGTCGAACCCGGCCTGGTCGGCGTGGTGGACGAGGGGGTGGTCGATGACAGGAGCGTCGGCGGAGAGCGTGGGGTCGGTGTGCAGCCACTCGTACATGGCACTGCTGAGTGCTGATCCCGCGGCGAGCGCGGCACCCGCGCCCACCAAGCCGCGTCGGTTGAGCATGAGGTCCATTCCCGTGAATTCGGTGAGGACCGCGGCAGTCCGTTCGGGCGCCCACGGCACGCCGTCGGGATGTTGCGCACTCCCGCCGCCCGGCCGTTTCCCGGTACGCCCGTGCCGGACCAGACCGAGGTCCTCCATGGTCACGACACGGCCGAGACGCTCGGTGAACAGGGCCGCCAGCACCCGCGGCACCGGATCGCGCGGGATCTCTCCCGTGTCGATCCATCGCCGCACCCGGGAGGTGTCGGTCGACAGCTGGGGGTGGCCCATGGCCGCCGCCTGCCGGTTGACCAGCCTCGCGAGTTCGCCCTTGGACCAGCCGGCCAGGCCGAACAGGTCCGCCAGGCGGGTGTTGGGTTGTCCGCTCACGTCAAGCCCCCAGGTTCTCGGCTGAGTTGACAGTAGCCCCGGGAAAGTTGCCGGGCGACTATTCGCCAGGGTTCGCCAGGGTTCGCCAGATGGTGTGCCACTGGCCGACGGGTGTCAGGTAGGAATGCGCCACCCCGACCCGGTCGCCGAGGGACATTCCCCAGGGTGTACCCGTGGAGGGCAGGTCGGGGCAGCGCACTGACGTCCGGCACACGAAGGGATCTGTTTCTCCCATGTACGCAGCATCGTCCTCCGTGTCCGCCCCGCCCCGGTCGCTGCACACCCGCCCGGGCGGCGGCGGCCCCTATCTGGACCCCGCACGGTCGGCGGGCCCCGCGCTCGGCGCGGGCCCGGTCCGCCACCCCGCGGGGCTCGGCACGCAACCGCTCAGCGGAAGACTCGACCTGTCCGGCCCCCAAGGGGCCCAGCTGCGCACGGCGATCGCCGCGGTGCACCGGATCTGCCCGGAGTTCGCCCCGGTCCAGGTGCTGCGCCGCAGCGGCCGCTCGGTCCTCCTGGTCGGCACGACGGGACGCAGCACGGCCGTCGCCAAGTGCTTACTGGACCACTCCCCCGTATGGGCGGAGCGCGTCCGGCACGAAATAGCCGCGTACCGCACGTTCGTCCGGCACCGCCCCCCCGTGCGGGCGCCGAGACTGATCGCGGCGGACCCGGACAACTGCACCCTGGTGATCGAGCGGATGCCGGGGCGGGTGGCGGCACTGCAACGGCACCCCACCGAGGCCCCGCCGCGGGCCGACGTCCGCGCGGCGCTCGGCGCGATCTGCCGGCTCAACGCCTGGCGGCCGCCGGCCGGGACGTTCGACGCGCCCCTGGACTACGCGGCCCGCATCTCCCGCTACCACGAGCTGGGGCTGCTCACCGACCGCGACCTGGGCGACCTGCAGAAGCTGCTGCACGGCATCGCCGCGGGCGCGGGCCGGCAGGGCATGGGCCAGTTCTGCCACGGCGACGCCCTCCTGTCGAACATCCTCCTCTCACCGGCCGGTCCGGTGCTGGTGGACTGGGAGCACGCGGGCTGGTACCTGCCGGGCTACGACCTGGCGACGCTGTGGTCGGCACTGGCCGACGCGCCGGTGGCGCGCCGTCAGATCAGTCAGATCGCCCAGTCGGCCGGACCCGCCGCGCGGGACGCCTTCCTGGTGAACCTGATGCTGGTGCTGACCCGCGAGATCCGCACCTACGAGACCGCCGTGCAGCGTTCGATGCACGACGCGGTCCCGGCCGCGGGCCACCCGGGCGCCGTGCCGTCCGGCGAGGAACAGCGCCTGCTGCTGCGGCGGTTGCACGACGACTGCCAGCTGGCCCGCCGGGCCGTGCGCGCTGCGGTCGGCACCCGCTGACGGGCCGAGGGGTCCGCGGCACGCCGTGGACGCGGCGGACCACGGACTCCTCTTCCGCGCGCCCGGACGGTGTCTTGACGGAGGAAATGCCCTTTTTGTGGTCATGATTGACGGGTTGTCGACAAGGCGGAACCGCGCGGACCCCGCGGGACCCGCGCTCCGCCGCCCGCCCGTCCCCAGGAGACCGCAGTGCGAGAACCCGTCACTCCCCCCGGATCCCACAGACGTTCCCGCAGAGCCGCAGGCGCCATGGCGTCGGCGGCTCTGCTGCTCCCGCTGTGCGCGGCGTCCCCCGCAGACGCCGCGGACCTCCGGCCCGCCCCGGCGACCGGCCTGCAACGGGCCTTCGCCGCCGCGGCCGCCGAGTACCACGTGCCGCAGAGCGTGCTGCTGGGCGTCTCCTACCTCCAGTCGCGCTGGGACGCGCACGCGGGGGCGCCGAGCGTGACCGGCGGCTACGGCCCGATGCACCTCACCGACGCCCGCACGGCGCTCACGGCGGCCTCGCCGCGCGGCCGCAGCATCCGGGACATGCGGGGCGACCCCCTCCGGCCGACGCGGCGTCCGGCGCGGCTCCCGGACGTCCGGGTCCCCTCGGACGCGCAGCTGCCGGCCCGGCTGAAGACGCTGCCGAAGGCGGCGCGGCTGACGGGAGCGAGCCCCGCGGCCCTGCGCACGGACCCGGCGGCCAACATCGCGGGCGGCGCGGCGCTCCTCGCCGCCGCCCAGCGCGCGCTGGGCGAGCCGCTCAGCGCCGACCCGGCCGACTGGTACGGCGCGGTGGCGCGCTTCACGGGCGCGGACGACACCGCGACGGCCGCCGCCTACGCCGACGACGTCTACACGGTCCTGCGCAGCGGCGAGGCGCGCACCACGGACGCCGGCCAGCGGGTCGCGCTGGCCGCGCAGCCCGACCTGGTCCCGCGGACGGCCCCGCTGCACAGGGCCGGTCTGCGCACGCTCTCCGCGGCCGGCGCCGAGTGCCCGGCGACGGTGTCCTGCGAGTGGATCCCGGCGCCGCACGAGCGGTTCGGCGCGGACGACTACGGCAACCACGACGTGGCCGACCGGCCCGCCTCGCCTCCCGTCAGGTACATCGTCGTGCACGACACGGAGGGCGGCTGGGACGGCGTGCTGTCCTCGGTCCAGGACCCGACGTACGTGTCCTGGAACTACTCGCTGCGCTCCACCGACGGTCACATCGCCCAGCACGTCAAGGCGAAGGACGTGGCGTGGCACGCGGGCAACTGGTACGTCAACTCCACGTCGGTGGGCCTGGAGCACGAGGGCTTCCTCGCCCGGCCCGACGCCTGGTTCACGGAGTCCATGTACCGGGCCTCGGCGCGCCTGGTGACCTACCTGGCCGGCAAGTACGGCGTCCCGCTGGACCGGCAGCACGTCCTGGGCCACGACAACGTGCCCGGCCCCAGCTCCGCGAGCATCCCCGGGATGCACACCGATCCCGGCCCGTTCTGGGACTGGCGCCACTACTTCGAGCTGCTGGGCCGGCCCTTCGAGGCGACGCCCGGCGGCGAGGGCGCCGTGGTGACGATCCGGCCCGACTACGCCGCCAACCGGCCTGCCTACACGGACTGCGGCGGCCAGGGCGTGGCGTGCGCGGCGCACGGTTCCGGCGACGTGCGACTGTTCTCCGACCACGACGAGAAGTCGGCCCTGGTGAAGGACGTCGGCGACGGCGCGGCGCCCACGACGGGCGTGAACGACGTCTCCTCACGGGCGTCGACCGGCCAGCAGTACGCGGTCGCCGACCGGTGGGGCGACTGGACGGCGATCTGGTACCTCGGCCGCAAGGCGTGGTTCCTCAACCCTGCGGCCCGGCCCACCGCCGTGCCCGCCGCGGGCCAGGTGGTCACCCCGAAGGAGGGCCGCGACAGCGTGCCCGTGTACGGCAGGGCCTACCCCGAGGCGGGGGCCTATCCCGCGGGCGTGCCGGCCCAGGCGCTCTCGCCGCTGCCGTACACCCTGCCCAAGGGGCAGAAGTACGTGGCCGGGGACAAGGTGCCGGGCGAGTACTACTACGCGGTCACCTTCGACGGCGCCGCGCACCGGCTGGTCACCGGGACCGAGCGGTACTACGAGATCCAGTACGGCCACCGGGTGGCGTTCGTGCGCGCCGCGGACGTGACGGTGAGCCCGGCGGCGTAGCGCCTGTCGTCCGGATCGGCGCGGGCCGGGCCTCAGCCCTGCTGGAAAAGCTCCGCCGGGAGCGGCTTCAGCAGGGCGTACAGGTCGTCGGTGATGGGCCGGTCCCAGGCGGCGATGGTCACCAGGACGTTGTCGCTGCGGTCGAACTGCACGCAGGAGATCCGCCCTTCGGAGAGCTTGAGACGGCGCACGATCAGCAGGTTGTCGCCCTGCATCACCGGCATGTCCTCGGTGCCGACGACGCTCACCTCCTCGTCGTTCTCCAGCGCGAGCAGGAGCTGCGCGACCTCGAAGGGCACCTCGCCCTCCTCCACCTCGCGGGCCGGGGATCCCTCGGGCAGGTTGCCGATGATCATCGCGGGGCCGCGGCCGCCGAAGAGGTCGTAGCGCAGGAACACGCCCTGGCAGCTGCCGTCGGGCGCGGGCAGGAGGCCGGCGCCCAGGTTGCCGGGCCAGTCGCCCGGGTCCATGGCCAGGACGTCGAAGTCGGGCCCGGCGGGCGTGGCGCTGCGGCGGCGGAGGAACGACATGCGGCCATGGTACGTGGCCGGAGCCCCCCGGTGGCGCGTGGGCGGGACGCGTCCCGCGGCGCGCGAGCCGGTGCGCGCGCCACCGCCGCGGCGCTCCCCCGCCCCTGCGGGCCCGGCCCCGCACGGACGTCGCCGCACCCCCGCCCGGCGTCCGGGCGGCCGCGTCGGCGCCGTGCCGCGGGCAGTCAGGTCAGGTCGAACTCTCCCGCCCGCGCCTCCGACACGAACGCCCCCCACTCGGCGGGTGTGAAGATCAGGGAGGGGCTCTGAGGGCTGCCGCTGTTGCGCATCGCGATGAACCCCTCGACGAAGGCGATCTGGACATCCCCCCGCCCCCGGCTGCTGGACTGCCACTCGGCGTTGCTGAGGTCCAGCTCCGGCTTGTCCCAGCCCGTGAGCGGCTGCTGCTGGATGGTGCTCTCGGCCACGTCCGTGCTCCTCCCGGTTCGTCGTCCGCGGGCCAGCCTAGCGATCGGTCCCGGACGCCGACAGAGCACGCGAGGGGGACCTTTCAGGACATCGGCGGCCGGTCCCCCACCAACCACATGGAGAAGAACTGCGAACCGCCGCCGTAGGCGTGGCCCAGCACCCTGCGGGCCCGCTCCAGCTGGTGTTCCCCGGCCTGCCCGCGCACCTGGAGGGCGGCCTCCGCGAAGCGGATCATGCCGGAGGCGCCGATCGGATTGGTGGACAGGACACCGCCCGACATGTTGACGGGCAGGTCGCCGTCCAGCTCGGTGACCCCGGCCTCGGTGAGCTTCCAGCCCTCCCCCTCGGCGGCGAAGCCGAGGTTCTCCAGCCACATCGGCTCGTACCAGGAGAACGGCACGTACATCTCGACGGCGTCGATGTCGCGGCGCGGGTCGGTGATCCGGGCCTGGCGGTAGACGTCGGCGGCGCAGTCCTTGCCGGCCTGCGGCGAGACGGCGTCCTTGCCGGCGAAGAGAGTCGGTTCGCTGCGCATCGCGCCGCCGAGCACCCAGGCGGGCGGGCGGGGCGCGCGGGCGGCGCCGGCCCGGTCGGTGAGCACCATCGCGCAGGCCCCGTCGGAGGAGGGGCAGGTCTCGGAGTAACGGACCGGGTCCCAGAGCATGGGCGAGGCCTGGACCTTCTCCAGCGTGATGTCGTGCTCGTGGAGGTGGGCGTAGGGGTTCTTCAGCGCGTTGCGGCGGTCCTTGTACGCCACGAGCGAGCCGACGGTGTCGGGGGCGCCGCTGCGCCGCATGTAGGCGCGCACATGCGGGGCGAAGAAGCCGCCGGCTCCGGCGAGCAGGGGCTGCTGGAAGGGAATGGGCAGGGACAGTCCCCACATCGCGTTGGACTCGGACTGCTTCTCGAAGGCCAGGGTGAGCACGGTGCCGTGGACGCGGGCGGCGACCAGGTTCGCGGCGACCAGGGCGGTGGATCCGCCGACCGAGCCGGCCGTGTGCACGCGCAGGATCGGCTTGCCCACCGCGCCGAGCGCGTCGGCGAGGTACAGCTCGGGCATCATGACGCCCTCGAAGAAGTCGGGGGCCTTGCCGATGACGACGGCGTCGACGTCGGCCCAGGTCAGCTCGGCGTCGTCGAGGGCGCGCCGGGCGGCCTCGCGGACCAGTCCGGCCATCGAGACGTCCCGGCGGGCCGCGACGTGCTTGGTCTGGCCGATGCCGACGACGGCCACGGGCTCCTTGCTCATCGCGGTTCCCCTTCGAGTACGGCGACCAGGTTCTGCTGGAGGCACGGGCCGGAGGTGGCGTGGGCGAGGGCGCGGTCACATTCGCCCCGGTGGATGCGGGCGGCGGCCTCGCCGATGCGGATCAGTCCGGCGGCCATCACGGGGTTGGCGGCGAGCGCGCCGCCGGACAGGTTCACCCGGACGCTGTCGTCCAGCCGCAGCGCCTTGCGCAGGACGACCTCCTGCGAGCTGAACGGCGCGTGCAGTTCGGCGGTGTCCACGGGCCGGTCGAACGCGCCCGCGCGCTGCGCGGCGAGGCGGGTGGAGGGCGAGTCGGTCAGGTCGCGCACGCCGAGCGAGTGGGCCTCGACGCGGTGGTCGACGCCCCGGATCCAGGCGGGGCGCGAGCACAGTTCGCGGGCCCGTTCGCCCGCCGCGAGGATGACGGCGGCGGCCCCGTCGCCGACCGGCGGGCAGTCCCCGGTGCGCAGCGGCCGTACCGCGTAGTCGCCCTGCGGGACGGGACCGCGCAGCTGGGCGTGGGAGTTGAGGGTGGCGGTGCGCCGGCTGCGGGCGCCGATCGCGGCGAGGGCCGGCTCGTCGGTGTCGCCGGCGTCGATCAGCGCCTGCGCCTGGAGTGCGGCGAGGGCCACGGAGTCGGGCCACAGGGGGGCGACGTAGTACGGGTCGAGCTGGCGGGTGAGGACGTCGCGCAGGGAGCCGGGCGAGGACTTGCCGTAGGCGTAGACGAGGGCGGTGTCGGCGTCGCCGGTGAGCAGTTTGGTCCACGCCTCGTACAGGGCCCAGGCGCCGTCCATCTCCACGTGGGACTCGGAGATGGGCGGCCAGGCGCCGACGCCGTCGAGGGCGAGGGTGAAGGAGAAGGCGCGGCCGGCGAGGTAGTCGCTTGAGCCGGAGCAGGTGAAGTCGATGTCGGCGGTCTTCAGGCCGGTCCGGTCGAGGACGCTGTGCAGGACCGGCATGAGCATCTCGACCTCGGAGAGCTCGTCGGTGGTGCGCAGGACGTCGGTCTGGGCGAAGGCCACAACCGCGACGTCGCGGCGGCCGGGGGGTTCCTCGCGGGTCACAGCAGCTCCTTGTAGACGTCGTAGTCCGCGTCCGGTTCGCCGGTGGGCCGGTAGTGGTCGGGGTAGCGGGCACCTTCCGTCCAGACGGGCTCGACGCGCAGGCCCATGCGGACCTGGTCGTAGGGGATGCCGCCGATGCGTGCGTGCAGGGCGAGGTCGGCGCCGTCGAGGGCGATGTGGGCGTAGACGTAGGGCACCTCGATGTCGAGGTTCTTCGCCTTGATGTTGACGATGCAGAAGGTGGTGACGGTCCCGCGCGGTCCCACCTCGACCCGTTCCGCGGTCGGGACGCCGCAGGTGGGGCAGGCCCCGCGGGGCGGGACGTACACCTTGCGGCAGGACGGGCAGCGTTCGCCGACCGTGCGCCGGGCGGACAGGCCGGCGATGTAGGCGGACTGGGCGCGGCCGGGCGAGTAGGTGTAGTCGAGGCGGGCGGGGGCGACGATGCCGGTGACCGGGTCGTGCGCGAGGGCGTCGGGAGCGCCGCCGGGGGGCTCGGGTTCGCCGGTGTGGGGTTCGAAGCAGGCGATGTCGGTGATGGCGCCGACGCGCTCCGCGGCCCAGCGGATCCGGACCCGCATGCCGGTGCGGACGGCGTCGGGGCCGGGGGCGTCGAGGGCGTGCAGGAGGGCGGTGTCGGCGCCGTCGAGGCGGACCAGGACCCAGGCGAACGGGGTGGCGAGGGGCTGCCCGCGGCGGGGGGCGTGGTTCCAGGCCCAGGTGGTGACGGTGCCGGTGGGCGCGACCGGGACGAGGTCGTGGATCTCCTCGGCGGTCACGGGGTCGTACTCGACGGGCGGGACGAGGGTGCGGCCGTCGCCGGTGCGCACGCCGAGGACGACGCGCTCGCGCAGGCCGGTCAGGAAGGCGCTCTGCACGGGACCGAGGGACCGGGTGAACGGGAACTCGACGACCAGGGGTGCTTTCAGGACTTCGGGCATCGGGGCTGCCTCCTAGGGGGCCGACGTCGAGGGGGGGCGCCCGGTGGCGGGCGCGGGGCGGTCGGCTGTGCGGTCGCGGCGGGTGGGCCCGGCGGTCACGACGGTCTCGCGGGCCGCGCGGCGGCCCGCACCGCGGGCCCGTCCGGTGTCATGCGCGCCGGTAGCGGGGCGGGCGCTTCTCCGCGAAGGCGCGGGCGCCCTCCTTGGCGTCGGCGGTGTCGAAGACGGGCCAGCCGCGGGCGAGTTCGGCGGCGAGGCCGTCGGTCTCGGTGAGTTCGGCGCTCTCGTACACGGACGCCTTGACGGCCTCGACGGCGAGCGGGGCGCAGGAGTTGACGCGGTCGGCGATCTCCAGGGCCTTCTCCAGGGCCGTTCCCTCCGGGACGACGTGTCCGACCAGGCCGATGTCCGCGGCCTCCCGGGCGCTGTACGGGCGTCCGGTGAGCAGCATCTCCAGGGCGTGGGTGCGCGGGATCTGCCGTGGCAGCCGCACGGTGGAGCCGCCGATCGGGAAGAGTCCGCGCCGGACCTCGAAGAGGCCGAAGGTGGCGGAGTCGCCGGCGACGCGGATGTCGGTGCCCTGGAGCATCTCGGTGCCGCCGGCGACACAGTGGCCCTCGACGGCGGCGATCACCGGCTTGCGCGGGCGGTGGTGGCGCAGCATCGCCTTCCAGTGCAGGTCGGGGTCGGCCTTGAGCCGGTGGCGGTACTGCTCGCCCTCCATGCCCTGTCCCGCCAGGGCCTTGAGGTCCATGCCGGCGCAGAAGGAGCCGCCCGCGCCGGTGAGGACGACGGAGCGGACCGAGTCGTCCTCGTCGGCCTCCAGCCAGCCGTCGTACAGGCCGACGAGCATGGCGAGCGAGAGCGCGTTCCTGGCCTGCGGCCGGTTGAGCGTGAGCACGAGCGTGGCGCCCTCGCGGCGCACGGTGAGGTGTTCGGTACCGCCCATGGCACATCTCCCCTCGGAAAGAACGAGAACAGGTTGCAGGAGGCGTGACGGCAGTTCAAGGGTTTTCTGACAGGCAGTCAGATTTCTTGGCTCGGCCCCTTCCCACTTACCGCACCCTTTGCTCTGATGACCGGCGAACCGTCTGGGAACCCGGCCCCGGTCAGGAGGAACGGTGGAGTACAACCTTGCCGACCTGTTCGAGTCGGTCGTCGACGTGGCGGCGGACCGCGAGGCGCTCGTGTACGTCGACCATCCCGGCACGGGAGCGGAACGCCGGCTGACGTACGCGCAGCTCGACGCGGCGGCCAACCGCATCGGACACCACCTCCTCGACAGCGGCCTGCGCCCCGGCGCGCATCTCGGGCTGCATCTGTACAACGGCGTGGAGTACGTGCAGACGGTGCTGGGCTGCCTGAAGGCGCGCATCGTCCCCGTCAACGTCAACTACCGCTACGTGGAAGAGGAGTTGGTATATCTCTATCGGGACGCGGATCTGGCGGCGCTGGTCTTCGACGCCGAGTTCGCCGACCGGGTGGCGGCCGCGCTGCCGCAGACGCCGGCCCTGCGGCACCTGATCCGGGTCGGGCCGCCGGCCGAGGGCGCCGCCTTCGCCGAAGGCGCCGGCCCGGCCGCCGGCGCCATCCCGTTCACGCGGGCCGAGGCGGGCGGATCGCCCGGACGCGGGTTCCCGGCCCGCTCGGGCGACGACCAGTTCATCATCTACACCGGTGGCACGACCGGCATGCCCAAGGGCGTGATGTGGCGTCAGGAGGACCTGTTCTTCGCGGGGCTGGGCGGCGGCTCACCCACGGGCGAGCCGGTGAGCAAGCCCGAGGAGCTCGCCGAGCGGGTCGCCGCCGGCGGCACGGGCATCACCTTCTTCCCGACGCCGCCGCTCATGCACGGCACCTCCACGCTCACCGCGTTCATCGGCTTCAACTTCGGTCAACGCGTCGTGATCCACCGCAAGTTCGTGCCCGAGGAAGTGCTGCGGACGATCGAGAGGGAGAAGGTCACCAGCATCTCCCTGGTGGGCGACGCGATGCTGCGGCCGCTCATCGACGCCCTGGAAGGCCCCCTGAAGGGCACCGACTGCTCGTCGGTGTTCAGCGTCTCCTCGTCCGGGGCGATCATGTCGGACACGGTCCGCCGCCAGTTCCGGTCGCTGATGCCGAACGCGATGCTGCTGAACAACTTCGGCTCCTCGGAGTCCGGCTTCAACGGCACGGCGACGGAGGACTCCGGGCCCGACCGGGGCTTCCGCGTGCGGGTCAACGCGCGTACCCGGGTGGTCGACCCGGCGACCCGCGAGCCGGTGGCGGCGGGCGGGATCGGCCGCGTCGCCCAGTGCGGCCACGTCCCCCTCGGCTACTACAACGACCCGGCGAAAACGGCGGAGACCTTCTTCGAGAAGGACGGCGAACGCTGGGTGCTGCTCGGCGACATGGCCACCGTCGACGAGGAGGGCGTGGTCGTCGTCCTCGGGCGCGGCTCGCAGTGCATCAACACCGGGGGCGAGAAGGTGTACCCCGAGGAGGTCGAGCAGGCGCTCAAGGCGCATCCGGACGTGTACGACGCCCTGGTGGCGGGGGTGCCGGACCCGACATGGGGCAACCATGTCGCGGCGGTGGTGCAGATCCGCCACGGGGCCCCGCCGCCGTCCCTGGAGGACATCCAGAGCCACTGCCGCACCCGGCTCGCCGGCTACAAGATCCCGCGTCAGCTGGTGCTCGCCGAGTCCATCCGCCGCTCCCCGAGCGGCAAGGCGGACTACCGGTGGGCGCGCGAGGTCGCCGCCGCGCAGGGGCGGAGCGGCTGACCGCTGCGCCCCGGCCCGCGCCCGCGCCCGTCCGGGGACCTCGCCCTCAGCCGGGCCGCGCCGCACTCGCGCGCCCGGCACTCTCCAGGAAGTCGCCGACCCTGTCGGCGAAGCGGCCCGGATCGTCCAGCCACGGGTAGTGGCCGGCGCCGGCCTGTACAGCGAACTCGGCCTTCGGGAAGGCGTCGGCCACCAGCCGGGCGCGAGCGGGCCGGGGCCCGCCGTCCAGCTCGCCCGCAAGGACCAGCACAGGAGCGCTCACCTGCGCCAGCGCGGTCCGCAGGGCCGGCGGGTCGAAGGCGGCCGGGTCGAGGAAGCGGTCCTCGCCCTCGGCGCAGGTCTGCTCGTCCACGGCGGCCTCGTGGGCGCGGGCCGCGTCGTCCCACCTGCCGTGGAAGAAGGCGCCCACCACCGCCGGGTCGGGCTCGCCCCCGCCCCCGAGCCAGGCCTCGAACGCCGGGAACGCGTCCTCGAACCAGGGCTCGCCGCGCCGCAGCCGCGCGGCCGCCAGCCGCTCCTCCGGCGTGGCGGGCAGGCCGAGCGCCCACGGATTGACGGTGACGAGCACGAGCCCGGACACCCGGTGCGGATACCGCGCCGCGTACAGCATCGCGAGGCCGCCGCCCGCCGAATGGGCCAGCACGTCGATCCGCTCCCGCCCCAGGTGCACGCGCAGCGCCTCGACGTCGTCCACCTGCCGGTCGCAGCGGTAGGTCGCCGGATCCGCGGGGCACGCGGATCCGCCCGTGCCGCGCAGGTCGAGCAGGACGAGACGACGCCGGCCGGTGAGGCCGCCGAGGTCGCCCAGGTAGGCGGAGGCCCGCAGGGGGCCGCCGGGCAGGACGACGAGCGGCTCGCCCTCGCCCGCCTCGCGGTAGGCGAGCCGGGTCCCGTCCGGCGCGGTGAAGATCGGCATGCCCCGATTCTCGGCAGGATCGGCGGCCGCGCGCAACGGGGTTCTCCTCACTCCCCGTGCGCCGAGGGTTCCCCGCTTCCCGGCACTGCCCGGCGCTCCCCGGCGCCACCCGTGTTCCCGGTGTTCCCGGTGCTCGTGCGGGGAAAGTCGCCGCCCGGCCCTTGCCTGATGCGCCCGGGCCTGGATTACTGATCACGCGAGGGTCGACCGAATGATCGGTCGCCCGGATTGAGACAGTTCGGTGTCGGGACGTCCGGCGCCGGGACCGTCCGGCGTCGGCGAGCGTCCCGCGCCGGGCGCCCCGCGGCGCGCGGACAGGTCGGTGAGGGAGGCGTCCCATGACGGATGCGCGGAACCTGCTGGACGAGGGCGAGCGCCTCGACGAGAGCGCGCTGCGCGCCCTTCAGCTGGAGCGGCTGCGGACCGCGCTGCGCCGCGCCTACTCCCGGGTGCCCTTCTACCGCGAGGCCTTCGACAAGGCGGGCGTCCACCCGGACGACTGCCGCGACCTCGCCGACCTGGCCCGCTTCCCCTTCACCACCAAGGCCGACCTGCGCGCGCACTACCCGTACGGCATGTTCGCCGTCCCCCGGGACCGAATCCGCCGCATCCACGCCTCCAGCGGCACCACGGGCCGGCCGACCGTCGTCGGCTACACGGACGCCGACCTGTCCATGTGGTCGGACATGATGGCCCGTTCGCTGCGCGCGGCGGGTGCGCGGCCCGGTGACACCGTCCATGTGGCCTACGGGTACGGCCTGTTCACCGGCGGTCTCGGCGCCCACTACGGCGCCGAGCGCCTCGGCTGCACGGTGGTTCCCGCCTCCGGCGGGATGACGTCCCGTCAGGTCCGGCTGATCCTGGACCTGGAGCCCCGCGTCATCATGGTGACCCCGTCCTACATGCTCACGCTGCTCGACGAGTTCGAACGCCAGGGCGTGGACCCGCGGTCCACCTCGCTGCGGGTGGGCGTCTTCGGCGCGGAGCCGTGGACGGAGGCGATGCGGCAGGAGATCGAGGAGCGGTGCGCGATCGACGCCGTCGACGTCTACGGGCTGTCGGAGGTCGTCGGGCCGGGCGTGGCCCAGGAGTGCGTGGAGACCAAGGACGGGCTGCACGTCTGGGAGGACCACTTCTTCCCGGAGGTGGTCGACCCCATCACCGGCGAGGTCCTGCCGGAGGGCGAGGAGGGCGAGCTGGTCTTCACGTCGCTGACCAAGGAGGCCATGCCGATCGTGCGCTACCGCACGCGCGACCTCACCCGCCTGCTGCCGGGCACGGCCCGTGTCTTCCGGCGGATGCGGAAGGTGACCGGGCGCAGCGACGACATGGTCATCCTGCGCGGGGTGAACCTCTTCCCCACGCAGATCGAGGAGATCGTGCTGCGGACCCCGGGGGTGGCGCCCCACTTCCAGCTCCGCCTGACGCGCGAGGGCCGGCTCGACGCCCTGACGGTGCGCGCCGAGGCGCGTCCCGACGCCACGCCCGCGGAACGCGACACCGCCGCGCGCGCGGTCGCGGCGGCGGTGAAGGACGACATCGGCGTGTCGGTCGCCGTGGAGATCGTCGACCCGGAGTCGCTGGAGCGGTCGGTGGGCAAGATCCGGCGGATCGTGGACGAGCGCCCGCGCGCGTGACGGCCGCGGGACGGCGACCGCGCACGTCACGCCGGCCGTGGTGTCAGGAGGCGAACCGGTCCCTCAGCTCCCGTTTGAGGATCTTCCCGCTGGCGTTGCGGGGCAGCTCCTCCACGAAGAGCACCCGCTTGGGGGCCTTGAACGGGGCCAGCTTCTCGCGCGCGTGGGCGATGAGCTGTTCCTCCGACACGTCGCCCCGCGCGACGACGACCGCCGTGACGGCCTCGATCCACTTGTCGTCCGGCAGGCCGATCACGGCGGCCTCGGCGACGCACTCATGGGTGTAGAGGACGTCCTCGACCTGCCGGGAGGCGACCAGCACGCCGCCGGAGTTGATGACGTCCTTCACCCGGTCGACGATCGTGAAGTAGCCGTCGGCGTCGCGCACGGCGAGGTCGCCGGAGTGGAACCAGCCGTCCTTGAAGGCCGCGGCGGTCTCCTCGGGCTTCTCCCAGTAGCCCTCGCACAGCTGCGGGGAGCGGTAGACGATCTCGCCGGGCGTGCCGTCGGGGACGTCGGCGCCGTCCTCGTCGACCACGCGGGCGTCGACGAACAGGACGGTGCGGCCGCAGGAGTCCATGCGGCCCTTGTGTTCGTCGGGGGCGAGGACGGTGGCGAGCGGGCCGATCTCGCTCTGCCCGAAGCAGTTGTACAGGGCGAGCCGGGGCAGCCGTTCGCGCAGGCGCTCCAGGACCGGCACCGGCATGATCGACGCCCCGTAGTAGGCCTTGCGCAGGCCGGCCAGGTCGCGGGTGGCGAAGTCGGGTCGGTTCGTCAGAGCGATCCACACGGTCGGCGGGGCGAAGAGGCTGTCGACGCGGCCGGCCTCGAGCAGGTCGAGGAGCCGGTCGCCGTCGGGGGCGTCCAGCACGAGGTTCGTGGCGCCGACGGCGAGGTAGGGCAGCAGGAACACGTGCATCTGCGCCGAGTGGTACAGCGGGAGCGAGTGCGCGGGGCGGTCGCCGGCGCTCAGGTCGAGGGCGGTGATCGCGCTGAGGTACTCGTGCACCAGGGCGCGGTGGGTCATCATCGCGCCCTTGGGCAGGGCCGTGGTGCCGGACGTGTAGAGCAGCTGCACGAGGTCGTCGGTGCGCGGCTCGGGGCCCTCGTGGACGGGGGCGGCGGCGAGCCGCGCGAGGAGCGAGTCCTCGGCGTCGCGCAGGGGCGTGGTCCGCACGCCCGCGGGGAGTCGGCCGGCGAGGCCGGGGTCTGCCAGGACCAGCGCGCTGCCCGACTGGTTCACCAGGTACGCCAGGTCGTCGCCTGTGAGGTTCTGGTTGAGGGGGACGTGGACCAGGCCCGCGCGGGCGCAGGCCAGGAACGCGATGAGGTAGGCGTCGGAGTTGTGGCCGTAGGCCGCGACCCGGTCGCCGGGGGCCAGGCCCTCGGCGAGCAGGACGCTCGCCGCGCGCGAGACCGCCTCGTCCAGTTCCTCGTAGGTCCAGGTGCGGTCGCGGTACTCGACCGCCACGCGGGCCGGGGTGCGGCGGGCGCTGCGCCGCAGCACCCCGTCGACCGTGCTGCCATGTCCGGGGGGCGTCATGGCTCATGATCCTGGGACGGCGGCCGGAGCAGGTCAAGTCGTCGGCGCCCCGGGGGCGTCGGACCCGGCGGCCGGCCGGGTGCGGGTCGCTCAGACCTGGCGGGTGCGTCCCTCCCAGTACGGTTCGCGCAGTCGCCGCTTGTAGAGCTTGCCGTTGGGGTCGCGGGGCATCTCGGCGATGAAGTCGACGGACCTGGGCCGTTTGTAGCCGGCCAGCCGCTCGGCGCAGTGGGCGAGGAGTTCGGCGGCGAGGTCCGGGCCGGGCTCCCTGCCGGGGGCGGGCTCGATCACCGCCTTGACCTGCTCGCCCCAGTCGTCGTGCGGGATGCCGAAGGCGGCGGCGTCGGCGACGGCGGGGTGGGCGAGCAGCACGGACTCGATCTCGGCGGGGTAGATGTTGACGCCGCCGGAGATGATCAGGTCGATCTTGCGGTCGCGCAGGAAGAGGTAGCCGTCCTCGTCGAGGACCCCGAGGTCGCCGACGGTGAAGAAGTCGCCGATGCGGTTCTTCCGCGTCTTGTCCTCGTCCTTGTGGTAGGCGAAGCCTCCGGTGGTCATCTTCATGTACACGGTGCCGAGTCGGCCGGGCGGCAGCCGCTCGCCGTCGTCGTCGAAGATCGCCAGCTCGCTGATGGGCCAGGCCTTCCCGACCGTGCCCGGCTTCTTCAGCCACTCCTCGGCCGTGGCGAACGCGCCGCCGCCCTCGCTGGCCGCGTAGTACTCCTCCACGCAGGCGCCCCACCAGTCGATCATGGCCCGTTTCACGTGGTCGGGGCAGGGCGCGGCGCCGTGGATGGCGTGCCGCATCGAGGTCACGTCGTAGCGCGCCCGGGTGTCCGGGGGGAGGGCCAGCAGGCGGTGGAACTGGGTGGGAACCATGTGGGTGTGGGTGCAGCGGTGGACGTCGACGAGACGGAGCATCTCCTCGGGCGTCCACTTGTCCATCACGACCAGCCGGTGGCCCAGGTGCAGGGAGGCGGCCGCGAACTGCAGCACGGCCGTGTGGTAGAGCGGCGAGCACACCAGGTGCACGTTGTCGTCGAAGGGCCTGATGCCGAAGATGCCCAGGAAGCCGCCGAGGTAGGACTCCTCGGGCAGCTTGCCGGGCAGCGGACGCCGGATGCCGCGCGGGCGGCCCGTGGTGCCCGAGGTGTAGTTCATGACCCAGCCCAGGGTGCGCTCCGCGGGCGGCGACTCCGGTTGCCCGTCGAGGAGTTCGGGGTACGGCCGGAAACCGTCGGCCTCGCCGACGGCGTAGCGGTGGGTGGCGGGCAGCCGGGCCTCGTCGGCGGCCCGCCGCGCCTGGTCGGCGAAGCGTTCGTGGGCGATGAGCACCTTGGCCCCCGAGTCGGCGACGATCCAGGCGATCTCGGGGCCGACGAGGTGGTGGTTGACGGGCACGAGGTAGAACCCGGCCTGGGTGGCGGCCAGATGGGCGGTGAAGAACTCGGCCGAGTTGGGCAGGACGACGGCGAAGGCGTCGCCGCGTTCCAGGCCGGCGGCGCGCAGGCCGTGCACGAGCCGGTTGGCGGCTGCGTGCAGGCGTCCGGCGGTCCACTCCTGGCCGTCGGGGGCGATCAGGACGGTGCGGTCGGGGTCCTGGGCGGCCTGGGCCCAGAAGCCCGCGGGGGGTGTGCCGGTCACTGTCCGCTCCTTCCGGCGATGCGGTTGACACGGTCCACGGCCTGCTCGAAGCCGCGGGTGAGATCGTCGAAGACCGCCCGGACGCTGCGCACCTCGTTCATCCGGCCGACGATCTGGCCGACGGGCGTGCCGAGCAGGGGGTCGACCTCGTGTTTCTGGATGCGGGAGACGGCCTCCGCGACGAGCAGGCCCTGGAGAGGCATGGGGAGGGCGCCGGGTCCGTCGGGATCGTCCCAGGCGTCGGTCCACTCGGTACGCAGCTGGCGGGCGGGTTTGCCGGTCAGGGCGCGGGAGCGGACGGTGTCGCCGGAGCCGGCCGCGAGAAGTTTGCGGGTGAGGGCGGGCGAGTGCATGTCGGCCTCGGACGTGGTCAGCCAGACGGAGCCGAGCCAGACGCCCTGGGCGCCGAGCGCGAGGGCGGCGGCCGCCTGCCGTCCGCTGCCGATGCCGCCGGCGGCGAGCACGGGCAGCGGGTCCACGGCCTCGACGACCTCCGGGGTGAGCACCATGGAGGCGATCTCGCCGGTGTGGCCGCCCGCCTCGTAGCCCTGGGCGACGACGACGTCGATGCCGGCGTCCTTGTGCTTGCGGGCGTGGCGGGCGCTTCCGGCGAGCGCGGCGACGAGGACGTCCCGGTCGTGGGCGCGGGCGACGACGTCGGCGGGCGGCGAGCCCAGGGCGTTGGCCAGCAGCCGGATCGGGTAGTCGAAGGCGACGTCGAGCTGGCTGCGGGCCACCTGCTCCATCCAGCCGGTGATCCGCCACCCCGCGGCCTCGCCCTCGGCCAGTTCGGGGACGCCGTACTTGGCGAGGGTGTCCCGTACGAAGTCCCGGTGCGCCTCGGGGATCATCGCCTCGACGTCGGCCTCGGTCACGCCCTCGACCTTCTTGGCGGGCATGACGACGTCGAGTCCGTACGGCCGGCCGTCGACGTGGGCCTCGATCCAGTCGAGGTCGCGTCTGAGGTCGTCCGGGGCGGTGTACCGGACCGCGCCGAGCACGCCGAAGCCGCCCGCGCGGCTGATGGCCGCGGCGACGGCGGGGAACGGCGTGAAGCCGAAGACGGCGTGCTCGACTCCCAGTTGTGTGCTCAGCTCCGTCTGCATGGGCGCAGGATGCCGCAGCGGAGCGGACGACGGAAGACCTTTTCTGATAGACCGTCAGATTCAGTCGCCCGGGTTCCCCGCGGCCTCCAGCACCGCCATCGCCGCGTTGTGCCCCGGCACCCCGCTCACCCCTCCCCCGCGCACCGCGCCCGCCCCGCACAGCAGCACGTTGCCGTGCCGGGTCTCCACGCCCCAGCGGCCCGCACCGTCCTGCGCGTAGGGCCAGGACAGTTCCCGGTGGAAGATGTTGCCGCCGGGGAGTCCGAGGTCGCGCTCCAGGTCCAGCGGGGTCCGCGCCTCGACGCAGGGGCGGCCGTCGGCGTCGAGGGCCAGACAGTCGGCGAGGGGTTCGGCCAGATGCGCGTCGAGCTGGGCCAGGGTCGACCTCAGCAGCTCCTCGCGCACGCCGTCGTTGTCCGCGCGGAAGAGCCGGGCCGGGGTGTGCAGACCGAACAGCGTCAGCGTGTGGTGCCCCGAGGCGGCCAGGTCCGGGCCCAGGATGCTCGGGTCGGTCAGCGAGTGGCAGTAGATCTCCGAGGGCGGGGCGGCCGGCGGCTCACCGGCGGCGGCCTGGGCGTGGGCGGCGGCGAGCTGCTCGTACCCCTCGGCGATGTGGAAGGTCCCGGCGAACGCCTCCCGCGGGTCGACGGACGTGTCGCGCAGCCTCGGCAGGCGCGTGAGCAGCATGTTCACCTTCAGCTGGGCGCCCTCGGCGGGGGCGGGCGGCTCGTCGCCGGTGAGGGCCGCCAGAGCCTGCGGGGAGGCGTTCACCAGGACGTGCCGGGCGGCGACGACGCCCTCGCCGTCGGTACTGCGGTAGGCCACCTCGGCGCTGCGGCCGTCCGTGTCGATCCGTACGGCCTCGTGGCCGGTGGCGAGGACCGCGCCCGCGTTCCGGGCGGCGTCGGCCAGGGCGTCGGTGAGGGCCCCCATCCCGCCCACCGGCACGTCCCACGCGCCGGTGCCGCCGCCGATGACGTGGTAGAGGAAGCAGCGGTTCTGCCGCAGGGAGGGGTCGTGGGCGTCGGCGAAGGTGCCGATGAGCGCGTCGGTGAGGACCACACCCCGCACGAGGTCGTCGGCGAAGCGTTCCTCCACGGCTGCTCCGATCGGCTCCTCGAACAGGACCCGCCAGGCCTCCTCGTCGTCGACCGTGCGGCGCAGTTCCTCGCGGGTGGGCAGGGGCTCGGTGAGCGTGGGGAAGACCCGCTGGGCGAGGCGTCCGGTCATGCCGTAGAAACGCTCCCAGGCCGCGTACTCGCGCTCGCCGCCCGTGAGCCGTGCGAACGCCTCACGGGTGCGCTCCTCGCCCCCGCCCACCAGGAGCCCGGTGGCCCGCCCCGCACGCTCCACGGGCGTGTACGAGGAGATCGTGCGGCCGCGCACCCGGAAACGCAGCCCCAGGTCCCGCACGATCTTCGACGGGAGCAGGCTCACCAGGTACGAGTACCTCGACAGCCGGGCGTCGACCCCGGCGAACGGCCGGGTGGAGACGGCGGCGCCGCCGGTGTGGTCCAGTCGTTCCAGCACCAGCACCGACCGGCCGGCCCGCGCCAGGTAGGCGGCCGCGACCAGGCCGTTGTGGCCGCCGCCCACGACGACGACGTCGTAGGAGCGCCTCCTCCCGGGCCCCGCGTGTCCCGCCTGTTCCGACTGTCCTGTATGTCCCGTGTGTCCCTCGTGTGCTGGCATGGTTCTTGCTAGCACGAGGCGATCAAGGTCCGCCAGAGGCCGTTCCGGGCCCGCTCGGGGAGCGGCGTCCCTCCGGCCCGGGGGCGCGGGCCGCCGCTCCCCCGACCCGTCCGGCTCGTGCGGCCCGTCCGACGGGGCGGCCTACGGCCGGACCTTGTACGGGGCGGGGCGGGTTTCGGGGCCGAGTCGGGCCATGGCCCGCAGGATGTGCCGGGGCGGGAGCCGCCAGCGAAGACGTGCGGGAACGCGGCGCAGCACGGCCCCGGCGGCCCGCAGCCGCCGGGTGACGACGGCGGGTTCGGCGGCGCGTCTGCCGTACAGCTCGTGCGCGTACGGCGGCAGCGAGGCGTACGCCAGATCCGCGACGTGCCGCCACAGCAGGGCGCGTGCGGGCACCAGCAACGGGTGGGCCGGCGGGCGGAGCAGGAAGTCGTCCACCGCGCGCGCCTCGGCTCCGGCGGCCAGTTCGGGGCGCACCTTCTCGAAGTAGGCCTCCATCGCGGCCCGGTCGCCGGGCACGGTGTCCGGATCGAGGCCCACCAGGCGGGCGCTGACGCGGTGTTCGCCGATGTAGCGGTCGGCGGCCGCGTCGGAGAGCGGGTAGCCGGAACGGCGCAGGACGTGCAGATAGGAGTCGATCTCGGCGCAGTGCACCCACAGCAGCAGTGCGGGTGCGCCGACTCCGTAGGTTTCCCCGGTGTCCGGGTCGGTGGCGGAGAGCAGGCGGTGGATCCGGCGGACGCGGGCGCCCGCCTTCTCGGCGGCCTCGGCGGTCCCGTAGGTGGTCGTGCCGACGAAGTCGGCGGTGCGCATCAGCCGGCCCCACGCGTCGCGGCGGAAGTCGGAGTTCTGCAGGACGCCGCGCACGGCCCGCGGGTGGAGCGCCTGGAGGTAGAGCGCCCGGATCCCGGCGACCCACATCATCGGGTCGCCGTGCGCCTGCCAGGTCACGCTCGTCGGGCCGAACAGCCCCGGGTCGGCCGTCATACCGGAAGGCTAACGCCGTACCCGCGGCATCCCCAGGCCGATCCAGGAAATGATCTCCCGCTGGATCTCGTTGTTGCCGCCGCCGAAGGTGAAGATCACGGCGGACCGGTAGCCGCGTTCGAGCTCGCCGTGCAGGACGGCGCCCGCCGAGCCCTCCTGGAGCGCGCCGGGGGCCGCGACGACCTCCATCAGCCAGCCGTAGGCGTCGCGGCGGGCCTCGGAGCCGTAGACCTTGACGGCCGAGGCGTCCTGCGGGGTGAGGGTGCCGTCCTGGAGGGCGCCGACCATCTGCCAGTTGAGGAGCTTGAGCGCGTCGAGTTTCACATGGGTCTGGGCCAGCCGCCGGCGCACCCAGGGCAGGTCGACCACCCGACGGCCGTCCGCGAGCTTGGTCCCGGCCGCCCAGCGCTGGACGTCGTGCAGTGCGCGGATCGCCATCGTGCCGTGCGCGGCGAGGGTGACGCGTTCGTGGTTGAGCTGGTTGGTGATCAGCCGCCAGCCCTGGTTCTCGGCGCCCACCCGCCGCGAGACGGGGACGCGGATGTTCTCGTAGTAGCTGGCGGTGGTGTCGTGCGAGGCGAGCGTGCGGATGACGGTGCAGGAGTAGCCGGGGTCGGAGGTCGGCACCAGGAGCATGGTGATGCCCTTGTGCGGCGGGGCCTCGGGATCGGTGCGCACGGCGAGCCACACCCAGTCCGCGGTGTCGCCGTTGGTCGTCCAGATCTTCTGGCCGTCGACGACGTACTCGTCCCCCTCGCGCACCGCGCGCGTTCTGAGCGCGGCCAGGTCGGTGCCCGCGTCGGGCTCGCTGTAGCCGATGGCGAAGTCGATCTCCCCGGCCAGGATCTTGGGCAGGAAGTACGACTTCTGCTCGTCCGTGCCGTAGCGCATGATCGTCGGCCCGACGGTGTTCAGGGCCATGAGGGGCAGCGGCACGCCGGCCTGTGCGGCCTCGTCGAAGAAGACGAACTGCTCGATGGGCGTGAGGCCGCGCCCGCCGTACTCCTTCGGCCAGCCGACGCCGAGCCAGCCGTCCTCGCCGAGGCGCCGGACGGTCCTGCGGTAGAACCGCTTGGCGGCGACCGGGTCGGCGTGCCGGGCGTAGGCGTTGTCCGGCACCAACTCGGCGAAGTAGGCACGCAGTTCGGTGCGCAACCGCAGTTGCTCGGGCGTGTGGTCGAGGTGCACGGCGCCTCCTGGCTTCCCAAGGCCGGTGTCCTGACGGCGCACACCGTAGAACGTGTTCCAGAAATTGGGAATGACGAAGGGCGCGCGAAGCGGAAAAGGGCAATCGGCGGGCGCGTGCGTGGTCCGACCGGTCCGGCGCGGGCCGTGCCCGCACTCCGGGGCTCAGCGCAGGGTCGCGATGAAGTCGGTGCAGGCCTGGGCGCAGGCGCGGCACGCGGCCGCGCTGTCCTCGGCGCCCGGCTGTCGGTCGAAGACGTGCGCGCTCTCCAGGCAGACCGTCCGGCACCATTCCAGCTGGGCCCGGATGCCGGCCTCGTCCGTCGCGCTCTCCTCGGACAGCACGCGGCAGGTGGCGTCGCAGACCTCCGCGCACATGATGCCCTTGCGCCGCACCAGTTCGTGATGCTCTCTGCCGTCCGGATCCACGAGGCTCGCGCGCAGCGCGCTGGCGCGCGCACACTCGGTGCACGCCTGGGCGCAGGCGAAGCGGTCCTCCAGGAACCGGAACAGCTCCTGTTGGGATGTCGTCGTAGTCACAGGGGGCGGGTAGCCGGGGAGGCCGCCGCCAAACCCGGGGCGGGCGTCTCCGGGGCCGTCCGGTCCGTCGGCCCTTCGGGGGCGATTCGTCCCGTTTTCTTCGGGTATTCAGCTGGTATGACTACCGCAAGCCAACAGCTGGCCGCCGCGAGCGGCCTGATCAGTCTCGGGCTGTTCGTGGTCGGAATGGCCCTGCTCGCCGTGCTCGGCGGCAGCTTCTGGCTGGGCGCCCGCGTCAAGTCGCGTGAGCCGGCACGGCCGCGCCCCGAGGAGCAGCCGCACCTCCCGCCGGGCGGCGCCGTGCACGAGATCCGCGAGAACCGGGAACCCGACGAGGTGCCCCGGACAGCGGAGGGCGGCCGTCCCCTCACCCCGTACGAGCTGACCAACATGCAGACCCGGGCGAGCTCGGACAAGAAACGGCCGCGCTGGAGCCGGGGCAGCAGCGGCTCGTTCGGCGGCGGCGGTCTGGGAGCGCATTGAGCGGCCTACGCTGACAGCGCACCGTTTCACGCCCCGCGCCGGTCACACCTCACGCCCGTCACACCCCGCCCGTTTCCTGCGGCGTGCGCGATGCGAAGCGGCCCTCACCGGGCCGCTTCGGCCGCCGCGAGGGCCGCTTCCGCGTACGGGCGCCCGAACAGGACGCCGGGCCACGGCGCGGCGCGCGTGCCGACGAGCACCTGGCCGTCGGCCACCCGGCACGCCGTCGGCCACGTGGGCAGCAGGCCGGCCGGACGGCCAGGCGGCCGGTCAGGCGCCGACGTACGCCGCGAGGTGCTCGCCGGTGAGGGTGGAGCGGGCGGCGACGAGGTCGGCCGGTGTGCCCTCGAAGACGATCCGGCCGCCGTCGTGGCCCGCGCCGGGGCCGAGGTCGACGATCCAGTCGGCGTGCGCCATGACCGCCGGGTGGTGCTCGACGACGATGACCGACTTGCCCGAGTCGACCAGCCGGTCCAGCAGGCCGAGCAGCTGTTCCACGTCGGCGAGGTGCAGGCCGGTGGTCGGCTCGTCCAGGACGTACACGCCGCCCTTCTCCGCCATGTGGGTGGCCAGCTTGAGCCGCTGGCGCTCGCCGCCGGACAGGGTGGTGAGCGGCTGGCCCAGGCTCAGGTAGCCGAGGCCGACGTCGGCCAGCCGGGTCAGGACGCGGTGCGCGGCCGGAGTGCTCGCCTCGCCCGCGCCGAAGAACTCCTCGGCCTCAGAGACCGGCATCGCGAGCACCTCGCTGATGTCGCGCCCGCCGAGGCGGTACTCCAGGACCGACGCCTGGTACCGCCGGCCCTCGCACTCCTCGCAGGTGGTGGCGACGCCCGCCATCATCGCCAGGTCCGTGAAGACGACGCCGACACCGTTGCAGGTGGGACAGGCGCCCTCCGAGTTGGCGCTGAACAGCGCCGGCTTGACCCCGTTGGCCTTGGCGAAGGCCTTGCGGATCGGGTCGAGCAGCCCGGTGTACGTGGCGGGGTTGCTGCGCCGCGAGCCGCGGATCGCCCCCTGGTCGACCGAGACCACGCCCTCGCCGGGCGGCAGCGAGCCGTGCACGAGCGAGCTCTTGCCCGAGCCGGCCACGCCGGTGACGACCACCAGCACGCCCAGCGGGATGTCGACGTCCACGTCGCGCAGGTTGTGCGCGGACGCGCCCCGGATCTCCAGCACGCCCGTGGGCTCGCGCACCGTCTCCTTGACGGCGGCACGGTCGTCGAGGTGGCGGCCGGTGATGGTGTCGCCGGCCCGCAGTCCCTCGACCGTGCCCTCGAAGCAGACGCTGCCGCCCGCCGTGCCGGCGCCGGGGCCGAGGTCCACGACGTGGTCGGCGATCGCGATCGTCTGCGGCTTGTGCTCCACGACGAGCACCGTGTTGCCCTTGTCGCGCAGCCGCAGCAGCAGGTCGTTCATCCGGCTGATGTCGTGCGGATGCAGGCCGGTGGTGGGCTCGTCGAAGACGTAGGTGACGTCGGTCAGCGAGGAGCCGAGGTGGCGGATCATCTTGACGCGCTGGGCCTCGCCGCCCGAGAGCGTGCCCGAAGGGCGGTCGAGCGAGAGGTAGCCGAGGCCGATCTCCGCGAACGAGTCGAGGGAGTGCTGGAGCGCGGCGAGCAAGGGCGCGACCGACGGATCGTCGAGCCCGCGGACCCACTCGGCCAGGTCGGTGATCTGCATCGCGCAGGCGTCCGCGATGCTGACGCCGTCGATCTTCGACGACCGGGCGCCCTCGCTCAGCCGGGTGCCCTCGCACTCGGGGCACACGGAGAACGTCGTCGCCCGCTCGACGAAGGCGCGGACGTGCGGCTGGAGTGCGTCGATGTCCTTGGACAGCATGGACTTCTGGATCTTCGGGATGAGGCCTTCGTACGTCAGGTTGATCCCGTCAACCTTGATTTTGGTGGGCTCCTTGTGGAGCAGGTCGTGCAGTTCCCGCTTGGTGAACCTGTTGATCGGCTTGTCCGGGTCGAAGAAGCCGCAGCCGGAGAAGATCCGGCCGTACCAGCCCTCCATGCTGTAGCCGGGGATCGTCAGCGCGCCCTCGTTGAGGGATTTGCCGGCGTCGTAGAGCTGGGTGAGGTCGATGTCGGAGACCGTGCCGCGGCCCTCGCAGCGCGGGCACATGCCGCCGGTGCGCGTGTAGGTCGCCTTCACCGCCTTCTTGTTGCCGCGCTCCACGGTGATCGCGCCGCTCGCCCGCACGGAGGCGGTGTTGAAGGAGTACGCGGTGGGCGGCCCGATGTGCGGCTGCGCGAGCCGGCTGAACAGGATGCGCAGCATCGCGTTGGCGTCGGTGGCCGTGCCCACGGTGGAGCGCGGGTCGGTGCCCAGCCGCTGCTGGTCGACGATGATCGCGGTGGTCAGCCCGTCGAGGACGTCGACCTCGGGGCGCGCCAGGTTCGGCATGAAGCCCTGCACGAAGGCGCTGTAGGTCTCGTTGATCAGCCGCTGCGACTCCGCGGCGATCGTGTCGAACACCAGCGAGCTCTTGCCCGAGCCGGACACCCCGGTGAACACCGTCAGCCGGCGCTTGGGGATCTCGATGCTGACGTCCTTGAGGTTGTTCTCGCGCGCTCCGTGCACGCGGATCAGGTCGTGACTGTCGGCGGCGTGCGGCTCGGGCGGCTGTGACTGCGTCCTGTGGGCCATGCTCATCTCTCTCCATCCGTCGCGCGGACCGCCCGGTCCGTGTCGGCGTCGCCCGGCTCGTTGCGTTCGACGCCACGCTAGCCGGGCCACCGGGGCCGGCGCTTCTCCAAACGTGATCGGTTCGGCGGCGTTCATGTTCGGACAGGCCCTGGACAGTAAACGACAACGCGGAGCGGGGGCGGCGCGAAGGCGCTGGGATGGCCTGATTCGTCGTGCGGGATGAGGTGGCACATGGCCGAGGTGATGCGGGCGGAACCGGCGCGGCGCACGGGTACGGGGGCGGGGGCGGGCGCCGCGACGCACAACGTCGGGCAGGACGGGAAGAAGGGCGGGCCGGGCAAGGCCGAGCAGAAACGGTGCGGCGGCCCGGCGGGAGCGCCGGGTGACGCGCTCGGCGGGGCCGAGGAACGGTTCCGGGGCCTGCTGGAGGCGGCGCCGGACGCGATGGTCATCGTCGACGACACGGGCATCATCAAACTCGTCAACGCCCAGACGGAGGCGCTGTTCGGGCACGGCCGCGAGGAACTGCTCGGCTGTCCCGTCGAGTTGCTGATCCCGCACCGCTTCCACGGCCAGCACACCGCGCACCGGCGCGGGTACACGGCCAACCGCCAGGTGCGTCCCATGGGCGCCGGGCTCGAACTGCACGGGCTGCGCAAGGACGGCACCGAGTTCCCCGTCGAGATCAGCCTGAGTCCGCTCGAGACCGCGGAGGGGCTGCTCGTGTCGGCGGCGGTGCGCGACGTCAGCGACCGCAAGGCGGCCGAGGCGCGCATCAACGAGCTGGCCGCGCTGGTGGAGTCGTCGCAGGACGCGATCCTCGCCAAGACCCTCGACGGGTACATCACCTACTGGAACGCGGCCGCACAGCGCCTGTACGGCTACACCGCCGACGAGGCCATCGGCCGGCACGTCTCGGTGCTGGCCCCGCCGGAGCTGCGGGGCGAGGTGCGCGAGCTGCTCAAGCGGCTGCGGCACGCGGAGAAGGTGGAGCACTACGAGACGCTGCGGCTGACCAAGTCCGGGGCGCTGCTGGACGTGGACGTCACGCTGTGGCCGACCAGGGACACCCACGGCAGGGTGGCCGGCGCCTGCGCCATCGTGCGCGACATCAGCGACCGCAAGCGCGCCGAAGCCGAGCTGACGGTCCTGTACGAACAGCAGCGGCACATCGCGCTCACCCTTCAGCGCAGCCTGATGGGCACGCCGCCGGCGCTGCCCGGTCTGGCCACCGCGAGCCGCTACCGGCCCGCCACCCAGGGCGCCGGGGTGGGCGGCGACTGGTTCGACCTGATCCCGCTGGGCGCCGACCGGGTGGGCGTGCTGATAGGCGACGTCATGGGCCGCGGGCTGGAGGCGGCCGCCGTGATGGGCCAGCTGAGGTCGGCCGCGCACGCCCTGGCGAAGACCGGGATGCAGCCGCGGCAGCTGATGCGGGCCCTGGACACCTGCGTCGCCGACCTGGACGTCCCCGACCAGCTCGTCACCTGCTGCTATCTGGTGATCGCGCCGGACGCGGGCACGGTGACGGTGTGCTCCGCGGGGCATCTGCCGGTGCTGGTCGCCGGGGTCGGCGAGGGCATCAGCCGGCTGTCCTGTCCGGTCAACGCCCCGCTCGGGGTGGGCGACGTGGTGTACGAGCAGTCCAGTTCGGAGATACCGCCGGGGGCCACGCTCGTGCTGTACACGGACGGCCTCATCGAGACCCCCGGCAGCGACATCGAAGTGCGCATCGACGAACTGACGGACCTGCTGGGCCAGTTGTTCGTCGGCACGCCGTGTCTGGAGGCCGCGGCGGATCATGTCCTCGCGGGTCTGCTGCCGGACGCCGACGGTCACAACGACGACGTCACCCTGCTGCTGGCGCAGTTGCCGGCCGCGCCGCTGGCCGCCGTCACGACGCACCTGCCGGCCGTCCCGGCCTCCGTGCCGCAGGGGCGTGCCTTTCTGCGTGCGGCGCTGACCGGGTGGGACTGCGCGGACAGCGCCGACGACGCGCTCCTGCTGCTGTCGGAGACGCTGACCAACGCCGTCCAGCACGCCGAGGGCCCGGTCGGCGTGCATCTGCACCGCACGGCCACCGACCTCACGGTCGAGGTCAGCGACCGCAGTCCGCAGCTGCCCCAGCCGCGCACGGCGGTCGAGGACGAGGAGTCGGGCCGCGGTCTGATCCTGGTCCGGGCCCTCGCCGCCGACTGGGGGGTGCGGCCGACGGACGAGGGCAAGACCACCTGGTTCACGCTGAGGCTGTGAGCCCCCGGCGCGGACCGCCGCGGGTGCGCGACAGGGCGTTCAGGTGCGCCTGGACGTAGGGCACGGCCACGGCGTGCAGTTCGCGTTCGCCGTCGACGAAGGCGGGCTGCACGTTGACCTCGAAGACGACCCCGCCGTTCTCCGCGGCGAGGTCCACGCCGGCGAAGGGCAGACCCACGGACGTGGTGGCGGCGACGGCGAGTTCGGCCAGCCGGGGCGGCAGGTCCGGCGGGGCGAGGTGCACGGCGGTGGCGCCCTGGCAGGTGTTGCACGGGGTGTCGCCGGCGGGCTGAAGGTGCTCGCGGGCGTGCACGACCCGGTCGCCCAGGACGAACACGCGGAACTGGTGGCGCAGGCCGTCGGCGGTGACGTTGCCCGCGTCACGGGACAGGAGCCAGTCGGTGCCGCGGTCCGCGTAGTAGGCGGCCGCGCGCTCCAGCCGGTCGGGGCTGTCGACGTGGAAGGTGTCGTTGCCGCCGGTGCCGACGACGGGCCTGGCCCAGGTGTCGCCGCCGAGGCGCTCGAACACGTCGGCCGCCTCCCGCGGGGACGGCCGCGACAGCACCGCGGTCTCCATCTGGGCGATGCCGTCCCGCCGGAAGCGTTCGACGGTGAGGTTCTTCTCGGTGGCGGTCCGCCAGGCGTCCGGGCCGGCGGCGAGGGTCACCACGCCGTGGCTCTCCAGGAGCCGCTGGAAACCGGCGAGCGCGCGGCGGTGGTGCGGCGGGATCTCGTAGAGCAGGACGACGTCGGGCACGAAGTCCAGCCGCTGCTCGGGGACCTGTAGGCGTAAGCGGTTTCCGTGCCGGACGCCGCGGCCGGTCCCGCCGGTCGCGAAGTGGCGGGAGTCGACCCGGACGGGCGGTGCGCCGGTGAGCAGTTCCACGGCGTCGGCGAGGTACTCACGGCAGCCTTCGGGCGAGGTGGGGTCGGCGATCAGGGCGATGCACGGTCGGGACACAGCGGCCTCCAGGGGCTCTCGACGCGCGCTCGTGCCGCGGGCGGCCCACGCGCGGCCCGAGCGGTGTCACGGATGGTGCCTGTCGCGTGGGTGGTCGTCGCACCCGTCGCCCGCGGGAGCCGCGCCGGTGTGCGGAGCCGTGCCCGGTCCGGACGGCGCCGGTCGGGACGGGTGACCACGAGGTGGTGGGGCTCGCCCCGCCGGCTGCGCCCGCGGGGCTGGCCGACCACTGTAGGCACCCCGCGGGACGCCGTGCCAGGGCGCACGGCCGTCCGTCTCCTGCCCCTGTTCCTGCGCCGTCCGCCCCGGTCCGTGCGCCCTGCCGGACCGCGGGCGCGGCCGTCGCCTCAGCCGTCCCAGGCCCAGTCGGCGACCTCGGGCAGATCGGTGCCGTGGGCGCGGATCCAGTCGTGGTGGCGCAGCCGGACGTCCTCCATCCGCTGGCGTACGGCGGCGGCCCGCACGGCGAGGCCGGGGACCCGGTCGATGACGTCCATGACGAGGCGGTAGCGGTCGAGGTCGTTGCGGACGACCATGTCGAACGGCGTGGTGGTGGTGCCGATCTCCTTGTAGCCGCGCACATGCAGGTTGCCATGGCCCGTGCGCCGGTAGGCCAGCCGGTGGATGAGCCACGGGTAGCCGTGGTAGGCGAAGATCACCGGCTTGTCGGCGGTGAACAGGCCGTCGTACTCGAAGTCGCTCATCCCGTGCGGGTGTTCGCCGCTCGGCGCGAGACGGGCGATGTCGACGACGTTGACCACCCGCACGGCGACTTCCGGGAGGTGACGGCGGAGCAGCTGGGCGGCGGCGAGCACCTCCTGCGTGGGCACGTCGCCGGCACAGGCGAGGACCACGTCGGGTTCGCGGGTCCCGTCCCCGGTGCCGGCCCAGTCCCACACGCTTGCCCCCCGGGCGCAGTGCACGCGCGCCTGGTCCATCGTCAGCCAGTCGAAGCAGGGCTGCTTTCCGGCCACGATGACGTTGACGTGATCACGGCTGCGCAGGGCGTGGTCGGCGACGGCCAGCAGGGTGTTGGCGTCCGGCGGGAGGTAGACCCGCACGACGGCCGGGCTCTTGTTGAGGATGTGGTCGACGAAGCCGGGATCCTGATGGGAGAAGCCGTTGTGGTCCTGGCGCCACACATGCGAGGTCAGCAGGTAGTTGAGGGAGGCGACGGGTGCGCGCCAGCCCAGTTCCCTCGACGACTTGAGCCACTTGACGTGTTGATTGACCATCGAGTCGACGATGTGGACGAACGCCTCGTAGCAGGAGAACAGTCCATGCCGTCCGGTCAGCAGGTAGCCCTCCAGCCAGCCCTGGCAGGTGTGTTCGGAGAGGATCTCCATCACCCGGCCGTGCCGGTCGAGGTTCTCGTCGACCTGGAGGGTCTGCGCCTGCCAGGCCTTGCCGCTGGCCCCGTACACGTCCTGGAGCCGGTTGGAGGCGGTCTCGTCGGGGCCGACGAGGCGGAAGTCGCGCCGGGCGGCGGTGGCCCGCATGACGTCCTCCAGCAAGCCCCCGAGGACCCTGGTCGGTTCGTGCCGGCCGAGACCCGGCTTGTCGACGGGGACGGCGTACGCGTCGAGGTCGCCCAGCGGGAGTTCGCGCAGCAGCAGTCCGCCGTTGGCGTGCGGGGTGGCGCCCAGCCGGCGGGCGCCCTCGGGGATCCAGGCCAGGACGTCGGGGCGGGGGCGGCCCTCCTCGTCGAAGAGCGCCTCGGGCCGGTAGGAGCGCAGCCAGGCCTCCAGTTGCCGCAGGTGCTCGGGCTCGTCCCGGACCGCGGACAGGGGCACCTGGTGGGAGCGCCAGGTGCCCTCGACGGGCAGCCCGTCCACGTGGGCGGGGCCGGTCCAGCCCTTGGGGGTGCGCAGCACGATCACCGGCCAGCGGGGGCGCTCGCCGGACCCCTCCTCGCGGGCCGCGCGCTGGAACGCCGCGATGCGGTCGAGTGCGGTGTCCATGGCCTCGGCCATCGCGCGGTGGACGGCGTCCGGCTCGTCGCCGGTGACGTGGATCGGGTCGTGGCCGTAGCCGCGCAGCAGTTCGTCGAGTTCGGGCTCGGGGATCCGGGCCAGCACGGTGGGGTTGGCGATCTTGTAGCCGTTGAGGTGCAGGATCGGCAGGACCGCGCCGTCGTGGACGGGGTCGAGGAACTTGTTCGAGTGCCAGGCGGCGGCCAGCGGGCCCGTCTCCGCCTCGCCGTCGCCGATCACGCAGGCGACCAGCAGGTCCGGGTTGTCGAAGGCGGCGCCGTAGGCGTGGGACAGGGAGTAGCCGAGTTCGCCGCCCTCGTGGACGGAACCGGGCGTCTCCGGCGCGACGTGGCTGGGCACGCCGCCGGGGAAGGAGAACTGCCGGAACAGCCGGGCCATGCCGGCCGCGTCCCGGGTGATGTCCGGGTAGGTCTCGGTGTAGGACCCCTCCAGCCAGGAGTTGGCGACCACCGCGGGCCCGCCGTGGCCGGGGCCCCAGACGCAGAGCGCGTTCAGGTCCCGGGCGCGGATCACGCGGTTGAGGTGGGTGTGGACCAGGTTCAGTCCCGGCGAGGTCCCCCAGTGCCCCAGCAGCCGGGGTTTGACGTGCTCGGGCCGCAGCGGCTCGGTGAGCAGCGGGTTGGCCATCAGGTAGATCTGGCCGACGGCCAGGTAGTTCGCGGCGCGCCAGTGGGCGTGCAGCGTCCTGACCTCGTCGTCGGTGAGCCGGGTGGACGTCGCTCGCGGGTCGACGGACATCTCGGGTTCCCTTCCCGGTCGGGTTGGCTCGCGGGTGTTGCCGGTCCGTACCTGCCCACCCTGCCGTGTTCCCCGGGTGCCCGACAGAGCGCGGCGACCCGTACGGAGGAGCGCAGCCGTCCGTACGGGGGCCGTCCGCTACCCGGGTGCCCCCGCCCTGCGGGCGTCGAGGCCTTCGACGTGGGCGACGTTCTGCCGGTCCTCGGCGTCCCCGCCGGCCTCGGCGGCGAACCAGGCGTCCAGGATCTCCTTGAGCAGCGGCTCGGACGTCAGGCGCAGGCTGAGCGCGAGGACGTTGGCGTCGTTCCAGCGGCGGGCCCCGTCGGCGGTGTAGGCGTCGGCGCACAGCGCGGCCCGGACGCCGGCCACCTTGTTGGCGGCGATGGACGCGCCGGTGCCGGTCCAGCAGCACACCACGGCCTGCTCGGAGGTGCCGTCGGCGACATCGCGGGCCGCGGCCTCCGAGCACACCGCCCAGCGCGGGTCGTCGCCGCTGCGCAGCGCGCCGTGCGGGACCACGTCGTGCCCGCGCCCGCGCAGTTCGGCCACCAGGGCCCGGGCCACTGGCTCGTCCATGTCCGAGGAGACGGAGATCCGCATACGGGGGAGCCTACTGAGGGCGACGGGGCGCCGCCGCCGGAACGGCGTTCCCGCACTGCCGCCCGGAGCCGCGCCCGTGGCCGCCCGTCGCGGCGCGGTTCTCAGCCGGGAGAGCCCCAGGTGCCGTCGGTGAGTCCGACCGGGTTGGCGGCCGGCACGATCCCGGAGTCGAGGACGGTGCGGGCGAGCGGCTCGAGCAGGTGGGCGAGGCGGGCGGTGGCGTCGGGGCCCAGGGCCGTCCACGGCGCGGCCGCGGCGGCGTCCGTGTCCGCCTCGATCCGCTCATGGGCCGCCGTCCCGGCCGCCGTGAGGCGTCCCGCGCCGTCGAGCCAGCCGCGCTCGGCGAGCTCCTTCTCGGCCGCCCGCCACGCGTCGGCGTCCCACTGGCGGGCGCTGCGCTGGAACTCCGCGTCGGTCTCGCCGGCCGCGCTCTTGAGCGCCATCGCCGCGACCGGCCCCAGTCGACGGGCCACCAGCACCGCGAAGTGGCCGTCGCCGCGGTGTTCGCGCAGCGTGGTGACGGCCTGCCAGAGCCTGACGTGGGGCTGCGTGGGACGGGGCAGGGCCTGGTTGGCGGCCCCCAGCACGCGCCCGGCCGTGTCCGCGGCGCAGGCCGCCCGCCAGGCCAGGTCGGCGGCCTCGGCCACTTCGGGGGAGGCGACGACGTCCGCGCCGTACAGGGCGGTCATCGCCGCGTCCACGGCCCGCTCGCGCGCCCGGAGCACCTCCTGCGGCGAGGCGTGGCCCCAGGCGTCCGGCAGGGCGCGCGCCACCCGGTCGGGATGGAAGACGTGGAAGCAGCTGGTGACCACCGCGGCGGGAGCGGGCCCGAGGGGCGCCGCGCGCAGCGCGAAGTACCCCATCCAGTAGCCGCGCATCCCGAGGCCGTCGGCCGCCTCGCGTACCTCGGGGGCGAAGTAGACGAGCTGGTGGACCGGCTCGAACCTCTCCCACATCGCCCGTGCGACGGTGTCGCCCACTGCCCGGCCCTCCCGGTTCGTCGTCCCGCGCGGCGCGCGGCGTCGCGCGTCCCGCCCCGTACGTCGCATGTCGTGCCTCGCGGGCACCGTGCGTCGCGGGCGTCCCGCCCGGCACGCGGTGCCTCGTGTGCCGTCATGCAGCATCCGTCATGACGGCGGTCATAACAACCCCGCCGTCCCGACGGGTCCGCCGCCCGCGGGCGGTGGACGCGCGCGCACGGGACCCGCGACGCGGCGCCCGGTACTGTCGCCCCGCCCGGAAGGGCCCCGGAACATCCCCCGGTCGCCGCCCTTCCGACCGGGGCGGGCCGGCCGTGCGGGCCGGGGGCGGCGGAGGTGGGGCAGGCCCGTGGCGCGGCGGGTAACGGGTCAGGGCGTCGGGATGCCGGCCGGGCCGGGGCGGCGGGCGGGGCGGGCGAAGCGGACCGGGACGCCCGGCGAGTACAGGACGCTCACGGGATCCCGCTCGGGCGCCGGCAGACCCGCCGCCGCGATCAGGTCCTCCTCGCACTCCACCAGTTCGGCCCGGTGCAGCGGCCAGCGCGGATGCGCGTTGGGCAGGTACATCGACCGGCCGAAGAAGGCGCTGTGCAGCCCCCAGCGCGCGGTCAGGAAGTGCTCCAGCGCGGTGGGTTCGCCGATCGGCTCGCCCACCCGCACCGCGATCCGGCTGCGGGCGCCGCGCGGGCCGGGCCACCTGCGGCGGCTGGTGTAGACGACGGTGTCGCCGTCGGCGTCGATCGCCATGCGCGACCACGCGTAGGGCAGCCGGAAGCCGGCCCGCGCCACGGCCACCGGCACCAGCCGGGAGGCGTCCAGCGAGCGGAAGACCACACCGCGGCGCCCGTGCGCGTCCACCGAGTACAGCCGCACGTTCGTCTCGGGGAAGGAGCCGAGATACGGCACACCCGGCAGGCGGAACCAGCCCACCCGGTGCATACGGAACGCCACCAGGCCGACGTAGGTGACGCCGTCGAGGGTGTCCGGGACCGTTCCGGGCGGCAGCAGCCCGGCGACGTCCGCCGGGTCGGCCGCCCAGTGCAGGAAGGTCAGGTCGAGCCAGGACTGGGTCAGCAGCGGGCGCGCGATCAGGCCCGGAGCGTCGGGCGTGACGGGGTGTGGCGGGACCGGGACCGATGGCTGCGGTATGTGCGGCACCGCCCCAGTATCCCCGACGGCGGCCCGGGAGCACCGGCCGCTGTGGCTGAGGACACATGTCGTTCCGCGGGCGTCTCGGGCTACGGTTCTTCGCAGCTCCCGCATCGTCCGCAGCCTCCTGCGCTGCCCCTCCCCCACTGATCATCGCTGCTCCCCGCTGCCGCACCCCTCGGACGGCCCGCCTTGTTCGCTGATCTCTCCCCGCTCATAGCCGCCGGCGCCCACTGGCTGACCCGGGCCTACCCGGCGAGCGGCGGCGCGCTCGCCGACGCCTTGTGCGAGGCGCAGGCCCGGCAGGCGGCGACGGTGGCGGCCCGGCTGCGCTATCCGACCGCCACGGACGCCGCCCTGGTCGGCCTGGCGGGCCCGGGCGGCTCGGGCCGCCTGGACTGGGTCAGCGGCGCGGACGCGGACGGCTTCCTCGACGACCATGCCTGGCGGACCTGGGTCGACGAGGTCGTCGTCAGCTGGGCGGCCTGTCTGCTCGGCGACCCGGAGCTGGCAGCCGCGGCGGTGGCCGCACTCGCGGAGGACGACCCCGGTCCGGGGACGCCGCCCGCCTTCCGGCGTCTGGTCGCACCCGACGACCGCGACCTCGGCGCGGCGGCGCTGCTGCGCCACCCCGATCTCCTCGCCCCGGTGGCCGGCCTGCACCGCGCCCGTCTCCTGGACCGCCTCGGACCCGGCAGGGCGCTCGCGGCCTGAGGCGCCCGTCGCCCGGCGCCCCCGTCACGTGCGGAACTGCCGTCCTGAGGCCTCGGTCGGGGCGTCTGCGGCCCCGGTTCCGCCGGTGGGGGCCGGGCGGTCGGCCACGGTCCGGGCGCGAGCCGTCCGCCCGTCCGCCGATCCGTCCGTCTGTCCGCGCCTGCGGCGAAGGACGCTCTCGGCAGGGTCACGTCCCCGTCGATCGGCCCGCAGAAGCCGGCGCGCGTACAACTGCCTTCGGCGCGAGCGTGGTTGGCGCCCGCGTGCGACAGGGGCCGGGCGATCGGCCTTCCCTCCCCCGTCCCGGGCCGCGGGGAGGCCGGTTTTCGGCCCGCTTCCCTTGCCTCTCACCGCGCGTCGGCGTGTCCGGCAAGTGACCCGGACCGGCCCGGCGCGCAGAATGGGAGTGGTGCCGCATCTACTAATCCCCCTGGGAGGTATCCATGAGGATGCTGATCAACGTTGCCGAGACCGTCGTCGCGGACGCGCTGCGCGGGATGGCGGCGGCTCATCCCGAGCTGACCGTCGACGTCGAGAACCGGGTGATCGTACGGCGGGACGCTCCGGTGGCCGGGCGAGTGGCCCTGGTCTCCGGCGGAGGATCGGGGCACGAACCGCTGCACGGCGGGTTCGTCGGTCCGGGGATGCTCTCCGCCGCCTGTCCGGGCGAGGTGTTCACCTCCCCGGTGCCGGACCAGATGGTGCGGGCCGCCGCTGCCGTCGACAGCGGGGCCGGGGTCCTGTTCATCGTGAAGAACTACACCGGTGACGTGCTCAACTTCGACATGGCGGCCGAGCTGGCCGAGGACGAGGGCATCCGGGTCGCGAAGGTGCTGGTCGACGACGACGTCGCGGTCACCGACAGCCTCTACACGGCCGGCCGGCGTGGTACGGGCGCGACGCTGTTCGTGGAGAAGATCGCGGGGGCCGCGGCCGAGGAGGGCCAGCCGCTGGAGCGGGTCGAGGCGCTCGCCCGGCAGGTCAACGAGCGTTCCCGCAGCTTCGGCGTGGCGCTCAGCGCCTGTACGACGCCCGCCAAGGGCAGCCCGACCTTCGACCTGCCGGCCGGCGAGCTGGAACTGGGCGTCGGCATCCACGGCGAGCCCGGCCGCGAGCGGCGTCCGATGATGACGTCGGGCGAGATCGCCGACTTCGCCGTCCAGGCGATCCTCGACGACATCACGCCCCGCAACCCGGTCCTGGTGCTGGTCAACGGCATGGGCGCGACGCCGCTGCTGGAGCTGTACGGCTTCAACGCGGAGGTGCAGCGGGTGCTGGCGCAGCGCGGAGTGGTAGTGGCGCACACCCTCGTCGGCAACTATGTGACGTCCCTCGACATGGCCGGCGCCTCGGTGACCCTCTGCGAGGTCGACGAGGAGCTGCTGCGGCTGTGGAACGCGCCGGTGAAGACCGCCGGGCTGCGCTGGGGCGTCTGAGGCGGGGCACGAGCGTCCCGGACCGTACCGACCACACAAGGAGATCCCGTGCTCGACGCCGACTTCTTCCGCCGTTGGATGACGGCGACCGCCGCGTCCGTGGACCGCGAGGCGGACCGGCTCACCGCTCTCGACTCGCCCATCGGGGACGCCGACCACGGCAGCAACCTCCGGCGCGGATTCACCGCGGTGACCGCGGCCCTGGAGAAGGAGTCGCCCGCGACTCCGGGCGCCGTGCTGACCCTCGCCGGCCGTCAGCTGATCTCGACGGTCGGCGGAGCCTCCGGGCCGCTGTACGGCACTCTGCTGCGCAGGACCGGCAAGGCGCTGGGCGACGCGGCGGAAGTGGACGAGCGGCAGTTCGCGGAGGCGCTGCGGGTCGGTGTGGACGCCGTGATGAAGCTCGGCGGGGCCGTCCCGGGCGACAAGACCATGATCGACGCGCTGGCGCCGGCCGTCGACCGCCTCGACGACGGCTTCGGCGCGGCCCGCTCCGCCGCCGAGGAGGGCGCGGAGGCGACAATCCCGCTGCGGGCCCGCAAGGGCAGGGCCAGCTATCTCGGCGAACGCAGCATCGGTCACCAGGACCCGGGCGCGACCTCGGCGGCCCTCCTCGTCGCCGCCCTGGCCGAGACCGAGGCCGAGGGGAAGTGAGGCGGCCGTGAGCACGCAGAAGCCGGTCGGGGTCGTGCTGGTGTCGCACAGCGCGCAGGTGGCCGAGGCCGTGGCCGAGCTGGCGCGGGGGCTGGCGGGCGGCGGCGCGGCCGTGCCGGTCGCCGCGGCGGGCGGCACCGAAGGCGGCGGGCTGGGCACGAGCGCCGAGCTGATCTCCGCCGCGGCCGCTTCGGTGGACCGCGGCGCCGGGGTCGCGGTCCTCGCCGACCTGGGCAGCGCCGTCCTCACGGTCAAGGCGCTGCTCGCGGAGGGCGACGAACTGCCCGACGGATCGCGGCTCGTGGACGCCCCGTTCGTCGAGGGCGCCGTGGCCGCGGTGGTCACCTCCGCCGCGGGCGCGGACCTCGACGCGGTCGAGGCCGCCGCCCAGGAGGCGTACACCTACCGCAAGGCATGACGACGACCGATCGTCCGTCCGCAGGTACGGCCGGGGGTGAGCGGTCCGTCGGGGCCCGTCTCTCGCCCCGACCCGCCCGCCGCCGGCCGACCTCAGCCTTCCGGGCCGTCCTGTCCGGCTCCTCCGCCGTCGTCGGCGGCCCGGTCCGCGTGCGTCCCGGCGTCCTGCGTGGCGCCGGCCCGCGTCCAGGCCTCGCCGTCCGTCCCGTCCGGGGTCTCCGGGGGCTCCTGGGCCTCCGGTTCCGTGTTCGGCGCCCAGTCGTCCTCGGCGTCCTCCTCCCGCGGGGCCGCGGCGGCGCTCGTCGCCGGGACCGGAGACGGGGACGCAGACGCAGAGGACGGGGACGGGGACGACGACGGAGACGGAGAAGCGGGTCCTTGCGCGAACGCCCGGGCCAGCCGCTCTCCCACCGCCACGGCGGACGCATGGCTCTCGATGGGCGTCGCACGGGCGTTCCTGAACACGATGTACGTGACGCCCGAGGGCGTGCCGCCGCCGTGCGGGTCGGCGCGGATGCCGAGCGCCCGGGCGGTGGCGTAGGACGCCTCGCCGATGATCCCGCGCGGCCCGACGTCCCCGACGACCGCGTACTCGACCCGGTCCCCGTAGACGACGGCCGCCACCGACCCCCCGCCCACCCCGTGGGCACGGTGATCCCACACGGCGCTGACGCCGGGCACCACGATGTAGGGCAGCTGCTCGGCGCTCAGGTAGCGGCCGTCGGACTGCTGGAAGGCGGTGGCGTCGGAGAACAGCGGGTCGGTGGCGCTGTTGCAGTGGGGGCCGGGGCGGCCGTCGCAGTCGATGTCCATGTCGGCCGTCCAGAAGACCGCCTCGTCGGTGCCGCAGACCTGGACGGTGGCGGGCGCGTCGTCGTCGGTGCGGTACCGGCCGTGTGAGACGGGGGCGCAGTCACGGACCCGGGCCAGCAGGTCGGCGGCGCGGACGGAGCCCTCCTGCCGGGAGGCGGGGGCGCCGGCGGCGGCCGGGGAGGGGCGCACGGCCAGGGACGGGGCGGCCGGGGCCAGCAGGGCCAGGCCGGCCGCGGCCAGCGTCAGCGACTTGACGCGCACGATGCGGGACCCTCTCGTGAGGACGGTGACGGACACTCGGAACAATCTGGTGCCGGGGTCGTCACGCGGCCACTTCGAGAGGGCCGTACGGAGCACGACGCGCGGTCCGCGGCCACCGGGAGGGCCAGGGCGTTCCCCGCGCGGCTGAGCGTCGGTCCCCGGGCGGGAGCGCCCGCCCGCGCGCTCCGGGCCCGCGACCTGCTGCTACCTTGCGCTGCCATGAACGACAGCGTGTATGTGGGCAATGCCGGCCAGGACGCGGCGCTGGACCGCGGGTGGCTGCTGGGGCATTTCAAGGACGTCTCCGATCCCCGGCACAGCGAGGCCGTGGAGATCAAGTGGGGCGTCCACCCACGGGGCGACGAGCGCGCCCGGTGGGTGCGGGGCGAGAAGCGCACCGCCCTCCTGGTCCTCGTCAGCGGGCGCTTCCGGGTGGAGCTGCCCGGGCGCAGCGTCGTCCTGTCCAGGCAGGGGGACTACGTCGTGTGGGGTCACGGCGTCGACCACTCATGGTTCGCGGAGGAGGAGTCCGTGGTGCTCACGGTCCGCTGGCCGTCGGTACCCGGCTACCGGGTGGACGACGAGGACAGCGGGCACAGCGAGGACGGCGCCGTCGCGGGGGAACGGTCGCTGCCGCAGGCCGGGTGAGCGGCTTCGGCCGGGCGCGTCGCGGGCAGGAGGCCGGGGGTCCGGCGGCCGTCTGGCCGCGGACCCCCGGGCGACTCCGCCGGCGCGGGATCAGCGACGACAGCGGTCCGCGCCACCGGCATGAACTTCCGAGCCCTCAGGGAGAGTTCAGCCGCGAGCTGCTTCAGCATACGTAACGTCCGGACGCGGTCGCCAACGGCGGCCTCCAAAACCTCCTCGCCCCTTTCGTCCGCCCTGCGCACTCTCTTCGCCCTCTTGATGTGCTCGCGGGAGCGGGTCATATTGGTCCGGACCATTGCCGCGGTCCGGGCCGGGAGGCGAAGCCGTGCGACGTGTTGCGCTGGGGATCGCGGGGAGTGCGCTGGTGGCGGCCGTGGCGTGCGGCTGCGCGGCCGGGGGCGGCTCCGACGAGGGGCGGGCGCCCGGCGCGCCGACCGGTGTGAGCGCCCGGGCCGGAAGCGCGACGAGCGTGCACGTGATGTGGAACGCGGTCGCCGACGGCCCCGAGGTCAGCGCCTACGAGGTGTACCGGGGCGGGCGGAAGGTCGGCGAGGCGCCCGGCTCCGCGCACATGCTGGACGTCGTCCGCCTCGCGCCGTCCACCGCGTACGTCTTCACGGTGCGCGCCCGCGACGCCGGCGGACGGCTGGGACCGCCCAGCCGGGAGGCGCGGGCGACGATGCCGGCCGCCGTGGTGGACGGCTCGGCCCCGACCGCGCCGGGCCACGTCACCGGACGGGCCGTCGGGAGCCGGGCCGTCCAGCTGTCCTGGTCGGCCGCCACGGACGACCGCCAGGTCGTGTCGTACGACGTCTACCAGGGCGGCACGAAGATCCACAGCGTCGGAGGCGGTCAGACGGCGACGGTCGTGACGGGGCTGCGGCCGCACACCCGCTACGCGTTCACCGTCCGGGCCCGCGACGCGGCCGACAACGTCTCACCCGCCGGTCCGCCCGTGCGCCTGACCACGGCGGCGGGCACGGACGGGGGGCGGGACACCGCGCCGGCCGGTTTCCTGGCCGCCTCCCGGCCGGCCGACGGCGCCTACTATCTCGACCTCTCCTGGACGCCTCCGCAGGTGGACGGCGTCGTCACCGAGTACCAGGTCGAACTCGACGGTCGGCAGGCCACTTCACTGGTCTGGGGCGGCGCCCCGCCGCGGGGACGGGCGGCGTACAGCTTCTACGCGGGGCGGGAGGCGGGGGTGGTCCACCGGGTGCGGCTGCGGGCCCGGCTGCCGGACGGCACCTGGGGCGCGTACTCGGCGCGGCGGACGGTGACGACGGGCGGGGGCGGGTGAGGGGGCCGTGAGCGGAGGCGCCGCGTGGGCCGTCCGGGGGAATCCGTCACCTGCCCGGGGGCGGCCCGGGTGCGGGGCGGACGGAAGGCGCATTGGCTGACCCTGAGGCAGCACGGGCGTACCCGATCCTCGGCGGCGCAAGGGATGTACCGCCAACCGTGCCGCCGCCGGAGGACATCCGATGCGCACTTCCCGTCTTCTCGTCCGCTCTGGGCTGACCGTGGCAGCCGCCGCCGCGCTGCCCCTCACCCTCGCCTCCGGGCCGGCCGCCGCCCGGGCCTCGGGCATCTCCGTCAGCACGACCGGCTCCACGGTGTCGGTGGTCACCAGCTCCTGCACCCAGATCAACGGCAGCTGGGGCACGGCCGCCCTGCTCACCGGCAGCCAGGCGAGCTTCTCGCAGGGCCGCCAGGTGGCCCTGTCGGGGACGGCCGCCGGGCAGTCCGCCGCCTGGTCGGCCGTCTCGCCGGGCACCTACACGGTGGTCGTGATGTGCTCCCGGGGCGACACCGCCGGCACCCAGTCCGTGATCGTCTCCGCCCCGTCGGCCCCGACGATCTCCTCGACCGCCACGGCAACGGCCTCGCCCTCACGGGGGGTCATGGGCGGCCTGGGCGGCGCGGCTCGCGACTACGGCACGGTCACCATGGCGGTGGGCGGCGCGCTGGTGGGGGCGGGCGCCATCGCGGCGGCCTGGTTCCTGCGCCGCCGGTCGAAGCCCTACCGGCTCTGAGGTCCGTCCCCGACCGCGAGTTCACCCCCCTCACCGCCGAGTCCCGAGGCCCGCACGGCTCGTGCGGCGGCACGGCCGGTGAGACCGCTCACGGCTCCTGAGGCCGGTCCTCCGCGGCGGGCAGCCCCGCCAGGGCCTCGGTGAGCCACTGCGTCCAGAAGGTCTCCAGCTCGATGCCGGCGCGCAGGACCAGGTGCTGCAACCTGGCCTGCGCGCTGTCCTCGCCGGGCGGGAAGTCGCGCTTCTCGATCTCCTCGTACTCGGCCAACTGCCGCCGGTGCAGCTCCAGATGGCGCCGCAGGTCGGCCTCCAGGCCCGCGGTGCCGACGACGGCCGCGGCGCGCAGCCGCAGCAGCATGGCGTCGCGGTGCGGCTTCGGGTCCTGGGCGGCCGCCGTCCAGCGCGCCAGTTCGGCGCGGCCCGCGGGCAGGACCTCGTAGGCCTTCTTCTGCCCGCGGGCCGGCTGTTCGGCCGGCAGGGCGCGGATGTGGCCCGCGGCCTCCAGTCGTCCCAGTTCGCGATAGATCTGCTGGTGCGTGGCCGACCAGAAGTAGCCGATCGACCTGTCGAACCGGCGGGTCAGATCCAGCCCCGAGGAGGGCCGCTCTAGCAGGGCGGTGAGGATCGCGTGCGGGAGTGACATGGAGTCATCCTAGGGACGGACCCGAGGGCCTCTACAGGGCCGCCGCCAGCTCCGTGCCCTGCTGGACCGCCCGCTTGGCGTCCAGTTCGGCGGCCACGTCCGCGCCGCCGATGAGGTGCACGGAGCCGCCGGCGGCGACCAGGGCCTCGTACAGGTCGCGACGCGGGTCCTGGCCGGTGCACAGGACGATCGTGTCGACCTCCAGGACGGTGCTCTGCTCACCGACGGTCACATGGAGCCCGGCGTCGTCGATGCGGTCGTAACGCACGCCCGGGACCATGGTGACGCCCCGGTGCCTCAGCTCGGTGCGGTGGATCCAGCCCGTGGTCCTGCCGAGGCCCGCGCCGACCTTGGTGGTCTTGCGCTGGAGGAGGTGGACCGTGCGCGGCGGCGCGGGACGCTCGGGCGCGGCGAGGCCGCCGGGCTCGCGGTAGTCCATGTCGACGCCCCACTGGCGGAAGTAGGCCGCCGGGTCCTCGCTCGTCTTGTCGCCGCCGTCGGTGAGGAACTCGGCGACGTCGAAGCCGATGCCGCCCGCGCCGAGGATCGCGACGCGGTCGCCGACGGGCGCGCCGTCGCGCAGGACGTCGAGGTAGCCGACGACGCTCGGGTGGTCGACGCCGGGGATGTCGGGGGTGCGGGGGCTGACGCCGGTGGCGACGACGACCTCGTCGTAGCCGGCCACGTCCTCGGCGGTGACGTGCGTGTCGAGCCTGACGTCCACGCCGTGGGCGTCGAGCTGGTGGCGGAAGTAGCGCAGCGTCTCGTCGAACTCCTGCTTGCCCGGCACCTTGCGGGCGACGTTGAGCTGGCCGCCGATCTCGCTCGCCGCGTCGAACAGGGTGACCTGGTGGCCGCGTTCGGCCGCGCTGACCGCGCAGGCCAGGCCGGCGGGCCCCGCGCCGACGACGGCGACGCGCTTGCGCAGCCGGGTGGGGGCGAGGACCAGCTCGGTCTCGTGGCAGGCGCGCGGGTTGACCAGACAGGAGGTGATCTTCCCGCTGAAGGTGTGGTCGAGGCAGGCCTGGTTGCAGCCGATGCAGGTGTTGATGGCCTCGGGGGTGCCGGCGGCGGCCTTGTTGACGAAGTCGGGGTCGGCGAGCATCGGGCGGGCCATGGACACCATGTCGGCGCAGCCGTCGGCGAGCAACTGCTCCGCCACCTCGGGGGTGTTGATCCGGTTGGTGGTGACCAGGGGCACGGAGACCGCGCCCATCAGCTTCTTCGTCACCCAGGTGTAGGCGCCGCGCGGCACCGAGGTGGCGATGGTGGGGATGCGCGCCTCGTGCCAGCCGATGCCGGTGTTGATGATGGTCGCGCCGGCCGCCTCGACGGCCTTCGCGAGGGCGACGACCTCGTCGAGGGTGGAGCCGCCGGGCACCAGGTCCAGCATGGACAGCCGATAGACGACGATGAAGTCCTCGCCGACCGCCTCGCGCACCCGTCGGACGATCTCGACCGGGAATCGCGTCCGGTTCTCGTAGGAGCCGCCCCAGCGGTCCGTGCGCCGGTTGGTGCGGGCCGCGATGAACTCGTTGATGAGGTAGCCCTCGGAGCCCATGATCTCGACGCCGTCGTAGCCGGCCCGCCGGGCGAGGCGGGCGGCGCGGGCGTAGTCGTCGATGGTGCGCTCGACGTCGGCGTCGGTCAGCTCACGCGGCACGAAGGGGCTGATCGGGGCCTGCAAAGGGCTAGGGGCGACCAGCTCGGGGTGGTAGGCGTACCGGCCGAAGTGCAGGATCTGCATCGCGATGCGGCCGCCCTCGCGGTGGACCGCGTCGGTGACGATCCGGTGCTGCTCGGCCTCCGCCTCGGTGGTGAGCTTGGCGCCGCCCGCGGCGGGCCGCCCCTCGTCGTTGGGGGCGATGCCGCCGGTGACGATGAGGCCCACTCCCCCGCGCGCGCGGGCGGCGTAGAACGCGGCCATGCGCTCGAAGCCGCGCTCGGCCTCCTCCAGCCCGATGTGCATCGAGCCCATCAGGACGCGGTTGGGCAGTGTGGTGAAGCCCAGGTCGAGCGGGCTCAGCAGATGGGGGTAACGGCTCATGGCGGGCCTCCGTGCGCGGCGGTAGTCCCTCACAGTTCTAGAGGACCGCGCACGGGTTGTGCAACTAGTTGCACAATGAGGCCCGCTCATGTGCCGCAGGTCACCGGCGCTCCGTCTTCCGGTTCACGGTCACGCAGGCCCGCCCGGCCGGGTGCTCACCTGCTCTCGAGCAGTACGTGCAGCTCGCGCTCCTGGTCGCCGGAGGCGGAGGACAGGTCGCGCACGGAGAACACCGAGTCGAGCGTCGAGCGGAGCCGCTCGATCGCCCAGTAGCTGCCCTGGGCGTCGGCCTCGACGGACGACGAGAGCCGGGCCGGCTCGGCGCAGTCGCGCGCCTCGGTGACCTCGAAGGTCCCGAGCCACACCATGGGGCGCGACTCGTGGAGCTGTTGCGGCTCCTCACCGGCGCCTCGGTCGGACTCGAAGCACGCGTTGAGCGTGTCGAACACGATCCGGGCATCTTCCTTGCTGCATCCGCTGATCTCGACGGAGACGGACTCCTCGTGCGATCGCTCGCGATCCATCGTGATCGCTCCTCTCGTGGGGTGGCGCGGCTGTGCGGGTTCCCCGCAGACCGCTCCACATCCCCAGAAAAGCATCAGTTTCCCGGCCGGACCAGCGACGGGCCGGCGGCGCGGGGCCGCCGGCCGCCGGCTCAGCCGCGGGTGAGCCGGTATGTCTTGCTGTCGGTCAGCACGCAGAAGCCGGGCGAGACGACGATCACGCGCAGGGTGCCGCTGCGGCGGTCGTAGTCGACGCCCTCCGCTTCGAAGGAGCCCGAGCAGGAGCTGCGCAGGGGCAGCTGGCGCAGGGCCGTGACATGGCCGGTGACGTCGGAGCCGCCGCCGGGCGGCGCGGACAGGTCGATCTGGAGCAGGGGCTTGGTCACGCCGAAGAGAGTGCCCTCCGGGTCGTCCGAGGAGCACAGCAGGGTGGTCGGGCCGCTGAAGTCGCAGCCCTGGACGTCGCGCACGGCGTGGTCGAGGCGGACGGCCGACGCCTGCGGCAGGTCGGCGGAGGGCGAGGTGGCCGGGTTCGCGCCGGGGGTCGGGAAGACGAGGAACCGGGTCATGGTGCCCCACTCGCCCGAGAGCATCCACTGGCTGTCCGGGGTGATCGCCACCCAGGAGTTGTTGAGGGCCTCGCCGGGACGGAGCGCGTGGACGTACTCCGACCAGGCGCCGCCGGGCGCCTGCACGCGGTACATCTTCGCGCCCGCCGAGTCGCTCTGGTAGGGCTCGACGTAGTAGCCGTCGTAGGAGGCGTCCGGGTCGCCGACGTGGTTCCAGCCCCGCAACGAGAGGGACAGCGGGATGGTGCCGATGCCGGTGTAGCGGTTGGGACTGCCCGCCGGAACCTCGACCGAGGCCAGCCCCTGGCTCTCGGTCAGCGGGGCGGCCCGGTCGGAGCCGATCTCTTTCCAGGCGTCCGCGGCCGCGGCCGGCGGGGCCGCGGCCAGGGCGGTGACGGTCGCGACGGCCAGCGCGAGCAGGGAGGCGCGGACGGTGCGGGCGGCGCCGGCCTGGCGGGCGCGGCGGCGGACGGGGCGCAGGGGCATGGGACTCCTCGTGACGGGGGGTGGGGCGCGCTCGGCGCACAGTCTGGCCCGCCATCGTGGTCATGTACAGACCAATCGAATGGACGGGAGCGGGCCCTGAGGGGAACGGCGCGCCGGGCCGTACTGGAGGACCATGGAGACGGATGTCCGGGCCTGGCGGAAATGGGTTGAGCGCGAGAGAACAGGGAGAGACGGCATGGGGGAAGGCGTGCCGCATCGAAGCGCGGAGGCGGTGCGTGGCATGAGCGCAGACGGACCGTCCGCGGCCGGCGAGGCCGGCCCCACGGGGCCGAGCGGGCTGCTGGACGTGCTGAACGTGGCCTCGGTGGTGCTCGACACCGAAGGCCGTATCGCGCTGTGGAGCCCCCAGGCCGAGGAACTGTTCGGCTACACGGCGCGGGAGGCCCTCGGCCGGTACGCGGCCCGGGTCATGGTCCACGAACGCCACGTCGACCTGGTGGTGAAGCTGTTCGCCGACGTCATGGCCACCGGCCGGAGCTGGGCCGGGGCGTTCCCCATCCGGCGCAAGGACGGCTCCACCGTGCTGGTGGAGTTCCGCAACATGCGGCTCACGGACGAACGGGGCGAGGTCTACGCCCTGGGGCTGGCCGCCGACCAGACGACGGTGCGCCGACTGGAACGCGACGTCGCCATGGCCACCCGGATGGTCGCACAGTCACCCAACGGCCTCGCCGTCCTCGACACCGATCTGCGGTTCCTGTCGGTCAACCCGGCGCTGGAGCGCATCAACGGCGTGCGGGCCGCCGATCATCTCGGGCGCACGGTCCGCGAGGTGCTGCCGCTGGTGGACGCCGAGGCCCTGGAGGACGCGGCGCGCCAGGTGCTGCGGACGGGGGAACCGCTCGTCGACCGCTTCTCCGCGGGCCGCACCCCGGCCGACCCGCAGAGGGACCACGCCTGGTCGGTCTCCCTGTACCGCCTGGAGGACGCGCGCGGCACCGTGCTGGGCGTCGCCGTCTCGGTCAGGGACGTCACGGACCGGCACCGGGCGGCCGTCGAGGCGGAGGCCGCGCGCCGCCGGCTGGCGCTCGTCGCGGACGCCTCCGCCCGCATCGGCACCACCCTGGACCTGGAGCGCACCGCCCGCGAACTCGCCGAGGTGGCCGTGCCGGAGCTGGCGGACGTGGCCGCGGTGGATCTGCTCGACGCGGTGGTCGCGGGCCGGCGCACCAGCCTCGGGCCCGCCGAACCCGCCGTCATCCGCGCCCTCGCGGTGCGGGCCGACGACGAGCCGGACGCGCTGCGGGCGGCCGACCAGCCCGGCGAGGTGGCCCGCTACGCACCCGACCGGCTCGTCACCGAGTGCGTGCGCTCGGGCCGGCCGGTCATGCTGGCGCAGGTGGAGGAGGCCGACCTCGCCCGCATCGCCCGCTCCCCGGAGGCGGCAACCCTGCTCGCCCGGGCCAAGGTGCACTCCTACCTGGCGGTGCCGCTCATCGCGCGGGGCGAGGTACTGGGCGCCCTCGACCTGAAGCGGACCCGCAACCCTTCGCCGTTCGGCCACGACGACCTGCTGCTCGCCCGCGAACTGGCGGCCCGCGCGGCCGTGCAGATCGACAACGCCCGCTGGTACCAGAACGCCCGCACCACCGCGCTCACCCTCCAGCGCAGTCTGCTGCCGAGCCATCCGCCCGTCACCGGCGGCCTGGCGGTCGCCTCCCGCTACCAGCCCGCGGGCGCCACCACGGAGGTCGGCGGCGACTGGTTCGACGTCATCCCGCTGCCGGACGGCAAGACGGCGCTCGTCGTCGGCGACGTCATGGGCAGCGGCATCGACGCCGCCGCCACGATGGGCCGGCTGCGCACGGCCACGACCACGCTGGCCTCCCTCGACCTGGACCCGGCGGTGCTGCTGGAACACCTGGACCGCATCACGCAGGGCCTGGACCACTCCATCGCCACCTGTGTGTACGCCGTCCACGACCCGGCGCTGCGCAGGTGCAGGATCGCCAACGCCGGGCATCTGCCGCCGGTGCGGGTGCGGCCCGGCAGCCCGCCGGAGCTGCTGGAGCTGCCGACGGGCGTGCCGCTCGGCGTGGGCGGGGTCGCGTTCTCCACGACCGACGTCGACTTCGCCCCCGACGACCAGCTGGTGCTCTACACGGACGGGCTGGTCGAGACCCGCACCCACTCCCTCGACGAGCGTCTGGCGGCGCTGCTGGCCCTGCTCGACGATCCCGCCCGGCCGCTGGAGGAACTGTGCGACCTTCTGCTGCGGGCGCTGCACCACCCCGACAACCAGGACGACGTCGCGCTGCTGGTGGCACGGGCGCTGCCCCCCGGCGGCCCGGACGGCTGAACGGCCGGGCCGCGGGGAGAGACGGGCGGGCGCACCGCTTCACAGGTTCCCGTTACCGCTTCTTCAACCGGCGCCGCGGACAATCGCAGAGAGGCGTGACAGGAGCGGAGCCGTTCGTCGCCGAGGAGGGTGAGCCGCCATGCAGGAGCCGCACGAACCGCTGGGACCGCAAGGACCGCAAGGACCGTACGGCCCACGGGATCCGCGGCGGCCGACTCCGGAGGCCGAAGCGCTCCGGGAGGTGCGGGGACCGGCCGACGGCGCAGGGCACCGCGCGGACGTCCCGGCGCGGACGCCGCGGCCTCGCCGTTCCGCCCGCGCGCGGGCGCTGATCGCGGCCACGGCCGTCGCCGTCCTGGCGCTGGGCGGCACCGTCGCGTACGCCGCCACGGCGGACGGCTCGGGCGGCGGCTCGCCGTCCGCGACGCCGTCGGCCTCCTCCTCCGAGGGGCCCGGCGGACGGCACGGCCGGGGCGGCCCCTGGTTCGGCCTCGGCGCCGACGCGGCCCACGGCGAGGCGACCGTCAAGGATCCGCGCACCGGTGACTGGGTCGTGCGTGTCTGGCAGCGGGGCGCCGTCGAGAAGGCGGACGACACCCGTCTCACCGTCAAGAGCGCGGACGGCCTCTCGTGGACGTGGACGCTGGGCAAGGACACGCGCGTCCTCGCCGACGGCGCCCCGGGCTCCGGGACCGCAGCGCCGAAGAAGGGCGACACCGTGTTCGTCGTCGGAACCCGTGCCGGTGACACGAACACGGCCGACCGGGTCCTGTCCGGCTCCTTCGGCGAGCACGGACGCGACGACGACCACGGCAACGGCAACGGCAACGACCACGACCGCCGCGACGGCTTCCCCGGGCACGGGCCGTGGGACCGCGGCGGCCACGGCCGCTCCCCCGGCTCCACGGCCGGCGGCGCCGCTACCTGAGCACGGTCCCCAGGATCACCTGGGCGGACCGCTCCTCGTCCCGCGCCACCCGGACCGTCAGACCGCCGCGGGTGAACGCCTCCACGGCGGCCGGGACCTGGTGCTCGCCGGTCTCGACGAGGACGCAGCCGCCGGGGGCGAGCCAGAGCGGCGCCCCGGCGGCGACCCGGCGCAGCACGTCCAGCCCGTCGCCGCCGCCGTCCAGCGCGGTGAGCGGCTCGTGCTCACGCGCCTCGGCCGGCAGCAGGGGCACCTCGTCGCTGGGGACGTACGGCACGTTGGCGGCCAGGATGTCGACGCGGCCGCGCAGCCGCGCGGGCAGCGGCCCGAACAGGTCGCCGGCGTAGGCGTGTCCGCCGTACCCGGCGAGGTTGCGGCGCGCGCAGGCGACCGCCACCGGGTCGATGTCGCAGGCGTGCAGCTCGACCGGCCCGAGAGAGGCGGCCAGGGCGGCGCCGACCGCCCCCGAGCCGCAGCACAGGTCCACCACCACCGACGCGTGCGGCACGGCGGCGAGCGCCTGGTCGACGAGGAACTCGGTGCGGCGGCGGGGCACGAAGACGCCCGGTTCGACGCCGACGCGCAGTCCGTGGAACCCGGCCCAGCCGACGACGTGTTCGAGGGGCAGGCCCTGCGCACGGCGGCGTGCCATGGCGGCGGCCTCGTCCGCGGTGGAGGCGGCGTCGAGGATCAGCTCCGCCTCCTCCTCCGCGAAGACGCACCCGGCGGCGCGCAGGACGGGAACGAGCACGTCACGGGACGACGCGTGCCACGCGGAGGACGGAGGGCGCGCGGAGGACGAGGAAGAGGCGGGAGGGGTGAGGGGAGGCATGGAGCCGAGAGCCTTTCGGGGAGCCGAAGGGCGCTCACGCGATCGCTGGGGCGCGGCGGTCCACGCCGTCACGAGAGGGGAGCACCCGACCTGACACAGCGGTAATGGGTCTCACCTCCCAGGACTCGCACGGCCGGGACCCTCCACGGCCGTCGGCCACCCTACCGCAGCGCCCGTCCCCTGTTCATGACAGCTCCGGCCGCTCCAGTTGTATTATACAACCGAGGGGGTGCGGGGACGTGGGAGGAGAGGACCGGTGGAAGCAGCCGAGGCCGTGGAGACGATCCAGCGGGAGATGACGAGCTTCGCCCGGCGGGCCCGCGCGTCGGCGGGGCGGCTGCATCCCGAGCTGTCGCTGGTGTCGTACACGCTGCTCGGCCACCTGGAGGAGAGCGACGGCTGCCGGGCCACCGACCTGGCCGCGCACTACGCGCTGGACAAGTCCACCGTCAGCCGGCAGGTCGCCGCCCTGGAACGCGCCGGTCTGATCGCCCGGCGCCAGGATCCCGACGACCACCGCGTCCAGGTCCTCCACCTCACCGACGCCGGACAGCGCATCCTCGCGCAGGTCACCGAGAGCCGTCGCACCGCCTTCCACGAGCGCCTGGCCGGGTGGGCGCCGGGGGACCTGGAACGGTTCGCGCGGTACCTCGTGCGCTACAACGCGGGGCCCGGCCACGCCCCGGACGCCGACTGACCCGGGAGTCCGCCCGCCGCCTGGCGACCGACGGGCGGACCCCGTGCGGGACGCCCCTGACTTGCACGTACCGTGGACCGCACGACCATCCGCCGTCCTCACGCTGGAACCCCATGAACGTCACCCGAGGCTTCACCGGACGCCCCCGCGTCGCCGATCCGGGGCTTCCCCCCGGCCAGTACGACGCCGGCGACGACTGGCCCGTGCTCTCCGCCGAGGTCACGCCGGACCTGGCGCCCGCCGACTGGACCTTCCGCGTCGACGGACTGGTCCGGGCCCCCCGCACATGGAACTGGGACGAGGCGCACGCGCTGCCGGAGTCCGTCTACGAGGGCGACATCCACTGCGTCACGAGCTGGTCGAAGTTCGGGGTGCGGTTCGGGGGCGTCAGCCTGGACGCGTTCCTGGACGCCGTGCGGCCCGAGCCGTCCGCCACCCACGTGGTGGCCTACTCGCACACCGGGTACACCACGAACCTGCCGCTGTCCGACCTGACCGGCGGACGGGCCTGGATCGCCTGGGACCACGACGGCCGGCCCCTCCCGGCCGAGCACGGCGGTCCGGCCCGCCTGCTGGTGCCGCACCTGTACTTCTGGAAGAGCGCCAAGTGGATCGCGGGCCTGCGCCTCCTCGACCACGACGAACCGGGATTCTGGGAGCAGAACGGCTACCACGCGCGGGGCAACCCGTGGGAGGAACAGAGGTACTCCGGTGACTGAGACCTCCGCCGCCCCGGCCCCGCCCGCCGCTCCCCCTTCGGGGACGTTCACGCCCGCGACCCGGTTCGCCGTGCCGGGCCGGATCGCCGTGGCCGACGAGGCCGCCTCCGCATGGCAGACGGTGACGCTGACCGAGATCCGCCGGGAGACCCCCTGGGCGTCCACCTTCCGGTTCAGGGCCCCGGCCTGGGCGGGTCATCTGCCCGGCCAGCACCTGATGCTGCGGCTCACCGCCGCCGACGGCTACACCGCGCAGCGGCACTATTCGATCGCGTCCGCGCCCGACGACGAGGGGCACATCGAGCTGACGCTGGACCACGTGGACGGCGGCGAGGTCTCTGGCTGGTTCCACAGCACGGCCGAGCCGGGCGACGAGATCGAGGTGCGCGGCCCGCTCAGCGGCTTCTTCGCCTGGCCCGGCGACCGGCCCGCCCTGTTGATCGGCGCCGGCTCCGGGATCGTCCCGCTGATGTCGATGGTCCGCCACCACCGCGCGCGCGGGCTCGACGTGCCGCTGCGGCTCGTGGTCTCCGCACGCGGCCCCGAGGAACTGATCTACGCGCGCGAACTGGGCGCGGAGACGACACGCGTGTTCACCCGGACCGCGCCCCGCGGCACGCCCGTGGGGCGGCTCGGCGCCGAACACCTGGCGCCGCTGCTCGCCGGGCCACCGGCGGGCGGCTGGGAGGCGTACGTGTGCGGCTCGAACGGGTTCGCCGAGCACGCGTCGCGGCTGCTGGTCGCGGCCGGGCAGCCGGTCGACCGCATCAGGATCGAACGCTTCGGCTGACACGGGCCGGGGCAGGGGGCCGGGCCGCGCGGGCCGCCGCCGCGGCTGCCGAGGGGCCGTCGCGAACGATGCGTGAAACGATGTACTCCGGACGGGGTACCTCCCTGCGGTGGGCACTCGTACGCGTGACGGCGAGGAGGTCGACATGCGAAGCGGGGTGCGCGGCTGGCGTCGGCGGGACAATCCGCTGCGGCGCCGGTCGGATGTCGTCGAGGCGTGGACGGCCTTGGTCGTCGCCGCGCTGCTGCTGGTGGTCGCGCCCCTGGCGGGGGCGCTCGCGGGCCGTTGGGCCCATGACGACGCCCAGGCGGCCGCGCTCCGCCAGCGGGCGGACCGGCACCGGGTGAGCGCGCAGGTGGTCGGCCGCCCGCCCGAGACCGTGCCCTCCGTCGAGGGCGGCAGACAGCAGAGGGTCTCGGTGAGCGTGCGGTGGGCGCCGCCGGGCGGCCACGCGCGCACGGCGACGGCCCGGGTGCCGGCGGGCACGCACCGGGGAGACGTGGTGGACGTCTGGTTCGACGGCCACGGCCGCAGCGTCGCGCCGCCGCCGAACGACACGATGGTGTGGCAGCACACCCTCACCCTGGGCGTCTGCGTGGCCGGCGGCTCGGCCGCCACGGTCCTGCTCGGGCACGCCGCCGTCCGCCGTGTGGCGATGCGGCACCGGCTGGCCGAGTGGGAGCGCGAATGGGCGCTCACCGAGCCGCAGTGGACCCGGCGCAGGCCCGCCTGAAGCGTCCACGGCACCCTGGCGACGCCTCCCGCGCCCCACGTACGGTGTGATCATTCGTATGGGCAAGTGACAAAAGGTGGTCCTCGATGGCCCTGTTCGACCTGTCCCGCGACGAGTTGCGCGAGTACCGCAGCGACTCCGTCGCTCCGGAGGATTTCGACGCGTTCTGGTCCAAGACGCTCCAGGAGGCGCGCGAACACGACCTGGACGCCCGCTTCGAGCCGGTCGAGACGGGTCTGACGACGGTGCGGGTGTACGACGTGACGTTCGCCGGGTTCGGCGGTCACCCGGTGAAGGGCTGGCTGACCCTGCCCGCCGGGGCCGAAGGGCCGCTCCCCCTGGTCGTGGAGTTCGTCGGGTACGGCGGCGGACGGGGGCTGCCGCACGAGCACCTGCTGTGGGCGTCGACGGGCCGTGCGCACTTCATCATGGACACCCGCGGTCAGGGCAGCGCGTGGGGCGGCGGGGGCGGCACCGCGGACCCGGTGGGCGGCGCGCCCTCGTACCCCGGATTCATGACCCGGGGCATCGACGCCCCCGAGAACTACTACTACCGGCGGGTGTTCACGGACGGCGTCCGCGCGGTCGAGGCGGCCCGTTCGCATCCGCTGACCGACGCCTCGCGCACCGCGGCCGTCGGCGGGAGCCAGGGCGGCGGCATCACGATCGCCGTGGGCGGCCTGGTGCCCGACCTGGCGGCGATCGCGCCGGACGTGCCGTTCCTGTGCGACTTCCCCCGCGCGGCGACACTGACGGACCGTCACCCGTACCGGGAGATAGGCCTGTTCCTCAAGACGCACCGCGGCCGCACCGAGGACGTACTGCGCACCCTCTCCTACTTCGACGGCGTCCACTTCGCCTCGCGCGGTTCGGCCCCGGCCCTGTTCTCGGCCGCGCTGGAGGACCAGACCTGCCCGCCTTCGACGGTGTTCGCCGCCTTCAACGCATGGGCGCACGCGGACAAGCAGATCGAGGTGTACGAGTTCAACGACCATGAAGGCGGCGGCCCTTACCAGGAGGCGGCCAAGCTGGGCTGGCTGCGCTCGTACATCTGAGCCGGCACCCGGCGCCAGGCGCCGACGCCCGCAGCCCGACACCCGCCGACGCGCGCCACCGCGGAAACGGCGCGCCGCCGGTCCGGGCGGTCCCGGGCCGTGCCGCCCCGGACGCCCCGGGGCGGTACCGCGGGGGCGATCCGGGCCCACGGCCTTCCCTCCAGTCCGACCAGTCGGTACGTTCAAGGGCCGGGCCGCATTCTCGCGGCCCGTGCGTTCCGGCGGACCACGGAGGGCCCATGTCCGAGCACGTTCCCCAGGTTCACGGCCACTGCGACCCGCGGTTCGCCGCGGTGCGCGCCGCCTTCGAGGAGAACTTCCGCGCCCGGGGCGAGCTGGGCGCGGCGGTGAGCGTGACGGTCGACGGCGTGACGGTGGCCGACCTGTGGGGCGGCTGGGCCGACCCGGCGCGCACGCGCGCGTGGGAACGGGACACGCTGGTCAACGTGTGGTCCACGTCGAAGGGGCCGACGGCACTGTGCGCGCACGTCCTCGCCGACCGGGGGCTGCTGGACCTCGACGCCCCGGTGGCCGCGTACTGGCCGGAGTTCGCCGCCGCGGGCAAGGAGGGGGTGCTGGTACGGCATCTGCTCTCGCACCGGGCCGGACTGGCCGGGCTGCGCGAGCCGCACTCGCTGGAGCAGCTCTACGACTGGGAGCTGACCACCGCGCGCCTGGCGGCCACCGAGCCCTGGTGGGAGCCGGGCACCCGGTCCGGCTACCACGCCCTCACCTTCGGGTTCCTGGTCGGGGAGGTCGTCCGGCGCGTGTCGGGACTGCTGCCGGGGGCCTTCCTGGAGCGGGAGGTGACCGGTCCGCTGGGCGTCGACTTCACCATCGGGCTCGCGGAGAAGGAAGCCGGGAGGGCGGCGGAGCTGGTGCATCCGCCGGCCGCGCCGTCGAGCGGACAGGCGGCGGCCTTCGGCAGGCTGGCGCCCGCGGCCGTCGCCGCGCTGACCAACCCCCTGGCGGGCGCGGCCGAGGCCAACTCGCCCGGGTGGCGGGCCGCGGAGATCCCGGCCGCCAACGGGCACGGCACGGCGCGGGCCGTGGCCGCGCTCTACGGCGTCCTCGCCGGCCGGGGCGCGTACGGCGGGCATCGCGTCCTGTCCGCCGGGGCGGCCGAGCGGGTGCGCGAGGGACAGGGCGCCTGCCGGGACCTGGTCCTGGGAGCCGGGTTCGACCACGAGACGGAGATCGGCCTGGGACTGTGGCTCAGCGGACCCAACGGCTCGTACGGCCCCAACCCGCGCGCTTTCGGTCATGACGGGTTCGGCGGCTCCTGCGGTCTCGCCGACCCGGAGGCCGGCGTGTCGCTGGGGTACGTGATGAACCGGATGGGGCCGCACATCGCCGACGACCCGCGCAAGACGGCGCTCGTCGACGCCGTCTACCGCTCGCTGTGAGGACGGGCGCGACGCGCCGGCGACGGGGCGGGACGGGCGTGCGGGGCGAACCGGTTTCGGCCGATCCGGCGATCCGCCCTTCCCTGGTGGTTTAGACCAATGCTAGATCTGGTGGCGCACCGAGTCCGCACGAACACGGCACGTCACCCACAGGAGGCGCGCGGCATGGCCCGCAGCACCATCCCCACCACCGACCACGTCCACCCGAGCCCCGAGGGCCGGCCGCTGTACTGGCGGATCTCTCAGCGGCTGCTCGGCGAGCTGCGTGACGGCACCCTCGCTCCCGGCGAACGGCTGCCCAGCGAACGGCAGTTGGCGAAGCACTACGGCGTCAGCCGGGAGACCGTACGGCAGGCCCTGGAGGTCCTGCGCCGCGACGGGCTGGTCGAGACCGACCGGCGGGGCAGCTACGCGGCCCTGCCGGACAGGCCGCTCGGCACGCCGTCGTTCCTCGCCTTCCCCGTGGGCGCGCGGCCCGCCGACGATCCGTCGGCGGTGGCCCGTGCGGCCGTGAGCTGGGAGGCGCCCCCGCCCGGCCACGCCGAGGCGCTGGGGCTGGCCCCGCACCGGCCGACGCTCGTGCACCGCTACGAGTCCGCCCGCGCCGACGGCCGCGGGCGGCGCACGGCCGTCACGTCGTTCTCGGCGGTGGCGCTGAGCGAGGTGGAGGAGCTGGCCCGCTACCGCGACCGCGCCGACGGCGACGCCGCTCCCGAGCTGCGACGGGCCTACGACTGGATGCGCCGGGCCGGCCTGACCCTGCACCACCGCGACCTCATCACCCCGCTCGACGACGCCCCCTCGATGCGGGTGACCCGGCAGGTGCACGACCAGTACGCGCGCCCCCTGGAGATCACCGACCTGGTGGTGGACGCCCGGCGCGAGGCGCTGGTCTACGCGTTCACCCTCCCGGCGGCCTGACGCCCCCGGCCCGGGCCTCCGCCACTGCGCTCAGGCCGGCGTCGGCGCCGGATGCCCGCACCGCCTCGACGAGGCGCGCCCGCGGGCTTCCGTCGCGTCTCGCGCCGAACTCGGGCAGGGCGCGCAGGGACACGGAGAACCCCGCGCCCTCCAGCGCGCGCCGCACGTCGCCGAGCCGGAAGGCCCGGTAATACATCACGAAAGGGGGCCGCCACAGGGCATTGCGCACGCGCATCGCCGCGTCGAAGCCGAGGAGCATCCAGTGGGCCGGGGAGGACGGCCGCGGCGGTGCGAGGACGGGGAACGCGAAACGGCCCCCGGGCCGCAGCGCACCGTGCACGCCGGCGAACAGCCCCGGCAGTTCACGGGGCAGGAAGTGCCCGAGGGCCCCGAAGCTGACGACGAGGTCGAAGGCGGCCGTGAACGGCAGGGCGCGGGCGTCGGCCCGCACCCAGGACACGCGCGGGCCCGGCGCGGGGGTCCGCGCGCGGGCCACGTCGAGCATGCCGGCGCTGAAGTCGACCCCGGTCACACCGGTGCGGCACACCGCGGCGAGGACGTCCACCCCGGCGCCCGTGCCGCAGCACAGGTCGAGGCCGTCCTCGTAGGGGCCGGAGCCCTTGAGGGCCGAGGCGACCGCTTCGAGCACGGAGTCGGGGGTGCGGAAGGGCGTGTGGTCGAACTTCGGCGCCAGGAGGTCGTAGCCGTGCTCGACGGACGACAGGGCCTGGACGGCCAGTTCGCGCAGGGTGGGGCCCTCGGGGCTGAACATCGGCGTCAGCCTACGGCGGCGCGCCGTCGCAGGAGCGCCAGGGCCTGCTCGCACCAGCGCAGGTTGCTCTCCTCGAAGGTGATGCCGCCCATCAGGGTCAGATAGGGTCCGATCCGGTCCGCCCCGGCCAGGTACTCGTCCTCGCCGCGTCCGTCGAGCATGCGCTCGCGCAGCCGCTCGCAGCGGTCGAGCTTGCCGCGCGACCAGGCCATCCGCTCCTCGATCAGCGCGCGCGTGACCTCGGGGTCCCCGGCGTCCATGGCCTGGATCTTGACGAGGAGTTCGTCCCGTACGGCGGTGGGCCTGCGCGGTGGAGTGACGGCGAAGGAGCTGAGATCCTCCCGGCCGGCCGCGGTGAGGGTGAACATCCGCTTGTTCGGACGGCGTTCCTGCTGCACCACCCTGGCCTCGATCAGGCCGTCCTGAGCCAGGCGCTCCAGTTCGCGGTAGAGCTGCTGCGGGGTGGCGGGCCAGAAGTTGGCGAGGGAGACGTCGAACACCTTGGACAGCTCGTAGCCCGAGGCCTCGCCCTCCAGCAGGGCGGCCAGCACGGCGTACTTCAGGGACATGTGGACACGGTAGCAGCGGATGATTATTGTCATCCGCACCTACTCAACAAATTTACTGTCTGCGATGGGGTGATCCGATGCGCGCGTTCCGTGAGGCGGTCGAGGCCGGCGATCTCGACGCCGTCGAGGCGCTGCTGGCCGACGACGTGGTGTTCACCAGTCCGGTCGTGTTCAAGCCCTACCCGGGCAAGGCGATCACCGCCTCGATCCTGCGCGCGGTGTCGCAGGTGTTCGAGGACTTCCGCTACGAGCGGGAGCTCGACGGGAACGGCGGCCGCGACCACGCGCTGGTGTTCAGCGCCCGGGTGGGCGAGCGGCGGCTGACGGGGTGCGACTTCATCCACCTCGACGACGACGGGCTCATCGACGAACTGACCGTCATGGTGCGTCCCCTGTCGGGTGCGCAGGCGCTCGCGGCGGCGATGGGCGCGCGCTTCGACGACATCGTCCGGGAGGCGGAGGCCCGGTCGGCCTCCGCCTCCTGAGATCCGGCGCCCCCGAAGGGCCTCGCTCCCGGGCCTCGCCCGCGCGCGACGCGTGCCCGCCGGGCGTCAGCCGCGCAGTTCGCGCAGGGTCGCCCGGGTGTCGTTCTTCAGGTAGCCGGAGACCTCGGCGAGCGTCGGCGGATCGGTATCGGTGTCGTACGAGGTGTAGTAGGCGCTGTAGCTCATCGTGTACGTGACCCAGCCGTCCCGGACGGCGAGCGTCGCGTACACCGAGCCGCTCTTCGACCCGGAGGTGGTGTCCTCGCTGACGAGGTAGGCCTCGTCGCCGATGCCGGTGACGCTCTCCACGTCGTAACCCTTGTGGCTGTCGCCGTAGTTCTTCCACGCGGCGGTGAACTCGGGCCCGGGATCGGTCTTCTTGTGCAGGTCGAGCTGGGTGTACAGGTAGGCGTCCGAGTAGCTCGAACCGGACTTCTTCAGGCTGATGTTGCACAGGCCCTCGTCGAGAGCCTCGTCCTTGATGCCGTTGTGGGTCGGGGCGCTGTCCTCGGCCGTGTACTCCCCCTTGAAGGACGAGTAGTCGGTGGACGTGCACAGGTTCACCGGCGCGGTGTAGCCGCGCAGGTCCGCGTCGGCCCCGGACCCGGCCAGGAAGACTCCCGCCGCCCACGCGGCCGACGCCGCCAGCGCCCCGACCACGGCCCACAGGACCGCCCGTCCGGCGCCGCCGCCGCTCCCCGCGGGCGGCGGGCCGACGACGGGATACGGGCCCGGCTGGGCGTAGGGGTTGCCCGGCTGCGGCTGGACGGGATGGCCGACCAGCGTGGGCTGCGCGTAGATGCTCTGCGGACCGGTCTGGGTCGCCGGCGCCGCCGGCGGGAAGCCCATCGGCCCGCCGGCGGCCGGCGACTGAGGATGCGGATAGGGATACGCGCTCGGCTGGGCCGGCGCCCCGGACGGCTGCTCCGGCTGCTGCGGAGACTGAGGCGGCGTGGACATGACGTGAAGATAAGGCAGATATGGCGGTCAAGTCCGCCGCCGTCACAGATCGTTACTCTCTGCGGACATCTGCGGTAAACCTCGAAGAGGCCGGATTCCTCACCCCGCCTCTCCCGCCCTCTCCCGCCTCTTCCCCGCCCCGGCCAACGCCTGTGCTACAGTGCGATTGGCACGTGTGTACGCCCCGCCGGGCGCCAGTGCCGTTCTCTCTCGAACCGCCGTCCACCACCCGCCGTCTCCGGCCGGTGCAGCGGCTTTCCCGCACCACCGTCCACGGCTCTGCTACGCCGTGCCGCGGTGCCGTTCCCGCCGCCCGAGGCGCGCTTGGCGCCCTCCCCTCGCGGCCGCTTCCCCCTCTTCGCATGCCTCATGCCTTCCGTCCGTGAAAGGACCGCGCGACCATGACCACCACTCTCGAACACCCCCCGCTCCAGCAGTCCCCGGCCCGGACCGCCCTCGGCGTCCTCGACGTGGACGGGAGCGGCAAGGGACGGCTGCGCGCCGCCGACTGCCTGCCCACACCGAACGACCTCCAGGTCCCGGCCGCGCTGATCCGCCGTCACGGCCTGCGCAAGGGCGACCTCGTCGAAGGGGTGCGCGGCGCACAGCGCACCCTGACCGAGGTCACCCGCGTCGACGGCCGCACCCCCGACGGCCTGCACGGCCGCCGCCACTTCCGCGACCTGACCCCCCTTCACCCCCACGAGCGCCTCCGGCTCGAACACCGCGCGTCGGGTCTCGCCGGACGGGTCGTGGACCTCCTCACGCCCGTCGGCAAGGGACAGCGCGGGCTGATCGTCGCGCCGCCCAGGACGGGCAAGACCGTGCTGATCCAGCAGATCGCGGCGGCCGTGGCCGGCAACCACCCCGAGGCCCGGCTGATGGTCGTCCTGCTCGACGAGCGGCCCGAGGAGGTCACCGACATGCGGCGCTCCGTGCGCGGCGAGGTGTACGCCTCGACGTTCGACCGGGCGCCGGCCCACCACATCGCCCTGGCCGAACTCGTCGTCGAACGGGCCAAGCGGCTCGTCGAGGCGGGCGAGGACGTCGTGATCCTCCTCGACTCCCTGACCCGGCTTTGCCGGGCCCACAACAACACGGCGGCCGCGGGCGGCCGCACCCTCAGCGGCGGCGTCGACGCGACCGCGCTGATCGGCCCCAAGCGGTTCTTCGGCGCGGCGCGCGCCGCCGAGGAGGGCGGTTCGCTCACGATCCTCGCCACCGCCCTGGTCGAAACGGGCTCCCGCGCCGACGACTTCTACTTCGAGGAGCTGAAGAGCACCGGCAACATGGAGCTGCGCCTCGACCGCGAACCCGCCTCCCGCCGCGTCTTCCCGGCCGTCGACGTCAACGGCTCCGGCACCCGCCGGGAGGAACTCCTCCACTCACCGGCCGAGTCGGCCGCCGTGCGCGGCCTGCGCCGGGCCCTCCAGACGCGGGACGGCCAGGCGAACCTGGAGACCCTCCTGGAGCGGATGCGCGAGACCCCCGACAACGCGGCCTTCCTGCGTCGCATCCAGCCCACGCTGCCCGCCGCCTAGCCACCCACCGGCCGGCAGGTGCCGGCGGGGCAGCGGTGTGCGGCCGGAGGGCGGCGGTTCGCGGGGCGTGCGGCATCCGGGTGCTCGCGCGGGCCCGTCCGGCACGGGCAGCGCGGGGAAGCCGTCCCGGGTTCCTACGTTGATCATATGACGATCGGATTCTCTTCTCGGGCCGCATCGACGGCCTGCGCGTTCTGCGTGGCCGGCGTCCTCGCCCTCGGGTCCTCGGCGGCCGCCGCCCCGACCGCCGCGGACCCGGCGCAGCCCGGCGCGCCGGGCGAAGCCGGCTCACCGGGCGCGGCGATCCCTCGGCCGGCGCTGCTGTACCGCTCCGGCACCCAGGTCAGGCCGCGCCGCGGCGCGCCCGAGGTCCCGGACGTCTCCGCCCTGTCGTGGCTGGTGTCCGACGCGGAGAGCGGCGAGGTGCTCGCCGCGTCGAACGCACACCGGGCGCTGCCCCCCGCCAGCACGCTGAAAACCCTGTTCGCCCTGACGGTGCTGCCGGTGCTGCCCGGTGAGCTCCAGCACCGGGTGAGCCCGGAGGAACTGACGGGCATCGGGCCCGGCAGCAGCCTCGTCGGCGTCGCCGAGGGCCACACCTACCGGATCTCGGACCTGTGGCGAGGCGTGTTCCTCAACTCCGGCAACGACGCCGTGCACGTACTGGCGCACCTCAGCGGCGGCTGGGACGCCACCGCCGGCCGGATGCAGGCCAAGGCACGGTCCCTGGGCGCGCTGGACACCCATGTGCGCTCCCCCGACGGCTACGACACCCCCGGCCAGGTGTCGTCCGCCTACGACCTGACGGTGTTCGGACGGGAGGGACTGCGCAACCCGGACTTCGCGCGCTACTGCGCCACCGCCGAGGCGCAGTTCCCGGGGGACGGAGACGGGTCCTACGGCATCGCCAACACCAACCGGCTGCTCACCGGGGCGGACGGCGTCGAAGCGTATCCGGGGCTGATCGGCATCAAGAACGGCTACACCAGCAATGCCGGCAACACCCTGGTCGCCGCGGCCCGCCGGGGCGGACGCACCCTCGTCGTGACGGTGATGAACCCTCAGGCGGGCGGCGGCTTCACGGTCTACGAGGAGGCGCGCAAGCTGCTGGACTGGGGTTTCGCGGCAGCCGGCCACGTCGATCCGGTGGGTTCGCTCGACGCTCTGCGGGCGCGCCCGGGACCTCACCCCCGGTCCGGACCCGCGGCGGCGTCCACGCCGCCGCCGGCGCCCGGGCACGGGCCCTCCATGCGCTCGACGGCCTCCCCCGCGCCGTCGGACCGCTCCGTCCCGCCGACGCGCTCCGCCCCGGCCGCCGCCTCCGCGAGCGCGGCCACGCTCCGGGCCGACGTCGGCGGGGACGGCGGCGGCTGGTCCGAGGCGGGGCTCGTCGTGGGGGCAGCCGCGCTCGGCGGGGCCGCCATGGCCCTGGTGCTGCGGCTCGCGAGCCGCGGTAACAGCGGGAGATGACCGGCGGGCCGGTCGGCCCACCGAGCGGCGGACCGAGCCGCGGGCGCCCGCTCCGGTGGGCCGAACGCGAGCCGAGGGGCCCGGTGTCGCCCGGCTCGCCGGAGCCGGCGGGGTCGCCGCGATGAGTTCCGTCCGCCCGGACGGTCTCTCCTGTGACGCCCCCCTACCGAACGGACGTGGTGAACGTGCCGAGCAGCTCCGACTACGCCAAGGTCAACGGCCTGGAGATGTACTACGAGAGCCACGGTGGCGAGGAAGCGGCCGGGCGTCCCCTGGTGCTCCTGCACGGCGGCGTGCTCACCGTCGGGCTGTCCTTCGCGGGCGTGCTGCCCGCCCTGGCCGCCGGCCGGCGGGTCGTGGCGCCCGAACTCCAGGGGCACGGCCACACCGCCGACGTCGACCGTGCCATGACACCGGCGAACCTGGCCTCCGACGTGGTGGCGCTGCTCGACGAACTGGACATCGAACAGGCGGACCTGCTCGGATTCAGCCTGGGCGGCCTGACCGCGCTGCACCTCGCGCTCGCACGCCCCGAACGCGTCGGACGGCTCGTGCTCGCCGCGACCCCGTACTCCCAGGACGGCTACCACGACGAGGTCGTCGCCCCCGGCCACGGCTCGCCGCGGCTGCCGGGCCAGGCCGACTTCCAGGAGATGACCGACGCCTACACCGCCGTCGCACCGCATCCCGAGCGCTTCCAGGACCTCGTCGCCAAGTGCACCGCCGCGGCCCACGCCCCGCTCCCCTGGACGGCCGACGACCTGCGCGGACTGTGCGCGCCCACCCTCCTCGTCATCGGCGACACCGACTTCGTGCGCATCGAGCACGCGGCCGAGATGCAGCGCCTCATCCCGCGCGCGCAACTGGCCGTGCTGCCGGCGACCACGCACATGGCCCTGATGCGGCGCACGACGGTGCTGCTCCCGCTGCTGACCGGGTTCCTGGGCAGCGGGGAGGGATCCGACGAGGACCGGCCCGGCCGGGCCTGACTCAGAACACCGACAGGCCGGTGAGCGTGGTGAACCGGTCCAGGGCGGCCACCCCCGCCACCGAGTTGCCGCGTTCGTCCAGACCCGGGCTCCACACGCACAGCGTGCAGTGGCCGGGCACCACGGCGATGACGCCGCCGCCGACGCCGCTCTTGCCGGGCAGGCCGACCCGGTAGGCGAAGTCGCCGGCCGCGTCGTAGGTGCCGCACGTCAGCATCACCGCGTTGACCTGCTTGGCCTGGCTGCGGGTGAGGAGCCGGCTGCCGTCCGCGCGGATGCCGTGGCGGGCGAGGAACCCGGTCGCCAGGGCGAGATCGGCGCAGGAGGCGGTCAGCGAGCACTGGCGGAAGTACTGGTCGAGAAGGACCGGCACACGGTTGTCGACGTTGCCGTAGGACGCCATGAAATGGGCGAGGGCGGCGTTGCGGTCGCCGTGCGCGGCCTCGGAGGCGGCGACGTCCTCGTCGAAGTCGAGCGCGGGGTTGCCGCTCTCGGCGCGCAGGAAGCCGAGCAGTTCCCCCGCCGCGTCCCCGGTGCGGGTGAGGAGCCGGTCGGTGACGACCAGCGCGCCCGCGTTGATGAAGGGGTTGCGCGGGATGCCCTGCTCGTACTCCAGCTGCACCAGGGAGTTGAAGGGGTTGCCCGAGGGCTCGCGGCCCACGTGCTCCCAGAGCTCGTCGCCCTCGCGGGCCAGGTCGAGGGCGAGGGTGAAGACCTTGGTGATCGACTGCGTGGAGAAGGGCTCCCGCCAGTCCCCCACCCCGTACACCGTGCCGTCCAGTTCGGCGACGGCCATGCCGAAACTGCGCGGGTCGCGGGCCGCGAGGGCGGGGATGTAGTCGGCGGGCCGGCCGCGCCCCGGGGTGCGCTCCATCTCCTCGGCGATGCGTTCCAGGACCGGCTGGAAGACGGGGGACGACGTCGGTGTCATGATCGCCATTCTGCCTCCGTGCCGGTCCTGACGCGTCCGCCGCCGGCCGGCGGCCTTCGAGCAGGGCCGAAGGGGATGTCGAAGGGGGGTGGAGAGCGCGCCCGAGGGGCGCCGGGGTCAGGCCAGAGGTGAGCCGCTGCCTGCGAGGATTTCCGGGCGAAGCAGGGCGGCCAGGCGGTCGGCGGGGAGGAGACCCTTGTCGAGGACGAGTTCGGCGACGCCGCGGCCGGTGGCGAGCGCCTCCTTGGCGATGTCGGTGGCCGCGGTGTAGCCGATGTGCGGGTTGAGGGCGGTGACCAGGCCGATGGAGTTCTCCACGCTCGCCCGCAGTGCCTCGGTGTTGGCGGTGATGCCGTCGACGCAGCGCTCGGCGAGCGTGAGGCAGGCGGCGCGCAGATGGGTGATGGACTCCGACAGGGAGTGCAGGATGATCGGCTCGAAGGCGTTCAGCTGGAGCTGTCCGGCCTCGGCCGCCATGGTGATGGTGACGTCGTTGCCGATCACCTCGAAGGCGACCTGGTTGACGACCTCGGGGATCACCGGGTTGACCTTGCCGGGCATGATGGACGAACCGGCCTGGACCGGCGGCAGGTTGATCTCGCCCAGTCCCGCCCGCGGCCCCGACGACAGCAGCCGCAGGTCGTTGCAGCTCTTCGACAGCTTGACCGCGACCCGCTTGAGCACGCCGGACATCTGGACGAACGCGCCGCAGTCCTGGGTGGCCTCGACCAGGTTGGCGGCCGTGACCAGCGGCAGACCCGTGATCGCGGCGAGATGGCGGCGGGCGGACTCGGCGTATCCGGCGGGGGCGTTGAGGCCGGTGCCGATGGCCGTGGCGCCCAGGTTGATCTCATGGATCAACTGGACGGCCTCGTCAAGTCGGTTGCGGTCCTCGTCAATCATGACGGCATAGGCCGAGAACTCTTGACCGAGCGTCATGGGCACCGCGTCCTGCAACTGTGTACGGCCCATCTTGAGCACGTGGCGGAACTCGACGGCCTTGCGGGCGAAAGAGTCCTGCAACACGGCCATCGCCTTGAGCAGCCCGCGCACCGCGAAGACCGTCGCGATCTTGACGGCGGTCGGGTAGACGTCATTGGTGGACTGGCCGAGGTTGACGTCCTCGTTCGGGTGCAGACGACCGTAGTGGCCCTTGCCGTGCCCGAGCAGCTCCAGTGCCCGGTTGGCGATCACCTCGTTTGCGTTCATGTTGGTCGACGTGCCCGCGCCGCCCTGGACGACGTCGACGACGAACTGCTCGTGCAGCTTCCCGGCCCGGATCTCCCGGCACGCGGCCACGATCGCGGCGGCCTTCTCGGGGGCCAGCAGGCCGAGTTCCTCGTTGGCCAGGGCCGCGGCCTCCTTGACCGCGGCGAGCGCGTCGACGAGGTGCGGGTAGGCCGAGATCGGCATCCCGGTGATCGGGAAGTTCTCCGTGGCACGCAGGGTGTGGACACCCCAGTACGCGTCGGCGGGAACGTCCCGGTCGCCGAGGAGGTCGTGTTCGCTGCGGGTGGCGGCGGAGGCGGTCATGAGGGTGCGGCCTCTTTCTGAGGGCGGGGTGGCGAGGTGAAGGACCGTGCGGGGCGAGGAAGAGTGCGGGTGAGGGAGGGTGCGAGGGGCGGCCGGCTCGGGCGGTACGGGATGGCGTCCGCCCGAGCCGGTCGGGCGCCGGCCCGGTGGTGACCGGAACGGCGGTCCGGGGGCCGGGCGCACGGCCCGGCCGGGGTGGGTGCCGGGCCGCGCGGGCCGGGTCCGCCGGTGGCCACCGCGCACACCCGGTGGCCACCGGAGCCTCAGGCGCAGGCCCGCACGGTGACCGGGTCCAGCGCGCGCACCGGGCGGACGCAGCCGACCGGGACGCCGCCGCCGAGGAGCGGCCCGCCGGCGAACGCGGTGAGCAGGGCGGGGTCGACGCCGGCCCGGGCGAGGGCCGCGGCGGTGACCGGCACCCGGGCCCGGTCGGCGCCGTCGGAGATCTTGACGGCGACGGACCGGCCGTCCGGGAGGGCGGCGACCTGGACGCCCTCGAAGCCGTCCTTGGTCAGCAGTCCGGGCACGGCGCGCATCAGGGCGGCCACGTCGCGGCCCGCTCCGGAGGCCATCTCGGCGTGCTCGCGCATGGCGTCGGCGACCCGTGCCTCGGGGGTGCCGGGCGCCGCCGCGGTGATCCGGGCGGCGGCCCGGGCGAGACCGTGCAGGGAGACGGCGAACAGCGGAGCGCCGCAGCCGTCGACCGTGACCCGGGCGATCCGCTGCCCGGTGAGGTCCTCGACGATCTCGGCGATCGCCTGTTGCAGGGGGTGCGCCGGGTCCAGGTAGCCGTCGAGGGACCAGCCGTTGAGCGCGCAGGTGTAGAGCATGGCGGCGTGCTTGCCGGAGCAGTTCTGGGCGAGTCGGGAGGGCGCGCGTCCCGCTCGGATCCAGGCGTCGCGGACCGGTGCCCCGTAGGGCATGTCCTCGACGTTGCGCAGGTGCGTCTCGTCGACGCCGGCGAGTTCCAGGATCCGGCGGGCCCCGGCGAGGTGGCGTTCCTCGCCGGAGTGGCTGGCGGCGGCGAGCGAGAGCAGCTCGCCGTCGAGCGGCAGCCCGGCCCGGACCATGGCGACCGCCTGGACGGGCTTGAGCGCCGAGCGCGGGTACATGGCGGCCTCGACGTCGCCGAGCTGGAGCTCGACCGCACCGGCCGCGCCGAGGACGACGACGGAGCCGTGGTGGACGCCCTCGGTCACCCCGCCGCGGACGAGGTGGGCGACGGGTGCGTGGAGGGGTTCGCGGATCGCGGGGGCCTCGGCGAGGGAACTGCTGAACATCACTGCCTGATCACTTGTGGGTGGGCGTGGGCCGGCGCAGGGGTCACGCGCCGGCCTTGGACGAGGTGCGCGCGAGGTTGCGGCGGACGGCGTACCAGCCCGCCACGAGCGCGGCGACGATCAGCGGCAGGCACAGCACGGTGGTGCGTCCGGCGCCGCCGTCGGCGTACATGAGGGCCAGGACCGAGACGAGGAAGAACAGCGTCACGAGTTCGGTCCAGGGGGAGCCCGGGAGCCGGTAGGCCGGGCGGGTCAGCTCGCCCTTCTGGGTCTTCTGCCAGAAGAGGAGGTGACAGATCATGATCATGCCCCAGGTGGAGAGGATGCCGATCGCCGCGAAGTTCAGGACGATCTCGAAGGCGTCGGCCGGGACGACGAAGTTCAGGGCGACGCCGAGGACACAGATACCGCTGGTGAGCAGGATGCCGCCGTACGGGACCTGGCTGCGGCTCATCACCGAGGTGAACTTCGGGGCGGAGCCGGACATCGCCATGGAGCGCAGGATGCGGCCGGTGGAGTACAGGCCGGAGTTGAGCGAGGACATGGCCGCGGTGAGCACGACGAGGTTCATGACCCCGCCCGCGGCCGGTATGCCGACGTTGGACAGGACCGTCACGAAGGGGCTCTCGCCGGAGGTGTACTTGTTCCACGGCAGCAGCATCGACAGCAGGACCACCGAGCCGACGTAGAACAGGCCCACGCGCCACATGATCGAGTTGATCGCCTTCGGCATGATCTTCTCGGGGTTCTCGGTCTCGCCGGCGGCGACGCCGACCAGTTCGACGGAGGCGTACGCGAAGACGACGCCCTGGATGATCAGCAGCATGGGCAGCAGGCCGTTGGGGAAGACGCCGCCGTTGTCGGTGATGAGCGAGGGGCCGGGGGTGGCGCCGTCGACCGGGTGCCGGGTGACCAGCAGGAAGATGCCGATGCACATGAAGACCACCAGCGCGCTGACCTTGACGATGGCGAACCAGAACTCCAGTTCGCCGAAGATCTTCACCGAGATGAGGTTCACGGTGAGGACAACGGCCAGGGCGATCAGGGCGATCACCCACTGGGGTATGTCGGAGAACATGCCCCAGTAGTGGGTGTAGGTGGCGACCGCCGTGATGTCGGCGATGCCGGTGGTGGCCCAGTTCAGGAAGTACATCCAGCCGGCCGTGTACGCGCCCTTCTCGCCCATGAACTCGCGGGCGTAGGACACGAAGGCCCCGGAGGACGGCCGGTACAGGACGAGTTCGCCGAGGGCGCGCACGACCAGGAAGGCGAAGACGCCGCACACCGCGTAGGCGATGAAGAGGGAGGGTCCGGCGTCGGCGAGCCGGCCGCCCGCGCCGAGGAAGAGGCCGGTGCCGATGGCGCCGCCGATGGCGATCATGTTGACGTGCCGGGACTTCAGCGACTTGCTGTAGCCCGCGTCTCCGGCGTCGACGTGCGGGGTCGAGGGGCGCGTCTCGTCTTTGAGGTGCTGTTCGCTCACGCCTCGGGTCCGCCTTCCAGGGGGGTGTCCGCGCGCGGGGCGCGCAGGATGTCGGTGAGGGTGGTCTCGACGCGGTCGAGGTGGTGGCTCATGGCCTCCACGGCGTCGGATTCGCAACCGTCGATCAGGGCCTCGACGATCGCCCGGTGCTCGCGGTTGGACTGCTCGCGCCGGTCGCCCAGCTCGTTGAGGAAGGCCGACTGACGCGCCAGTGCGTCGCGGATCTCCTCGATGACCCGGCGGAAGACCGGGTTCTGGGCGGCTTCTGCGACAGCCAGGTGGAAGAGGGTGTCCATCGCGACCCACGCGGTGGTGTCCGTCTCGCGCTCCATGCGGTCCAGCAGGTGGGCGAGGTGGTCCAGGTTCTCCGGGGTGCGGCGCAGGGCCGCGTACCCGGCGACCGGGATCTCGACGTGACGGCGCACTTCCAGCAGGTCGCTGGCCGCGTAGTCGCCGAAGGTGGGGTCCTCGACGGTGTTCGCGATGACGAAGGTCCCCTTGCCCGTCTTGGCGACGGTCAGCCCCATCGTCTGAAGCGCCCGCAGGGCCTCGCGCAGGACGGGCCGGGACACCTCCAGGGTGCGGCACAGCTCCGCCTCGGAGGGAAGCTTGTCGCCGATGGCGTACTCGCCGCGCTCGATGGCGCCGCGGAGGTGGGTGAGGACCGCTTCCATGGCGCTGACGCGCCGCGGGGCCCGACCACCTGTCTGGCTGTCTGACAGGTTCACGGGAGTGATACTCCGGGGGGCCGAGGCCCCTGTCAAGACGGATGAAAGAACAGATTCAGGGGGCGGGTCGCCTGAATGGCGATTTCCCGCCCCCTGAAGGGTCGACCGGTCAGCTTTCGAGGACCCCGGAGGCCAGCAGGCCGAACAGCGCCACACCGACGACGAGGCGGTAGACGACGAACGCGTTGAACGAGTGCTTGGCGACGAATTTCAGCAGCCAGGCGATGGAGGCGTAGGCGACCACGAAGGACACGGCCGTGCCGACGGCCAGGGGCGCCGCCCCCGCGCCGGTGCCCAGCGCGTCCTTCAGCTCGTAGATCCCGGCGCCGGTCAGGGCGGGGATGCCGAGGAAGAACGACAGCCGGGTGGCGGCGACCCGGTCCAGGTCGAGGATGAGCGCGGTGGACATCGTGGCGCCGGAACGGGAGAAGCCGGGGAAGAGCAGCGCGAGGATCTGCGAACTGCCGACCAGCATCGCGTCCTTGAACGAGGTGTCGTCCTCGCCGCGCTTGTGCCGGCCCATCTGGTCGGCCGCCCACATCACGCCGCTGCCGACGATCAGCGAGCCGGCCACCACCCACAGCGAGGCCAGCGGGCCCTCGATGAGGGGCTTGGCGGCCAGCCCCACGACGACGATCGGGATCGTCGCGTAGATCACCCACCAGGCGAACTTGTAGTCGTGGTGGTATCGCTCCTCGCGGTCGCGCAGTCCCCGGAACCAGGCCGACACGATCCGCACGATGTCCTTGCGGAAGTACACGAGCACCGCGGCGATCGCTCCGACCTGGATGACGGCGGAGAAGCCGACGACGGCGTCGTCGTCGACCGGGATGTTCATCAGGCCTTCGGTGATCTTCAGATGGCCGGTCGAGGAGACGGGGAGGAACTCGGTCACTCCCTCGACGGCTCCGAGGACGACGGCTTGGCCGACGGAGATGGCGCTCATGGAATCCAGTTCTGAGAAGACGAATCGGTCGACGGCGTCGCGGGGCCGCCGTCCGGATCACCTCGCGGACGCGGGGGCGGCAGCGACGAGCCGCCGCCTGCGCCCTGCGAGCCGATCCACACGACAGGCCTGGACGGTCCGGTGTCGTGCACAGTCCTACCAGGCCCGCATCAGACCGGACGCGGGTTCGACCGCCTAAGGCCACACCCACTGGCCGAGCGCCACCCCCGCGCACGCCGCCCCCAGCCCCGCCACCACGCTCGCCACGGCGTTGGCGGCCGCGTAGAGCCCGGCCCCGGTCTCGGTCAGGCGCAGCGTCTCGTAGGAGAACGTGGAGTACGTGGTCAGCGCCCCGCACAGGCCTGTACCCAGGAACAACCGCAGGTCGGGGGCGACGCCGACGGCGCCGGTCAGCGTGCCGAGGATCAGGCAGCCGGTGACGTTCACGACGAAGGTGCCCCACGGGAAGACCGAGTCGTGCCGGGACTGCACCGCGCGGTCGGTCAGGTACCGCAACGGGGCGCCGACCGCCCCGCCGAGGACGACGAGCAGCCAGTTCACAACCAGTTCTTACCCTTCGTGCCCGGTTCGCCCCGGTTCCCGCCGCGCCCCACGTACCTGATCACCTCGCACGGATCGAGGGTGACGATGCCCTCCGTGACCAGTTCGTCGAGCTGAGGCAGGAAGGCGCGCACCCGCTCCTCGGTGTCCACGACGACCACCGCCACCGGCAGGTCCTCGCTGAGCGAGAGCAGCCGGGAGGTGTGGATGCGCGAGGACGCGCCGAAGCCCTCGATGCCGCGGAAGACGCTGGCGCCCGCGAGCCCGGCGGCGTGGGCGCGGTGCACGATCTCCGTGTACAGGGGCTTGCGGTGCCAGGTGTCGTTCTCGCCGATGAGGACGGTCAGCCGCAGGGCACTGCCGGTCAGCCTGGTCATCGCTGCCTCCGGGAGAGGACGCGGCGGGTCGCCGTGGCCGCGAGCCACACCGCGAGGAGGGCCGCGCACAGCGTCGCGGCGAGGTAGGTCAGGGCGGTCGCCGGCCGGCCCGCGCCGAACAGCCCGCGGGCGTCGACGGCGTACGTAGAGAAGGTCGTGAAGCCGCCGAGCACACCGGTGCCGAAGAAGGGCCGCACCAGCCGGTGGGCGGTCACCGCCTCGGTGACCAGCACCAGGAACACGCCGATCACCGCGCAGCCGGTGACGTTCACCCAGAACGTGGCCCACGGGAACCCGCCGGTCCGCGCGGGCCACCACAGCGCGGCGGCGTAGCGGGCGACGGCGCCGAGGCCGCCGCCGACGGCCACGACGGCGACCACCGGCAGCTGCCCCGCCGTGCGAGGCCCGCGCGGGACGCCGGTACGCAGACGTCCGGCCTGCGGAGCTGTCATGTCGTACGTCTCCCACCCGGTCCGGGGCCGTTCCAGCGCCTGGGGGTGATCACGGCCGGGCACCAGCGTAACCCCGCTCCACCGGGCCGTGCCGGGGGCCGGCCGGCCGCCGGTCCCGCGGACGCCGGTCACCCTGCGGATCGCGGCGCGCCACCGGGCGAGGAGGGGCGGCCCACGCTGCGGAGCGGCGGGGAGCCGCGGGGGTACGGGAACCCCGCGACCCGCCGAGGCTCTTTGTGCGGCAGGGTGCTTTGTGCGGCGGCCCCGCCGTGTGTCGCCGTCGTCGAGCTACGCGGCTACCACCCTTTGTCGAACATGCGCGCCACTTCCGCGATGCGCATCTCGTCGCGCCGGTAGTAGGTGCGGCGCCTGATCCGCTTGGCGCGCAGCACGCCGAGGTGCGCGAGCAGCAGGAGATGGGTGTCCGCCACCTGCCGGCGGACGCCGAGCTTCGTCGCGATGACGTCGGCGGGGACGCCGTCCTCGACGGGGTCGCCGTGGCGCTGCGGCGGGAAGTGCCGGGACGGCTCCTTGAGCCACTCCAGGATGGTCAGCCGCCTCTCGCTCACCGGAGTCCTCAGCATCCTCGGCCCCCCTCCGCCCCGGCTCGGGGCTCCGTCGTACCGCGCCTTCCCACTCTGACGCAGCCGAAGCCGCCGTGTCCCGGACTCCGGAAGCCTTGGCCGGGATGCAACTCCCCCGCCGCGCGGGGCTGTTCGCCGTGGTGCGCGAGGGACGGGCGGAGGCCCGGCCGCGTGCCGCGGCCGGGCCCCGTCCGGTCGGAGCGCCGGCTCAGCGGTGGCCGAACCAGGCCATGGAGGACAGTGCCCTGTCGTCGTAGCCGAACAGCGCCTGGTTCTCCCAGCCGTTGCCGGAGGCGGCGTCGGCCGGGTCCCAGCCGTTGCCCGTGACGGCGGTCCAGGTCGCCTCCCAGTAGAAGACGCCGAGGCCGCGGCCGCCGGGGACGGCCTCCACGATGTCGGCGACGGTGTTCATCCAGGCGAGCTGGCCCGCGGCGGTCGCCGGGTAGCCGGCGACCAGTTCGCCCGTGGTGTCGATCTGGTTGACGAGGGAGTCGTCGCTGTCGAGACGGAAGGGGTAGGCCGTCTCGGCGATGAAGACGGGTTTGGCGTAGCGGGACGCCACGTCGTCCAGGGTGGTCTGGGCGGCGGCCGGAGAGCCGTGCCAGTAGCCGTAGTACGACAGGCCGATCACGTCGTAGGCGATGCCGTACGTCTTCGCGTTGTCGAACCACCAGCGCACGGTGGCGTCGTCGCCGGCGTTCGCCAGGTGCAGCGCGACCGGGGTGGCGGAGGAGACCGCCTTGACGGCGCTGTAGCCGGAGTTGAGGAGCCCGGCGAGCTGCGGCCAGTTGTCGGTTGAGCCCTCGGACCACAGCATGCCGCCGTTGATCTCGTTGCCGACCTGGACCATGTCCGCCGTGGTGCCCTGCGCCTTGAGGGCGTTGAGGACATCGTAGGTGTGTTGATAGACGTCGGTCTTCAGTTGACTGTACGAGTGGCCCGTCCAGGCGGCGGGCTTGGTCTGCTTGCCGGGGTCGGCCCAGGTGTCGGAGTAGTGGAAGTCGACCAGCAGTTTCATGCCGGCGGCCTTGATCCGCTTGGCCGTGGCCAGGACGTGCGTCTTGTCGTTGTAGCCGTCCGCGGGGTCGACCCACACCTTGAGTCGCGCGTAGTTCATCCCGGCCTTCCTCAGGATGGCGACCGCGTCACCGACGGAGCCGGAGGCGGTCCGGTAGACACCGCCCCTGGCCTCGCTCTTGGCGAGGGAGGAGATGTCCGCGCCCTTGACGGACAGTCCGGTCGAGCCCGGCGTGAAGGTCAGGTCGTCAACATTGATCCAGTTGCCCGCGTTCGCATCACTGTTGATGCTGATGGTGCACTGGCCGTTGGTCACCTTGACCGACGTGACGATCCGCACCCAATTGCTGGACGACACCGGCAGGTCGGTGCGCTGCTCCGGGCTCCCGCAGTTCTTCAGGGCCAGGTATGCGGCCTTCTGGCCGCCGCCGGAGCGCACCCAGGCGGTGAGCTTGTAGGGGCCGTTGGCGAGCCCGGACAGGTACTGGTACGTCTCGACCTTGTAGGCGGAGGCCGACCAGTGCGAGAGGCGGTGGCTCCCGCCGTGGCCGCCCGACTCGGTGAAGGAGGCGGAGTTCTGCCCGGCGGCCGAGTACGTCGACCAGCCGGCGGGGGTCGCGGTGCCGGTCGCGTCGCTCTCGAAGCCCGCGTTGGCGAGGGTGGCGGCCGCCCGCGCGCTCTGCGCGGGCAGGGCGGTGAGGGCGAGCCCGGCTGCGAGCGGCAGGAGCAGGGCCCTGAGGGTGCGTCTGGGATGGAACATCGTCGTCCGTCGTCCCTTCGACGTGATGGGGGTGGGGGTTCCCTCGTGGGTGAGGGGCCCCCTGCGCCCGCGGCTCGCGGCTCCACGGGCGCAGGGGAGTCGGCTCAGCCGTCGAGTCGCACGACCCGGACGGCTCCGGCCGGGACCGCCAGGCGGCCCGCGGCGCGTTCGCCCGTCAGCAGTTCGGCACCGGAGGACTCCAGCGCCACCTTGGCGTCGGCGGCGGTGTGGTTGATGGCGAAGAGGTAGCTGCCCTGCGGTCCGGAACGGCGCACGACCTCGACGTCGCGGGGCAGGCCGGTGCGGGGGGCGATCCCCGCGTCCTCGGCGGCCCGGCCGAGCACGGCGTCCAGGCCGTCCTGGCCGAGGCGGGTGGAGACGTACCAGGCGGCGCCTTCGCCCAGGCGGTGGCGGGTGACGGCGGGGCGGCCGGCGGTGAGGCCGTCGGCGTAGCGCCAGACGGTCTCGGCGCCGCGCGGCACCACGAACTCGGTCCAGACGTCGCCGTCGAGTCCGCCGCCGTCGGGGCCGGTCAGCCGCACGCTCTCGCCCCGGAGCAGCGGGGAGAACTCCTCGACGGTCAGGCCGAGGACGTCGCGCAGCGCCCCCGGGCAGGCCCCCTCGTGGACGGCGTCGTGCTCGTCGACGATGCCCGAGAAGTACGACACCACCAGGGTGCCGCCGTTCTCCACGTAGGCCCGGAGGTTGGCCCCGGCCGCCTCGGTCATCAGGTACAGGGCGGGCACGACGACCAGCGGGTAGGCCGACAGGTCGGCCTCTGGGCGGGCGAAGTCCACGGTGAGGTGGCGGTCGTAGAGGGCCTCGTAGAAGGCGTCGGCGCGCTCGCGAGGGTCGGCGTCCTCGCTGGGGCGCCAGTCGAGGTTCTGCGCCCACCAGGACTGCCAGTCCCACAGCACGGCCACGTCGGCCTCGGTGCGGGTGCCGCGCAGGGCGGCGAGGGAGTCGAGCGAGGCGCCGAGCTCGACGACCTCACGCCACACGCGGGTGTCGGCGCCGCCGTGCGGGACCATCGCCGAGTGGAACTTCTCGGCGCCGCGCCGGGACTGCCGCCACTGGAAGAACATGGCGCCCTCGGAGCCGCGGGCCACGTGCGCCAGGGAGTTGCGGGCCATCTGGCCGGGGGCCTTGGCGGGGTTGCGCGGCTGCCAGTTGACGCCCGACGTGGAGTGCTCCAGCAGGATCCAGGGCGCGCCGCCGCCGACGGAGCGGGTGAGGTCGGCGGCCATCGCCAGGTTGACGTGGGTGCGGCGGCCGTCGGTGATCAGGTAGTGGTCGTTGGTGACGATGTCGACCTCGCGGCCCCAGGCCCAGTAGTCGACGGAGTCGCACTGGCTGAGGGCGGTCATGAAGTTGGTCGTCACCGGGACGCCGGGGGCGAGGCGGTGCAGGATGTCGCGTTCCGCGCGGAAGTTCTCCCGCATGGTGGCGTCGGCGAACCGCCTGTAGTCCAGGGCCTGGCCGGGGTTGCCGACGGTGGGGGTGGCGCGGGGCGGGTTGACGTCCTCGAAGCTCGCGTAGCGCTGGCCCCAGAAGGCGGTTCCCCAGGCCGCGTTGACGGCGTCGATCGTGCCGTACGCGGTGGTCAGCCAGCGGCGGAAGTGGGCGGCGCAGGAGTCGCAGTAGCAGGCGGAGACGGGGACGCCGTACTCGTTGTGCACGTGCCACATCGCCAGCGCCGGGTGGCCGGCGTACCGCTCGGCGAGGCGGGTGGTGATGTCCGCCGCGGCCGCGCGGTAGTCCGCGTTGCTGTGGCAGATCGCGCCGCGGGAGCCGAACTCGTAGCGCACGCCGTCGGCGGTGACCGGCAGCGCCTCGGGATGGTCGCGGTAGAACCACACGGGCGGTGCGACCGTGGGCGTGCCCAGGTCGACGCGGATGCCGTTGTCGTGCAGCAGGCCGAGGACGCGGTCGAGCCAGCCGAAGTCGTGGACGCCCGGCGCGGGCTCCAGCAGCGCCCAGGAGAAGATCCCGACGCTGACCATGGTGACGCCGGCCTCCCGCATCAGCCGGACGTCGTCCTCCCAGACGGTTTCCGGCCACTGCTCGGGGTTGTAGTCCCCCCCGAAGGCGAGCCTGGTGAGGCCCCTGGGGCTGGTCTCCGGCATGGATGTCTCCCGTGTCATCGATCATTTGGGAACGTGCACACACTGCGATGTCGTTCTGAGGCCAACATAACCGCACAGCAACAACCATTGACAAGTGTCCGGGATGTTTCTCTACTGTGAACGCTCACAGACAGCATGACGGGGTCCGGCGACGGCCGGACCCCCGGTCGTGCGATTCGCATGGCAGGTTTCCGCATCGGGCGGAAGCCCAGGTCAGGGGAGAGATCCATGCCCAACACGAAGCGCCGTCGGCTCCTTGTCAGAGGCGCGGCCTCCGCCCTCGCCGTCACCCTCGGCGCCACCGCACTCGCCGCCTGCGGCTCGTCCGACGACGACGCCGACGCGTCCGGCCCGGTCTCGCTCACGTACTGGACGTGGACGCCCGGCATGGACAAGGTCGTGGACCTGTGGAACAAGGGCGAGGGCAAGAAGGACGGGATCACCGTCACGGTGAAGAAGCAGGCGTCCGGCGACACCCTGATCACCAAGATCCTCACCGCGCACAAGGCCGGCAAGGCCCCGGACCTGGTGCAGGCCGAGTACCAGGCCCTGCCGACGCTGGTCAGCAACGACGCGCTGGCGGACATAGCGAAGGACGTCGGGGACGCGAAGGCCCGGTTCGCCGACGGGGTCTGGCAGCAGACGACGCTCGGCACCGACGCCGTCTACGCGGTGCCGCAGGACATCGGCCCGATGATGTTCTACTACCGCGCGGACCTCTTCGAGAAGTACGGCCTGACGGTCCCCACGACGTGGGAGCAGTTCGCCGACACCGCGCGCGCGTTGAAGAAGAAGTCCCCCGGCACGGACCTGACCACGTTCTCCGCCAACGACTCGGGCCTCTTCGCGGGCCTCGCCCAGCAGGCCGGCGCCAAGTGGTGGACCACCTCCGGTGACCAGTGGAAGGTCGCCATCGACGACCCGGCCACCAAGAAGGTCGCCGACTTCTGGGGCGGTCTCGTCAAGGAGGGCGTCGTCGACAACCAGCCCATGTACACCCCGGCCTGGAACAAGGCGCTCGACACCGGCAAGCAGATCGCCTGGGTCTCCGCCGTGTGGGCCCCCGGCACCCTGACCACCGCCGCACCCGACACCAAGGGCAAGTGGGCCATGGCCCCGCTCCCCCAGTGGTCGAACGGCGAGGATGTCACCGGCAGCTGGGGCGGCTCCTCCACGGGCGTGACGACGGACTCGAAGCACAAGGCGGCCGCCGCGAAGTTCGCCGCCTGGCTGAACACCGACGGCGACGCCCTCAACGCGCTGGCCAAGGAGGGCGGCATCTACCCCGCCTCCACCTCAGCCCAGCTCAGCGGCGCCTTCACCACCCCGCCGGACTACTTCTCGAACCAGGCGGACTTCTACACCCTGGCCGCCAGGATCGCCAAGACGACGGCGCCGTCGGCCTGGGGCCCGAACGTGAACGTCGCCTACACGACCTTCAAGGACGCGTTCGGCGCCGCCGCCAAGGACAGGTCGGACTTCTCGGCCGCACTGGCGAAGATGCAGTCGGCCACCGTCGCCGACATGAAGAAGCAGGGCTTCGAGGTCTCCGAGTGACCACCGCACACCGCCGCAGGCCGTACGGGGTCGAGGCGGCCCCGTACGGCTTCCTCCTGCCGGCGGCGACCCTCTTCGCCCTCTTCTTCGCGCTGCCCATCGGCTACGCGGTCTGGCTCAGCCTCCACAAGGTGCGCGTCTCCGGGCTCGGCCTGGGCTCGGGCGCTCGTAAGGAGGTCTGGGCCGGCGTCGAGAACTACACCGACGCCTTCACCGACGGCGAACTGCTCGACGGCGCGCTGCGCGTCCTGGGCTACGGCTGCATCGTCGTCCCGGTGATGCTCGGCCTGGCGCTGCTGTTCGCGCTGATGCTCGACTCCGAGCGGGTGCGGCTCGCCCCGTTCACCCGGCTCGCGATCTTCCTGCCGTACGCCGTCCCCGGCGTCGTGGCGGCACTGCTCTGGGGCTTCCTGTACCTGCCGGACGTCAGCCCCTTCTACTACGTCCTGCAGAAGCTGGGCATGCCGCAGCCGGACCTGCTGGACGGCGGCCCGCTGTACCTCGCCCTGTCGAACATCGCGGTCTGGGGCGGCACCGGCTTCAACATGATCGTCATCTACACCTCGCTCCAGGCCGTACCGGCCGAGGTGTACGAGGCGGCGAAGCTGGACGGCGCCACCCCGCTCCAGATCGCGCTGCGCGTCAAGATCCCGATGGTGGCGCCCTCGCTGGTGCTGACCTTCTTCTTCTCGATCATCGCCACGCTCCAGGTGTTCAGCGAACCGACCACCCTCAAGCCCCTCACCAACTCCGTTTCCACGACCTGGAGTCCGCTGATGAAGGTGTACCGGGACGCGTTCGGCACCGGGGACGTCCACCAGGCGGCCGCCGAGGCCGTGATCATCGCGCTCGCCACACTGGTGCTGTCCTTCGGCTTCCTGCGGGGCGCGAACCGTCGCAACAAGCAGGAGGCAGCACGATGAGTTCTCTTGCCGTCCACAAGGCCCCCTCGGCGGCAGGCAGTGCGGACGCCGCCCGCGGCCGTCCGCCGCTGCGCCGCCGGATCGCGCCGGTCCCCACGCTGACGCTGCTCCTGGGGGCGCTCTACTGCCTGCTGCCCGTGGCGTGGGTGGTGATCGCGTCCACCAAGTCCGGGCGCGAGCTGTTCACCACGTTCACGTTCCTGCCGGGCACGGGCTTCACCGACAACGTCAAGGACCTCAACGCCTACCGCGACGGCGTCTACTGGCGGTGGATGGGCAACTCCGCCCTCTACGCCGGCCTGGGCGCCCTGCTCTCGACATGCGTGTCGGCGGTCAGCGGATACGCGCTGGCCACCTACCGCTTCCGCGGACGCGAGACGATGTTCAACATCCTGCTGGCGGGCGTGCTGATGCCGCCGATCATTCTCGCCGTCCCGCAGTACCTGCTGCTGGCGAAGGCCGGCCTCACGGATTCGTACCTGTCGGTGCTGCTGCCGCAGATCCTCTCCCCCTACGGCGTCTACCTCGCGCGCATCTACGCCGCAGCGGCCGTCCCCGGGGACGTCGTCGAGGCCGGCCGCATGGACGGGGCGAGCGAGTGGCGGATCTTCACCCGCATCGCGCTGCCGATGATGATCCCGGGACTCGTCACGGTGTTCCTGTTCCAGTTCGTCGCCGTGTGGAACAACTTCCTGCTGCCCTACATCATGCTGAGCGACGACGAGAAGTTCCCGATCACCCTCGGACTGTTCACCCTCCTCGAACAGGGCGCCAACACCCCGGCCCTGTACACCCTGGTGATCACCGGCGCGCTCCTCGCGGTGATCCCGCTCGTGGCGCTCTTCCTGGTGGTTCAGCGGTTCTGGAGTCTGGATCTGCTCTCCGGAGCCGTAAAGTCATGATTATGAACAATGGGGCCGGGGGCCGGCGCAGACCGCCGACCATCCACGACGTCGCGCGGGAGGCGGGCGTCTCGCGCGGCACCGTCTCGCGCGTGCTCAACGGCGGGCACTACGTCAGCCCGACCGCGGCCGAGGCGGTCAACGCCGCCATCCGCAGGACGGGTTACGTCGTGAACCGGCACGCCCGCTCGCTGATCACCGGCCGTTCCGACTCCGTGGGCTTCCTGCTGACGGAGCCTCAGGAACGGTTCTTCGAGGACCCCAACTTCAACGTCCTGCTCCGCGGCTGCACCCAGGCCCTGGCCGCGCACGACGTCCCCCTGCTGCTGATGCTGGCCGGGACCGAGGACGAGCGGCGGCGCATCACGCGGTACATCACCGCCGGACACGTCGACGGGGTGCTGCTGGTCTCCAGCCACTCCGGCGACCCGATCGCGACGGAGCTGCGCGAGGCGGGCGTGCCGCTGGTCGCGTGCGGCAAGCCGATCGGCATCGGCTCCAAGGTGAGCTACGTGGCCGCCGACGACCGCGACGGCGCCCGGGACATGGTGCGCCATCTGCTCGCGCAGGGCCGCCGGCGCGTCGGCGTGGTCACCGGACCGCTGGACACCCCGGGCGGCGTGGAGCGGCTGGCCGGCTACCGGGAGGTGCTCGCCGAGGCCGGCGTCGAGTACGACGAGCGGATCGTGGTCTCCGGGGACTACAGCCGGGCCAGCGGCGAGGCAGGCGCCGAACAGCTGCTGGCGCGGGCGCCGGAGCTGGACGCGGTGTTCGTCGCGTCCGACCTGATGGCGCAGGGCGTCCTCACGGCGCTGCACCGGGCGGGCCGGCGGGTACCCGAGGACGTGGCGGTGGGCGGCTTCGACGACTCCCCCGCCGCGACCGCGGCCAGCCCCACCCTCACCACCATCCGCCAGCCCTGGGACCGCATCAGCAGTGAGATGGTCCGCGTGCTGCTCGCCCAGATCGGCGGCGAGGACCCGGCGGCGGTGATCCTGCCGACGGAACTGGTCAGACGCGAGTCGACCTGACGGCGCCCGCACCCGGCCGATCGGTGGGCCGGTGGGTCGGTGGGGCGGCCCGCGGGCTCACCCGGCCGGTGGCGGCCGGGACCGGGAGGGCGGGCGGGAAGGCGGGCGGTGAATTCCCGCGGCCGGTCGGGCGGACCGGTCAGGATCGGAGAAGCCGTCGGGCCCCGTCCCGGCCTAGCGTGAGTGGTGCGAGAACACGGACGTGTTCACCCGCACCGCACACGAGGAGAACGTCATGACCGCCGGCCTGCAGACCATCATCTACCCCGTCAAGGACCTCGACCGGGCGAAGGCCCTGTTCAGCGCGCTGCTGGAGGTCGAGCCGTACGCCGACGAGCCCTACTACGTCGGCTTCAAGGCCGCCGGTCAGGACGTCGGCCTCGACCCCAGCGGGCACGCCAAGGGCGTGACCGGACCGGTGCCTTACTGGCACGTCACGGACCTGCGCGAGCGTCTCGCCGCGCTGCTCGCGGCGGGCGCGGAGCTGCTCCAGGACGCCCAGGACGTGGGCGGCGGCCGGCTCATCGCCTTCGTGAAGGACGCGGACGGCAACCTGGTGGGCCTGATCCAGGACCCGGCCGCCTGAGCACGGTCGCGCCGACCTGCTTGCACCCGCACTAGTTGCACCGTCAATGAATAGCCCGATCGGTGTACCGTGCGGGTATGGCAGCGAAAACGGCCGGGGCGGGCCTCGAGGAGCGGTGGCGGGACATCCTGTCGGTGCACGCGCGCACGATGTGCGAGATCGACCGGGCACTGCATCCGCACGGCCTCGGCGCGAGCGACTTCGAGGTGCTCGACATCCTCGCCTCCGAGACGCCCCGGGACGGCGACCAGTGCCGGGTGCAGAACCTCGTCGGCCGCGTGCATCTCAGCCAGAGCGCGTTGTCCCGGCTCATCGGCCGCCTGGAGAAGGAAGGCCTGGTGGAGCGGTCCGTCTGCGTGGAGGACCGCCGCGGGGTGTACGTCGCCCTCACCCCCAAGGGACGTGACCTGCACGCCGAGGTGCTGCCGCTCCAGCGGCAGGTGCTGGAGCGGATGCTGACGGGGCCCTGACCCCGGCGTTGCGCTCGGCGGCGATGGCGTCCGGCACGTTTCGGACCCCTGACTCGCGGCTCACGACTCCTGGCTCATGACCGCGTGCGCATGACGGGACCGCCGCGGCCGGACGGCGCTGGACGGACGGCGCCTGACAGACGTCGTCGGGACGGCGCCCGCCCCGGCGTGCGGCGGTGTCCCTCGTCGCGCCTGCCGCGTCACGCCCCGCCCGGCGGTGACGGCCGTCGGGACGACGTACGCCCACCCGGGCGCGACGGGCGAGATGAGCGGGGCCGGGGCGGCGCTGAGGCATCGCCGGACGGGCCTCGCCCGCCGTCGCCTCAGCGGACGAGCAGGGTGCGCACCCCTTCGGAGGTGAGCGTCAGCGGGTGGTCGCCGGCCCCGTCGATCGAGAGCGACAGCTCCCCGCTCGGCCACTGCGCGGCGAGCGCGGCGAGCGGCACCAGCCGGTAGCGGTCGACCTCCGGCAGCAGGTCGGCCATCTCCGGCTCGGAGGTGAACACCGGCACCACCGGAGCGCCCCCGGGCTGTTCGAGGACCGGCAGGGCGACCGTGGTCGGGTCGGTGACGTCCTCGTCGGTGGCGTCGTCGGGCACCGGCACGAGCACGTCGCTGTGCGCGAGCGTGTCCAGTGCGACGGTGTTCTCGGTGTCCCGGGCCAGCGCGTCCAGCGCGAGCGCGGCGGGGTTGTTCGAGCGGTCGTGCGCGGGTGTCTCCATGGAAGCTCCCTGGTAGCGGCGGTCCGGCCTCGCGTACCCGACCGTGCGGGGCTCAATCCCCCGGCCGGGGGCGGGCGGGCGCGCCCGGGGACGCTCCGGCGCCGGGTGTCACGGCATGTGACGGCGGGCCGACTCGTTCTCCTGGGCCAGGCGCCTGAGCGCCATCAGCGCGGGTTCGAGGAGGACGGTCAGCAGCAGGGCACGCTCGGCGGCCTCCAGGGGGTCGTCGAGTCCGTCGAGCTGGTCGAGGTCGAGGACCGCGGTGCGCTCGGCCAGGCGCGCGTACGGCAGGAGGGCGCGCCGGTCGAGCGGGACGCCGAGGGCCCGCAGACTGCTCAGGGTCTCGGCCAGGACCGCGCGGGCGGGCGCGGTCTCGTGCACGCGCCAGCCCAGCTCGTCGACGAGTTCGGCGACCTCGGCCGCCTCCGCGGCGCCTTCGGCGGGTGTGCCGCCCACCCGCACGGATCCCAGGGCCACCCCCAGCGTGCGGTGGATGTCGCCGGCGTGCTCCGTGAGGGCGTCGAGCACCTCCCGGGCGGCGCCGACCGACAGACCGCGCACGCCCGTCAGCGCACGGATCAGCCGCAGCCTGTGCAGGTGGTGGTCGTCGTACTCGGCCTGGGTGGCGGAGGTCTGACGGCCCGGCGGGAGCAGCCCCTCACGCAGGTAGTACTTGATCGTCGTCACGGACACGCCGCTGCGGCGGCTCAGTTCGGAGATGCGCATGCGGTCGGCTCCGGTTCGGTGTTCGGTCTTGCGGCAGCTATTGGATACCTCTACTCTCCAACTTGGAGAGTAGAGGTATCCAATCTTCCCATGCGCCGCCCGAGAGAAGGCACCGTCATGACGCTGTCCGAGAGAAGCCCGGTCCTCGACGGACCGGCCGCATCACCGCCGTCCGAACGCCGCCGCACCCCCTTGTGGCTCGCCGTCGTCGCCGCGAGCGTGCCGATGTTCATGGTCGCGCTCGACAACCTCGTCGTCTCGACGGCCCTGCACACCCTGGCCGTCGACCTGGAGGCGGACACCCAGGAACTGCAGTGGTTCGTCAACGCGTACGTGCTCAGCTTCGCGTGTCTGCTCATGACCGGCGCGGCGCTCGGCGACCGGTTCGGGCGGCGGCGGGTCTTCGTCGCGGGCATCGCGGTGTTCACCCTGGCCTCCGTCGGCTGCGGCCTCGCCGACACCAGCGCCCAGCTGATCGCGTTCCGCACGGTCCAGGGCTTCGGCGCGGCGGCCGTGATGCCGCTGTCGCTGACCCTGCTCGCCCAGGCCGTGCCCGACCGGCTGCGCGGCATGGCACTGGGCGTGTGGTCCGGGATCAGCGGTCTGGCCGTGGCGATGGGCCCGGTGGTCGGCGGCGCGGTCGTCGACGGCCTGGACTGGCGCTGGATCTTCTGGATCAACGTGCCGGTGTGCGTGATCGCGATCCCGCTGGTGCTGTTCGCCCTGAGGGAGAGCGCACTGCCCGGCGTCCGGCTCGACCTGGTGGGCATGGTGCTCGCCGCGGCCGGTCTGTGCGCGGTGGTGTGGGCGATCGTGCACGGCGAGCCCGACGGCTGGACGTCGGTGAGGGTGCTGGGCGGGTTCACGGCAGGCGCGGCACTGCTGGCCGGGTTCGTCGCGTGGGAGGCGCGGACGCCGCAGCCGATGCTGCCGCTGTCGTTCTACCGGGCGCGTTCGTTCACGCTCACCAACATCGTCTCGGCGACCATGTACTTCGGTGTCTTCGGCTCGCTGTTCCTGCTGGCCCAGTACCTTCAGATCGTGCCCGCGCGCACGCCGCTGGAGGCCGGTGTGCGCACCCTGGCCTGGACGCTGATGCCGATGTTCGTCGCCCCCGTCGCCGGAATGCTGACGGACCGGGTGGGCGGCGGCCGGCTCATGGCCCTCGGCCTGTTCCTCCAGGGCGTCGGCCTGGGCTGGATCAACCTCGTGGCCGACGTGGACACGGCGTACTCGGCACTGGTCGGGCCGATGGTCGTGGCCGGCGTCGGCATGGGCTTCGTGTTCGCGCCGACGGCGGCCGTGGTGCTCGGCTCCGTCGCCAGGGATCACGCGGGCAAGGCGTCCGGCGCCAACAGCACGGTCCGCGAGATCGGCGGCGCCCTCGGCATCGCCGTGCTGAGCACCGTGTTCGTGGCCCACGGCAGCATGCTGGGCCCCCGGCAGTTCGTCGACGGGCTGCACCCCGCGGTGTGGGTCGGCGTCGCGGTGGTGTTCGCCGGCGCGCTGTGCGCCCTGGGCATCCCGCGCCGCCGGCAGCCGGTGGAACAGACGCCGGACAGCCCCGGCGCCCCCTGACCGGCGGCAGGCGGCCGGCGCGCGTCCCGGCCGCACCCCGTCGCCACGGCTCCTCGGCCCCGCCCCGCGCTCTGCCTCGCGGGCCCGCGTGCACCCGCGCGCTCCCCACGCACACCTGAGCGCGGGGCCGCTGGAATGATCGAAAATCCCTAGGGTTAGCATATGAGCGCCACCTAGCTCGAAAGATAGGCCCGTGACGCTCAACGACGATTCGTTCACTGACTGGAAGAACCGCGAGGAGATCGCGGAGTCGATGATCCCGATGATCGGGAAGCTGCACCGCGAGCGGGACGTGACCGTCCTGCTGCACAGCCGCTCCCTGGTGAACAAGTCGGTGGTCAGCATCCTCAAGACCCACCGGTTCGCCCGGCAGATCGCGGGCGAGGAGCTCTCGGTCACCGAGACGCTGCCGTTCCTGGAGGCCCTCACCACCCTGGACCTCGGTCCGGCCCAGATCGACATCGGCATCCTCGCCGAGAGCCACCGCGCCGACGACCGCGGCCTGTCGGTGCTCGACTTCACGGCCGAGGCCGTCGCGGGCGCCACCGGCGCCGGCAAGATCGACCGCCGTGAGCCGCGCGACGTCGTGCTGTACGGCTTCGGCCGCATCGGCCGGCTCGTCGCCCGGCTGCTCATCGAGAAGTCCGGCTCCGGCAACGGTCTGCGGCTGCGCGCCATCGTGGTGCGCGGCGGCGGGTCCCGGGCCGCCGACGATCTCGTCAAGCGGGCCTCCCTGCTGCGCCGCGACTCCGTGCACGGCCAGTTCCAGGGCACCATCACGGTCGACGAGGCCAGCAACCGCATCATCGCCAACGGCAACGAGATCACGGTCATCTACGCCGACGATCCGTCCGAGATCGACTACACGGCGTACGGCATCGACAACGCCATCCTGATCGACAACACCGGCAAGTGGCGCGACCGCGAGGGGCTCTCGCAGCACCTGCGGCCCGGCATCGACAAGGTGGTGCTGACCGCGCCCGGCAAGGGCGACGTGCCGAACATCGTGCACGGCGTCAACCACGACACGATCAAGCCGGACGAGCGGATCCTGTCCTGCGCCTCCTGCACCACCAACGCGATCGTGCCGCCACTGAAGGCGATGAACGACGAGTACGGCGTGCTGCGCGGCCACGTGGAGACGGTCCACTCGTTCACCAACGACCAGAACCTGCTGGACAACTACCACAAGGCCGACCGGCGCGGGCGTTCGGCGCCGCTGAACATGGTCATCACCGAGACCGGCGCCGCGTCCGCGGTCGCCAAGGCGCTGCCCGACCTCAAGGCGCCCATCACCGGCAGCTCGATCCGGGTGCCGGTGCCGGACGTCTCGATCGCGATCCTGAGCCTGCGGCTCGGCCGTGAGACCGACCGCGAGGAGGTGCTCGAGTACCTGCGCGGCATCTCGCTGACCTCGCCGCTGCGGCGTCAGATCGACTTCACCACGGCGCCGGACGCCGTCTCGATGGACTTCATCGGTTCACGCCACGCCTCGATCATCGACGCCGGCGCCACCAAGGTCGACGGCGACAACGCGATCCTCTACCTCTGGTACGACAACGAGTTCGGCTACTCCTGCCAGGTCGTCCGCGTCGTCCAGCACGTCTCGGGCGTCGAGTACCCGACGTACCCCGCGACGAGCGCCTGACCGGCTCCGGCCGCAACCGGACGGCGGGGGCGGGCACTCCACGAGTGCCCGCCCCCGCCGTTTCGCGTCCCCCGCCTCCGCCGCCGCGGCTCCCGCCCGGCGGACGGTCGCGTCAGGCGGACGTCTCCGGACGGCCGGACTCGGCCCAGTGGGTGTGGAACGCGCCGGGGCGGTCGGTGCGGCCGTAGGTGTGGGCGCCGAAGTAGTCACGCTGGCCCTGGAGCAGGGCCGCCGGGAGCCGCTCGGAACGCAGGGTGTCGTAGTGGGCCAGCGCGGCGGAGAAGGCCGGCACGGGGATGCCCCGGCGGGCGGCCGACGCCACGGTCTCCCGCCACGGCACCTGCGCGTCGGTGATCTCCATGGCGAACTCCATCTCGCCGAGGAGGCTGACCAGCTTCGGGTCGGCCGCGTACGCGGCGCGGATACGGTCCAGGAAGGAGGCGCGGATGATGCAGCCGCCGCGCCAGATCCGGGCGACCGCCCCCAGGTCGATCTTCCAGCCGAACTCCGCGGCCGCGTCCTGGATCATCTTCCAGCCCTGGTCGTAGGCGATGACCTTCGAGGCGTAGAGGGCGTGCTCGACCTGCGAGGTGAAGCGCGAGGCCTCGGTGCGGCTGAGCGGGGGCGTGGTGCCGCCGGGGAGCCCGGCGTAGGCGGCGCGCAGTTCGCGCTGGCCGGAGGCGGCGCGGGCGAAGGTGGCCTGCGCGATGGCCGTGACCGGCGAGCCGAGGTCCAGGGCGGTCTGCACGGTCCAGCGGCCGGTGCCCTTCTGGCCTGCGGCGTCGACGACGACGTCCACGAAGGGCCGTCCGGTGCCGGCGTCGGTGTGGGCGAGCACCTCGGCGGTGATCTCGATGAGGTAGGAGCCGAGCCGGCCCTCGTTCCAGGTGCGGAAGATGCCGGCGATCTCGGCCGGGCTGTAGCCGGCGACCTGGCGCAGCAGGTCGTACGCCTCGGCGATGAGCTGCATGTCGGCGTACTCGATGCCGTTGTGCACCATCTTGACGAAGTGCCCGGCGCCGTCGGTGCCGATGTGGGTGGCGCAGGGTTCGCCGTCGACCTTCGCGCTGATGGACTCGAACATCGGGCCGAGGACGTCGTACGACTCCGGGGAGCCGCCGACCATGACGGCGGGCCCGTTGAGCGCGCCCTCCTCACCGCCGGAGACGCCGGCGCCGACGAAGTGCAGGCCGCGCTCGCGCAGGGCCTCCTCGCGGCGGCGGGTGTCGGCGTAGTGGGCGTTGCCGCCGTCGATGATCATGTCGCCGGGCTCCAGGAGCGGGGCGAACTCCTCGATGACCGCGTCCGTGACCTCGCCCGCCTGCACCATGATCATCAGTCGCCTGGGGCGTTCCAGCGCCGCCACGAAGTCGGCGGCCGACTCGGCGGGGACGAACGCGCCCTCGTGGCCGAACTCCTCGACGAGCGCACGGGTGCGACCGGCGCTGCGGTTGTGGACGGCGACGGTGTAGCCGTTGCGGGCGAAGTTGCGCGCGAGGTTGCGGCCCATCACGCCGAGGCCGGTGACGCCGATGGCGGCGGTTGCGTTCACGAGGTACGTCCCTTGGATCGATGGCGCGGTCGGAGGGGCGGGCGGCCCCCGGTACCCCCAGGTACGGACCGGCGGCCGGTTCTTCTCGATTCCGCGCCGAATCGTCGCGGACGGGATCCCGGGCTCGTCCCCCGCCGGTCCCCGTCGAGCCCTGATCGATCTCCGGCTCGTCTCCGGCCGATGCCCGGACCACGGCCTGCCGACTCCCGGCGGAACACGGCCGCCTGCCTGCCGCCCGCCCGCCCGCCGGATCGCGGATGTTCGGGTGCCGGGTCCCGTCGGCCGGTCGGCCGGTCGGAGGCAGGGGCCGAAGCCGGGCGGCCGTCCGGGGCGCGCCCCGCGCCGTGTCCGCGTCCTGTCCGCTACCGGCGGCGCCAGGGCAGTGCGGCCGGGTCGGTCTCGGCGCTCTCGGCCCGGTGCAGGGCCTGGCTGATCGCCTCGCCGATCTCGGCGAACTGACGCACCTGTTCCGGCGTGAGGACGTCGAACACCGCCCGGCGCACGGCCTCGACGTGGCCGGGGGCCACCTCCTCCAGCAGCTCCCTGCCCCGGCCGGTGAGAAAGGCGAGCTGTCCGCGGCCGTCGGCGGGGTCCACCCGGCGGTCGACGAGCCCCGCCTCGCGCAGCCGGTCCACGGCATGGGTGAGCCGGCTGCGGGTGATCTTCAGACGCTCGGCGAGGTCCGACATCCCGAGGGTGCCGTCGGGCGCCATGGAGAGGTAGGCCAGCAGGCTGTAGTCGGCGTGCGTCATCCCCGCGTCGCGCCGCAGCTGGCGGTTGAGGTGGTCCCCGAGCAGCGTGGAGAACTCGACGTAGGCCAGCCAGGCTCGTCGTTCGTCGGCGTTGAGCCAGCGGGGCGTCGTGGACATGGCCACACAGTACGGTGTGCCCGGCGAGGCGGACCGGCGACCGGCGGAGGCGGCGAACGCCTCACGCCGGCCGCCGGCCTGCCGGTCCGCGGTGCGGCCCGTCAGACCGTGGCGCACGCCCCGCCGTTCAGGGTGAACGCGGTCGGTGCGGTGTTGGTCGCGCCCTTGTTGCCGATGAATCCGACGGTGACCGAGCCGCCCGCGGGGACGGTGGAGGTGTAGGCGGCGGGGGTCACGGTCACCGAGCCGCCGCTCTGGGCCGCGGTCCCGCCCCACATGCTGGCCACGCTCTGGCCGTTCGCGAAGACGAAGCCGAGCCGCCAGCCGCTGACCGGGGCCGCGCCGGTGTTGCGCAGGGTGATCTCCGCCTGGAAACCGCCCGGCCACTCCCCCACCACGCGGTAGCCGACGGAGCAGGCCACGGCGGGCGCGCTCGCGGTCGTGACGGCGACGGCGGCCGAGCGGGCGGACCGGTTGCCGGCCGCGTCCCGGGCGTAGACGGCGAAGGTGTACGCCGTGCTCGCCGTCAGGCCGGTCACCGTGGCCGTGGCGCCGGTCGACGCGGCGACGCCGGTCTCGGTGGTCCCGTCGACCCGCACGACGTCGTAGCCGGTGACGCCGACGTCGTCGGTGGCGGCGGCCCAGGAGAGCGTGGCCGACGTCGCCGTCACCGCGGAGGCGACCGGGGCGCCGGGGGCGGTCGGGGCGTGGGTGTCACCCGGCGTTCCGCCGCCGAAGACGGTCGCCTCCTTCGCGGTCTGGGCGATGCCGTCGACACCGTTGAAGATGCGCTTGCCCCACGAACTGAGCCGGGCGGGATCGAAGTCGAGCGTCAGGTCGAGGATCGGGTCGGTGTTTCCGCTCCACGACCAGGCCAGGTAGCCGAGCCTCAACCGCTGGGCGGCCGCCATCATGGTGTCCTCGTCGGGGTCCCCGTACTGGTCCGCGGGGCCGCCGAACTCGCCGATCAGGAGCGGCAGTCCGGCGTCGACGAAGGTGTCGAGGTAGTCGGTGACCTTCGCCGCCGTGTCGAAGACGCTGTACATGTGGATCGAGAAGATCAGATTGCCGGTGGCGTCGGCGTCGTACACCGACCGGGCGTTGGCCTTCATCACGCCCTGCCAGTCCTGGCCCCAGTTGGGGGCGTCCACCATGATCGTGTGCTGGAGCCCCGCGGCCCGCAGCTTCTTGACCGCGGCGGTCGTGGGCGCCGTCCAGCCCGCCGGATCGGTGTTGCCCCACGGCTCGTTGCCGATGTTGACGATGACGTAGTCCTCCTGGCCGGCCAGGACGTCCTTGAGGCCGATCCAGTAGTCGGCCGCCTGGTCGAGCGTCCCGGCCGCGCTGTCCTCGCCGTAGCCGGTGGTGTCGTGCACCTCCAGGACGCAGATGAGGCGGTTCGCCTTGCACTGGGCGATGACGTTCGCGACGTCGGAGGGGCTGTTGGCGCTCCAGCGGTGGCCGTCGGCGAGGACGACGCGCACGGCATTGGCGCCCATCGCCTTGATGTCGGCCAGCGACTGCTGCGTCCGGCCCGGGTACCAGGTGTGGGCGTGGTTGACGCCGCGCATCACGAAGTCGTTCCCGTTGCGCTCCACCAGGCGGCCGTCGCTGATGTGGAGTCCGGCGCCCTGGGCCTCGGGCGAGCGGGTCTGCGCGTGCGCGACGGACGGGCACAGCGCGCCGAGGAGGACCAGGCCGAGAAGGGCCGCCAGCCTGGTCAGCAACGTGCCCAGGGCGAGGCCCGCGCGCCCCGCGGGCAAGCCGCTCGCGCCTGCGGCCGCGCTGCCGGCCGCCGTACTCGTCGTGCTGATCGTGTTCGTCGTGCTGCTCGTTGCGCTTCCGGTCGTGCGTGGGGACGTGCTTCTCGGCGTTCTCACTGCGACTCCAGAAGTGAGGCCCAGGGACCCAGGCGACGGTGGGGGGAAAGGAAGGGAGACGGTCTCGAACATGTGGGAGCGCTCCCATGAAGCCATTGCGTCGAGTACACGTCAAGATGTCGCGCAGGACGGTGCACAGGGGCGGGTGCGGACGGGTGGGCGCGAACGAGCCGAGCGGCCCCCCTCGGAACGGCGTCCCTCGGGCGTCGGTCGGGCGCGTCACGGGAGTCACGCCGTCAGGTCCGCGCGCGCCGCTTCGCGTTGGTGTTCCGGTGACGGCGATGTGTGGGTGTTGTACCCGGAGGCCGCGCGGTGCCTGCCTATAGGCCCTTCGGTACGGATTCGGTCCGCCGCCGCCGGCGGGGACGGCTTGCGACGGTATCCGCCGTGCAGTAACCAGGTGCACCATGAACCTGTTCACCCGCGGCGCGTCCGCCCGACGTCCGCACCCAGCCGTCGACACGCCCGCCTTCTCGCCGGACCCCGCCCTGGCGGCGCTGTCCGGCGAGTGGATGATCGACCCCGCGCACAGCCGCATCGGCTTCTCCGTGCGGCACGCCCTGGTCACGACGGTGCGCGGGGCCTTCACCGAGTACCGCAGCCGCCTCTGGTTCGACGGACGCGACCCCTCCCGCTCACGGGCCGAGATCGCGCTGGCCACGGCGAGCGTCGACACCGGTGTGGAGCAGCGCGACGCCCATCTGACCGGCCGTGACTTCCTGGACGCCGCGAACTATCCGCAGATGCGTTTCACGAGCACCGCCGTGGAACTCGCCGGGCCGGACGTCTACCGCATGGCCGGCGACCTCACCATCAAAAACGCCACTCGTCCGGTGGTCCTCGAACTCACCTACATCGGCCACGTCGTCGACCCGTTCGGATACGAACGCGCCGGTTTCGACGGCACCACCACGATCGACCGCTCCGAATGGGGCCTCACCTACAACGCCCGGCTGGCCGAGGGCGGCGCGATGGTGAGCGAGAAGGTGCGTCTGCAGTTCGACATCGCGGCCATCCGCACCCCTGCCGCAGACTGAGCCCCGGCGGCTTCGCCCCTCCTGTCGGCCTCTCCTGCCCCCCGTGCCCGTCCGCTCCGCCCGTCCCCTCGGGCCTCGTCAGCCGCGGCCGCCCCCCTTTCCGTCTCAGGGGTGGTTTGCGCTCGTGCGGCCGCGGGCGCGCTCCGCTGCCCTCGCAGACTTGCCGGGGCGGCGCGCTGCCGCCGGGACGAGGGAGGCCCATGTCGGACAGCAGGTTCCTGATCGCGGTGCCGGAGCACCCCCGGGACGAGGGCGCGGTGGCCCGGCAACTGGTGCGCATCCGGGACGCCGTCGAGCACCAGGGGTTCGACGTCCGGTGGGCGGTCGACGCCGCCGACGCCCAGGCGGTGCTGCGGACCGAGGCGGGCCTGACGGCCGCGCTGATCGCCTGGGAGCTGCCGGACCACGACGCCGGCGGGAAGGAGCCCGGCGGGGCCGGGGTGCTGCGCTCGCTCGGCCGGCGCTTCCGCGATCTGCCGGTCTTCCTGGTCATGACCGGCGACGGCGTCACCGATCTGCCGCTGTGGGTGTCGGAGTCGGTCGTGGGGTACGTGTGGCCGCTGGAGGACACGCCCGCCTTCATCGCGGGCCGGATCGCCACCGCCGCCCGCGCCTACCGGGAGGCCGTCCTGCCGCCGTTCTTCCGCGCCCTGCGCCGCTTCGACGACGCGCACGAGTACTCGTGGCACACGCCGGCCCACTCCGGCGGCGTCGCCCTGCTGAAGTCGCCCGCGGGCCGGGCCTTCCACGACTACTTCGGGGAACGGCTGCTGCGCAGCGACCTGTCGATCTCGGTGGGCGAACTCGGCTCGCTGTTCGAGCACACCGGTCCGATCGGCGAGGCGGAGCGCAACGCCGCGCGGGTGTTCGGCGCCGACCTCACGTACTTCGTGCTGCACGGGGACTCCACCTGCAACCGTGTGGTCGGCCACTTCAGCGTCACCCGCGACGAGATCGCGCTGGTGGACCGCAACTGCCACAAGTCGGTGCTGCACGGGCTCGTCGTGTCGGGCGCACGGCCGGTGTACCTCGTCCCGACCCGCAACGGCTACGGACTGGCCGGGCCGCTGCCCCCGGCGGAGCTGGCGCCCGACGCGGTCGCCGCCCGGATCGCGGCGAACCCGCTGACCGAGCAGGCCCTGTCACCGCGCGCCCAGTACGCCGTCTTCACCAACTCCACCTACGACGGCCTGTGTTACGACGCCTCGGCGGCGGCCAGGGCGCTCGCCGCCAGCACGCCCCGGGTGCACTTCGACGAGGCCTGGTTCGCCTACGCCCGTTTCCACCCGCTGTACGCGGGCCGCTACGGCATGTCGGTGGACGAGGACGCCTTCCCCGGCCCGGACCGGCCGACGGTGTTCGCGACGCAGTCCACGCACAAGCTGCTGGCCGCGCTGTCGCAGAGCGCCATGGTCCATGTGCGGCCCGCTCCCCGGGCGCCCGTCGAACACGACCGGTTCAACGAGGCGTTGATGATGCACGGCACCACGTCCCCGCTCTATCCGATGATCGCCTCCCTGGACGTGGCGACCGCGATGATGGACGGGCCGCAGGGGCGCTGGCTCCTCGACGAGGCGGTGACCGAGGCGGTCCGCTTCCGGCAGGAGATGGTCCGCGTCCGCCGCCGTGTCGAGGAGGCCGGCGACCGCCCGCCGTGGTTCTTCGGCGTGTGGCAGCCCGAGGCGGTCACCGACCCGGGCACCGGTGCGCGGCTGCCGTTCGAGGACGCCCCCGCCGACCTGCTGCGCACCGAGCCGTCGTGCTGGCAGCTGGAACCCGGGGCCGACTGGCACGGGTTCCCGGGACTCGCCGACGGTTACTGCATGCTCGACCCGGTCAAGGTCACGGTGACGTGCCCGGGCATCGACGCGACCGGGCGGACGGCCGCGTGGGGCATCCCGGCGCGGGTGCTCACCGCCTATCTGGCCACGCGGAACATCGTCGTGGAGAAGACCGACAGCTACACCACGCTCGTGCTGTTCTCGATGGGCATCACCAAGGGCAAGTGGGGGACGCTCCTCGACGCGCTGATGGACTTCAAGGCCCTGTACGACGAGGACGCCCGCCTCGACCGGGTGCTGCCCGCCCTGGTGGCCGAGCACCCGCGGCGCTACGCCGGTCTGACCCTGCGCGCGCTGTGCCAGGACATGCACGACCATCTGCGTGCTGCGCGCCTCGTCGACCTGCTGGACACCGCGTTCCGCGAGCTGCCCGAGCCTGTCGCCCCGCCGCAGCTGTGCTACCAGCGGCTGGTGCGGGGAGGCACGCACCGGGTGCGGCTGGCCGAGGCGGCCGGGCAGGTGGCGGCCGCCATGGTCACGGTCACCCCGCCCGGCATCCCCGTCCTCATGCCCGGCGAGGGCGTCGGCGGCCCGGACGGCCCGCTGCTGCGCTATCTGGGCGCCCTGGAGTCCTTCGACCGACGTTTCCCCGGCTTCCGCAGCGAGACGCACGGCGTCACGGTCGATCCGGACACGGGCGACTACCTGATCGAGTGCCTGCGCCCGACGGCGGACGCCGCGGAGGACCGGGCCCCGGACGCGGCGGGCCGCCGGGCGGCTGCGCCGGCCCAGCGCGGTCACCCGCACGAGGACCCCGCCCCCGCCGGGAGCTGAGGCCCGGCGGGGGCGGGCTGGCCCGGGGATGCGGCTCGCAGCCTGCGCGGCGAACCGCCGGGGTCCCGCGTCGCGGGGACCCCGGCCGGCCCCGTCGTGACACCTCGCGCGGGGCCCGGGAGTTTTTCCGCCGAGGGTCCGTGCGCAGGGCCGGGGTCTGCCGACGTGGGCCGGGGTCGCTGGTGTGGGCGGTGCGACCCCCCGTGTTATTCAATGAGGTGTGCGCCAGGGATCTCGGGGCCCCGACGCACGGGTCCGAGTAACGAGCCCCGGTGCTGTGCCGGGGACTGCTGAGAGAGCCGCATGGACTCCACGCCCTCCTCCCCGTCCTCGTCGCCGTTCGACCTGGTCAGCAGCGCTCTGGGGCGCTATGTCCCGGGCGGCGGACCGGCGGCGGCCGCCGGCCGTGAGGACGCGCGGGCGCAGCCGGCGCCGGGCGGGCCGGCGCCCGAGGACCCGGCGGCCGACCGTCAGGAACAGATCCTCGCCGTGGTCAACCTGGACCGGGAGCTGCGGATCACCCGCAGCAACCTGGACGCCGCCGTGTTCGCGGGCCTCGACGCGGCCCCCGGCCGGCCCTTCGCCGAGCTGCTGCCCCCGGGGGACGTGCCGACGGTGACCCGGCGGCTGCGGCAGGTCCTGGAGATCGGCGAGGCGCACGTCGCCCGGATCCAGCGACTGCGGCGCGGCGACGGCTCGGAGCTGGTCGTGTCGATGAGCATCCTGCCCGCCGCCGCCCCGCAGGAGGGCCTGACCGTCTCCCTGATCGCGATGGCCAGGCGGCTGCACCTGTACGCGGCGGAGACCGCGATCGGCACCTCGCTGGACATCGGCGAGACCGCCCAGTCACTGGCCGAGTCCCTGCTGGCCTGGGGCGACGTGGCCGCCGTCGACCTCGATTTCGCCGTGTGGACGGGCGAAGGGGTCACCGAGCGGGCACAGGGACGCATCCGGCTGCGGCGGGCGGCCCTGGTCCCGGACCGGGCGTGGCCCGAGGGGTATGTGACTCCGGGCGGCGACCTTCCGAACGACGCGAGCCGTCTGCTGGCGCAGGCGGTACGGCGCAACGACGCCCCGCAGGCCATCGTCATCCCGGACCGCGCGTCGGTGGAGCGGCTGCTCGGCAGTCCGCGCGTGATCCGTGCCCTGGTGCCCGGCGACCGGTCGGCGAGCGTGGCCTGCATCCCGCTGGTCCTGGACGGCGAGCCGCCCGTCGTGCTGGGCGTGGCGGAGGTCTGGCGGCGGGCCGACCGCCCCTTCCACGACAGCGACCTGTTCGACCTCCAGGAACTGGTGGCGAGGACCGCCCACCACGTCGACCTGGCACGCCAGCACCAGCGCGAGCACACCCAGGTGCTCGCGCTCCAGCGCCGGCTGCTGCCCAGGACGGGCGGCCACACGATCGACATCGCCAGTGTCTACCAGCCCGCCACCCCCGACAGCGCGGGGGTCGGCGGCGACTGGGTGAACAGCTTCCCGCTGCCGGACGGCCGCACCGCGCTGGTGGTGGGCGACGTCGTCGGGCACGGCCTGGGAGCCGCGGCGACCATGGGCCAGCTGAGCATGGAGGCGCGGGCACTGCTGTCCGCGGGGCTGGCCCCCGACGAGGTGCTGGAGCACCTGGACGAGACCGTCACCCTGCTGGACGACGCGGAGTCCGGGCTGGCGGCCGGATACAGCGCCCTCGGCTCCACCTGCTGCATCGCCCTCTACGACCCGGTCAGCCATCAGGTGACGCTCTCCAGCGCCGGCCACCTCCCCCCGGTCCTGGTGCTCCCGGACGGCGACGCGAGCCCGCTCGCCCTGCGCCCGCACCCCGGACTGGGCACCGAGTTCGCGCTGCGGGAGCCGTTCGACGTGCACACGTTCGCCGCGCCGCCGGGTTCCCTGCTCGCCCTGTACACCGACGGTCTGGTGGAGGATCCCGCGCTGTCCATCGACGAGGGCATCGGCAGGCTGGCGGAGGTCGTGTCCGCGGTGCACCCCTGGGACGCCCTCCAGCAGGCGGCACGGCATGTCGTCTCGGCGCTGGCGCCCGCGCGTCAGCGCGACGACGTGACGCTGCTGCTGGCGCGCATGATCGGCTACCGCAAGGGCGACACCGCGACCTGGCGGCTGCCCGCGCGCGACGACGCTCCGGCCCGCGCCCGCGCGCACGTGAGCGCGGTGCTGGCGCAGTGGCGCACCCGGGCCGAGACCCGGGACGACGTGCCGCTGCTGGTCAGCGAGCTGGTCACCAACGCGGTGCGCCATGCCTCCGGCCCGGTCACGGTCCGGCTGATCAGGGCGGGGCACGGGCTGCTGTGCGAGGTGGGCGACACCGGCAACGGCAGGCCGCGCCTGAGCGCGGGCGGCCTGCTCGACGACGGCGGGCGCGGCCTGCACATCGTGCACCGGCTCACCGCCCGGTGGGGCGTGCGGTGGACGGACACCGGCAAGGTGGTGTGGGCGGAGGTCCCGGGATGACCGGTCCCGGCGCCGGCCGCGCGCGGAGGGGCGTGCCCGGCTCCGACGGCGTCAGCGGGGCGAGGGGCGCAGGCGGCTCGAGCGTCTCGGGCGGCTCAAGTGGCCCGGCAGGAGTGGCGGGTCACAGCCACTCCCCCGCCAGGGCGGTGGCGGTGAGGCCCGGCGCCGCCGCGTACAGGACGGCGTGGTCGCCCGGCTTCTGCCCCGCGTCGTGCGCCCGCCTCAGGATGTCGAACACGGCCGCGCCGCCGCGGTTGCCGCTCGTGTAGCTTTCCCGGCTGTACTTCAGCAGCCCGGCGGGCCAGGTGTCGGGCATCGTCTGCTCCATGTATTCCAGCACGCGGGTGCCGCCGGGGTGCGCGAGCAGGACGTCGGGGTGCCAGGAGCCGGGGTCGTCCTGGTAGCGCAGGCGCAGCCACTCCCACATCGCGGTGACCGTCTCCTGCACGGCGCGCGGTCCGCGCCGGTCCATCACGAAGTGGGCGCCGTCCGCCCGCGTCTCCAGACGGTGCAGGTCCTGGGTGCCGGGCAGCGTGTGGTGCCAGGCGGCGTCCAGGCGCAGCACCGACTCGCGCTTCTGACGGCCGGTGACCACCGCGGCGACCGCGGTGTCCGCGAAGAGCAGCCGGACGATCAGGGACTCCAGGGTGTCGTCCGCGGGCTGGTAGGTCGTGCTCAGCGCCTCCGAGATCACGACCAGGACCACCCGGTCGGGATCCGCGGCCACGAGGTCCGCCGCGAGCGCCAGGGAGCGGGTTCCCGCGACGCACGCCCACTGGGTGGCGGGCAGCAGCATCGCGTCGCCGCGCAGTCCGAGCCGGTTGGACAGGGCGAGGTCCAGTCCCGGCAGGGCCGGAGTGGTGGAGTGACTGGTGATCAGGCAGTCGACGTCCGCGGCGTCCAGGCCGGCGATCTGGAGGGCCCCGCGCGCCGCGCGCTCCCCGTAGGCCTGCACGGCCTCCCAGGCCGGGGCGGTGCGCTCCTGGACGGTCTGCGGCGCGGGTATCGCCTCCAGAGCGGCGATCACGCGGTCCACGTCCTGCTGGGCGAAACCGTCGCGGGCCAGCGCCTCTTGGACGGGAGCGGCGCCGACCGCGCCGAGCCCGCCGCCGCTGCCGGGGGCGACGGCGGTCTCGAGCGGCAGCATCCAGCCCCGGCTGCCGATGCCGGTGCTCCGGGCGATGCCGTCGACGCGCGGCGCCCACGGCGCATGCGGGTGCCGGTCGCGCACCTCCGCCACTATCTGACTGGTCTCCACGGCGTGCTCACCGTGTATCACGGCAGGGGGGCAGAGGTAAGCGGCCATGCTGGGGCACCTTTCCAGGGGAAGGGGGAGGACGGCACGAGGACTGCGCCATGGGCCGCTTCACCGGCGCACACCCATGGCGACGGGTTCCGTGTACGGGAGCCGTTGTGCGTGCCGCGTGTCGAGCATGGCCGCCAATGGGACATTTCCGCTGTGACTCACACAACTTGGGCGGGATCGGAATGGGGTGATACCGCACACACCGTCGGAGCGACGCACCGCGGCACGGGTGCGCACGACGGCCCGACAGGTCGTCAGGCCGTCAGGTCGAGCGGGGCGGGCAGGGCACGGCAGGGCAGGGGGTCCCGCCGGTCGTGGGTGTCGGCCGGGCGCCGGGCCGCGGCTCCGGTCCCCCGGCGTACGGCGGCCCGACGTCCCCGGGAGGCTGCCTCGGAGCCGCCGGCGGGACGCCTCAGGCGGCCGGATCAGGTCAGGTCAGGCGGCGTGGGAGAGCTGTTCCCGGACCCATGCGGGGTCGGGGTTGGTGTGCGGCCGGCCCGCCACGACGACCGTCGGCACGGTCTCGTCGCCTCCGTTGGCCGCCCGCACCTCCGCCGCTCCGGCCGGGTCCCGCCAGATGTCGACCCAGTGCGCCCGGCGGGCGGTGCGGCCCAGACGGAGGCGCAGCCGCACGCAGTACTGGCAGCCCGGCCGCCAGTAGACGATCGGCCGGCCGTCGGCCTCGCTGCGGCGTCGCGCCTCCAGGGCGCCGACCGACCGCGGGAAGACCAGCGGTGAGTTCGCGCCCGCGAGCAGCAGGAACACCGCCAGGACCGCGACGGCGACACCGGGGCTCCCGCCGGACGCCGTCCGGGCGCCCACCACCGAGCCGCAGAGCAGGAGCAGTAGCGGCAGGATCCAGGCGCGCATCATGACAACGAAGGCTACCCACAGGGCGCATGACGCCTGCGAAGACGTCGCTCACCCGGCTTTCGCCGGCCTTCGTCGGCAGCCGTCGGGCGGGCGTCAGGCGGCCGGGCGGGCGTCAGGCGGCCGGGCGGGCGTGGACGCTGACCGCGTAGCCGCCGCCCGGCCGGTAGGGCTCGCCGGACCAGGTGGCGCAGCGCTGACGCAGGGTCAGTCCGGCCTCGGCGCACCAGTGGTCGAAGTCCGCCAGGGTCACCGTCGGTTCCGGCAGGGGCAGATGAGCGGCGTCCAGCCCCATGCCGGTGACGAGCAGTCCGCCGGGGCGCAGGACGGCGGCGAGTCCGCGCACGACGGCCGGCTCGGTCCCGGGAGCCAGCAGGGGGACGACGTTGCCCGCCGCGAGGACGAGGTCGAACCCGGGGTCGAGGCCGAGCTCGTCCAGGCGGGCCAGGTCGCCGTGCATCCAGGTCTGTCCGGGGGCTTCGCGCCGGGCGACGGCGAGCATGGAGTGGTCGAGGTCCACGCCCGTGCAGTGGTGGCCCAGCTCGGCGAGCCGGATCGCCACGCGTCCGGTGCCGCAGCCGGCGTCCAGGACGCGGGCGCCGGGCTCCAGCAGCGCATGGCAGAAGGCGGCCTCGCCGTGGACGTCCTGGCCCGCCTCGGCCAGTCGCGCGAACCGCCGGGCGTACGCCTCTCCGTCCTGTCCGCCGGTCAGTTCGGCCCAGCGGTCGCGTCGGCTGCTCATGGTGTGCGCACCTTCCGGTGGTCAGGTCGGGTCGGGTCGGGGTGGTGCAAGAGGGCGGGGCAGGGTCGCGGGTCGCGCCCGCACGCATTCTCCCGTCCCCGCCGACTACAGCGCGCGAATGAGCAGCAGGGCGATGTCGTCGCTCTGCGGAGCCGACGGGCGGGTGTGCTCGACCAGGTGGTCGGCGAGGGCCTCCAGGCTCGCGGTGTCGGCTCGGGACAGGGCGCCGGCCAGGCCGCGGACGGCGTCCTCGAGGTCGACTCCCGGCGCTTCGACGAGCCCGTCGGTGTACAGCGCGAGCACGGCGCCGGGAGGCAGGGAGATCTCGGTGGCCGGGTAGTCGGCCGTGGGGTCGATGCCGAGCAGCAGCCCGGGGGTGAGCGGGAGGACGTCGGTGCGGCCGTCCGGGCGGCGCAGCAGGGGCGGGGGGTGGCCGGCCGTGGCCAGGCAGGCGTGGTGGCGGGCGGTGTCGAGGGCGACGTAGAGGCAGCTGGTGAAGAGGCCGGGGTCGAGGTCGGTGAGGAGGCGGTTGGTGCGGGCGAGGACCTCGCCGGGCGGCGCGCCGGCGGTGGCGTGGACGGCGGTGCGGACCTGTCCCATGAGGGTGGCGGCCTGCACGTTGTGGCCCTGTACGTCGCCGATGGCCGCGCCGGCGGAGGTGTCGTCGAGGCGGATGAAGTCGTAGAAGTCGCCGCCGATGCCCGTGCCGTGGCCGGCGGGCAGGTAGCGGGCCGCCACCTCCAGGCCCGGGACCTGGGGCAGGGCGTGCGGCAGCAGGCCGGCCTGGAGGTTGCGGGCCAGGTGGTGCTCGGCGTCGTAGAGATGGGCGCGGCCCAGCGCCTGGGCGATCAGTCCGGCCAGGGCGGTCAGGACGGAGCGTTCCTGCGGGGCGAAGGGGTGGGGCCGGTCGTAGGCGAGCACCATGGAGCCGATGGGGCGGCCGGTGGTGATGAGCGGCAGGAACGCCCAGGAGGCCATGCCGTCCTGGAGGACGGCCGGGGGGTGGGCCCGTTTCAGCTCGGCGAAATCGGCGAAGAACGACGGGATGCCGGTGGTCAGCACATGGACGGCCGGGGTGTCGGAGGTCAGGGGCACGGCGTCGAAGCGCTCCATGAGGCCGGCGTCGTAGCCGCGGTGGCCGATGATGCGCAGCCGCCCGTCCTGCACCGTCGTCAGGGCGAGAGCGCGGGCGTCGAACGCGGCCAGGACCTGGTCGGCGACCCGTTCGACGACGTCGGACACGCCCACGGCCTCGGTGAGGGCGACCGCCAGGTGCGTCAGGGCGTACAGCGCGGTCGCCCGGCCCGGTTCGACGGGCGGCGCCGGGTGCACCAGCCGGGGCGGATCCGCCGTGTGGCCCGGCTCGGCGGGGACGACGCGCACGCTGATGCCGGTGGCGTCCGGGTACAGGTGGAAGGACAGCCAGTGGTCGGGGGGACGCCGGGCCGTGAACGACGTGGGCTCACGGCTGAGAGCCGCCGAGCGGTAGCGGTCCTCGGCGACGGGGGTGTCCAGCCAGGGCAGCGCCTCCCAGGGCCGGGCCCCCAGCAGCTCGGGGACGCCGACGCCGAGGAGGCCGGCCGCGGCGGTGGTGATGAACGTGATCCGTCCGTCCACGTCGAGGGCGCAGCAGCCGTCGGGAAGCCGTTCGGCGAAGCCGACCGCGGCCTGCGCCTCCGCGTCCGCCGCGGTGCGGGCCGGCCTCGGGGGCAGGAGCCGCGGCTCGGTCCCGGCCCGCACCCGGTGTCCGCTCTCGGCGGCCTGCCGCAGGATCAGGCCCAGCCGGTCGCCGACGGCGTACAGGGCGTCCCGCTCGCTCGGGCTCAGGGCGGCCGGGTGCGAGGCGGGCCAGTGCGCCACGAGGCCGCCCCAGGCGACCGGGCCCGTCGTGACGGGGACGGCGGCCAGGGCGAAGGGGTGGGGCAGGACGAGCGCCAGTCTGGGGTAGGAGCGCGCCCGTTCCTCCTCGCTGCCGATCCACACGAGCCGGCGTTCCCGGACGGCGTCGGCGATCGGGGTCGGCCTGTCCAGGGCCACCCGTGCCCAGGGGACGGCGATCCGCCAGGACAGCCCGCTGAGCAGGGCCAGCTGGAGCACGGGTTCGTCCGGCGCGAGCAGGTAGACCGCGACCACGCTGGCGCCGCTCTCGCGCGCGAAGTCGAGCGCGAGCGACTCCATCGCCTCGCGGCCGAAGCCCGCGGCCGGGTCGGCGGACGCGGCGTCGGTCACGGTCCCACCTTCTCACCTTCCTCCGGGCACGGTGCCGACGGCGTTCCCCTGCCGTCGGCACCGTCGGCGTCGTCGGCCGCCGGCCCGGTGGACCCCCGCGTCCGGGCGGACGGCCGCGTTGCTCTTCGAGGCGGGTCAGTCCTGCTTTCCGCGCCCGGTGAGCATGTCGCGCAGCCGGTCGACCATGCCGGCGCCGGGGGCGAGGAGCTTGTTCGCGGGCGGGGTGTCCGGCGCGGCCGGGTGCGGGCGGGTGGGAGCGTGCCGCTTGGCCGAGCGCACCTTGTCGCCCAGCTCGTCCAGCGCGTCGGCGGAGCAGACGTCGGCCAGCATCGGGAAGAGCCGGTTCTCCTCGTCGGCGACGTGGGCCGTGACGGAGTTCTTCAGCCGCAGGATCAGCGTGTCGAAGCTGCCGTCCCCGGGCTCGCAGCCTTCCAGCTCCTTGAGCATGTTCTCGACCTCGGCGTGGTCGGCCAGCTCCTTGTCGGCGAGGTCGTCGCCCCCGTCGACGTACCGGCGCACCGTCGGGTACAGGTGCTCCTCCTCCGCCACCGAATGCCGGATCAGCTCCATGGTGAGCCGGTCCGCCAGTTCACGGCGCCGCGGGTCGGTCCCGGGCAGTGCTTCGATCTGCGCGAAGAGCTCGTCCACCTCCCTGTGGTCCGTGGTCAGTTCCTGGATGACGTTGCCGCCGTGTCCCATGCGTTCTCCACTCCTTGACGCTCCGAGGCCGCCGGGCGACGGGCCTCGTCCGGCCCTTCGCCGACTCGGCCGCCCAGCACCGATACCTGCCACGCGGGCGCGGGCGGCCTCACGCCGGTCCGACACTTCACTCCGGTGGCGGACGGGTTGCGTCCGCCGGGGCGGAGGCGTCCGGTGTCAGAGGACGTCCGCGACCGTGCGCGGTGCCGGGTCCGCTTCCACCGCCATCTCGCCGGCCGCCGCAGTCAGCGCTCTCAGGGCGGGCACGAGCGCGGCGCGCTCCTCGGCGGGCAGCCGTTCGACGAGGGTGCGTATCTCGGCTCTGCGGCGGGCCAGCACCGTGCTCACCAGGTCGCCTCCGGCGTCCGTGAGACTCAGCAGGACCTCGCGCCGGTTGGCGGGATTGGTCCTGCGGTCGACCAGGCCGGCCGCCGTGAGCCGCTCGGCCATGCGCAGGGCGGTGGACGGGTTGACGCCGAGGGTCGCGGCCAGCGCGGTGAGCCTGACCGGCCCACAGGTGTCCAGGACGACCAGCGCCCGCAGTTGCGGAAGCGTGAGCGTCCGGGCGGCGCTGGCGAGCGCACGGGCGGAGATGGCCACGAACAGACGGGAGGCGGCCATCACCACGGCGCTCAGCTCCTCTGCCTCACGGTCGAGTTCGTGCTGATCCGGTCCGTGCCCCGTTCCGGCTTCCGGGCCGGACCCGGGTGCCGGGTCGGGGCCGGCTTCCGGCTCGGGTCCTGTGCGTGGTCCTGTCTCGCGTCTCGTCATGCCGGCTCCCGATCGCGGTCCTGGTCGGCTTGTGGTCCGGGGGCGGCGGGGATCATGAGGTGTGGCCGCGCCTGGTGGCCAGGGACCTCGCCGCGACGGCGGCTCCGGCCGCGAGGACCGAGGCGACGGCCGCGGGGTGACGGGCCAGGGCCGACTCGAAGGAGCGGCTGTGCGCCTTCCCGTCGAAGACGCCGTGCGCGCCGTGGTCGTCGCCCTCCTGCCGGTCGACAGGTTCGAAGAGGTTGCTCTCGCCGGTCGGGGGCCGGTTCGGGCTCTGCTGGGAGTCGAAGCCGGTGCGGGCCAGGTAGCGGTCGAGCGCCGCGGGGGCGAGCCGGTTGGCCAGGATCGTCGCCAGGGTCGTCGCGCCGACGTAGTACTGCTTGCGGCGCGGGTGGTCGGCGGCGTGCAGCACGCCCCGTGCGGCCACCTCGGGCTCGTAGATGGGGGGCACCGGCTGCGGGTGCCGGGGCAGGCGGGTGCGCACCCAGGAGAACTGCGGCGTGTTGACGGCGGGCATCTGCGCGACCGTGACGTGCACCTTGCTCCCGCGGTGCAGCAGTTCGGTGCGCAGCGACGAGGTGAAGCCGTTGATGGCGTGCTTGGCCCCGCAGTACGCCGACTGCAACGGGATGGCCCGTTCCCCGAGCGTGGAGCCCACCTGCACCACGGTGCCGCGGTCGCGGGGCAGCATGCGCTTCAGCGCGCTGCGCGTGCCGTTGACGAAGCCGAGGTAGGTCACCTGGGTGACCCGGTCGTACTCCTCTGCGGTGATCTCGTCGAACGGTGCGAAGACGCTGGTGAACGCGCAGTTGATCCAGACGTCGATGGGCCCGAAGGCCTCCTCGGCGGCGTCGGCGGCCGCCTCGACCTGGCGGGCGTCGGCCGTGTCGGCGATCTGGACGAGGGCGCGGCCGCCGAGGGACTCGATCTCCTTCGCGGCCGCCTCGAGCCCGGCCCTGCCGCGGGCGATCAGCACGACGTCGGCGCCGCGCTCGCCGTACAGGCGGGCGGTGGCGCGGCCGATGCCGGCGCTGGCTCCGGTGATGACGACGGTCTCGGACATGGGGTCAGCTCCTTTGCTCGCGGCGGGCGCCGCGTGGGTCGGGGTCCTGGGCGAGGCGGACGGCGGTCTCCAGCAGCAGGGCGTGCACGAAGGCCTGCGGGAGGTTGCCGCGCAGCTGGCGCTGTGCGATGTCGATCTCCTCGGCGTAGAGACCGGATGCCCCGCAGGCGCCGCGGTTGCGTTCGAACCAGCGGAAGGCATCGGTCGTCCGGCCCTGCCGGTGTTCGGCCAGCGCCATGACGAAACCGCAGAGCAGGAAGGCGCCCTCGGCCTCCTCCAGCGGGCGGTCGTCGTGGCGGAAGCGGTAGACGTAGTGGTCGCGGGCCAGTCGGTCGCGGCAGGCGGCGAGGGTGGCCCGGGTGCGTGGGTCGTCGGGGGGCAGGGCGCCGCGCACGGCGGGCAGCAGCAGGGCGGCGTCGACCGACGGGTCGTCGGGGGCGCGCTGCCAGTGGCCGTCGGGGTGGACGCAGTCGGCCGCGATCTCGGCGAGCACGGTGTCGGCGAGGCGGGTGCAGGGGCCGGCGAGGGGACGGCGGGGCGCCGCGCCGGCCAGGGCGCGCAGCCCGGCGACGCAGGCGAGCCGGCTGTGGGTCCACCGCCTGGCGTCCAACTCCCAGATTCCTGCGTCCGGTTGATGCCGGCGTTCGGCTATGGCCCGTACCGCGAGATCGGCGGCCTTCCAGCCGTCGCCGTCGAGCCGGCCCGCGCGGTGGGCGGCGGCGAACAGCAGCAGCGCCTCGCCGAAGCAGTCGAGCTGGAACTGCTGGGAGACGTGGTTGCCGACGCGGCTGAAGCCGCCCGGGTAGCCGGGCAGGTCGAGGTCGCGCTGGCGCGGTACCGGGTCGCCGTGCACGGTGTAGGCGGGGGCCAGACGCGGGCCGTCGGCGAGGAGCCGCTCGCTGACGAAGCGGACGGCCGCGTCGAGCAGGCCGGGCGCTCCGGCGGCGGCCGCGGCCTGTCCGGCGTAGCTCTGGTCGCGGATCCACACGTACCGGTAGTCGTAGTTGCGGCCGGTCTCGGCGCGTTCGGGAAGGCTGGTGGTGGCCGCTGCGACCATGCCTCCACCCCGGCTGGTGACCCCGCGCAGGACGGCGTAGGCGCGCCGGGCGTCCCCGGCGGCGACGGTGTGCGTCAGCGGGGGCACGGCCTCGCGCCAGGCCCGTTCGGTGGCGGCCCACGCCCGGTCGGCCGCCGGGAGCCGGTGCGGCAGTGCGGTGGTGGAGCACTCCAGGACCAGATCGTGTACGGCGCCGGCGTCGAGGTGGACGTCGGCGGTCAGGCCCTGCGGGCGGGCGGCGGCGCCGGGGGCGCCCTGCCAGCGCAGGCGGACGCGGCCGGTGTCGATGTGCCACACGCCGTCGTCGTCGCGGCGCGGCGGGCCGGCCGGTGCGCGGGCGTAGTCGTCGTGCGGGTCCAGGACGACGCGGACGTCGGCCGGCCCGTCGACGGCGATCAGCCGGCGCAGCAGGACCAGCCGGTCCGGCTCGCCGGGGAAGGCCAGGGCCTCGCGGCACTCGACGACGCCTTCGGTGGTGACCCAGCGGCTGCGCCAGATCAGCGTGCCTTCCTCGTAGTAGCCGCCGGGGACGTACCGTCCGTGCGGGGTGACGGTGCAGGCGCCGCGGCCGCCGATCAGGGCGGCGAAGACGGCGTCGTCGTGCCAGGTGGGTGCGCACAGCCAGTCGACGGCGCCGTCGGGGCCGATGAGGGCTCCGCGTTCGCCGTCGGCCAGCAGGGCGTAGTCGTGCAGCGCGTGCGCGGGCTGCGACGTGCTGCCGGTGAGGGGATGCGACGTGGTGCTCATGGGTGGTGCTTCCTCCTGCTCGGTGCCCGGCCGGTCCGGTCCCGGCCTCTCAGCCCACCCGGTAGGGGCGGGCCCGCTCTTCGGCGAGTGCGAGGCCGAGGCCGGGTCTGCCGTCGGCGCCCGGGGCCAGGGCTCCGCCGTCCGGGGCGAGCACGCCGTCGAAGAGGAGACGCTCGATGCGGACGTGGTCGTGGAACCACTCCAGGTGCCGCAGGTTGGGCACGGCGGCCGCGGCGTGCGCGTGGGCGTGCGGGGCGCAGTGCCCGGAGATCTCCAGGCCGTGGGCCTGGGCGAGTGCGGCGGCCCGCAGCCAGACGGTGATTCCGCCGCAGCGCGTGACGTCGGCCTGGAGGCAGTCGACGGCGTCCGCGGCGATCATGTGGGCGAAGTAGGGCAGGGTGTAGCCGTACTCGCCGGCCGCCACGTCGAGGGTCGTCCGGCGGCGGACGGCGGCGAGGGCGGTCAGGTCGTCCGAGGACACGGGCTCCTCGAACCACGTCACGTCCTCGTCGTCGAGCGCCTCGGCCATGCGCAGGGCCTGTTTGGCCGTGTAGCCGCCGTTGGCGTCGACGTAGAGGGCCGCTGTGTCGCCGACGGCGGCGCGTGCCCGGGCGACACGGTGCCGGTCGCGTGCCTCCTCGCGCCCCCACGACTGCGCGATCTTGATCTTGACGCGGGGGATGCCGTCCTCCTCGACCCAGCCGCGCAGTTGCCGTTCCTGGCGGTCGTCGTCGTAGGTGGTGAAGCCGCCGCTGCCGTAGACGGGCACGTCGTCGCGGGCCGCGCCCAGCAGGCGGACCAGGGGCAGCCCGAGCAGGCGGGCCTTGAGGTCCCACAGGGCGATGTCGAGCGCCGCGATCGCCTGGGCGGCGACGCCGGGCGCTCCGGCGTTGCGCACCGCGCGCCGCAGGGCCTCGTTCAGGCGCGGCACGTCCAGGACCGGGCGGCCGGTGATCACGTCGGCCAGCAGCTCGTGGACGACGCGGGCGGTGGCGGCGGGCGCGTAGGTGTAGCCGAGGCCGGTGACGTTCGCGCAGCGGACGGTGGCCAGGACGAGCGTGGTGCTGTCCCAGGAGAGGGTGCCGTCCGCTTCGGGCGCGTCGGTGGGCACGGTGTAGACGGCTGTGTCCACGCCGGTCACGACGGGGGTGTCGCTCATGTGCCGTCCTGTGCGCCCGGCCGGTCCTCGCGGTGGCGGCTTCCGGGCAGGAACTCCTGCACCTTGGCCTTGAAGCCCTGGCGGACCATGCCCGCGCGGTCGCTGTCGCCCTTGAGGACGGACATCGCGGCCGCCTCGATCTGGTCGAGGCTCGCGTGCGGCGGGATGGGCGGCACGGCGGGGTCGGTCACGAAGTCCAGGACGCAGGGCCGGTCGGCGGCGAGCGCGGCCTGCCAGGCGCCCACCACGTCGCCCGGCTTCTCGACGCGGATGCCCTCCAGGCCGAACAGGCGGGCCACGTCGGCGTAGGCGACGTCGGGGATCGACTGCGAGGCCTCGAACTGCGGGGCGCCCTCCATGGCGCGCATCTCCCAGGTGACCTGGTTGAGGTCCCGGTTGTTCAGGACCGCCACGACGAGCCTCGGGTCCTCCCACTCCCGGTAGTACTTGGCGATCGTGATCAGCTCGGCCAGTCCGTTCATCTGCATCGCGCCGTCGCCGACGAGGGCGATGGCCGGGCGGTCGCCGTGCGCGAACTTGGCGCCGATCGCGTAGGGCACGCCGGGTCCCATGGTGGCGAGCGTGCCGGACAGCGAGCCGCGCATGGCGCCGCGCAGCCGCAGGTGGCGGGCGTACCAGTTGGCGGCCGATCCGGAGTCGGAGGACAGGATCACGTTCTCCGGCAGCAGGTCGTTCAGCGCGTGCACGACGTACTCGGGGTTGACGGGGTCGGCGTCGACCGCGGCCCGGCGCTGCATGACCTCCTGCCAGCGCGCGGTGTCCTTCTCGACCTTCTCGCGCCACCCGGTGTGCGCGGCCGTGTCGACGAGCGGCAGCAGCCGGGTCAGCGTCGCACGGGCGTCGCCGACCAGGTTGACCTCGAACGGGTAGCGCAGCCCCACCATGTGCGGGTCGATGTCGATCTGCACGGCCCGCGCCTGCCCGAACTCCGGCAGGAACTGGGTGTAGGGGAACGACGATCCGATGACCAGCAGGGTGTCGCAGCCGGTCATCAGCTCGTAGGAGGGCCGGGTGCCCAGCAGGCCGATGGACCCGGTGACGTAGGGCAGGTCGTCGTCGAGGGCGTCCTTGCCGAGCAGCGCCTTCGCCACGCCCGCGCCGAGCCGGTCGGCGAGGGCCATGACCTCCTGGCGGGCTCCGCGCGCACCCTGCCCGACCAGGATCGCGACCTTCTCGCCGGCGTTCAGGACCTCGGCCGCCCGTTCGAGGTCGGCGTCGGCGGGCACGGGCGCGTACTGCGACATGCCGAGGCTGGAGGGCACCATCTTGAAGGCGTGCCCGGGCGGCGAGTAGTCGAGTTCCTGCACGTCGGCCGGGACGATCACGGCCGTGACGGAGCGGCGTGCCATCGCCGTGCGCATGGCCCGGTCCAGCACGTTGGGCAACTGCTCGGGGACGGTGACCATCTCGCAGAAGTCGGAGGCGACGTCCTTGTACAGGCTGACGAGGTCGACCTCCTGCTGGTAGGAGCCGCCCATGGCGCTGCGGTTGGTCTGGCCGACGATCGCGACGACGGGCACGTGGTCCAGCTTCGCGTCGTACAGGCCGTTCAGCAGGTGGATGGCGCCGGGTCCCGAGGTGGCCGCGCACACGCCGACCCGTCCGGAGAACTTGGCGTAGCCGACCGCTTCGAAGGCGGCCATCTCCTCGTGGCGGGCCTGGATGAAGCGGGGGTTGTCCTGCGCCCGGCCCCAGGCCGCGAGGAGCCCGTTGATGCCGTCGCCGGGGTAGGCGAAGACGTGCTCCACCCCCCATTCGCGCAGGCGCTCGAGAATGTGGTCGGAGACCTTCTTCGACATGTTCCAGAACCTTTCCTGGTGGGTGTGCCCTTCCTGGTGGGCGTGCCCTCTCCTGACGGGCGTGCGATCGGTGGCTACGCGCGGCGCAGCGCGCGCAGGACCCCTCTGCCGGCTGCCGTGGCGGCGGCGCCCACGGTGACGGCGGCGGCCGCCGTGGTCGACCAGCGGACCGCCCGGGAGGGCCGTGCCGGGCGCATGGCCGACTGCTCGGGGTGCTCACCGGGCAGCGGGCCGTCGAGGCCGAGGGCCAGCGCCTCGGCCAGGTGCAGGGCCCGCCGTCCGGTCCCGCCCTGCTCGATCTGGGTGCGGCAGCTGAAGCCGTCGCAGAGCACCAGGCTGTCGGGGGACGCGCCGCGGACGGCGGGCAGGACGCCCAGTTCGGCGACGGCCATGGAGACCTCGTGGTGGCCGCTCTCGAAGCCGAAGTTGCCGGCCAGCCCGCAGCAGCCCTCGTCGAGGACGTCTGCGTCCAGGCCCGCGCGGCCCATGAGTTCGCGGTCGGCGTCGAACTTCATGACGGCGTGCTGGTGGCAGTGGGTCTGCACGGTCGCGTGCCGGTCGAGCCGGGGCGGCCGCCAGCCGTCGGGCGCGTGGTGGACGAGGTGTTCCGCGAAGGTGCGGACCTGCCCGGCCAGCCGCTGCACGTCCTGGTCCTCGGGCATCAGCTCAGGGGCGTCGGAGCGGAAGACGGCCGTGCAGGAGGGTTCGAGGCCGATGACCGGGGTGCCGGCCTCCAGGTAGGGGCGCAGCACGTCGAGGGTGTGGCGCAGGACCTTCTGCGCTCGGGGCAGCTGGCCGGTGGAGATCCAGGTCAGGCCGCAGCAGACCGGCCGGTCGGGCACGGCGACGCGGAAACCGGCGTCCTCCAGGACGCGGACGGCCGAGACGGCGATCGCGGGGTGGAAGTAGGTGCTGAAGGTGTCGGGCCACAGCACGACGGTGCGCGGGTCCGCCGGATCGGGTGCCTCGGCGTCGCGGGCCCGCCACCACTGCACGAAGGACTGCCCGGCGAACACGGGCGCGGAGCGGGCCGCGTCGACGCCGGCCAGGAGTTTGCCCGCGCGGGAGAGTCCCGGCGCGTGCAGCGCCGCGTTGACCAGGGAGGGGGCCAGGCGGGACAGGCGCGCCCACACGGGCAGCCAGCCCATCGAGTAGTGCGCCGCCGGCCGCATCCGGCCCTCATAGTGGTGAGAGAGGAACTCCGCCTTGAGGGTGGCCATGTCGACGCCCGTGGGGCAGTCCGACTTGCAGCCCTTGCAGGCCAGGCACAGGTCCAGCGCGTCGTGCACCTCGGTGGAGCGCCAGCCGTCCTCGACGGCCGAGTCGGCGTGCCCGCCGAGCATCTCGAACAGCAGCCGGGCCCGGCCGCGGGTGGAGTGCTCCTCCTCCCGGGTCGCCCGGTACGAGGGGCACATCACGCCGCCGGAGTGGCCGCGGCAGTTGCCGATGCCGACGCACCGCATCACGGCCCGGTTGAAGGAGTGGTCGTCGTCGGGGAAGCCGAAGTGCGTCGCGGGGGTCGCGGGGCGCCAGTGGGGGCCGAGACGCAGCTGCCCGTCGACGGGGTGGGGGTGGACGATCTTGCCCGGGTTCATCCGGTCGTCCGGGTCGAACAGCGTCTTGAGCTCGCCGAACGCGGTCACCAGGCGGTCGCCGAACATGCGGGTGAGCAGCTCGCCGCGCGCCTGGCCGTCGCCGTGCTCGCCCGACAGGGAACCGCCGTAGGAGGCGACGAGGTCGGCGGCGCGCTCCAAAAAGCGCCGGAAGCGGGCCACGCCCTCGGCCGTCCTGAGGCCGAACGGGATCCGGGTGTGGACGCAGCCCTGCCCGAAGTGGCCGTACAGCGAGGGGTGGTCGTAGTCGAACTCCTCGAACAGTTTCTTCAGGTCCCGCAGGTAGTCGCCGAGCCGTTCGGGCGGGACGGCGGAGTCCTCCCAGCCCTCCCAGGTCTCCCGGTCGTCCGGCGGGCGTGCCGTGACGCCGAGGCCGGCCTCGCGCGCCCTGAGCATGCGCTGCTCGCGCTCGGGGTCGTCGGAGAACGCGACCGTGGCGTCCTTCTCGCTCCGGCCGACGGCGCGCAGCAGCGCGTGGGCCTGGGCGTCGACGTCCTCCTGGCTGTCGCCGCCGAACTGAAGCATCAGCCAGCTGTCGCCCTCGGGCAGGGCGTCGAGCGACTCCAGGTAGGCGTGCTCCTCGCGCATCAGCTGGGCCATGCGGCCGTCGAGCGCCTCCAGCTGATCCGGTCGGCAGTGTTCCAGGAGGTGGGTGACGTCGTCCGCCGCCGCGCAGATGTCGTCGTAGCCCAGGACCAGCAGCGACTGGCGGGCGGGCACGGGCACCAGGTCGAGTTCGGCGCGCAGCACGGTCACCAGCGTGCCCTCGCTGCCGACGAGGGTCCGGGCGACGTCGAGGCCGTTCTCCGGCAGGAGGGAGTCGAGGTTGTAGCCGGAGACCCGGCGCGGGATCTTCGGATAGCCCTGCCGGATGTCGGCGAGATACTCGGCGACGATGCGGTCGAGTCCGTCGTACAGCTCGGCGCGGCGGCCGCCCTCCGCGGCGATCCGCGCCCGCTCGGCGCGCGACGTGGGCCCGACCCACATCCGCACGCCGTCGTAGGTGAGCACCTCCAGTCGGCGCACGTTGTCGACGGTCTTGCCGTACGCCTGGGCGGAAGCGCCGCACGAGTTGTTGCCGATCATGCCGCCGAGGGCGCAGTGGCTGTGCGTGGACGGCTTCGGCCCGAACTGGAGCCCGTGGTCCGCCAGCCGCCGGTTCAGCTCGTCCAGGACGATCCCCGGCTCGACCACGCAGGTGCGCGCGTCGGGGTCGACACTCACCAGGGCGTGGCAGTACTTGCTCCAGTCGATCACCACGGCCGTGTTCGTCGACTGGCCCGCCAGACTCGTGCCGCCGCCGCGCGACAGCACCGGGGCGCGGAAGCGGGCGCAGACCTCCACCGCCCTCGCCCCGGCCTCGACGGTGCGGGGCACCACGATGCCGACGGGCACCTGCCGGTAGTTCGATCCGTCCGTGGCGTAGGCGCCCCTGCTGCCCGCGTCGAAGCGGACCTCGCCGTCCACGGCTGCGCGCAGCGCCGCCTCCAGCCCGGGAACATCCGGCACGGGGGCGTCGGTGAGGGGGTGATTCATGGCACGATCCGCCTTCCCAAGCCGTTCACCGCACGCGACGACACGCCGACGCGGCTCCGCCGGTCTCCTTCCCTGCCGCCGCGACCGCCGAGTACCCACCTTTGCAGAGTGCAAAGGTGCCTTTTTCCGCCGCCTGGACGAGCCGGTCCTGGCCGCGGGGACCAGGCCTGGGGGACCCGTCGGAGGGCCCGGTCGGAGGGTGGGGCGGCGGCGGGGCGAGCGCCGTGCCGGCGGGGGGCCTCGCCGGCTCCCGGCCCCGCTCCCCGCGGCGTCCTGGAAAAGACCGGCCTCGGCCTGCTCGCCGACGGACGGCAGGCGGCGGCCGCAGGCGGCAGGCGGCAGGCGGCAGGGATCAGGGGGCCGCGCGGCACGGAGAGCTGCCGACGGACGACGGGGAGGCGGACGGGCCGGCGCCCTGCCGCGCGGCTGCGCTCAGCCCACCAGCGTGGCGACCAGGCGCGTCATCGCGGGCCGGGGGTCGGGGGCGCCCGGCCAACTGGTCATCAGGAGATGGTGGGCGGTGCCGACGATGGCGAGGGCCGCCGTCTCCGGGTCGGTCGACCCCGCCACACGGCCGAGCCCGGCCTCCTCCTCCAGATAGCCGGCGACGGCCTCCTGGATCGCGGTGAAGCCGGGGGCCCCGGCTTCCAGGGCGGCCCGGACCCGCTGCGCGGCCTCGGTGCGGCTCATGGCGAGACCGGACAGGGCGGGGCCGCCCGAGTCGAACAACGCGAGGACGACGACGCCGAGATTGTCCGCCACCGAGCGCTGCCCGGCCATGCGGGACAAGGCCTGCGCCTTCGCCGCCGTCCGCGCGAACCGGTCGAGGCAGAGTTCGGCCACGAATTCGTCGAGTCCCGCGAAGTGGGCGTGCAGCAGCCCCTTGGCGCAGCCCGCCTCGGCGGTGACCGCCCGGCTGGTGAGGGCGCCGGGCCCGTCCCGTTCCACGACGCGCTCGGCGGCGGCGAACAGCCGCTCCCGCACGTCCGGCGTCGCCACTCCGCGCGGTGACATGAGTCGCTCTCCCGTTCTGCCTCGAAGGCCGTAGCCCTCGGATGGTAGCGGGGATTGCCAGTCTGGGCATGTGCCCATACTGTTTGGGCACACGCCCATTCTCTGTCTTCCACCGCAGGAGGCGTCCGTGCCGGACATCGTCAACACCGACCAGGAGAAGGCCTGGAACGGCCCCGAAGGCGCCCACTGGGCACGCAACCAGGACCGCTGGAACGCGGTGAACGAGGGATTCGACGAGCCGCTGCTCGACGCCGCCGCCCTCACGCCGGACGCCCGGGTCCTCGACCTGGGCTGCGGCTCCGGGCAGACCACGCGCCGGGCCGCACTGCGCGCGCCCCGAGGCCGTGTCCTGGGCCTCGACCTGTCCGCGCCCATGCTGGCCGAGGCGCGGTCCCGCGCGGAACGGGAGGGCGTCGCCAACGTCTCCTTCACCCGGGGCGACGCACAGACGCACCCGTTCCCGGCCGGTGCGTTCGACGCGGTGATCAGCCGCTTCGGGGTGATGTTCTTCGCGGACCCCGTCGCCGCCTTCGGCAATGTCGGCCGGGCACTGCGGCCCGGCGGCCGTCTGGCGTTCGTCTGCCCGGCGGACGCCCGGCTCAACGACTGGGTGGCGGCTGTGGAGTCGCTGCGCGGCATCCTGCCGGTCGCCGACTTCGGGAGGCCGGGACTGCCCGGCATGTTCTCCCTGGCGGGTCCGGATCACATCCGTGAGGTCCTCACGACGGCCGGATTCGGCGACGTCGCCGTCGAACGGGCCGAGGCCCTCGGGAACTGGGGACACGGAGCCGAGGACGCGGCGGAGTTCCTGCTCGACTCGGGCCCCGGCCGCCACCTGCTCGAACAGGCCGGACCGGACGCGCGGATCCGGGCTCGCGGCACCCTCACGGAGCATCTGCGCCGTCACACGGCGGCCGACGGCACGGTGCGGCTGCGCAGCACGTCCTGGCTGGTCACGGCGGACCGGCCGGCCACCCCGCAGGACGGGGGCCGGATGCGCACGCCTTGATCACGGCCGCCCGGCGTACCGACCCGGCTGCCATGCCCGAGGTCCGTCCGGCCCCCGCCGCCGTGATGACCGCGGTGGCGGTGGCGGAAACGGTCCGCGTCCCGCTCGGTCTCAGTCGTGCGGGACGACGGCGATCGGGCAGCGCCCGTGGTGGATGGCGGCGTGGGCGACCGGACCGAGGTGGGTCGCCCCGCTGTGCCGGGGCGCACGCCGGCCCACGATCAGCAGTCCGGCGCCCTCGGAGGCCTGGACGCCCACCTTGGCCGCGCTCGCGAGACGGATGCTCTCGACCACCTCCACCTGCGGGTACTTCCCCCGCCAGGGCTCCAGCACCCTGTCCAGCTCGTGCTGTGCGTCCTTCGTCATCTCCTCGGTCACCTGGTGGTCCACCCCCCAGGGCACCCGCGCGTGAAGCGGCACGCTCCGGCCGTGCGCGACCACCAGCGGCACCTCCCTGGCCGCCGCCGAATGGAACGCGAAATCGAGCAGACCCTCACAGGAGCCGTTCAGCTTGACGGCCACGACCACCCGCCCGCCGGGCCCGGGATCCACTCCCCCGTGCCGCCCCTTTCCGGCGCCGCGCACGAGCACCACCGGGCACGGCGCGTGCGCCACCACCGGCATGCTGACCTCGCCCATGAAGTAGCTCTCCACGCCCCCCATCCCGTGGGAGCCGAGCACGGTCATCTCCGACTCCGACGCCGCCTTGAGCAGAGCGGCGTGCGCGTCGTCGGCCACGAGACTCCCGACGACGGTCAGGCCCGGGTGACGGGCCTGCGCCTCCGCGCGCGCCGTGTGCACGAGGCGCTTGGCCCAGTAGTTCTGGTCGACCGCGGAGGTGGCGTGCGCGGGCTCCGGCGACAACAGGGGCCAGGCATGCAGCAGACGCAGGGTGAGCCTGCGCTTGGCGGCTTCGTCGGCGGCCCACCGCGCGGCGGCGAGACTCTCGGGTGAGCCGTCGAGGCCCACAGTGACGACCGGTTCCATGGCGGCGGCCTCCGTCTCGTTGCTGCGGATGGAAAACGTCAGGACACGACGGGTGGACGAGGGCGGGCGCCCCGCGGTGCACGGCTCCGAAGGCCGACCACTCGGGAAGCCGCCTGCATGCCGGACAGGCTGCTTCCCTCCTCGCTTCCCTCCTTCGAGAATCACTCCATCCCCTCCCCGCCGCATGCGGAGCCGGAGCCCTCGAAGGCGGGGGCGGGGTCCGGTCCCGGAGGCCGGGTGTGGGCCGAGCCGGCGCGACCGTCCTCGGCGAGCGTGCGACGTCGAAGACGGGCACTGCCGGGCCCGGCCCGATGCGCGGTCGGGCGACCGGGACCGCATCCCTGGATCCCGGGGATCCGCCACCGGCCCGGCGGGTGCCGAGGCCCCGAACACCGGTCCGGCCCGGGCCGGGACCACCGGATAGAGTGCGCGGGACGGCAGCCCTGCCAGGAGGCGAAGCGTGACCGACACCAGCGACACCCGGCCCGCCGACAGCGCGCCGCAGACTGCGCGTCGGAGTCCGCTGCTCCGCCTGATGAGCTACCTCCCCATGATCGCCCCCGTCCTGCTGTGGGCCGTGCCCTGCTGGGTGCTCCTGTACACCGGCCAGCACTGGCCGCTGTCCGTCACGGCGGCCGCCACCGCGCTGTTCGTCCTCGGGCTCGTCGGCATGCCGCTCGCCATGGTGCACGGCCACGGCCGGCGCCAGCGGGACCGGGCCGCGATCGCCGGTGACACCCTGCTGGGCGCGAGCTGGGTCCTGTTCACCTGGTCCGTACTGCTCGGCGTCCTGCTGCGCCTCGCCCTGACCGTGGCCGGCGTCGGCGGGAGCCAGGACCGGGCCCGCCTCGTCACGTGGGCCGTCCTCGGCGTGGCCGTCGTACTGCTGGCCTGGGGATACGCCGAGGCGCGCCGGGTGCCGCGCGTGCGCCGGCTCGACGTTCGGCTGCCGCGGCTGGGAGCCGGGCTGGACGGCACGCGCGTCGTCCTCATCACCGACACCCACTACGGCCCCCTCGATCGCGCCCGCTGGTCGGCACGGGTGTGCGAGACGGTGAACACCCTGGAGGCCGACCTGGTCTGCCACACCGGCGACATCGCGGACGGCACCGCGCGACGCCGCCGCGCCCAGGCCGCCCCGCTCGGCACCGTGCGGGCCACCCGGGCCCGGGTCTACGTCACCGGCAACCACGAGTACTACAGCGAGGCCCAGGGCTGGGTCGACCTGATGGACGAGCTGGGCTGGGAACCGCTGCGCAACCGCCATCTGCTGCTCGAACGCGGCGGCGACACCCTCGTGGTCGCCGGCGTCGACGACGTCACCGCCGAGTCCTCCGGCCTGGCGGGCCACCGCGCCCACCTCGCCGGAGCCCTGACCGGGGCCGACCCCGGCCTGCCCGTCCTGCTCCTGGCCCACCAGCCGAAGTTCGTCGACCGGGCGGCCGCCGCCGGAATCGACCTCCAGCTGTCCGGCCACACCCACGGCGGCCAGATCTGGCCCTTCCACCATCTGGTCCGCCTCGACCAGCCCGTCGTGGCCGGACTGAGCCGCCACGGCGCCCGCACCCTCCTCTACACGAGCCGCGGCACCGGCTTCTGGGGCCCGCCGTTCCGCGTCTTCGCCCCCAGCGAGATCACCCTGCTCGTACTCCGCTCCCCCCAACCGCCCGCCTCGGCGTAGGGACACGGAACGGCCGGCTGCCGCTCGGGCCGCACGGGCCGCAGGCCCGCGCGACGTCCGCCTCAGCCGTGCGCCTCGGCTAGTGGTGGACGACCTCGCGTCCGGCGGATCCGGGGCGGAGATCCCGGATCAGCACGCGACCCGAGCCAGGGGGCGCCGCGCAGTACGGGCCGTGCAGGTCGAGGTCTTCGAGATCCGCGGGGAGGACGAAGTCCGGGCCCACGTACGCCGGGTCGAGGGCGAAGGCCACTTTCGTGCCGCTGCCCTCCCCCGCGTCGTACCGCCGGGGCCCGGAGAGGGGGCGTATGCCCGCGAGGTCCTGGGTGAAGCCCCGGCCCGCCGACCACATGTCGACCGTGACCCGTTCGGACAGCGCCGCCACGGCCGCCGGCAGCCACCACTCGGGACCCAGGAGGGAGTCGTAGTAGCCGAGGGCAGGGGTGGCGGTGTCCGAGCCGCCCCACGCGTGGGGCTGGTCCATCACGACCGTGAAGCCGAGATCCCCGGTGATCTCCACGACCGAGTGCAGCGTGTGCTCCGCCGCGACCCCCGTCGCCGGGTGCAGCGCGTGGCGCGCCACGGCGCACAGCACGCGGACCGGCAGCCTCGGATCCCCCCGCCCCACGCCGAAGAACATGCCCATCCGACTGCGCACCGAGGCGTCGAACTCGAGGACCTCGATGTCGGCCGCGTCGTACTCGCGCCCCGTCACCACCGCACGCCACCGGCCCGACTGCCGGTGTTCGAGGGGCGAGCGACGAGGGCCGTGCGGCCCGCACCCCCGTTCACTCGGGGACCGTGGTCTCGAACCAGGTGGGCTCGTCGGCGATCGCCTGCTTGATGCGGAAGAGCTGCCGTTCCTGCATGAACGGCAGGGCGTCGAGCGCGAACCACCCCACGGCGACGGACTCGTCGTCGTTGACGCGCGCCTCGCCGCCGACGGCCCGGCAGCGGAAGGTGATGTCCATGAACTGGCACCGGTCGCCGTTCGGGTACTCCACCGCGTCGCCCGCGCGCACCAGGACGACGCGCTCGGGGACGCAGTGCACGCCCGCCTCCTCGTAGACCTCCCGGACCGCGCAGTCCGCGGGCTGCTCGCCGGGGTCCGGGATGCCGGCGATCACGGTCCACCGGCGGTTGTCCGCGCGCCGGCCCAGCAGCACCCGTCCCTCGTCGTCGAAGACGACGGCGCTCACGCCGGGAAGCCAGAGCAGGTGGTGTCCGGCGGAGGCGCGGATGTCGGTGATGAAGTCAGGAGTCGCCATGATCCGACCCTAACCGGGTGCGTCAGCACCCCCGGCCGCTAGACCGCCGGGTCCCGCCTGCCGCGCACACCGGCGGCGACCGCCCATCCCAGACCACCCGCCGCGACGAGCACCAGGAGCATCTCGGGCAGGATCCCCAGCCTCGTGGCCGGCGTCTGCGAGGAGCGCAGCGGCACCTTCTGCACCAGGGAGTCCGCGACGAACATGCCGGTCTTCTGGGTGATCCTGCCGTCGGGCATGATGATCGCGCTGACGCCGCTGGTCACGGGCACCGTGACGGTCCGGCTGTGCTCGACCGCGCGGACGCGGGACATGGCGAGCTGCTGGTAGGTCATCTCGCTGCGGTCGAAGGTGGCGTTGTTGCTGGGCACGGAGATCATCTGGGCGCCGTCGGTGACCTCGGAGCGCACGGCCCAGTCGAACGCGGCCTCGTAGCAGGTGACCAGGCCGACCTTGGCGCTGTCCATGTCGAAGACGCCCGGCTTGGTGCCCCGGCTGAAGTCCTGGCGGACCATGGCCGTCCAGTCGCCGTTGATCGCGCCGATGACGGAGCGCAGCGGGAGGTACTCGCCGAACGGCTGGACCTGGCGCTTGTCGTAGGTCTGGGTCGGTCCCTTCACGGGGTCCCACAGGATCTGCTCGTTGTAGAGCCTGCCGTCGCGTTCGACGACCCCGCCGACAGAGACGGGCACGCCGATCGCCTTGGCCGCCCGGTCGATGACGACGGCCGCGTCGGCGTTGGCGAAGGGGTCGATGTCGGAGGAGTTCTCGGGCCACAGCACGAAGTCGGGCCGGGGCTTCTTGCCGGCCGCGACCTCGGCGGCCAGGCGCTCGGTCTCCCGCGCGTGGTAGTCGAGGACGGCCCGGCGCTGGGCGTTGAACTCCAGGCCGAGCCGGGGGACGTTGCCCTGGATGACGGCGACCGTCGCGGTGCCGTCCTCGGCCTTGTCGCTGACCAGCGCGCGGGCGGCCAGGGCCGCGACCACGGGAACGGCCATGGCGAGCAGCGCGACCGCGGCCGCCGGCCGTCGCAGCTCGCCCGTGCGCCGCCGGTCCAGGACGAGCCGCACGACCTCGAGGAGGCCGAACCCGCACAGGACGACCGCGAAGCCGAGCACCGGGGTGCCGCCGAGCGCGGCCAGGGGCAGGAACACGCCGTCCGCCTGCCCGAAGGCGATCTTGCCCCAGGGGAAGCCGCCGAACGGCGCACGCGCGCGTGCCGCCTCCCCCGCGGTCCACAGCGCCGCCGCCCACAGCGGCCAGGCCGGGAGCCTGGAGACGGCGGCGATGCCCACGCCGACCAGCGCGACGAAGACCGCCTCGATCGCCACCAGGGCGAGCCAGGGACCGGGTCCGACCTCCACCCCGGTCCACACCAGCAGCGGCAGCAGGAAGCCGAGGCCGAAGAGGTAGCCGAGGCCGAAGGCCGCCTTCCAGCCGCGTCCGCGCAGCACCCAGCCGAGGCCCGCGAAGGCGGGCAGCGCAAGCCACCACAGGGTGCGCGGCGGGAAGCTGACGTAGAGCAGCACTCCGGAGAGAGCCGCGGCGGCGGCCGGGAGGAAACGCAGGAGGCGTGTGCCGCGTGCGGGGGACGCGGTGGGGGGCTCCAGCTGGTCCGGCTGGCCGACGGAAGTTGCGGTGACGGTCACTCCGGGAGTGTACGGCGGGTGACGTTCGGGCCGACAGCGCGGTCGGCGGGGCGGACCGCCCCGCCGAGGGCCCGGCCCCGCACTGCCGTCCGGCCGCCGTGCGCAGTCCGTCGTCCGGCGTCCGTCCTCCGGCGTCGGTCCGGCCGTCGTCCGTCCGCCGTCCGTCCGTCCGCCGTCCGTCTGTGCGCCGTGGTCTTCGGCCGCCGGGCGCACGCCGGGCGGTCGGTGCGGTCGTACAACCCGGCGCAAGTCATCCACAAACCGCCCATCGGCGGATACGGTGTGCCGGAGCTCCGATCGCACGCGAGCGCGGCCGGGGTCCGTCGCGGTTCAGGTCCGCGGCGGGTTTCAGGCTCACGGTCGGGGGGGCGGCCGGGTTCGGGGGCGGGGTGGGTTCCACGGGCACGACGTCTGCCGGCACGGCCGGGGACGGGGAAAGACGAAACGTTTCGGACGTGGTGGGCGCGGTCGTTCTGAGATCCGGTGCCGTCTGGTCCCTGGTCACCGCCGCCGTCCACGACGGACGTCCCGAGGGGGTGCTGCTCGCCGTGCTGGCGCTGGCCGCCGGGTACGCGGCGGGGCGGATCCTCGGTGCGCTGACGCCGGTAGCCGCGCCGTGCGCCGGAGCGGCGGCCGGCCTCGTGCAGGCCGTGCTCCTGCCCCGGACGGCCCCGGGGCCGGAGGCCGTCGTGCCGCTCGGCCATGCCGGCGCCGCAGCCGCGCTGCTGATCCTGTCGGCGGGCGCCGCGTGCTGCGCGGCCCGGACGACGCCGGTGGCGAGGGTGCGGCTCGCGCTGTGGCTGCTCGCCGGGGTCGTCGTGGTCGTGGGCGCGTCGCTGGGGTCGGCGACGGCCGTGGTGGCCTGTGGCGCCGTGCTGCTCTGCTCGCTCGCCGCAGGCCGGGGGTTCCGCCGGGGACCGGTGCTCGCGGGGCTGGCGCTCTTCGCCGCCCTGGTGACGGGGCTGACCTGGGCGGTCGCCGGGAACGTGCTGCCGGGCGGCCTCGCGGGCGCCGTGCGGGAGGCGCTGACGTCGCGGCGGGCCGAGTTGTGGCGGGACGCCCTGGGCATGGCCCGTCGCGCGAGCGGTCTCGGTGTCGGCCCGGGGCGTTTCGGGGAACTGAGCGAGACGGCCGCGCGGTCGTCGCCGCCGGACGGCAAGCCGCACTCGGCGCCGTTGCAGCTCGCGGCGGAGCAGGGGGTGGTGGGCGTGCTGCTGCTCGGCGCGGTCTTCTGCTGGGTGCTGTTCGCCCTGTGGCGTGCGCCGCGTCCGACGCCGGTGGTCCTCACCGCGGCCGCTTCGCTCACCGCGCTCGCCGTCGTCGCCTCGGCCGGGAACGCGCTCAGCTTCACGACGGTGACGGCGGGCGCGGGGCTGCTGGCGGGCGTGGCCACGGCGCGGCCGCTCACGGAGGCGCTCCCGGTCCGCGAGCCCGCCCGGACGTCCGGGGCCGCGCCGCGGTGCGGGCGTGACCTGCACGGTGGCCGACCGGCCGGCTGAGGGGGCGGGTCCCGCGCGCGGGGCGCTCAGTGCGCGGTGTCGGCGGCGCCCGTCCGCAGCCGGTTCCTGATGACGCGGACGGCGGACTCGGCGTCGTCCACGGTGATCGTGAAGGTGTGCCCGTCCCAGAGGCGCAGCACCACGCCCTCGCCCCGGCGCACGACGACCGCGGTCCCCTTCTCCGGTCGCCACCGATAGCCCCAGCCGCCCCAGTGGCGCGGGGTGACGAGGGGTGCGAAGTCGGCCCCGGCGACGTGCGTCAGCGGGATGCGGCGGCGGGGCAGGCCGATGTGGCCGCAGCGCACTTCGAGGCACTCCCCGTCGAGTCTGAGGTCGACGTGGACGAAGGCGAGGGTGCCGAAGAGGACCAGCAGACCGGCGGCGATGCAGCCGACGACCGACATGGCGAGGGGCGCGATGCCGGACGTCCAGGCCGAGTCGATGGCGAGTTCGACGCCGAGTCCCAGGCAGGCCGCTCCGACGAGGGCGAGCAGCCACTGGAAGCGGTTGGTGGCGCGGCCGCTCCAGACGTCGGGGTGGGGCGCGTCGCTGTGCGGGACGTCGGGAAGCGGGATGCTCTCGTCGTGGGGGTGGTCCCTCATATCCATGAGGTTACTCAGGTTTCGCTGCGCCGGTACCGCGTGGCGCAGAGTGACTGCTCCGCCCGGGCGGAACGCCCCGCCGGGTCGTTCAGCGGGCGGGGGCGACGGCCTGGAGCAGACGGCCCTCGGCGTAGGCCAGGGCGGGTGCGGGCAGGGCGCCCGGGCGGCCGCTGAGGATGACCGTCACAGCGCCGGTGGCGGCCGCGCCGGGCCCGGGACGGGCGCCGATCCTGCGCAGCGCCTGCGCGGCCACGGCGCCGGCGGAGCCGAGCAGGGCCGGTGCGGGACGGCCGGGGCGGCTCACGGCGGCGCGGATGCGTTCGGCGACCAGCTCGTAGTGGGTGCAGCCCAGGACGACGGTCGTCACCTCGTCGGGGGTGAGCGCGGCGGCCGCCGCGACCGCGGCGTCGATCGCCGCCTCGTCCGCGTGTTCCACCGCCTCGGCCAGCCCCCAGCAGGGCACCTCGGCGACGGTGACACCGCCGGCGAAGTCGTCGATGAGGCCCCGCTGGTAGGGGCTGCCGGTGGTGGCGGGGGTGGCCCAGATGGCGACGGGGCCGCCGGCCGCCGCGGCGGGCTTGATGGCGGGGACGGTGCCGATCACCGGGACGGCGGGTTCGAGGAGGGCGCGCAGGGCGGGCAGGGCGTGCACGGTGGCCGTGTTGCAGCCGACGATCAGCGCGTCGGGCCGGTGGGCCGCGGCGGCCTCGGCGACGGCCACGGCCCGCTCGGTGAGGTCCTGCGGGGTGCGCGGTCCCCAGGGCATGCCGTCGGGGTCGAGGGAGAGCACGAGATCGGCGTCGGGCCGCAGACGTCGTACCGCGGCGGTGGCCGCCAGCAGGCCGATCCCGGAGTCCATGAGCGCGATCTTCACCCGGCCACCATAGACGATGTGCCCCGGCGGCCCGGCGGGGTGGGGCAGACTGCGCGCGTGAGCGCCGTCGTGTGGATCGCCGCCCTGTCCCTGGCCGCCTGGCTGTGGCTGCTGCTCTGTCAGGGCCTCTTCTGGCGCACGGACGTCAGACTGCCCGCGCGCACGGCGCCGGAGCGATGGCCCTCCGTCTGCGTCGTCGTCCCCGCGCGCGACGAGGCCGCCGTCCTGCCCGCGAGTCTGCCCACCCTGCTCGCGCAGGACTATCCGGGCCGCGCGGAGGTCTTCCTCGTCGACGACGGCAGCGGCGACGGCACCGGCGAGCTGGCGCGGACCCTCGCCCGGCGGCACGGCGGACTGCCGCTGACCGTGGACTCGCCCGGGGAGCCGCCCGCGGGCTGGACCGGGAAGCTGTGGGCGGTGCGTCACGGGATCGCGCTGGCACGCGCGCGTGAGCCCGAGTACCTCCTCCTCACCGACGCCGACATCGCGCACGCGCCCGACAGCCTGCGGGAGCTGGTGGCGGCGGCGCGCTCCGGGGGGTTCGACGTCGTCTCCCAGATGGCGCGGCTGCGGGTGGAGAGCGTGTGGGAGCGGCTGGTGGTCCCGGCGTTCGTCTACTTCTTCGCGCAGCTGTACCCGTTCCGCCGGATCGGCCGGCGCGGATCGCGCACGGCGGCCGCGGCGGGCGGCTGCGTCCTGCTGCGCGACGACGCGGCCGTGCGGGCGCGGATCCCGGACGCGATCCGGCACGCCGTCATCGACGACGTGGCCCTGGCCCGTGCCGTGAAGGCGGCGGGCGGTCACGTCTGGCTGGGGCTTGCCGACCGGGTGGACAGCGTGCGCCCGTACCCGCGGCTGCACGACCTGTGGCGGATGGTCTCGCGCAGCGCCTACGCGCAGTTGCGGCACAGCCCGCTCCTGCTGGCGGGCACGGTGCTCGGCCTCGTCCTGGTGTACCTGGTGCCGCCGCTCGCCCTGCCGGCCGGGCTCGCCGCCGGCAGCGCGGCGACGGCGGTGTGCGGCGCTCTGGCGTGGTTGGTCATGGCGGGGACGTATGTGCCGATGCTCCGCTACTACGGGCAGCCCTTGTGGCTCGCTCCCCTGCTGCCGTGCACCGCGTTCCTCTATCTGCTGATGACGGTGGACTCCGCGGTGCAGCACTACCGGGGGCGCGGTGCGGCCTGGAAGGGCCGCACCTACGCGCGTCCGGACGCCGTCGCCGACGAGGGCTGATCCGCGCGGGCGGGCGCGGGCTCTATTTGCGGCCGGGCGTCCAGTTCATGCCCCACCCGTAGGCGTGGTCGACGGTCCGCTGGGGGCTCACGCCGCGTTCCGGCACCAGGTAGCGGGCCTCGCGCTGGACGACGAGGTCGCCTCCGTGGTTGGTGATGAGGGCGAGGGCGCAGACGGTGGACGGGACGGTGCACTCGTCGAGGGAGAAGTCGACCGGTGCGCCGTGCTGGGGCTGGAGCGTGACCGTGGCGTGCAGGTCGGCGAAGGAGCGGGCGCCCTCGTAGATGGTGACGAACACCAGGATGCGGCGGAAGTCGTCGCGCCGGTCGAGGTTGACGGTGAGGTTCTCGCCGCTCGACACCGCGCCGGTGCGGTCGTCGCCGTCGAGGTGGATGTAGGGCGGCTGGTGCAGTGAGCCGAAGGCGTTGCCCAGGGCCTGGACGACGCCCTTGCGGCCGTCGGCGAGTTCGAACAGGGCGCACAGGTCGAGGTCGAGGTCGTTGTGCAGGGCGACCGCGCGGCCGCGTTTGCTGCCCCACCCGGAGAACTGCTTGCGCACCTCCCAGTTGAGGTTGACGCGCAGGGAGCCGGAGGTGCCGCCCTGTTTGGTCAGCGACACCGAGGGGGCGGCCTTGGTGAGCGTCACCTTGGTCAGCCGTACCGGTGCGGCGGGCGGCGCCGGCGGCGGTGGCGGGGTCTGGTGCGAGGGCGGGGGGACCGTGGCCGGGAAGGCGGGCCGGGCCGGCGACTGGGGGAAGGGCGGCGCGGCGGGAGGCAGCGGAGTCCGCGAGGTCTGCGGAGCCGGCGGGGTGGGCGCGGCGGTCTGCTGCGGCTCGTCGACGGTGATGCCGAAATCGGTGGCCAGTCCTTCGAGGCCGCTGTCGTATCCCTGGCCGACGGCCCGGAACTTCCAGGCGCCCTGGCGGCGGTAGAACTCGCCGAGGACGAAAGCCGTCTCGACGGTGGCGCCGGTGCTGTCGAAGCGTGCCACGACGGTGCTCTGCGCGGCGTCCCGCACCTCGATGTAGAGGTCGGGGACCTGGCCGAACGAGCCGCCGTCCGCCGAGGCGGCGACGACGACGGTCTCGACGGCGGGCTCCACGCGCGCGAGGTCGACGAGCAGGCTGTCGGTCGTGCGGCCGGCGGCGGCGCCCTTGCCTTCGTGGCGGACCGCGCCGGAGGCGTGGGCGGGCTGGTTGTAGAAGACGAAGTCGGAGTCGGACCGGACCTTTCCGCCCACGAGCACCAGCGCCGAGGCGTCGACGTCCGGGACGCCCGGCCCTTGGCGCCACCCCAGCTCGACCCGCAGTGCCGTGGTCGGCACCGGAGCATTGGAGCCCTTCGGCATGGACATGTACGCCCCCATCGTCGGTCGGATGCGCCGGGCGGCGCGCCGGCGCTCCTCGGGTTGTCTACCCGTCAACCTATGGCGCGGGACGGCGCACGCCCATCCGGAGCACGGGAACGGCTCCGCCAAACCGCGGGTAACCCGCTCGGATCTCGGGCTTTACACGATCCACGGTCCGTTTGCCGTCCCTTTTCCCCATGTTCGCTCGCATTGGGGATCCAAGGCCACCGCGGACACGGAAATCAACCCTCTTATCGGTCTCCCCAACCAGCACATCGTGGGCTTAACTTATGTGCCATGACCTCCCCCCGCTCCACCTATGGCGGCGGCTACTACTCCGCCTCCTTCCCGGACACCCCGATCTACGACTCGCTCGTCGCCGAGCGGGGCACCCCGCAGATCGCCCCGATCCGGGTTCCCGCCGCGTACGACATGGGCGCGAGCCATCTGCCCGCGCTCCCCTCGGCCCTGCCGGCTCTCCCGGCGGGCCCCTCCCAGGCCTCGTACGGGTCGTACGGCTCCTACGGCTATCCGCAGGCGCAGCAGCCCGCACCGCTTCAGCAGGCCCCGGCGGCGTACATTCCGCCGCAGGCCGGCCCGCCGCGCGGCTATCCGGGTCCGCAGGCGCAGCAGCAGATGCGCCCGGCGGCCCCGGCCGGCTACGAGGCGATGCGTCCCGCCGCGCCCCGGCCGCCCGCGCCCCAGTACCAGGATCCGTACAACAACCAGCAGTACCGCGGTTACTGAAAACCGCTCCGGGGTTCCCGCCGTCACCTGGCAGGATGACCCCATGGGGAATGCGGAACTGCTGTCGATACATGTCCATCCGGTCAAGGCGTTCCGGGGCCAGGCGCTCCGTGAGGCCGTCGTGGAGCCCTGGGGGCTGGCCGCTGACCGGCGATGGACGCTGATCGACGACGGGGGAAAGGTCGTCACCCAACGCCAGCAGCCGCATCTCGCCCTGGCCGCCGCCGAGCCCGTGCCCGGCGGCGGCGTCCGTCTGTCGGCGCCCGGCCGGGAACCGCTGACCGTTCCGGTGCCGGAGCCCGTCGGCACGGTGTCCATGGACGTGTTCGGCGACAAGGTGGAGGCGGTCCTCGCCGGCGCCGCGGCGCACCGCTGGTGCAGTGACTACGTCGGCGCCGACGTGCGGCTGGTGCACATGGACGACCCGGCGGCCCGCAGACCGGTCGATCCCGCGTACGCCCTGCCCGGTGAGACCGTCTCCTTCGCCGACGGCTATCCGCTGCTCGCCGTCTCGTCCGCCTCCCTGGACGCCCTCAACTCCCTCATCGCGCAAGGCCCCCACGCTGCGGAGGGGCCGCTGCCGATGAACCGTTTCCGGCCCAATCTCGTCGTGGGGGGCACCGAGCCCTGGGCCGAGGACCACTGGTCGCGGCTGATCGTGGGCGAGGTCGAGTTCCGGGTGGTCAAGCCGTCGGGGCGGTGCGTGGTGACCACCACCGACCAGGACACCGCGGTTCGCGGCAAGGAGCCCCTGTCCACCCTGGGCCGTCACCGGCGCCTCGACGACGGGCTGGTGTTCGGGCAGAACCTGGTCCCCCTCTCCCGCGGCACGGTCCGGGTGGGCGATCCGGTGCGCGTCGTCGCGTAGTTCCGGCCCCGCCCGGCCGACCGCGTCCGCCCCCGGGAACCTCCGCCCGGCGGTGAGGCGTTGGGACGACGTGGGACGTTCATGAGAGGGCCCGGGTCCCCGGCGGTGCGGTTCCGCGTCGCCGGCGCCCGCGCGTGGACGGCCGCGACGGGATCGTCACGGGGGGAGGGGGGTGCGCGCGATGGGCGTCATCGGCGGACTCTGGCGCTGGCGGCACAATCCGCTGCGCCGGGGCACGGATCTGGCCGAGGCCTGGGTGGCGTTGTCCGCCCTGCTGCTGGTCTGTCTCGTCGCTCCCTTCGTGGGCTTCCTCGTCGGCGGGGCGGCGCAGGGCGCGCTACAGCGGTCGGTCCGCGAACAGCACGCCTCCCGCCACCGGGTGACGGCCACCGTGCTGCGCAGGACGGGCGTCTCGTCGCCGGACGCGGACTACGAGACGGCCACCGGCCGCGAGGCACGCACCAGGGTCGTCGCGGGCTGGACGGCTCCGGACGGCGCCAGGCGGCACGGCACCGTCCTGTCGGGCCTCGAAAGACCGCACAGCGGCGACCGTTTCGGCATATGGACGGACGCGCACGGCCGTCTGGTGGCACGGCCGCTGGACTCCGCCACCGCGACCACGCACGCCGTGCTGGCCGGCATCGGCGCGGCCCTGCTCACCGCGGGCGCCGTCGAGGGCGGCCGACGGGTGGTCATGTGGCGCATGGTGCTGCGCCGGTACGCGGGGTGGGACCGGGCCTGGGACCGGGCGGGCCCGGACTGGGGACGCACCGGCGCCGGCAGTTGACGGCCTTCCGTCTCTGGTCAACCCACCACCCGCGCGCACGCTACGGTGGTCCGGCCGAACCATTCGGCATCAACCCGCGTACCACGAGGTGGGGGCACAGCAACGCCATGGCACAGGGCACGGTCCAGGTGACGCACACCGGCACATCGCGGTGGCGGCGCCGCACGGGTGAGTACGCGTCGCTCGCCGCCGCCCTGGAGGCCGCGGCCGAGGGCGACGTCCTCACCATCGCTCCCGGCACCTACCGGGAGAACCTCGTCGTCCAGCGGTCGGTGACCCTGCGCGGCCCCGAGGGCTCCCCCGGCTCGGTGCGGCTGGCTCCCGCGGACGGCGTGCCGCTGACCGTGCGCGCCTCGGCGGTGGTCCAGGACCTGCACGTGGAGGGCCAGGACGCGGCCGCGCCCGCGGTGCTCGTCGAGGAGGGCGCCCCGGAACTCCTCGACCTGCGGATCGTGACCCGGTCCTCGGCGGGTGTGGAGGTGCGCGGCGGCGCCCGCCCCACGGTCCGGCGGTGCACCGTCGACAACCCGGCCGGCATCGGCATCGCCGTGGTCGACGGCGGCGGCGGTGTCTTCGAGGAGTGCGAGATCGTCGCGGCCGGTCAGGCCGGTGTCGCCGTGCGCGGCGGCGCCCACCCCCGGCTGGAGCGCTGCAGGGTGCACCACACCTCGGGCGCGGGCCTGAGCGCGACCGGCGACAACTCGGCGCTGGAGGCCGTCGGCTGCGAGGTCTACGAGATCAGGGGCAGCGGCGTGCAGGTCACCGCCCGCGCGACCGCGCATCTCACCGACTGCGACGTGCACCGCACGACCGCCGACGGCGTCACCCTCGACACCGACGCGGTGCTCACCCTGGCCGACTGCCGCATCCACGACATCCCGGAGAACGCGGTCGACCTGCGCTCGCGTTCCGTGCTGACGCTGACCCGCACGACGGTGCGTCAGTTCGGGCGCAACGGGCTGTCGGTGTGGGATCCCGGCACGCGCGTGGACGCCAACCAGTGCGAGATCTTCGACAGCACCGGCGACTACCCGGCCGTCTGGGTCAGCGACGGCGCCACGGCCGTGCTGGACTCGTGCCGGGTGCACGACGTGCCGGACGCCCTGTTCGTCCTCGACCGCGGCTCCCGGGCGGACGTCGTCGACAGCGACCTCTTCCAGGTGCGCAACACGGCGGTGTCCGTGAGCGACGGGGCGACGGCCCAGCTCGACGACTGCCGTATCCGCGACGCGGCGACCGGCGCCTGGTTCCGCGACCACGGCAGCGGCGGCACCCTCGCCAACTGCACGGTGGACGCCACCCAGACCGGCGTGATCGTCACCAAGGGCGCCGACCCGACCGTGGAGCGCTGCACGGTCGACTCCCCCGCCGAGGCCGGCTTCTACGTCTCGGCCGGCGGCCGGGGCAGCTTCCTGAACTGCCGGGTCACCAACAGCGGGGGCTACGGCTTCCACGTGATAGACGGCAGCCGCACGACTCTGCGCAAGTGCCGCACGGAGCGCTGCGCGCGCGGCGGCTACGAGTTCGCGGACGCCGGGACGGACGCCGCGTCCGGGTCCGCGCCCGTCGTCGAGGACTGCACCAGCGACGAGAGCGCGGGCGCGCGCACCCCGGGCCTCGCGGCGGCGCCGGAGCCCGCCGTGCAGACGAGCGCCCAGTCGCCGGGACTGCTCGGCTCGATCCCCGGGCAGCGCGCCACCGCCCCCGAGGCGGCCACGCCCGGGAACGAGCCGGGGGCGTCGGTACGGACGTCCAAGGACGTGCTCGGCGAACTGGACACGCTGGTCGGCCTGGAGAGCGTCAAGCGCGAGGTGCGCGCCCTCATCGACATGATCGAGGTGGGCCGGCGCCGTCAGCAGGCCGGGCTCAAGGCCGCGTCCGTCAAACGGCATCTGGTCTTCACGGGCTCCCCCGGCACCGGAAAGACGACGGTGGCGCGGCTGTACGGCGAGATCCTCGCCGCGCTCGACGTCCTGGAGAAGGGCCACCTGGTCGAGGTGTCCCGCGTCGACCTGGTCGGCGAGCACATCGGCTCCACCGCGATCCGCACCCAGGAGGCCTTCCAACGGGCCCACGGCGGGGTGCTGTTCATCGACGAGGCGTACGCCCTGTCGCCCGAGGACGCGGGCCGGGACTTCGGCAAGGAGGCCATCGACACCCTCGTCAAGCTGATGGAGGACCACCGGGACTCCGTCGTCGTCATCGTGGCGGGCTACACGGCGGAGATGGAGCGGTTCCTGTCGGTCAACCCCGGTGTGGCGTCCCGTTTCTCACGGACGATCACCTTCGGCGACTACGGGCCGGACGAACTGCTGCGGATCGTGGAGCAGCAGGCCGAGGAGCACGAGTACCGGCTCGGACCGGGCACCGCGGACGCGCTGCTGAAGTACTTCACGGAGCTGCCCAAGGGCCCCGCCTTCGGCAACGGACGCACCGCGCGCCAGACCTTCGAGGCGATGGTGGAGCGGCACGCGAGCCGGGTCGCGCAGGTCACGGAGCCGAGCAAGGACGACCTGACGCTGCTGTACGCGGAGGACCTGCCGCAGCTGCCCTGACCCGGCCCTGCCGCGGCTCACGCGCGCTGCGCGGGAACCCCGGACCGCAACCGGGCCAGCAGCAGCTCGCGTTCCTGCGCGAAGGCGGGGTCCGCCTGGTAGTCGGAGTGGCCGAGGACGGGTGCGGGCAACGGGTGCGCCGCGTCCCGGCCGTAGGCCAGCGGGTCCGCGAGGGGCGGCCGGTCGACCTGCGGGCCGCGGTGGTCGCCGGGCGGCCGGACCGGTCCGCCGATGGGGTCGGTGAGCCGGTACAGGTTGCGCCAGCAGGCGATGTCCTCGTGCAGCGCGGCGAGCGCGGACGGGCCGAAGTGGGCCGGGAACCAGCGGCCGTAGAGGCGCTCGATCGGTGAGCCGTAGGTGAGCAGGGCGACCCGCCTGCGGTCGGAGGGCTTGAGCTGCCAGGCCGCGGCGGCCGCCAGCACGCTGCCCTGGGAGTGGCCGGAGATGACGAGGCGCCCGCCGGTGGCCCGCGTCCAGGTGGCCACCCGCCAGGTCAGGTCGGGCACGGCGCGCTCCGCGTAGCAGGGCGGGGCGAAGGGATGCGCGGCGCGTGGCCAGAAGGTGCCGACGTCCCAGAGGATGCCGATGGTGCGCCGCGCGGAGGCGTCCTTGTAGGCGCGGCGTCCCCAGGTGACGAACAGGACGAAGCCGAGCCCTATGAGCCAGGAGCCCAGCGCCTGCGCTGTCTGCGCCGCGCCGTGCACGAAGGCCGGGGCCTGCTCCGCGGCCCGGGCAGGCGTCTTCGCGGTGCCGAGGGCGCCGGCGACGGCTCCCCCGCCGAGCAGGAGCGTCGCGGTGGAGACGACGGCGACGAGGAGCGGGCCACGGTCGGTGAGGGTGGCCATCGCACGGGCCCGCGCGATACGGCGGGTGCGCGCGGGGTCGCCGTGCTCCACCCCGTACTCCCGCAGTACCTCGGTCTGTTCCGCGCGGGTGAGCAGCCAGGCCTGGCGGCCGAGCAGCGCGCACAGGACCAGCAGGACGACGAGCAGGACCGGGATCACGGACGCCTGCCAGGTCAGCACGACCGGGGGTCCGTCGAGTCCGGTGCCGGTGCCGTCCAGCCAGTCCGAGACGCGCTGGGCGACGCCCCCGGACATGACCCCGCCCAGCGCACAGGCCAGCATCGCGACGGCCGGGCCGCCGAGCCCGTGCAGCGCGCAGCGCTCCAACCAGGCGACCGCGCTCCCTTCCGGCCCCACCTCGTTCCGCCCGCCGACGCCGGCGCCGACGCGGTCGGTGTCGGTGTCCGGATCGGTGGGCTGTGACGCTCCGGGCGGGCCGCCGTCGGCCCGGTCCTCCCCGCGCGGCGCCGGGGCGCCGAGGGGGACGGCGGAGGGCGGCTCGGGGGCGCGCGGCCCGGCCGCCTTGCACCGGCCGGCGCCGGCTTCTTCCGTGCCGCCCGCCGCGGCCGAGCGCTCCTGCGGGCAGTGGTGCAGGAGGCGGGCGGCGACCGCGAGGGCGACGACCAGCGCACCCTGGGCGAGGGCGAGCGCGCCGAAGGTCGCGTCGCCCGGCAGGCGGCCCTCGGAATGCCAGCCGGGACGCTCCCAGCCGGCGTACACCAGCGTGAGGGCGAGCAGGGCGAGGGCGGCCGACGGCAGCCGGCGCACCAGGTGGGCGTCGAGGCGGCGGTCGAGGCGGTGCTCGCTGCGGCCGCGGCGGCACACCACCCACACCGTGGCCAGCGCGCCCGCGATCAGGGAGGCCTCCAGCAGCCGGCCCAGGACGTCGAGAACGGCCGGACCGCCCGCCTCGCGGTCCTGGCGCACGGCGGCGGCGCCGACCGCGGCGGCCACCGTCAGCAGGCCCGCCGCGGTGTGCGCCGCGCGCAGCCGGGCCACCAGCCGGCGCCCGTACCAGAAGCCGGGGCGGCCGAGCGCGGTGTCCGAGGGGCCGTCCTCCGGTTCGGGCGCGCGGTCGAGGGGCTCCTGCGACTCGTAGGCCCGCCAGGTGCGGTGGGAGAGGTACCACAGGAGGCCGACGAGGGCGGCGGGGACCAGGGCGGCGAGGGCCAGGCGGCGGCCCGGCGGGCTCCACCAGCCGTCGTCCGAGACCGCCGGCGACAGGAAGCCCAGCCAGGAGTGGCGGCGCGCGCACGCGGAGGTGCCCGCGCACTGCCAGGCGGTCAGGTCCAGGGCGACCTCACAGGCCGCGGCGACGAGGAGCACGGTCAGGCTCAGCGCCGCCAGCCGCACCAGGAGGCCGTACAGGCGGACCGTGCGGACGCGCCCGCGAGCGGCGGGGCGCATCCAGTGGGCGAGGTTGACGACCATGAAGGGCAGCAGGAGCAGCCACAGGGCGCGGGTGCCGTCGCCGGAGGTGAGGTTGGACCAGACGTAGGCCTCCGGGACGGGGGTGTCGCTGCGGCGGTCGTCGGCGGGGCGGGCCTCGGCGCCGACGTCGTCGGTCCGCCGGTAGACGGCCGCCGTGTCGTCGCCGGTGATCCGCTCGGTGCGCGGATCGTTCAGCATCTTCTCGGGCGTGGCGCCGCCCACGCCGTGGACCAGGAGTTCCAGGGCCGCTCCGTCGGTACCGGCACGTTTCACCGTGGGCACCTCCCCCGTGACACGCCGTCGACATGTGTCCGTGCGGGCATATGATCGCCGCCCGCGACGCGTGATACACCTCCCGTCACGGAATATCCCCGCGCTGTGCGACGCACGCGCGGGCGGGCCGGGAACACCGTGGGTGACATGACCGCGACGGGGTGGTGGCACTGCTGTGAACGGGCCGTGCGAGGATGGGACGCCCGCACACCGACGTCGGCCGGCTCAGCCTCGTCGAAGCAGGTGAGCGGGCCTGTCGAACGGCTTGAGGGAAAGGACCGGAGCGTACGTGAGTGAGAATCAGAACCTCCTCGCGGAGCAGCGCCGCGCCCTCATCCTGGACGAGGTCCGTCGCCGTGGCGGTGTCCGCGTCAACGAGCTGACGCGCAAGCTCGGCGTGTCGGACATGACGGTGCGCCGCGACCTGGACGCGCTGGCGCGCCAGGGCGTCCTGGAGAAGGTGCACGGCGGCGCGGTCCCGGTGATGGAGGCGAGCACGCACGAGCCGGGCTTCGAGGCGAAGTCGGGCCTGGAGCTGACCGCCAAGGAGGACATCGCCAAGGCGGCGGCGCAGCTCGTCACCCCGGGCAGCGCGATCGCGCTGTCGGGCGGCACGACGACGTTCGCGCTGGCGCATCACCTGGTGGACCTGCCGGACCTGACGGTGGTCACCAACTCGGTGCGGGTGGCGGACGTCTTCCACGTGGCGCAGCGCTCCTCCGGCCCGCGGCAGGGCGCGGCCACGGTCGTGCTGACCGGCGGGGTGCGCACGCCGTCGGACTCGCTGGTGGGGCCGGTGGCCGACCAGGCCATCGCCGCGCTCCACTTCGACGTGCTGTTCCTCGGTGTGCACGGCATATCGGCGGAGGCCGGTCTGTCGACGCCGAACCTGGCGGAGGCGGAGACCAACCGGCGTCTGGTGCAGTCGGCGCGGCGCGTGGTGGTGGTCGCGGACCACACCAAGTGGGGTGTGGTGGGGCTGAGTTCGTTCGCCGCGCTGGAGCAGGTGGACACGCTGGTGACCGACGCGGGGCTGCCGGGCGCGGCGCGCGTGGAGATCTCCGAGCAGCTGCGGCGGCTGGTGGTCGCGGGCGAGCCCGACGAGGATGCAGACATCTGACGGAGCCGCCGCTAGGGTGACCCCCCGCCGACCGAGGGGGTTCGTCTCGCCATGGTCCGTCGTCTGCGCCCTGAAGGGCTCGGCTTCGTCGACATCGCTCCCGTGCGCATGGTCTTCGCCCGCGACATGCGCGCGCCCGTCGAACGGGTCTACCGGGCGCTCGCGGACGATGTCCGCGGCTGGCCCGAATGGTTCACGGCCGTGACCGCCGTCGAGCCGCTGGACGGCGGCGCTGGGCGCGAGGTGCGGCTGCGGGGCGGCGCCCGGTTCCGGGAGACGGTCCTCGCGGCGAAGCCGTCGGAGCTGTACGCGTACCGCGTCGACGCCACCAACGTGCCGGGGATGCGGGCGCTCGTCGAGGAGTGGCGGCTCGCGCCCGCGGGCGTCGGCACCCGGGTGCGGTGGACGTTCGCGGTGGACGGGACGGCGGTGTTGCGGGGTGGGGCGCGGCTGGCCCGGCCGGGACTCGGGCGGTCGTTCCGGGAGGCCGTCGCCGCCCTGGACCGGCGGCTCGCCGGGTGACGCCCCGCCGGGCGCTCCCGGCGGGGCGTCACCGGCGGGGCGTCATCCGCCGTGCCTCATCTGTCGGGCGGTCACCGCGGCCAGACGCCGGTGGCCAGCAGTGACTCGATCGCGGCCGTGTACGGGGCGATGTCCAGGCCCTGTTCGGCGAGCCAGGCGTCGGAGTAGTACTTGTCGAGGTAGCGGTCGCCCGGGTCGCACAGCAGGGTGACCACGCTGCCCCGTCGGCCGTCCGCCACCATCTCGGCGACGATCTTGAGCGCGCTCCACAGTCCGGTGCCCGTGGAGCCGCCCGCCTTGCGGCCGATGGCCTGTTCCAGCGCCCGCACGGCGGCGACGCTGGCCGCGTCGGGGACCTTCATCATCCGGTCGACGGCCCCGGGCACGAAGCTGGGTTCCATACGGGGGCGGCCGATGCCCTCGATGCGCGAGCCGCAGTCACAGGTGACGTCCGGATCGCCGGTGGTCCAGCCCTCGAAGAAGCACGAGTTCTCCGGGTCGGCGACGCAGACGCGGGTGTCGCGCTGCGTGTAGTGGATGAAGCGCGCGAGGGTCGCGGAGGTGCCGCCGGTGCCGGCCGTGGCGACGATCCACGCGGGCTCCGGAAAACGCTCCGACTCCAGCTGGCGGAAGATGGATTCGGCGATGTTGTTGTTCCCGCGCCAGTCCGTGGCCCGTTCGGCGTAGGTGAACTGGTCCATGTAGTGGCCGCCGCTGTCCGCCGCGAGACGGGCCGACTCCTCGTACATGGTGCGCGAGTCGTCGACGAAGTGGCACCGGCCGCCGTGGAACTCGATCAGGCGGATCTTCTCCGCGCTCGTCGTACGCGGCATGACGGCGATGAAGGGCACGCCGATCAGCTTGGCGAAGTAGGCCTCCGACACGGCCGTCGAGCCGCTGGACGCCTCGATCACCGGGCGGTCCGGCCGGATCCAGCCGTTGCACAGACCGTAGAGGAAGAGGGAGCGGGCGAGCCGGTGCTTGAGGCTGCCGGTGGGGTGGGTCGACTCGTCCTTGAGATAGAGGTCGATGCCCCACCGCTCGGGCAGCGGGAAGCGCAGCAGGTGCGTGTCGGCCGAGCGGTTGGCGTCGGCCTGCACCTTGCGGACGGCCTCTTTCAGCCAGTCGCGGTAGGCGCTGTCGCTGCGGTCGACGTCGAGGGTGGCGCCGGTCCTGGCGGGTGGGGAGGTGGTCACGACGGGCTCCTTCAGGCTTCGCGCCGACGGTGGTCCGCGCGGCCGACGCATCGATCATAAACACCTTGCGCACGCTTCTCACCTGCATAAACACACCTTTGACGTCCTCAAAGAGGGGCCTGGGGAGCGGATGGGCGCGGGCGGGGGGCGCATTCGCGCGAGTGCTCCGGGCGGGCGCGCCGGGGTCGTCGCGCGCACTGGTGCTCGACGCCGGGCGCGGGCAGACTGCACCGGGCGGGGCGACGGCCCCGGACGGGGCGAGGGCCCCGGCCCGGAGCCGGCTCCCGGTCGGGGGCGCACACCGGAGCAGGGGAGAGAGACCGATCGCGAGGGGGCGGGAAGGCATGGCGGAGCCGGAGTTCACGGCTACGGGCGTGCGTATCGGCAAGCGGCTGCGTTCGCTCACCCGGGCCGGCCAGGTCCGGATCAACGACGGCAGGCTGGAGCTGCTGACCAGCTACGGCAGCGAGATCGACAGTGCGCCCGTGCAGGCGGTCCGCGCCTCCAGGCCCTGGTTCGCCGCGGAGGACCGGGCGCTGGCCGACCTCAACGGCAAGCGGTACCTGCTGACCCTCGGCGACCACGACCCGGCGCCGGGCGAGCCCGGCCCGCCCGCGGCGCGCCGGTTCATCGAGGCCGTGCGCAGGGCGGCGGGACGCGGCGGCTGAGACCGCGCGAAACCGGACGACGTTCCCGTGGCCGGATCACCGCGAGTTGCGGTACGGCATCCGCTGCGTCACTCTGGTCTCACGTCACTCTGGGTTTACCGGCGATAACGCTGCGAACCAGCCCGCCGGCCATGACAGCAGGCGGCCGCCTTGCGCAGACGCCCTGCTCGATCCGAACTCCGTGTTCTTCCGGACCTCAGTCGGGGAGTCGCAGCCGTGATCACCAACCCAAGCAGGCACTGCATGGTGGAGCTTCAGGCCCTGCCGTCGCGGATCGGACAGGTCCGCAGAATCGTATCGGCGCAACTGCGCTACTGGCACATGGACCCGCTGATAGACCGGGCCGCGCTCGGTGTGACGGAGCTGCTGACCAACGTCCACCTGCACGCCCAGCCCGACAAGACGTGCGTCGTGGAGCTGGAGCTGCTGCTGGACCGGCTCACCGTCTCCGTGCGGGACCATGATCCGCGGCTGCCCGTCATGGGCTCCGCCGAGCAGGAGGCCCTCGCCACCTGCGGACGCGGGCTGGCGATGGTGGCCGCGGTGAGCGAGAGCTGGGGCGCCCGGCCGGACGGGGAGTCCGGCAAGGTCGTGTGGTTCACGCTGCCCGCGCCCAGCGCCACCCGCGAGGTGTCGGCGCGGCCGACCCGGCGCACCCCCAGGGAGCAGACCGTGCCGCTGTTCGCGGAGGTCGGACCTGTCGACGACCTGGTTCCCGCCCATGCCCCCGCCCGGCCGGCCGTCGTCGGCTGACCGGGCGGTGACCGCCGCCGGACCCGCCCGCCCGAGGCGGCCAGCCCCCGAGGGGCGGCCGCCGGGCGGGCGTCGGCTTTCCGCGCACGGCGGGCGGCCCCGCCGGTTCAGCGGGCGGGCCGGCCGAACTGCTCGTCCAGGACCGACACCCGGCGCCAGTACTCGTCCTCGTCGATCTCACCGGAGGCGAAGCGCCGGCCGAGCACGGCGAGCGGGGAGTCGCCAGCGGGACGGTCCATCGTGTTCCACGGCCCGCGGCGGCCCCGCCCGGCCGTGCGGCGTACGAAGGTGACCACGCCGACGACGACGGCCGCCCAGATCAACGGAAGGAACAGGATCCAGGGGCCGGGCCCGCCGCCGCCCCAGTTCGCCAGGGTGTTCATCTCGGGTCATCTCCTCGGTGAGTTCTCGTGCACGGTGATGCTTCGAGACTCCCGCCGGACGGGGGTCCAGGGCGTCGTACGGTCAGCGGCAGTTCGCCTACCTCCCCGGGAGTAGGCGCGACGCGCCCCGGCGGTGCCGCGAGCGGGACATGGCCGCACGGGCGGCGGCCGTTCAGGCCTGATCGCCGGGGCCCGCTGACGCGCCCTGGCCCGATCGGGTCGAGGTCTGTCCCGCAGGCATGCTGTCCGGCGCGGCTCACCGCGTGAGGATGGCCGACGAAGCCGGACGACCGGTGAAGCCACAGGTGAGGAGCGGGACGGCCATGGCCCTGGAGATGCGCGACCACTGCGAGCGGTGCACGACGACCGCCCTGCCGCCCGGCGCTGCGGCCCGGATCTGCTCCTACGAGTGCACGTACTGCGTGCCGTGCGCCGAGGCTTTGCGGGACGTCTGCCCCAACTGCGCCGGCGAACTGACGCCCCGGCCCCGCCGGGCGCCCACCACCGCCTGACGCCCACGGCCCGCGAGAAGACGGCGGGGCCGACGCCCGAGATCCGGGCAACGCCCGGCAATCCGCGGACACCGCCTCGCGGTCCGCCGGGGGGCGACGGGGCGACGGACGAGGTCCGGGCAACACCCGGCAACCCGCAGCACCACGGAAGGGCCCACGGCCAACGCCCGGACACCGCCTCGCGACCCGCCGGACGCAGGCGGGGCCGACGGACGAGGTCCGGGCAACGCCCGGCACCCCCCGGACGACGGAAGGGGCCCACGGCCAACGCCCGGACACCGTCCCGCGGCCCGCCGGGGGGCGGCGGCGGGGCCCAAGGCCGAGGTCCGGGCGCGGACTTCCCGCTGGGCGGTCGCCGCCGGCCCCGTGATCAGGCCGAGTGGTCCGGATCGCCCACCAGGTGCCGACAGGCCACCTGGTGCGGTCGGCCCTCGCCCGCGGACCGAGCCCGTCACCTGCGCGGACCTGCCCCAGCCGCGGACCTGCCCCTTCCGCCGGTCAGGCCCCTTCCGCCTCCTCGAAGCTGGCGAAATAGGCGGCGGCCATGTCCTCGTCGCCGTGCCCCTGGGCGGCGGCGCGCTCCAGCCGCTCGGCGGTCGCCGCCGCCACGTCCAGCCGGACGCCGTTCGCGCGCCCGGCCTCGACGATCAGACGCGCGTCCTTGGCGGCGGTGGTCACGGCGAACTGGGCGGGCGAAAGCCGGTCGTCGAGGACCAGGGCCGTCTTCGCCTTCAGGTACCCCATGTCGAGCGGGCCGCCCTCGATGAGGTCGAAGAACGCGTGGGGGTCGACGTCCAGCGCCTCCGACAGGGCGAGGACCTCGCCGGCCGCCGCGGTGGCCGCGAGCACCCAGCTGTTGGCGACCAGTTTCAGACGGGTGGCGCTGCCCTCGGCGCCGTCCTCGCCGGTCCACACGGTCCGCGCGCCGACGGCCTCCAGGACGGGGGCCACCGCGGCGCGCCCGGCCTGTGGCCCCGCCGCGAGCACGGTCAGCTGACCGGCCTCGGCGGGCCGCCGGGTGCCCAGCACGGGCGCGTCGAAGAACACCAGGCCGTGGGCGCCGGCGAAGGCGGCGAGGTCGCCGACCGCCTCGATCCCGGCGGTCGTCGACTGCACCCAGGCCGCCCCGGACCGCAGCGCGGGCGCCGCCCGGCGCATGACCTCCAGCGCGGCGGGGCCGTCGTGGAGCATGGTCAGGACGACGTCCGCGCCCTCGACGGCCTCCTCGGGGGTGTCGGCCACGAGCACGCCGTCCTCGGCGAGCGGCTCCGCCTTGGCGCGGGTGCGGTTCCAGGCCCGCACGGTGTGTCCGGCCCGGGCGACGTTGCGCGCCATCGCGGCGCCCATGATGCCCGTGCCGAGGACGCTCACGGTCAGGTTGTCTGTCATACCGTCAACCTACGTCGGCGGGACCGCGGAAGACGGTCCCGCTTCGCGCGCTGGGCGGCCGGGCTCCCCGATTCCGCCGCTCGGCGGGCAGCGTGGCGTGCCGTCGCGCAACCCGCGCGGTGCGCCTCACCCGGCGGGCAGCGCTCCCAGCGGGTCGTCCAGCACCGGCTGCCAGGCGAGTTCGGCCGCGCCGACCAGGCTGTTGTGGTCGAGGGAGCAGGCGAGGATGGGCACCCCTCCGCTGTGCCCCCACAGACTGCGGTCGGAGACGACCGCGCGCAGCCGGCCCGGGTCGGCGTCCAGGAGGGTGCCGTGCAGGCCGCCGAGGACGATGCGGTCGGGATTGAGGATGTTGACCAGGCCCGCCAGGCCCAGACCGAGCCGGTCGATCAGGCTCTCCACGGCCGTGCGGACGGCCGGATCGCCGTGTTCCTCGCGGATCAGTTCGTTGGCCTGGTGCAGCAGGGAGCCCTCCGGGCCGGGCTCGCGGCCGGCCGCGGTGAGCAGCGCGAGCGGATCGGCCTCGACGTCGAGACAGCCGCGGCTGCCGCAGTGACAGGGCCGTCCCTCGGGGTTGACGGTGAGGTGGCCCACCTCGAGGGCGAGGCCCGAACTGCCGGTGTGCAGACGGCCGTCGAGCACGAGTGCGCCGCCTACGCCCCGGTGCCCCGTGGCCACGCAGAGCAGATCGCGGGCGCCGCGTCCCGCACCGTGCCGGTGCTCGGCGAGGGCGGCGAGGTTGACGTCGTTGGCCGCGAAGGCCGGGCCGGTGACGCCCGCCGCCCGGACCCGCTCGGCGAAGATCTCCCGCACGGGCGCTCCCACCGGCCACGCCAGGTGCAGCGGGTTCAGCGCCAGCCCCTCGGGCTCGGTGACCGCGGACGGCACGGCGAGCCCGGCGCCGACACAGCGTCTGCCGGTCGTCCGCAGCAGTTCCGCCCCGGCGTCGACGGCCGCGCCGAGGACCTTGGCCGGGTCGGCGTCGACGGTCTCGCAGCTGGGCGTCGTGGCGACGATCCGCCCGCCGAGGCCGACCAGCGCGGCCCGGTACCCGTCGGAGTGGACCTGGGCGGCCAGCACGACCGGCCCCTCGCGGGCGACTTCCAGCCGGTGCGAGGGACGGCCCTGCGATCCCGCCGCCGCGGCGGGCCGCGCGTCCACCCGGATCAGCCCCAGCGCCTCCAGCTCCGCGGCGACCGCGCCCGCCGTGGCCCGCGTGACGCCGAGTTCCGCGGTGAGCACGGCCCGGGTGGGCGCCCGTCCGGTGTGCACGAGCTCCAGCGCGGGGCCGAGCGCTCCACGCCCCCGGTCCAACCGCGCCCTCGAGGTGGTCCCTTCCCCCGCCGCCCGGGGGTCCGCCTTGCCGCTCATGAGGGCGAGTCTCCCATGATCCGCTTCGTCAGGCGGCGTCCGGGAATCCACTGACGCGCAGGGTGACGTTCAGCCGTCCCGTCAGTCCGAGTGAGGCCGGGGCCGTGCCGGGCAGCACCCGGGGCACCCCGTGGTAGGCGAGTCTGGACGCTCCTGCGAACACGAACAGGTCGCCGCTGCGCAGTTCCACGTCCGTGTAGGGCCGGGTGCGCGTCCTCGTGTTGCCGAAGCGGAAGACGCAGGCGTCGCCGAGGCTGAGGGAGACGACGGGCGCCGTGGCGCGCTCGTCGGCGTCCCGGTGCATGCCCATCCGGGCGTCGCCCTCGTAGAAGTTCACCAGTGCGATGTCGTAGTCGGCGCCCTCGGCCTCCGCCGGGCCCAGCGCGTCGGACACGGCGCGCCGGCCCAGCTCGCCCAGCCAGTCCGGGAACGGCTTGACGGGCGCTCCGTCGCCGTCGGCGACCGTGCGGGCGTAGGCGTAGGGGTACCAGTGCCAGCCCAGGCAGACCTGGCGCGCGGTCATGACGCCGCCGCCGGGCGTGCGGACCGTGCGCAGGCCGGCCGGGGGGCGGGCCCACTCCCGGCAGGCCTTCAGCAGCTCGCGCTGCCGGGCGTCGTCCAGCCAGTCGGGCAGATGCACCGCGCCCGGCGCGACCTGGGCCCGTTCGCGCGGAAACAGTCCGGTGTCCATGTCCCCATCCTCCTCCTCGGCTCCGGCACCCGGCCTGATCTGCGGCTCGGCTAGCCTGGGCCACGATGAACGACGCTATGAGGACGCCGTGGGGCGAGGTCTCCCTGGCCCGCTTCCCCGAGGACCCGCGCGAGACACTGCGCGCGTGGGACGCCGCCGACGCGTACCTGCTCAGACACCTCGCCGAGCGCGACGTGCCGTGGACGGGTTCCGTGGTCGTGCTCGGCGACCGCTGGGGCGCGCTGGTCACGGCGCTCGCGGCGCACCGTCCGACCCAGATCACGGACTCGTGGCTGGGCCAGGAGGCGACCCGGGCGAACCTCGCGCGGGCCGGCGTCGAAACCGGCGCCGTCGGGCTGCTCACCACGCAGGACCCGGTGCCGGAGCGGATCGACGTGCTGCTGGTCAGGGTGCCCAAGAGCCTCGCGCTGCTGGAGGACCAGTTGCTGCGGCTCGCGCCCGCGGTGCACGCGGACACGGTGGTCGTCGGCGCCGGCATGGTGAAGGAGATCCACACGTCGACGCTGCGCCTGTTCGAGCGGATCATCGGGCCGACACGGACCTCTCTCGCCGAGCAGAAGGCCCGGCTGGTGTTCTGCACCCCGGACCCGTCGCTGAAGCGCCCCCGCAATCCGTGGCCGCACACCTACGACCTGCCCGACGACGTCGGCGGCGCTCTCGCGGGCCGGCCGGTCGTCAATCACGCGGGCGTGTTCTGCGCGGAGCGGCTCGACATCGGCACCCGGTTCTTCCTGGGGCATCTGCCGCGGACCTCGGGGCGGCGGCGGGTCGTCGACCTGGGCTGCGGCAACGGGGTCGTCGGCACGGCGGTGGCGCTGGCCGACCCGGCAGCCGAGGTGCTGTTCACGGACGAGTCGTTCCAGGCGGTGGCGTCGGCGGAGGCCACGTACAAGGCCAACGGGGTGCCGGGGCACGCCGAGTTCCGGGTGGGCGACGGGCTCGCGGGGGTCGCCGACGGCAGTGTGGACGTCGTGCTCAACAATCCGCCGTTCCACTCGCACCAGGCGACGACCGACGCGACGGCCTGGCGCATGTTCACCGGGGCGCGGCGCGCGCTGCGGCCGGGCGGTGAGCTGTGGGTGGTGGGCAACCGTCATCTGGGCTACCACGTCAAGCTCAAGCGGCTGTTCGGCGCCTGTGAGACGGTCGCCGGCGACCGCAAGTTCGTGGTGCTGAAGGCGGTCAGCCCGCGGTGAGACCCGCCCCGGCGACGATCCGCTCGACGGCGTGCGCCATGGCCTCGCGGCCCGCGGCGAGGTAGCGGCGGGCGTCGACGACGTCGGGGTGCGCCGCCAGGTGCGCGCGGACGGCGCCGGTCATGGCCTGGTTGAGCGCGGTGCCGATGTTGACCTTGGCGATGCCGCCGGCGACGGCCGCCCGCAGTTCGTGGTCCGGGACTCCGGAGGAGCCGTGCAGGACGAGGGGCACGTCGAGTGCCGCGCCGAGCCGGCCGATCAGCCCGTGGTCCAGGGCGGCGGTGCGGGCGGTCATCGCGTGGACGCTGCCGACGGCGACGGCCAGGGCGTCCACGCCCGATCCGGCGACGAACGCGCGCGCTTCGGCCGGGTCGGTGCGAGCCCCGGCGACATGGGCGCCCTTTCCGCCGATCTCTCCCAACTCCGCCTCGATCCATAGTCCTTGGGCGTGCGCCCGCTCGACGGCCGAGCGGGTGGCGGCGAGGTTGGCCTCGTAGGGGAGCCGGGAGGCGTCGTACATGACGGAGCTGAAGCCCGCCTCCGCCGCCTGGCCGAGGAGCAGGTCGCTGCGGACGTGGTCGAGGTGCAGCGCGACGGGCACGAGGGCCTGTTCGGCGGCGACGGCGGCCGCACGGGCCAGCGGCAGCACCTGCCCCTGCCGGAAGGCGACGGCGTTCTCGCTGATCTGGAGCACGACGGGGACGCCGGCCGCCTCCGCCCCGGCGACGACGGCCTCGACGTGTTCCAGTGCGACGATGTTGAAGGCCGCGACGGCGGTGTGGGCGGCGTGGGCCCGGGTGACCAGTTCGCCGGTGGTGGTGAGGGGCATCGCACCTCCTCAGGGGGCGAGGATCACCGAGCGGGTGAGGTGGCGGGGCCGGTCCGGATCGAGGCCGCGCGCCGCGGCCACGGCGACGGCGAGGCGCTGGGCCCGCACCAGTTCGGCGAGGGGGTCCAGCGTGCCCTCGAGCCACAGCGCGCCGGTGGCGCGCACCTCGTCGGCCAGGCCGTGCGGCGCCTTCCCGAACATCCAGACGGCCGTGCCCCGCGTGCTGATGCTGATGGGCCCGTGCCGGTATTCCATGGCGGGGTAGGCCTCGGTCCAGGACAGCGAGGCCTCGCGCATCTTCAGGGCGGCCTCGTCGGCGAGTCCGGCCGTCCAGCCCTGTCCGAGGAAGGTGAACTGCCGGCACTCCGTGAGGCCTTGAGGCAATGGCTCGGCGAGCGCGGTGCGGGCGTCCTCGACGACGGCGTCGGTGTGCAGCCCGACGCGGGCGCGCAGCAGGGTGAGGGCGGTGGTGGCGAACCGGGTCTGCACGACGGAGCGTTCGTCGGCACGGTCCAGGACGATCACGTGGTCGGCGGCGGTGGTCACCGGGCTGTCCGGGTCGGCGGTGATCGCGGTGGTGCGGGTGCGTCCGTGCAGCCGGGCGAGCAGGCCGAGGATCTCGGTGGTGGTGCCGGAGCGGGTCAGGGCGACGACCCGGTCGTAGCGGCGGCCGTAAGGGAACTCCGAGGCGGCGAAGGCGTCCGTCTCGCCGTGTCCCGCACTCTCGCGCAGCGCCGCCGCGGACCGGGCCATGAAGCAGGAGGTGCCGCAGCCCACGATCGCCACCCGCTCCCCCGGCTCGGGCAACTCCTTCGCGCAGGCGTCGGCTTGGGCCGCTGCCCGGCTCCAGCACGCGGGCTGGTCGGTCAGTTCGTCCTCGACGTGCGTCATGCCCCACCTCTCGCCGACGGAGTCGTGCCTGCACGGTAGGGCCGGGCTTCCCGCCTCTACAACCGTGCGGGCGCTCCGAAGCCGGGCGGGGGCCGCCGCCCGCCCGGCTCGGCGCGCGGGGACTACAGGGCGCGTTCCAGGTGGTCGGCGACCAGCTTCACGAAGCGGCCGGGCTCCTTCGGGCGGCCGCCCTCGGCGAGGACCGCGAGTCCGTGCAGCAGTTCCGCGGTCTCGGCGAGGCCCGTGCGGTCCTCGCGCTCCTTGTACGCCTGGTTGAGGCCCTTCACCAGCACGTGGTCCGGGTTGAGTTCGAGGATGCGGCGGGCGCGGGGCACCTCCTGTCCCATGGCGCGGTACATGTTCTCCAGCGCCGGGGTCAGATCGTGCGCGTCGGAGACGATGCAGGCCGGCGACACGGTCAGGCGCGAGGACAGCCGCACCTCCTTGACGTCGTCGTCGAGGTGCTCCTTCATCCAGCCGAGAAGGGCCGCATACTCCTCGCCCTGCTTCTCCCGCTCGCCGTCGGCCTTCTCGTCGTCCTCGCCGCCGAGGTCGACCTCGCCCTTGGCCACGGACCGCAGCGGCTTGCCCTCGAACTCGCCGACCGCGTCGGCCCACACCTCGTCGACCGGGTCGGTCAGGAGCAGCACCTCGATGCCCTTGGCGCGGAACGCCTCCATGTGCGGGGAGTTCTCGATGCTCTCCCGGGACTCGCCGGTCAGGTAGTAGACGGCGTCCTGCCCCTCCTTCATCCGCTCCACGTAGCTCTTGAGCGTGGTCGGCTCGTCCTCGCTGTGCGTCGTCGCGAACGACGAGACGGCGAGGAGGGCGTCGCGGTTGTCGGCGTCGGTGAGCAGCCCTTCCTTCAGGACGGCGCCGAACTCCCGCCAGAAGGTGGCGTAGCGCTCGGGGGCCGCGGTCATCATGTCCTTGACCGTGGAGACGACCTTCTTGGTGAGGCGGCGCTGCATCATCCGGATGTGCCGGTCCTGCTGGAGGATCTCACGGGAGACGTTCAGCGAGAGGTCCGCCGCGTCGACCACGCCCTTGACGAAGCGCAGGTACGGCGGCAGCAGCGCCTCGCAGTCGTCCATGATGAAGACGCGCTTCACATAGAGCTGCACTCCGCGCTTGTAGCCCTGGTTGTACAGGTCGTGCGGGGCGTGCGAGGGGACGAACAGCAGCGCCTGGTACTCGAAGGTGCCTTCGGCCTGGAGCCGGACCGTCTCCAGCGGTTCGCGCCAGTCGTGGCTGATGTGCTTGTACAGCTCGTGGTACTCGTCGTCGGACACGTCCTCGCGCGAGCGCGCCCACAGCGCCTTCATCGAGTTCAGCGTCTCGGGTTCGCGCGGGGCGGCGGCCTCGTCGTCGGAGTCTTCGGGGGTGTCGCCCGCGGCCGCCTTCGGGACCATCCGGATCGGCCAGGTGATGAAGTCGGAGTAGCGCTTGACGATCTCCCTGATCGTCCACTCCGAGGTGTAGTCGTGCAGCTGGTCGTCGGAGTCGGCGGGCTTGAGGTGGAGGGTCACCGTCGTGCCCTGGGGAGCGTCGTCCACCCGCTCCAGGGTGTACGTGCCCTCGCCGCGCGAGGACCAGCGGGTGCCGTGGCCCTCGCCGGCCCGCCGGGTCAGCAGCGTCATCTCGTCGGCCACCATGAAGCCGGAGTAGAAGCCGACGCCGAACTGTCCGATGAGCCCTTCGGCGCCGGCCTCGTCCTGCGCCTCGCGCAGTTCCTTGACGAACGCGGCCGTGCCCGAGTTGGCGATGGTGCCGATCAGCCGGCCGACCTCGTCGTAGGACATGCCGATGCCGTTGTCGCGCACCGTCAGGGTGCGGGCCTCGGGGTCGGTCTCGATGTCGATGTGCAGGTCGGAGACGTCGGCGTCGAGCGTGTCGTCCCGCAGCGCGGCGAGGCGCAGCTTGTCCAGCGCGTCGGAGGCGTTGGAGACGAGCTCGCGGAGAAAGACGTCCTTGTTCGAGTAGACCGAGTGGATCATCAGCTGGAGCAGCTGGCGGGCCTCAACCTGGAACTCAAACGTTTCGGTCGACATGATGTGCGTGTACCTCACAGTTCCGGAGTCTCCTGGACTGGCGACAGCCACTGTAAAACACCAAGTCAGGGCGGGCCGACCGGCATTCTCGCCGCGGTGGCCGGCGGCGCCGGCCGGCGGCCGTCAGCGCATGAGCGCGCCGCGCAGGGTGAGGCCGTAGCCGACGCGCAGCCGGCGCAGTTCCCACAGGGCGACCGCGGTCACGGAGCAGGGGGCGCCCAGGACCAGCAGGATCCGCAGCGGCCCCGGCACGCCCTCGTACGCCCCGGTCAGCACGTCGACGAGCGCCATCTCCCATACGAGGACCAGCGCCAGCAGCGGCGGGACCGTCTCGTGGATGTCCGCGGTGCGGAACACGTGCACGAGGGACATCCCGATGCCGTAGGCGACGAACGGCAGGACCCACACCAGCATGAGCACGGCGACGACGACGGTCAGCACGGTCGTCACCGCGCCGGTGGCGAGCTTGCCGTCGAGGAGGCCGGTGAGCACGGCGGCGGGGAAGAGGGCCACACTGCCGATCAGCGCCAGGATGGAGCCGAGCGGCTTGCGGGCCCGCCGCAGCAGTTCGCGCCGCGCCGGTGGACGGGCCATGCCGATGAGCACGCCGACGACCACCGGGAACGTCACCGACAGGACGAGGACGGAGTTCCAGGACTGGTCGAGGCGGTCGTCCGCGAGGTCCGTGACGGAGGCGGCCAGTTTGTAGGAGAACGTCACCCACACCACCGCGGCCAGTCCGACGGCGGTGCGGACGCGCTGCATGCGGGCGACCGCCGGATCGTCGACGCGGCCGGGGCGCGAGGGACGGAAGACCTTGCGGCCGGCCGCGATGGGACCGACGGCCCGCCACGTCCGGCGCACCCACCCCACCCGGGGCACGGGCGGTGGAGGCCCGTACGGGCCGTAGGGGTGGTACGGGTCGTAGGGCGGTCGGCCGCCCTGCTGGTTCCAGGCGTTCATGAGTTCGGTTCCCCCGGGGTCGCGGCTGACATGGAGACGCGTCGCGGAATCCTAGTGGCCGTGCGGGGGTGCGCCGGGGATACGCCGGGATCAGCGCGGAATCTCCTCCACCCGTGCGAACCCGTCGGCACGGCTCCACCGGAGGCGGGTGGACGACTCGGTGGAGTCCCTGGTGAACAGCAGGCCTTGTGCGTCGCCGGCGGCGTGGACCTTCGTCCAGCCGTCGAAGTCCGCGGTGAGGTGTGTGTCCCAGTGGGTGAGGTCGTTCGTGCCGACGGCGGCGACCGACTCCGTGGGCGGCTCACCGTCGTAGCAGTAGTCGCCCCAGTCCGCGATGACGGTGACGGTGTCGCCGAACGCCTTCAGGACGACGCTCCCGCACCGGTCCGTCCGGGTCGTGTACACGAGGTGCGGCGGGCTCCACTCCCCCGTGGCGCTCCGGTGCCGCTCGGCGAGGCCGCGTCCGGCGACGTAGGCGACGCCCACGTGACGGCCGTCCGACAGCGTGATCTCCGCGTCGAACCGGGGCGCGGGATGCGGGGAGACCCGGGTCGCCGTCGCGGGGGGCGGCGTGGCCGCGCCGCCCTCCGGCGCGCCGCACGCCGCCAGCGCGCCCGCCGCAAGGACCGCTCCCGCCCGGGCCCGCAGCCGGGGTCCGCTCATCCGCATCCCCCGATGATCCCACCCCGCGCCGTGTCCGTCGTGGGCGCACCGCGGCGGGCGGCCACCGGCAGGACGAGAAATTTCGCTCGTGATCGCACGTCGTCCGGCAGACTCCCGCCATGGAGACTGCCGAGTTCATACGCGTCCTGGACCGCGAGGGGCGCGCGCTGGCCGCCGCGGCGGCGCAGGCCGGGCCCGACGCGAAGGTGCCGACCTGCCCGGAGTGGCAGGTGAGGGATCTGCTGCGGCACACCGGCACGGTGCATCGCTGGGCGACGTCGTTCGTCGCCGTGGGCCACACCTCGTTCCGGCCGTTCGGGCAGGAGCCGGACCTCGACGGCGAGCCGCTGCTGGACTGGTTCCGCGAAGGGCTCGTGCGGTTGGTCGACACCCTGTCCGGGGCGTCGCCCGACGTGGAGTGCTGGCACTTCCTGCCCGCTCCTTCGCCGCTCGCGTTCTGGGCGCGGCGGCAGGCGCACGAGACGGCCGTGCACCGCGTGGACGCCGAAGCGGCGCGCGGACGTGACGTCGCGGAGATCGCGCGCGAGACGGACGCCGGGTTCGCGGCCGACGGGATCGACGAACTGCTGCGCGGCTTCCACGCGCGCCCCAAGAGCCGGGTGCGCACGCCGGAACCCGCGGTCCTGAGGGTGCGGGCGACCGACCTCGCCGACGCCGTGTGGACGGTGCGTCTGTCGGCCGGACCGCCGGTGACGGAACGCGGCGCGCACGGGACGGCCGACTGCGAGGTGTCGGGTCCGGCGGCGGCTCTCTGCCTGTCGCTGTGGAACCGGCTGCCGCTGCCCGCCGTGTCCGGCGACGCCTCGCTCGCGGCGCTGTGGCGGGAGACGTCCGGCGTGATCTGAGCGCTCCCGGCCGTCAGTCGGCGAGCATGCGCGCCAACACGGCGCGCTGCACGGGCCGCACGTCGGCGTGCAGGGTGCGGCCCTTGGCGGTCAGCGCGACCCGGACCCCTCTGCGGTCCTCGGCGCAGAGCCGGCGCTCGACCAGAGCGTCCTTCTCCAGCCGTGCGACGAGCCGCGACAGCGCGCTCTGGCTCAGGTGGACCCGCTCGGCGATCTCCTGGACGCGGTAGGCGCACGAGCCGTCCGGCGCCCGCGATCCGGCGAGGACGTCCAGCACCTCGAAGTCGCTTCCGCACAGGCCGTGCCGGTGCAGCGCCCGGTCGAGTTCGCACTGGGTGCGCGCGTGCAGGGCCAGCATGTCCCGCCACTGCCGCACGAGCGTCCGTCCGTCGTCGGGCTCGCTCTCCGTCGCCGCCATGGGCGCACCGTAGCAGGGAACAGAATTCATTGCATCAGAATTAAATGCCCTTGCATTCAATGCATGCGCATGTAGTGTCTTCGCCATGACCTCTCCGCTCTCCTCCTCCGCGCCCCCTCTCCCCGAGGGGCCAGAAGGCCGCTGGAACGCCCGCCTGTGGGGCACCCTGCTGGTGCTGTGCGCCGCGATGTTCCTGGACGCGCTGGATGTGTCCATGGTCGGCGTGGCCCTGCCGTCCATCGGCTCCGACCTCGGGCTCTCCACCTCGACCCTTCAGTGGATCGTCAGCGGCTACATCCTGGGCTACGGCGGTCTTCTCCTCCTCGGCGGCCGCGCGGCCGACCTGCTCGGCCGCCGCCAGGTGTTCCTGGTCGCCCTCGGGGTCTTCGCGCTGGCCTCCCTGCTCGGCGGCCTCGTCGACTCCGGACCGCTGCTGATCGCCAGCCGGTTCGTCAAGGGCCTGAGCGCGGCCTTCACCGCCCCGGCCGGCCTGTCGATCATCACCACGACGTTCCCGGAGGGCCCCCTGCGCAACCGCGCCCTCTCCATCTACACCACCTGCGCCGCCACCGGCTTCTCGATGGGGCTGGTGCTCTCCGGCCTGCTCACCGAGGCGAGCTGGCGGCTGACCATGCTGCTGCCCGCGCCGATCGCCCTGGCCGCGCTGGCGGCCGGCCTGAAGCTGCTGCCGCGCAGCGAACGGGAGAAGGACCACGACGGCTACGACGTCCCCGGCGCCGTCCTCGGCACGGCGTCCATGCTGCTGCTGGTCTCCACGGTGGTGCAGGCCCCGCAGTCCGGCTGGACGTCCGCCCGCACGCTGCTGTCCTTCCTCGCGGTCGCCGTCCTGCTGGCCGTCTTCGTCTCGGTCGAGCGCCGCTCGGCGGGTCCGCTGATCAGGCTCGGCGTGCTGCGCTCCGGCAGCCAGGTCCGCGCCCAGCTCGGCGCCATGGCCTTCTTCGGCTCGTACGTCGGCTTCCAGTTCCTGGCCACCCTGTACATGCAGACGCTGCTCGGCTGGTCGGCGCTGCACACGGCGCTCGCCTTCCTGCCGGCCGGCGCGCTGGTGGCGGTCTCCTCGACCAAGGTCGGCTCGATCGTCGACCGGTTCGGCACCCCCCGGCTGATCGCCGCGGGCTTCACGCTCATGGTCGCCGGGTACGCGCTGTTCCTGCGCGTCGATCTCGACCCGGTGTACGCGACCGTCATCCTGCCGTCGATGCTGCTGATCGGCGCGGCCTGCGCGCTGGTCTTCCCCTCGCTCAACATCCAGGCCACCAACGGCGTCGCGGACCGTGAACAGGGCATGGTCTCCGGTCTGCTGAACACGTCGGTCCAGGTGGGCGGGGCGGTCTTCCTCGCCGTCGTCACCGCCGTGGTGACCGCCGGCGCCCCCGCCGACCCCACCCCGCAGGCCGTCCTCGACAGCTACCGGCCCGGACTGACGGTCGTGACGGTCATCGCCGCCGCGGGCCTGCTCATCACCCTCCCCGGTCTGCGCACCCGCCGCTCCCCCGGCTCGGTGGTGGTCGCCGGGTCGAGCACGGCCCGGCCGGAGGCGAAGGAGACGGCGGCCGCGGGGGCACGCGACTGACCGAGCCCCGCGCGTCGTCGGCCGGCGCGTGCGCCCGGCGGGCCGGACCGGCCTGCCGGGCGCAGCCCTGTGACACTCTTCCCATGAGCGGTCACGGGGGACGGCGGCGGTCGCAGGCCGAGCGGGACGCGATCACCGTCGAAATCGGATACGCGCTGTTCAGCGCGGCGTTCGCGGCGGCGGTGCTGTTCGGGGCGGCGGCCGGACCGGCGCTGCTGTTCGAACTGCCGCCCCTGGCGGAGAAGTTGTCGCTGCGAAGCGGTCTGGTGCTCGCTCCCCTGGTGTTCACGGTCCGCGTGGTCTCGGTCCTGGTCCGCTTCCGCGGCGGCGGTCAGCCGAGCCAGCCCGGCCGCACCAGCCCCGACTCATAGGCCAGGACCACGAGTTGGGCCCGGTCCCGGGCGCCCAGCTTCACCATCGTGCGGCTGACGTGGGTCTTGGCGGTGAGCGGGCTCACGACCAGGCGGCGGGCGATCTCCTCGTTGGACAGGCCGATCCCGACCAGCGCCATCACCTCCCGCTCCCGCTCGGTGAGCCGGGCCAGCGCGCCCGCGGCCGCCGGCTCCTTGGAACGGGCGGCGAACTCGGCGATGAGCCGGCGCGTCACTCCCGGTGAGAGCAGCGCGTCCCCGGCGACCACCGCCCTCACGGCACGCAGGAGTTCCTCCGGCTCGGTGTCCTTGACCAGAAAGCCGGACGCCCCCGCGCGGATCGCCTCGAAGACGTACTCGTCCAGCTCGAAGGTGGTGAGCATGACCACCTTGACCTGGGCGAGAGCGTCGTCCTCGGTGATCCGGCGGGTGGCGGCGAGTCCGTCGAGCAGCGGCATCCGGATGTCCATCAGCACGACGTCGGGCCGCAGTTCCCGCACCGCGCGCACCGCCTGGGCACCGTCGGCGGCCTCGCCGGCGACCTCGATGTCCGGCTGCGCGCCGAGCAGCGCCCGGAACCCCGCCCGGACCAACGACTGGTCGTCGGCCAGCAGTACGCGGATCACCGGTCCTCCCTCGCTCACTGGTTCCCCCCGGCCCCGGTCGGCAGCACGGCGAGCACGCGGAACCCGCCGTCGGGCCGCTGCCCCGCCTCGATCGTGCCACCCAGCGCGGCGGCCCGCTCCCGCATCCCGGCGAGACCGTTGCCGCTGCCGCCCGCCTCCGCACCGGTCGCCGGCCCGTCGTCGTCGATCCGCAGACGCAGCGTCGAACCGCGGTCCTCGACCCGCACGCGAGCGTGACGCGAGCCCGAGTGGCGGACGACGTTGGTGAGGGCCTCCTGCACGATGCGGAAGGCGGCGAGATCGGTGTGGGGCGGCAGCCGGGGCGCACGACCGGTGACGTCGACCGTGAGCCCGGCGCGCGCCGCCTGCTCCACCAGCTCCGCCAGCCGGTCCAGCCCGGGGGCCGGAGCGCGCGGTGCGTCGCCCGGCGTACGCAGGGTGTCCAGCACCTGGCGCACCTCGCCCAGCGCCTCCTTGCTGGCGGCCTTGATGGTGGTGAGCGCCGTGCGCGCCTGCTCCACGTCGGAGTCGAGGAGCGCGAGGCCGACGCCCGCCTGCACGTTGATGACCGAGAGGCTGTGGGCGAGGACGTCGTGGAGTTCGCGCGCGATGCGCAGCCGCTCCTCACCGGCGCGCCGGCGGGCCGCCTGAGCGCGTTCGGCCCGCTCCCGGGCCCACTGCTCACGGCGGATCCGGGCGAGTTCCGCGATCGCCACGATCGCCACGGCCCAGCCGGCGACGACGATCTCCTGCCAGAACGGGGCGGGGTCGTCCCCGGCGGGCGGCAGCCACCGGTACAGCCAGTGCGCCACCAGCAGGTGGACGGCCCACAGTGTGCCCAGGGCGGTCCAGGCGGCCCGGCGGTGCCCCGACACCACGGCCGAGCAGCACGCCACCGCCACGGTGAGGAAGACCGGCCCGTACGCGTACCCCGCGCCGAGGTAGACCGCCACGACGGCGGCCGTGCCGAACACCACGGCCACCGGCCGTCGCAGCCGCCCCAGCAGCAGAGCGCAGGCGACGACCAGCAGCACCCGCGCGAAGAGGTCCAGCGGGGCCCGTTGGTCCTGCTGAGCGCGGGCGGCGAACGCCGACCCGGCGAACACCAGCACGGTGATCAGGGCGGTGGACCGCCAGGGCAGACGCCCCGCGTCCGGCTCCGCGCCCTCCCGGCCCGCCCAGGGGGGCGGCCACGGGGACGGCCGGCGCCGCCGCCTCTGCGGGCCGCCCGGCCCGTGCACCCGCTCATCGTCCATACGGGCCACGCTAGACGCCCCGGACCGGCCCGGACGTCCGCCGGGCGAGGTGCGCGGCCGTACTCCCCTGGACGTACGCGTGGACGGTGGACGCCCGCAGCGACCCGTATGTCGCCAGCGGCGAATGGCGCACGGGGGAAACGGGGACGAGGAAACGGGGGGCAGGAGGACGTCAGGGGACCGCTGCCTCACAAGGCGCGGGACGTGCGACGGCCGGGGCTCCGCCGCCGCCCGTCGGTCACGCACCCGGCAGGAGACCGGGGCGGGGCGACCTGAACGGGGGCCGGTCAGGACTCGCCGTCCTCCGCGGAGGACTCCGCCGCAGGCTGCGACGACGACCGGGACGACGGCTGCGTCGCCGGCGACACCGCCGCCTGCCGCCGGTCCATCGCGGTCAGCGCCCGCTGGGCCATCGGATGCGAGCGGACGAGTTCGCCCAGCGTGGTCCTGCCGCGGGTGATGTCGGTGAACGCCCGCCAGGCCGGGCGCACCCCGGTGAGCGCCGCGTGGAAGAGTCCGGGACGGCGTTCGAACGCGGCGAGCATCCGCTTGCCGACGCTCATCTCCACGCCGAGTCCCGCCTTGACCGCGAAGGCGTAGTTCAGTGCCTGGCGCCGCGCGTCCACCGCGTCGTGGGCCTCCGAGATGCGCACCGCCCACTCGCCGGCGAGCCGCCCCGAACGCAGGGCGAAGGAGATGCCCTCGCGCGTCCACGGCTCCAGCAGACCCGCCGCGTCCCCGCAGACCAGCACCCGCCCGCGCGAGAGCGGGGAGTCGTCCGCCCGGCACCGGGTGAGATGGCCGGAGGAGATGCTCGGCTCGAAACCGGCGAGGCCGAGCCGCCCGATGAAGTCTTCCAGGTAGCGCTTGGTCGCCGCGCCCTCGCCACGCGCGGAGATCACGCCCACGGTCAGGGTGTCGCCCTTGGGGAACACCCAGCCGTAACTGCCGGGCATCGGCCCCCAGTCGATGAGGACGCGCCCCTTCCAGTCCTCGGCGACCGTGTCGGGAACCGGGATCTCCGCTTCCAGGCCGAGATCCACCTGGTCGAGCTTCACGCCGACGTGCGCCCCTATGCGGCTGGCGCTGCCGTCCGCCCCGACCACCGCGCGCGCCAGCAGCGTCTCCCCGCCCTGGAGGACCACCGCCACCGCGCGCCGGTCCGGCACCGACGAACCGTGCTGCTCGACGCGCTGCACGGTCGCGCCGGTGCGCAGCTCCGCTCCCGCCTTCTGGGCGTGCTCGACGAGCTGCTGGTCGAACTCGGGCCGGTTGATCAGCCCGAACAGCATCTGCCGCGAGCGGCGGGTCCGGGTGAAGCGCCCGTTGTTCGAGAACGTCACCGCGTGCACCCGGTCGCGGAAGGGCAGCTCGAAGCCCGGCGGCAACGCGTCGCGCGAGGGACCGATGATGCCGCCGCCGCACGTCTTGTAGCGGGGCAGCTCCGCCTTCTCCAGCAACAGCACCCGCCGCCCGGTGACCGCCGCCGCGTAGGCGGCCGAAGCCCCCGCGGGTCCCGCGCCCACCACGACGACGTCCCACACCTGCCGGGCGTCCGCCGAAGAGTTCTCGTCGTCCGCCGAAGAGTTCTCGCTGCTCACGATGGTCTACTGCTCCCGATCAAGCTGCTTGCCGCACCTGTCCCCCGCATCCTACGGCGGAGATCGCCACGGCCCGATGACGGTCCGCTGTGGCAGGATCGGCGGCGTGCGCGCCCCCACCCGGCAACGCGTACGCTCGCACGGTCCCTCGAACGGACCAGTGCCACCCAGTACAACGTCGCACCCACAAGGAGCGTGCCCATGCCGTCGAATCCGATCGCCGAGACCGTCGCCTCGCTGATGCCGAGGGCGCGGGAGGAGCTCACCGAACTGGTGGCCTTCAAGTCGGTGGCGGACTTCGACCAGTTCCCCAGGAGCGAGAGCGAGGCGGCCGCCGGCTGGATCTGCGCCGCGCTGCGCGCCGAGGGTTTCCAGGACGTGGCCGTCCTCGACACGCCCGACGGCACCCAGTCGGTGTACGGCTGCCTGCCCGGCCCCGCGGGCGCGAAGACCGTCCTGCTGTACGCGCACTACGACGTGCAGCCGCCGCTGGACGAGGCCTCCTGGACCACTCCCCCGTTCGAGCTGACCGAGCGGAACGGGCGCTGGTACGGGCGAGGCAGCGCCGACTGCAAGGGCGGCGTGATCATGCACCTGCTCGCGCTGCGCGCCCTGAAGGCCGACGGCGGCGTCCCGGTGACCGTCAAGGTGATCGTGGAAGGTTCCGAGGAGCAGGGCACCGGCGGGCTGGAGCGGTACGCCGAGCAGCACCCCGACCTGCTGGCGGCCGACACGATCGTCATCGGCGACGCGGGCAACTTCCGGGTGGGCCTGCCCACGGTCACCTCCACGCTGCGCGGCATGACCATGATGCGGGTCCGGATCGACACCCTTGAGGGCAACCTGCATTCCGGCCAGTTCGGCGGGGCCGCTCCCGACGCGCTGGGCGCGCTGATCCGCGTCCTGGACTCGCTGCGCGCCGAGGACGGTTCGACGACGGTCGACGGTCTGAGCGACGACTCGCGCTGGGAAGGGCTTCAGTACGACGACGCGCAGTTCCGCCAGGACGCCAAGGTGCTGGACGGCGTCTCGCTGATCGGTTCCGGCACGGTCGCCGACCGGATCTGGGCCCGCCCCGCGGTGACCGTCCTCGGCATCGACTGCCCGCCGGTCGTGGGCGCCACGCCCTCCGTGCAGGCGAGCGCCCGCGCGCTGATCAGCCTGCGGGTGCCGCCGGGCGTGGACGCGGCGCAGGCGACCAAGCTGCTGGAGGCCCATCTGGAGGCGCACACCCCGTGGGGCGCCCGGGTGAGCACCGAACAGGTCGGCCAGGGGCAGCCGTTCAGCGCCGACACCGGCAGCCCCGCGTACGCGGCGATGGCCGAGGCGATGGCGGTCGCCTACCCGGGCCAGGAGATGCAGTACGCGGGCCAGGGCGGCTCCATCCCGCTCTGCAACACGCTCGCCTCCCTCTACCCGCACGCGGAGATCCTCCTCATCGGCCTGAGCGAGCCCGAGGCGCAGATCCACGCGGTCGACGAGAGCGTCTCTCCGCAGGAGCTGGAGCGGCTGTCGGTGGCCGAGGCGCTGTTCCTGCGCGCCTACGCGGCGAGCTGACCCCACCCGTCACCCGACCCGCGTCGGCTCAGGGCCCCGTCCGACGGACGGGGCCCTCCGCGCACTCCCTCCTCCGCCGGCGTCGACGAGGGAGCGGGAGTCCGGCGGCCCCGGGGGGGCCGAAGTGGTCGGCGGCGGGGTGAGCGCGGTCCGGAGCCAGGGCCGGGGCGACTCGGGCGGACGCGCGAACGACGCGGACCCCGGGCGTCCACCGGGGTGTGGTCCGTGCGGCCGGTTCCCGGTCCGGGGTGGCTGGTGCGGAGCGCTCAGCCCTGCGGAACGCCGGCCTCCAGGTAGAGCGCGGACCGGTTCTCGCGGGCTCGCAACGCCCAGCGCAGGCGCTCGTAGCGGACCGGCGGGAGGAGAGCGGCGGCCTCCTCCTCCGTCACGAAGCGCCATGCGCGCAGTTCGGGGCCGGGCAGCAGGAGCCCGGCGACGGCCGACCGGTCGAGCAGACCGCCGTCGAAGAGCATGCGCAGACCGCCGTAGGCGGGAGGCACAGGTCTTTCCCAGTCGACGACCAACAGGGCGGGCACGTCCGCCAGCCGGATCCCGGTCTCCTCCTCCACTTCGCGCATGCCCGCGCGCGCGGGCGCCTCGCCGGGCTCCACCACCCCGCCCGGGAACTCCCAGCCGGGCTTGTACGTCGGGTCGACCAGCAGGACCCGGTCGTGCTCGTCGAAGAGGAGCACGCCCGCGGCCACCGTCTCCGCCGTGGGCTCGGGGGTCTGCACGATGTCGCACGCGGCGACGGCGCCGCTGCCGACGGCCTCGGCGATCCGGGCGGCCGTCTCCCGCGGGGTGAGGGCTCCGTTGTCGACCGGATGGGCGTCGGCGGTGAGCCAGGTCGCGAGGGCGGTCCGGTAGGGCTCGATGTGGTCGTACGACCACTGCCGGACCCGCATCTCGCCGTCGGGAAGGTCGGCGGGGACCTCCCGCCGGGCTATTCGCTCGCGCAGGATCGTTTCCGCCGGGGCGAGGAGCACATGCCGGACGGGGATCCTGCGGGCGGCGAGAGCGCCGAAGATCTCGTCGCGGTACTCCTCGCGCAGCAGCGTCATGGGAACGACGAGGACGCCGCCCAGCTCGGCGAGGAGTGCGGCCGCGGTGTCGATCACCAGCCGACGCCAGATCGGCAGGTCCTGGAAGTCGCCGGCCTCGGCCAGGCGCTTGGCGGGCAGCAGGTGCGGGAGCGCCGCCCCGATGACCTCGGGGTCGAAGAGCGTGCTGTTCGGGATCAGGTCGATCAATTCCCGTGCGGTGGTGGTCTTCCCCGCACCGAACGCGCCGTTGATCCAGACGACGGTCACGGTTCCCCCTCTTCTGTTGGCCCCCTGTGGCTTGCCCGCTCCACCCTGCCACGGAAACCAGTTCCCGTTGAGGGCGTCCGAACGTCACGGCGCCGGCACCCCCCTCGGGGCGCCGGCGCCGTGACTCAGGTGGCGTGCCGTCAGTCGTTCTGCCCCAGGGCGCCGTCGTCGACCGCCAGGCTGTCGCTGGCCACGGTGTGGTCGAGCGCGCTGAGGGTGTCGCCGACGTTGAGTCCGTCGAGGTCCTCGGCGCCCAGACCGTGCGAGGGGGTGATCGCCGCGACGACGAAGCCGGTGGCGAGGGAGGCGATGGCGAGCATGCTGCGCTTCTTCATGTGCGGATCAACTGCGCGCACACGCGCGGGGTCACGCACCATCCCCCGAATCCGCCCGATCCGCGGGGCGCGCGGGGTCCACGAGATCCGCCCGGTCGTCGCGGTCCGTCCGATGCGCGGGGTCCGTGCGACGCGCACGGTGCACACGATGCGGCGATCCGGCGATCCGGCGATCCGGCGATCCGGCGATCCGGCCGAGCGTTCCACCGGCTCGGCCCGCGCGATACGGAGATGTTCCCCGCGCGTGGGGTAATCCGTTCGCCCGGCGGCAGGGCCTGCGGCGAGAATGCGGCGATCGCCCCGCCGTCACGTCCGTGAGGAGCCTTGTCATGACCGGTCCGCAGCACGCCCACGCCAGTCTGGACGGTCTCGTCGCCGGCGATGCCTTCGGCGACAGCTGGTTCACCCGGTCCGACGAGCCGACCGAGACTCTGTGGGCGGCCCGGGAGCCGCGTCCGGCGCCCTGGCCGTGGACGGACGACTCGGCGATGGCGTTCGTCCTGTTCGCCCATCTGACGACGCACGGGGAGGTCCGTCCGGACGGCCTCGCGCGGGAGTTCGCCGCCGAGTACGGCCGCGACCCGGGCCGCAAGTACGGGCCGTCCATGCACGGCGTGCTGCGCCGGATCGCCGCCGGGGAGGACCACCGGGCGGTGACGACCGGGCAGTTCGGCGGACAGGGCTCCTACGGCAACGGCGCGGCGATGCGGGTCGCCCCGCTGGGGGCTTGGTTCCACGGCGACCTGGCGGTGGTCCGGGAGCAGGCCCGTCTGTCGGCGCTGACCACGCACGCGCACCCGGAGGCGGTCGCGGGCGCGGTGGCGGTGGCCGTCGCCGCCGCGCTGGCGGCCGCCGGTGCCGGCGCGGACGCCCCGGCACGGGAGGACCTCCTGCGCGAGGTCGCCGGGCACGTGCCGGACGGCGACGTGCGCTCCGGCCTGCTGGTGGCGGCGGGACTGCCCGGGCACACCTCGGTGCGGCATGCCGCGTCCGTGCTGGGCTCGGGGACGCTGATCTCGGCGCCGGACACGGTGCCGTTCGCCCTCTGGTCCGCCGCCGGGCACCTGGACGACCTCGTCGAGGCCCTGTGGCAGACGGTTGGCGGATGGGGCGACCGTGACACCACCTGCGCCATCGCGGGAGGCGTGGTCGCGGCCCGCACCGGGACGGCAGCCGTCCCGTCCGCCTGGCGCCGGGCCCAGGAGCCCATCCCGGCCTGGAGCGGCTGGACGGCCCCCGCAACGCCGGTCCCGACCGTCCCGACGGGCGACTGAACCGGTCGCGAGAGCCGACCGAAGCCACCACTCCCGGACGCCGCCCGAACGTCCACCGGAGAACCGCCCCCTCGCCGTCGGCTCGGGCGGACGGGGGCGCACCTCGACGGCAGCAAGAGGGCCGGCCGCGACCCGGACCGCCGACAGGCGGCCACCGGGCGGATGCCCAGCCGGGCGAACCGGTGGCCGCACGGCGGGTGAACGCAGATACGGGCAGGCGCCACTCGGCCGAACAGACACACCGACCCCCGGCCTGACGGGCCCCCGGCCAGCCAGGCGGCGCAGCCGGCCGACCGGGCGGGGCGGTCCTGCCTGCCAACCGACCAGCCGGCGAGGCCGACGAGGCCGACGAGGCCGACAGACAGACGCCCCGCAAGGTGGAACGTTCCTTCAAAAGGTCCCTGAGCCCCGCGCCCTCAGACCCCTGCCGCCGGTCCTCTCGACAGTGCGGCCGCGGCCGCTCCCACGAGGCCGGCGTCCGTGCCGGTCTGCGCGGGCGTCACCGTCAGGCGCCGGACGAAGGAGAGGGTCGCGTAGTCGCGGAGGGCCCGGCGCAGCGGGGCGAAGAGGATGTCGCCCGCTTTGCCCACGCCGCCGCCGATCACCGCGATGTCGATCTCGACGAGAGTCGCCGTCGCGGCGATGCCGGCGGCCAGGGCCTGGGCGGCGCGTTCGAAGGAGGCCAGCGCGACGGGGTCGCCCGCGCGGGCGGCTGCGGCCACGGCGGCGGCCGAGGCGTCGCCGTCGGGTCCGGGCGTCCAGCCGTTCTCCCGTGCCCGGCGGGCGATGTTGGGGCCGCTGGCGATGCGTTCCACGCAGCCCCGCGCCCCGCACGGGCACGGATCGCCGTCGAGGTCGACGCTGATGTGGCCGATGTGCCCGGCGTTGCCCGTGGGGCCGGGGTGCAGCCGTCCGCCCAGGACGAGGCCGCCGCCGACGCCGGTGGAGACCACCATGCACAGCGCGTTGTCGTGGCCGCGGGCCGCGCCCTGCCAGTGCTCGGCCGCCGTGATCGCCACGCCGTCGCCGATCAGCTCGACCGGCAGGTTCCCGGTCGCCGCCCGGACCCGGTCGACCAGCGGATACGCGCGCCAGCCGGGCACGTTCACGGGGCTGACGGTGCCGGTCGTCGCGTCCACCGGCCCGGCGCTGCCGATCCCGACGGCGTGGACGCGCTCCCACAGCGGCGAGACGGTCAGCTCCCCCAGCACCGCCTCGACGGCCCGCATGACGGTGTCGCCGTCCTCCCGGGCGGGCGTGGGGCGCTGGGCGCGGGCCAGGATCGTGCCGTCGCCGTCCACCAGCGCTCCGGCGATCTTGGTGCCGCCGATGTCGAGCGCGGCCACTAGGTCGGTGTGCATAGGTCTGGGTTCTCCCCGTCCACCTGGAAATGGGCTGTCCGGTCCTGCGGCTGGGGGACGCGGGCCGGATTGCGGTGGACAGTCTCTCCCGCATCTGACAACGTTGTCCAGGCTCTATGCTCGACGCCACATCCTCATACAAACCCCGGGGCGGCGCACCCCGTCCGCGAGATCCGACAGGACGGCGGGCATGCCGGCCTCCCGCGGACGACAGGACAGGACACAGCATCGTGCCGGAGACGCAGCGCCGCCCCGAGAGCCGTTACGGCAACCGTCCGACGATGAAGGACGTGGCGGCGCGGGCCGGAGTCGGCCTCAAGACGGTGTCCCGTGTGGTCAACGGCGAGCCGGGGGTGACGCCCGAGACGGAGCGCCGGGTCCAGGAGTCCATCGACGCGCTCGGTTTCCGGCGCAACGACAGCGCCCGTGTGCTGCGCAAGGGCCGCACCGCCAGCATCGGCCTGGTCCTGGAGGATCTCGCGGACCCGTTCTACGGGCCGCTGAGCCGGGCCGTCGAGGAGATCGCCCGCGCGCACGGCGCGCTGCTCATCAACGGCTCCAGCGCGGAGGACCCCGACCGCGAGCAGGAGCTGGCGCTGGCGCTGTGCGCGCGCCGGGTGGACGGCCTGGTCGTGATCCCGGCCGGTGACGACCACCGGTACCTGGAGCCGGAGATCAGGGCCGGGGTCGCGACGGTGTTCGTGGACCGGCCGGCGGGCGGCATCGACGCCGACTGCGTGCTGTCGGACAACTTCGGCGGCGCCCGCGCGGGCGTGGCCCATCTCGTGGCCCAGGGGCACCGCCGGATCGGCTTCATCGGTGACATGCCCCGCATCCACACCGCCGCGGAGCGCCTGCGGGGTTACCGGGCGGCGATGGAGGACGCGGGCATAGCGGTGGAGGACGCCTGGATGTCGCTGGGCGCCACCGACCCGGCGCGGGTGCGGCGCGCGGCCGAGGAGATGCTGTCGGGGGACGCGCCGGTCACGGCCGTCTTCTCGGGCAACAACCGGGTGACGGTCACCGTGATCCGGGTCCTCGCCGAGCACACCCGCCGGACCGCCCTGGTGGCCTTCGACGACCTTGAGCTCGCCGATCTGCTCCAGCCGGGGGTCACCGTCGTCGCGCAGGACGCGGCCGCGCTCGGCCGGACCGCCGCCGAGCGCCTGTTCCGGCAGCTGGACGGCACGCTGCTGGTCCCCGAGCGCATCGAGCTGCCGACCCGGCTCATCACCCGCGGCTCGGGCGAGCTGCCGCCGGCCGACTGAGCCGCCCGTGGACGCCCGTGACGAGCACCACACCCTGGAGGCGCTGGGGCTGGCCGACGCGCCCCGCGACCATCCGCTGCGCTACCCCGGCGTCCGGCCGAGCGGTTCCGGGCTGCTCGACGGGGACCGGCTGCTGCCGCTGGACCGCCTCACGCACCCCGGCCGGACCCCGGTGGTCGCCGTCGGCTCCAACGCGAGTCCCGCCCAACTCCGGCACAAGATGGCCGAGTCCGGCGTCTCCTCGCCCGTCCCGATGGTGCGGGCGCGGGTGACGGGGATCGACGTGGGCGTGTCGGCGCACATCAGCCGGCACGGATACGTCTCCGCGTCGCCCGTCGGCTCTCCGGGCACGGTACGGCAGCTGTTCGTCATCTGGCTGGACCCGGAGCAACTCGCCACGATGGACGCCACGGAGCCGAACTACGACCGGGTCCTGCTGCCCGCGCCGCAGGTCCGGGTGGAGCAGGAGAACGGCGAGGCCTTGCTGGGCTGCTTCGCCTACGTGAATCATCACGGGGTCCTGCACGACGGTTCGGGCGCCCCGCGCCGCCATCGGGACCAGCGTGCTCTCATCGCCGAACTCCTCGCTGAATCAGCGGCGTTGAGGGGGCTGTTCGGCGGGACGCCGGAGGAGTTCTGCCGTCGGGCCCGGTCCGACGCGGGCCTGTGCGAGCGGGGCACGCGATTGTTCGCGCAGGAGAATCGGGTGACCGTCTCCGGTCTGGAGCATCTGCGCGTCCGTTAGGGTGACGGGACGGCGTCGCGTGTCGGTCACCGGCCGGGTGAGGCATGGAGGCGCCCGTGAGTTTGCCTTACGGAGGCATTCCACACATGTCAGTCGAGCTGAATCACACCATCGTCCACTCCCGCGACAACCGGGAGGCGGCCGAGTTCCTCGCCCACGTTCTGGGACTCGAAGTCGGAGCCGGGTGGGGCCCGTTCGTTCCCGTCGGCACGAGCAACAACGTCACCCTGGACTTCGCCACCGTCCCGGCGGAGTCCATCGTCATGCAGCACTACGCGTTCCTCGTGTCCGACGACGAGTTCGACGCCGCCTTCGAGCGGATCGAGCGGGCCGGGATCACGTACTTCGCGGATCCGCAGGGCAGTCGGCCCGGCGAGATCAACCACAACCACGGCGGCCGGGGTCTGTACTTCATGGATCCGTCGGGGCACGGGATGGAGATCATCACCACCCCGTACACCTTCCCGGCGTAGCCCCCGCCGACGGCCGGCGGCCGGACCGGGGCGTCCGGCCTCCGGTCCGGCCGTCGGTCTCCGCGGCCTCCGCGCCCTTCCCGCCCGGCGCCGCCGCTCGGGCCCGCGTCAGCCCGCGGACGCCGTCAGATCGCCCCGGCGCGGTGCGGCGAAGCCCTCCAGGGCGGTGCGGGACAGTCCGGTCGCCCCGGTCACCTCGGCGAGGTCGAGGGCGCCGCAGTCGAGGCCGCGCAGCAGATAGCCGCTGAGGGCCTTGGCGGTCGCCGGTTCGTCCATGACGTCTCCGCCGGCACGGTGGACGTAGCGCGAGAGGCGGTCGGCGGCCTGGACGAAGCCCTCGCGGTAGAAGGCGAAGACCGCCGCGTAGCGGGTGGGAAGGTGGCCGGGGTGCATGTCCCAGCCCTGGTAGTAGGCGCGGGCGAGGGCCCGGCGGGTGAGGCCGTAGTGCAGCCGCCAGGCGTCGTGGACCTGCTCGGCCTGGCCGACGGGCAGCACGTTCGTGGAGCCGTCCGAGAGCCGTACGCCGGTTCCGGCCGCGGCGACCTGCATGACCGCCTTGGCGTGGTCGGCCGCGGGGTGGTCGCCGGCCTGGTGGGCGGCGGAGACGCCGAGACAGGCGCTGTAGTCGAAGGTGCCGTAGTGCAGACCGGTGGCCCGCCCCTCGGCCGCCTGGATCATGCGGGCCACGGTCGCGGTGCCGTCGGCGGCCAGGATGGCCTGGCTGGTCTCGATCTGGATCTCGAAGCCGAGCCGTCCGGCGTCCAGTCCGCGCGCCTTCTCGAAGGCCTCCAGGAGCCGGACCATGGCCGTGACCTGCTCGGGGTAGGTGACTTTCGGCAAGGTCAGGACCAGCCCGTCGGGCAGGCCGCCGGCCTCCGCCAGACCGGTGAGGAAGATGTCGAGCGTGCGGATGCCGCGGTCGCGCACCGCGGCCTCCATGCACTTCATGCGGATGCCCATCCAGGGGGCGGCACTGCCCTCGGCGCAGGCCCGGGCGATCAGCCGGGCGGCGCGGGCCGCCGCCGCGTCCTCCTCGGCATCGGGGCGGGGGCCGTAGCCGTCCTCGAAGTCGACGCGGAGGTCTTCCACGGGCTCCCGCTCCAGCTTGGCCCGCACGCGCGTGTACACGGGCTCGGCGAGGTCGTCGGACAGGCCGAGGCAGGCGGCGAAGGAGGCGGCGTCAGGGGCGTGTTCGTCGAGGGCCGCGAGGGCCCGGTCCCCCCACGCGCGGATCGTGCCGGCTTCGAAGACGTCACCGGGGACGTAGACGGTGTGGACGGGCTGGCGGGTGCCGGGGTCTCCGGGGTAGCGGCGCTCCAGTTCGGCGTCGACCGGGGCGAGGGAGGCGCTGATCCCGTCGCTGACGGCGCCCGCGAGACTCGTCGCCACCGTCTCCTGCTGGCCCTGACCCATGCCACACCCTCCTGTTTTCCGCTGTACGGAATCAACAATCCGCACAGTGAAGTTATCCGTGCGGCTTCCGGCGGGTCAACACCCCGTCCACCGCGTGGTCCCTTCCGCTCACCGCCGGGCGCCGCCGCGCCCGGCCCTCTTCCGCGCGCGGGGCCTCCCCCTTCATCCTGACTCACGAGGCAAGGAGGACACATGACGGGCACGAGCGGTCCGGACCGGCGGGCGGGGCGGAGACCCGCAGGAGCCGCCGCGGCCGTCACGGCCGCCCTCCGGCTGTTCGGCAGGCGGTCAGACCCGGCGGGACGGCGGGAGAGCGCGTCGCAGGGAGCGCTTCCGTGGACTCCCGCGCCGCCGCTGGAGGTGATGACCTTCAACCTCCGCCGCGCGTCCCGCTGGAAGCGCGACGGCTGGGCGGCACGACGGCCGGTGGTGAGCGCCCTGCTGCACCGCGCGGCCCCGCACGTCATCGGCACCCAGGAGGGCCGGCGGCGTCAGCTGCGCGACATCGCGGCCGATCTCGGGCCGCACTACGACCGGATCGGCGTCCCCCGCGCGGGACGCGACGACGAGGCCGTGGCCGTCTTCTGGGACACGCGCCGCCTCGTCCCGACCGCACACGAGCACTTCTGGCTGTCCGACACCCCCGCGGTGCGCGGCTCCGACACCTGGGGCGGCGGCCATCCCCGCATGGTCACCTGGGTCCGCTTCCGCGACCTGTGGGACGCGGGACGGGAGTTCGTCGTCCTCAACACGCATCTCGACGACGCGAGCCGGTACGCGCGCGTGCGCGCCGCCGCGCTGATCGCCGAGCGGATCGCCCGGTTCGACCCGGCGCTGCCGCTGCTGCTGACCGGCGACTTCAACGCCGTCGCGCACGACGACGCGGTCCACGGCACGCTGCTCGCCGCGGGTCTGGTGGACACCTGGGACACGGCACGCGCGCGGGAGGGGGCGTACGCCACGTTCCACGGGTACGGGCCGCTGGTTCCGGGCGGGGACCGCATCGACTGGATCCTGGCGACGCCCGGCGTCACCGTCCACCGGGAGTGGACCGACACGTTCGCCGTCGACGGCCGGTACCCGAGCGATCATCTCCCGGTGCGGGCGACCGTGAGCCTGTGACGGCCGAGGCCCCCGTGACCTGGGCGGTCACGGGGGCCTCGGGCGGTCGGGGACCGCGGGGATCAGCCCTTGCGGGTGTTGATCTCCTCGGTGAGCTGCGGGACGACGTCGAACAGGTCGCCGACGACGCCGTAGTCGACCAGGTCGAAGATCGGGGCCTCGGCGTCCTTGTTGACGGCGACGATCGTCTTCGAGGTCTGCATGCCGGCCCGGTGCTGGATGGCGCCGGAGATGCCGTTGGCGATGTAGAGCTGCGGCGAGACCGACTTGCCGGTCTGGCCCACCTGGTTGGTGTGCGGGTACCAGCCGGCGTCGACGGCGGCGCGGGAGGCGCCGACGGCCGCGCCGAGGGAGTCCGCCAGGGCCTCGATCAGCGCGAAGTTCTCGGCGCCGTTGACGCCGCGGCCGCCGGAGACCACGATCGCGGCCTCGGTCAGCTCCGGGCGGCCGGTCGACTCGCGCGGCGTGCGGCCGGTGACCTTGGTGCCGGTCGCCTGGGCCGAGAACGAGACGCTGAGCGACTCGACGGCGCCGGCGGCCGCAGCGGCCTCGACCGCGGCCGAGTTCGGCTTGACGGTGATGACCGGAACGCCCTTGGAGACGCGGGACTTGGTGGTGAAGGACGCGGCGAACACCGACTGGGTGGCCACCGGGCCCTCGGCGCCGGCCTCCAGGTCGACGGCGTCGGTGATGAGGCCGGAGCCGATGCGCAGCGCCAGGCGCGCGGCGACCTCCTTGCCCTCCGCGGAGGACGGGACGAGGACGGCGGCCGGGGAGACCGACTCGACGGCGGCCTGGAGCGCGTCCACCTTCGGTACGACGAGGTAGTCGGCGTACTCGGAGGCGTCGTGCGTGAGGACCTTGACGGCGCCGTGCTCGGCGAGCGCGGCGGCGGTGTTCTCGGCGCCCGGGCCGAGCGCGACGGCGACCGGCTCGCCGATGCGGCGGGCCAGCGTCAGCAGCTCCAGGGTGGGCTTGCGGACGGCGCCGTCCACGTGGTCGACGTAGACGAGGACTTCAGCCATGGGATTTGCTCTCCTGCGAAACGAAGTTGAGGGGCGGTCGGCGTGGGGCCTTTAGATGAACTTCTGGCCCGCGAGGAACTCGGCGAGCTGCTTGCCGCCCTCGCCCTCGTCCTTGACGATCGTGCCCGCGGTGCGGGCGGGACGCTCGGTCGCGGAGTCGACCTTGGTCCACGCGCCCTCCAGGCCGACCTCCCCGGCCTCCAGGTCCAGGTCAGACAGGTCCCAGGACTCCACCGGCTTCTTCTTGGCGGCCATGATGCCCTTGAAGGACGGGTAACGCGCCTCGCCGGACTGGTCGGTGACCGACACGACGGCCGGCAGGGAGGCCTCCAGGTTCTCGGAGGCGGCGTCGCCGTCGCGGCGGCCCTTGACCGTGCCGCCCTCGACCGAGACCTCGGAGAGCAGGGTGACCTGCGGGACGCCCAGGCGCTCGGCCAGCAGGGCCGGGACGACGCCCATGGTGCCGTCGGTGGAGGCCAGACCGGAGATGACCAGGTCGTAGCCGGCCTTCTCGATGGCCTTGGCGAGCACCAGGGAGGTGCCGATGACGTCGGTGCCGTGCAGGTCGTCGTCCTCGACGTGGATCGCCTTGTCGGCGCCCATGGAGAGAGCCTTGCGCAGCGCGTCCTTGGCGTCCTCGGGGCCCACCGTCAGGACGGTGATCTCCACGTCGTCGTCGGAGTTCTCGGAGATCTGCAGCGCCTGTTCGACCGCGTACTCGTCGAGCTCGGAGAGCAGACCGTCCACGTCGTCCCGGTCGACGGTCAGGTCATCGGCGAAGTGCCGGTCGCCGGTGGCGTCGGGCACGTACTTCACAGTGACAACGATCCTCAAGCTCACGCCGGCTCTCCTACTGCATCGTCAGTTCTGGCTGCCTTCTTCCAGGCAGCATAGGCGTCTCTGGCGGCCGATCCCGGTTGGGGCGGCCTGCGCTCCGACCGAAATATTACTCGTCAGTACACCCAGTTGGTTCCCGCTAAGCAAGCGCTTTGAACTGTGACCTGTGCAACGCAGCGTAATCGGAACCCGGCGCACGCGCAGGACGGCCGCCCAGTGATCAATCCCGCAGAGCCGTGAAACGCCCCTGGTGGTACAGCAGCGGTCGGCCCGTGCCCGTCGGATCGCCCAGAACCACCTCGGCCACCACGATGCGGTGGTCCCCAGCGGGGACGCGTGCGACGACACGGCACACCAGCCAGGCGAGCACGTCGTCCAGCACCGGCACCCCCTCGGGCCCCTCGCGCCACACCGTCGGCGCGCCGAAGCGGTCCGCGCCGCTGCGGGCGAAGGTGGCGGCCAGCGCCTGCTGGTGCTCGCCGAGTATGTGGACCCCGACGTGGTCCGTCCGCGACACCGCGGGCCAGCTGGAGGCTCTGGTGCCGATGCCGAAGGAGAGCATCGGGGGCTCCGCCGACACCGAGCTGAGGGAGGTGGCGGTGAAGCCGACCGGGCCGCTCTCGCCCGCGGCGGTGATCACGGCGACTCCCGCCGCGTGCCGCCGGAAGACGGAGCGCAGGAGGTCGGGAGAGGCCTGCTGGGCGAGGCCGAGGCCGGGCGGGGCCGTCATGAGGTCGTCCTTGTGTGGGAAGTCGCGGGTCGGGCCGTGGGCGCTCAACGAACCGGACAGCGCGCGCTCGCGACACGGAGCAGGTCCCGGTGGGCCGGTCCGCGCAGAAGGGGTTCCTCAGACATACCGCCAGGCTGACGACGGCGGGCACGCACAGTCAAGTCCGTCCCCGCGACTGGGAGATGCCTCACCGTCCCGCGGCCGCAGGTCACACCGCCTCCCCCAGGGCCGCGACGACGTCCGCCTTGCGGGGCTGGCCGGTCGCGCGCCGGACGATCCGGCCGTCGGCGTCGAGGACCAGCACGGTCGGCGTCTTGAGGATGCCCAGCTCCCTCACGAGATCCAGCCGTGCCTCGGCGTCGATCTCGACGTGGGCGACTCCGGGGACCAGGCCGGCCACCTCGCCCAGCACCCTGCGGGTCGCCCGGCAGGGCGCGCAGAAGGCGCTGGAGAACTGCACGAGCGTGGCCCGTTCGCCCAAGGCGCCACCGAGCCGGTCCGCTCCCAGCCGCCTGCCGTCGTCGCGCCCGCGCACCCTGACCCTCCCGCTCCGCCGCCGTTGCAGCACTCCGTAGGCGCTCGCCGCCGCGAGCACCGCCACGCACACCATCAGTCCGGTCATCGGCTGGTGCAGCGTTCACGAGACTGCAAAGATTCCCGGCCCCGAGGATCGCGCCGGATGCGGAATGCTTGATTCATGGACATCGACGTGAGGGGCCCGCGCTTCGGGGCCGCCGCGACGACCGTGGTGCTCGCGGTCGTCCTCATCACCGGGAACCCCTGGCTGCTGGCCTGGCAGACACTGGCGTTCGCGCTTGGCGCGGCGGGGCGTTCGCCTTACGGCTGGGTGTTCCGCCGGGCCGTAAGGCCGCGGCTCGGGCCGCCGGTCGCGTTCGAGGCCCCGGAGCCGCCGCGGTTCGCCCAGGCCGTCGGCCTCGCGTTCGCGGGCCTCGGCCTCGTCGGTCTCGTCCTCGGACCCGGCTGGCTCGGCCTTGCTGCGACGGCCGCCGCGCTGGCCGCCGCGTTCCTCAACGCCGTCTTCGGGTACTGCCTGGGGTGCGAGTTGTACCTGCTCGTGCGGAGGGCGGCGGTGCGCGTGGAGTAAAGGGCGCATAAAAGGCCGAGGTGGATCACGGGGTGACGTGACGAGGATCTCGCCGCCGCCGGGCACCAGGGCTGGCTCCCCGGCCGTTCTTCGGGCACGATCTGCGAGATGCCGTAAACCTACGGCTGCGTAACTTTGCCGCCGGAGGCATCCCCGGCAAAGAGAAGGAAGGGTTCGCCCCGCCCATGGCAGAGCTTGTCTACCGCCCCGTCGTCGGCCTCGCCCAGGTCCTGTTCAAGGCCTGGGACCTCAAGATCGACTGCAAGGGGTCGGAGAACATCCCGCGCTCAGGTGGTGCCGTGCTGGTGAGCAATCACATCAGCTACCTCGACTTCATCTTCGACGGTCTGGCCGCCCTCCCGCAGAAACGTCTAGTTCGTTTCATGGCGAAGGAGTCCGTGTTCCGCCACCGGATCTCCGGCCCGCTGATGCGCGGCATGAAGCACATCCCGGTGGACCGCGACCAGGGCGAGACGGCCTACGCGCACGCGCTGGAGTCGCTGCGCTCCGGCGAGATCGTCGGCGTCTTCCCCGAGGCCACCATCTCGCAGTCGTTCACGCTGAAGAGCTTCAAGTCGGGCGCGGCCCGCATGGCGCAGGAGGCCGGCGTCCCGCTGATCCCGGTGGCGCTGTGGGGCACCCAGCGCCTGTGGACCAAGGGGCACCCGCGCAACTTCAAGCGCAGCCACACCCCGATCACCATCCGCGTGGGCGAGGCCATGGAGGCCTCGCGCGACAAGTACGCGGGCGCCCTCACCCGGCAGCTGCGCGAACGCGTCCAGGAACTGCTGGAGGCGGCCCAGCGCGCCTACCCCGTGCGCCCCAAGGACGCGAGCGACACCTGGTGGATGCCGGCCCACCTCGGCGGCACGGCGCCCACGCCGGAGCAGGTCCGCGAGGCCGAGGCCCGCTGACCGGAGCGGCGCCGGGTGACGCACGCCCCGGCGCCCGCAAGGTCCTCGACGCACCCCGGTCGCCGTCGGCCGCCGGGGCTCCGTCCGTTCCCGTCGTCCCGTGAGCGGCACGCCCCCTCACAGCGCGGTGGGCAGGCTCCTCCACAGCCGGGCCCGGTCGGGGGCGGACCGCAGCGCGTCCAGGACGGCCGGGTGCGGCGCAGCCAGGAGACGCGGGTAGTCCCACTCGCCCGCCGCGCGGTCGGGGCGGAAGGCGAGACGCTCGCCGTCCAGCGAGAACCGTGCGTCCACCCCCGGCTTGTTACCGCGCGGGTCCTGGCGGTGCCAGGCGCCGCCGAACCGGACCGCGACGAGTCCGTGGACGGCATGGCCTTCGCCGTCGTCGTGGGCGAGCCGCTGGTAGCAGAGCGCGGTGGGGATGTCCTCGGCCCTCAGCAGCGCGGCCAGCGCGTGGGCCTTGGCGTGGCAGATGCCCGTCCCCTGCGCGAGCACGTCCGAGGCGCGCCAGGTGACCCGCGGGTCGCCGGCGTCCTGCGAGTGGGTGATGGCGTCGCGCACGAATGCGAACGCCAGCGCCGCATAGGCATACGAGTCCTCGGCGTCCCTCGCGAGCCGCGCGGCCGTCTCCCGCACCAGCGGATGCCGATGGTCGATCGCCTCGTCGGCGCACAGATAGGCGGACAGGTCGGGGTTGTCCTGGGTCAGCTCCATGGCGCGAGAGCATAGGAAAGCGATCACCCGGGAGTCAATGACTTTTCAGGTGACCGCATACCTATGCAGAGCGCGCTGCGCACGCCGCCGACGCCGTTACCGCGCCATCTCCTCCTTGACCGCGGCCACGAACGTGTCCACGTCGTCCTCGGTCGTGTCGAACGCGCACATCCAGCGCACGACGCCCGCCGACTCGTCCCAGAAGTAGAACCGGAACCGCTTCTGCAGGCGCACGCTCACCTCGTGCGGCAGCCGTGCGAAGACGCCGTTGGCCTGCACCGGGTACAGGACCTCCACGCCGTGCACGGCACGCACGCCCTCCGCCAGCCGCTGGGCCATCTCGTTGGCGTGCCGGGCGTTGCGCAGCCACAGGTCCCTGGCGAGCAGCGCCTCCAGCTGCACCGACACGAAGCGCATCTTGGAGGCGAGTTGCATGGACAGCTTGCGCAGATGCTTCATGTGGCTGACGGCGTCCTGGTTGATCACGACGACCGCCTCGCCGAACAGCGCGCCGTTCTTCGTCCCCCCGAGCGAGAGGACGTCGACGCCGACCGCGTTGGTGAACGTCCGCATCGGCACGTCCAGCGAGGCCGCCGCGTTGGCTATCCGCGAGCCGTCCAGGTGGACCTTCATGCCCCGCGCGTGGGCGTGGTCGCAGATCGCGCGGATCTCCTCGGGCGTGTAGAGCGTGCCCAGCTCCGTGCTCTGGGTGATCGAGACGGCCTGCGGCATCGCACGGTGCTCGTCGTCCCACCCCCAGGCCTGCCGGTCGATCAGCTCGGGGGTGAGCTTGCCGTCGGGCGTGGGCACGGTGAGCAGCTTGAGCCCGCCCATGCGCTCGGGCGCGCCGCCCTCGTCCACGTTGATGTGGGCGCTCTCGGCGCAGATCACCGCACCCCAGCGGTCGGTGAGCGCCTGGAGCGCGACGACGTTCGCGCCGGTGCCGTTGAAGACCGGGAAGGCCTCCGCGGTCGGCCCGAAGTGACTGCGGACGATCCCCTGGAGGTTCTCGGTGTAGTCGTCCTCCCCGTACGCCACCTGATGGCCCCCGTTGGCCACGGCCAGGGCGGCCAGCACCTCCGGGTGCACGCCGGCGTAGTTGTCGCTGGCGAAGCCGCGGACCTCGGGGTCGTGATGGCGTCGGGCGTCGGTCTTGGGAGGGTTCACGGCTTCTCGGTGAGCCACAGACGCTGTCCGTTCACTTTGGTGGCGGGCTTCTCCCAGACCCCGGCGATGGCCTCGGCCAGGTCCTTGACGTCCGTGAAGCCCGCGAACTTCGCGTTGGGGCGGTCGGCGCGCATCGCCTCGTGCACCAGCGCCTTCACGACCAGGATCGCAGCCGCGGACGTCGGGCCGTCGGCGCCCCCGGCCTTGCGGAAGGCGTCGGCGAGCGCCAGCGTCCACGCCTCGGCGGCGGCCTTGGCGGCGGCGTACGCGGCGTTGCCCGCGGTGGGCTTCGTGGCGCCGGAGGCGCTGATCAGCACGTACCGGCCGCGGTCGCTGCGCTGGAGGCCCTCGAAGAAGGCGAGCGAGGTGTGCTGCACGGTCTTGATGAGCAGGAGCTCCAGGAAGTCCCAGTCGTCCAGGCTGGTCTTGATGAACGTCTCGCTGCCGCGCCAGCCGCCGACGAGGTGGACCACGCCGTCGACCCGGCCGAACTCCTTCTCGACGCGCAGCGCCCAGTCGCGGGTCGAGTCCAGGTCGAGCAGGTCGACGGGCTCGCCGGTGACGGTGGCGCCGCCGGCGCCGTAGCGGGCCGCGTCCACGGCCTCCGCCAGCCGCTCCGGGTCGTTGTCCGCGCCGACGACGGTGGCGCCGGCCTCGGCGAGCCTGAGCAGTGCCGCCCGGCCCGCGGGTCCGCCCGCGCCGGCCACCGCGATCACCGCACCGCTGAGAGCCCCGTTCCCCATGTTCTTCGCCTCCTGAGCAGTGTTCTCGGTACGCAGGTCGCTCACGCGGCGATCCGCTCGGCGCTGTCCGCCGTGATGCCCCGGGTGGAGGCGATCACGCTCTTCAGCTTCTTGGACAGTGCCTCATAGAACATGCTCAGCGGAAACTCGTCCGCAAGCACGTCGTCGACGAGTTTGCGGGGCGGCTGGGTCAGGTCCAGGGCGTCGGGGCCCTTGGCCCACTTGGAGCCCGGGTGCGGCGCGAGGTAGGTGGAGACCAGCTCGTAGCCGGCGAACCAGTGGACCAGCTTGGGGCGGTCGATGCCGTCGCGGTACAGCTGCTCGATGTCGGCGCACAGCTGGTTGGTGACCTGCGGGGCGCGCTGCCAGTCGATGTGCAGCTTGTTGTCCGTCCAGCGGATGACGTCGTGCTTGTGCAGGTAGGCGAAGAGCAGCTGGCCGCCGAGGCCGTCGTAGTTGCGCACCCGCTCACCGGTGACCGGGAAGCGGAACATGCGGTCGAACAGGACCGCGTACTGCACGTCACGGGCCTGCGGGACGCCGTCGTCCTGGAGCTTCACGGCCTCCTTGAAGGCGGTGAGGTCGCAGCGCAGCTCCTCCAGGCCGTACATCCAGAACGGCTGGCGCTGCTTGATCATGAACGGGTCGAAGGGCAGGTCGCCGTGGCTGTGGGTGCGGTCGTGGACCATGTCCCACAGCACGAAGGCCTCCTCGCAGCGCTTCTGGTCGTGGACCATGGCGGCGATGTCCTCGGGCAGCTCCAGACCCAGCACGTCCACCGCGGCGTCGGTGACCCGGCGGAAGCGGGCGGCCTCGCGGTCGCAGAAGATGCCACCCCAGGAGAAACGTTCCGGCGCTTCACGGACGGCGATGGTCTCCGGGAAGAGGACGGCCGAGTTGGTGTCGTAACCGGCCGTGAAGTCCTCGAACGTGATGCCGCAGAACAGCGGGTTGTCGTAGCGGGTGCGCTCCAGCTCGGCCAGCCAGTCCGGCCAGACCATGCGCAGCACGACGGCTTCCAGGTTGCGGTCCGGGTTGCCGTTCTGCGTGTACATCGGGAAGACGACCAGGTGCTGCAGGCCGTCGCGACGGTTCGCGGCGGGCTGGAAGGCCAGCAGGGAGTCGAGGAAGTCCGGCACCTCGAAGCCGCCGTCGGCCCAGACCCGCAGGTCCTTCGCCAGGGCACCGTGGTAGTCGGCGTCGTGCGGAAGCAGCGGGGAGAGCTCCTCGACGGCCTCGATCACCCGCTGGACCGCCTGCTCGGCGTCCGCGCGCCGCGGTGCGTCCTCGGCCGTGAAGTCGATCGATCCGTCCTTGGCCTGCCAGGGCCGGATCTCCTCCACGGCATCCTTGAGCACGCGCCACGCCGGGTGCTCCACCACCCTGGTCGCCGGAGGAACCCGATCCTCCGTAGCTGCCTGCACAAGAATTTCCGTCATGTCCCATCCTCCACTGGAGAACCTCGCGTCAGCACACCGTATGCATATGAGGTTTCCTCCAGCAAGTGGACCTTCGGGAAAATATCCTGCGAGCCAGCATCTTCACCGCACTTTTTCCTGTCGGGCACGGAAGCGACGACGCTTCCGCGAGGGCAGGACGGGTAGGAACTCCGAGGACGCACGCGCCTCCCGTGCCGGCCCGCGCGGCCGGCGGCCCGAGCGCTCCCCCGGCCCAGCCGTCGACGGAAACGAGTCCCGCCTTGAACTTCCTCACCATCGGCCACCGCGGAGTGATGGGCGTCGAGCCCGAGAACACCCTGCGCTCCTTCGTCGCCGCCGAGCAGGCCGGCCTGGACGTCATCGAACTCGACCTGCATCTGAGCAAGGACGGCGCGCTGGTGGTCATGCACGACCTCGACGTGGACCGCACGACCGACGGCGCCGGGGCCGTCGGCGACCAGACCCTCGCCGAGCTGCGGACCCTCGACGCGGGACGCGGGGAGCGCGTGCCGGTCTTCGAGGAGGTCCTGGACGCCGTGCGCACACCGCTCCAGGCCGAGATCAAGGACGTCCGGGCGGCGCGGGCGCTGGCCGAGGTGATCCGGGACCGGGACCTGACCGGGCGGGTGGAGGTGTCCTCCTTCCACGACGAGGCGGTCGCCGAGATGCGGCGGCTGGTCCCGGGGGTGCGCACCGCGCTGATCGGCAGCCGCTACGACCTCGCCGTCGTGGACCGGGCCGTGACGGCGGGCGCCGCCACGCTCTGCCTCAACCTCAGGCGCCTGACGCTGGAGATCGTCGAGGAGGCCCGCAAGCGCGACCTGCGGATCATCGGCTGGGTGGTGAACACCCAGGAACAGCTGCGGATCGCCCGCGCCTTCGGACTCGACGGCGTCACCACCGACCACCCGGAGATCCGGCGCACCGGCCGCTTCACCGCCTAGCGGGCCGGGGCGTTCAGACGAGTTCCTTGACCAGCAGCTCGAACTCGAGGTCGTCGCGCTGCGGGATGCCGAAGCGCTCGTCGCCGTACGGGAAGGGGGTCATGCGTCCCGTACGGCGGTAGCCGCGGCGCTCGTACCAGGCGATGAGGTCCTCGCGGACGGAGATCACGGTCATGTGCATCTCGGTGACGTCCCACTCCTCGCGCGCCTCGCGCTCGGCCCGCGCCATCACGGCCTTGCCGAGTCCGCCGCCCTGCGCGGTCGGGCTGACCGCGAACATGCCGAAGTAGGCGTGGTCGCCGCGGTGCTCGAGCTGGCAGCAGGCGACGATCCGGCCGTCCTGCTCGGCCGTGAGCAGCCTGCAGTCGGCGGCCTCGACGACCGCGAGCACGCCGTCGGGGTCGGTGCGCTGCCCCTGGAGGATGTCCGCCTCCGTGGTCCAACCGGCCCGGCTGGAGTCCCCGCGGTAGGCGGATTCTATGAGCCGGACGACGGCGTCGACGTCGGCGGGGGTGGCGTCGCGGAAGGTCAGGTCGGTGGCGGCGGTGTCCATGCGGGCTATCTCCGGTCTCTGACATGTCTGGGCACGGGTGAGCCTAACTCCGCGCCGGTAGGCTCCGGATGCATGGTGCACGTGCTCAGCAGCAGAACCCTGCTCCGTCCCGCCGACCCCGACCGCTCCCGCGCCTTCTACGGGGAACAGCTCGGCCTGGCCGTCTTCCGCGAGTTCGGGACGGGGCCGGAGCGCGGGATCGTCTACTTCCTCGGCGGCGGTTTCCTGGAGCTCTCCGGCCGCGCGACGGCGCCGATGCCGCCCGACCCCGCGGTACGGCTGTGGCTTCAGGTGGCGGACGCGGCGGCCGCGCACGAGGAGCTGCGGGCCGAGGGCGTCGAGATCGTCCGTCCCCCGGTGCGGGAGCCGTGGGGCCTGGTCGAGATGTGGATCGCGGATCCGGACGGCACCCCGATCGTCCTGGTGGAGGTGCCCGCGGACCATCCGATGCGGTACCGCCCGGGCATCTGAGCCACCGGCCGAGGGACGACGGGACGACAAGGGCTCGCCCGAGGGCGCGCCGGGGCCGCCCCGGGCCCGCCCGCCTCGCCCTCGTCCGCAGGCCCGCGCGCCGCCACGTCCGCCCCTCGGGCGCTCCGACCAGGGCCTTCGTGCCGAGACGGTCAGCGGATGCCGTCGTCCGGGGTGAGGCTTAGCGTGCTGGAGGGGGTCCCCTTCGTCGGAAGGAACGTCATGAAGCTCGACGCGCCCGTGCCCGGCGGGCCCTGCTGGGCCGAGCTGGGGACCGGTGACCTGGAGACGGCGCAGCGGTTCTACGCGGAGTTGTTCGGCTGGCGCGCGCAGACGGATCCGCGGGAGGAGGCGGGCGGGTACACGGTCGCGCACCTCGGCGAGCGGGCCGTGGCCGCGCTCACCCCCCTCCACCAGCAGGCGCAGCCGTGCGCCTGGAGCGTGTCGTTCGCGGTGACCGACGCGGACGTCAGCGCGCGACTGCTCACGGAGGCCGGCGGCAAGGTGATGGTCGGTCCGATGGACGTCTTCGACGCGGGCCGCTTCGTCGTCGCCCTGGATCCGGCCGGCGCCGCGTTCCAGCTGTGGCAGGCGCGGACCTTCCCCGGCGCCGGCGTGTTCAACGCGCCCGGCTCGCTCGGCTGGGTCGAGCTGCTGACCCGCGATCCGGAGCGGGCGGAGACCTTCTACACCACGGTGTTCGGCTGGACCGTCGGCTCCTCGGAGAACTACGTGCAGTGGGGCGTCGGCGGCGCCGACTTCGGCGGCATGATCACGATGGACGAGAAGTTCGCGCCGGAGGTGCCGCCGCATTGGCTGCCGTACTTCGCGGTGGCCGACGTCGACGCCGCCACGCGGACGGCCGTCGAGGCGGGCGGCAGCGTCCTCATGGAACCGGCCTCCGTGCCGGACGGTCCGCGCATCGCCGTGCTGCGGGACCCGCCGGGCGCGGCCTTCGGCTTGTACCGCGCGGGCGACGAGGGGTGAAGGCCGAGAACGCCCCGACCGCCCGGCAGGCGACGGTCCGCGACCACCGCAGCGGCGCGGCGCCCCCGCGGACACTGCGGACTTCGCGGACGCTGCGGACTTCGCGGACCCTGCGGAACCCGTGGCCGAGCCTGCCGCTCAGACGCGCAGCGTGCGCAGATGGCCCTCCAGCCGGCTGAGCAACTCCCCCAGCAGGTCGGCCAGCTCGCCCTGGCTGCCGCCGTCCAGGGCCGACAGGACCGCGCTCTCGTAGGCGAGCTGCTCGGGCATGATGCCGTCGACGAGGTCCCGGCCGGCGTCCGTGAGGCGGAGGTGGGCGACCCGGCGGTCCCGGGTGTCGCCGCGCCGTTCCACGAGACCGCGCTCGGTGAGCTGCTTGACGCGTTTGGTGACCGCCGCCCCGGAGGAGAAGGTCTCGCGGGCCAGCTCCCCGGGGGTCAGCTCGTGGCCGGTCCGGCGCAGCGCGCCGAGCAGGTCGAACTCGGGCCGGCTCAGCCCGACCGCCCGCAACGGCGCGTCCTCGGCCTGCTGAAGCAGGGCGGCGCACCGGTTGACCCGGCCGATGATCTCCATGGGGCCGGTGTCCAGGTCGGGCCGGACGGTCCGCCACTGCCGTACGACGGCGGCGACCGTGTCGTTGCGCACCGCGCCGCCACCGGCGGCCGGGTCACCGCCCGCCGAGGCGACGCCGGTGACCGAGGGGGCGTCTGCGGGGTCGGGCGTTTCGGTGTCCGTGGCGCCGGGAGCGGCGACCGGGGCGTCCGTCTCGGGGCGTCTCCCCGGGGTGTTCCCGTCCGCGGCGCCCTCCGGCGCCCCGCTCCCGGCCGCCGCCCGTCCCTGCGTCGCCGTCATCGCCGCACGTCCTCCGCTCTCCCGTTCGCGTCCCGGTCCAGGAGCAGCCCCTGGCGCCGTACCGTCGTCGCGAGCGTACGGTGTCCCGACTGCTCGGCCGTCACGACCCGCTCCTGGGGCAGGGCGCGCTGCCACCATTCGCCGGCCGCCGCGTCGGCGGTGGCGCGGAGGTCGACCAGGGCTGCGGCGAGGGCGCGGCGGGCCGCGTCCAGGGCCCTGGCGGCGGGACGCGGCTCGGCCACCAGGCGGGCGGCGTGCTCCCGGGCCTGTTCGACCGCCGTCAGGGCCCCTTCCAGCCGGTCGCCGGCCCGCCGGTTGGTGACGGCGACCGCCGCGGTGAAACCGACCACCGCGCCGACGAGCGTGTCCACGAGCCGCTCTGCCATGAGCCGGCCCGGGTCCTGGAGCTGCGCGAACTCGGTGATGAGCAGAGCCATCGGGGTCACGCAGACGGTACCCAGCCAGTAGTTGCGGCTGATCAGCGCCTCGGCCCCGAAGTTGAGGGCGAGGCAGACCAGGACGAGCGCGGCCTGGGCGAGGTGGGCGAGCGGGACCAGCGCGGCGAAGGCGAGGACGCCGACGACGTTGCCGACGACGCGCTGCACCGCGCGGCTCCAGGTGAGGGTGACGTTGGCCTGGTAGAGGGAGGCCGCGGTGACCAGGGCCCAGTAGGGACGGCCGACGCCGAGGGCGAGGGAGGCGTACCCGGCGAGGGCGCAGCCCAGGGCGGTGCGTGCCGCCAGGGGCGCCAAGGAGCCGAGACGACGCTTCAACGGCGTCCGCCCGACGGCGAGTTCGACGTCGACGCCGAGGAGTTCGTCGTCGTCGGCCAGGTCGGCGGGGTGAGGGGCGGGTGCGGTGCCGCGCAGCTCGCGGGCCCAGTCGCGCAGCCCGGCCGGGTCCGTGTCGGCGGGCGCGGCGAGGGCGATCTCGGCCCGCACGACGAGCCGTTCCAGCGCGCGACGGTTCTCCCCGGCGCGCGCCGACAGGAGCGTCTGCCAGGCGGCGTGCACGGCGGCGGCCGCCGCGGCGCGGGCCCGGTCCTCGCCCTCGCCCGCCGTGTGCGCCTCGACCCGGGCGGCGGCCGCGTTCAGGGCGTGCGCGGTGGCGCGCCGCTCGGGGCCGTGCGGACGGACCGGTGCGGGCGCCATGCCGACCAGCCAGGCCCAGCCGCCCGCGGCGAGAGCGAGACCGAGATGGCCGGGGACCTGCCCGAGGGTCTGCGGCACGAACAGCGACGCGGAACTGATGAAGGTGAGGACCACGTTGCCGGGCGGCCCGAGTCGGGTCGCGTCGCAGACGGCCTTCTGCGCGGCCGCGAGGAGCGCGCCGACGGTGACCAGGATCACGGACGAAGAGGTCAGCGAGGCGGCGAGCAGGGCGACGGCCAGGCCGCTCGTCATACCGAGCACCACCAGCGCCAGCACGCGGGCCCGGGCCGCGTAGGGGCGGTTGTGGGCGTAGAGGGCGCACAGGGAGCCGGCCATCGTGTACACGGCCAGGTCCAGCCGTCCGAGCGCCAGCAGGAGCAGGTTCGGCGGGGCGACGGCGGCGATCACGCTCAGGGCGGGCTTGAACCAGATGTCCGAGGGGCGGCCGAGCCTCAGGACTCCGGCGAGGGGAAGACGGCGGCCGGGGCGCTTGCGGGACTCGGGGAGGGGCCGCCGCCCGGGCCCGGGTCGCTGAGGGGTCGCACTGCTCATACCCATCAATTTAACATGTGTTTTACCTGTGAAATATTTCGGCGCCCCTCCCGTGCTCCCGTGCACTCCCATGCGCCCGCGTGCCCGCGCCACGGCATGGGCATCGCATTCCTCGACGGCGGACGCCCGACGGAAGCCGGAGCGCCACCGAGCGGCCGACGGGCGGCAGGTGACCGCCGGCGGGAATCGCCGGGCCGGGCCGTGCACGTCGAGCGGGGAACGTCGGGCCAAGAACGTCGAGCGGGGAGGTGCGCGTGCACGGACCGGCTTCGCCCGGCTGGCTGCTCGTCGCGTTGTGCGCGGCGACCGGGGCGTACTGCCTGCTGCGGATGCGCAGCGGGGTCGAGGAACAGAGACGCGCGGCGGGCGGCGAGGCGCTCATGGGGTTCGGCATGGCGGCGATGGCGGTGCCGCCGGCCGTGTTCACCCCACCGCCGTGGGCGTGGCCCGCCTACGCCGCGGTCTTCGGCGCGGCGGCACTGCGGGCGCTGTGGTCGGCCCGGGCCGGCGCCCACCACCTGCACCATCTGGTGGGCACGGGGGCCATGGTCTACATGGCGGCGGTGATGGCCGGCGCCCCGGCTCACGGACACGGCCACGGACACGGCGGCTCGGGGGTCCCGCTCCTCACGGGCGCGCTGCTGGCCTACTTCACCGGATACGTCCTCCTCGCGGGGGTCAGACTGCTGCCGGCCGCCGGCGTGGCCGGGGCCGCCGTCGCATGGGGCGACCGACCCGAGGTGGCGCGGGCGTGCCGCCTGTCGATGGGCATCGGCATGCTGGCCATGCTGCTGACCATGTGATCCCCGCCCCGGCTCGTCGCCCCGGGCCGACCAGCAGGACCCGCAGAGCCGAACTCCGCCCGCACGCACCGCTGTTGCGGGTGAGAGGGCGGAATGTTCTGCCCCTCTCCCACCTCTCGGGCACATGTCCCGCTGCATGTACACCGGTTGCTCACCGAGCCCGACCTGCTCACCGCGGCATGAAGGCCACTGAGGCTACGGGAGGCCACGGAGGTCATAGGAACTGTGGGGGCCGGACGGGGCGCCCCCTGTCAGTCGCCCTCGGTCTGCGCCGGATCGCGGTCGGGACGCGGGATTCGGGTTCGCCCTCGGCGGGCCCGGTCGGCGAGGATCGTCGTATGCACCACGCGTCCGTCGACTCACCGCGCCGTTCCGTCGCTCCGCGCACGGCCGCCCGGGTCGCGCTCGTCCTCGGCCTGTGCTCCGTCGTCCTCCTCGCCCTCGTCGTCGGCGAGTGGGGGCCGCTGACGACCGTCGACCGGGACGCCGCCCGCACCACTCACCGCTGGGCCGTCGCCGATCCCGAGGCCACCCGGGTCTGCCGCATCCTGACCGACTGGGTCTGGGATCCCGTGACCATGCGTCTGCTGGGCGCGGCGGTGGCCGTGTGGCTGCTGTGGCGGCACGCGGACCGGTGGACCGCCGGGTGGCTGGTGGTCACGGCCGCGCTGGGGACGGTGATCCAGCAGGCGCTCAAGGCCGCCGTCGGCCGCGCCCGTCCGGTCTGGCCCGATCCCGTCGACTCGGCGCACTACGCCGCCTACCCCTCCGGTCATGCCCTGACCGCCACGGTGGTGTGCGGTCTGCTGCTGTGGCTGCTGCGCCGGCACGGCGCCGGCACGGTCCTGTGGCGCACGGCGGTGACGGTGGCGGTGATCTCCGTGGTGGGCGTGGGACTGACCAGGATCTGGCTGGGGGTGCACTGGCCCTCGGACGTCCTGGCGGGCTGGCTGCTCGGGGCCGCGCTGGTCGCACTGGCGATCGCGGCTCACCTGCGCTTCCGTCCGTGCCCGACGGAACCGGCGTACCGGGCGCACCGAGCGGAACGGCGAGGCGATGCCGGGTGGCGGGGTCGCCGGGGTTCGTAGGATCGGGCGTATGACGAGCGTGCTGTTCGACTTCTCCGGGACCCTGTTCCGCATCGAGTCCGCCGAGTCCTGGCTGCGCTCGGTGCTGCGCGCGTCGGGCCTCACGATGCCGGAGCGGGAGCTGGCCTGGACGGCGCGGGCCCTGGAGGCGGCGGGCGGGCTGCCGGGCGGGGCGGCCCCGGTCCGGGTGCCCGGCGAGCTGGCGGAGCTGTGGCGGGTGCGGGACGAGAGCGCGGAGCTGCACCGGACCGCGTACACCGCCCTGTGTCGTCAGGTGCCCTTGCCTGCCCCGGAGTTGTACGACGCGCTGTACGACCGGCACATGACGCCGGCCGCCTGGTCGCCGTACCCCGATGCCCGGGCCGTGCTCGGCGGGTTGCGCGAGCGCGGTGCGCGGGTGGGCGTGGTCAGCAACATCGGCTGGGATCTGCGGCCCGTGTTCCGTGCGCACGGCCTCGACGCGTACGTCGACGCGTACACGCTGTCGTACGAGCACGGCGTACAGAAGCCGGACGCGCGGCTGTTCACGATCGCGTGCGAGGCGCTGGGCGCCGATCCCCGCAGGACGCTGATGGTGGGCGACGACCGGTGGGCCGACGGCGGCGCGGCCGCTCTGGGCTGTGCGGTGCACTTCGTGGACCACCTGCCGGCGGCAAAACGCCCGGACGGACTGCGGCCGGTGCTTGAACTGCTGGAACCCGTGGACCGAACGGCCGGCGGGGACACGGCGTAGGCCCTTGACGGGAGAAGCGGTTGCGGGCCGCCGGGAACAACGGCGTTCGGAGCGGCGGGAACCGCGGCTGGTGAACCGGCGCGACGGTAGCCTCAGGACACCATCGGGGAAGGAGCACGCCCACTCTGGACGATCCCCCGCGTCGCCCAGAGCAGGCGGCAGCCCGGCGAACTCCTGGCGGAGCCGGCCGGGTTCCTGAGTATAGTTGGCTGGCAGCCAGTCAACGCAGGAGTTACAGGATGTCCCCGCGCAGCGCTTCGGTCAATGAGGAATTGCGGCGGCGTTCCCGGGAACGGCTGCTGCACGCCACGGTGGAACTGGTGGGAGAGCGCGGGTACGAGGCCACGACCCTCGGCGACATCGCCGACCGGGCGGGCACGGCGCGCGGCCTGGTGTCGTACTACTTCCCCGGTAAGCGTCAACTGGTGCAGTCGGCGGTGCACCGCCTGATGCACCGCACCCTGGAAGAGGCGCTCGAGCGCGAGCCGCACACCGAGGACGGCCGGGAGCGGATGGCCCGGGCCATCGACGCGATCATGGGGCTGGCCCGGGACCGCACGGTGCTGATGCGTCAGCACATGGCGGGGCTGCTCCAGGCCGAGGGCTTCCTTCAGTGCCCGGAGCAGCAGCGACTGGCCGAACTCCTGCGGGACACCGCCGCCCGGCACGGCTCGCAGGACGCCGCCCACGACTACCCGATGCTGCGTTCCCAGCTGATGGGCGCCGTCTACGCGATGGTGCTGCCGAACGTGCCGCTGCCGCTCGTGAGACTGCGCGCCGACCTGTTCGCGCGCTACCGCCTCGACTGGGAGCAGGGCGCCCCGCCGGACGCCGAGGCGCCCGGCGGGAGGGCCGGCGCCGATCTGTCACGGTTCTTCGCGACGGACCTGCCGGCCGGGGATCAGTCGAAGTAGTCCGGCTGGGTCTGGACGTTGAGCTCGCCCAGCCGCACCCGCTTCGCCGGGTCCGTGCGCTTGTCGTCGAGCTTGAGGACGTCGAAGCCCTTGGCGATGTCGTTGGAGTAGATGTAGCCGTTGTAGTAGTACGCCGACCACGCGCCGCCGGTCTGGAGGGTAGTGGTGCTCAGCGGGCCGCGCTCGAAGTAGGCGATCTCCTTCGGCTTCGTCGAGTCGGTGAAGTCCCAGACGGAGACGCCGCCCTGGTACCAGGCCTGCACCATGAGGTCCTTGCCCTTGACCGGGATCAGCGAGCCGTTGTGGGCGACGCAGTTCTCGGTGTCCGCCTGGTGGCGCGGGATCTTGTAGTAGCCGCGGAAGACGAGCTTGCGCTTGTCGCCCTTGCCGACGATGTCGTAGATGCCGTCGGCGCCGCGGTTCGGGCCGGTCGCCTCGTTGCAGGTGGCCGCACCGCCGCCGCCCAGCTCGTCGGTGAACACGACCTTGTCGGCCCTCTGGTTGAAGGTCGCGGAGTGCCAGAACGCGAAGTTGACGTTGTCCTGCACCTGGTCGATGACCTTCGGGTGCTCCGGGTCCTTGATGGAGAAGAGGATGCCGTCGCCCATGCAGGCGCCGGCCGCCAGGTCCTTGGCCGGCAGCACGGTGATGTCGTGGCAGCCGGTGGTCTTGGAGACTCCCGGATTGACCGGACCGCCGGGGTTGCCGCCGCCGTCCGGGCCCTCGCCCGGGAACAGCACGGGGAAGTTGACGACGGCGGCCTTCTCGGGCGCCTTGCGGGGCACCTTGATGACCGAGATGCCGTCGTGCGGGGGCTGGCAGTCGGGGTAGGCCGCGCTGGGCGAGTACGAGGAGACGTAGATGTAGACGTTCTTGCGCTCGGGCACCAGGGTGTGGGTGTGCGAGCCGCAGGCGGTCTCGACGGCGGCGACGTACTTCGGGTTCGCCTTGTCGCTGATGTCGAAGACCTTCATGCCCTCCCAGGAGGACTTCTCGGTCACCGGTTGCGTGGTGCTGTTGCAACTGCTGTCGCTGCGCGAGGAGTCGGTCGACAGGAAGAGCAGGTCACCCGAGACGGAGACGTCGTTCTGCGAGCCGGGGCAGAGCACCTGGGCCACCGTCTTCGGCGACTTCGGGTTGCTGATGTCGAAGACGCGGAAACCGTCGTAGTTGCCCGCGAAGGCGTACTTGCCCTGGAACGCCAGGTCCGAATTGGTGCCCGGTAAGGCGTCCTTGGGGATGTTCGCCAGGTGCCGGATGTTGGCGGAGTGGACGATCTCGTCCTGCCCGGGTATCGCGCCGTCCGCGATCGCCGCGGCCACACCGGCCCTGGCGCCTTGCGAAATCTTCCGCTGCGCGGCGGGGCCCTCTCCCGGGTCGGGGGTCGCGGCCGCCGGGACCGCCGTCAGGAGTGCGGCGAGGAGACCGGCGCACGCGGCGGCGACGGACAGCCGTCTGCGTCGTGTTCGAGGATCGTTCAACAGGGTCACTGCATCCTCCCTTGTCACCGTTCACGGGGAACGGTTCACGGTGCTCGCAAGTATCGTCTTCATCATGCACATATCAAAGGATGGCAACGCACTCGTCATGAATCTTTCCGTTCACTGACGCCACCCGTGGTGCATAGATCCAGACAGGAAGCGATTCCGTACCCAACTCACCGCTCCCAGGAGGTCGTTGTGCCGGTCCGTCGCATGCCCCTCGCCTCGGTCGCCCTGCTGCTGGCACTCGCCCTCGCGGGCTGCGACTCCGGACCGGACGACCCGTCACCTGCGGGCGAAGGCCCCTCGGTGATCGCGCCCGGCGGGCCCGGTGACGCGAACCGGACCCTCTCCGCCCAGGAGGCGGCCGAGCAGCGCGCCGACGACGACACCCCCAACACCGCCGACGTGTCGTACGCGCAGAGGATGATCCAGCACCACGCCCAGGCGCTGAAGATGACCGAACTCGTGCCGGACCATGCTGGCTCGGGGGACGTCAAGCGGCTCGCCCTGCGCATCGCCGCCGCCCAGGGCCCGGAGATCGGGGCCATGAAGGGCTGGCTCACGGCGCACGGCAGGAAACCGGCGAGCGGCGGGCACGACCACACCGCCATGCCCGGGATGGCGACCGAGGCCCAACTGGCCGCGTTACGTGCGGCGCACGGCAAGGCGTTCGACGCCCTCTTCCTCTCCCTGATGATCACCCACCACGAGGGAGCGCTCACCATGGCCGCCGAGGTCAAGGCCCAGGGCAACAACGTGCAGATCGAGGAGATGGCGGACGACGTCATCGCGCAGCAGACGAGCGAGATCACCCGGATGCGCGGCATGCGCTGACGCCCGGCCGGTTCGGCGGCGGGCGTGGCGGGGCGTCAGTATCCGGCGTCCCGCGCCTGCGCGACCAGCCGTTCTGCGCCTGCTGTGTCCCGTCGCGCACATGACCGCGAGGACCGGGTCGACGCCCTCCTCCTGGGCCGCGCGGTACTCCAGCGCCGGCAGGCGGCGCCCCTCGATCCCGCACGGCGGGCCCGGCCGGGCCCGCCGTCCGTCGTAGACCTCACCCGCCTCCTCCCACGACCGCGACGACGGCCCGCCCGGCACGTCCGGCACGTCCGGCTCAGGTGGCGCGTCCGGCGCGTCCGGCGCCTCCGGCACGCCGGAGGCATGGGAGGCATGGGAGGCATGGGAGGCACAGGAAGCGTCCGGGGCATCGGGCAGGCCCGGCGTGTCCGCCGTGCCGCCGCTCACGGCGCAGCCCTCGAACAGCGGCCCCTCGATCCAGTCCGCGAGGAGCGTCAGGTCGACGAGGGACAGGGCTGGGCGGGCGCGGACGTCCTCGATGGAGACGCGGCCGTCGCGTACCACGGCCGGCGGTTCGACGCGCGCGCCGTCGGTGAACGCCGGCCGCACCTGGAACCAGGACGTGGCGCCGCCCTCCTCCTGGACCTCCCACGCCGGCCACACGGACACCGTGCCGTCCTCGGCGCAACGGTCGGAAAGATCGAGAAAGGACGCCTCCAGCACCCACGCAACGTAACCGCACGATCACTTGGCATACGAACGGACACACGCGCGGCGGCCGGGCACGACACCCTGTCAGCGGAGCGGCGGCGGTGCGATGCTGGAGACGCCAGCGCTCTTCTCCGTACCCCTGGGGCAAGGAGTTCCGCCGTGCTGCGTGTCGCCGTCGTCGGTTCGGGGCCGAGTGGGGTCTACACCGCCCAGAGCCTCGTCCAGCGGGACCCCGAGGTGCTCGTCGACGTCCTGGACCGGCTGCCCTGCCCCTACGGGCTCGTGCGGTACGGCGTCGCCCCGGACCACGAGAAGATCAAGTCCCTCCAGCACAGCCTGCGCGCGGTCCTCGAACACGAGCGGGTGCGCTTCCTCGGCGGGATCCGGGTCGGCGCGGACGGGGTGCCCGTGGCGCGGCTGCGCGAGCTGTACCACGCCGTCGTGTACTGCGTGGGCGCCGCGTCGGACCGGCGTCTCGGCATTCCCGGGGAGGACCTGCCCGGCAGCCGGTCGGCGACCGACTTCGTGTCCTGGTACAGCGCGCACCCGGACGCCGTCGCCGCCGAGGACGCATTCGTGCGGGACGTCCGCGCGGCCGTCGTGGTGGGGGTGGGAAACGTCGCGGTGGACGTCACCCGGATGCTGGCCCGGGGCGTGGCCGAGCTGAGCCCCACCGACATGCCGCAGGCGGCGCTGGACGCGCTGTCCGCGAGCGGGGTGCGCGAGATCCACATGGTGGGGCGGCGCGGCCCCTCCCAGGCGCGCTTCACCACCAAGGAACTGCGCGAGCTGGGCGCACTGCCCGACACCGAGGTGCTCGTCGACGAGGCGGAGCTGGCGTCGGACCCGGCGTACGGCGACCCGTCGGGGTTGCCGGCGGCGCAGCGGCGCAACGTGGAGGTGCTGCGCGGCTGGGCGGCGACGCCGGCCGCCGGCGCCCGGCGGCGGATCCGGCTCCGGTTCTTCCTGCGTCCCGTCGCGCTGCTCGCCGTCGAGGGCCGGGTGGGCGCGGTGCGCTTCGAGCGGACGGCGCCGGACGGGCGGGGCGGCGTCACCGGCACCGGCCGCTACGAGGACGTCGAGGCCCAGTTGGTGCTGCGGTCGGTGGGCTATCGCGGATCGCCCGTGGAGGGGCTGCCGTTCGACGCGGTCAGCGGCACGGTGCCCCACGCGGCGGGCCGGGTCGTACGGGGAGGTGAGGTCGCGCCTGGCGAGTACGTGGCGGGCTGGATCAAGCGGGGTCCGACGGGGGTCATCGGCACCAACCGGCCGTGCGCGAAGGAGACGGCGGCGTCGGTGCTGGAGGACGCCCCGGCGCTCGCGCAGCGGCGGCTGTCCGGCGATCCGCTCGATCCGCTGCGCGCGGCCGGGGCCGAGCCCGTCGGGTGGGCGGGCTGGCTGGCGATCGAGCGGGCCGAGGCGGCGCTGGGCGCCTCGCTGGGGCGGGGCGTGGTGAAGCTGCCGGACTGGGCGGCGCTGAGGGCCGCGGCGGGGTCGGCCGCTCGTCCGCCCCTCGCACGCCCCTGAGGTCTGTCGTTTGGATCACCGCGCAGCCGCGGGGGCCGGCACGCGCTCCCCCAGAAGGGGGACCTCCAGCGGCGTTCTCGTCGGTTGCCGACTCCCCCGCTCGCGGCTGCGCTCGAAGGGGGCCTCCCATCGCGTCGACGCCCTCCTCCGCCTTGCAGCCGCACGCACCAGCCCCCGCTCACCGGCATCGACAAGCCCCGCCGGCACCCTGCACGCCGATCCGAACGACGGGCCCCGGGCCCGCCCCCCGTGTCCCGCGGATCGCCCCCCTCACGCCGACCCGGCCGGTCGTGGACCCGACCGCCGTCGGACGCGACCGGCCGTGCGCTCCACGGGGCTCGCCCCGCCTCGGACCCAGCGGCTCGCGGGTCCGGCGCTCCCCGCGGTTCACCCCGTCCCGGACGCCACCCGTCCCGGACGCCACCCCTCGCGGACTCAGCCTCCTCGCGGACTCAGCCTCCTCGCGGACTCAGCCTCCTCGCGGGCTCAACCCCTCGTGCACGCGGCGCCGTTGAGCGTGAAGGCGCCCGGTGCCGCGCTGTCGCCCGTGTGGTTCGCCTGGTAGCCGATGGTGACGCTCGCGCCGGGCGCCAGGGTGCCGTTGTAGGCGGCGTCGGTCGCCGTCACCGCCCCGGAGGCCGGCGCGTAACCGGCGCCCCAGCCGTTGGTGATGGTCTGCCCGGCGGGCAGGGTGAAGCCCAGCTTCCAGCCGTTGATCGTGGCGGAGCCGGTGTTGGTGAGGGTCACGGACGCGGTCAGGCCCGTGCTCCAGGCACTGGTGGCGGCCGTGACGCGGCAGGGGCCGGGCTGCGGCTCGGGGCCGGGCCCGGGACCGGAGGCGTCGAGGCCGAAGAACGTGAGGACCCGGGCGCCCATGCCGTTGCCGTACACGTTGTGTCCGACGCCCTGGAGGCTGACGGCCTCGACGGGGGCGCGGTCACCGGTGGCGCCGTAGCGGGTGCGGGTCCAGCCGGCCACGGGCGAGTCGGTGGCGGCCGGGGTCTGGCCGACGCCCTGCACGTTCGTCCACTGCTTGATCTCCTCCCCGAAGTTCGGGTAGCGCAGTGTGTCGTCCTGCGTGCCGTGCCACACCTGCATCCTCGGGCGCGGGCCGGTGTAACCGGGGTAGGCGTTGCGCACCAGGGCGCCCCACTCCTGCGGCGTGTGGATCACGTTGCCGCCGGCACACTGGCTGTTCCACTCGGAGCCGTCGCCGGTGGCGAAGCAGCCGAAGGGGACGCCCGCGAACGCGGCGCCCGCCGCGAACACGTCGGGATAGTCGCCGAGCAGGACGTTCGTCATCATCGCGCCGGACGAGATGCCCGTCACGAAGATCCGTCCGGTGTCGCCCGCGTACGTGCGGACGGTCCAGTCGACCATCGACTTGATGCCGACGGGGTCGCTGCCTCCGCCGCGCCTGAGCGCCTGGGGCGAGGACACGTCGAAGCACTTGCTGCTGCGGGTGACCGACGGGTAGACCACGACGAACCCGTACCGGTCGGCCAGTCGCGCGTACTCGGTCCCGTTGTACATGGCCGGTCCTGAACCCGTGCAGTAGTGCACGGCCACCAGGACGGCCGGGTGCGCGGTGACGTTCGCCGGCGCGTACACGTACATCCGGAGATTGCTGGGGTTCGTTCCGAAGCCGGTGACCTCGGTGAGCGTGGCGGCGGGGACCGGGCCGAGCGTCCGCGCGGAGGCGGTGGGTGCGGTGAGGCCGACGGCCGCGAGTAACGACACCAGCGCCGCCAGGAGCGCCAGAAGCGCGGGGGCCGGCCTTCTTCCGGCCGGAGCGGTGGTGCGGGGGGTGGTGGTCGACACGTTCGGTCCCTTCTCGATGGCTGCTCTGACGACGGCGAACTCGTGCGTGAGCGGGGGACGGCGGCTGCGGGCCCGTTTCCGGGGACGGTCCGCACGCGGACGGCCTCACGGGGACGGCCTGACGGGGACGGCCCGCTTGGCATGGTGGCATGCACACGCCCACCATGGAAGCGCTCCCACACCATCGGACGGCAAGCCCTTGCCGATGCGGCCGGGCGTACCGGGCGGCCGGAAGTATTCCGCGCGAGCCGTTGACGGGAAAGCGCTTTCCCCCTACGTTCCGTTCAGCAGTGTGACCGCCCGGCTCCATGGTCCCCACAAAATGAGCGCACCATCACTGCATACTGTTCAGCAGGTCGTACAGCAAACACATACCTGAACAGCATCCCGACCCCATTCCTTCCTCACGAAGGGGCGCACCCCATGCGAACAGGTCCCCCACGTCCACCTGCGCGACGGTCCGTTCTCGTCGCGGTGTCCGCCGCGCTCGCCGCCGCGGCGGTCATGACCGTTCCGCCGCCGGCCGTCGCCGCCGCCGAGAGCGCGCCGGTCGGCTTCGGCGCCGGCACGACCGGGGGCGGCGGAGCCGGCGCGGTCACCGTGTCGACCCTGTCCGCCTTCAAGGCCGCGGTGACCGGCAGCACGGCGAAGGTGGTGAAGGTCAACGGCCTGATCACGCTGAGCGGCCAGGTCGACATCGGCTCCAACACCACGGTGCTGGGCGTCGGTTCGTCCTCCGGGTTCACAGGAGGCGGGCTGCGGCTGAAGAAGGTGACGAACGTCGTCATCCGCAACCTGAACATCAGCAAGCCGCTCAAACCCGCCGACGGGATCGAGGTCCAGGCCTCGACCCGGGTGTGGATCGACCACAACTCCTTCTCGGCCGACCGCGATCACGACAAGGACTACTACGACGGTCTGCTCGACATCAACCACGCCTCGGACTTCGTGACGGTGTCGTGGAACAGCTTCAAGGATCACTACAAGGGCTCACTGGTCGGCCACAGCGACGACAACGCGAGCCAGGACACCGGCCACTTGAGGGTGACGTACCACCACAACCGGTTCACCGACGTCTACTCGCGCATCCCCAGCCTGCGCTTCGGCACCGGTCACTTCTACGACAACTACGTCGTCGGCGCCGAGACGGCCGTCCATTCGCGCATGGGCGCGCAGATGCTCGTCGAGAACAACGTCTTCCGCTCGACGCTGGTCGCCGTCACGACGAGCCGGGACAGCGACGTGGACGGTTACGCCAACCTGACCGGCAACGACCTCGGCGGAGCCGCGACCGAGGTGTCCCGCGTCGGGACGTTCACCAGGCCGCCGTACGGCTACACCGCCGAGCCCGCCTCCTCGGTCGTCGCCTCGGTGACGTCCGGCGCGGGCGCGGGAAAGCTCTGACTCCGCGGAGCCGCTTCCCGTCCGTCGCTCGCGGCTCCCGTCCGTCCCTCCAAGTACCCCTCACTTCAACCCTGTTCGTCTCCCCGTTCCCCGTCCCCCATCCGGAAGAAGGCATCGGGACATGACTTCACCAGCAGCTTCACCGACACCTGCGCACACGCCTCCGGCACCGCGGGGGTCCACGGCCCGGCCCGGTGGCCGGTCGCGCGGGCGCGCCCTCACCGGTGGACTGGCCGCGGCCGGCCTCACGGTTGGCATGATCATGACCAGTGGGGCGCTCACGCCCGCGAGCGCCGCCACCTGGCCGACCCCGTCCAGCAGCAAGGCGGTGACGGCCACCATCTCCGTCTCCGGCACCAAGGACTACGGGATGCAGCGCCTGTACGGCAGCGGCGACCTCGGCAGCGGCGGCCAGAACGAGGACCAGGACCCGATCCTGGAGCTCAAGCCCGGCGCCGTCCTGAAGAACGTCATCATCGGCGCGCCCGCCGCGGACGGCATCCACTGCCTGGGCAGCTGCACGCTGCAGAACGTCTGGTGGGAGGACGTCGGCGAGGACGCGGCGACCTTCCTCGGGTCCTCCTCGTCCAACGTCTACACCGTCTCCGGCGGCGGGGCGAAGGAAGCCAGCGACAAGGTGTTCCAGTTCAACGGCGGCGGCACGCTCAACGTCTCCAACTTCGCGGTGAAGAACTTCGGCACCTTCGTGCGCAGTTGCGGCAACTGCAAGAGCGGCCAGTACAAGCGCACGATCAACCTCAACGCCATCGAGGCGACGTACAAGGGCGGCCGGCTCGTCGGCATCAACACCAACTACGGCGACAGCGCGACCCTGAAGAAGATCACCATCGTCGGGGACAGCAGCAAGAAGATCGTTCCCTGCCAGAAGTACATCGGCAACAGCACGGGCGCGGAGCCGCCCAAGAACGGCGCGGGCGCCGACGGCACCTACTGCAAGTACGCGTCGTCCGACATCACCTACAGGTAGGCCCTTCGCCGCCCGGCAGCGCGTGGCTCACCCCTACTCCGGTGCGTGGAACCGGCGGGTGCGCCCCGCCCGCCGGCGGGCGCTCCCCGCTCCCCCCACGGTGAGGAGGCGGCCGTGCCGAGCATCCCCCACACAGCGCTTCGCACGGCCGTCCAGGGTCAGGGAGCCGTCCCCAGCACCGCCGCGGAGAGTTCGCGGCGGTGCTGGTCGTAGAGGGCGCGCAGCTCGGCGCCGGGCCAGCCGTCGGGCAGGAGGACGGCGGGCAGCACGGGGTCGGCCAGCAGGTGCCGGACCACCGCCGCGAGGCCCGTGAAACGGTCGGCGGGCCGCCGCGCCCCCTCGACATGGGCCAGGAGGGCGCGTGCCGTCCGCGCCCACGCGTCGAGCGGCCACAGGCTCTCGGCCAGCTCACGCGCGGGCGCGTCCGGCCGGGCGGTGAAACGCCGGACGACGCCGTCCAGGTCGACGGGCCAGGGACGGCCCAGATTGGCCGGGCGCAGCCAGACGCCCTCGCGCAGCTCGGCGAGCCTGAGATCGTTCAGCCGGGTGCGCAGTCCGGCGCGGTCGGCGGGGTCGCGGCCGGTCGCGGTGATCACCGTCATCTCCCAGTCGCCGTCCCAAGCGCGCGTGTGCGGGTGCACTGCGTCGTCCTGCCGTCGCCGGCGCTCCAGCAGCCGGTCGCTGAGCCGGTAGACGCCGTCGGCTCTGCGGAGATCGCCCGCCGCCACCATCCGGCTCAGGGCGGCCCGCACCGTCGATCCGCCGACGCCGAACCGCTCCACCCCCGCCACCAGGTCCCTGGCCGGGAGCTCGGGCGGATGCGCGCCCAGCAGCAGGCTCAGCACCACCGACCGGGCGGACAGCGGGGGCAGGTCGACCTCGCCGGGCCGCGCCGGCACGTTCATCCGCATGAGCACGTACTGTACGTGCGCCAGGGATGTTGCACTATTGCTGCGACCGCAGACAGAGTGCAACATGGTCGGCATGGCCCCGACACTCGCGCACTCCTCGTCCCCCTCCCCCTCGTCATCGCCTTCGTCATCGCCGTCGCCGTCGCCGTTCCTCTCCTCGGCGTCGGCGAGCGGGACGCACCACGTCACCAACCAGCCGCCGCCGCTGGCCCCCTACGACGCCGCCGAGGACTCCGCGCTGCTGGAGGGGCTGCGGCGGGAGGGCGCCGGCTGGGCGGAGGCGGACGTACGCAGGATCGGTCTGCTGGCAGGGAGCGCCGAGGCCCAGGAGTGGAGCGAACTGGCCAACCGGCACGAGCCCGTCCTGCGCACGCACGACCGGTACGGTCACCGTCTCGACGAGGTCGACTTCCACCCGAGCTGGCACGAGCTGATGCGGGTGGCGGTCGCCGAGGGCCTGGCGGGCGCGCCCTGGGCCGACGAGCGGCCCGGCGCCCATGTGGCGCGCACGGCGGGCGGTCTCGCCTGGGGGCACACCGAGGCCGGGCACGGCTGTCCGACGTCGATGACGTACGCGGCCGTCCCCGCGCTGCGCCGTCAGCCGGAACTCGCCGCCGTCTACGAGCCGCTGCTGACCGGCCGGGAATACGACCCGGGGCTGCGGGTGCCGACGGACAAGAGCGGGCTGCTCGCCGGCATGGGGATGACGGAGAAGCAGGGCGGCTCCGACGTCCGGACGAACACGACCGCGGCCGCGCCCACGGCGGAGCCCGGGGTGTACACGCTGCGCGGGCACAAGTGGTTCACGTCGGCGCCGATGTGCGACGTGTTCCTGGTGCTGGCGCAGGCTCCCGGCGGTCTGTCCTGCTTCCTCGTGCCGCGGGTGCTGCCCGACGGCGTGCGCAACACGTTCCGTGTGCAGCGGCTCAAGGACAAGCTCGGCAACCGCTCCAACGCGTCCTCCGAGCCGGAGTTCGACGGGACCGTCGCCTGGCTGGTCGGGCCCGAGGGGCAGGGCGTCAAGACCATCATCGAGATGGTCAACTGCACGAGGCTGGACTGCGTGATGATGTCGGCGGCCCTGATGCGCAAGACACTCGTGGAGGCCGGACACCATGTGCGCCACCGCAGCGCGTTCGGGGCCCGCCTGCTCGACCAGCCGCTGATGCGCAACGTCCTGGCCGACCTGGCGCTGGAGTCGGAGGCCGCCACCACGCTCACGCTGCGTCTGGCCGGGGCCGCCGACCGGGCGGTGCGCGGGGACGACGGCCGGGGGGACGAGCGGTCCTTCCGGCGGATCGCCACCGCCATCGGCAAGTACTGGGTGACCAAGCGGGGGCCGGCCTTCACCGCGGAAGCCCTGGAGTGCCTCGGCGGCAACGGCTACGTCGAGGACTCGGGGATGCCCCGGCACTACCGCGAGGCGCCCCTGCTGTCGATCTGGGAGGGCTCGGGCAACGTCAACGCCCTCGACGTGCTGCGGGCGTTGACGCGCGAGCCGGCGACCGCGGACGCGCTGTTCGCCGAACTCGCCCTCGCGCGCGGCGCCGACGCCCGGCTGGACGCGGCCGTCGTCCGGCTGGCGTCACGGCTGACCACGGCCACGCCGTCCGGGGCCCGCCGGCTGGTGGAGGAGATGGCGCTCACCCTCCAGGCCTCCCTGCTGGTGCGGCACGCGCCGCCCGCCGTCGCCGACGCCTTCTGCGCCACCCGGCTGGGCGGCGACTGGGGCCACTCCTTCGGCACCCTCCCCGACGCCGCCGACGTCGACGGGATCCTGGAACGCGCGCTTCCCGAAGGGGCCGCCCGGAGCGTGCCCGCTGTCGCGAACTGACGGACCTCGCGCCGGTCGCCCACGCACCGTAACTGGCAGAGCGGGCGCACACTCGGGCCCCACCGCGCCCGCACGTACCGCCGCCGCTCCAGGCAGCCGCCGCTCGGCCCGGCCGGCCGAACCGTCGTGCCACCCGGACCCGTCCGGACCCGCCTGGCTGGGCAGCCCAGGCCGGACGGGTCCCGGCCGGACGAGCCGGGCATGCCCGGTGGGCTCACCCGGCGACCGGGCCGAGCCTGCCTGCGCAGCGGCCGGCCGTGCCCGGGCGGGCGTTCGGGCCCGACCCGGCTTGCGCACAGGCCGGTGGACGCACCGGACCGCTCGGAGCCGTCAAGCCCGCTGACCTGGATCGCCGCCCAGGCCTGTCGTGCCGAGCCTCGGCGATGTCTCTCCGCCCGGTTCGGTCAGCTCGTCGGGCGGCCCCAGAGCACGGCGAAGCGGGCCCATTCGACGTCCCACTGGTCCACGCGGCGGCGTTCCAGTCCGGCGCGCACCACGCGCCCTCCCGCGAGGGGCAGGGTCGCCACGCCGACTCCGGCCAGGGCTCCGACCAGGGACGCGCGCAGCCTGGCCTGCGACGCGCTGACCGGACGGGTCACCAGGCGGCCCCGCGGGTCCGTCCAGACCTCGACCGGGGTGCCCGCGGCGCTGCCCGGGCCGACCCGGACCTGGCCGGTGTGGGCGGAGCCGTCCGGTCCGGTCCAGCCGACCTTCGCCCACACCATGTCACCGCTGGAGGAACTGCCGGACGGGGCCGTGCCGGGAGCCCGCTCGGTCAGTCGTCCGACGAGGGGACGCCACTCGACACGCTCGCGCGCCAGCCCCTGTTCCACGGACCCCGCGGTCGAGGACGCCGCCAGCGCCCCGGCGAGGACGGTGAGCGCCCACACGCCGAGCACGACCCAGGACTCCACCGTGTCGGCGCGACGCTTGAGCGGGTTGCGCCGCCAGCGCCACAGCCACACCTTCGGACCACGGAACGCCATCGAAGGCCGCCTCCTCGTGAGCACATGAACATCCCGGCCCCCTCCCATACGCGCCGCACGCGTCCGGTGCTCATCGGCAGGGCGGCCGAAGTCGAGCGGCCCCGGCCCGCCACACCCACCGCGACCTGCGTCGACGGCGTTTCCGGAGGTGACTGTCAGTGCCGGGGTGCAGACTGGCCGGTGTCCCGGACGACGATGTCGAGGACACAGCGGAGGTGATCGGCATGACCGAGGTACTGCTCGCCGTGGGCACGCGCAAAGGCCTGTTCATCGGGCGTCGGCGCGGGGGCGTGTGGGAGTTCGACGAGACCCCTTACTTCAACGCACAGGCGATCTACTCGATCGCCGTGGACACCCGCGGCGAGCGCCCGCGGCTGCTGGCCGGCGGCGACAGCGCGCACTGGGGGCCGTCGGTGTTCCACTCCGACGACCTCGGCCGCACGTGGACCGAACCGGCCAGCCCGGCCGTCAGGTTCCCGCAGGACACGGGCGCGTCGCTGGAGCGGGTATGGCAGTTGCACCCCGCGGCGGCCGAACCGGACGTGGTGTACGCCGGCACGGAGCCGGCCGCGTTGTACCGCTCGGAGGACCGCGGCGAGAGCTTCGAACTGGTCCGCCCGTTGTGGGAGCACCCGACCCGCTCCCGCTGGGTGCCGGGCGGCGGCGGCGAGGGCCTGCACACCATCCTCACCGACCGGCGCGACCCACGCGCGGTGACCGTGGCGGTGTCGACCGCCGGGGTGTTCCGCACGACGGACGGCGGGGCGAGCTGGGCTCCGTCCAACTCCGGCGTGTCGGCGGTGTTCCTGCCGGATCCCGACCCGGAGTTCGGCCAGTGCGTCCACAAGGTCGCCAGGGACGCGGCGAACCCGGACCGCCTCTACCTCCAGAACCACTGGGGCGTCTACCGCAGCGACGACGCGGGCGCACAGTGGACCGACATCGGCGAGGGACTGCCGTCCACCTTCGGTTTCGCCGTCGCCGCGCATCCCTCGCGCGGGGACACGGCGTACGTGTTCCCCATCAACGCCGACGCGGACCGGGTGCCGGCCGGCCGCCGGTGCCGGGTCTTCCGCACCGCGGACGCCGGGAAGAGCTGGGAGCCGCTCGCCTCGGGGCTGCCGCAGGAGGACCACTACGGCACGGTCCTGCGCGACGCGATGTGCACGGACGACGCGGACCCGGCCGGCGTGTACTTCGGCAACCGCAACGGCGAGGTGTTCGCCTCCGCCGACGACGGCGACAGCTGGCGGCAGTTGGCCTCGCACCTGCCCGACGTGCTGTGCGTACGGGCCGCCGTGGTCGGGTGAGCCCGAACCGCCCATGTCCGCGGCGGGACCGACCCGGGTAGGGCGCGCTGCGCGCGCAGACCGAGCAGATGACGGCCCGCGTCGCCTTGCCGTTCGGCGCGGGCGGTCCCGGGCGGAGTGGAGCGGCGGGCACGGGCGCCGGGTCCGCCCGCAGGGCGTGGCCCGTGGCGCGTGATGCGTCGGACCGGCCGGCGGTGCGGGGCCGGTCGGCGTGCGCGTGCCCGGAGCGCCTCCGCAGGCCCGCCGCCGGTTTCGGACGTCCGCGCCCAACGGGTCCGGGCCGTGGCCGGGGCCGCTCGCGGTTGCGGTCACCGCCCGCCGTCGCGCGGTCCCGTCGCGGAGGGCGGGGCCGGACTACGGCAACCGCCAGTCCACCGGCTGCGCACCCTGCTCGGCGAGCAGGGCGTTGGCCCTGCTGAACGGCCGTGAGCCGAAGAAGCCGCGGTCCGCCGACATGGGGGACGGATGCGCGGACTCGATCGCCGGGAGATCCCCCAGCAACGGCCGGCAATTGCGGGCGTCACGCCCCCACAGGATCGACACGAGCGGCTTGCCCCGCGCGGCCAGCGCCCGGATGGCCTGCTCGGTGACTTCCTCCCAGCCCTGGCCCCGGTGCGCGCCCGGCTTGCGCGGAGCGGTGGTCAAGGCCCTGTTGAGCAGCAGGACCCCTTGCCGGGTCCAGGGCGTCAGATCGCCGTTCGACGGCCTGGACACGCCGAGGTCCGAGTGCATCTCGCGGAAGATGTTCTCCAGGCTGCCGGGCAGCGACCGCACCTCGGGCGCCACCGCGAAACTCAGCCCGATGGCCATCCCCGGCGTCGGGTAGGGATCCTGGCCGACGATCAGGACACGGACGTCGTCGAAGGGCTGCTGGAAGGCGCGCAGCACGTTCGCCCCGGCCGGGAGATACGTCCGGCCGGCCGCTATCTCGGCCCGCAGGAAGTCCCCCATCGCGGCGACGCGTTCAGCGACGGGTTCGAGGGCCTTCGCCCAGCCCGCTTCGACAAGTTCATACAGAGGTCGTGGTGCCACAACGCGTCACCCTACTGGCACTTCACCCGCCCACGCACCGGCACGAACCTTCCCGCCCGGGCACCGCCGGCGACGCTAGTCTTCCTCCTCGTCGAGGCCGTCGAGGCCGTCGACGTCATCGAGGTCGCCGCGCCGTCGCGTTCGGCCCCGCGCCCGCCTCTCGTCCGCTCGACAAAAGGATGGGGAGTCCGTTGCCTCCCGTGACCGAGCCGCCCGGCCGTGTGCGGCACTCCTCGGACGTCGGCGCGGTGGGCGACGTCGGCGTCCTGGCCGTCGACTCGGGCGGTTCCGGGCTGCGGGTCGCCGTGGGAACCGTCGGGCGGGGCGTACTGGGGCGGCGCTCGTCCCCGGAGCCCGTACGCACCGGCGTGCGGGGCATCGACCCCGGCGATCTGATGGCGCGACTGGCGCCGCTGGCACGGGCGTTGACGGCCGATACGGGCGCGCCGCCGCCGGCCACGGCCGTCGTGGGCGCGGCGGGGTTCAGCACGCTGGGCGAGGCGCTGCGCGCCGAACTCCCCGCCGCGCTGGCCAGGGAGTTCGGGGTGCGGACGACCGCGCTCGCCGCCGACGCGGTCACCGCTTATGCCGGCGCCCTCGGTCCACGTCCCGGAGCCGTCGTGGCCGCGGGGACCGGGGTGATCGCGATCGGCACGGATCTGACGTCGTGGCGGCGGGCGGACGGCTGGGGACACCTGCTCGGCGACTGCGGGAGCGGCGCCTGGATCGGGCGGGCCGGGCTGGAGGCCGCCCTGCGCGCGTACGACGGGCGTTCCGGCGGTTCGGCCGCGCTGCTCGCCCGCGCGCGGGAGCGGTTCGGCCCCCCGCCGGGGCTGCCGGGACTGCTGTACCCGCGCTCCGACCGTGCGGCCGTCCTGGCCTCCTTCGCCCCGGCCGTGGCCGCCTGTGCGCAGGACGACCCGGTCGCCGCCGACGTGCTGCGCGCCGCGGCCCGGCACATCGTGGAGTCGGCCGCCGCGGTGTGCCCGGCGGACGGGGAACCGCTGATCGCCCTCACCGGGGGCCTGTTCGACCTCGGCGCCCCCCTTCTCGTCCCCCTGGAGGAGGAGATGGCGCGAGCGCTGCCGCAGGCCCGGCGCACGCCCGCCGAGGGCGACCCGTTGGAGGGGGCCGTGCGGGTCGCCGTGGCGCTCGCTACGGACACGTTCGTCTGGCCGTACGAGGAGACTCTGCTCTCGGTGGCGCACCACCCCTGATGCGTCGTGCGCAGGGACCGTACGTCACCCCGCAAAACGGGGATTACTCCCTCGGAGGGCAAGTCGCCCGGAAAACACGCTGATCACTTCTGATCCGTACGTAACTCATCAGACAAAAGCGGACGGATACCGCTCACGTGCACCCTCCCCGAACAGGGGAGCCCAAGAAGCCAGTAACATGCCTCGCCATGAGCTCCCCCACTGGGCCCGCGTCCGGCCTGCCAGTACGAATGCCGCGACCTCGCCAGCCCGGGCGGCACCGCCGACCCGAGCCTCTGGCGGCTCCCGAGGGCGCGCCGGCGCTCGTCCTCGCGGTCCCGGGCACGCCCGGCGCCGCCACCCGCGGCCTCGCCGAGGAGGTCGTGAGCATCGCCCGCTCCGAGCTTCCCGGCCTGGACGCGCGCATCGGCTACCTCGACGGGGACGACTCCGAGTTCCCCTCGTTGCAGTCGGTCCTGGTGCGTGCCGCCGACGAGCGCACGGCCCGCTTCGAGCAGGCCCGTGCGGCCGGTCTGGACGTCAAGGAGCCCGACGGCCCGGTCGCCGTGGTCGTGCCGCTGCTGGCCGGTCCCGACGGCGCGCTGCTGCGCCAGGTCCGCCAGGCGGTCATGGAGAGCCGCATCGCGGCCGAGCTGACCGACGTCCTCGGCCCGCACCCGCTGCTCGCCGAGGCCCTGCACGTGCGGCTGTCCGAGGCGGGTCTGGCCCGCGCGGACCGCGCCCGTCTGTTCACCGTGGCGACCGCCGCCGACGGCATCATCCTCGCCTCCGTGGGCGGGGAGGAGGCGGTGCAGGCCGCCGGGATCACCGGCATGCTGCTGGCCGCGCGTCTGGCCGTGCCCGTCATGGCCGCGGCCCTCGACCAGGAGGGTTCGATCGCCTCCGTCGCGGAGCAGCTGCGCTCCTCGGGTTCGCAGCAGCTGGCGCTGGCGCCGTACCTGATCGGCCCGGAGATCGACGCCACGCTGATCGAGGAGGCGGCCAGGGAAGCCGGCTGCCCGGCCGCCGAGGCGCTCGGCCCGTACCCGGCCATCGGCAAGCTCGCGCTGGGCAAGTACACGACCGCCCTGGGCATCGCGCCGCCGCAGCCGCAGGGCGCGCCGGTCCGTTGACCCAGCCGTTAGGACGCCATCAGACGCGTAGGGCCCGCTCCGGGTGAGGAGCGGGCCCTACGCGTCTGTCACGCGGCCTGCGGACACGCACCTGCGGACACTCGCTTCCGGCCCCTCCTGAGGCGCGCCTCAGAGGCGCGGGGGCCGCTGCCGGGCGACCTCCTCCGGGGCGGCCTCGCGGCGGCCGCGACGGCCTGCGGCGCTCAGCCGAGGACGACGCAGGAGGCGGCGGGGACAGCGAGGGAACCGCCGCGCCGGGGCAGGCCGGTGGACGGGTCGAGGGCGAACCAGGTGACGTCGCCGGACCGCTCGTTCGCGACGTAGAGGAAGCCGCCGGACTCGGTCAGGTCGCGGGGCCAGCGCCCGGCGCAGGGCACCGTCCCGACCAGTCGCAGTGCCTCTCCGTCCCCCTCGACCGCGAACACGGAGAGCACGTCCTCGCCGCGGGTCGCCGTCCAGACGTACCGGCCGTCCGGTGAGACGGCGAGGCCGGAGGGGTAGGCGTCGCCGGCGGGCGCGCCGGGCAGGACCGCCGCCTCGGCGAGCGGTTTCAGGGCGCCGTCCGCGGCGTCCCAGCGGCACACCGTGACGGTGGGCGTGAGTTCGTTGACGACGTACGCGTACCGGCCCCCGGGGTGAAAGGCCAGATGGCGCGGCCCGGAGCCGGGGCGCAGCGCGTGCTCGCGGTGCAGGACGGGGCTGCCGTCCCGCAGGGAGCACACCCGCACGGAGTCCGTGCCGAGGTCGACGCTGACCGCCCAGCGCCCGCTCGGATCGGGCCGCACCTGGTGGGCGTGCGGCCCCTGCTGGCGCCGCGTGTGCGGGCCGGACCCGGTGTGCCGCAGGACGCCGGAGGCGACGCGGGCGAGGGTTCCGTCCGCGCGGACCGGGACGGCGGTGACGCTGCCCGAGCCGTAGTTGGCGGTGAGGACGTGGCCGTCGAACACGCTGAGGTGGGTGGGTCCGCTGCCGTTCACCGGCACCGGCGGGCCCGCGGGCTCCGGCACGTCGCCGCTCACCCGGTAGGCGGCCACCGCGCCGTCCGCGGTCTCGCTGACCGCGTACAGCGTCCCGCCGGTGGCGGACAGGGCCAGATACGAAGGGTCCGGGATGCTGTTCACCGTGCTCAGGACGGTCAGCGCCCCACTGGCCGGGTCCACGGCGGCGGCCACGATGCCGGGCCCCCCGGCCGCCGTGAACGAGCCGATGAACGCGCGCCGTCTCCGTCCGCCGAGGTCTGCCACCGCTGTCCCCTTCCGGGTCGCCGCTGCCGCTGCTGACGCTGTTGCTCGGGGTGACGGTAGCAGTCGATCACGAACGGTCTAGACCAGCCGCGCTCGCCCGGCGTCCCGTCGGGCCGCCGGGGCGGGACGCTCAGGTACCGACGGACACGCGGCCCGAGCCGCGCAGTGGTCCGGCGAGTTCGAGGAGCGCGTGCTCCAGGGCGTGCAGATGAGCCAGGACCGGCTCGGCGGGCGCGCCGTGCGGCTCGGCGGCGGCCCGCACCGTGTCCCGCCCGCCGTCGGACGAGGGGGCGGTCAGCGCCTCGACGGCGGTCTCCACCCGCCAGCAGGCCGCGACGAGCCGGGCGTCGTGCGAGGCCTCCGGGTCGGCGGCGACCGCCGCGAGCCCGCGCACCTCGCGGGCGCAGTCGTCGAGCAGCGCGAGCACCCTGCGCGCCCGCTCCTTGCGGGCCCGCAGCGGGCTGAGCGGATGCACGAGCGGGCCCAGCGAGAGACGGACCCGCGCAAGGATCTGCTCCAGCTCGGCCACCCGCAGGGCCGGGTCCGCCGTGGCCGACCCGGCGAGCCGGGCGGCGGCCTCGGCCGTGCAGACATGCACGCAGCGCAGCGCGCGCTCCACCCACGCGTCCGTCACGGAGTGTGTGGTGACCGGGAGCACGAGCAGCACCGCGAGCACCGCGCCCAGGGCCCCCACGGCCGTCTCCGCCGCCCGCAGGGCGAGCAGGGCGGGGTCGAGCACGCCGAGCAGGCCGTACAGCGCACTGGCCATGACGGTCACGGCGAGCATCATCCAGGTGTAGGAGACGGCCGCCGTGTAGAAGATCCCGAAGACGGCGACGGCGACGACCAGGACGGACGCCACCGGCTCACCGTGCAGGGGCACGGTCACCACCAGGCCCAGGGCGATCCCGAGGACGGTGCCGAGGAACCGCCGGAAGCCTCGGACCAGCGTCTCGCCGCGTGAGGCGGTGTTCACGAACACCCACCAGGTCGCGCCCACGGCCCAGTACCAGCGCTGGTCGGAGAGCGCCTGTCCCACGACGAGGGCGATCCCCGCGCCCACGGTGGCCTGCACGGCCTGCCGGGTGGTGGTGCGCGCCAGCCCGGCACCGCCGGACGGCGGGGCGAGGGCGGCCGGCGGCGGCATGCGCCGCTCGTAGCACCAGGCCCCGAACCGCACGGCCGACGACGCCGCGAGCGAGAGGGCCACGGCCGCGTAGAGCTCCGGCAGCCGGTCGGGGACGGTGTGCAGGAACTGCGCGGCGAAGAAGGTCATGAAGGCGAACACCCCGAGGGAGTGGCCGCGCGGGCCCCATCGGCGGGCGTAGCCTCCCGCGCCGACCACCGCGAGGAACGCGAGGTCGCGGGCGACGGGGACGTCGTGCAGGAAGGCCGCGAGGGTGAGCACGGGGAGTCCGACGGCGGGCAGCAGCGCGGTCGTCACGGCCTGCCCGCGCACCGTCGCGTCGGTGACCGTGAACAGTGCGAGCAGTGCGGCCAGACCACCCGTGACGGCCGCGGTCAGGGTGTGCCCGGCCGCCGCGCACAGCGCGACGGCCAGCCCGATGCCGAGCACGGCCCGGGCGGCGAACCGCAGTCGCACCCGCCCCGGATCCGGTGCCACGAACGCCCTCTTCAGCAAGCTGCCCCGCCCTTTCCCCACCCTGATGCGCACCCGCGCCCGCGCGCGATGTGGCACGACCTGCGAAACGACATGAGAAAGGCGCCGCGGAGTCCGCAGCGCCATCGACCGGTACATCTCAGCATCCGATGGGCGAGTGGTTCAACCGGCTCGGGCGGCGTTGGGCCAATGGCCCAGTCAGGGCGGCCGCGGGTGGACCGCCGGTCGGCCATCGGCCCACCGGGCGGGGCGGCCCCGCCACACCCGCGTCCCCGGCCGTTCGGCCGCCTCGCCCGCTTCGTCCGCTCGCGCGATGCCACGTCGTTGGTACTGTCACGCTGGTCAGCAGGGGCGGGCCGGTCACGCACGGGCGGGCCGGTCGCCCGTGGACGGGCCGAGGGCGCGCGGCGAGGGAAGGGACGGGGCGAGGACATGGCGGTGGACGAGCTGGACACCCGCATCCTGCGTCTGCTGCTGGAGCAGCCGCGCACCAGCGTGCGCGAGTACGCCCGCCTCCTCGGCATCGCGCGCGGCACCCTCCAGGCCCGCCTCGACCGCCTGGAGCGCGACGGCGTGATCACCGGCACGGGGCCGTCGCTGTCCCCGGCCGCGCTGGGCCATCCCGTGCTGGCGTTCGTGCACATCGAGGTCACCCAGGGCCACCTCGACGACGTGGGCGACGCCTTGGCGTCCGTGCCTGAGATCGTCGAGGCGTTCTCCGTCACCGGCGGCGGCGATCTCGTCACCCGGGTCGTGGCGCGCGACAACGAGCATCTCGAGGACGTGGTCCAGAAGCTCATCAGCCTGCCCGGCGTCGTGCGCACCCGCACCGAGGTGGCGCTGCGCGAACGCGTCCCGCACCGGCTGCTGCCGCTGGTGGAGTCGATCGGGCGGGCGGCCGCGAAGTAGCCTCCCGCTCCGCGCCGTACCGCTCGACGAGGCGGGGGCGTCCGGAACGCCGGCCTGCGAGGGCCGGCCGACGACGACCTACGACCGGCGGCGGGGCTTTCCGCCGCCGCCGGCGCGCCTGCTCCCGCCGCTCTTCGCGCCCCCGCCCTTCGCGCCCGAGCCCTTCGCGCCCGCGCCGCGGCCGCGGGTTGCGGCGGCCGTGCCCCGGCGCGGGGCGCCGCCCGGCTGCGGCTTACGGCGCTCGTCCTTCTTCGGCTCCGCCGCCGGGGTCCGGCCGGCGCGGCCCCGGGTGCTGTTGACCGTGCGGCCCCGGACGATGCCGATGAAGTCCTCGACGAGGTCGGTGGTCGCCTCCTGCGGCCAGGCGAGAGCGACCTCGGACTGCGGGGCGTCGACGAGGGTGCGGTAGGTCAGGTCGCGGCGGTGGTGCAGACGGGCCAGCGACTGCGGGACGACGAGGACGCCGATGTTCGCCGCGACCAGCTCGATCGCGTCCTCGGTGGTCGCCGGTCGCTCGAAGGCGGCCTCGCCGGGCGGCCTCTCCCAGCCGATGACGTCGTCGAGGGGGTGCAGGACCACCTCGTCCGCGAGGTCGTCCAGGGTGATCTCCTCGGCCGCGGTGATCACATGGTCCTTGGGCACCACGACGACCGTCGTCTCGGTGTACAGGGGGATCGCGCTGAACGCCTCGCGGTCGACGGGCAGCCGCACGAAGGCCGCGTCGGCGCCGCCCTCGCGCAGGAGGCCCTCGGCCTCGGCGGTGGACGTCTGCACGAGGACGAGGGGGGTGTCGGGCAGGCGCTCCGCCCAGATCCGCGCCCATTTCGCGGGCGTCACTCCGGGGACGTACGCGAGCCGGAACGAGGGGGTGTCCGCGGAGTCGGTCATCCCGCCAGGTTACCGGCTGTGGTCGGGGCCCTCCGCCGCGGCCGATACCCTGGACCGCATGAAGTCGCAAGCGAACACCCAGACGATGAAGGCCGCCACCGCGGCGAAGAAACTGGGTGTGTACCTCCCCGCCACGCCCGCCGAGTTCCAGGAGGGCGTCGTCACGCGCGCCGAACTGAACGAGCTCCAGGCGAACCCGCCCGAGTGGCTGGTCACGCTGCGCGAGAACGGGCCGCACCCGCGCCCGGTGGTCGCGGCCAAGCTGGGCGTGTCCATCGCGGGCCTGGCCCGCGGCGGGGTGACCGGGGCGCTCACGAGCGAGGAGATCGAGGCGATCAAGGACGCCGCTCCCGAGTGGCTCCAGAAGGAGCGTGCCACGCAGGCCGAGGTCCGCAAGGAGACGGTCCGGATCAAGAAGCGCAACGCGGAGCGCGCGGAGTCCTGACCCGGCGGCTCCGCACGGGGCCTCAGCCGGTCACGCGGGCCCGGTGGCGGAGCCGGTGCCGCCGTGGCGTGTCCGGCCCGCGATCCGTGGTCGCCCGGGGACCGTCGCCTTGACTACGATCTGGGCAGGTTCACCGACGTGGTGTTTCGAGGTTGCTGGGGGTTGGGATGGTCGCTGGTCGTGTGGTGCGCTTCGACAGTCAGCGCGGTTACGGGTTCATCGCGCCCGACGACGGCGGGGAGGACGTCTTCCTGCACGTGAACGACATGCTGATGCCCGAGTCCCAGGTCCGCCGGGGCATCGTGGTGGAGTTCGAGATCGAGGACGGCGAACGCGGTCCCAAGGCCTCCGGGGTGCGGCTCGCGCGCGGGGCGGACGGCAAGCCCCTCGCCGCCGACGACGACGTCCTGTGCGACGTGCTCAGCACGGACGAGTTCACCAGGGACGTCACCGAGGCGCTGCTGACGGCGGCGCCCACGCTCACGGGCGAGCAGATCCTCCAGGTGCGCGCCGGGCTCGCGCAGTTCGCGAAGAACCACGGCTGGGTCGAGGGCTGACCCGGACCGTTCCCCGCGCGGCAACGGTCGGTCCCGCGTGGCCGGATGCGGCCGGACGCCGGCCGCACGGCGCCCGGCCCCGCGTCTTCGCACCCTCCCCGTGACCTGCGAAGTCACGCCTCCCCGTAGGCGGACCACCGCTCCCCCACCGCCTCCCCGGTCCCGTTGTCAGTGGCCTGATCTACAGTTCCCGGCACTTGATCACAGCGGGTGCGGGAGGCACGCATGGGGTGGGTGTCGGCCGGCGACTACGAAGTCGCTCTGGATGACGGCAAGGTGGTGTGCCGCAACGCGGCGGGGCGGCGGTTGAAGTCCGTGCCGCCCAAGATCGCCGACGAGCCGGCGGTGGTGGGGCTGCGCCGGCTCGTCGAGTGGCTGGAAAGGCACGAACAGCGCTGCCTGGCCGACGTCGAGCGGTGGATGGTGCGCTCGCTGCCGGTGCCGTTCGCCGTCATCGCCCACGTGTGGCCCGACCCGGCCTGGCAGTCCGCCCTGCGCGACCTCGTGGTCACCGGGGAGGACGGCGAGATCGCGGGCTTCCTGCGGGACGCCGACCCGGAACGCGGCCTCGGTCTGGTCGACCTCGACGGCGACACCGTGCGCATCGCCCCTCGGCTGGTGCGGCTTCCGCACCCGGTGCTCCTGGACGACCTGGAGGAGCTGCGGGAGTTCGCCGTGGAACTCGGTGTCCAGCAGCGCGCACAGCAACTCTTCCGCGAGGTGTGGCGGCGGCCCGCCACCCTCGACGCGCAGGACTCGTCCGTCGAGGAGTACGCGGGCGGCGCCTTCAAGGAGCAGCGGTTCCTGCACGGCCGCGTCACCCAGCTCGGCTACCGGGTGCGCGGGGGCAACGCCGTGACGTCCGTCCTGGAGGCCGGCCGCACCGTCGAGGCCCGCGTGTGGGTGGGCGACTACGAGGGCTACGAGGAGGCCGAGACCGGTCCGCTCACGTTCACCGACGCCGCGGGCCGGGCGCTGAGGCTCGGTCAGGTCGGGCCGGTGGCCTGGTCGGAGGGCATGCGCATGGCGGCCTCGCTGTACGCCGGACGCGACATCGAGGACGAGGAGCGGGCGGCATGACGACCCACGACGAGAACACCACCGCCCTTCTGCTCGACGCGGGCGCCGTCCTGCCCCCGGGCAGCACCGCCCGCGAGGACGCCGACACGCTCACCGTGCGCACCTACGGTCATCCCGCGCTGGACGACCGCAGGATCGTGCGCCTCGTGCCGGGCACCCTCGGCGACGCCGAGGACCTCGCCCTGGAATTCCTCGGACTGACCCGCGAGGCGCCGACGCCCGAGGTCGGCCAGGTGCGGCGCGAGACGCTCGGCTTCCCCGCCTGGGCGCTGGTCAACGACCCGGCGAACGGCCACCACGCGCTCGCCCTGGTCAAGGACGTGGAGCGACTGGCCCGGCAGGCCAAGTCCCGCCCCGGCAACGCCAAGGAGGGCTTCGAGGAGCTCGGCGCCCGGCTCGGCCGGACCGTGCCGCACTTCCTGCCGACCTACTACGAGCACGCGGCCCGCGTGTTCCTCCAGCACGAGAACACGACGTACGCCTCCGCCTTCTTCGGCAAGGCCCGTGAGGCCGAGCGGGTGCACGCGCTGGCGGTCGACGAGGAGCGCCAGCGGGCGGTGTTCCTGGAGTTCGCCTTCGCCGGCGCGCTGACGGTCAAGGCGCTCAAGGAGCACGTCAGGGCGCTCGCCGCGCGGCTGGACCCGGTAGCCGCCTGGGCGCAGTTCCGGCAGCTGACGGTGGAGCGCTGCGCGGCGGGCATGCCGCCGTACGCGTCCCTGCCGCAGGACGCGCGCGGGCTGATCAGGTCGGCCGGCCTGGACCGGGTCGCCGAGGAGTGCGCGCTGGTCGCCGACCTGCTCGCCTCACCCGCAGCGGTCCGGGCTCCCGCGTCCTTCTGGAACTCCTACCGCGGCACGCTGGCCGTCCTCGCCGGGCAGCGGCCGCAGGTGCGCGCACGGCTGCTGGAGATCATGCCCGCGGGTCTGGGCCGCACCGTGGAGGACGACGAGTTCTGGCTCGCGCTGCTCGCGGAGTGCGGCGCGGACCTGCTCCTCACCGGTGAGACGGCGTCCGACGTGGACGCGGCGGAGTGGCTCGGCCGGTGGGCGCTGCACCGCAAGCACGGCAGCACCGTCAGCGGCCGCTCCCCGGCCACGCTCGCCCTGGTGGAACGCATGGCCCCCCGGCTGCGCGAGCTGGGCAGGCCCGTCGACCTGTGCTCGGGACGCTGGCACCCCGGCGCCGACCTGGATCTGCTGGACCTGTGCGTGGCCCAGGGAGTGCCGCTGGCCCTGCCCGGCGCCGACCGGGTCGTGCACCTCGCCCTGGACCGCTGGCTGAGCGAGCCCCGCGACGGGCGGCGCGATCTGACGGCGGCCGCCGCCGACCCGCGCACGCGCCGTCTGCTGTACGCCGGCGTCGGCGCCGTCAGCGGCTCCCGTCCCGGCGCCGAGGTGCTGGAGGGCCTGGCCGCCCACCCGGTGCTCGGCGACGTGCTGCGGGAGTGGCTGGACGACGCGGCGGGCGATCTGGCCTCGGCGGTCGGTCTGCCCGCCGCGCGGGCGGCGCTGGAGCGGCTGCGGCCTTTCCGCACGGTGGCCGCCCGCGTCAGCCCGGCGGCCGTGGCGCGCGTCGCCGCGCGCGAGGTCGCGCCGCTGCTCGGGCACACCCTGCGCGCGGGCGTGCCGGACGAACTGGGCTGGCCCGCGCTCGACGAGGCGCTGCGCAGGATCGACGCCGAGACCAAGCCCGGCCGTGATCACGACAACCCGCTGACCGTGCAGGAGGCGTGGCCGGCGCTCGTCGTCTCGCGCGAGCACAAGGTGTTCGTCGTCGGCCCGCGGGAGATCCTGCTGGAGCACGACCTGCGGATGCCCGTGCCCCCGAATCGCTGGCAGCGTCCGTCGTTCCGCTACACCGACGGCGAACTGCTGGTGATGTGGCGGCAGGACGGCAAGCAGTTCGGCTACTGGTCCACCCGCCCCGCCGACGTCTTCCCGCTCGGCGGCGAGCAGGTCCCGGCCTACTGGTACGGCTCCTCCGAGGCCGGCGCGCCGTCGATCCCGCTGCCCGGCGGCGGGCGCGCGACCGGCGGGCGCACCCTGCACGCCGGCGACACCGTCCTGCCCGCCGGCCGCCGCGTCCTGGGGGACGGGGCCTCCTACTGGCGGCAGGGCCGTCAGGGCCGGCAGCAGGTCTGGCTCGAGTACGACCCGGCCACCGGCACGCACGGGCGTGCCTCACTGCCCGCGTTCCTGCGGTCCGGCATCCGGGAGGGGGCGACGCTGCTTCAGGAGAACTGCGAGCTGCTTCCGCTGCAACCGGGCCTGGAGCAGACCCCCTTCGGGACCGACGGCGCGGTGCTCGGCCGGTGGGTGCGCGCCGAGGGCGAGGGCGCCGAGACCCGTACGGTGGCCGGCACGCCGGACGGCCGGACCGTCACCCTGCCCTGGTCGGGCGGCCGGGCTCCGGGCGTTCCGCTCGGCGCGCTGCGGCTGCCCGGCGGTGCGGAGCCCGTCGCCGTCCGTCTCCACCGCCAGATCGCCCTGTACTCGGGCGACGGCACGCATGGCGCGGGCGAACTCGGCCGGCTGACCCCGATGGAGCGCGGCGGCGAGTTCGCCGCGGGCACCCGGCTCGTCGTGCCTGCCGAGTACTGGCACGCGCTGCGTCCGCGCGACGAGCGGGGGTCGGCCGCGCTGCGGGCGCTGACCGACGAGCAGGCGGACGCGGTCGTGCGGGCCGCCGCGCGGGCGCTGGCCGAGCGGCAGGCCGCCCTGGCCGCGGCCGGGGCGGTCGACGGCTCCTCGCAGAGCCGCTCGGTGGTCCCCACGGCGGACGAGGTCGTGCGGGAGACCGTGTCCCGTCTCCTGCCGGCGCTGGGCGACGAGCGGCTGGTGACCGGCGTGGGCGCGATCGTGCGCGCGGTGCTGCGGCTCGCCGAGTCGACCGCCGCGTTCGTGACGCCGCCGGTCGTCCGGCCGAACGCGGAGAGCAACCGGATCAACGGCATGTTCGCCGACCTGAAGCCCGAGCACGGCGACGACCAGACGTTGCGCGAGGCCGTCACCGGCCTCTCCCCGTTGCAGGGGTGGTGGGGCGGCGAGGCACGCTGGGCCACCCTGCGGCAGATCCGCGCCGTGAACCATGTGCTGTCGGGCAGACCCGCCGACGGCAAGGCCCTGCCCGAGGCCTGCCGCGCGGCCGGCGTCCCCGAAGGCTGGCGCAGCGACGAGTTCACCGTTCCCGGCATCGGCCCGGTGTGGACGCCCGTGCTGGACGTGCTGCGTCCGCTCGCCTACCGGGCCGCCTGCCCGACGACGACCGCGCAGCACCGGGAAGCGCTGCTCCTGCTGCTGGAGGCGATCGCCGACGGGCCGCTGGCCGCGCCCGCGGGCGGGCTGCGGGAGGTCGTCCTGAGCGAGCCGTACGAGAAGCAGGAGCGTGCCGGGCAGGTGCTGCGCCGGGACGGCCGCACCGTCGTCGTCCTCGGTTGCCAGAGCATCGACCGGCAGAACGCCCGGGTGAACTGGCTCGCCCTCGACCACGACCCGGCCGGCCGGTTCGGCGCGACCGCCCACTTCACCCTGGTGCGGGAGAGCGCGCACCCCGCGGTGTACCCGGCCGACGCGTCGGCGGCCGTCGCCCGGCTCGTCCGCGACAAGGGCCCCACCCCCTGGCAGCCGGAAGCGCCCGACGCCCTGGCGGCCGCGACGCTCGGCGGGCTGGGTCCCCTCCAGGCGGCGCTGCTGCTCGCCGGCAACCCGCCGCAGCTCACCGACGAGGTGATCGCCGCCACCGGGCTGAAGCCCCGTCAGAAGCAGCTCGGCGACGGCCTGCTCGCGTCGGTGGACGCCGACGACCGGGCGGCGCTCGTCGGCGCGCTGCTGCCTGACGCCCCCGGGGACCTGTGGGCGTCCGGGCCGGACACGCGGGCCGCGGGGCGGGTGTGGGCCGAGCGGCTCGCCGGCGTCGTCCGGCTGCCCGAGGAACTTGCCGGGGAACTCGCGCTCGACGGCCTGCCGACGGGTTCCGCGGAGGAGGTCCTCAATCCCCGGCTCACCCCCTGGATCCACCGCACCACCGTGCAGCGGCCCGACAAGGACGGCAACCTCGTCGCGGAGGACCCCGCGGCGCTTCCCGGCCGGTACGACCTGACGCGGGCCGTGGCCGCCCTGGCCGGCCTCGCCTACTCCCTGCCGTACGGGCACCCGCTGCGGGCCGTCCTGCCGGAGAGCCTGGCCGCGGTGCGCCGGCGCGTCGCCGACCCCGGGCTGCTGCTCGACCTGGACGTCGCCTGGACGGACAAGGGCTCCTCCACCGCGGCCGAACTGCGCAAGGCCTACGGGCTGCCCGCGACCGGAGGCGCGGACGCGCACGGTCTGACGGCCGTGGGCGAGGCGCTGGTGCTGCGGCCGTGGTACGGCGAACAGGAGACCGTACTGGTGCGGCCCGGGGCGCTCGACGATCCCGACGACCCGGTGTTCGGGCTGGTCGAAGGCCTCGTGGGGCCCCATCGGGGCCAGGGCATGCGGGCGTTGCGGACGCTCCTGGGCGAGGACCTAGGCGACGCCGTCGCCGCGGGGACCGATCCGCAGGGCGCGTCGGGGCACGCGCAGGACCCGGCCTTCAGCGTGCCCGGACTGGTCGCCGAGGTCGCCGAGCGGCTCGGTCTCGGCGCGGACGCGGCCGCGCTCTACCTCCAGATCCTCGCTCTCCCCGATCCCACCGACCGCAACTGCGTGCGCTGGACCGGGTGGCGGCCCGCCCGCGCGAAGAAGGCCCGAGCCGAACTCGCGGCGACCGGCCTGGTGGTGGAGGCCAAGCGGGCGCGTGCCGGCCGGACCCTCTTCCTGCCCTGCGGCTGGCTGGACCTGAAGCCCCCGGCCCTGCCGGTGGAGACCTGGAAGGAGGCGCTGTACCCGGTGCGCGACCGAGTACGCGCCGTGCCTCTGGTCCCGGTGCCCGAGCTGTTCACGCGCGCGTGGGACCGCGTGCGCTCCGGCGACGCGCCCGCCTACGAGGAGCTCACCACCCGGGCCACCCGCAAGGGCCGCCGCCGATGACCACCGCCCCCTCACCCCTGGAAGAACCCGCGCCGATGACCACCACCGCCCCCTCCCCCGCCTCCGCCCCGGCCCCGGAACGGCAGATCGTTCCGCCCGAGGACCGCTACGCCGCCGAACTGGCCTTCCTCGCCGCGTACGACGACGGGCCACGGCCGCCGGCCTGGCGGCTCACCCCGCGTGCCGTCGTCACGTTCGTGATGGGCAGCGGCGGCCGCGCCCTGAAGCTGCCCGAGGGCGTCGGCACGCCCGAGGGTGCGCCGCGCCGGCTGGTCGTCGAGGCCAAGTTCGTCGGCGACCGGGCCCTGGTGGAGCGCTGCGTGGTCACCCTCGCCGGCGAGCGGGGGCTGCTGCTCGTCGGCGAGCCCGGAACCGCCAAGTCGATGCTGTCCGAGCTGCTGTCGGCCGCCGTGTGCGGCACCAGCGGCCTGGTGGTGCAGGGCACCGCGGGCACCACCGAGGACCAGCTCAAGTACGGCTGGAACTACGCCCTGTTGCTGGCGCAGGGGCCGAGCCCCCAGGCGCTGGTGCCCTCACCGGTGCTGGCCGCCATGTCCCGGGGCGCCGTCGCGCGGGTCGAGGAGGTGACCCGCTGCCTGCCCGAGGTGCAGGACTCCCTCGTGTCGCTGCTGTCCGAGAGGCGCATCGCCGTGCCCGAACTGACGGGCACGCCGGAGGCGCTGGCGCACGCCGCGCCCGGCTTCAACCTCATCGCCACGGCCAACCTGCGCGACCGGGGCGTCTCGGAGATGTCCGCCGCCCTCAAGCGCCGCTTCAACTTCGAGACGGTCGGCCCGATCCCCGACCTCGACGCGGAGACCGCGCTGGTGCGCAGCCAGGCCCGCGCCTCGGTGGCGCGGTCCGGGGCGCCCTTCCAGGTCGACGACGCCGTGCTGGAGGCTCTGGTCACCGCCTTCCGCGACCTGCGGGAGGGACGGTCCGCGGAGGGCTGGGAGGTGGAGCGCCCGTCCACGGTGATGAGCACCGCCGAGGCCGTGTCCGTCGCGGGGGCGCTCGCGCTCGCGGCCGCCTACTTCCCCGGCGACCGCGACGTCCTCGGCCTGCTGCCCGGCCATCTGCTCGGCGTGGTCCGCAAGGACGACCCCGCGGACGCGGCCCGGCTGCGCGGCTACTGGGACGGCCCGGTCCGCCGCCGCGCCGAGCAGGGTTCCGCCACCTGGCGCACCCTGTGGGAGCTGCGCACGGTGCTGGAGGGCTGACGGCCGTGTCCCCGCACCCCACCACGCCGGGCGCTCCGGACGAGCCGCCCGCCGCCCCCGCCGAGGCGCTGGCCGCCCTCACCGATCCGGCGGGACCGTACCTCATCGGCGTACGGCACCATGCGCCCTCGCTGGCCGCCGCCGTGCCCGCGCTGCTGGACGAGGCGAAGCCGGACGTGCTGCTCGTGGAGCTGCCCGCGGAGATGCAGGAGTGGCTCCCCTGGCTCGGGCACGCGCAGACGCGGGCCCCGGTCGCGCTCGCCGCCGTTCCGGGCGATCCCGGGAGCGGCGCGGGCCCGGCGTTCTATCCGTTCGCCGACTTCTCGCCCGAACTGGCCGCCGTGCGCTGGGCCGCCCGGCACGAAGTGACGGTGATCGCCTGCGACCTGCCTCTCGCCGACCGCGCGTGGGGCGAGGGGCGCGAGGGGCGCGACGGCCCGGCGCGGGGAGGGTCCCCCGGGCTCGCGGGGGCGCTGCGGTCCCGCCTCACGGGCCGTCCCGGCGACGACCTGTGGGACCGGCTGGTGGAGGCGACCGCGCCGGGCTCGCCCCCGGAGGCGCTGCGCCGGGCCGCCCTGCTGACGGGGTGGGCGCTGCGCGCGGACGCGGCCGCCTCGGGCGGGGTCGGCGAACTGGACCTGCGGCGGGAGCGGTGGATGCGGTCCCGGATCGCCGAGGCCACCGCGGACGGCGGGCGGGCCGCCGTGCTCGTCGGCGCGTTCCACGCACCGGCGTTGACGGCCGGGGCCGCGGACCGGGCCACCGCACCGCAGCTGGACCCGGCCTCGCACCTGGGCCCGGATTCGGGGCCGCACCGGCGCCCGGATTCAGGACCGGAGCCGGGGGTCGCGGACGACGCCCGCGCCGCGTCACCGTACGAGGACGTGCGGGGCGAAGCCGCCGGGGCAGGGTCGGTCTCCTGGATCACCTCGCTGATCCCGTACGCCTACCCCCTGCTGGACGAGCGTTCCGGTTATCCGGCCGGCATCCGGGACCCGGAGTGGCAGGACATGGTGCTCCGGGCCGCGGGCGACCCCGTCGCCCTGGAGGAGGCGCTGACGCGCGCGGCCGTGCGCGTCTGCGCGGAACTGCGCGGTCTGGGACATCCGTCGGGACCGGCGGACGCGCGCGAGATCAGCCGGCTCGCCTCGGACCTGGCCCGGCTCCGCGGACTGCCGGCGGCCGGCCGGGGCGAGCTGGTCGAGGCGGTGCAGACGGTCCTCACGCAGGGCGAACCGTACGGAAGGGGCCGGGCCGTCGCGCGGGCGATGGAACGTGTGCTGGTCGGCACGCGCACCGGACGGCCCGCTCCGGACGCGCCGCGCAGCGGGCTCGCCCCGGCCGTCGAGGCCGAGGTCGCCGCGCTGGGGCTGCCCGGACCGGACGGCCCTTCCGCCGGCCGGGAACTGCGGCTCGACCCTCTGCGCTCCGACCTCGACCGGCGCCGTGAGCTGCTGCTGCGCAGACTGACGGTGTGCGGGGTGCCGTACGGGGAGCCGAAGGAGGTCGTCGGCGCGGGCGGCGCCGAGGCCCTCACGTCCCGTTGGGAGGCGCGCTGGACGCCCGCCACGGCTGCCGTGCTGACCGCGGCGGGGGTACGCGGGGTGACCCCGGCCCAGGCCGCCGAGGGCGTCCTGCGCGAACGGCGCCGCGCGGAGCTGGAGGAGGGCGGCCCGACGGCCGCGCAGGTCCTGACGGGGCTCGCGCAGGCCGCGGAGTGCGGCCTCGCAGCGCTCACCGACGAGCGGCTCGACGACGTCGCCGAGGTGCTGCCGCGGGCCGGCGCCCTGCCCGAACTGCTCGCCGCGCTCGCCCTGTCGGACCGGCTGCGGGCCGGACACGTGGCAGGTCTGGGCTCCGACGCCGCGCGCACGGCCCGCGCGGGGGCCGTCGCCGAGCTGCTCACCGCGGCCGCGGTGCGCCAGGTGGACGGCCTGACCGGTTCGGAGGACCCGGCCGACGCGCACGCTCTGCTCGAACTCGCCCACCGCGCCGACCTGTCCGGCGGCATCCGGCTCGCCGACGCCCTCGCCCGGCTGGCCGCGGACGGCTCCCCCCTGATGCGCGGCGCCGCGGGAGCCGTCCGGGTGCTGCTGGGGCAGGAGGATCCCCGGGTCTTCGGCGACCGGGTGGCGTCCTGGGTCGACGGCGCGGTCGACGCGGAGTCCCGGTCGGCGCTGACCGCCCGGCTGAGCGGCGTGCTGACTGCCGCCGGTCCCCTGCTGGAGGCCGCGGCCGCCGCCCTGGAGCCGCTGCTCGATCTGGTGTCGGAGCTCCCCGACCGGCGGTTCCTGGACCGGCTGCCCGCGCTGCGCGGCGGGTTCGACACCCTCAGCCCGGCCGCCCGCGACCGTCTGCTGGCGTCCGTGGAGGAGCGCCTGGGCACCGGGCGCGTGGCCGACACCGACGGCCACGATCCGGCCGCCCTGGCCGTCTGGGCGGGCGCGGACCTCGCGGCCCGCGCCCGCCTGCGAGCGCTGGGTCTGCTCCCCGCGCGCGTCGCGCACGAACCTGCCTCCCCCGTCCCCACGACCACGAACTCCGCGTCCCCGTCGGCGACGGACGGATCCGCGTCCCCCTCCCCGACGGCCACCCGGCCCCCGGCCGCGGCTGCCCTGTCGACGGCCCCGTCCACGGCCACGGCCACGGCCACGGCAGCCGCGTCCCCCGTTTCTCCGCCCGCCCCACTGTCCGCTTCCGCGCGCGCGGTGGACGGCGTCGAGGAGGCGGGAGAGGACCGGGTCCTCGCGCCCGCCGACCGCTGGCGGCTCGTCCTCGGGCGGCGCAGTGACGAACTTCCGCCGTCCGCACGCTCGTTGGCCACGGCCCTGGACGAGCTGTACGGCAGCGGGCGCGGCGAGGGCAGCCGGGGAGACCTCGCGGGCCGGGGCGCCCACGGCGGCCGGGAGGCGCCGTATCCGGGAGTGCGCGAGTGGTCGCGGGAGCTGGCCGCGCTCTTCGGGCCGGGCATCCGGGAGGAGGTCCTGGCGGCGGCCGCCGTGGCGGGCCGCGACGACGTGCTCACCGAGCTGGACGCCGACAGCGTGCGTCCCTCGGTCGATCTCCTGCGCACCGTGCTGCGGCACGCGGGCGGGCTGCCCGAGGCCCGGCTGGCCGCGCTGCGCCCGCTGGTGCGCCGGCTGGTGGAGGCGCTGACCCGGCAACTGGCCACCCGGCTGCGTCCCGCCCTGCACGGCACGGCGTCACCGCGCCCCGGCCGCCGTCCGGGCGGCGGACTGGACCTGCCCCGCACCCTGCGCGCCAACCTGGCGAGCGCGCGGCGCGGGCCGGACGGCACGGTCCGGGTCGTCCCCGAGCACCCGGTGTTCCGTGCCCGGTCCCGGCGGTCGGCCGACTGGCGGCTGATCCTGGTGACGGACGTGTCGGGTTCCATGGAGGCGTCCACCGTGTGGGCGGCGCTCACCGCCTCGGTGCTCGCCGGGGTGCCGGCCCTGTCCACCCACTTCCTGGCCTTCTCCACCGAGGTCATCGATCTCACCGGCCATGTCGAGGATCCGCTCTCCCTGCTGCTGGAAGTCAGCGTCGGCGGCGGCACGCACATCGCCGCGGGCCTGCGGCACGCCCGCGAGCTGGTCACCGTGCCGTCGCGCACCCTGGTCGTGGTCGTGAGCGACTTCGAGGAGGGCTACCCGCTCGGCGGGCTCCTCGCCGAGGTGCGTGCGCTGGTCGGGGCGGGCTGCCATGTGCTGGGCTGCGCGAGCCTCGACGACTCGGGCCGGCCGCGCTACTCCACGGGCGTCGCGGGGCGGCTCGTCGCCGCCGGCATGCCCGTCGCCGCTCTCAGCCCGCTCGAACTCGCCCGCTGGGTAGGGGAGAAGATCGCATGAGCCAGGACCTGCTGCCGCCGGTCGCGCCGTCCGTGACCGCCGAACTCGTCGAGGCTCTCTCGCCCCGGCTGCGCAAGCGGCTGGACGCGGGGGTCGCCAAGCTGGCGGCCCGTCCGGTGGTCCGCGAGGGCGACACCGTACGGATCGCCCTCGACGACGACACCGAGCTGGAACTGCTCGTCGTGGACGGTGCGGTGAACAGCGCGGACGCGATCCGTTGCGGGTGCCTGCTCGCCCCGGACTGCCTGCACCGCGCGGCCGCCGCCTCGGCAGCGCCGATAGCCGAGCCCGCGTCCCCGTCCCACCCTGAAGCCGACGCTGCCCCGGCCGGCGTCTCCGGCCGGCCCTCGGCCTCCGCTTGCGACTCCGACTCCGATCCTGCTTCCCCGTCCGCCAATGCCCGGGCCGAGGGCGGGAGGAGCCACGACGGCGCGCCGGAGCAGGCAAAGGCCGACGCCGTGCCGGGACCGGCGGTGGACGATTGCGCCCGCCCCGTCCGGATCGCCGCCGCGCGGGCCGTGTTCGACGCGGCCGCCGCCCTGCTCGACGCCGGAGCGGACGGGGCGGGCGCCGTCCTCCAGGCCGAACTCCTGCGCGCCGCGCACACCGCGCGGCTCGCGGGACTCCCCCGGGCCGCGGGAGCGGCGGTCTCGGTGGTCAACGGGGTGCGGGCGGCCCGCTCGGCCGATCCCGCGCACCGGCTGCCCGACCTGGTGGAAGCGCTGCGCGAAGTCCTGGGCGTGGCCCATCGGCTGCCGTCGGCGCGCGGCCCGGAACTGGCCGAACTGCGCGGAACGGTACGGCAGCCCTACGCGCCGGACGGCTCCCTGCGCCTGTACGGACTGTTCTCGGAGCCCGTCCTCACCGCGACCGGGTACGCGGGCGCGGTCACCTGGACCGCGGACGCCCAGGGCCGCCTCTACACGGTCTCCGACGTCGCCCCGGGCGGGCCGGGCCGGGCGACCGGCGCCGCCGACCGCGCCGTCCGCGTCGGCGACACCGCTCTGACGCACCGTGAACTGTCGCGCGCCGGACTGGCGGTCTCCGGCGCGACCGTCTCCCCGACCGGCCGGCTGGGCGCGGGCGCCGGGGTGCGGGCGGTGCGCGCCGCGGGCGTCGCCTGGAACGCCGAACCGCTCGCCCGGCTGTGGGAGACGCCCGTCGCCGAGCAGGTCGCGCGGGCCCTCGACGGCGGCCACGACCTGCTGTTCCTCGACGTCACCCTGGCGGGCTCGGTCCGGGCGGCGACGGGCGAGTGTCTGCTGGCCGACTGCGCCGGACTCGCGCTGCGCCTGGCGACGGCCCACGAGGACCCGGCGCTCCCCTACCGCGACAACCTCCGGCTGCTGGCCGCCGCCCGGGGCAGCCGGCTGCGGATCGTGGCCCGGCTCGCCCCCGGGCCGCTGCCGCGCGCGCTGCTGCTCGCCGCCGAGCACCCGGCCGACTCCGCCGCCCGGGTCGATCTGGGCCTGGACCGTCTCCAGCAGGCGGACCTGCCCACGCCGACCGGCACGCCCGTCGTGCCCCGCCCGGTGGACGAGGCGCCGTTGCACCTGCTGCGCCGCCGGGTGCACCAGGCGGTCTCCGGGGGCCGTCGGGTGCTGGCGTTCCCGGGCGGCGCGGCCGGCGACGGCACGCGGCTGCGCCGTGTCGGCCTCAGCACCGCCGCCGACCTGCTCGACGAGCTGCACGCGGCCGCGGCGGACCGTTCCCGCGACGCCTTCGGCCGGCTGCTCCCGGCCGACACGGGCCGCTTCGCCCGAGCCTGGCTGGCCTCGTCGGTGTACACCGCGGAGACCGAACGGGCCCTGTGCGCCGCCGCATGGGGCGCGGACGCCGCGGTGACGGTGTCGCCCTGAAGTGGACGAGCGGGGGGAGGCGTGTAAGGAGGACGGGCGGGACGGACAGGGCAGGAACGGGAGCGGCCCGCCCGCCGGCCATGAGGGCAGCCGGGACACGCCGGAGAAGGGCGTTCCGGCGTGGAACCGGACGCTCCGCCCTCCCCGGCCAGCCGTCCTACCCGCGCACTCCAGCCACCTTCCGAAGTAGGTCAGGATCTGACCTCTATGGCTCCTATGGTGGTCCTACGACCGCGGAACAGCACTCACGGAAGAAGGCGAACCATGAGCAAGCCCACCCCCCTCGACGAGACCGCCGCCACGCCGGCCGTCAGCCGCGAGCGCGCCGACCTGCTGGAGACCCTCGCCAAGCACCGGCACTTCCTGCGGTTCACCGCCCGCGACCTGACCGACGAGCAGGCCGGCGAACGGGCCACGGTCAGCGAGCTGTGCATCGGCGGGCTGATCAAGCACGTGAGCGCGGTCGAACGAGGCTGGGCCGACTTCATCGTCGAGGGCCCCTCGGCCATGGGCGACTTCAGCGCCATGACGGAGGCCGACTTCGCCGCGCGGGCCGACGAGTTCCGGATGCTGCCCGGCGAGACGCTGGCGGACGTCCTCAAGGCCTACGAGGAGGTGGCGGACCGCACCGACGCCCTGATCAGGTCCCTGCCCGACCTGGACGCGGCGCACCCGCTGCCGTCGGCTCCGTGGTTCGAGCCGGGAGTGCAGTGGTCCGCCCGCCGGGTCCTGCTGCACATCATCGCGGAGACCTCCCAGCACGCCGGTCACGCCGACATCATCCGTGAGGCGCTGGACGGTTCGAAGAGCATGGGCTGAGCACCGGCCGACCGCGGACGCCCGGGCACGACGTACGACCGTCAGCGCGGGCGTCCGTGCGTCCGTGCGTCCGGGCACGCCGCACACCGCACGGCGTTCGGTCCCGGACGCCCGGGGGTGTGCGCGTGCGTCTCCGTGGCGACCCCCGTCCGCGGTCTCTTGACCCTCCCCGTGTGACCGGTCACCATCGGATCATGGATGCGACCGGTCACCCGAAGCGTCCCGCGAGCATCCGGGACGTGGCGACGGCGGCCGGGGTCTCGTACCAGACCGTCTCGCGCGTGATCAACGACCATCCCAGCGTCAGGCCGACGACCCGCGAGCGCGTGCTCGCCGCCGTCGGCGAACTGGGATTCCGGCGCAACGCCACCGCGTTCGCCCTGGCCCGCGGGCGCAACCGCGCCGTGACCGTCCTCACCGCCGACACCACCCACTACGGTCCCGCCTCCATCCTCCGGGGGATCGAGGAGGCCGCCCGTGCCGCCGCCTACTCCGTGGGCGTCGGCGTCCTGGAGTCGGCCGGGGAGTCCGCGGTCGCCGACGCGGTCCAGCGGGCCGCGGACACGGGCGGCGGGCTGATCGTGATCGCCTACGATCCGGCCGGTGTGCGGGCGCTGAGCGCGGTGCCCGCCGGGCTGCCCGTCGTCGGCGTGGTCGAGACTCCCGCGAGCCCGCCCGTCTCAGACCGCACCTGGGTCTGGACCGACGACCGCGAGGCCGCCTTCGAGGCGACCTCGCATCTGCTGTCCCTGGGCCACGAGACGGTGCATCACGTGACGATCCCGTCCAGCACCCGGCGCACCGGGGCCCGCAGCGCCGGCTGGCGCGACGCGCTGCGCGCCGCGGGAGCACCCCTGCCCCGGCCGGTGCGGGGCGGCTGGAGCCCGGCGGACGGTCGCGCGGCGGGCCTCGCGCTGGCCGCGGACCCCGCCGTCACCGCGATCCTGTGCGGCAACGACGACCTCGCCGTGGGTGTGCTGCGCGCCCTGCACGAGGCGGGCCGGTCCGTGCCGGGCGAGGTCAGCGTGGCCGGCTTCGACGACGCCCCGTACGCCGCCTGCCTCACGCCGTCCCTGACGACCGTGCGCCTGGACTTCACCGGCCTCGGCCGGTCCGCCTTCACCCTGCTGCACGGCGCGCTGGAGGAGTCGGAGCGGGTCGCCCCGCACCCCGTGGCCGCGCCCGAGTTGATCGAGCGCGAAAGCTCGGGGGTGGCGCCGGCCCACGACTGAACGCCCCCTCAGCGCCCCTTTCCACCATCCGCCCCTCGTTCCCCGCACCCCCCACAACCGCACCCCACACAGCCCTCCCCCCCCCAGCCCCGCAGCCCCGCGGCCGTCCGGAAGCTCTCGCCCACGCACGCCCCCGAGCTGTGAGGGTCGCTCCCGGCGCCCGCCCCGGCCGCGGATCCGGCCACCGGACTCCCCGCACCGCACGCCCCGCCCCGCCCCCCGCGCGGGAACCGCTCTCGTCGCCGTCGCATCTGGAGTCAACGCCATGTCAGGCACCCTCCCCCCAGCAGATTCCCCGGCGGCCCCGGCCGTCCCGCAGCGCCTCACCGTCGAACTCGCCCTCTCCGAAGGCCCCGTGCTGCTCGGCGCGAACGGCGCCCTGTACGGGCTCAGCGACGACGGCGTGCCGGGCGACGCCGTGCTGGAGCCGTTGAAGATCACGAGCATCTCGCAGAAGCCGGAGGGCGGCGCGCAGCATCCCAACGGCGACGCGCTCTCGGTGTCCCGGTCGTTCTTCCGCAACGGCGGCGGCGAGATCAACGTGCTGCTTCAGGACGTCTTCGCGCGATGGCCGTACGAGGACCCCGGCCTCGACGAGTACCTCGCCCGCGTCGACGACGTCGTCACGCAGGCGTCGGCGGACCCGAACGGCGACCGGTTCGTCTACGTCCCGTTCAACGAGCCGGACCAGATCTGGTACGACCTCGGCGTCGAGGACCGCCAGCGCTACGAGGCGAACCGCGACCGGTTCTTCGACGACTGGCGGACGGTGTACCGGCGCATCCGCGCGATCGACCCCGCCGCGAGGATCGCCGGCCCCAACGAGACGGGCTACCACCACCGGCTGATGGCCGACTTCCTCGCCTTCGCCCGGCGGGAGGACGTCCTGCCCCACATCCTGACCTGGCACGAGTTGAGCCCTGACGCCCTGCGGGACTTCCAGGGGCACATCGACGACTGCCGTTCGATCGAGCGCCGGCTGGGCATCGCGCCGCTGAGGATCAGCATCGACGAGTACGCCAACCGGCGTGATCAGTCGGTGCCGGGCCAACTGGTGCAGTGGGTCTCGCTGTTCGAGCGGAACAAGGTCCACGCCAACCAGGCCTACTGGGACGCTGCGGGCGACCTGAGCGGCGTGGTGGTGCGCGGCGGCGTCCCCAACGGCGCCTGGTGGCTGTTCCGTTGGTACGCGGGGCTGACCGGCGACACCGTGCGGGTCGCCCCGCCGCGGGCCGACGCCGTGGACACCCTTCAGGGCCTCGCCTCGCTCGACGTCTCACGCCGTCAGGTCCAGGTCCTGCTCGGCGGCTCGGACGGCGACGTGGACGTCGTCCTGCGTGACGTGCCGCGGTCCGTGTTCGGGCGCGCGGTCACCGCGATCGTCGCCGGGGCGGCCTGGTCGGGCTACGAGGGCCCGCACGCCGCACCGCCGGTCCTCGCCCGCGCCATCGTCGACGTGGCGGACGACGGCTCGGCGACCGTGCCGTTGCGGGGGCTGCACCGGATGTCCGCGTACCGGATCGTCCTGACCCCGGCGGGGACGGGCGTCCCTGCCCCGGCCCGCGTGCCCTGGTCGGCTTCGTACGAGGCCGAGGACGCGGTCGTGACCGCCGGCGAGGTGCGCACCCACGGCACGGTGAGCGACGCCAACGGCTACGCGGCCTCGGGCACGAGGGACGTCGGCCCCCTCGGCACCCCCGACAGCAGGGTCGACTTCACCGTGACCGTCCCGGCGGACGGCCGTTACGACCTGGCGATCCTGTACGGCAACGGGTCCGGCGGCCCCGCCACGCAGCGACTGCTCGTCGACGGCGCCGAAGCGGCCACGGTGCCGTATCCCTCCACGCAGAACGACGCCCACCGCGGACGGAAGGACCTCGGCGTCGAACTGGCCGCCGGCGCCCATGTGCTGACGCTCGCCAAGGGCGACGCCGAGGTCACCCTGGACCGCATCGACCTCACCGCGAGCACCGGGGTCCCGACCGCGGCGTACGAGGCCGCGCTCGCGGACATCACCGGGCAGCCGTCGTACGACTACTCCTCGTCCACGGGCGTCGGCACGGGCGCCCTCGTCCTGCGCGAGGGCGACCGGGCGGTGTTCGACGTGTACGCCCCGCGCGACGGCTACTACACGGTGATCGTGCGCGGCTCCGCGCCCGTCCGGCTCGCCCTGCACGGCGCGTGGACGACGGCGGCGCCGGACCGGCCGTCGCGGCTCTACCTGGTGGCGGGCAACAACCGCGTCGCCGTGACCGCCCGGAAGGCGGCGGTGCGCTCGCTGGACGTCTCGGGGACGGGCTCGACCGACGGCGTCCTGTCCTGCGACGCCGCGTCGGCCGTGCTGAGGGGCGGCGCGAAGCTCGTCGCCGACGCCCACGCCCCCGGCGGCTCTCACATCGGGGGCCTCGGCGGCGGTCCCGGCACGGCGGAGTTCACGGTGCGCGCCCCCGCCTCCGGGCGCCATGTGCTGGTGGTGCACTACGCGCACGACGAACGCCGCGACAACGGGCACGCCTACAACACGGACATCGTGTCCCGTACGGCGGACATCACCGTCGGCGCCGCGACACCGCGCAGGGTGGCCTTCAAGAACACCTGGAGCGCCCACGACTTCTGGACGCTGGGCGTCCCCGTCGACCTGGAACAGGGCGCCAACAGCGTGGTCTTCGCCAACGCGACCGGCCCGGCCCCGGACATCGCCCGCGTCGAGCTGGGCCGGGTGGTGGCCGGGGCGTCATGACACAGGACGACGACCGCGGCCCGGCCGCTTCGGCCCGGCCCCCGCCGCGAGGGCCGGGCCTGGCCGGGCGCGGGCAACACCCTCCGGAGGGAGGACCCGCCGGGTCAGCGGCCGACGCCGATCAGGCCCGTCAGATAGCGCCACAGCGAGGAGCGCTGCCGCAGGGCCGGATCCGGCAGCACCGTCTCGGCCGGGTCGTCGGCCGACTCCTCGGCCGGGGACCGCACGGGCGGCCGGGCCGGTGTCGGCACCAGCTCGTAGCGCACCGGCAGCGAACGCAGGCCCCGCATGAACGGCGAGGAACGCCAGGGCAGTTGGTCGGCGGGCAGGGCGAGTTCCAGGTGGGAGAACCGCTCGAAGAGCCGTCCCACGCCGACCGCCGCGACCGTCGAGGCGAGCTCACGCGCCGGGCACTGGCGCGGGCCCGCGCCCCACGAGAGGTGCGCGCGGGTGCTGACCGTGGTGTCCGGGCACACGTTGCCGGCGAAGAGCGGGTCGGCGTGCGCCGCGGCGGAGGAGATCCACACGGGATCACCCGCCCGGATCGTGTAGTCCCCGAGCCGGGTGTCCCTCGCCGCGAAACGCGGCACGAAGTTCACCAGCGGCGGCTTGCGCATGACCACCCGGTTCATGCTCTCCCTGACCATGCCGGCGGACAGGCTCGCCCGCACGCCGCCCTCTCCGGACATGACGTCGACGACCGTGTTGGAGATGAGGATCCCGACGTGGTCCGAGGTCATGCCCAGCAGCATGAACAGCTCGCGGGCCAGCTCGTCCAGCGACAGCCCGGGGGCCGCGGCCAGCAGGTAGGAGGGGAAGTCGTCCCCCGGCTTCTCCAGTTTCACGGCCGCGAGTTCCGCCAGCGCGGCGAGCAGCCGCCGGAGCGCCGGCTCGGCGTCCGGACCGGCGTCCAGCACCCGCCACATGTCCATGAGCGCGTCGTCGCCCTGCGAACCGGGGAAGCCGAGCAGATGACTGGCGACCATCAGCGGCAGCGGACGGGAGAACTGGGCGGACAGGTCTGCCAGACCCGTGCCGCCGGCCTGTCCGACGAGGCTGATGAGTTCGTCGGCGTAGGCGGTGACGGCGATCTTCAGCCGCTTGGCCTGCGCGTGCCGCGGGTCCTGGAACGGCTTGAGGGCCGCGTCCCACGCCTGGCGCAACGGGCGGTAGCCGGGGCCGTCCTGGATCAGGACGTGGTTGACCTCCAGGGACGGTCCGAGCGGCCAGTCGGCCGGGACCTCGCCGTCCGTGCGGGCCCGCCAGTTCTCCAGGCCCTTCGGCCACGCGGCGTCGTCCTGGAGCACGTCGAGCGCCTCGCGGTAGCCCAGCACGAGCCAGGCGGGCACGCCGAGCAGGTCGACCGGCGCGACCGGGCCATGGGCGCGGCGCAACCTCTCGTACACGAGCGCGGGACGCGTCTCGTAGTCCCGGGTCAGCAGCGGTTCGAGGGGCAACGTCTCCAGCCGCGCACCGTCCAGGTCCACGGTCGCGCCCTCGCCCACCTGGGATTCCATCGCTCGCCGCCCCTCCGACACTCCCCGTACCGGCGCGTCTTCGATCGGTAGCCGGAACCGGGGGGACCCTATCCCAGGCCCGGCCCGCGGTGAACGACGGGGGACGTCTCAGGACGCCGGACGGGGGCCGGGCGAGGACGTCCGGCAGGGGCCGGCCGAGGACGTCTGCGGGCCGCGCCCGCGATGAGGCGCGGCTTCCGCGGTTCCGCCGCTCGGCTTCCGGTGCGCCGTCGTGGAACGGGCCCGCCCGGCCCGGAGATTCGGCCCCCGCCGCGCGTGGGAGTGCCAGTCGGTGGTTGGCTGTGCTCTGCCGGTTCCGTCAGCCGGTCCAACACGGGAAGGCCCCAGACATGAGCAACCCGCACGCACTCGAGTACAAGGTCGTCACCTTCCGCGAGTCACTGATCGGAGACGCGCTGGACAGCGACAAACTGGAGAAGGTCCTGAACAAGCACGCCGAGGACGGCTGGGCCCTCAAGGCCATCACCTCCGCCGACGTCAAGGGCCGTATCGGTCCCGGCGCGGTCGAGGGCCTGCTCCTCACCCTGGAGCGCCCGCGCCGCTGACGTCCGGCGCCGTGAACCCCGGGGCCGGACGCAACCGTCAGGCCCCCCGGTTCGACCGTCAGACGTCCGCTTCGGCCGTCAGGCGCCGGGTGCGCTCCTGTTCGGCTTCATCCCAGGAAGCTCAGCCGGACCTGACGGTCGGGGTTGTCCTTGTTGGTGTCCACGAGGCACACCGCCTGCCACGTTCCCAGTTCGAGCCTGCCGTCCACCACGGGCAGGGTCGCGTGGGGCGGGACGAAGGCCGGCAGGACGTGGTCGCGGCCGTGACCGGGGCTGCCGTGCCGGTGCTGCCAGCGGTCGTCCGCGGGCAGCAGCGTGTGCAGGGCGGCGAGCAGGTCGTCGTCACTGCCCGCGCCCGTCTCGATGATCGCGATGCCGGCCGTCGCGTGCGGGACGAAGACGTTCAGAAGGCCGTCGCGGCCGGTGGCCACCTCGCGCAGGAACGTCTCGCAGTCGCCGGTGAGGTCGACGACCCTCTCCCGGGAACCGGAGGCGACGGACAGGACTCGGGTGGTGAACGCATCTGACATGCCACCATCCTGACCCATATGCCGCGCTCCACACCCCCGGAGGCGCCCGCGCCGAGGGCCCACGACGCGGCGGGCCGGCGTCCCTCGGCCGCCCCGCCCGGCGCCCGTGGGTTCCCCGGCGCTCGGGAAGATCCATGTCCGCCCGGGCGTTGGTAGAAGCGTGAACGATGTGCGTGAGGTCGAGGTGGTCGTCATAGGCGCGGGTCAGGCGGGTCTGGCGGGCGCCTATCACCTGCGGCGCACCGGTTTCGAGCCGGAGCGCGACTTCGTGGTTCTCGACCGGGCCGCGGCTCCGGGCGGCGCCTGGCAGTTCCGCTGGCCCTCGCTGACCTACGGCAAGGTGCACGGGATGCACGCGCTGCCCGGCATGGAGCTGACGGGCGCGGATCCCGCCCGGCCGTCGTCCGAGGTGATCGGCGCGTACTTCGCCGCCTACGAGCGCGAGTTCGATCTGCGGGTGCGGCGGCCGGTCGAGGTGCGGGCCGTCCGGGAGGGCGCCGGCGGGCGCCTTCTGGTGGAGACCTCCGACGGCGCCTGGTCCGCGCGGGCGCTGATCAACGCCACCGGCACCTGGGGCCGACCGTTCTGGCCCCGCTATCCGGGCCAGGAGACCTTCCGCGGACGACAGCTGCACACCGCCCGGTACCCGGGGCCGGAGGTGTTCGCCGGGGCACGGGTGGTCGTGGTGGGCGGCGGCGCGTCCGGCACCCAGCATCTGCTGGAGATCGCGCCTCTCGCGGCCGCCACCACCTGGGTGACACGCCGGCCTCCGGTCTTCCGGGAGGGGCCCTTCGACGAGGAGGCGGGCCGCGCGGCGGTCGCGCTCGTGGAGGAGCGCGTGCGCCAGGGGCTGCCGCCCCGGAGCGTGGTCTCCGTGACGGGCCTGCCGCTCAACGACGCGATCCGCCAGGGGCTGGCCGACGGGGTCCTGGACCGGCTGCCCATGTTCGACCGGATCACCCCGGAAGGCGTGGAGTGGAACGACGGTCGGCGGGTCGACGCCGACGTCATCCTGTGGGCCACGGGCTTCCGGGCTGCCGTCGACCATCTCGCGCCGCTGCGGCTGCGCGAGCCGGGCGGCGGGATCCGTATCGAGGGCACGCGCGCTGCCGCCGACCCGCGCGTCCATCTCGTCGGCTACGGGCCGTCGGCCAGCACCATCGGCGCCAACCGGGCCGGGCGGGCGGCCGTCCGGGACATCAGGCGGCTGCTCGCGCGGGAGACGCTCGCCGCCTGACGGCCCCGCCGCCTCATCCGGCCGCGGCGGGCGGGCGCTTGAGGGCCTTCTGGTTGCGGTTGAACTCCGCGACGTTGCGCTGGTGTTCCGCGAGGCTCGCCGTGAAGCGGGTGTCGCCCGGCTTGACGGTGACGAAGTACAGCCAGTCGCCCGGAGTGGGGTTGACGACGGCGCGCATGGCGTCCTCGCCGGGGTTGTCGATGGGCGTCGGGGGCAGCCCCATGCGCTGGTAGGAGTTGTACGGGCTCTGCACGCGGGTGTCGCTCTCCGTCGTCCTCAGCGTGGAGCGGTTCAACGCGTAGTTGATGGTGGAGTCCATCTGCAACGGCATCCCGCGCTCCAGCCGGTTGAACACCACCCGGGCCACCTTGCCCATGTCCGCCTTGGTGGCCGCCTCTGCCTGGACGAGGCTGGCGACGGTGACCGCCTGATAGACGTTCATGGCGTTGCGCTGGGCGCCCGCGGTCACGGGCGCGCCGTTGAACCGCTTGTCGGCCGTGTCGACCATGTACGCCAGCAGCGTCCGCGGCGTGGCCTTCTCGTCCAGCGGATAGGTCGCCGGGAAGAGGTACCCCTCCGGGTTGCCCTTGGCGTCGCCCGGCAGTTTCAGGCCGGCCGTCGGCATCGCCTTCCTGGTGGTGCCGGACGGCAGGGCGAGTGCCTTGTCGATGGCCGCGTAGACCTGGCTCGCGCGCCAGCCCTCGGGGACGACCAGGGTCCTCGGCTTCGGTTCTTTCTCGGCGTTCTCCAGGGTCAGCAGCGGCACCGCCACGGCGGTGCCGGCCACGACGGCTCCGGTCGCGATCAGGACGAGACGGCCCCGGCGCGTCAGTCGAATCGTGCTCCGAGGCGGAGTGTTCATCTGCATGGGGGCACGGTAACCCTCAGATCATTACAAACCCGACATAACCGGGCATACTTTCATCTTGTCGGCTCCAGTCGGGCGTCTCGTCGCACCAGGGCCGCGTACCGGCCGTCCAGCCGCAGCAGCTCCTCGTGCGTGCCGCGTTCGGCGACCGTGCCGGAGTCGAGGACCACGATCTGGTCGGCGTCTTGGACGGTGGACAGCCGGTGGGCGATGGTGAGGGTGGTCCGGTTCGCCGAGAGGGCGTCGATGGCGTCCTGGACGGCCTGCTCCGTGCGGGTGTCGAGGGCGCTGGTCGCCTCGTCCAGGATGAGCACCGGCGGATCGCGCAGGATGGTGCGGGCGATCGCCAGACGCTGCTTCTCCCCGCCCGAGAAGCGGTGTCCGCGCTCGCCGACCACCGTGTCGTAGCCGTCGGGCAGTCCGGCGATGTGGTCGTGGATCTGCGCCGCCCGCGCCGCCGCGTGCAGTTCCTCGTCGGTGGCGTCCGGCTTGGCGAAGCGCAGGTTGTCGGCGACCGTGGCGTGGAAGAGGTACGTCTCCTGCGAGACGACGCCGACCGCGCGGGCCAGGGTGTCGAAGTCGAGGTCGCGCACGTCGACGCCGTCTATGGTGACCCGGCCGCCCGTCACGTCGTACAGCCGCGGCACCAGGTGGCCCAGCGTGGACTTGCCCGCGCCGGTCGGGCCGACGACGGCCAGGCTGCCGCCCGCCGGGACGGTGACGTCGATGCCGTCGAGCACCGGCCTGAGCGCCGCACCTCCCCTGCCGTCCCGCTTACGGCTGTCGCCGCCGCGGTCGTCGCCGCCGAGGCCTTCGACACCGTCGCCGTCACCGTCGTCAACGCCGTCGCGGTCGTCGTAGCGGAAGACGACGTCCTCGAAGCGCACCTCGCCCTTGATCTGATCCAAGTGGACCGGGTCCTCGCGCTCGGTGATGTCGATCGGGAGGTCGAGGTACTCGAAGATGCGCTGGAAGAGCGCGAGCGAGGTCTGGATCTGCACGCCGGTCGACAGAAGGCTGACGGCCGGGCGGAACAGGCCCTGCTGCAACGACACGAAGGCCACGATCGTGCCGAGGGAGACATCGGGGCCGCCGAATTGCAGTGCCATGCCGGCCGTCCAGTAGATGACCGCGGGCATGGCCGCCATGACGATCCCGATCACGGCCATGCGCCAGCGTCCGGCCATGTTCGACCGCACCTCGAGGTCCACCAGCTGCTCGGACTCGTCCGAGAAGGCCTGGGTGAGCGAGTCGGCGCGGCCCATGGTGCGACCGAGCAGGATGCCGCTGACGGAGAGGGACTCGGTGACCGTCGCGGCCATCGCGGCCATCTGCTTCTGGCGCTGGGTGGTGATCTTCTTGCGTTCGTTGCCCACACGGCGGCTGATCCACACGAATACCGGCAGCAGAAGAAGCGAGACGACCGTCAGCCGCCAGTCGAGGGCCACCATCGCGATGATCGTGGCGACCACACTGGTGAAGTTCGAGACCAGGGAGGTGGCGGTCGAGGTGACCGTGGCCTGCATGCCGCCGATGTCGTTGGCGATGCGTGACTGCACCTCGCCGGTACGCGTGCGCGTGAAGAACGCCAGGGACATGCGCTGCAGGCGCCCGTAGACGGCCGTCCGCAGGTCGTGCATGACGCGCTGGCCGACCGTGGTGGAGATGAGTGTCTGCAGCACGCCGAAGACGCCGCCGAGCACGGCGCTGAGGATCATGCCCAGGGCGAGCAGGCTCAGCAGGCCGGTGCGCCCCTGGGGGATCGCGACGTCCAGCGTCTCCTTGAGCAGGAACGGGGTGGCCACGGTGACCAGCGACGCGGCGGCGACCAGCAGGCCGACGACCGCGAGCCGTGCACGGTAGGGCTTGAAGAGAGCGAGGATGCGGCGCACCTGACGGGGCTCGTCGGCCGACGCGTCGGGCGTGGGGGTCCATTCGATGTGATCTCGGGGCATGGCTCCTACGGAGGGTGTGACGAGAAGGACGGGCGGACCGTAGCTCATTGTTACCTATACTCACAATGAACGGCCTCCTGATATTGTTCCCGCATGACCACCCCGGATTCCGACAGTCTGCTCGCCGAGCAACTGCTGCGGCTCACGCGCCGGGTGCACCGCATCCAGAAGCGCCATCTGCAGCAGAGCGGGCTGGGTGTCACGCCGGCCCAGGCCCGGCTGCTGCGCACCCTGGCGCACTGCGCCGCACCGCCGCGCATGGCCGACCTGGCCGCCCGGCTGGAGGTGGTGCCCCGGGCGGTGACGACCCTGGTCGACGGCCTGGAGGCGAGCGGTCTGGCGCGGCGGGCGCCCGACCCCACCAATCGACGGGTCATCCGGATCGAGCTGACCGAGGGCGGCCGCAGAGCGCTGCGCGAACTGCGCGGTGCTCGCGTGTCGGCGGCGGAGGAGATCCTCGACCCGCTGACCACCCTGGAGCGCGAGGTGCTGAGCGGTCTGCTGGACGCACTGGTCGGCGGCGAGTCGGCGGACCACGAGCCGGCTCGCGAACGGGAACGGGCGCAGCACCGGGAGCGGGCGAGGGAAGGCTCCGCAGAGGGTTCCGCGGAGCCGGGCCACGTCTGCTGAGCGGCACGCGAACGGGCCGTGCTCGCCCCCTCCGCAACTTGCCGGAGTAGCGAGCACGGCCGGTGAATCGGGGTCGGGGTCCGGGTCGGTCGGGGTCGGGGTTGGCTCGGGGCGCGGGTCGGGGGTGGTCAGGCGACCCCGTTGGCGGACTCCTTGGTGGGCTGGACCGGGATCCCGCCCACTGCGCCGGTCACCGCACCGGCCCTCTGGGAATCGTCGGCGCGGCCCTGGGAGACCTCGGGGTCTCGGGAGACCTCGGAGCCCCTTGGGCCCTCGGGCTCCCGCTCCCTCCCCTCCGGGACGTCCCCGTCCAGCACCCTCCTGGCCCGCTCCAGGTCGAGCGCGCCCTCCCAGCGGGAGACCGCGAAGACGGCGACGCAGTTGCCCAGCAGGTTGGTGACGACGCGCATCGAGTCCATGATGCGGTCCACGCCCAGCAGCAGCGCCACCGCGCCGGCGGGCACGGCGCCCAGCGAGGAAGCGGTCGCCGACAGCGCGAGGAAGGCCGAGCCGGGGATTCCGGCCATGCCCTTGCTGGTGAGCATCAGCACCAGGATCACCGTGACCTGCTGGCCCAGGCTCAGGTCCACGCCCACCGCCTGGGCGAGGAACAGCGTGCCGATCGACAGATAGAGCGAGGCGCCGTCCAGGTTGAAGGAGTAGCCCGTCGGCAGCACCAGGCCCACGGCGTCGTCGCGGGCTCCGGCCCTGCGCAGCTTCTGCATCACGCGGGGCATGACGGATTCGGTGGACGCCGTGCCGAGCGCGAGGAGCATCTCTTCACGGATGTAGCGCAGGAACTTCCACAGGCTCAGCCCGGTGACCATGCGCAGGGCGACGGCCAGCAGTGCGATGAAAAGGGCCGCCGCGGCGTAGCACAGGGCGATCAGTTTGCCGTAGGTCTCGATCACCCCGAGGCCGTAGTTGCCGATCAGGACGGCCGTCGCGCCGAACACCGCGATCGGCGCCAGTCGCATGACGAACCCGACGACGGCGAAGACGATCTCCTGGGCCTGCTCGACGGCCGGCAGCACCTTGGGCACCCGGGTGTGGCCGAGATGCAGCAGCGCGGCGCCCACCAGACAGGCGAGGACGAGCACTTGGAGCAGGGAGTTCTCGGCGAACGCGCCGACGAAACTGGTGGGGAGCGCGTTCACGACGAACTCGGCCGCCGAGGGCAGCGAACCGCCGCCGGTCTTCGCGTCGACCGCGGAGGTGTCGAGCGTGGCGGGGTCGACGTCCATGCCGGCGCCCGGCCGGACGAGGTTGGCGGCCAGCAGCCCGATGACCAGGGCGAAAGTACTGGCGACCTCGAACCAGACCAGCGCCTTGACGCCGATTCGGCCGAAGGCCCTCAGATCCCCGGCCTTGGCGATGCCGACGACGACCACGCAGAACACCAGGGGCGAGATGATCGTCTTGATGAGCCGGGTGAACCCGTCGCCGAGCGGCTGCAGATCCGTGGCCACGCCGGGCCACAGTCTTCCGACGAGCACGCCGAGGACCAGCGCGACGGCTACCTGGGCGAAGAGTGAGGTACGCAGTACGCGCACGACGCGGCGCGAGGCGGACGGGGCGGACGGCTGCACGGGGACTCCTGGGGGGGGACGGCCGGCGGTGCGGGGGCGCCGGGGGGCACCGGACATGGCGGTACGGGGCTCGGCGCTACGGGAGTTGACGGCACGGGACTTGGCGGCACGGCGAACCGAAGGGGACTTCTGCCATACGGAAAGCAGTTTCCGCGTTGATCACTGTGCGGCCGCCGTTGATCGTCCGCGAAACCGCCGGGTTTCCGTCAGGTAAATCCCGGCCGGGCTGATCCCGTCCCGGGTGATACGTCGTCGACGGCCGCGACCCCAACGCGCAAGCCCTTCAAACCCCTCAGCCTTTCAGGCCCCTCAGGCCCCTCAGGCCCAGTCGGCCCATTCGGCCCTTCGAGGCCCCAGCCCTTTGAGACCCCACGCCCCCCAGCCTCAAGCCTTCAGCGCGGCCCTGTCCCCCATGACCACCACGGGATGCTCATCCGGGTCCAAGGTGCGCAACAGGTGCTCCATCGCCTCCTGGGACACGCTGACGCACGCCGACGTGCCGCTGCCGTGATCCATGTGCAGCCAGATGCCTCCGCCCCTGTCCTCGCCCTCGGGCCGCGCCGGGTCGTCGGGCGGGGCCCCCTTGACGCGGTTGTAGTCGATGGCGATCACGTAATCGAAGTCGTGCCAGTGCGACTTCGCCCACCACCTTGGCGCCGCGTAGGAGGCGGATCTCGTGTAGGGCAGCCGGGCCCCGGGGTCGGCGAGCACCCCGCCCGCGTCGCTGAGCGTGAACACCCCTACCGGACTGCGGTTGTCGCCGGCCCGGTGCCGGGCCGTCCAGCCTCTCTTGCCGTTGTGTCCGGGCCAGGCACGGACACGCTCCCAGCGCGGGCCGCGTCTGGCATAGAGCACCACGGTGGCCCGCGCGGAGTCCTTCCCGTCGCCGTACACCGCCACGATCTGTCGCGCGGCCACGGGAATCCGTCGCCGCATCCGGTCGCCGATACCCGGCAGGCCCGTCGCCACGCCCGCACCCGCGCCTGACTCGTCCTCCGCAGCCGCTCCCGTTGAATGCCCGGCGCGTTGCGCCCCGCCCCCCGATCCGCCGCCATCTGCGCGCCGTGCTGCGGCTTCTGCCGCACCGTCACCTCCGCGTTCCGTGCTCGCTCCGCCGCAAGCGGCCAGGGCCGCGCACAGAAGGACGGACGCCAACGCGGCGGCTGCCGCACGTCGCTCATCGCCGAGTCGCATCGGACCATGCTCGCATCACTTTCCGGACTTCTCATGCCGATTCAGGACACCGAGCCGGGTCGGGGCGGTGCCCGGATCCCGCCGACGCCACGGAAAACCGGTTGATTCCGACCAGGTCCCGACGCGAACCTTGCACGGTTTGCTGCCGCGGTCCGCGGGCCTTCCGTCCGCCGCCGCTCCCTCACCTCACGCCCCCTCCCCGCCCGCCTTTCCCCTCCCCTGACTCGAACCACTGGGACGCCATGCAGATCCAAGACCTCCCGTACCCCGACCCGGGTGTGCCGGACGCCCGCTCGGGCCCCCGCTTCCTGTGGTGGCTGGGCCGCAACCAGCTCGGCGGTCAACTCAAGGCCCTGGCCTGGGGGCTGCTGCACTTCGTCGCCGTCTCGGCGCTGCCCTTCTGCGTGGGCTTCGCGATCGAGGCCGTCGTGGACCGCTCCGGCGCCCGACTCGCCCTCACCGGCGTGGTGCTGGCCCTGTGCGGCGCGGCCATCGCCGTCGGTGACACGTTCCTGCACCGGGCCGCGGTCACCAACTGGATCACCGTCGCCGCCCGGGTACAGCAACTGCTCGCCCGCCAGGCCTCGCAGCTCGGTTCCGCGCTGACCCGGCGGGTCGCGGCCGGTGAGGTCGTGGCCGTCTCCACGGGCGACGTCGAGAAGATCGGCTGGTTCGTCGAGGCGGTGTCCCGTTTCACCGCCGCGGCCGTCACCGTCCTCCTGGTCTGCGTGGGCCTGGTCGTGTACCAGCCCGCGCTCGGCGTCGTGGTCGCCGTGGGCCTGCCCGTGCTCGCGCTGGCGGTGCTGCCACTGCTCCCGCGGGCCACCCGCCGCGCCGACGTCCAGCGCGAGAAGGCCGGACGCGCCACCGAACTCGCCTCGGACACCGTGGCCGGCCTGCGGGTGCTGCGCGGGATCGGCGGTGAGGAACTCTTCCTAGACCGGTATCGCAGCGCCTCGCAGGAGGTGCGGCACGCGGCTGTGCGCAGCGCCCGTATGTGGTCGCTGATCAGCGCCATCCAGGTGCTGATGCCGGGTCTGCTGTTGATCGCGGTCGTCTGCTACGGCGTCCACCTGGCGCGCGAAGGCCGCATCACGGTGGGTGAACTGGTCACCGTATACAGCTCCGTGATGGTGCTGACCTATCCCCTCAGGCACTTCGAGGAGATCGCGATGGCCTACTCGTTCTCGCGTCCGTCGGCCCATCGTGCCGCGGGTGTGCTGTCCCTGGAGCGGGCGACCGACACCGGCGGGTCCCGCGCGGCCGAAGCTCCCTCGGGCGATCTGTACGACCCCGCCACCGGCCTGCTCGCCCCGTCGGGCCGGTTCACCGCGGTGGTGTGCGGCGACCCCGACGCGGCGGGAGTCCTGGCCGAACGACTGGGCGGCCATCCCGCGGAGGACGGCCCGTCGGTCCTGCTCGGCGGCGTCCCCCTGGACGAACTCCCGCTGGACTGCGCCCGCACGGCCGTCCTCGTGCAGGACAAGGATCCCGTCCTGTTGTCCGGCACGCTGCGCGAGCTGCTCGACGTGCCCGCCTCGGGGGAGGTCGACGCGGGTGCGGCGCTGGCCGCCGCCCAGTGCGACGACGTCCTCGAGGCGCTCGTCCAGGGGTCGTTGGAAGCCGCGGACCCGATGGACGCCCGCATCACCGAACGGGGCCGGTCCCTCTCCGGCGGCCAGCGGCAGCGGCTCGCGCTGGCCCGGTCGCTGTACACCGACCCCGAGGTCCTCGTCCTGGACGAGCCCACCTCGGCCGTGGACTCGCACACCGAGGCCCGCATCGCCGAAGGGGTGCGCGAGCTGCGGGAAGGACGCACGACGGTCGTGTTCACCTCGTCCCCGCTGCTGCTCGACCGGGCCGACCGGGTCGTGCTCGTCCACGAGGGCGTGGCCGTCGCGGCCGGAGCGCACCGCGAACTGCTGCACCACGAGCCGCGGTACCGGGCCGTGGTGACCAGGGAGACCGAGGAGGAGAGCACCCGGAGCACGGCCCTCCACGACCGGACGACCTCTCCGAGCGGCAAGCCCGGACTCCCGGAGAACAACGGCCTCGTGACCATCGAGGACGACCTGACAGCCGCCGAGCGCGACTTCGCTCGGACGGGGCGCGAGGAGCGCGAAGAGATCGAGGAGAGGGCATGATCGGTGTGGCGCCACCCGCCTACGACCCGGCGACGCCGAAGACGGCCGGCACGCTGCCCGTCGGCGCCCCCGCGACCGTACGCGCCTACGTGGCCGAACTTCTGCGCCGGCACCGCCGCGCCTTCCTGCTCCTCCTCCTCGTCAACACGGTCGCCACGATCGCGTCGATGGTGGGTCCCTGGCTGCTGGGCGACATGGTGGAACGGTTGTCGCACGAGGCGCGCCAGCTCCATCTGGGGCTCACCGCCGCGTTGTTCGTCGTCGCTCTGGTCGTCCAGGCGGCGTTCGTGCGCCAGGTGCGGCTGCGTGGAGCGATGCTCGGCGAGCAGATGCTCGCGGACCTGCGCGAGGACTTCCTCGTCCGGTCGGTTCGCCTGCCTCCGGGCGTGCTGGAGCGGGCCGGCACCGGCGACCTGCTCTCCCGCATCACCACGGACGTCGACCGGCTGGCCAACGCGATGCGCGAGGCCGTGCCCCAGTTGACCATCGGTGTGATGTGGGCGCTGCTGCTGCTCGGCGGGCTGGTCGTCACGGCGCCGCCGCTCGCGCCGGCCGTGCTGGTCGCGGCGCCCCTGCTGATCGTCGGCTGCCGCTGGTACTTCAAGCGGGCGCCGGCCGGCTACCGCTCCGAGGCGGCGGGCTACGCGGCCGTGGCCGCCGCTCTCGCCGAGACGGTGGACGCGGGCCGCACCGTCGAGGCGCACCGCCTGGGCGGCCGCCGCATCGCGCTCTCGGAGCAGCGGATCCGGCAGTGGACGGCCTGGGAGCGCTACACGCTGTGGCTGCGGTCCGTGCTCTTCCCCGTGATCAACATGGTGCATGTGACGGTGCTCGGCTCGGTCCTCATGCTGGGCGGGGCGTTCGTGCTCCAGGGCTGGATCGACGTCGGGCAGCTGACGACGGGGGCGCTCCTCGCGCAGATGCTCGTCGACCCCGTGAACCTCGTGCTGCGCTGGTACGACGAGTTGCAGGTGGCCCAGGTGTCGCTGGCCCGGCTGGTCGGTGTGCGGGACATCGAGCCGGACGGAGGGGACCGCGAGCTGACTCCGGACGGACACGACGTGCTCGCCGACCGGGTGCACTTCGGCTACCGCGAAGGGGTCGACGTCCTGCGCAAGGTGTCCCTGGAGGTGTCCCCCGGCACCCGGCTGGCCCTGGTCGGCCCGTCGGGGGCGGGCAAGTCCACCCTGGGGCGGCTGCTGGCCGGGATCTACGCGCCCCGTGACGGCCGGATCACGCTCGGCGGCGCGGAACTGTCGCGGATGACCGCCGAGCGGGTCCGTTCCCACGTGGCGCTGGTCAACCAGGAGCACCACGTGTTCGTGGGCTCCCTGCGCGACAACCTCCGCCTCGCGCTCCCCCACTCCCGGCTGCGTCCGGGCGACGGGGCCTCGGCGGCAGCGCAGGACGCCGAGCTGTGGGCCTCGCTCGCCGCGGTCGACGCCGACGGGTGGGCGCGGGCCCTGGACGACGGCCTCGACACCGAGGTCGGCTCCGGCGGCGTCGCGCTCACCCCGGCGCAGGCCCAGCAGATCGCACTGGCCCGGCTGGTGCTGGCCGACCCGCACACGCTGGTCCTGGACGAGGCCACCTCGCTCCTCGACCCTCGTGCCGCGCGCCATCTCGAACGGTCCCTGGCCCGCGTGCTGGACGGCCGCACGGTCGTGGCGATCGCCCACCGGCTGCACACCGCCCACGACGCCGACGTGATCGCCGTCGTCGAGAACGGCTGTATCAGCGAGCTGGGCAGCCATGCCGAGCTGGTGGCGGCGGAGGGAGCCTACGCGGCCCTCTGGAGGTCGTGGCACGGCTGAGCAGCAGGGCGGACGAGGCATCCCGCGCGGGGGCCGCACACCCGTCCGAGGGGCACGGGCGTCGGTACGGGCGCGGGTCCCGGCCCGGATGCAGCAGGCGGCTGCGACTACTGTGCCACCGCCCTCGCCGGTGCCGGCCTGGACGGGTGGGCGGAAGCGGACGTCCGTGGCGCGGCAGGATGCGGTGCCACGGCGGGTCGCCCCGGCGGGCTCCGGACGACGGCATGACGGGGGCGACGGCCGTGACCGCCGGTCGGCACGACGCACGGTCCGCAGGCCGGGGAGGGGCGGCGGCGCCGCGTCCGAAGGGAGCGGGCCGGGCGATCCCGCGGCCTCTGGCGTTGCGCGGTACCGAAGCAGGGTGGAACGCTGGATATCGGCACCCGCGCGGGAGACCGTCGGAATCCATCCGGCACACGCCGCGCCCGGCCGACGCCCTGTACGGCGGCACCCGGCCGCCGACCGCGCAGGAAAGCGGCCCGTCACCCCCTGGAGGTAGCCGTGGACAGCGCCGACGGATGGGGAGACGACGTCTACCAGCCCGACGCCTCCGACATCCAGGACGACGCGGGGCTGCTCGACGGCGAGGACACGCTGGAGAACGACGGCGTCGAGGACCCCCTCGACCGCGGCTGGTCGCCGCCGGACCGCCCCTGGGCCGTCGAGCACACCGGTGTGACCGCCGCGGAGCGCCGGCAGGGGGAGAGCCTGGACCAGCGCCTCGCGGAGGAGCTGCCGGATCCCGAGACGCCCGACGGCGACGGTCTGGGCGACTGCGACGGCACGGACGGGGAACTCCTCGACAACGAGGTCGGCGCCATGCGCTCCGGACGGCTCGTGGCTCCCGACGAAGGGGTCCACGAGGACGAGGAGAGCGCGCTGATCGCCACGGACGTCGGCATCGACGGCGCGGCCGCCTCCGCTGAGGAGGCCGCGATGCACATCGTCGACGAGGACGCCCTGTCCGGTTGAACCGCACGAGGAGCATTCATGCAGCAGGACAAGCAGCCCGACTACCACGAGGTCGTCTTCCGTGACCGCGCCGCGGGATTCGCCTTCCTCACCCGGTCCACGGCGGCCAGCGACCAGACCATCGAGTGGGACGACGGTGAGACCTACCCGGTCGTCGACGTGGAGATCTCCTCGGAGAGCCACCCCTTCTACACCGGCAAGGCGCGCACGGTGGACACCGAGGGCCGTGTGGCCCGCTTCGAGCGGCGCTACGGCGACGGCGGCGCGATGACCTGAGCCGGCCGTCCGCCGGGGACGGTCCGCCCGGGCCGTCAGATGTAGTTGAGGGCTGCTGCCCCGCCCACCCCGCCGAGCACCATGAACACGGGCATGAGCACCTTCAGCTCGACCCAGCTGCCCGCCCGGAACCGCATCGCCTTGGGCGGCCCGATCGGGTACCAGCGCTTGCGCCCGATCGGGATGGGCCACAGGACCGGGCAGCCGGACACGGTCAGGGCGTCCCCGACGTCGTGCACCAGGGCGCCCAGCACGATGGGCAGTCCCAGCCACATGTACGCCTGACCGGGCTCGGTGAACAGCCAGTCCGAGCCGTTGCCGGGCTTGTCGAGGACACCGGCGAGGATCCACGCGCTGGTCGCGGCGAGCAGCCACACCAGCACATCGCTGCTGGAGCCCCGGGCCGCCCGCCACAGCAGGCCCTCGATCGCGAGCACCATGTGCACGAACAGGAGCGCCAGGACCGCCCAGCGGCCGCCGGTGATCGCCAGCGCCGACGATCCCGCGCCGATCATGACGGCCCACAGCCAGGTGTGCGTGAGCGTGCGGTGCCCGCCCGAGCGGCGCGGGTCGCCCTGCTTCCTCGTCGACTTGTAGACGGCGTAGGAGAGCTTGTCGACGATCTCGCACAGCCAGCGGGAGAGGGGGCCGAAGGCCCGGGAGATGGTGGCGGCCTTGTGGTCGAGATCCGGGGCGAGCGCGGCGCCGGCGCAGATCAGCGCGCCGGCGAGCAGGACCGGCCAGGGCATCGTGTGCCCCGCTGCCGCGGCCGCCGCACCGACGCCGAGCCAGGCGGCGGCGCCCGACAGTGAGTGTGCTGGTCCCATCATGGCCGTTGCCCGCCCTGTTTCTCGTGTGCCGCTGTCCAGTTGACCGGGTGCGATGACGCTCCGTCGGCGTCACAGCGTAGCCGCCGTGATCTTCGGGTCGGCAGCCGATTCCCCCCTCGGGGGTGACGGCAGGCAAGATGGGGTCGTGACCCTCATCGATCAGCTGCCGACGACCGCAGATCCCGACGCCCTGTACGAAGCCTTCGAGTCCTGGGCGCAGGAGCGCGGTCTGACGCTCTACCCCCACCAGGAGGAGGCGCTGATCGAGGTGGTCTCCGGGGCGAACGTGATCGTTTCGACGCCGACGGGGTCCGGGAAGAGCATGATCGCCGCGGCCGCCCACTTCGCGGCCCTCGCCCGGGACGAGGTCACCTTCTACACGGCGCCGATCAAGGCGCTGGTGTCGGAGAAGTTCTTCGAGCTGTGCAAGATCTTCGGCACGGAGAACGTCGGCATGCTGACCGGCGACGCGTCGGTGAACTCCGACGCTCCGGTGATCTGCTGCACCGCCGAGGTGCTCGCCTCGATCGCGCTGCGCGACGGCAGGCACGCCGACGTCGGCCAGGTCGTCATGGACGAGTTCCACTTCTACGCGGAGGGCGACCGCGGCTGGGCGTGGCAGATCCCGATCCTGGAGCTTCCGCAGGCGCAGTTCGTGCTGATGTCGGCGACGCTCGGGGACGTGTCGTTCTTCGAGAAGGACCTGGCCAGGCGCACCGGCCGGCCCACGGCGGTGGTCCGTTCGGCGACCCGCCCCGTGCCGCTGTCCTACGAGTACCGGTACACGCCGATGACGGAGACGCTCACCGACCTGCTGGACACCCGGCAGGCGCCCGTCTACATCGTGCACTTCACGCAGGCGCAGGCGGTGGAGCGGGCGCAGGCGCTGATGAGCATCAACATGTGCTCGCGTGAGGAGAAGGAGCGGATCGCCGCGCTGATCGGCAACTTCCGCTTCACCACCAAGTTCGGCCAGAACCTCTCGCGCTACGTGCGGCACGGCATCGGCGTCCATCACGCGGGCATGCTGCCGAAGTACCGGCGTCTGGTGGAGAAGCTGGCCCAGGCAGGACTGCTGAAGGTGATCTGCGGGACGGACACCCTCGGCGTCGGGGTCAACGTGCCCATCCGCACGGTGCTGTTCACGGCGCTGACCAAGTACGACGGCAACCGGGTGCGCACGCTGCGAGCCCGTGAGTTCCACCAGATCGCGGGCCGCGCGGGCCGGGCCGGTTTCGACACGGCGGGTCTGGTGGTCGCCCAGGCTCCCGAGCACGTCATCGAGAACGAGAAGGCCCTCAGCAAGGCCGGCGACGACCCGAAGAAGCGTCGCAAAGTGGTGCGCAAGAAGGCGCCCGAGGGGTTCGTGGGCTGGACGGAGAACACCTTCGACAAGCTGATCGACTCCGACCCGGAGCCGTTGACGTCGCGCTTCCGCGTCACGCACACGATGCTGTTGTCGGTGATCGCCCGGCCCGGAAACGCCTTCGAGGCGATGCGGCACCTGCTGGAGGACAACCACGAGCCGCGCAAGCAGCAGTTGCGGCACATCCGGCGTGCGATCGCGATCTACCGCTCGCTGCTGGACGGCGGCGTCGTGGAGAAGCTCGACGAGCCGGACGCCAGCGGCCGGATCGTCCGTCTCACCGTCGACCTCCAGCAGGACTTCGCACTGAACCAGCCGCTGTCCACCTTCGCGCTGGCCGCGTTCGAACTGCTGGATCCGGAATCGCCCTCCTACGCGCTCGACATGGTCTCCGTCGTGGAGTCCACGCTGGACGACCCGCGCCAGATCCTGGCCGCGCAGCAGAACAAGGCGCGCGGCGAGGCGGTGGCCGCGATGAAGGCCGACGGCGTCGAGTACGAGGAGCGCATGGAACGCCTCCAGGACGTCTCGTACCCGAAGCCTCTGGAGGAGCTGCTCTTCCACGCGTACGACACGTACCGCAAGAGCCACCCGTGGGTCGGCGACCATCCGCTGTCGCCGAAGTCCGTCATCCGGGACATGTACGAGCGGGCGATGTCGTTCACCGAGCTGGTCTCGCACTACGAGCTGGCCCGCACCGAGGGCATCGTGCTGCGGTACCTGGCCGGCGCGTACAAGGCGCTCGACCACACCGTCCCGGACGACCTCAAGTCGGAGGATCTCCAGGATCTGATCGCGTGGCTCGGCGAGATGGTGCGCCAGGTCGACTCCAGTCTCCTGGACGAGTGGGAGCAGCTCGCCAACCCGGAGGAGATGACCGCCGAGGAGGCCCAGGAGAAGGCCGACGAGGTCAAGCCGGTCACCGCCAACTCCCGCGCCTTCCGGGTCCTGGTCCGCAACGCGATGTTCCGCCGGGTCGAGCTGGCCGCTCTCGACCGTGTCGACGAACTCGGCGAGCTGGACGGCGAGTCCGGCTGGGACGCCGACGCGTGGGGTGAGGCGATGGACAAGTACTGGGACGAGTACGACGACCTCGGCACCGGCCCCGACGCCCGGGGGCCGAAGCTGCTCGTCATCCAGGAGGAGCCGCAGAACGCGCTGTGGCGGGTACGTCAGATCTTCGACGACCCGAACGACGACCACGACTGGGGCATCAGCGCGGAGGTCGACCTCACGGCGTCCGACGCCGAGGGCCGTGCGGTCGTCCGCGTCACCTCCGTCGGCCAGCTGTGACGTCGGCGGTGTCGGGCGGCGGTTCGCAGGTGCGGACCGGGATGGGCGAAGCAGGCCGAACGGGCCGAACGGGCCTGCCGGGCGGGACCCGCGGAGCAGGCGCGCCGGACACCGCGCCACGCGCGGGCCGAGGCGCAGAGACAGCCACAGCAGAGGGCACAGGAGAAACGCACCGATGACGACGAATCCGGCCGAGAGGCTCGTCGACCTGCTCGACCTGGAGCAGATCGAGGTCGACATCTTCCGGGGCCGCAGCCCGCACGAGTCGCTGCAGCGCGTCTTCGGCGGCCAGGTGGCGGGCCAGGCGCTGGTCGCGGCCGGCCGGACCACCGAAGGCGACCGGCCGGTGCACTCGCTGCACGCGTACTTCCTGCGCCCGGGCCGGCCGGGCGTGCCGATCGTGTACCAGGTCGAGCGGGTGCGCGACGGCCGGTCGTTCACGACCCGCCGGGTCACCGCCGTGCAGCAGGGGCGCACGATCTTCACTCTCACCGCCTCCTTTCACAAACCTGAGGAAGGTCCCTTCGAGCACCAGCTGCCGCCGGCGCGCGAGGTCCCGGACCCGGAGTCGCTTCCGACGGTGACGGAGGAGATCCGGGCGCATCTGGGCGCACTGCCCGAGCAGTTGGAGCGCATGGCGCGCCGCCAGCCCTTCGACATCCGCTATGCGGATCCGCTGCGCTGGAGCGCCGAGGACCTCAAGGAAGCCGAACCGCGCAGCGCGGTGTGGATGCGCGCGGTCGGGCCGCTCGGAGACGATCCGCTGGTCCACACCTGCGCGCTCACATACGCCAGCGACATGACCCTGCTGGACGCCGTCCGCCTTCCGATCGAGCCCCTGTGGGGGCCGCGCAACTTCGACATGGCGTCGCTGGACCACGCGATGTGGTTCCACCGGCCGTTCCGCGCGGACGAGTGGTTCCTGTACGACCAGGAGTCGCCGATCGCGATCGGCGGTCGCGGACTGGCCCGGGGGCGCATCTACGACCGGGAGAGTCGCCTGTTGGTGTCGGTCGTCCAGGAGGGCCTGTTCCGGGCGCTCTAGCCGCCGGCGCAGTCGTCGTCGGCGCCGCAGGTCACGCGCCGCGACGACGCAACCGGTTCAGCAGGCCACGCCTGGGGCGCTCCGGATCGTCCGTTCGCCTCGCGTCCCGCTGTTGCGGTGGGGGTGGCAGGGCTCGTTTCGGCGCGGGACGCGGGGCGGGCTGACCGGCGCGCGCCTCGTCCAGGGTGCGTCGCAGGTCGTACGTCAGCCAGCGGATCTCGTCGGCGTCCTCCGCCGTCATGATCTTCTCGACGAGGTGTGCGGCCGGTGTGCCGGGGGCGCAGTGGACGGGCGGTCCGGGCCGGAACCGGTTCAGGTGCGAGCGCTCATAGGGATCCGTGACGGTCTCCGCGACCCGGAGAGGGTCGAGGAACCCGGCCAGGACTCCGGCGCGCCGCCACGGCTCCCGGGCCTGGCGGAGCAGGAAGCCCAGGTGGCGTCCACGCCAGTTCCGGGGACGCAGGTCCACGCCGGCGGCCAGTTGGCCCCGCAGCACCTCGGGTGTGCGGCCGGTGAACAGGAACGCGTTGGTCCGGTCCGCGGCGAACTGGCTCAGCTCGTCGGCGAGATACAGCCAGACGACGGCCCGGTAGCGGTTCACGTAAAACCTCACCGGCACCACCAGCCCCAGACGAGCGAGCCGGGTGAAGCGGGTCGGCGGCATACCGAGCAGGGCGGCGCCCTCGGCGGTCCCCACGGCCCGCACGCTCTCGCGCAGCGCTTCGGGGAAACCGGGCTGCGCCCGCAGCCGATCGATCTCGGCGCGCGGCACCCTGCATGCGCCGCCTGCTTCGTCGGGCACGGTCCTGATGCGCCCGAGGTGCACGGCGAGTTCGAACTCGGCCCGCTTCAGGTCCAGTTCGCGGGCGGCGCGGCTCGGCGTGCGGAAGGAGGCGGAGTCACGCGCATGCGGGAGTGGGGTGCGGGCGGTGATCGTGGCGGTGGCGGTCGGGGCGGTGATGGCGGCCGTGACGGCGCTCATGGGGGTTGCAGTGGTGGCGTTCGCGGCGGTTGCGGTGGTGGCGCAGGTGGCGTTCGTGCGGATCGTGGTGCGGGACATCGTGGTCTCCCCCGGGGAGTGAAGTGGTTACGGAGCGAGGGCCGCGTCCTTCGCGGCCCTCGGGAAAACCGTAGCCGCAATGCCACAGAGCGTGACGAGCCTGTGGACAACTTGGAGCGAGGGGGAGAAATGGCAGGTCAGAGGTCGGTCAACGGGCCGCGATCCGGGTGTCGGGCATCGACGGTCAGGTGCTCGCCGATCTGGTTGACGAGCCGGGTCGTCTCGTAGGCGATCCGTCCCATGTCGGCGTCCGCGCCGCTGAGCACGCACAGACAGCTGCCGGTGCCCGCGGCGGTGACGAAGAGCACCGCGTCGTCGAACTCGATCATGGTCTGCCGCACGCCGCCCGCTCCGAAATGGCGCCCCGCCCCCTTGGCGAGGCTGTGCAGACCGGACGAGACGGCGGCCAGGTGCTCCGCGTCCTCCTGGCGCATTCTCGAACTCGCGCCCGCCACCAGCCCGTCGTTGGACAGGACCAGTGCATGGCGTACCGGCTCGACGCGCTCGGTCAGATCGTCCAGCAGCCGGTCCAGGCCCTCGTTCCCCGCCATGCCCCACTCCCCCGTGTGACGTCCCCGTGTGAAGTCCCCGTATGATCCTCCGCCTCACCGGAGCATCTGTTCGCCAGCCTTGCGCAGGACCGGGCGCCGGAGCAAGGAGGATGGCGGCATGGCACAGAAGATGACCGATGAGGAATGGCGGGCGTTCGTCACGCACGGGACCCGCACCGGAAAACTGTCCACCGTGCGGGCCGACGGCAGCCCGCACATTGCGCCGATCTGGTTCGTGCTGGACGGCGACGACGTGGTCTTCAACACCGGAAAGGACACGGTGAAGGGCCGTAACCTGGCCCGGGACGGCCGGGTCGCCCTGTGCGTGGACGACGACCGGCCGCCGTTCGACTTCGTGGTCCTTCAGGGCCGGGCCCACATCTCGGAGGAACTCGACGAGCTTCGGCACTGGGCGGCCCGGATCGCGGCCCGGTACATGGGCGAGGAACGGGCCGAGGAGTTCGGCGCCCGTAACGGCGTACCGGGCGAACTCCTCGTCCGCGTCACCATCGCCAAGGTCCTGGCCCAGAAGCGCATCGCGGATTGACGGGGGCTTCGTACGGCGCCGTCAGCCCACGGAGTCGAGCAGCCGGGCGGTGTGCACCCGCCCGGCGTACTCCACCAGCCTGATCAGGACCTCCTTGCCCGAGGCACGGTCGCGGGCGTCGCACAGGACGACGGGGGTGCCGCCGTCGAGGTCGAGCGCGCGTGAGACGTCCTGGGCGCCGTAGTTGCGCGAGCCGGTGAAGCAGTTGACGGCGACGACGAACGGGATGTGCCGGTGCTCGAAGTAGTCGACCGCCGGAAAGCAGTCCTCCAGACGCCGGGTGTCGGCGAGGACCACCGCACCCAGAGCGCCTTGGGACAGTTCGTCCCACAGGAACCAGAACCGGTCCTGGCCCGGGGTCCCGAACAGGTACAGGGAGAGGCCGGAGCGGATGGTGATGCGGCCGAAGTCCATCGCGACGGTGGTCGTGACCTTGTGGTCGACGCCCTCGGTGTCGTCCACCGACTGCCCGGCCTCACTGAGCAGTTCCTCGGTGCGCAACGGCTTGATCTCACTGACCGCGCCCACCATGGTGGTCTTGCCCACGCCGAACCCGCCGGCGACCAGAATCTTCAACGCCAGGGGAGCCGTCTCGGCGGTGGCGTCGGAGTGCTCGTAGACCATGGATCACTTCTCTCGGGAGTGCCGGTGGCGGTCTGCGTCGGTACAGAGGTGTGCGCACGCGCAACGGGCTGCGCCGGCTCGGGGAGCGCCGCGCCCCGACACGAGATCGCGCGGGGCCCGGCGCGCTGTGCTGAAGCCAGCATCATGACAATCGCGGCCCCGCTTCGAGCGGTTCGACCGGTTCCGACCGATGTGACCGACTCCTGATCGGCGGTGTCCGAGCGGTGTTCGACTCGGCACCGCCCGGGCCCGTCCGCGTCCGGGTCGGTCCCGGCGTTCGTCTACAGCGCCCGCAGGCCGTCGATCACTTCGCGCAGGATCCTTTCGTCCGGCAACTGCGCGGGCGGGACCGGCCGGCTGACGGTGAGGCAGCCCAGCTCCAGCAGATCGCCGAGGAGCACGCGGACCACGCCCAGGGGAAGATCGGCGCCCGCCGCGAGTTCGGCGACGGACTGCGTCTCCGCACGGCACAGGCCGACGAGGGCGCGGTGTTCCGGCCCGAGCGCCATGCCGTCCGTGCCTGGTGCGCCCGGATCCAGCGTGACCAGGGCGATCAGGTCGAAGCGCACTCCGGAGGGGCCGGACCGGGTGCGCCCGCCGGTCATGGCGTACGGGCGCACCAGCGGGCCGGCGTCGTTGTCGTACCACTGGCTGTCGCCCGCGCGCGGGGCGGCGGTCATGTCCTCGGTCATCTGGGCGGGTCGCTCTCGGGTCTCATCCGACGGGCGGTCGCGCGCCGAGGCGCGGCGGCGTGTAGAGGTGTTCTCCGACCCGTTTGACCAGCCGCGCCATCTCGTACGCGACCAGGCCGATGTCGGCGGTCACCGCGGTGAGCACGGCGAGGCAGGAGCCGTCGCCGGCGGCGGCGACGAACAGGAAGCCGTCGTCCATCTCCACCATGGTCTGGCGCACTCCGCCTGCTCCGAAGTGCCGGCCCGCTCCCTTGGCGAGGCTGTGGAAGCCGGAGGCGACGGCCGCGAGGTGTTCGGCGTCCTCGCGTCCGAGGTCGGTGGACGCGCCGACCGCGAGGCCGTCGTTGGACAGCACCACCGCATGCCTCACCTCGGTCACACGCATCACCAAGTCGTCCAGCAGCCAGTCGAGTTCACCCGACCGCCGGGCCGACCGCGTACTCGGGTCCTGGATCATGCGGGGTCTCCTTCACTGCTGTCGCTGCCCGGTTCGGGCTTCGGTCCGGCTCCACGGCCGGGTTGCCTTCCGCCGCCCCGCGCCCAGCCGTCCCGGTAGGCGGCCATCCGATCCCGTACGAGTTCGGGAGTCCGTCCCTCGTCGCCGCAAGGTGTTGCGGCCCGAGCCGGTTCCTCGGCGTGTGAGCGGCGCAGCTGGGGGGCCAGACTCGCCTGCCGCACCCGGCGCGGCAGGTCGTCCGAGCCTTCGACGTCGTCCGGGGGGCGGGGCAGGCGCAAGGCGGTCACTCCGGGAGGCGGTGGGCCGGCGGCCGTCGGTTCGGCGGCTGCCCGCCGGGGGGCCGCCAGAGCGGGACGGTCGGCGGGGGCGGGGACGGCGTCCTGGTGCGGCTCGCCGGACCGGCGGTCGGCGAACTGCCCGTCGGCCGCCCGACGTCGGGCGCTCTGCCGGTAGGAGGCCTGCCGGTCGGCGCTCTGCTGGTCGGGGATTTGCCGATCGAGGAGCTGCCGGTCGGCGGTACCACGGTCGACGGCGCGAGGGCCGGCCGCGGGGCGGTCGACCGCGGGCACGCGCGCGTACTCGCCTTCCACGGGCCGCCGCAGGTGCGACGTCCCGACGGCGGAACGTTCCGGCCCGCCGTCGTGCAGCAGGGGCGTGGGCAGCAGGACGACGGCTGTGGTGCCGCCGTAGGGCGAGGTCCGCAGGTGTACTTTGACGCCGTGCCGGGCGGCGAGCCTGCTGACCACGAACAGGCCGAGCCGGTCACTGTCGAACAGGTCGAGGGCCTCCGACTGCGCGATGCGCCGGTTGGCGTCGGCGAGCGCCTCGTGGCCCATGCCCAGCCCCCGGTCCTCCACCTCGACGGCGTATCCGTTGCCGACGGGTTCGCCGGTGACGCGCACACGCGTGTGCGGCGGCGAGAACTGGGCCGCGTTCTCGACGAGTTCGGCGAGCAGGTGTGTCAGGTCGGCGACCGCGGTGCCGATGACGGCCGTCTCCGGGAGCCGGCGCACCTCCACGCGCGCGTAGTCCTCCACTTCGGAGACGGCGGCGCGGATCACGTCGGTGAGGGAGACCGGCATGCGCCAGGCCCGGCCGGGCGCGGCGCCGGAGAGGATGATCAGGCTCTCGGCGTGGCGTCGCATGCGCGTGGTGAGGTGGTCGAGCCGGAACAGGTCGCCGAGTTCGTTCGGGTCGTCGGAGCGGCGCTCCATGCTGTCCAGGAGGGTCAGCTGGCGGTGGACGAGGATCTGGCTGCGCCGGGCGAGGTTGACGAAGACCCCGGAGATCCCCCCGGCCAGTTCGGCGCGCTCCGCGGCGGCGCGCAGGGCGGCGCGGTGCACGGTGCTCAGCGCTTCGGCGACCTGGCCGGTCTCGTCCTCGGACGGCGGTCCGTGCGGGGCCTCGGCGTCCACGTCGATGTCCTCTCCGGCGCGCAGTCTGCGCATGGCTTCGGGAAGCTTGCGCCGGGCGATCTCCAGTGCGTCGTTACGCAGGCTGACGAGCTCGACGACGAGTCCGCGGCCGATGCGCACCGAGATGACGAGCGAGGCGACGACGGCTGCCAGACCGAGCAGGACGGCTGCGCCGGGCGCGCTGAGCAGGCCGCGCACGAGCGGGTCGTCGCGGCCTGCCGCCTCGCGTCCGGCGTCCGTCGCGAGGGTCCGCATCCCGTGCTGCACGCGCGCGTGGGCCGCATTCCAGACCCCTGCGGGAGCAGCCGCGATCGCCCGGGCGCCGGGCCCGTTCGCCAGCACCTTGTCCTCGGCCGCGTACAGGGCTGCGTAGTCGCCGCCCGCCGCGAGACGCCGCCAGGCGGTGCGTTCGGGGCCGCGCAGATCGGCGACGGCCGTCTCCGTCAGCATGCGGCGGCTGCCGACGGCCCCGGCGAACAGGCGCAGGCGCTCCGTGTCGAGGCGTCCGGCCGGGCGTGCGCCGGACAGGACGGCGTCCTCCCGCGCGAGCGCCTCGCCCGCGCGGGAGAATTCCAGCAGTACGCGCGTGTGCGGGCCGGGGCCGGCGTCATGGACGTCGGAGAGGGCTCCGCTCACCGAGAAGGCCGCGGAGATCGTGCTCGTGTAGCGGTCGTAGGCCTCCTTCCAGCTCGCGTCGCCGCCGAGTACCGAGGTCCGCAGCCGGGCGAGCGCCTCGGCGCCGGCGACGAACCGCTGGAGTCGCCGGGCCACTTCCGCGGGCAGCTCCCGGCCGTCGGCGACCGTGCCGTGGTCGCCGACCTTGAGCTCGGCGACCGCTCGGTCCGTACGTGCGGCGAGGACTCCGAGGCCGCCGTCCTGCCCGGGGTCGGCGTCGGGGTCGGGGTCGGCGGCCGCGTACCGCACAGCGGCAGCCCGCTCGGTCTGCAGGGCGGTCACCGCGTCCGAGAGGGGCGCGCGGACCTCGGCGTCCACGCGCTGCAGCCGGCGCAGCGCGGAGACGTCCTGGGCGGTGCTGACGGTGGCGTACGCCCACAGGGCCAGCAGGGACACGACCGGCACCATGAGCAGGCAGACGATCTTGGCGCGCACCGTGCGCGGCCTCAGCCGCCAGTGGTCCGCGCGCGGGGGTGTGGCGTCCGTCGGCTGATCCGCCGACGGGTGCGCCGCCTCGTCGGCCGGGGGTCCGGCGTGGGCGCGGCGCCCGCGTGTGGGGGGCGGCGCTTCGGCGCCTGCCGTGGGGGTCCTACGGGGTGTGCGCATGGCCTCCTCGCTCGGAAGGTGGGACGGGGCTCGCCGGTCGTGTCAGGCGGTCCTGGCCTGCTGCCGGTCGGCGAGGCTCTCCCCCGGCCGCTGGGCGGACGCGGACGCCTCGCGCTCCCCCGCGGTGGGCGACAGCGCGACGAAGGCCGCGGTCAGAAAGAGGTAGGACCCGAGGCCGACGGCGAGGGGGAAGACGAACTGCATCGCCGTGGCCCCGGGCAGCGGCGCCCCCGAGGGCGTGACATGGACGCTCACGGCGAACATCGCCGTGTAGTGCATGCTGCTGACCGCCGCTCCCATGACGAGGGAGGCGACGCCGACCGCGACCGGCGAGCTGATGTTGAGCGCGGCCCAGAGCGCCGCTGTGGCGGCGGCGACCGCGATCAGCACGGAGAGGCCCACCTTGACGGGGTCGTAGCTGATGTCGCCGTGCAGCCGGACCGCGGCCATGCCGAGGTAGTGCATGCTCGCCACGCCCACACCGGTGGTGAGACCGCCGATCAGCAACGCGCGCGTGCGGTCACGGCTGTAGCCGACGGCGAAGACGCCGGCGCAGACGACGACCATGGCCACGATCAGGCTGAGCACGGTCAGCGCAACGTCGTAGCGCAGGTCGGTGCCGCGCACCGCGAAGCCGAGCATGGCCACGAAGTGCATGGTCCAGATACCGGTGCCGATCGCCGAGGCGGCGGTGATCAGCCAGTTGCGGCGCGAGCGTCCGGTGGCGCCGAGGGCGCGCACGGTACAGCGCAGCCCGAGGGCGGCGCCGATGCAGGCCATCGCGTACGACAGCACGGGGGTCAGCCAGCCGAAGGCGGCGTGGTCCAGGTGTCCCATGGGCCCGGGACGCTAGCCGGAGCACGGAAGCACAAGGGGGGCGCATTTCGAAAGCTGCTGGAATATGACGGGGAAGTGCGACGGAACGACCGGGTCGCGCTCGAACATGTGCACCGAAGCATCACCCGTGCCGGTGAGGGATCATGCGGAACATGAGCGACGACCACACACACGTCCAGGAGTTCTTCACGGCGCGCGCAGCGCACTGGGACAGCCGGTTCCCCGACGACGGTCCCGCCTACGAGACCGCGGCAGGCGCACTCGGTCTGCGCCGGGGGGACCGCGTGCTCGACGCCGGGTGCGGCACCGGACGCGCCCTGACGCCGCTGCGTGCGGTCGTGGGGCCCTCGGGAACGGTCGTCGGGGTGGATCTGACCCCGGCCATGCTGGAGGCCGCCGTACGGGCCGGACGGGACCGCGACGGGCTGCTGCTGCTCGCCGACGTCGCCGCGCTCCCGCTGCGCTCCGCCTCGCTGGACGCCGTGTTCGCGGCCGGACTCGTCGCCCATCTGCACCACCCGGCGGACGGCCTGCGCGAGTTGGCCCGGGTGGTGCGCCCCGGCGGCACATTGGCGCTCTTCCACCCGATCGGCAGGGCGGCCCTCGCGGCCCGCCAGGGCCGGAGCATCACACCGGACGACCTGCGCGCGGAGGCCAACCTCGCTCCCCTCCTGGCCCGTTCGGGCTGGCGCATGACCTCGTACGCCGACGAGGACTCCCGTTTCCTCGCGCTCGCCGTCCGGGAGGGCTGAGGACTCACGCCCGTCCGGCGACCGCGCTCGCGAACGCGTCGGGCCGGTCGAACATCACGTTGTGGCCCGCCCCCGCAACGGTCACCACCCGCACACCCGCCGCCTCCAGCCCGTCCGTTCCGTCGAGTTCCCCGCTGTGCGCGCCCTGCAGACAGACGCGTTCGACCGTCGTCGCCCGAGAAGGATCTGGCGCATGACGGGATCCGATCCAGGGCGGAGCCCCACGGCACTGCGGTGCAGCGCGCGCGGGTCCGCCGGACGCATGGTGGCGGCCCACACGGGCGGTACGTGCCACGAGCCGGGCGCGGTGGCCGCTCCCCGGCACGTCCTCAGCCTCACCGAGGGAAGGCAGGACGGAACTGCGCGGCCGCCTCTCGGGGCCGACCGGCGTGACATCACCGACGAGAACCGCTGGTTCACGCTGCCGGCGTTCTCAGGCACCTGGACGACGCCGAGGCCCAGGCTGCCGTCCTACGGCGACGGCTGGCCTTCCTGGAGGAGCCGGCGAGCTTCTTCTACGACGGCGACCGGCCGCTGCGCGCCGAGGAGCCGGGGGATCCCTTCCGGCGGGGCGTCCTCACCATCGCGCGGGCCACCCCGTGGGCCGAGCCGCGCTGGCTGCGCGAGACGCTCGACTCACTGCCCGGCTGACTCGCCCGGCCGCCGTACGGGGCAGCCTGCCGTTCCCGGAGTCGGACGGGTGCCCAGCTCCTCCAGTCGGTACCCGTTCGGGTAACCCTTGATCTCCCGGTTCTGCCGGGCGTGGTGCGGGGCGCGGCGCGGCGGGAGCAGCCGCACCGCTCGTCCACGGGCGCGGAGCGCTCCGCGCACCAGAGCGCGCGTGACGGGACCGGGCGCGGGATAGCGGAAGGCCTCCAGGAGCGGCGCGTCGAGAAGGGCGAGCGTGGCACGGCGCAGGAGGGGCGCCAGCGGCCGCGGGTACCACGAGGCCATCAGGTCGAGCGTCGCGTCCGAGACGCGTCGCACACCCTCGTCCCAGCCGAAATGAGCCTCCTCGTAGGCGTCGAGACAGGCCTCGAACTCCTCGTAGGTCCCCGGAATGCCCTTGATCCCCATGCGTTGCCCCAGTGTGCGGTAGTACGCGCTGCAGGCGACGATCTCGTGGCGCGACAGCCTGCGCCAGCCGTAGGCGTCGATCCACCGCTTGGGCATCACGACGAACGTGCACAGCACGTACCGCATGTCGTCGTTGCTGATGTCGTAGCTGCGGTGCATCCGGTTGATGCGGCGGACGGCGGTGCGCCCCTGCTCGCTGTCGAAGCCGTGCTCGACGACGGCGTCGAGCAGGAGCGAGGTGTCGTCGTAGCGCTTCTGGGAGCGGTCGGTGAGCTCGGCGGTCTCCGCGAGCAGGCGCCCGATGGAGGGCACCGCGTAGGTGCGGTACAGGGCCATCTCAAGAGCCCGGGTGACGTCCCAGGGAAACTCGTAGGCCGCCATGAGCCGGTAGATCTCGGAGGCGTCCTCGTGCGGGTCCAGCCGCCGGATCCCTTCGAGTCGCTCGAAGCGCTTCACCACTGCGTCCCCTCTGTTGCCGCCGGAGCGCCAACTCTAGGTTGAAAAGCAGCAGATGGACGTTGAGCCGGGGGCATGACCTGGGAAGGCGGTCGGCATGATCGGCAAGATCCGCACGGCGTTCGGAAGACTTCTCGGCGCGCAGCGCGCGTCCTCGCGAGCGGACGGCACGGCCGGCCCGGACGGAGCGCCGGCTCCCGCCAGGAAACGCGCCCCGAACCTTTTCGAGGCGGCCGCCTCCTACGTCTCGGCCTGCGCCGAGAACGACCAGGACAGGATCGACGAGGCGGCGGGCTGGGTGTCGCCCGAGGCCCTGTCCTTCGGGGTCAACGAACTGGCCTGCCGCGCCGTCCTCGCTCTCGCGCGAGAGCGTGACGAGTCGCCCCGTGCCGTGGCCCGCGCGCTCCTCGGGCTGCCGGCGACGTGACGCGTGCGACGGCCCGAGGTGGTCGATTCGCCCCGTCCGACCGGAAAGCTGCAGCTCCGGCTGTGTCGGTCGGCCGTGACAAGCGCCTTCCCACCGCACTAGGGTGCGCGCCGTTGGACGAACCGATGGGGAGGCTGGGATGGCCGGGACGGACGAGGACGCCGTCGCCGCCGCGGACGATGCGCTCTATGTGCTCACGGCGGTGCTGTTGACGCCGGCGAAGTTCCCGAGTGCGTTGGGCGACGACTATCCGGAGGCCTGTGCGGCGCTCGGCCTCCCGCCGCTCGCCGACGGCTACGGCTTGGTGCTGGGACAGGACGGCGAGGGCGCACGCTGGACCGTCGTCATCGACGACGTGTCGCTGGTCGCCGTCGCCATCGCGTCGTGGGACTGCGGCATGGAGTACGACCTGTCACCGGACGAGCGGACGGTGGTCGCCGCGCTGCCCGGCTGGCCGCTGGCGGTCGCCGTCGCGGCGCCCGGCGTGCCCGCGCCGCACGATCCCGCCCCCGAGGTGACGGACGGCCCGGCCCTGTGCCCGCCGGACACGAGCACCTGGGGTCCGGCCCAGCGGCGGCTGGGGGCGGACGAGATCGCCCTGCAGTGGGCGCTGTGGCGCGAGCAGATCGACGACACGGAGTTCGCGCCCTCCGGGCAGAGCGAGTCCGACACGGCCGCGGACGACCCGCACTCGGTCGACACGCACGCGACCGTCGTCGGAGCGGGCCGGGCGGACGCGGTGGCCGCTCGGACCGGCGCGGTGACCGCTCAGGCCGACGCGGTGACGGCTCAGGCCGGGGCCGCGCCGACCGGGGAGGCCGGGGCAGCGTCTGGGGCCGGAGGGGACGCGCCGAAGGGTCACAGCGGCATCCGCCGTGTGCTGGCCGAAGTGCGCGCCTACGTGGACACCCCTCCTCCGCTCGGGCGGGTGCGCTCTTCCTTCGCTCCCGGCGACGCGCGCACCCTGCGCGCCGACGGGCCGGGCTGGTCGCTGGTGGCCAGGACCGACGACATCGCGTTCGTCCTCCTCGACGACAAGCCCGGCGAGGTTCTGCCGGTGGGCCGTGGCCCCGAACTGCCCGGACTGCTGGAGGCACTCGACAAGATGGCCGTGCGGCCTCTGTGAGGCCGCTCGTCCCCCTCGACGGCCACCGCGCCGGCGTTCCGCTTGTGACGCCCGCGGTGGCCTTCGACTCCTGCGCTGACCATGTCGGGTCACCGCAGGCCGGTGCTGCCACGGCGGGACGCCGTACCGGTCGCGCCGTCGCGGCCGCGGCGCCCTCGCCTCAGCGGCCGAGTTCCTTGCGGCTCACACGGCGCAGTCTGCGCCGCTGTGACGGATCGAGCGTGAGGTAGGCCGCCGCCGGAACCCCCACCACGATCAGCAGGGCCGCCCACCAGGGCAGCCAGATCAGCAGGAGAAGCCCGACCGCCACACCCCCCGCGGCGATCTTCGCGTTTCTCGACATCTGCGTCGCCTCCTTCGCGGCCGTTGCCGCTCTCTGCCATGAAAACGGGTCTGCGCCGCCCGCGGTTCCGAACCCGACCCTGAGTCGTCCCTGAGGTACACCCCCGAGACTCCCCTGAGAATCCCCGACGCGCCCGTGACAGGCCTCGCCGCCGCAAGCGCAGTCGAGCCGCTGTCGGAGCCGTGCGCGTTCCCGGCCCGGTGCTGTACCCTCGGCGACCCCGCCCACGTAGTCAAATTTGAGGAGAGGCCTCATCTCCGCGCAGAGGGTTTCCGTGGAAGCACCGTCCGACGTCTCTGAACTAGTCCGATCCCGCGCCGTATTCGTCCCCGGGGTTCCGGCCCGCACCGGTGGCGTCGCCTTCTGGCGCCCCGCCGACGAGGAGGCTCCTCCCGCCGTCCCCCCGGCGTCCGTCCGCCCGTTGCGCGTGGTCCGACCGCTCGGCGCCGGCGTGACTCTCACTCGCGTGCCGGCCGTGCTGCTCACCTTGCGCGACGCCCTGCCCGTCCTCACCCGCGCGCGGGTCGAGCCCGATGCCCACCAGTCCACCGCCTTCTGGGGCGCGGCCGCTCTGCTGGCCCTGCGGTGCGCCGCACGCGGCCTGCTCCTTCCCGGGCTGTCCGCGGAGGACCATGACGCCTGGCGCATGGGCCCCCTGGGAGCGGATGACGTCGACCTGGTGCGCAGGCTGGCTGCCTCCATGCCCCCGGAAGCCCATGCCGTACCGGTCGACGAGAGCACACCGCTGCGGCTGCCCGATCCGGAGGGTCTGCTGCGGGCCTTCCTGGACGCCGTCGCCGACACCCTTCCCCGCACGCCCGCCGCGCAGCTCGTGACGGGCGCCCCGGCCTACGCCGCACTTCCCCCGCAGCGCGTGCCGGAACTTCGCGCGTGGGCCGCCGACGTCTGCGGAGCACACGACGCCGGCGTACGGATCTCGCTGCGGGTCGAGGTGTCGGGCCTCGACCTGACCTCCCCCGACCCGCCCGTCTCCGACCGGCCCGCCCTGGACCTGCCCGTCTCCGACCCGACTGTTCCCGGCCGGTCCGTCCACGAACCGCCCCTCTCCGGCCGGCGGTCACTCAGCCCGCTCGGGTCCGAGGGCGGGGGAACCATGGCGAGCGGGTCGGCGGCTGATCCAGTGGTTCGCGACGGGGGCGGGCCGGCGCCGCGGTTCCGGGTCGTGCCGCAGGTGCACAGCGTGAGCGATCCCGCGTTCGCCGCGGATGCCGCCGCTCTCTGGGCCGGTGCGGAAGGCATGCCCGGGACGTTCGGCCCCCACGCGCGGAGGGAAGCCCTGCTCGCGCTGCGCCGGGCGGCCCGGGCCTGGCCACCGCTCGCCCCGCTGCTGTCCGCCACCGTCCCGGAGGCGGTCGAGCTCCTCGACGAAGAGGTCGTCGAACTCCTCGCGGAAGGTTCGCGAGCCCTCGCGAACGCCGGTGTGGAGGTGCACTGGCCGAAGGAACTCGCCCGCACGCTGACGGCCCGCGCGGTCATGGGGCCGGCGGACGGAACCCCTGGACCCGATCGCACCGGCTCGGACACGCCGTCCTTCCTGTCGGCGGACGCCCTGGTGAGCTTCACCTGGTGGTTCGGGCTGGGCGACCGTCAGCTGACGCACGCGGAACTGGATCGTCTCGCCGAGGCGGACCGGCCGCTGGTGCGCCTGCGCGACCAGTGGGTGCTGATCGATCCCGGGGAGGTCCGGCGGCTGCGCGACCGACAGGACGGGCAGGGCGGACCGGACCGCGCGATGACGCCCGTGGACGCCCTGAGCGCCGTCCTGACGGGCTCCACGGAGGTGGACGGCCACCGGGTGGAGGTGCGGGCCACGGGGTGGCTGGCGGCCCTGCGCGAGCGGTTGGCCGACCCCGAGGCGCACGAGCCGGTGGACCAGCCCGCGGCGCTCGACGCCACCCTGCGCGACTACCAGCGGCGCGGGCTGACCTGGCTGGCCCGGACCACGTCCGTGGGACTGGGCTGCTGCCTGGCGGACGACATGGGGCTCGGCAAGACGGTCACGCTGATCGCACTCCACCTGCACCGGCAGACGGACCCGTCCTCGGCGGGTCCCACGCTCGTGGTCTGTCCGACCTCCCTGATGGGCAACTGGCAGCGGGAGATCGAGAGGTTCGCGCCCGGCACGCCCGTGCGCCGCTTCCACGGCACCCGGCGCGATCTGGACGGCCTGGGCGACGGCGAGTTCGTGCTCACCACGTACGGCACGCTGCGGCTGGACGCGGAACGGCTCGGCCGCACATCGTGGGGGCTCGTCGTGGCGGACGAGGCGCAGCACGTCAAGAACCCCTGCTCGGCTACCGCGCGGGCGCTGCGCACCATCGGCGCACGCGCACGCGTGGCGCTGACCGGCACGCCCGTGGAGAACAACCTTTCGGAACTGTGGGCGATCCTCGACTGGACGACGCCGGGGCTGCTGGGCCGTCTGGGTGGTTTCCGTAAACGGTACGCGCGCCCGGTCGAGGGCGGGCGTGATCCGGCCGCGGCCGAGCGTCTGGCGCGGCTGGTGGGCCCGTTCCTGCTGCGTCGTCGTAAGTCGGACCCGGGGATCGCACCGGAACTGCCGCCCAAGACCGAGACCGATCATCCCGTGGCCCTCACGGAGGAGCAGGCGGGTCTGTACGAGGCGGTGGTGCGCGAGACGTTGGCGGCGATCGCCGCCTCCGACGGCATCGAGCGGCGCGGACTGGTCGTGAAGTTGCTGACCGCGCTCAAACAGATCTGCAACCACCCCGCGCAGTACCTGAGGGAGGAGCGGCCGAGGACCGCCGGCCGCTCCGGGAAGCTGGACCTCCTCGACGAGCTGCTCGACGCGCTCCTGGCCGAGGGCGCGAGCGTGCTGGTCTTCACGCAGTACGTGCGCCTGGCGCGTCTGCTGGAACTGCATCTGGCGGCGCGAGCAGTGCCCACCCGGTTCCTGCACGGCGGTGTCCCGGTCGCGGAGCGCGAGGCGATGGTCCGGCGCTTCCAGGACGGTGAGGTGCCCGTGTTCCTGCTGTCGCTGCGAGCGGCGGGCACCGGCCTGAACCTCACGCGCGCGGAGCATGTCGTGCACTTCGACCGATGGTGGAACCCGGCCGTCGAGGCGCAGGCCACCGACCGCGCGTACCGCATCGGCCAGACCCGGCCGGTACAGGTGCACCGGCTGATCGCGGAGGGCACGATCGAGGATCGCATCGCCGACATGCTGCGCCGCAAGCAGCACCTCGCCGACGCCGTTCTGGGGGCCGGAGAGGCGGCGCTGACGGAGCTGACGGACGCCGAGCTGGCGGAACTGGTGGAACTGCGGGGGGACGCACGATGAGTGGGTACGACGGGCGCGCCGGCCACGACGGCCGGGGCGGCCACGAGGATCAGGACGGCCGGGGCGGCCGCGAGGACGTCGGGGAGCGGACGTTCGCGGGGTTGCCTCCCGCGCCGGGCAGGGCGTTCGCACAGACGTGGTGGGGCCGCGCCTGGCTGACCGCCCTGGAGGACGGCGCACTGGACGGGGCGCAGGTGAAGGCGGGCCGTCGGCTGGCGCGCGCGGGCGCGGTGGGCGCGGTGTCGGTTCGGCCCGGACGGGTCACGGCCGTCGTCCGGGACCGCGACCGCACGGCTCACCGGGCCGACGTGCTGCTGGACGTGCTGACCGACGTTCAGTGGGACCGGTTCCTGGATCTGGCCGGGGAGCGCTCGGGACACGTTGCCGCGCTGCTCGACCGGGACATGCCGCCCCATCTGGTCGAGGATGCCGGGGCGGCGGGCGTGAACCTCCTCCCGGCGCTGGGCGACCTGGAGGCGGAGTGCGACTGCGGCGCCTGGGACCACTGCGGTCATACCGCGGCGGTCTGCTACCAGGTGGCGAGGCTGCTCGACCAGGATCCGTTCGTCCTGCTGCTGCTCAGAGGACGTCCCGAGGCCGTCCTGCTGAGCGATCTCCAGGCGCGGGGATCCGCGGCCGCCGTCGTGCGCGAGGCGGAACGTGCGGAGGGCGTGGACGCGGCGGAGGCCTACGCGGCCGGGAGCATCCTCCCCCCGTTGCCCGCGGCGCCCGGACTCCCCCAAGAAGCGGGCCGCCTGCCGTCGCTGGACACGGATGCGCCGGTCCCGGCCGGGCTGGATCCGGCGGCGCTGGAGATCCTTGCGGCGGTGACGGCCGTCGAGGCGCGTCTGATGCTCGCGCAGGCGCTGCGGGAGGACGCCGGGCGGGGCGCGGCTGTCGCAGGGCGGTGGACGCTGTCCCAGGACGCGGTGCGGCTGGCGGCGGGCGTCCTCGGCTGCCGTCCCGAGGTGGACGGCCCGATGGCGGCCGTGATCGGCCGGCTCGCCGCGGGGTCGGGGCGCGACCGGGAGCGCCTGGCCTCGGCCGTACGCGCCTGGACGTACGGAGGAGCACACGCGCTGTCGGTCCTCGAGGAGGAGTGGGCCGTCGGGGGCGAGGTGCTCGCACGCGCGCGTGCCGCACTGGACTCGGCCTGGGAGGCGGACGAGCGCCCCGTTCTGCGTGTGTGCGGGAACCGGTGGACGGCCGTGGGGACCGGCGTCCAGCTCCGGTTGGGACGGGACGGGCGCTGGTGGCCGTACCGGGAGGAGGGCGGTCACTGGGCGCCGGCGGGGGAAGCCGCCGAAGACCCGGCGACGGCGTGGGCCACCGTGTGGACCGGCGACACCGAGGAAGCGTCTTCCTAGACGGTCCGTTTCCTGTCGCCGGCCGTGGTGTCGGATGACGGGCGGCGGCCTCCGGGTGAACCCGAAGGCCGTCGCCCGTACGTCCGACACCCCTGGTTCCGACACCCGTCGTCAGCATCAGGGCCCGCGGCCGGCCGGTGTCCGCTCATGCGGCGACGGGACGACGGTCACGCGCGTGTGGACGGCACGCGCGCGTGGCTGCCGCGGGGGTGGGAAGCCGGTCGGCCGGTCATGACGCCGGCTCGCCCGCCTGGGACAGCAGCGACTCCAGCGCGCTCGGCAGGTCGGAGGGCAGTCCGCTGGGCAGGTCGGTGGGCAGGGTGCTCGGCAGTTCGGTCGGCATCCCGCTCGGCAGCTGTGTGGGCAGGCCGGTCGGCAGCTGGGACGGCAGTTCGCTCGGGAACCCGCTGGGCAGTTCCACGGGCAGGCTGGCGGTTGGCTCGGGCGACGTCGTGGCACTCTTTCCCGTGCCCGGCGTGTCGTCCGAGGAGCCGTCGCGTGAGGCCATCAGCACGACGGCGAGCACGGCGCCGGCCACGACCAGCAGGACGAGCACCACGAGAAGCGGGTTCCTGCGCCGGCCGGGACCGCCGGAGTTCCCGGGGTCGCCCGGGCCGACGGTGGCGAACGGGGTGGTGGGCGGTCCGAAGCCGCCGGAGGGCGGCATGCCGCCCGGCGGAACGGGCGGCTGAGGCGGTACGGGCGGTTGGGCCATACCGCTCAGCGTGACCGTGGAGGCGTGCGGAACGCGACCTCCGCGCGCGAGTTGATACCGGTTCAGGTCACGGAGGACATGATTCCGGCGTATTGCGCGCGGAGGTACCCGTCCGCCGCCGGACAGGTGCGTCCGGCGGCACGCGCGTGTGCGGCCCCACCCCGTAAGCGCCTGTGCGGCTCCCGCCGCCGGGCGCGTGCGGGGTGCGGCCCCTGACAGCACACGCGCGCGTGTGCGGGCGCCGGCTCAGCCCCGGGCGCCGAGAAGGTGGTCCATGGCGAGCTGGTCGAGCCGCTCGAAGGCCATGCCGCGGGCGGCGGCCGCCTCGGGGTCGAAGTCCTCGAAGGCGGTGCGGTCGGCGAGCAGCCCCTGCAGGCCGTCCTCGGCGGTGGCCTGGGCCAGCTCGTCGAGGCGCGAGGCGCGCAGGGCCTCCTGGACCTCCGGGTCGCCGCGGAAGGCGGCCGCGCGCTCCTTCAGGATCAGGTAGTTGCGCATGCAGCCCTCGGCCGAGGCCCACACGCCGTCGAGGTCCTCGGTACGCGGCGGCTTGAAGTCGAAGTGCTTCGGGCCAGCGTAGCCGGCGCTCTCCAGCAGGTCGACCAGCCAGAACGCGGCACGCAGGTCGCCGGCGCCGAAGCGCAGGTCCTGGTCGTACTTGATGCCGGACTGACCGTTGAGGTCGATGTGGAAGAGCTTGCCCGCCCACAGCGCCTGGGCGATGCCGTGCGGGAAGTTCAGCCCGGCCATCTGCTCGTGGCCGACCTCGGGGTTGACGCCGTACAGCTCCGGGCGCTCCAGGCGCTCGATGAAGGCCAGGGCGTGGCCGACCGTGGGCAGCAGGATGTCGCCGCGCGGCTCGTTCGGCTTGGGCTCGATGGCGAACTTCAGGTCGTAGCCCTGGGCGGTCACGTACTCGCCGAGGAGGTCGAAGGCCTCCTTCATGCGGTCGAGCGCCACGCGCACGTCCTTGGCGGCGCCGGACTCCGCGCCCTCACGGCCGCCCCAGGCGACGTAGGTCTTCGCGCCCAGCTCGGCGGCCAGGTCGATGTTGCGGATCGTCTTGCGCAGGGCGTAGCGGCGCACGTCACGGTCGTTCGCGGTGAACGCGCCGTCCTTGAAGACGGGGTGCGTGAACAGGTTGGTGGTGGCCATCGGCACCGTCATGCCGGTGGTGTCCAGAGCCTGGCGGAAGCGCTTGATGTGCTCCTCGCGCTCGCTGTCGGAGGACCCGAAGGGGATCAGGTCGTCGTCGTGGAAGGTCACGCCGTAGGCGCCCAGCTCGGCCAGGCGCGTCACCGTCTCGACCGGGTCCAGGGCACGCCGCGTGGCGTCGCCGAACGGGTCCCTTCCCTGCCAGCCGACGGTCCACAAACCGAAGGTGAACCTGTCGTCGGGGGTGGGCTGGTAGCTCATGCCGCGGCTCCTTGCTGTACGGATCTGTCGGTTCGGTCCGTGGCGAACTATTTCGTCATGGCCGTTTACAAATTAGTATGCCAACGCATCTCTGGGAAGACAGATCCCGCAGAGCCGCGGAAAAACTTGAGGGAGAGCCCGATGTCAGCAGCCGAGGGTCCGCTCGTCGTCGGCGTGGACACGTCCACCCAGTCCACCAAGGCGCTGGTCGTCGACGCGGCCACCGGCGAGGTCGTCGCGAGCGGCCGGGCGCCGCACTCGGTGTCCTCCGGAGCGGGCCGCGAGAGCGACCCGCGCCAGTGGTGGGACGCCCTGCGCCAGGCCTTGCACCAGTGCGGCGACGCGGCCCGCGAGGCGGCCGCGGTGTCCATCGGCGGGCAGCAGCACGGGCTCGTCACGCTGGACGGGCGCGGGGAGCCGGTGCGTCCGGCCCTGCTGTGGAACGACGTGCGGTCGGCCCCGCAGTCCCGTCGGCTCACCGAGGAGCTGGGCGGCGCGAAGTTCTGGGCGGAACGCACCGGGTCCGTCCCGGCGGCCTCCTTCACGGTCACGAAGTGGGCGTGGCTGGCCGAGAACGAGCCGGAGGCCGTGCGCGCCACGAAGGCGGTGCGCCTCCCCCACGACTACCTCACCGAGCGGCTGACGGGCGAGGGCACCACGGACCGCGGCGACGCCTCCGGCACCGGCTGGTGGGCCTCGGCCACCGAGGCGTACGACGAGGAGATCCTCGCCCACGTGGGTCTCCCGCCGGCGCTGCTCCCGCGCGTGGTCCGGCCCGGCGAGATCGCCGGCACCGTGCGTGACGGTCACGGTCTGCCCTTCGCCAAGGGAACGCTGGTCGCCCCCGGCACCGGCGACAACGCGGCCGCGGCGCTGGGCCTGGGCCTGCGCCCCGGCACGCCGGTCCTGAGCCTGGGCACCTCCGGCACCGTGTACGCGGTCGCCAGGCAGCGCCCCACCGACCCCACCGGGACCGTGGCCGGCTTCGCCGACGCCCACGGCGACTGGCTGCCGCTGGCGTGCACCCTGAACTGCACGCTCGCCGTCGACCGGGTCGCCGCCCTGCTCGGTCTGGACCGCGAGGCGGTCGAGCCCACCGCACACCTCACCCTGCTGCCCTACCTCGACGGCGAACGCACCCCGAACCTGCCGAACGCCTCCGGCCTGCTGCACGGGCTGCGCCATGACACGACGGCCGGCCAGCTCCTCCAGGCCGCCTACGACGGCGCCGTGCACTCGCTGCTCGGCGCGCTCGACCTGGTCCTGGACGACGACGCCGACCGCTCGGCCCCCCTGCTCCTGATCGGCGGCGGCGCCCGGGGCCGGGCCTGGCAGCAGACCGTGCGCCGGCTGTCCGGGCGGCCCGTCCAGGTGCCCGAGGCCGAGGAACTCGTCGCGCTGGGGGCCGCGGCCCAGGCCGCGGGGCTGCTGACCGGCGAGGATCCGGCCGCCGTCGCCCGCCGCTGGAACACCGCCCGCGGGCCGGTCCTCGACGCCGTCGAGCGGGACGAGTCGACGCTGGCCAGGATCGCCGGGGTACTCTCCGACGCGGCCCCGCTGCTCGAACGGAGCACGGACGCCCGCTGACCCTCGACCACCCGGCGTCGGCACCCGGGCACCACGCACGACGCAGGACGCAGGACGCAGGACGCAGGACGCCGCAGCACCACTCGATGAACAGACCGATCGACGAATCGACGAATCGACGGAGGCATGACCGCACCGCCGCACGAGGCCCGGCCGACCGGCCCGGGGCGCGCGCTGCCCGACACCCAGCAGGGCATGCGCCGCCGCAACCTGGCCAGGGTGATGCACGCCGTCAGGGCCGAAGGGCCGCTCTCGCGCGCGGGGGTCGCCTCACGCATCGGTCTGACCCGGGCGGCCGTCTCGACCCTCGTCGACGAGCTCATACGCACCGGCCTGCTCGACGAGCTGGGCCCGGAGCGCCCCGGCCGGGTGGGGCGGCCGGGATCAGCGCTCGCGGTCAGCGGGCACGGCCCCGCGGGCATCGGCGCCGAGATCGGCGTCGACCACCTGGCTGTCTGCGTCGTCGACCTGCGCGGCGAGGTGCGGGCGCGCGCCGAGCGGCACGGCGCGAACCGGGGCCGCTCCCCCGGGCCGGTGGTCGAGGAACTGACCGGCCTCGTGCGCCGGGTCGTCGCCGAGGCCGACCGTGAGGGCCTCTGGCCGGCCGGGCTCGCGGTCGCCGTCCCCGGTCTCGTGGCACGCGACGCCCGCACGGTGGTCCGCGCGCCGAACCTCGACTGGCAGGGTGTCGACCTCGGCGCGCTGCTGCCCGGCGAGTTCCCGTTGACGGTCGACAACGAGGCCAACTTCGGCGGGCTCGCCGAACTCTGGCTCGGCACGGACACTCCGGACAATTTTTTGCACGTGTCCGCCGAGATCGGCATCGGCGCCGCGCTGGTCATGGACGGCAGCCTGCTGCGCGGCACCCGTGGGTTCGCGGGCGAGCTGGGCCATGTGCCGGTGCATCCCGACGGCCCGGCGTGCGGGTGCGGCGGACGCGGGTGCCTGGAGCAGTACGCCGGCGAGGAGGCGGTGCTGCGGTCGGCCGGCCTGGAGCCGGGCGAGGACCGCGTCGGCCTCCTCGCGGGACGGGCCGCGGACGGCGACCCGCAGGTGCGGCGTGCTCTGCACGAGGCCGGAACGGCCCTCGGCATCGCCCTGACGGGGGCGCTCAACCTGCTGGACCCGCAGGGCGTCGTGCTCGGCGGAGCGCTCTCCGGGCTCGCGCCGTGGCTGCTTCCGTCGCTGGAGGCCGAGCTGGCGCGGCGCACGGCCGGCCCCGCATGCCCGGTCTTCGTCTCCGGCCTCGGCCCCGAGGGCCCTCTGCTCGGCGCCGCGCACTCGGTGGTCCGGTCCGTGCTCGACGACCCCGCGACGGTGGCGGGACGGTCCTGACGGTCCCGAGGACGCTGCGAGTCCTGAGGGCACTGAGAAGCGCGAGGGTGCTGAGAGGCCCGAGTGCCGCGTGAGCGACGGCGGGGCCCGAGGCCGCCTCGCCGCGCCGCCGACCGGTCGTCGTGTGCCCGGAGATTCTCGTTCCGGTGAGCGAGTTGTCCCCAAGCGCGGGTTCGTCCACGGATCTCGGCGGCGTCCCCCGGTCCGTCAGGCGGGCACCGTAGCGTGATCGGGCGGCGACGTTTCGGCCGAGCGTCGTCCGGACGGTTGTCGGCCCGCGCCCCCGGCGTGACGATGTCCGCAGCCGCACCTCAACCCGCCCACAGCCGCGACGCCTTCCGGGAGGACCAGTTGACCGATCCCTGGGTGGCCCTGGAACCCGGGGCCGACCCCGCCGAGCGCGTGCGGCTCCTGCGCCGGGCGCACGAGACGTTCACCGCGGCGGGCACCGTGCCACGGCCGGTGCGTGCCGTCGTGGCCGACTCCTGGCGGCGTTCCGCGCGGGCGGGAGTCGGTCCGGACGGAGCCGCACGCGTCGAGTTGGACGACGGCGAGCTGGGCGCCTACCGGTGCGAACACCCGCTGGCACGGGTGATGCCGCTGTTCCGCGAGCTGATGGGCACGTTCGCCGCCGACGGCGAACACCTGCTGGCCGTGTGCGACGCGCGCGGGCGGCTGCTGTGGGTGGAGGGGCACGCGGCGACCCGGCGGCAGGCGGACCGGATGAACTTCGTGCCCGGCGCGCGCTGGGCGGAGAGTGCGGTGGGGACGAACGCGCCCGGCACGGCGGTCGCCCTGGACAGGCCGGTGCAGGTGTTCGCCGCCGAGCACTTCATACGCCAGGTGCAGCCGTGGACGTGCGCGGCCGCCCCGGTGCACGATCCGCGGACCGGACGCGTGCTGGGCGCCGTGGACATCACGGGCGGCGACGGGCTGGCGCACCCGCACAGCCTCGGGTTCGTGCAGGCCGTCGCCCGGGCCGCGGAGGCCCATCTCGCTCTGCTCACCCCCGAGCGGCCGGCCGCCGGGACGTGGCGCCTGGCGGTGCTGGGCCGGGACGAGGCGCGTATGACCGCCGACGGGCGGAGCATCCGGCTGAGCCGCCGGCACAGCGAGATCCTGTTGCTGCTGGCCCGTCACCCCGAGGGCCTGACAGGGGACGAATTGCTGTGCGCCCTTTACGAGGACGAGTCGGTGACCCCGGTGACCCTGCGGGCCGAACTGGCCCGGCTGCGCGGGGTGCTGGGTCCCGGATCGCTGGCCTCGCGGCCCTACCGGCTCACCGCGGCCGTCGAGTCGGACCTGGACGTCGTCGAACGGCGGCTGGCGGCTGGCGCGGTGACGGCGGCGCTGACCGCCTACACCGGACCGCCGCTGCCGGGCTCCCGCGCGCCGGCGGTGGCACGGCTCGGACGGCGTCTCGCGGACGGTCTGCGCGCGGCGCTGATCGCCTGCGGCGACCCGGACCTGCTGACGGACTGGGCGCACGCGCCGTGGGGCGAGGACGACCTCGACGTGTGGCGGGCTCTCGCGGCGTCACGTCCGGCGGCCGCGACGCTGGCCCGCCTCGCGTCGCTGGAGCGCGAGCTGACGGCGCCGGGCGAGCGGCGGCGTCCGTGAACACGGCGGAGGCGCAACGTGAGTGCAACGTCCGCGCGCCTAGCGTCGCGCGCAGAGCTGTCCGGCGGCGGGCAGCGCTGCCGAAGGAGGCCGACCAGGATGACCCGTTACGCGGCGCCGGGGAGCGAGGGCGCGATCGTCTCCTACCGGGCGCGCTACGACCACTACATCGGCGGCGAGTACGTGCCCCCCGCTCGCGGCCGGTACTTCGAGAACCCGTCGCCGGTGAACGGGGAGACGTTCACCGAGGTGGCGCGCGGCACCGCCGAGGACGTGGAGCGGGCGCTGGACGCGGCGCACGCGGCGGCGCCGGGCTGGGGTCGCACCTCGGCGACCGAACGTTCCGACATCCTGCTGAAGATCGCCGACCGCATGGAGGCGTACCTGGAGCCGCTGGCGGTCGCCGAGAGCTGGGAGAACGGCAAGCCGGTGCGCGAGACGCTGGCGGCGGACATCCCGCTGGCCATCGACCACTTCCGCTATTTCGCGGGCGCGGTCCGCGCGCAGGAGGGCTCCCTCAGCGAGGTCGACGGCGACACCGTGGCGTACCACTTCCATGAACCCCTCGGGGTCGTGGCGCAGATCATCCCGTGGAACTTCCCGATCCTGATGGCCACCTGGAAGCTCGCCCCGGCGCTGGCCGCGGGCAACGCGGTGGTGATCAAGCCGGCCGAGCAGACCCCGGTCTCGCTGCACTACTGGATGAGCCTGGTCGCCGACCTGCTGCCGCCGGGCGTGGTGAACATCGTCAACGGCTTCGGCCCGGAGGCGGGCAAGCCGCTCGCGTCCAGTCCGCGGGTGGCGAAGGTCGCCTTCACGGGCGAGACCTCCACGGGCCGGCTGATCATGCAGTACGCGGCCGAGAACCTGAAGCCGGTCACGCTGGAACTGGGCGGCAAGTCGCCGAACATCTTCTTCGACGACGTGTGGGACAAGGACGACGACCTGCGCGACAAGGCCCTGGAGGGCTTCACCATGTTCGCCCTCAACCAGGGCGAGGTGTGCACCTGTCCGTCGCGGGGCCTGATCCAGCGCGGCAATTACGGCGACTTCCTCCAGGCGGCCGTGGCCCGCACCGAACTCATCAAGCCGGGGCATCCCCTCGACACGGACACGATGATCGGCGCGCAGGCGTCGGGAGAGCAGCTCGCGAAGATCCTCTCGTACATCGACATCGGCCGGAAGGAGGGCGCCAAGGTCCTCACCGGCGGTGAACGAGCCGAATACGACGGCGAGCTGAAGGGCGGTTACTACGTCCGCCCGACGATCTTCGAGGGCGACAACCGGATGCGGATCTTCCAGGAGGAGATCTTCGGCCCGGTGGTGTCGGTCGCCTCGTTCGACGACTTCGACGACGCCGTCAAGATCGCCAACGACACGTCGTACGGCCTGGGAGCCGGCGTCTGGACCCGTGACATCACCACGGCGTACCGCGCGGGCAGGGCGATACAGGCCGGCCGGGTGTGGACGAACTGCTACCACGCCTATCCGGCGCACGCGGCGTTCGGAGGCTACAAGCAGTCCGGGATCGGCCGCGAGACGCACAAGATGATGCTGGAGCACTACCAGCAGACGAAGAACCTCCTTGTTTCCTACAGCCCGAAGAAGCTCGGGTTCTTCTAGAGCTTGAAGTCGGTTGCCTGGAGGCGTCGTTGCGCAGAGTGGCCCCACTGATCGGGTGACACCGGTGGTGTGCGCAACGCGCGCGGCTCCCGTGCCGTCGGGGAGGGGCTGGAAGTCTCAACCCACAGGCACAGGAGCCGCCGTCGACCTGCTCTGTGAGCGCCAGGGCGTCCCGGTCCTCGCCGATCGTGCCTGCGGGGGAGCCGGCCCGCGGTCGGGAGCCCGTGTTCCGGGGCAGCGCTGGAAAGGGGTCATGAAATGCCCAAAATATTGCAAGGTGGGATAATTTACGTAACTCGGGAACGCCGTCTCCGGTGTCCCCCTGACCGTGAAAAGGCGGATCCGACCATGTCGAAGAAACCACGTTCGTCCGAGCCACCGCACGGAAAGGGTCCCAGCCGTCACCAGGGCACCGGACAGCACGGCTGGTCACCCGACGTGGACGAAACGCGCCAGCAGGACAACCCGAGCGCCGAACGCTCGTTCCACGCCGAGCACGCCGGCAAGCGCGGTCCGGGCCGGACGAAGTCCGCCGAAGAGACGAAGTCCGTCCCCGGTGACACGGTCGAAAGCCCGAACGCAAGCGGCGAGGAGTACGGCGACGCGGACGAGAGGGGCAGGCGCGACGCCGGACGCAAGGGCCGCTCCCAGCGCCCCAGCGGCACGAAGGACGCTGCCGCCAAGACCGGCGTGGACCCACAGGATCCGCCGTCCGGGCGCTGACCGGATCAACCCTCCGATCGGGCCCGGACGAGAGGTTCCCCGGCGAGACACACCCACGTCAGCAGATGCGCGGAAGTTGCTCCCCGATCGGCAGATCGACCACCCGTGTCCCGCCCAGGCCGGTCCGTGCCACGACCATGCCGGGATGCTCCTCCACGGCCTCACCGATGATCACGGAGTCCGCGCCCAGAGGATGGGTGCGCATCGCCCCGAGGACGGCGTCGGCGTGCTCGCGCGGAACGAAGGCCACCAGCTTGCCCTCGTTGGCGATGTACATGGGGTCCAGTCCGAGAATGGCGCAGGCGTTGGCCACGGCCGGCGGGACCGGGACGTCGCGTTCCTGGATGACCACCCCGGTGCCGGAGGCCTGCGCGATCTCATTGAGTGAGGCGGCCAGGCCGCCTCGGGTGGGGTCGCGGAGGACGTGCAGATCAGAGGTGACGGCGAGCATGGCGTCGACCAGGCCGCCGAGCGCCGCGCAGTCGCTCTTGATCTCCACTCCGAATTCCAGTCCCTCGCGTACGCTCATGACCGCCACCCCGTGGACACCGATGGCGCCGCTGACGATCACGACGTCGCCGGGGACGACCCGCTGAGGACGCAGATCGACGCCCGCCGGGACTAGACCGATGCCCGCGGTGTTGATGTAGATCCCGTCGCCGTGGCCGGCCTCCACCACCTTGGTGTCCCCGGTGGCCACCTCCACACCGGCGGCGCGCGCGGCCGCCCCCAGAGCCTTGGACACCCGAGTGACCACATCCAGCTCGACGCCCTCCTCCAGGATGAATCCGCAGGAGAGGTAGGCGGCGCGGGCACCGCTCATGGCGAGGTCGTTGACGGTGCCGTTGACCGCCAGGTCTCCGATGCTGCCGCCGGGGAAGAACAGCGGCCGCACCACGTATGAGTCCGTCGAGAACGCCAGCCGGGCGCCGCCCAGGGAGAGGACGGCGGCGTCACCCATCTGGGCGAGCACCGCGCCCCCGAAAGCGGGAGCGAAGATCTGCTGGACCAATTCGGCGGAGAGCACTCCGCCACCGCCGTGACCCATGACGACACGCGGCCGGTCCCGCAGCGGCGCCGGACACGTCCACGCCTCGACGTCCAGGGCGGGGACGGGGAGATCGGTGGTGTCAGACAACGGGGGTCACCTCCTGGGCCTTGGTGGCGGGCATGTCCAGCCGCCGGTAGAGGTAGTACGCGGCGCAGGCTCCCTCGCTGGAGACCATGGTGGCCCCCAGCGGTGTACGAGGCGTGCACAGCGTGCCGAAGGCCTCGCACTCGTGCGGCTTGAGCAGTCCCTGCAGGACCTCTCCGCTGCGGCACTCGGCCGGCTCCTGCGTGCGGATGCCCTCGACGGAGAAGCGGCGCTCGGCGTCGTAGGCGCGGTATTTCGGTGCCAGCCGCCAGCCGCTCTGCGGGATCACCCCGATGCCGCGCCAGGCGCGGTCGGTGACCTCGAAGACGTCCTCCAGCATGGCCCGGGCGGCCGGGTTGCCCTCCGCGCGAACGGCACGGGCGTAGGCGTTGTCGACGGTGTGCTCACCGCGTTCCAGCTGCTGGACGGTACGGCGCACGCCTTCGAGGATGTCCAGTGGCTCGAAGCCCGTCACGACGATCGGCACCCGGAAGCGCTCCGCCAGCTCCGGGTACTCCCCCATGCCCATCACGCTGCAGACATGGCCGGCCGCGAGGAAGCCCTGCACCCGGCAGCTCGGCGAGGACATGATGGCCTCGATGGCGGGCGGTACGCGGACGTGCGACACCAGCATGCTGAAGTTCGGGATGCCGAGCTTCCGGGCCTGATGGACCGTCATGGCGTTGGGGGGTGCCGTCGTCTCGAAGCCGATGCCGAAGAACACCACCTCGCGCTCCGGGTTCTGCTGGGCGATCCGCAGCGCGTCGAGCGGTGAGTAGACGACGCGCACGTCACCGCCCTCTCCGCGGACCTGGAACAGGTCCCGTCCGGTGCCCGGCACGCGGAGCATGTCACCGAAGGAACAGAAGATCACCTCCGGTCGGGAGGCGATCTCCAGAGCCTTGTCGATGACGTCCAGCGGTGTCACGCACACGGGACAGCCGGGCCCGTGGATCAACTCGACCTCCTCCGGCAGGAGTTGGTCGATGCCGTGCCGGATGATGCTGTGCGTCTGCCCTCCGCACACCTCCATCAGCGCCCACGGCCTGGTCACCGTGGCGTGAATGTCGTCGAGTAGCCGGCGTGCCAGCTCCGGGTCCTGGAACTCGTCGATGTACTTCACTTGTTTTGCACCTCTTCCACCGGTTCCGAGCCTGCCGCCTCCGCCGCCGCCGTTTCCCAGGGGTCGCCGAACTCCTCCTGCAAAAGGCCGAGTTCGGCGAAGAGTTCGAGTGTCCGCCGCGCCGACTCCTCGTCCAGCCGCTGCAGGGCGAACCCGACGTGGACGATGGCGTACTCGCCGACCTGGAGGTCGGGCAGATACTCCAGGCACACCTCCTTGACCACGCCGCCGAAGTCGACGGTGGCCATCCGAGTGCCGTCCCGTTCCTCGATGTCCAGCACTCTGCCGGGTACCGCCAGGCACATGAGCCTCTCCTCGCTGTGGGTCGCGCGTCTGCTCAGTCGGTGGGGGTGAGAGTGGGAGTGGCGCGGGCGGCCACCATCAGTTGGCCCAGGGCCAGGCCACCGTCGTTGGGCGGCACCATGTGGTGCCGCAGGACCGTGAAGCCGTCCTCGCGCAGGGTGGCGGCACAGGCCGAGGAGAGCAGCGTGTTGGCGAACACGCCTCCCGTCAGGGCAACCGTGTCCAGCCCGTGCCGCTCTCGAGCCCGCGCGCACATCCGGTGCACCAGGCCGGTCACTCCCCGGTGGAAGCGCGCGGCGACCAGGGCCGGCTCGACACCCACGCGCAGGTCGCCGACGATCGCCGCGAGTACGGGTGCCGGATCGGCCCGTACGGCGCCGTCGCGGTTCTCCTCCGACGCGTGCAGCGCGAAGGCGTACGCGGTGGTGTCGTCGGCGGGTGCGTGCAGAGCCGCCCCCTCCAGTTCGACGGCGGCCTGTGCCTCGTATCCGGCTCGATGGCACACCCCGGCGAGAGAGGACACGGCGTCGAAGAGGCGGCCCATGCTCGACGTGGGCACACAGTTCAGGTCGCGCTCCAACTGCCTTGCCAGTAGGTGGAGTTCGTCGGGCGGGCAGGCGGTCGTACAGGCGAGGTCGTCGGACCAGTCGATCCCGGCCGCCCTCAGATGGGCCAGCGCCATGCGGTACGGCCGGCGCACCGCGGCGTCACCACCGGGCAGCGGAACATACGCGAGATGTCCGAACCGGGTGAAACGGTCGTAGTCCGCGAGCAGGAACTCGCCGCCCCACACGGCGCCGTCGTCGCCGTGGCCGGTGCCGTCGAAGGCGATGCCGATCACCGGCCGGGTGCCGTCCAGTCCGTGCTCCGCCATGGCAGCGGCGATGTGCGCGTGATGGTGCTGCACGCGCACAACGGGCCGGTGCGCCGCGTTCCGGTCGGCCCATCCAGCGGAGCGGTAGCCAGGATGCCGGTCGGAGACCAAGGTCGCGGGGCGCACCCCGGTAATGGACTCCAACTGCGCCACCGCACGCTCGAAGACCCTCTGTGTGCCTGCGTCGTCCATGTCGCCGATGTGCGCCGACAGCCAGGCCTGACGGCCGGCCCCGAGACAGAAGGCGTTCTTCAGGTCTCCGCCGACGGCGAGGGCCGGCCGCACGGGCAGCGGGAGGGAGACCGGCAGCGGGGCGTAGCCGCGTGAGCGGCGGATCACCAACGGCTCCCCGTCGCAGACGCGGACCACGGAGTCGTCGCACGGGACGTGGATCGGCCGGTCGTGCGTGAGCCAGGCGTCGGCCAGGTGCGCCAGTCGCTCCAGCGCCTCGTCGTCGTCGGTGACGATGGGCTCACCGGACAGGTTGCCGCTGGTCATGACGAGCAGCCCGGGGCCGTCCGGGTCGCCGGGCAGACCGAGCAGCAGATGGTGCACGGGCGTGTAGGGCAGCATCACGCCGAGGTCGGGGCTGCCGGGTGCCACGGCCTCGGCGGGCCGGGGATCCCCGTCGGCGTGCGGACTCCGCCTCAGCAGGACGACCGGCCTGGCCCGGTCTTCGAGCAGGCTCCGCTCCGCCGGGCTCAGCCCGGCGAGGTGACGGACGTCGTCCGCGGTCCTGGCCATGACGGCGAACGGCTTGCCCCCGCGCGCCTTGCGCCGACGCAGTAGGGCGACCGCCTCCTGGTTCGTGGCATCGCAGGCCAGGTGGTAGCCGCCCAGGCCCTTCACGGCGAGGATCGCGCCTCGCGTCAGCAGCGCGCGGGCGTCGGTGAGCGGGTCCGCCCCCTCCACGTTCCCGATCCGTGCCTCCTGGGCGAGGACCAGCCGCAGACGGGGCCCGCAGGCCGGGCAGGCGACCGGCTGGGCGTGGAACCGGCGGTCGGCCGGATCCTCGTACTCCCGGGCGCAGTCGGCGCACATCGCGAACCCGGCCATGGTGGTGTTCGCCCGGTCGTACGGCACACCTGTGACGATCGTGAAGCGCGGGCCGCAGTGGGTGCAGTTGACGAACGGGTGCCGGTAGCGCCGGTCCGCCGGGGCGGCCAACTCGGCGAGGCAGTCGGGGCAGGTGGCGGAATCCGGGGAGACCAGGGTGCGGGCCGGTCCACCGTTGCGTGAGGTGCGGATGGTGAACGCGGTGCCGCCGACGGGAGGCATCTCCCGGTGGTGGACGGACTCCACGCGGGCCAGCGGCGGTGCCTGGGCGGCGATCAGGTCGCAGAACCGGGCCACGGCCGAGGCGTTGCCCTCGACCTCCGCTACGACGCCCTCCGGAGTGTTGGTCACGTGTCCGGCCAGGGCGAGTTCAGTGGCCAGGCCGTAGAGGTAGGGCCTGAAGCCCACGCCCTGTACCACTCCCCGGACGGTGACCCGGCGGCGTCGTGGGGTGTCCTCGGCAGCGGTGGTCGGAGCCTGCGGACCGCTCACGAGTGGGTGTGGGCCATGGTGCCGGTGGCCTCCGGGTGCGTGTGCGGGTGGCCGTGCTGATGAGGGCGCCGAGTCATGACCGGTGAGTGGACAGGTGTGCCGTCCATGGCGGCCAGCGCCCGGTCGAGCAGCGCGCCGACTCCCTGCCCCCGGCGTGCCGACGTCATGAGCACCTCGACTCCGGGGTTGACCTGCTGCACATTCGCGCGGAACGCCGCCTCGTCGAACTCGACGGCCTCCGCGATGTCGGTCTTGGTGACCACCACGAGGTGGGCGAGGCCGAAGGCGGTGGGGTACTTGAGTGGCTTGTCCTCGCCCTCCGTCACGGAGGCGAGGGTGACCCTCAGGGTCTCCCCCAGGTCGTAGGAGGCCGGGCAGACCAGGTTGCCGACGTTCTCCACGAACAGCAGCCGGGTGTCGTCGGGCAGCCACCCGTCCAGGTGCCCGGCGAGCATCCCGGCCTCCAGATGGCACAGTCCGTCGGTGAGCACCTGCTTGACGGGGACCCCCGAACGCGCCAGCCGGGCCGCGTCGTTCTCGGTGGCCAGATCGGCGCTCAGCGCCGCGACGGGAACGGCCCGCTCCCGTGCCCGCAGCAGTTCGCGTTCCAGCAGCGCGGTCTTGCCGCTGCCCGGACTGGACAGCAGGTTGACGAGCGCGATGCCTCGAGCCGCGAGCTGCGCGCGCAGTTCGTGGGCGCTCGCGTCGTTCTTCGCGAGTACGGCCTGCCGCAGGTCGACGACACGACACATGGTTCAGCGCTCCTCGGAGATCGGTTCGCGGGTGAGCGTGTGCGCGGGGCCGAGCCCGTCCTCCCAGTGCACGTCGACGATCTGCAGTTCCCGGCCCGCGAGCAGGTCGGTCTGCGTACCGCCGCACGCGGGGCAGGTCAGCCGGGGCGGCATACCGACGGCCCATTCGTGTGCGCAGGGGGTGCAGCGGGCCCGCCCGGGCACCGCCTCGGTGATCAGTTCGGCGCCTTCCAGCAGGGTTCCGGCGCAGGCCAGTTCGAAGGAGAAGGCGAGTGCGTCGGGTACGACACCGGCCAGTTCGCCCACCTGGAGCCGTACCGATCGCACCGCCGTGACGTCCTTGGCCCGTGCGGCGGCCTCTTCCACCTGGTCGACGACGGCCAGCGCGATCGACATCTCGTGCATGGTTGCCGTCCTTCCGTCCGCGGCTGCCTCCGGTCGGCCTTCATTAGAGGCGGGCGCGGCCGGGTCGCACGGTCCGGCACGCCGTGGCCGGCCGGCGGGTACGCCGTTCGACGCAACCGCGCGGCACACCGGTGGCGGCCACGATTCACATCCGTCTGATGCGCAGGTAGCGCCTCAGGTCGGGAAGTACCTCATAGACGACAGCGACCATGGCGGCGACGGCCGCTCCGCCGATGACGATCTTCTTCATCCCGTCTCTCCTCATGTCGGAGCCTCAGCGGTTGAGGCCTGCGCCACGGACGGCTCGCCGTCCCGCAGCAGCTCTTCGATCAGCCGGACGGCCTCGGGTACGGCATCGGACACGGGCGGGCTGAGACCGATGCCCTCGTCCACCGAGACCGGTTCGCATCCCACGACCAGGACGCGGCGTGGTGGCTCGCCGCCGGTCCCGGCGCACAGGGTGCCCAGCAGCGCCAGGACGGCGTCGGGGGTCATCCGGTGGCCGTCCAGCGTGGGGGCGGCGGGGGAAGGGCTCCCTCCGCCGACGTCGTGCTCGATCACGTACAGCGTGCCGGGGGCTTCGCCGCGTGCCGTGGCGTCCACGAGAACGAGGGTGTCGTAGCCGTCCAGCAGCTGATAGGCGAGGTGCACCCCGCGCACCCCGATGTCCACTACCTCGACGTGTCCGGGCAGGTCGTGCTCGGCGAGCCGGCGGGCGGTCTCCACGCCGAAGCCGTCGTCTCCGAGGAAGACGTTGCCGATGCCCGCCACGAGCGTCCTCGGACCAGGCGGTGGGGGAAGGTTCATACGTCGTCCTCCAGCGGTGTGACCTCGTCGGGCTGGAAGTACAGGAACCGTCCCTGCTCGCGGCGGACGTCGGCGCCCGGGTCGCCCTCCACGGTGACCGCCAGGTGCACCCCGCCGTCCACGTCGTGCAGCACCGCTTCGACCTTCGCGGTGCGGCCTCGCAGGAAGATGTCCTGCGCATCGGTGCGCCGCAGGCCCGGTTGCAGCTCGACGCGGCTGCCCTGGCCCACCGAACGGCCGTCCACGACCACCCGGTCCTGCGCCGGGTCGAAGCCCGCGTCGCTCGCGGGGTCCCACCAGGGGGTGTCCGGCCGCATCACCCCGTATTCGTCGGGGAAGCCGCCGTCCGGGGCGGCGGGGCCGGGACCGGTCACCTCGCGCAGGCTCCGCACCGCCCCGTGCAGCCGCTCCAGAACCTCGGGCGGCATCGAGTCCGCCAGTTCGATCACGGCGGCCGCCCGCTCGTCGGTGCCCCGGGCCTCGCGTTTCTCCTCGTCGGTGAGGGCCGCGGTGCGGAGCGCGAGGATCTCGTCGATCTCGAGGGCGTCGTAGAGCGCGCCCGGGCTCTCCGGCGCGATGGCCGGATGGTCCTCCAGGATGATCGGCGAGGACAGCACGAGGTCGGCGCGGCCGGGTTCGCCGGCGAGCACGGGCCAGGTGTGCAGGTTGCGGCAGGCGGCGACCGCGCCCTGCGCCCACTCGGGGGGATCGGTCATCGACAGGAACGATCCGGCGCTGAGGGCCATGAGGAGGTGGCTGGCCACCAGGGAGTGCGGCAGCGCCGCCTCCCGGTCCGCGCCGCGGCCCTCGGGCGGTGTCCAGTCGCTCGTGTTCTCGACGACGGCGGTCAGCCGCAACACCCGGTAGGGGCCGTCGAGTTCGCGGGCGGACAGCCGGACCCTCCCGCTGATCTCCTCGCAGCGCCGGACCAGCCGGCCGACGACGCGGCCGGCCTCGTCCAGGACCGGCTCGGTGTCCTCGCGGGCGGGGAGCCGGAAGGGGCACGTGACGCCGTCGCCGAGGAGTTCGTCGACCGACGCGACCACCTCGACGCGTTCCTGGCTTCCCTCGTCCCAGGGCACCAACACCCGCTCGTCGAGGCGGAGTTCGGGAACCGTGTCGTAGCCGCCGTCCGGGCGGGCCTGCTGCACCGCGCGCCGTCGGGCGTGCAGGAAGCGCACCTCGACCGAGAGGGTCGCCCCCGCCTTCGGTTCCATCAGGCATTCGGTGTGCTGGAAGTCGTGCTCCTCGCACTCGGCGCCCCAGCCGGGCGGCACGAGCACGCCGAACTGCCAGCGCAGCCGGTTCTTGGCCGCCGAGGCGCGGTACGGGTAGAGCACATAGCCCTCGAACAGGACGGCGTCGGCCACCTGCCGGGCGAGGGCGAGGCGCTCCTCGGTCTCGGGGGCGAACGCGGTCACGGTCACGGATCGGTCCTTCCGGTGGTGGCGGTGAGGGCGCGCAGCGGGTCGTGCGCGGGCGGATCGGCCCCCTCCTCCAGCAGCGCCGCGACGGTCGCCTCCCAGGAGGGCAGGGCGTGCCGGGAGCGGTAGGCGAGGAGGGCGTCCATGGTGTCGCGGGGCAGCCGGATCCAGCCGCAGCCGGGGAAGTGCTGCTCGACCATCTCCCGCCAGGCGGTGACGGGCATCCGGAAGGCCGCCTCGCGGTCCCACGGGACGGGCTCCACCTGGAAGCCGCCGGTTCCGGTGAACGCCGTACCGGAGAAGAGCATCAGCAGGGGGACCTCGCCGTCGGAGAGGGCGGTGAGGTAGCGGGTGGCGGCGATGTCCATGTCGTAGGTGCAGGGCACGACCAGGTCGGTCTCGATCTCTCCGGTGAAGCTCGGGACCATGACCGAGACCTGGGCGAACTGCACCGGCTGGAGCGTGCTGCCCCAGCGTGAGCGCTCGCCGAAGAGGTCCGCGAGACCGTCGGTCTCGGCGGGCTCGTAGCCGCGGCGGGCGGGTTCGATGCGGATCTGGCAGCGCAACGCGAGGGCGTGCACACGCGCGTTGTCGGCGGCGGTGACGCGCAGCCGGAAGACGAGGGTCGGTCCGGCGGCGTACTGGTCGGCGCGGACGCCGGTGCAGGCGAAAGAGAACGCGGTCACGGATGACCCACCTCGCCCACGGGCCGGACGCGTCGCGCGACGTCCGCGAAGAAGGCGTCCAGCGCGGCCCGGGCTTCGGCACCACCGTCGAAGCCCTGCCACAACAGGCGCATACGGCCGACGAGTTCGTAACAGATGTCGATCGGTACGAGGTGGCACTCGAACCGGCCGTCGGTGCGGCGCAGCAGCAGCGCCTCCACGTCGGGTTCGAGCAGTTCGGCGAGGCGGCTGCCACCGAGGACGTCCGTCCAGGTGGCCGGTTCGAGTTCGCTCTCGGTGGCTCCGGCCGGGCTCGGGTAGAGGGCGACCAGCCGGTCGAGCGCCGCGTTGCGGAAGAGGAAGGCGACGCCGACCGGGATCTGCAGCGCGTCCCACGCGCTCTCGTCGAGGCGGTGTCCGGGGTCGGTCAGGTAGCGCGCCGGGACCGTGCGGAAGCGGCCCGCGGCGGCGCCCGGCTGCTCCATCAGCAGCGCGCACGGAGGGCAGGCGCAGACGAGGGCGCGCTTCTCGGTGTCGACGAGATGACGGTGGCCCGCCTCCACCGCCACGGCGCACAGCTCGCACCGCTCGGGCTGCGGAGGCCTCTCGGTGAGGAACCTCCGCAGGCCGGGCGTGCGTGTCGCCGGGGACGCCGTCATCGGGCCCCCGTCGGTGCGGTGCCGATCTGGAGGAGCGTCGGCCCCGCCGGGGCGGTCTGCAGGTCGACCGCTCTGACTTCCGGTGCGAAGCAGGCGAGTGCTGCCTCCGCGGCCTCCCGGGCACCCGTGCCGGGGCCGCAACCGCAGCCGCCGGCCTCTCGGGCCCGCACGGTCAGGGTGCCGCTCTCCTCGTCGAAGCCCACCACCTCCAGGGTGTGGTCCCGGACCCCGTCGAGGGCGCGGGCGATGCGGGCGTCGCGGTCCTCGGGGTGCAGGTCGTGCAGGACGAGCAGGCTCGCGACCAGGTCGTCGCCCAGGAGGCGTGCGGCTGCTTCGCCGGGAGCGCCGGACAGCAGGTGGAGGATGCGGGCGAGGCCGGCGCCGTAGAAGTCCATGAGGGACCGGACGAGTTCCTCCGCCGCCGCCGTGGCGGCAGGGTCGCCGCTCTCGGCCAGCCTGTCGAGGATTTCCTCGACGCGGCGCCCGGTCTGCTCCGCGGAGCTGACCGCGCTCATCCGCCCAGTCCGCTCAGGCCGGTGGGCACGTGCATGGACTTCACCGTCTTGCCGCCGCCGACGTACATGTGGACACCACAGGGCAGACAGGGGTCGAAGCTGCGGACGGCGCGCATGATGTCGATGCCCTTGAAGTTCTCCGGGGTGTTCTCCTCGAAGATGGGCGTGTTCTGCACGGCGTCCTCGTAGGGGCCGGGCGTGCCGTAGGTGTCCCGGACGCTGGCGTTCCAAGGGGTCGGCGGGTACGGGTGGTAGTTGGCGATCTTGCCGTCCCGGATCACCATGTGGTGGGAGAGGACGCCGCGGACCGCCTCGGTGAAGCCGACACCGATGCTCTCGTCCGGAACCTCGAACTTCTCCCAGGTCTGGGTGCGTCCGGCACGGACCTCCGCCAGTCCCTTCTCCGCGCAGTGCAGGGCGACGGCGGCGGCGTACGCCTGGAAGTAGGTGCGGGCGCGGTTGCGCTCCAGCGCGTTGGACCATTTCGGGATCTTCCACTCGAAGGTGGTCTCCGGCTTGGTCATAGTGCGGGGCAGGTTGATGACCACGCTGTGGCCGGTGGCCTTGACGTACCCGATGTCGACGAGGCCGGACAGGGCGGTCGACCACAGGCGGGCGATGGGGCCACCACCGGTGTCCAGGGCGAGGTGGTCCTTGCCGTCGAACCAGCGCGGGGACATGACCCAGCTGTACTTGTCGTCGAAGTTCCGCTTCTGCGGGGTGGGGATGGTGTGCTGGTTCCACGGGTGGCGCGGGTCCACGGGGTTGCCGAGCGGGTCGTGGGTGACGAACTGCTCCTGGCCCTGCCAGTCCTCGTAGTAAGAGCTGCCCAGCAGGATGCGGATGCCGAGGTTGATCTCGGTGAGGTCGTTGGTGACGAGCTTGCCGTCGACGACGATGCCGGGCGTGACGAACATGCGCCGGCCCCAGTCCGTCATGTTGGCGTAGGTGAAGTCGCAGTACTCGGGGTCGTTGAGCGCGCCCCAGCAGCCGAGCAGGACACGTCGGCGGCCCACTTCCTCGTACCCGGGCAGCGCCTCGTAGAAGAAGTCGAACAGGTCGTCGTGGAGGGGGACGACGCGCTTCATGAACTCCACGTAGCGCATCAGCCGGCTGAGGTAGTCCGTGAAGAGCTGCACGGAGGCGATGGTGCCGACGCCGCCCGGGTAGAGCGTGGAGGGGTGCACATGGCGGCCCTCCATCAGGCAGAACATCTCGCGCGTGTAGCGGCTGACCTGGAGGGCCTCGCGGTAGAACTCGCCCTCAAGGGGGTTCAGCGAGCGCATGATGTCGGCGATCGTGCGGTAGCCGTGCTCCGCGGCGTGCGGGGCCTCGGTGCGCTCGGCGAGTTCGAGGACGCCGGGGTTGGTCTCCTTGACCATCTTCTCGCAGTAGTCGACCCCGACCAGGTTCTCCTGGAAGATGTTGTGGTCGAACATGTACTCCGCGGACTCGCCGAGGTTGATGATCCACTCGCCGAGGTGCGGGGGCTTCACGCCGTACGCCATGTTCTGCGCGTACACCGAACAGGTGGCGTGGTTGTCACCGCAGATGCCGCAGATGCGGCTGGTGATGAAGTGGGCGTCGCGGGGGTCCTTGCCGCGCATGAAGACGCTGTAGCCCCGGAAGACCGACGAGGTGCTGTAGCACTCGGCGACTCGCTTCTGCTTGAAGTCGATCTTCGTGTGGATGCCGAGGCTGCCCACGATCCGGGTGATCGGGTCCCAGGCCATCTCCACCAGGCCGCTGCCGTCGCCGGCCGCCTTCGTCGTCGGTGCCATCTGTGTGCCGTGCCCTTCGTTGCGCGGGAGGTTCAGGTGGGGGGTGCATGCACGAGAACGGGGAGCGGATCATCTGCGGCGGACGCTCACCACGGGGGTCGGTATCCGGTGGTGATCCTGTCTCCGGTACGGCGCCACTTGGGCTCCTTGTCCACTGTCTTGGCCGTGATCGACCGCAGCTTGCGGACCACGGCGCCGTACGCGCCGCTGGCGTTGCTCGATACCTTGGCGCCGGGGGGTTCGTCCATGAACGGCATGAACTTGTCGGGGAAGCCGGGCATGGTGCAGGCGATGCAGATGCCACCGACGTTGGGGCAGCCGCCGATCCCGTTCATCCAGCCGCGCTTGGGCACGTTGCACTTGACGACCGGGCCCCAGCAGCCGAGCTTGACCAAGCACGTCGGCGAGTCGTACGACAGGGCGAACTGGCCCTGCTCGTAGTAGCCCGCACGGTCGCAGCCCTCGTGCACGGTGGCCCCGAACAGCCAGGTGGGGCGCAGCTTGTCGTCCAGCGGGATCATCGGGGCGGCGCCGGTCGCCTGGTAGAGCAGGTAGGTGAGGGTCTCGGAGAAGTTGTCGGGCTGGATCGGACAGCCGGGGACGCACACGATGGGGATGCCCGCGTGGGACTTCCAGTCCCAGCCGAGGTAGTCGGGCACGCCCATCGCGCCGGTCGGGTTGCCCGCCATGGCGTGGATGCCGCCGTAGGTGGCGCAGGTGCCGATGGCGACGACCGCCAGGGCCTTCGGGGCGAGCCGGTCGATCCACTCGCTGGTGGTGATCGGCTGGCCGGTCTCCGGATTGTCGCCGAAGCCGCACCAATAACCCTCGGGCTTGATCGCCTCGTTGGGGATGGAGCCCTCGACGACCAGGACGAACGGGTCGATCTCGCCCCGCTCCCCCTTGAAGAACCACTCGATGAACGTGTCCGAGCCGCCGACCGGACCACACTCGAAGTCGATGAGCGGCCAGTGGACGGCGATCTTCGGAAGGCCCGGCAGCACACCGAGCACGATCTCCTCGATGCTGGGCTGCATGGCCGCCGTCAACGCGACCGAGTCGCCGTCGCAGCTCAGGCCCGCGTTGATCCAGAGAATGTGGATCGTGGGTGCCTCGTCGGCGGGCGCGCCGCTCGCGTCCGCAGCGCCGACCGTGTCCGGCGTCGCCTCAGTCATGGGACCGCCTCCTGGGGAGGTAAGGGATGAATGCCCAGATTTCGACCATCGCGTTTCTTCGTATCAGCCGTTCGGCCGTGACGAGACGGTATGCAGGGCCATTCCGGTGACATCCGCGGCGGAGGGGGTCGGACCTGTTTGCGCAAACCGGGCGGGACCGAGGTGCGGCGGGGTGCACGCCGGCCGCTTTTTGCGGACGAAGGAACGACGCAGCGAGTGGTACGGGGCGTCCGGGGCGTCGAAGGTCCGGCGCATGCGGGCGAGCTCCTGCTCACGGAAGCCGGCCAGCGGTGTCACGCTCTCCAGCCGGTCCAGCTCCGTCTTCTTCGCGGTGATCCGTGCCGCCGTCGCCGGCAGTGACGCCAACCGGGTCGCCAGGCCGCCGACCTCCCCCGCGAACGCGTCCGGACCGCAGTCGACCACCCGGTCGACGAGGCCGAGGCGCACGGCGGCCGCCGAGCTCACCGGGAGAGCCTCACCCATGAGTCGTTCCGCCGTCGCCGGACCCACCCTGCGGGGCAGGATGTGCGTCCAGTACTCCGAGCCGTACAGGCCCATCAGGCGGTAGTGAGGGTTCAGTACGGCGCCCGAGCGGCACCACACCTCGTCGGCCGCCAGCGCGAGCATCACCCCGCCCGCCGCGGCGTTGCCCGCGACCGCCGCGACCACCAGTCGGTCCGTCGTCGTCAGGACCGCCTCGACCAGATCGTCGATGGCGTTGACGTTCGCCCAGGACTCGGCGGCGGGGTCGTCCGCGGCCTCGATGACGTTGAGATGGATCCCGTTCGAGAAGAAGCCCCGTTCGCCGCCCAGCACCAGTACGGACGTGGGCCGCTCGCACGCTTCCCGGTAGGCGTCCAGCAGACGACGGCACTGCTCCGTGCTCATCGCGCCGCCGGGGAAGGAGAACGAGAGGAACCCGACGTTCCCGTCCTCCCGGTAGCGGATGTCCGTCCAGGTACGGTGCGGCACCTCGGGCGATAGGGGCAGGGCATGATCGGGCAGGGGCGGCAGCCGGTCGCCCAGTGCCATCACGGCAGGCAGCTTGTACGTGGGCGGCTGCCCGGGCACGCGCCGGGGCCGCAGCTCGGGGATCCACACGGCGCCGTCCTTGGTCGCCCGGCACACCGCCCCCGCACTGGTGGCCAGCAGCTCGCCCGGGCGGCCACGCAGCACGCTCTCGGGATGACCGCCGTGCAGATACCACTCACGGCCGAGCAGGACGTCCAGCACACCGGGCTGCGAGTCCGCCGCTCTCAGCTTGCGCAGGACGTCCTGCGTGGAGTCCTCGGCCCAGTCGATGCGCCGGACGCTCTGGTCGAGGTAGGGGCGGGGGCGGAGACGGGCGTCAGCCGTAGGAGCCGCGTCCTGCTTGCGTGGGACGTGGGTTCCCTCGGCGAAGCGCTCCACCGCGAGCATGACGGCCTCGAGCGCGGCGTCGGCGATCTCGCCCCGGTACAGCTCGCTCTTGGGAACCGGAGGGACCCGGCACGGCACACAGGCCCACACGTCACCGGCATCCATCTCCCCGTCGGCCTGCAGGACGGTGACGCCCCACTGGTCGACGCCTTCGTGAATCGCCCAGTCCAGGGAGGAGGGTCCACGGTCGCCCACGGGCCCCGGATGGACGATGAGGCAGGTGTGCGCTGTCCATACCTCCTCGGGAATCGCCGTCTTCAGCATCGGCGCCACGACGAGCTGTGGTGCGTGCCGCCGCACGGTTTCGGGCAACGAGCCGCCGGGCAGGGCGAGTTCCACCGCCACGGTGTGGCCACGGTCGCGCAGTTCGGCGAAGACACGCTGGGTGAGGCTGTTGAACGCACTGGCCAGGAGCAGGATGTGCACCGCTGCCTCCGAGACGGACGAACGGCAGGCAGGGACGCCCGCCGGACGCGATCCTCGGGCAAGGCGGCCTGCCGCTCCCGACGACAGGCGGTGGGATCATCCGAATGCGGGCGCCGATCCGCCGTCCGGCCTCACTGGCCACGACCGACGGCGGCACCGACGGTCCGGCTCACCGAGCGGACCGCGGTAAATGCTCACATTCGTCGCAGGCCGCTGGTCATGCGCTCCCACCGGGAGCGGGTGGCACCGAAGTGGGTCTCGTGTGCCCAGATGTGGGTGCAGGACCGGCACTGCAGGTGAAGCAGGCTGCCGACGTGGGAAAGCAGGTAGCGCCAGTGCTCGGAACAGGTGCGCCCCTGCTCGCAGGTGGCGCACCCGCGACGGTCGTCGCAGTTCGGGCAGGCCACCCAGGCGCGCCGCCCGATGTCCGCGTGTGGGTCAAGCGGCAGCATCGCTGCCCCCTCTCCGAGGCAGCACGCCGGCCGAGACCAGCTCGTCGTACACGCGCTGTTGCTGCGCGCTGAGGCCGGAATACAGCAGCTCATACGCCGCTTCCTCGCCGCGCAGCACGGCGACGGGGTCCCAGTCGGGGCCTAGAGCGTCCAGGACATGAGCGCGCCGGAGCACTTCATGTGAGCTCAGGTCGACGTCCAGGTCGACCGTCGGGAGCGGGTCGGGTCGTTCCGTCGCGGGCCTGCTTTCCGCGGCGGTTTCGTCCGGTTCGCCTGGAAGGGCGCGGCCATGGGAGGACATGCGACCGAACGTAGGCAAGCGCTTCTCGCCCCGGCAAGAGCAGGTGGGAGAAGTCACAGCAGGCCCGCCCCAGGGGAACGTCCGGTGCGACCCGTACATGCCAGGTGATGCTGGGCCCATTCCCCGCACAGCACGGATGCACCCCGGGAAGAGGACCGTTGCGGGGGCGGGCCCGATCCTGCCGGAAACACGTCAGCACTTCGCTGAGGCCCTATGCATCGGGCTCGAGGATCAAGATCCGGACCATTCACGGGCCGCTCGCCCCGCCGACGCCGCACCGGGCATCATTCCTCTGGTCATGCCAGATGCGGGGCGGCACCACCATCAGACCAAGAACCTCCTCGTCTCCTACAGTCCGAAGAAGCTCGGGTTCTTCTAGAGCCTGGTCCTTCAGGAGCTCCGAGTCGGGCCGCCCGGCGATGCCGTGTCGCCGGGCGGCCCGACCACCGGACTGCCCGACCGCCGGACTGCCCGACCCCGGGCCGGCCGGTCCGGTGGTCGGGCTGCTCGTGGTGGGGGGTGCGCCGGGCCGCTGCGTCGGGCGGCGGCCCGGGACCGCCCGGTGGGCGTTCGCACGGTGGCGGGGGGGGGGGGGGAACCGCACTTCAGGTCGTCCAGGTCGTCCGGCTCGTCCCCGTCGTCATCGGGTCGGCCTTCGGTCCGCCCTCGCCGTGGCAGGGCGTATCAGGTGCGGGTCCAGCGTTGGTTGCTGCTGTTGGTGCAGGAGTAGAGCTGGACGAGGGTGCCGTTGGCTGTGCCGCTGGAGACGGCGTCGAGGCACAGGCCGGACTGGACGCCGACGATGGATCCGTCGGAGTTGAGGCGCCACTTCTGGTTGTCGCCGCCCCAGCAGCTGTAGATCTGGGCCTTGGCGCCGTTACCGGTTCCGCCGGCGTCGAGGCACTTGTCGCCGTAGACCCTGAGTTCGCCGGCGGAGGTGTACGTCCACTGCTGGTTGGTGCCGCTGTGGCAGTCCCAGAGCTGGAGCTGTGTGCCGTCGGCCGTGCCAGCGCCGGGCACGTCGAGGCAGCGGCCGGAGCCGACGCCCTTGATCGTGCCGCCACCCGTGGGGGGCGTGGTGGTGGTGCCGCCGTTGAGCGCGTCGAGGACGGCGGTGTAGGCGGGCTTCTTGGCGCCGCTGCCGTTGAACAGCAGCGGTGTCTGGTCCGATCGCCAGGAGTCGGAGTCGCGCACACCCCAGACGGTGATGCCGAGACAGCGCGACACCGCCAGGCAGTCCTTGGTCACGTTGGCGTAGGTCGAGGCCGGCGCGCCCTGGATGTCGAGTTCGGTGATGGCCACGTCGACGCCGAGGGCGGCGAAGTTCTGCAGGGTGGTGCGGAAGTTGCTGTTGTACGGGCTGCCGCTGTTGAAGTGCGACTGGAAGCCGACGCAGTCGATCGGCACACCGCGCTGCTTGAAGTCCCGGACCATGGAGTACATGGCCTGGGTCTTCGCCCAGGTCCAGTCCTCGACGTTGTAGTCGTTGTAGCAGAGCTTGGCGGCCGGGTCGGCGGCGCGCGCGGTGCGGAAGGCGACCTCGATCCAGTCGTTGCCGGTGCGCTGCAGGTTGGAGTCGCGCCGGGAGCCCGAACCGCCGTCGGCGAAGGCCTCGTTCACGACGTCCCACTGGGCGATCTTGCCCTTGTAGTGGGCCATGACGCCGTTGATGTGGTCGATCATCGCCTGGCGCAGCGTGCCGCCGCTGAGGCTCTGCATCCAGCCGGGCTGCTGGGAGTGCCAGGCCAGGGTGTGCCCGCGGACCCGCTTGCCGTTCTGCACCGCCCAGTTGTAGACGCGGTCGCCGCCGGAGAAGTTGAACTGGCCCCGCTGCGGTTCCGTGGCGTCGATCTTCATCTCGTTCTCGGGCGTGACCATGTTGAACTCACGGCCCGCGATCGACGTGTAGGCCGAGTCGCCCAGCCTGCCCGAGGCGATGGCGGTGCCGAAGTAACGTCCGCTCTGCGCCGCTGCGGCGCCGAGCGTGCTCTCGGCGGCGTGCGCGCTCGGCGGCGGGACGACCAGTGCGGCGACCGTGGCCAGGACGCAGACGGCCGGCGCCAGCAACAGGCCGCGGATCTTCCGGCGGACGCCGGCTCTGGGAAGGGCGTAGGAGCCCATGTGTGTGCCTCCAAGATAGACATCAGGGAAGGACTGAAGCGCAGCGGCATGCGTCATCCGCTCCCGTGCGGCGGACGGACGGGCCGGGGGGTCGGGCGCGCCGGGCCGCAGCGGTCGGAGGCGACCTACGGGCAACGCGGTTCGCAATATCGAACCGCCGTCGGCCACCCAGAGAGGGATGATTGAGGGATTGACGGTGGATCGTCAATACTCGCCGCAGGGAAAGTTTCCGATGAATTTCCGAATCTTTCGGAATCGCTGACGTCCGGCAGACATCACCCGCTCACCCCGTCCCACGCCAGAGGCCCTTGCAACGAGGGGCTTTGACCCGAATCCGCGAGGGGTGAGGGAAGAGCTGTTTTGGACAGATCAGTGACAGACCTTGACCTGACGGCTCCGCATTCCTAGCTTGTGGCGTTAAAGGTTCGGAGAGGTTTCCGAATGTTTCGGCAGCGGCTTCCTCGTCGGCAGCCCCTCCGTCCTGTGTATCCGCTCCGCGCCTCGGTACAGCCGCTCCGCCCCGGTGCCGCCGCCTCCCCGCGGTTCAGCGGTGTCACCTCCCCCGCCCCCAAGGAGGCCATCTGATGCGCTGTCGCCATCCGTTCCCGGTCCGGGCCAGGCGCTTACTCGCGCTGCTGTCGCCCTTGCTGCTCGTGGCAGCCTTCTTCGGCGCCCAGCCCGCCGAAGCGGCGACCGTCGACCCCGACGCCTCGTATGTGCTGGTCAACCGCAACAGCGGCAAAGCGCTCGACGTGTACAACATGGCCACCGAGGACGGCGCCCGCCTCACCCAGTGGACGCGGAACGACCAGAACCAGCAGCAGTGGCAGTTCGTCGACGCCGGAGGCGGCTACTACCGCATCAAGTCCCGCCTCTCGGGCAAGGTCCTGGACGTCTACAACTTCTCCACCGCCAACGGCGGCTCGATCGTCCAGTGGGCCGATCTGAACGGCGCCAACCAGCAGTGGCGGCTGGCCGACAGTTCGGACGGCTACGTGCGGCTCATCTCGCGCCACAGCAACAAGGCCCTCGAGGTGCAGGGCGGCGCCACCGCCGACAACGCGAACATCGTCCAGTACGACGACTGGGGCGGCGCCAACCAGCAGTGGCAACTCGTCAAGGCCGGCGGCGACAGCCCCGGTGCGTGCGATCTTCCGTCGTCGTACCGCTGGACGTCGACGGGCGCCCTGGCGCAGCCCAAGTCGGGGTGGGTCTCGCTCAAGGACTTCACCGTCGCCCCCTACAACGGCCGGCAACTCGTCTACGCGACGACGCACGACACGGGGACGCGCTGGGGATCGATGAACTTCGGCCTCTTCACCAACTGGTCGGAGATGGGTTCGGCCGGTCAGAACACGATGTCGGCCTCCACCGTCGCGCCCACGCTGTTCTACTTCGCGCCGAAGAACATCTGGGTGCTGACCTACCAGTGGGGCGGGACCGCCTTCTCCTACCGGACGTCGAGCGACCCCGCCAACCCCAACGGCTGGTCGGCCCAGCAGACGCTGTTCTCCGGAACCATCGCCGGCTCCGGAACGGGCCCCATCGACCAGACGCTCATCGGCGACGGGACGAACATGTACCTGTTCTTCGCCGGCGACAACGGCAAGATCTACCGGTCGAGCATGCCGATCGGGAACTTCCCGGGCAGCTTCGGCACGTCCTCGACCGTGGTCATGAGCGACTCGACGAACAACCTGTTCGAGGCCCCGCAGGTCTACAAGCTTCAGGGACAGAACCGCTATCTCATGATGGTCGAGGCGATCGGCTCACAGGGCCGCTACTTCCGCTCGTTCACGGCCACCAGCCTGAACGGTTCGTGGACCCCCCAGGCCGCGAGCGAGAGCAACCCCTTCGCCGGCAAGGCGAACAGCGGCGCGACCTGGACCAACGACATCAGCCACGGCGAGCTGATCCGCGCCGGGGCCGACCAGACCATGACCGTCGACCCCTGCCATCTGCAGTTGCTCTACCAGGGACGCAGCCCCGGCTCCGGCGGGGACTACGGCCTCCTGCCCTACCGTCCGGGTCTGCTGACACTGCAACGCTGACGGCACTGACCGCACTGGCCCCACGACGGCACCGACAGGACGGGGGTGACAGGAACGAGGGAGTGACACGGGGTCCGGTACCGGTGGGGGGGGCCGACGGGGCGGGCTCGGCCGAAGGCCGGGCCCGCCCGGGTCGCGCGGCGGGCGGCGCCGTCAGGACTGCTCCCGTTCGGCCCGTCGCCGCACCAGTTCCTCGACCGCGGAGGGCAGGGTGGTCTCGAAGTCGATGAGTTTCGCCCAGGTCGGGGTGACGACGATCCGGACCATGCCGTCGTAGAGCGAGCGGACCTCGGCCTCCCACGCGACGCGCTGCTCGGGCGTCATCTCGTAACTGCCGTTCATCTGGAGGTACTCCTCCGGGATGCCGTCGACGACGTCCAGCTCGACCCGCCCGCGGATGAGCAGGATCTTCGGCGGATGGGCCTCCGTGTCGATGGTCAGGGCGACCATCGGGTTCCGGCGCAGCGCGTGCAGCTTCGGGGCGTTCTTCGTGGTGCACAGGATGATCTCCGAACCGTTCCAGGTGAACGCGATCGGGATGCTGCGCGGTGTGCCGTCCTTGGCGACGTATGCCAGCCGGGTCAGGTCACGGGCCAGCAGTTCGCGGCTGAGCGGGCGGTTCAGGACCTCGGCGATCTCGTTGGGTCGCATGGTGATCGTTCCTCCGTCGGCGTCGTTCGTACGGCGGCACGTCGGTGGCCGCTCGTGTCCCTGGGACGGAGCCTGCCCGACGTTCTCGACATCCCTCGCGCACGGCATCCGGAAATTCTCGCGGCCCCTGCCGCCGGGCTCCCGGAACGGCCGCGGGCCACGACGTGTCGGCCGGCCGTCGATCCGCTGTTGACCCGTTCCGGTGATCGTCCAGCCGTTAGTGTGATGGACGCCGTTTCGATCGTGTCGGAGCTGACCTTGCCGAACCTGTCCCACCTGGAAGAACTGTTCTCCGACGAGGGCGGCGCCGGTGGTCCGGTGCGCTCCCCCGGCTGGCAGAGCAGCGTGTCACCACAGGGGCTGACGGTGACCCTGATCGCCGACTACACCTTCCCCGCCCGCGCGTGGGTGCCGTCGGCGGCGATCGTGGCGCTGCTCGGCGAGTTCCGGGTGGCCGCCGGCGCGGCCCGTACGACGATCAGCAGGCTGGCGCGTCGTGGGGTGCTGGAGGGCAGCCGGCAGGGGCGGTTCAGCTCATACCGGCTGACGTCGCTGGCCGCCGAGGATCTGTGGAGCGGCGGCAGTTCGATCGCCGCGTTCACCACCCGGCCCGACGCGTGGGACGGCTGGTGGACCCTGATCGCCTTCTCCGTTCCGGAGGCGGAGAGCACACGGCGCCGCGCACTGCGGACGGCGCTGCGGTGGCGGGGTTTCGCGCCGCTCTACGACGCGGTCTGGGTGTCGCCTCACCCCTTGACGCCCAAGGGGCGGACCGAGGTGGCCGACCTGGCGCGAGGAGCGGTGAGCGTGTTCCGCGCGCGGCAGGAGAACCTGGAGACGGAGGCCAACAGAAACCCGGTCGAGGCGTGGGACCTCTCCGGCATCGCCGGGCACTACCGGACGTTCGTCAGCCGGTGGAGCAGTCTGCTTCCCCGCATCGAGGCCGGGGACGTCACCGGGGCCGAAGCGGTGCGCGCACGCACCGAGGTGATGCACGCCTACCGGCACTTCCCCATCCTGGACCCGTTGCTCCCGATCGGGCTGCTGCCGCCCGACTGGCCGCGGTCGCAGGCGCGTGAGGTCTGCGTCGCGGTGTACGACGGCCTGGCCCAGCCCGCCCAGGACCACGTGCGCGCCGTGGCGGGACGGCTCTCGGAGGGACCGCACCCCGACATCAGGGCCCACACGATCGCCGGCATGAGCACGGGCGTCGACGACGGCTGACGACCGCCCCGCCGCCCGCCCCCGGCCGAGGGGGCCGCCCCGATAGCGAGCCGGAGCCGAGGCAAGGGCGGGCGGCACGGCCGCTGCCCGCAACCTCCCGGGACCGGGTGCCCCGGGGGCGGGCGGCTGCGGGGTGGTTCAGGGGGCCGTCACGACGGGCCCGTGCGGGCGGGCGACGACGTCTGCCGGTCGTCGTGCGGGATCCGGGGCGGGGGTCCGGGCAGTGCGCCGGGGCGGGCTTGCGGGGCCGGGGGCCCGGCAGGCTGCGGGGTGCTCTCGCCGAGGAAGCCGCCCGACTGGTGCTGCCACAGTCTGGCGTAGGCCCCGTCGGCGTCGAGCAGTTCCTCGTGCGTGCCCTGTTCGACGACCCGCCCGTGGTCGAGGACGACGAGGCGGTCCATTCCGGCGACCGTGCTCAGCCGGTGGGCGACCACGAGGGCTGTACGGCCGTCCATCAGCCGCCACAGGGCGTCCTGGACGAGGAGTTCGCTCTCCGAGTCCAGCGCGCTGGTCGCCTCGTCGAGCAGCAGGATCGGGGCGTCCCGCAGGATGGCCCTGGCCAGGGCGACGCGCTGGCGCTGGCCGCCGGAGAGTTTCACCCCCCGCTCGCCCACCAGTGTGCCGAAGCCGTCGGGGAGCCGGCCGGCGAACTCCGAGACGTGTGCGGCGGCCGCCGCGGCGTGGATCTCCTCGTCCGTGGCGCCGGGCCGGGCGAAGGCGATGTTGTCGCGCAGGCTGCGGTGGAACATGGCGGGTTCCTGCGGGACGTAGGCGATCAGTGAGCGCAGGTCGCTCTGGCGCAGCCGGCTGATGTCCTGGCCGCCGATCAGGATGCGTCCGCCGTCGATGTCCGACATCCGCAGCAGGAGCCGGGTGAGCGTGGTCTTGCCGCCGCCCGACCTGCCCACCAGGCCGACGCGCGCGCCCGCGGGCACGTCCAGGTCGAGCCCCAGGAAGATCGGTTCGGCACCCGCGTGGGCGAAGGTCACCGCGTCGAAGCGGACGCCGGTGTCCCGCGGCGCGAGGGGTTCGGGTTCGTCCGGGTCGAGCACGGTGGGCGGGTCGAGCAGCAGCTCGGTGAACTGTGCCGCCTCGGTCATCGAGCTTTCCAGCCGCCGGTAGATCTGGTTGAACTCGAACATGATCTGGGTCGCGTTGGAGTAGTAGGTGAACGCGACGACGACCTCCTCCACCCCCTGGCCCGGGCCGCCGAGGACGACGGCGACCAGCAGACCGAGCACGTTGGTCAGCACGGACATGGGAGCGATCAGGGTGTCGACGCGCAGATTGCCGTAGTCCCACGAGGTCAGCGTCAGGCGCCGGGAGTCCGCCACGCGGCGGCGGTGCTCGTCGGCCTCGCGGTCCTCGGCGGCGAACGCGCGGATGGTCTCCATGTTGACGAGGCTGTCGGCGACGTGACCGGAGACCCGGGCGATCGCCGCCTCGCGCTCGTTGACGAGCCTCTGCCGACGGCGGATCAGGGGCGTCGCCGCCAGCACGGTCAGCGCGATCATCGTCAGGAGGCCGACGACGAGCATGGGCTCGTAGCTCCACAGCACGACGGCGCCGAACACCAGCGGGACGAGGCTGCCGACGATCCGGTACGTCACCGTGTCGACGAAGTCCTCGAAGCGCTTGCCGAAGCTCAGCACTCGTTTGGTGAGGGATCCGGCGAAGTTGTCGTGGAAGAAGGCGGCGTCCTTGGCGAGGAGTTCGTCCATGCCGCTCACGTAGAGGTGTTCCATGCCGAGGGCGTCCACGCGGTTCAGGCAGTGCTGCCCGACCCGCCACACGGCTTCGGCGAGCAGCAGCGTCGCACCGAAGCCCAGCACGTAGGGCAGTGCCGTGCCGAGGGTGAGACCGCCCGCGTCGGCGGCCTGACCTGCCAGTTTGGCGATCAGAAGAGGGGCGATGTAGCGGATGCCGATGTTGCCCAGGGCCGGCAGCAGCAGCGCGGGCAGCGCCAGCCGGCGTAGTCGCAGCAGTTCGCGGCCGTAGTGGCGCAGTGCCAGAAGCACCGCGCTCCTGTCCGGCGTCGGTCCTGGCTTTCCTGTGGTGCCCATCACACTCCCGGAGGTCGGAAGTCGGAAGTGTCCCGTTCGCGGGGGCTCCAGGTCCACGCATTTACGGCGGACCGGCGATAACCGGACACCGTCGCGCTCAAGGGGACGCAGTGGACGTATACGGATCGACCAGGAGGGGATCACGCCGGCGCCGGGCGCAGGCGGAGGACCGGGACGCCCGGGTTCCTCCCCCGGCCGGCCGTCGGGCGGGTCGTGGAAGGCGGGGCAATGGATCACTCCGTCCCGCACTCCGGGTAACGTCAGGGTATGAGTCATCCGCACCCCGAACTGAAAGCCGCCCCTCCCCTTCCCGAAGGAGGGCTGCGGGTCATCGCCCTGGGCGGCCTGGGTGAGATCGGCCGCAACATGACCGTCTTCGAGTACGCCGGCAAACTGCTCATCGTCGACTGCGGCGTGCTGTTTCCCGAGGAGACCCAGCCCGGCGTGGACGTGATCCTGCCGGACTTCACCTCGATCCGGGACCGGCTGGACGACATCGTGGGCATCGTCCTCACCCATGGCCACGAGGACCACATCGGTGGCGTGCCGTACCTGCTGCGCGAGCGGCGCGACATCCCCGTGGTCGGTTCCAAGCTGACGCTGGCGTTCCTGGAGGCCAAGCTCAAGGAGCACGGCATCCGCCCCCGCACGGTACGGGTGCGGGAGGGCGACCGGCGGCGCTTCGGCCCCTTCGACTGCGAGTTCGTGGCGGTCAACCACTCCATTCCGGACAGCCTCGCGGTCGCGATCCGCACCGGCGCCGGGATGGTGCTGCACACCGGCGACTTCAAGATGGACCAGTTCCCTCTCGACGACCGCATCACGGACCTGCGCGCCTTCGCCCGGCTGGGCGAGGAGGGCGTGGACCTCTTCCTCACCGACTCGACCAACGCCGAGGTGCCCGGCTTCACCACGTCGGAGCGGGAGCTGAACCCGGCGATCGAGCAGGTGATGCGCACCGCGCCGCGGCGGGTCATCGTCTCCAGTTTCGCCAGCCATGTGCACCGCATCCAGCAGGTGCTGGACGCCGCCCACCAGCACGGCCGCAAGGTCGCCTTCGTGGGCAGGTCGATGGTCCGCAACATGGGCATCGCCCGTGACCTGGGCTATCTCAAGGTTCCGTCCGGCCTGGTGGTGAGCACCAAGGAGCTGGAGAAGCTCCCGGACCACAAGATCACTCTGGTGTGCACCGGGTCCCAGGGCGAGCCGATGGCGGCGCTGTCGCGGATGGCCAACCGCGACCACGTCATCCGCATCGGCAAGGGCGACACGGTCCTGCTCGCCAGCTCCCTCATCCCGGGCAACGAGAACGCCATCTACCGCGTGATCAACGGGCTCACCCGATGGGGCGCCCATGTGGTGCACAAGGGCAACGCCAAGGTGCACGTCTCCGGTCACGCCAGCGCCGGCGAACTCGTCTACTGCTACAACATCGTCAAGCCGCGCAACGTGATGCCGGTGCACGGCGAATGGCGTCATCTGCGGGCCAACGGCGATCTCGCCATCCGTACGGGTGTCGCCCCCGAGCGGGTCGTCATCGCCGAGGACGGCGTCGTCGTCGACCTCGTGGGCGGGAAGGCGTCCATCACCGGCAAGGTCCCCGCCGGCAACGTCTACGTGGACGGCATGGAGGTCGGCGGAGCAACCGAGGCCTCTTTGAAGGACCGTCTCACGCTCGCAGCCGAGGGCGTGGTCACGGTGGTGGCGATCGTCGACGCGGACACCGGCGCGCTCGCCGAGGCCCCCGACTTCCTGGCCCGGGGCTTCGTCCACGACGAGGCCACCTTCGAGCCCGTCATCCCCGTCATCGAGAAGACGCTGGCCACCGCGGCCGAGGAGGGCGTCGGAGACGCACGCCAGCTGGAACAGCTCGTCGCCCGCGCCGTGGCGAACTGGGCGTTCCGCACGTACCGCCGCAAGCCCCTCATCATCCCCGTCATCATCGACGCCTGAGACACGGCCGCACAGCGGCACAGCGGACGACGCCCCCGGAACCGTTCACGGTTGCGGGGGCGTCGTGGCGACGGCCGTCGGGGGCAGCCGGCGCTGCGCGGGCAGCCGGTGCGTCAGGCCGTCGCGGAGGCGGGGGCGGGGGCGCCGAGCATCGCGGAGGCGCGTTGCAGCGAGCTGAGGACGCCCACGGGGGCGGGCTCGGCACCGGGGGCGCTGCGGCAGGTGAAGCCGAGCTGGGCCATCGCGCGGGTCACCTCGGCGGCGCTGAAGTCACGGCGGTCCTGGCCGGTGAGGACCTGGCCGACCTGCTTGACGGGGTAGTGGCGGCGGCCGATGGTCACGGATTCGCCGCTGACCGGCTCGGGCTTGACGCCCTTCATCGATTCCAGCACCCCGCCCTTGGTGAGTTCGAACGGGAAACGGGCGATGACGCAGCGCATGGGGCCTCACAAAGGAGAAGGGAAGAGCGGTCCGACAGGCAATTCACGCAACGTGAGCCGCAGGGGAAAGCACGGAATGCAGGGCGACGACGGTGCGGGAAAAGCGGAAAGCATGCAGCTGGGGCCCGCACCCCGAAGGATGCGGGCCCCAGCTACGTGTGTGCGCGACGTCAGGCCGGAACGATGTTCTCGGCCGTCGGGCCCTTCTGGCCCTGCGCGATGTCGAAAGTGACCTTCTGGCCTTCGAGCAGCTCGCGGTAGCCCTGCGTCGCGATGTTCGAGTAGTGGGCGAACACGTCGGCGCCGCCGCCGTCCTGCTCGATGAAGCCGAAGCCCTTTTCCGCGTTGAACCACTTCACGGTACCGGCAGCCATGTCAAATCTCCTTCGGGGCAGTGCATCGGCGTCCGCACTGCGCGGACGCCGTGTCGCCGCAATGATCACCCAGCCCGGAAACGACCGGAAATACAAAAGCGCTCCGCACCGTGGAATTCCGGTGGGGCACTTGAAGTTTCGGGAACCACAACTGCAACTGAGATCGACAGTAGCACGCCGAAACGGCCCGTGCACGGAACACAATTCCGCGTCCGCTCATCAGCACTAAAACCCTCTGGGCCCGGTCGGTGGAATTCTCGCTTCGCGGTGACAGATATACGGCCGCCGGGGCGCGACGTCCCGTCGGCGACGGCGGACCGGAGGAAGCCGGGGACGGGCCCCCGCCGCGCCCGGCCTCCGTCGCGCCCGCCCCCGTCGGGTCAGCTCGCCAGGCGCCAGGCCTGGTTCGCGCCGCCCGAGCAGCTCCACACCTGGATCTTCGTCCCGTTTGCGGTGCCCCGACCGCTCGCGTCCAGGCAGCGCCCCGACTGCACCGATGTGATCGTGCCGTCGGGATTGACGTTCCACTGCTGGTCCGTCTGGCCGCCGCAGCCCCGGATCGCCGCCGGGGCGCCGTCGCCTCCGGACGAGCCGACGCCCAGGCACTTGTCGCCGTAGACGACGAGCTGCTTCGCGGCCGTGTAGGTCCACCGCTGGTTGGCGCCGCCGTTGCAGTCCCACAGTTGCGCCTGGGTGCCGTCGGTCGTGCTGGAGTTGGCGATGTCGAGGCAGCGTCCCGACGCCTGGCCGACGACCTGGCCGCCGGACGGGAGCGGCGGCTGCGGGTTGGAGCCGAACTGGCTGAAGAACTGCCACACCGCGGCCGATGTCCAGGTGCGCCAGCCGTCACCGGTGGAGCCGTCGATGGGGCCGGGGTCGTGGCCCGCTCCGTCGAACGCCGCCCACACGACGGGGTAGCCGGACCTGCATCCGGAGTACGTGGTGATGATGTGGGTCAGGCTTCCGTTGGCCGGCTCGGGCGGGTTCTGCCGCGTGCAGCCGTTGGCCCGGACGAAGGTGTCGCGCAGTTCCCGTCCCGCCGAGATGGGCAGCACGTTGTCGCGGAGGCCGTGCAGCCCCATGTAGGCGATGGGCTGGGTGCCGCCGTTGCACCCGCTGAGGTTGGCGCCGGAGTAGACCGCGACCGCGCGGAAGACCGTCGCCCGGGAGCAGGCGAGGGCGTACGACATCGCGCCGCCGTAGCTGAAGCCCGCGGAGAACAGCTGGGTGGTGTCGACGCACAGGCCCGACTCGATCTGGCCGACCAGGGCGTCCACGAAGGCGATGTCCTGGCCGCCGGGGTTGGCCCAGCCGTTGCCGTTGCCCTGGGGGGCGACGAAGATCGTCCCGTTGTTGGCGGCGTCGGCCAGGCGGCGCAGGCCGTAGTAGGACCAGTTGTAGCCGTCCGTTCCGCCCGAGTCGACGTCGCCCGCCGTGCCACCGCGCCAGTGGAAGCCGAAGACCAGCCGGTAAGGGCGGTTGCTGTCGTAGCCGGACGGCACCCGCAGGAGGTAACTGCGGTTCTGGCCGCCGCTCTGGATCGTGTGGGCGCCGCTCGTCAGCGCCGGAGCCTTGCCGCAGCCGGCGCTCGCCGCGGCGGCGGCGGTCGTGGCGGCCGGCGTACGCGTACCGGGGCCGAGTCCGCTGCCGGACGAGCTGCCCGCGGCCGTCAGCACGAGGAGGAGCGCGGCCACGAGGGACAGTAAGAACGGTTTGTGTTTCATGCAGCCTTCTTCCGTGATCGGTGATCGTTGATCGGTCATCGGTGTTCGGTCATCGATGCGTGGTCATCGGTGATCCGTGGTCGGTGATCCCGTGTCCGCGCTCGTGGTGAACGTGCGCGCGCTGCGCGGCACTTCGGGACCTGCGAACGGTCACGGTGGGTTCTTGCGTCGGCGGCCGGATCCGCCGCGTGTCCGAGAGCACTCACCGAGAGCGCTCGCGGAGAGCGCCCCCGGGGGGCGCTCAGACATCCCATGTCGTCAGTGATCCCATGCGCCGGGCGCGCTGTCAATACACATGTCACGCCCCGTCAGAAACCGAGCCGTCCCATGTTTCCCCTGGTCAGAGCACCGCGGCGGGGCATGCCGAGAGCCGCGTCCGCGACGGCCGGCGTCGCGGGCGCGGAGGGTTCGCCCTCGGCCGGGGCGGACCGGAGCAGGGCAGGGCAGGGCAGGGCCGGGCAGGGGCGTTCCCCGTCACCTCATCGGGGGCATCAGGTGACGGGCAGAGAGGTCCACTGCTGGTTGGCGCGGCCGTTGCAGTCCCACAGGACCAGTTGGGTGCCGTCGGCGCTGGACGCGCCTGGGTCGTCGAGGCAGCGCCCGGAGGCGGGATTGCGGTAACCACCGTTGAAGGACTGCCATTTCTGGTTCGCGCCGCCGCTGCAGTCCCAGACCTGGACCTTGGTGCCGTTGGCCGTGCCGAGCCCCGCCGCGTCGAGGCACTTGCCGAGGGCCCGCAGGGTGCCGTCGGAGCGTGCGGACCACTGCTGTCCGGTGGAGCCGTTGCACGTCCAGATGTCCGCGGCGGTCCCGTTCGCGCCGACGCCGCCCTTGACGTCGAGGCACTTCCCCGCGATCCCCGAGCGCACCTGTCCGCCCGCGGAGGCCGGCGGCTCGATCCAGCCCGCCGCGTCCGCGGCCCGGACGCCGGCGCTGAACGCGTCCGCCATCTTGCGGAAGCCGTTGTCGTTGGGATGCAGGGAGTCGGACAGGTCCGCGGCGGTCAGCGCGCTCATGTCGACCAGGCGCACATGCCTGCCGGCGGCCTGCTGGGCCTGGACGATCCCGGGGAGCGTGGAGTTGAAGCCGGCCCGGTGGGCCTCCTCGGTGGCGCTGGTGGAGACGATGACGGTGCCGACGAGGACGGTCACGCCGGGGACGTCACGGGTGATCCGGTCGATGAGCGAACGGAGCCGGTCCGGGGCGGTGGAGACCTGGTAGTTGCCGTTGAGGTCGTTGGTGCCGATCTCCAGGGTGACTACGTTCGGGCGGTGACGGGCCAGCACGGAGTCCGCGATGCCGTCGATCTGGTCGATCCGCCAGCCCGAATGGCCCTCGTTGTCGGGGTCGGACATGGTGCCGTTGCGGCCCGAGCCGACGAAGTCCAGGGCGTGTCCGTCAGCCGCCAGCCGAGTTCCGAGGAAGTCCCGGTAACTGTTCCCGGACGGGCTTCCGACCCCCCAGGTGATCGAGTCGCCCAGCGGCATCAGCCGCAGGGCGGTCGGCGCTGCCGCGGTCCGCTCGGCAAAGGGCGGGGCGGCGGGCGGTGACTCGCCGCCGGTGCCGGCGGCCGCGGGCAGTGCGCCGCCGAATCCGAGCGCGGTCGTCAGCGCCGCGGCCAGGAGTGCCGGGCGCGTGGTCCTCGACTTCATGGGGTTCCTCACCGGTGGGGGACAGTGGGTGCGTCGAACGGCCCGTGAGCCGGGCGGGCCGGTCACGGGCCGGGGCGTTCGGGTGCTCGGAGTCGTTCGAGGTTCGTGGAGGGCGTCAGCCGAGACTCCACTGCTGGTTGGACCGGCCGTTGCACGACCAGAGTTCGGCCGGCGCGCCGCCCGCCGTGGAGGCGCCGGTGACGTCGAGGCAGAGCCCGGACTGGACGCCGGTGACGGTGCCGTCGGAGTTCACCCGCCACTGCTGGTTGGCGCCGCCGCCGCACGGCCAGGTCACCACCTTGGTTCCGGGGGAGGTCTGGTTGCCGTACGCGTCCAGGCACATCCGGCTGCTGCCGGTGTAGAGGGTCAGCTGGTCGGAGGATGTGCGGGTCCAGCGCTGGTTGGCGGCGCCGGTGCAGTCCCGGATCTGGAGCTGGACGCCGGGCGTGGTGGACGAGTTCGGCACGTCCAGGCACTTGCCGGCGCCGACCGCGTGCAGAGCGCCGGTGCCCGTGCCGCCGGTGGAGGCGCCGTAGCCGACGGCGGTGATGTCGGCCTGCACCGCGTTCTCGGTGGCGTCCGACGGGTAGCCCGAGGTCATGACGCCTTCGTAGAAGGTGCCTTGGGCGCCCTTGCTGTTGTCGCCGCCGATGCCCAGGATGATGGCTCCCTGCTTGCGCATCGGGTTGTAGCCGGACACGTTCGGGCGTGGTCCGTCGTAGAAGGTGGACAGCGCGCCGGACTGCGCGTTGCCGCCGCGGATCGCCCAGTGGTTCGGGCCGCCCTTGACCACGGCGGTCGTGTAACGGTGGCTGATGGACGGGTCGTTGGCGTTGTAGTGCTGGTTCACCCCGGAGAAGAGGCCGTTCTCCAGGTCGGCCATGATCCAGGGGCCGTTGCCCGCGCCGTAGCCCCAGACCTTGATGTTGCCGAAGTAGATGGCCTCCATGGTGCCGTTGCCGTCGTCGCGGCTGTCCGTCTCGGCGTTGCCGTAGTCGAAGCAGCAGCCGCCGTTGTAGTGCGTGCCGTCGAAGATCGCGTACATGCCCTCGGGGCTGTCCCCGGTCGCGACGCCGTTGGTGTGGTTGTCGCGGTAGCCCGTGCCGGGGGCCACGAAGACGCCGTACGCCCTGTGACCGCCCACCGTGGTCGGCGCGGCGGTCGCGTCGGCGAGGTTGTCGGGGCCGCCCGCGGCGCCGCCGCCCGGCGCCTGGGTGAGGTGGTTGCCTCGGCCCGACTGGTCGTAGACGGTCGTGATCAGACAGGTCGTTCCCGCGCAGAACGAGTCCTGGGCGGCGGCGTCGGCGTATCCGCCGGCGCTGAGGAGGCCGATGTCGCGGGTGGTGTGGTCCGAGGCGCGCCGGACCTGGTAGAGCGGCCCGTTGTAGGAGGCGTACAACGCGCGCGTCGTGCTGTGCGCGGCCACACACGGCGTACCGCCCGCCGCGTAGAGGTCGCAGGGCCGGGACGAGTCGGCGGCCGTGGCCGCCGTGGCCGTGGCGCCGGCCAGCGCGCCGACGACGAGCACGGCGGCCGCTCCGGCGCGGGCGAGCGCCCGGCGCCGGGAGCCGGGCGGGCGGGCCGGCCGCGAGGCGGGGGTCCGGCCGGGCGCGTCGTCGGTGCCGCCACGGCGTCGTGACGCAGCGATCAGCCGGCGCGCGCCCCCGCTCGGGGACGGCGGGCGGCGTCGGGTACGCGTGGTGCCCATCTGATCTCCCTCCCGGGCCGGCCGACGCGATCGGAACGCGTCGGTGGCGCAGACAGACCGGAGGCGCTGGAAGGCGCCGTGTTCACAGGGGGATTGCGGAGACGTCCGGGGGGAGACGGTGCTCCGGGCGCCCCGCGCTGTCAAGGGTGTGGAGGCTTCCGCGGGGAACGTTGTCGCGGAATCGGTTCGACGGCTGGATTCCGCCGTCGCAGGCCGGTTCGACCCCTCGGACAACACCCCCTGTGGGGCGGGTGGACGGGCACGAATCCTCGCCCGCCGGCGGCAGCGGCCGGGTTCGGAGGCGTCTTGGGCGGCCCGCCCGGAGCCAGAGGGTGACCGTCCGTCAGGCCGGTGAGCTGGGGCGCGGCCAGGGGCTCGCCCGGCGCACCGCCGGCCGGGCGGGCGCCGGCCCGGTCCGGCACGGCACGGCGGCCGTCCGGTCCGCGGCGCCGCGCCACTACCGCCCGCGCCGAGCGGCATCGAACGCGTGGGCCGCCGATCCTGCCGCTCCCGTCGAAGCGCTTGCGTGGAAGCGGTTCGCCCGGCCTCCCGTCGTCCCGCGGGGCCCCGGCGCGGAGTGAGGCGCGGAGCGCGTGACGGCCCCGTGCGGCCCGGCGGCGTCCCGCGGTTCCGGGTGGACGCCCCTCAGTCGTCCAGCCAGCAGCCGCGCTCGTCGACGGGGCCGCCGGCATAGTCGGAGGTCAGCCGGTACACGCCCGCCCTGGCCACGGTCAGCCGGGTCCACTGGCCGTCCGCGCTGAGGCACGCGCCCTCGGCGCGCAGCCACGGCGAGTACTCGATGCGCACGGTGCTCGTCCCGGCGTGCGGCATCCTCAGCGTCAGTTCCGCCTCACCCGCGTGCTCCAGTTCGGCCGGGGCGGAGACCAGCGGCAGGGTGTCGCGGACGCGGTAGATCTTCCAGTAGCGGTCCTGCCAGACGGGCTCCAGCCAGTCCTGGCCCGCCTTGATCAACGCGGTCTCCTCCACGGCGGACCGGTCGGGTGTGCCGTCGTGCAGGACGACGAAGCCGACCGCCCAGTGGCGCAGCCAGGCGTGGTAGCGCGGCCCGTCGAGCGTCCCCTCGTAGAACAGTCGCCCCCGTTCCACGTCCAGTTGCTGGTTCCAGCCCCGCATCAGCTCGACGTGCGGGCCCAGGAGCGTGGCCCCGCGGTGATCGCGGTCCGTCGGGAGCTCGACCCGGCCGCGGTCGGCGCCGAGCCGGTCGAGCGCGGCGAGCACGCCGTCGGTGTGCGTGACCCAGCCCGGCACGGGGTCCGGGCCGCGCAGATGCATCAGCGACGTCACGCAGAGATAGGAGACGGAGAGGGCGGTCACCACCGCCATCGCGCGCATCCGGGAGCGGTGGACGCCGTGGCGGATGCGCCGGGAGCGGCGGTGCAGCGCGGCCGCGAGCAGCACAGCGGGGGCGAAGAGCAGGGCGAGCCGCTCCACGTTGTTGCCGATCGGCGAGGGGATGAGCCAGGTCAGGACGACGCCGGCGGCGTACAGGGCGCTGCTCGCCCGCACCACGCGCCACTCCCGCGGGGACGCCCACATCACGGCGGCGGAGAGCAGCACAGGCAGGATCATGCGGCCCGCCGCCATGGGCTGTTCGCCCTGGAAGGGGAACAGCACGGTCGTCAGGCCGACGACCACGACCGGCGGGACGACCAGGGCGAGCCCTTTGGCGTACTGCCGGGCGATCAGGTATCCGGCGCCCGCCACCAGCAGGAAGAGTCCGGCCACCGGGCTGCCCATGGTGGCGAAGAGCGCCCCGAGCGCGGCGGCGGTGAGCCGGGCGGGGCGGGGGGCGCGGTCCGCCACGGCGAGCAGGGCCGCGAGCGCGAAGGCCAGGCCGAGGGCGAACGTGGTGCGGCCGAGCACGACGTTGTACCAGAGGGCCAGCGCGCCGACCAGCGCGGGCGCCAGCGCCACCCGAGCCAGGGTGCGGTCCAGGAGCGCGGCGAGCATCCAGGTGGCGCTGATCCCGGACAGCACGGAGACGGCGCGGACGCCGAGCAGTGCCATCAAATGGGGCGAAATGACGCTGTAGTTGACGGTGTGAGTGCCGCCGAACCAGAAGAGGCCGTAGGGCGTGTCCGGGTGCCTGCCCACGAATCCCGCCCACGCGTACTGGGCGGCGAGGTCTCCGCCGCCCGTGGCGAGGAAGGCGTCCCACCCCCAGTACAGCGGGAGGACGACGGCTACGGCCAGGAGCGGGACGCGGTGTCTTGCTGAGGCGAACGACCAGCGCGGCCGTCGCGGCCGGCGCAGCGGCGGTGAGGAGGGGCGCAGGGCGGCGGGGACCACCAGAGTGGAGGACTGTACGGACATATCGACTTTCCCGGTGCGGTACGGACGCCGGACGGGTCCGCCGGGGAATCCGTGGCCCTGGGGCCTTCCGGAACCGGCGGACGCGTGCGCGTCACACCCCGGCCTCCTCCGTCCGTCGCGCTGCCGCGCGCGGCGGGCGCGCCGGGCCGGATTCGTCATGCGGCCGGTTCCGGTCGGTCCGTCTCCCGTCCGTCGCGGCGGTGTGGGCGTGGGGCCACACCGCGCGTACCGCGCAACCCGCTGACCGCGTCAGCGCCAGGAGGCCGACATCATGCACTGAACCGCTCCGGTATCGGTGGAGGTCCCGGAATGGGGTTCTGCTGCCCAAGCGGACTGCGGACACCGGCCGGAGCGCGTCTCCGACGGTGATTCCGGACCTTCCCGGGCCGGCAACCCTCCACCGGCTTCAGCAGAGGCTATTTCCACAGGTCAGCCTCATGCAAGGCGTTACCGTCCGCGGGAGAGAATCCGCTGGTGAGCCGCTCGCGGGCGTTCGGAGGGCGCTGCTCGTCCCGCGAACGCGCGGCGGAGTCTTACGAAGTCGTGACGCGGTGGGCCCCTCCGCCGCGGCCGCGGCCCGCCCGCCCTACGGTGGGGGCGAGAGCGCACCGGTCACCGGCCTCCCCGCGTCCGTCGGGCCTCCTCACAGGTTCGCGCACGGCGTGCGGGGGTCCGCGTCGGGCCGGGGTGCGCCGCGCATGGGACCATCCAGGACCGGTGGCGCCGCCCGTGTCATGAAGCTGCCGCGGGCGGCGCCGCCTCTCGCGGCGAATATGACGAAACGCTGACGTCCGCGCTCGCGGCGGCTCCTGGGCGGTCGGGGCGGCCTAGCCTCCTCGCGTGAACCGTGATCTTCTCCGAGACCTGTACGCGACCGCCGCCACGGCGCTGCTCGTCGCGACGGCCGTGCTGGTGGGCGGCGCGATCGAGCGGCGGCACGGCACGCTGCACGTGGGCTGGCCGCCCCTGTACGCCCATGCGGAGGCCCACGTCGGCCCCGGGACCCCGGCGGCCGTGGCCCTCGCCGTCGGCGTCGTGGCGTACGGCCCGCGGCTGGCGGCCCGGCTGCCGTGGCGTGCGCTGCTGGGCGTCGCCTGGGGCGCGGCCATGGCATGGACGTGGTCGCTCGCGCTGGTCGACGGCTGGGAGCGGGGCATCGCCGTACGGCTCACCACCCGCTACGAGTATTTGCAGGTCATCGACCGCTTCCAGGACATCCCGGCGACGCTGCGGGACTTCACCGGGCACATCCTGATGCACTCCCCCGACAACTGGCCCGCGCATGTCGCGGGTCATCCGCCGGCGGCGACGCTCACGTTCGTCCTGCTCGACCGGGTGGGTCTCGGCGGCGGGGGCTGGGCCGGGGTGTGGTGCATCACCGTCGGCGCGTCGGCCTGCGCGGCGGTGCTGGTCGCCGTGCGGGCGCTCGCGGGCGAGGCGCTCGCGCGGCGGGCGGCGCCGTTCCTGGTGGCGGCCCCGGCCGCGGTGTGGATGGGCACGTCGGCGGACGGGTACTTCGCGGCGGTCGCCGCCTGGACGATCGCCCTGTTCGCCCTCGCCGTCACCGGGCGCCGGCCGTGGCTCACCGGCTTCGCCGCCGGGCTCCTCTTCGGGCTCACCTGCTACCTCTCCTACGGGCTCACCCTGTTCGTGGTGATCGGCGGCGTCGTCCTCCTGCTCGGCGGCCCGCACCGGCTGCGGCCGCTGCCCTTCGCGCTCGCCGGAGCCGCCGTCGTCCCCCTCGTGTTCACCCTCGCGGGCTTCGACTGGTGGGAGGCGTACCGGCTCCTGGTCCAGCGCTACTACCAGGGGGCCGGCGGCATCCGGCCCTACGGCTACTGGGTGTGGGCCAACCTCGCCTGCACGGTGCTGGTCGTGGGCCCGGCGACGGTTGCGGGCCTGCGGCGCACCGTCGCCATGCTCCTCGCGGGGGCGGGACGCGTCCGGGCGCGCCTCTCGCGCGAGTCGCCCTCACCGGCCCGGCCGCTCGCCCCGCCCGCTCCCCCGTCCGCCCCGGCGGCCGGCGGCCACGGGCCGTCCGGGGGCACCGCGGTCGTCCTGCGCAGGCCCCTGCGGTCGCTGCCCGGCGCGCCCGGCGCCTCCCCCGGGCTGCGCCTCGCCCTTCTCGCCGCCGCCGCGCTCACCGCGCTGCTGCTGGCCGACCTGTCCGGGATGAGCAAGGCCGAGACCGAGCGCATCTGGCTGCCGTTCGCGCTGTGGCTGCTCGCCTCGTGCGCGTTCCTGAGCCGCCCCCGCGCCTGGCTGGCCGCGCAGACCGTGCTCGCCCTCCTGCTCAACCACCTGCTGCTGACCGGCTGGTGAGCCCGCGTCCGCCGGGGGCGTCAGCCTCCGGTGCGGGCGAGGACGTCGTCGAGGGTCTCCGCACGGCGCAGCGGCTCGAACGCGATGTCGCCGCCGGGGCCGACGCGCACGCCGTGGACGGCGGGGTCGGGAAGGCTGTTGTAGTGGAAGGGGGTGGAGGAGTAGTACGCGCCGGTGTCGAGGAGGCAGACGATGTCGCCGGGCGCGAGCAGCGGAAGGGGGCGGTCCCGGGCGAGCAGGTCGCCGGCGAAGCAGCAGGGGCCCGCGATGTCCTGCGGTACCGGTTCGCCCTCCTTGGGGCCGCCGTCGGGGTCGTGGGCGGTGATCCGCAACGGCCAGGCGGACGGCATGAACACGGTGCGGGCGGCCACCTGGACGCCGGCGTGGGTGATGGCGACGGAGCGTCCGCCGGAGGTCTTGGCGTACTCCACGAAGGCCGCGGTGAACCCGTTCTTGGCCAGGAGGGAGCGGCCGAACTCGGTGACGAGCCGGTACTCGCCGCCGAACAGGCGCGGCACACGCTCCTGGAGGCGCCGCACGTAGGCGTCGAAGCCGTGACCGGTGTCGTCGCCGCGGAAGTCGACCGGGAGTCCGCCGCCGATGTCGATGCCGCTCACCCGGCGGCCGGTGGTGCGGCCCACCTCGTCGGCGAAGGCCACGGCCTTGGCGACGCCCTCGGCGAGCAGTTCCGGCGGGCAGCCCTGCGAGCCGACGTGGGTGTGGACCCACGTCAGCCAGGGGCGGGTACGGAAGGCGTCGAGAAGGCGCCGGCGGTTTCCGTCGTCGTCCAGCGCGACGCCGAACTTGGACGTCGCGGTCGCCGTGCTCATCTCCGCGATGCGGCCGCCTCCGACCTGCGGGTTCAGGCGCACGCCGATCCGCGAGGAGGACGGACCGCGCGCGAGGACCGCGTCGATGCGGTCGAGTTCCTCGAAGCTGTCGGCGTTAACCGCGACCCCCAGCTCCAGTGCGCGCGCCAGCTCCGGGCGGGTCTTGGCCGGGGAGTCGAAGACGATCCGGTCGGGGGCGAAGCCGGCGGCCAGGGCCTGGGCCAGTTCGCCGGCGCTCGCGGCCTCGCAGCCCGTGCCGAGGGCGCGCAGTTCCCTGAGCACGGGCACCAGGCAGTTCGCCTTCGCCGCGAAGGTGTGCAGGACGCTCACGGCGCCGGGGAACGCCGAGTGCAGCGCCCGCACGCTCGCGGCGACGCCGTCGAGGTCGACGAACGCGGCCAGGACGGCGCGGTCGGGTGCGAGGAGCCCCTGCCGCACGGCCGCGCGCAGGATGCGTTCGCGTCGTCCGGCGGCGGAGGCGTTCACGTTCGTCATGGGTGTGCGCTCCTCGTGGGCTCGTGGCGGGGCGGGGGCCGGGGATCGCCGGGGGTCACAGTCCGAAGAGGCGGGCCCCGTTGTCGTGGCACACCGCGCGCAGCCACCGCGGGCCGAGGTCCAGCCGCTCCAGGGCCTGGAGCTGGCGGATGTACGGGTAGGGGAGGTTGGGGAAGTCGGAGCCGAGCAGGATGCGGTCGCCGAGGGCGACCAGCCGGGGCAGGGCCGCGGCGGGGAACGGCGCGAGCCGCTCGGCGAAGTCGGTGAAGCTCATGGTCGTGTCCAGACGCACCTGCGGGTACCGCTCGGCGAGATCGAGGAACTCCTCGTACTCCGGCATCCCCATGTGCGCGACGATCAGGCGCAGCCGGGGGTGCCGGGCCAGCACCCGGGCGATCGGCTCCGGGCCGGTGTGCTTGCCGGGCGCGGGCCCGGAGCCGCAGTGGATCACGACGGGGACCCGCGCCTCGGCCAGCAACCCCCAGGCCGGGTCGAGGAGTTCGTCGGCCGGGTCGTAGGCCCCCACCTGCACGTGCGCCTTGAAGACGCGCGCGCCCTCCTCGACGGCCTCGCGGACGTAGGCCTCGACGCCCGGCTCGGGGTAGAGGGTGGCGGTGTGCAGGCAGTCGGGGGTGCGGCGGGCGAAGCCGGCCGCCCAGCCGTTGAGCCAGCGGGCCATGCCCGGCTTGTGCGGGTACAGCATCGAGGTGAAGGCCCGTACGCCGAACTCCCGCAGCAGTCGCGCCCGTTCGGCTTCCTCGTGACGGTAGGTGATCGGCCAGGACAGGCCGCCGGTCAGCGGTCCGAGCGCGTCGAAGTACTCCCACACCTTGCGCAGGACGCTCTCGGGCATGAAGTGCGTGTGGACGTCGACGAGTCCGGGCAGGCCGAGCCCGCCCCAGAACCGGCGGACCTCGGCGGCCTCGGCGCCGGTGGCGCGGTCGGGGCCGGCGGCGGGCGTGGGGTGATCGTTCATGGCGTCCACGATCGGCCCGGCCCGGGGGGCGGGTCCACTGCCTCGCACCCGGGACCGGTGAGGAATGCGTCACGGACCGGGGTGGCCGCCGTGACCGGCGCCGGCAGCCGTTCGGGAAGCATGCGGGCGAACCGGGGCGAGGGCTCGACGCCCAGTTCCTCGCGCAGCAGACGGCAAAACGCGCGGTAATGGCGCACCGCCTCGCTGAGGTTGCCCTCGGCGAGATGCGCCGAGACGACGGCGCGGTGGGCGCTCTCGCGCAGCGGCTCGGCGCGCACGCTCGCCCAGGCCGCCTCCAGCGCGAGGGCGGGCCGGTCCTGCCGGACGAGCGCCTCGGCGAGGGCGTCGAGCGCGTGCAGCCGCAGTTGCCGCAGCCGTTCGCGCTCCACGAGGACCCACTCCTCGTCCCAGCCCGGCAGCAGGTCCTCGCCGAGCAGCGGGTCCGCCGGGGAGAGGGCGTCGGGCGGCGGGCCGCAGCCGCGCACCACGGCGAGCGCGGTCCGTACGAGGAGGTGGACGTCCACGTCGAGAGCCGGGGCGATCTGGAGGGAGTCCCCCCGGCAGTCCACGAGGGGCGGCTCGACGCGGGGCAGCTTCCACAGGGCGGTGCGCAGACTGCCACGGGCGTGCTCCTCGGTGACCTCGGGCCACAGCGTGCCGGCGAGGACGGTGCGGGCCGCCCTGTGGCGCAGTGCCATGAAGGCCAGGAGACGCTGGCCGTTGCGGCACGGTTCGGCGGTCCCGTCGGCGAGTTCCAGGCGGAACCCGCCGAGCAACCGCAACCGGGGCGGAGACGCCAACTTGATCCTCCGTGGTGGTGCGCCGGCGGAGAACGGCGTGCGACGTGGGTCGAGGAGGCCTCCGTCACCAGTCTCCGCCGCAGCCCCGGACGCGGCAACTCCGTGCCCGGGACCCTGCTTCCGGGCCGCTCAGGGGATCTCCTGCTCGGCCCAGATGATCTTTCCCTCGGCCGTGTACCGGGCGCCCCAGCGATGGGCGAGCTGGGCCACCAGGAACAGTCCGCGGCCCCCCTCGTCCGTGATGCGGGCGTGGCGCAGCCGCGGGGCGGTGCTGCTGGCGTCGGCCACCTCGCAGGTCAGTCGCGCGTCGCAGAGCAGACGCAGCCGGATCGGCGGGGTGGCGTAGCGGACCGCGTTGGTCACCAGCTCGCTCACGATGAGTTCGGAGGTCATGGCGAGCTCGCCCAGCCCCCAGGCCGCCACCTGCCGGGTCGCGCGGGCCCGGACGTCGGCGACGGCGGCCGGGTCGGCGGGCACGTCCCAGGACACGACGCGGTCGGGGCCCAGGGCGTGGGTGCGGGCCAGCAGCAGGGCGATGTCGTCGGACCGGGGCACGGGCACCAGCCGGCGCACCGCGGACGTGCACAGGGCGTCCAGGTCGCCGTGGGGTCCGGCGAGCGCCTCGCCGAGCCGGGTCATGCCCTGTTCCATGTCCTGTCCGGCCCCGCCGATGAGGCCGTTGGTGTAGAGGCCGATGAGGCTGTCCTCGGCGAGTTCGATCTCGGCGGCCTCGAACGCCATGCCGCCGAGTCCCAGGGGCGGTCCGGCGGGAGGCTCGGGGAAGGACACGCGCCCGTCGGGTTCGACGACGACCGGGGGCGGGTGCCCGGCGCGGGCCATCGTGCACCGGCGGGTGACCGGGTCGTAGACGGCGTACAGACAGGTCGCCCCGAGGAAGCCGGTCGAGCCCTGCGGGGCGAAGGAGTCGTCGGTGCGCTCGGCGCTGAGCCGCAGGACCAGGTCGTCGAGGTGGGCGAGCAGCTCGTCCGGGGGCATCTCCATGTCGGCGAGGGTCTGCACCGCGGTGCGCAGCCGTCCCATGCTGGCCGCGGCGGCGATGCCGTGCCCCACCACGTCGCCGACGACGAGGCCGACGCGCGCCCCGGACAGCGGGATCACGTCGAACCAGTCGCCGCCCACCCCGTCAGTCGGATCGGCCGGGAGGTAGGTGGAGGCCACCTCCAGCGCCGTGCCGCCGACGAGGGCGTGCGGGAGCAGGCTGCGCTGGAGGGTGACGGCCGCGGTGTGCTCCCTGGTGTAGCGGCGGGCGTTGTCGACGCACAGCGCCGCGCGCGCCACCAGCTCGCGGGCCAGCAGCACGTCGTCGGGCTGGAACGGGACGGGGTTGAGGGACCGGACGAACGTGGCCAGGCCCAGGGCGGTGTTGCGGGCCCGCATCGGCACGGAGATGAGCGAGTGCAGTCCGAACTCGTCGATGTGCGCCGCCCGTTCGGGCTGTTCGGCGGTCCACAACTCGTCGGACCCGTCCAGGACGGGGATGAGGATCGGCTCGCCGTCGATGAGCAGGTCCGCGCCGTGCGGCGGGGGGACGAAGTCCACGCTGTCCCCGACCTGGGCGACGGCCTCCGGGCAGCCCTCGCGCACCGAGGTCATCCCGGCCCGGCGCATCACGGGCCGGTCGGGGGGCGGCCCGGCGTCGGTGAGCCAGGTGCCGTGTCCCTCCGTGCTGAGGACGGGTTCCAGGAGGTCGACGATGACGAAGTCGGCGAAGCGCGGGACGCAGAAGTCGGCGAGTTCCTGCGCGGTGCGCATCACGTCGAGCGTGGTGCCGACGCGGGTCCCCGCCTCGTTGACCAGTGCCAGCAGTTGCCGGGCGGTCCACCGTTCGGTGACGTCCTGGACCATGTAGCAGACCCCGGCGGGGCTGCCGTCGGCGCCTTCCAGCGGGAAGAAGGACGTGGAGTAGGCGTGCCGGCGGTGCGGGTCCGCCCAACTCCAGCCGACGTATTCGTAGTCGGTGACCGGGGCGCCGGTCTCCAGGACCTTGCGCATGAGCTTCTCCAGGGCGACCCCCTCGAGGCCGGGCAGCAGCTCGCTGAGCCGGCGGCCGAGCCGCTGTTCGCGGGGCACGCCGCCGAAGCGCTCCAGGGTGTCGTTGAGCCACACGTACCGCAGTTCGAGGTCCATCACCGCCATCCCGACCGGGGAGCGGGTGAGGAACCCGTCGAGGACGGACTGGCCGACCTCCCACCGGCGGCCGCGCTCGCGGGCCGAGACCAGGAAGCACTCCGCGCCGCCCATGCGGAAGGACGCGGACACGCGCAGGTCGGCGTCGAGGGTGCGGCCGTCACCGCGGCGCAGGGAGACGACGCCGCTCCACCCCATGCCGGCCCGGCACCGCTCCGCGACGGCGGCCACCCGGGCCGGGTCGCGGTCCATCGCCACCAGTTCCGCGGCGGACCGGCCGACGACGTCAGCGGCCGCCCGGCCGAGGAGCGCCTGCGCCTGCCGGGTCCAGCCCGTCACGACGCCGTCCGCCGAGAGGATCGCCGCCGCGTCGGTGGACGCGTCCAGGAGATCTCCTGGACCTGCGGGCGTCGGGACCTCGGAAGCTTCTCGCGCAGAATCCATGGGTGCCGTCCTCCACAGGACCATGGTCCTGCTAGTCCGCCCGATGCGCACGGCGCCGGACGCGGCCCGCCACGGGCCGCCCGGCTACCGCACACGCCGTCCGGGAGGCAGCATGGAAGGGCTGGAGGAGGATCCGATGACATCCGACCCCGTGAGCTCCGACGGCGACGTGTACCGTCCGAGGACGCCCCCGCCGACCGGGCTGCTCGACGTGCTGAGCGTCTCCGCGATGGTCGTCGACGCCGCAGGACGCATCGTGTTCTGGACCCCGCAGGCCGAGGAGCTCATCGGGTACAGCGCCGAGGAGGCGCTGGGCAAGTACGCGGCGCGGCTGTTCATCCACCCCGAGCATCTCAAGGCCGTGGCGAAGCTGTTCGCGGAGGTGCTGGAGACCGGCCGCAGCTGGGCGGGCGCCTTCCCCATCCGGCACAAGGACGGCAGCACCCGTCTCATGGAGTTCCGCAACATGCGGCTCCAGGACGACCTCGGGGACGTGTACGCCCTGGGCATCGCCGCCGACCACACCCTGCTCCAGCGGGTGGAGACCGACCTGGCCCTGTGCGAGCGGCTGATCAACCAGTCCCCGATCGGGCTGGCCCTGCTCGACCCGGACCTGCGTTACCTCCTGGTGAACCCGGCCCTCGCGACGATCGACGGTGTCCCCGCCGAGGACCACGTCGGCCGTCTGCTGGGCGAGACCCTGCTGCTGCCCGACGTCGAGACCATCGAGTCCGCGCTGCGCCAGGTGCTCACCACCGGCACGCCGCTGCTGGACCAGTACCACGTGGGCCGGCCGCCGACCGACCCCGACCGCGAGCACGCCTGGTCCCTGTCGTTCTACCGGCTGGAGGACCCCGGCGGCCGGGTGCTGGGGGCGGCCGCCTCGGTGGTGGACGTCACCGAACGGCATCGCGCGGCCGCCGAGGCCGACCGGGCCCGCCGCCGGCTGGCCCTCATCGCGGAGGCGTCCACGCGGGTCGGCACCACCCTGGAGGTGGAGCAGACCGCTCTCGAACTGGCCGAGATCGCCGTCCCGCAGCTCGCCGACGTGGTCGCCGTGGACGTCCTGGACTCCGCGCTGGCCTGTCGTCGCTCGCGCCGCCCGGACAACGGCCCGGAGCTGTTCCGCGCCCTGGCCCTGAAGGCGGGCCATCCCACCGTGGCGGTGCGCGCGGCCGACTCGCCCGGCGATCTCGCGGCCTACGACGGGGATCGCCTGGTCACCCTGTGCGTGCACACCGGCCGCCCGGTCCTGGTGCCGCACGTCGGCGACCGCGACCTGCCCCGGATCGCCCGGGACGCGGAGGCGGGCGCCCTGCTGGCCCGGGCCGGCGTCCACTCGTACCTCGCGGTGCCGTTGATCGCGCACGGGGAGGTGCTCGGCGCGCTCGACCTCAAACGCACCCGCAATCCGCTGCCGTTCGACGAGGACGACGTCATCCTGGCGGCGGAGCTGGCCGGCCGGGCCGCCGTGGCCATCGACAACGCCCGCTGGTTCCAGAGCGTGCGCAACACCGCCCTCACCCTCCAGCGCAGCCTGCTGCCCGACCACGCGCCCCGCCACACCGGCCTCGAGCTGGCCTCCCGCTACCAGCCCGCCCAGGCCACCAGCGAGGTGGGCGGCGACTGGTACGACGTCATCCCCCTGACCGACGACAAGACGGCGCTGGTCGTCGGGGACGTGATGGGCAACGGCATCGACGCGGCCGCCACCATGGGCCGGCTGCGCACCGCCACCTGCGCGTACGCGGACCTCGACCTCGAACCGGCGGCCGTGCTCCAGCATCTGGACAAGATCACCTGCGATCTGGAGCACTACATCGTGACGTGTCTGTACGCCGTGTTCGACCCCCGGAGCGGGCGGTGCCTGGCGGCCAACGCCGGGCACATGCCGCCCGCGCTGGCCCGCCCCGGACGGCGCCCGAGGCTGCTCGACCTGCCCGCCGGGGCCCCGCTGGGCGTCGGCGGCGTGCCCTTCGAGGCCACCACGACCGAACTCGCCCCCGGCGACCTGCTGGTCCTCTACACGGACGGTCTCGTCGAGACCCGGCACCATTCCATCGACGACCGGCTGGAGGTCCTGCTGAGCTTCCTGGACGAGCCGGAGCGTCCGCTGGAGGAGATCTGCGACCTCCTGCTGTACGGCCTGCGCCACCCCGAGGACCACGACGACGTCGCCCTCCTGGTGGCCCGGGCCACCGGCCTCTGACGGGTCGGGGGCCGGCCGCTCACCGGGCGGCGTCCTCCGCCGGCCGCGGCGCATCGGCCGGCCGCGGCGCATCGGCCGGCCGTTCGGCCGTGACGAGGGAGGCGACGTGGGCGGTGACCGTGTCCAGGACGCCGCTCCAGGCCGCCTCCTCGCCCAGCACGAGGTAGTTGAGGGTCAGGCCGTCGGTCATCGCGGCCAGGTAGCGGGCGAGCACGGCGACGGGCACCCGCAGTCCGAGGTGCATGTCGGCGCGGAGCTGCTCGATGAGGTCGGTGTAGGCCTCGCGGTACATCTCGTGCTGACGGCGCGCCAGGTGCTCGAACCCGGGCCGGCGCAGGGCGTACTGGGTGAGTTCATAGGTCAGCATGTGCTCGTCGGGATGCGCGCGCACATGCTCCCAGTACGCCTGGAAACCGGCCCGGACGGTGTCCTCCAGGGTCGCCTTGGGGCGCAGCGCCTCCTTGACCAGGGTCACGTAGTGGTCGGTGATGGCGGTGATGACGGACTCCACCAGGGCCTGCTTGGAGTCGAAGCAGTAGTGGAAGACGCTGAGGGACACGCCCGCCTCGGCGGCGATCGCCCGGGTCGTCGCCGTGGCGACGCCGTCCCGGGCCATGACCCTGATGGCCGCTTCGGTCAGCTGACGGCGCCGTTCGGCCGACGGCATCCGTGGCATGAGCGTGTCCTTCGCGTTCGTCGCTGCGGCGGCCGTCAGCTGCTGTGGACGCCCACCTCGTGCAGCGAGTATCCCCAGTCGGTGCCGCGGCCCAGCCCGTGCACCCGGACGTAGCGGGCCGGTGCGGCGGTGAAGGAGGCCGTGTCCAGGCCGCCGTCGCCCGACGTGGTGGACCAGACGGTCCGCCAGTTCGTCCCGTCGGCGGAGAGCTCGATGCGGTACGCCCTGCCGTACGCGCGCTCCCAGTCGAGGGTGACGCGGCTCACCAGGTTGGTGGCGCCCAGGTCGATGCTCAGCCACTGGTCGTCGCTCCAGTCGCTGGCCCAGCGGGTGCCGGGGTCGCCGTCCACCGCCCGGCCCGGCTGGTAGCTGGTGAAGGGGTTGTACTCCGACGAACTGGCCGTGGCGGCGGCCCCCTTGGCGAGGTTGACGCCCGCCTGGTGCCGCTCGGAGGCGCCCCAGGTGCCGAGGTAGGACTCGGCGCCCCGCAGGAGGTCCTTCACCACGTCCTGGCCGCCGACGCGCCGGATGTCCTCGATCCAGTCGGGGATCATGCCGACGTGGGCGGCTCCGTCGGTGTTGACGTCGAAGGTGCGCGAGCCGGTCGTCAGCCGGTCGACGACCGAGCCGCCGTCGGCGGTGCGGAACGGGTAGGTGACCTTGTCGGCGGCGTCGGCGCCGCGCGGGGCGGGGTGGTCGCCGATGCCGTTGAAGTCGGTGCCGTAGCCGTAGCCGACGCCGTACTTGTCCCGCAGCGCCTTGGTGCGTGCGGCGTCCGCGACGAACCCCTGCGAGCCGTGCATGTACTGGGCGACGAAGCCGCCGAGGGCGTAGACGCGCTCGGTCCAGTCGAGGTCCATCCAGCTGTGCGAGGAGATCACGCCGGGGTAGGAGGCGGCCTCGGCGATGTCGAGCACCCGGCCGACGGCCTTGACGCTCATGTGGTCGATCTCCAGCATCATCTTGCGTTTCATCATGCCGCGCGCCGCGTACTCGCCGAGCGCGGTGAGGCCGCGGGTGTTGCAGCGCGCGTCCGCGTCGTAGGACGGGACGCGGGTGCCCGCGGGCAGGTCCGCCTCCGCCTTGGAGGCGGCGGTGCCGATGGGGTTGTCGTGCTGCGGGCCGGTGCACTTCTCGGTCTGCCAGAAGGTGCCCGTCGACAGGAACTGCCCGACGTTGATGGCCGTTCCGAGGCCGCCCTCGTCGAAGCGGACGCCGCACAGCGCGTTGTCGAACTTGTGGCACAGGAACATGCTGCGCACGCCGAGCGCGTACAGCTCGTCCAGTCCCTTGTCGATGTCGGCCTTGCCGCACTGGGCGATGTCGAGGATCTGCTTGCAGCCGAACGGCTCGGAGGTCTCGACGCCGAGGACGACGGCGAGCTTGCCCTGCTCGATGACGTCGCGGGCCTGGGCGCTGTCCAGGACGATGCGGAACCAGCCCTTCCCGGCGCCGCCGTACTGCTTGTCGACGTAGGCCTGGAGGTCGTAGGCCAGTTTCGCCTGGAGCCGGATCGAGGTCATCTCGTCGCAGCCGCGGTCCTTGAAGGGGTAGACGGAGCAGATCATGCCGTTGGTGACGAGGTCGTCGACGAGCACCCGCTGTCCGCCGCGCCAGGCCCGCTCGACCCAGGCGTAGTAGTTCGCCTGGTGGGTCATGGAGTCGTAGGCCGGCCAGTCCTTGAACGTCGGCCAGCCGACCGGGTCGTGCTTGCCGTCGCCGCCGTGGGTGATGTAGTCGAAGATCGCGAGGGTGCCGTCCGGGTAGTGCTCGGGACAGTCCTTGAGGGCGTCGGCGATGCCGGCCTCGGAGAAGACCTTGCCGCAGATCAGGCGTCCGCCGAAGGCCTCGTTGGAGAACAGGTGGTTGTGGGCGTCGACGAACCCGCGCACGTTCCCCGCGGAGTCGGTGCCGGTGAACGGTTCGCCGGTGACGCCGATCTGCGAGTCGGGGTTCGGCCGGGCGGTGGGCGTCCACCAGTCCGAGCCGGCCGCCGAGCTGGGCGTGGGGCCGAGGACCGCCGCGAGGACGAGGAGGAGGAGCGAGACGACGGTGGCGTTGCGGCGTCTGCGGTACGGGCGTCCGGTCACGGTCACGGCCCACGTCCTTCGGTCGGGGGAAGGCGCGGTCGGCGGGAGCGTTCCGCCCGCTCCCAGAGTTGTCATGACCGGCGCAAGATAGTGGGTCGAGGATCGCGACAGACTCCGTCCGAGTCAAGAGTCCGGGACGCTTGACCTGATGACCGCCGCGCCGGCCCCAACCCCCCGCGCCCGCACACCGGCCGCGAGCGGTGCGCGGCGGAGTTTTGAACACGTTCAAACTGGGAGTAGTGTCGTCTTCCGACAGGGAGGGGGCCTACCCGTGAAGATCGTGCTGCCCGGCGGGACCGGACAGGTGGGGACCGTGCTGCGCCGTGCGCTGACCGCGGCCGGACACGAGGTCGTGGTGCTGAGCAGGCGGCCCGTCGGCCGCGGCGAGGTCGCCTGGGACGGCAGGACTCCCGGGCCGTGGACCGAGGCGGTGGACGGCAGCGACGTCGTCGTCAACCTGGCCGGGCGCAGCGTGAGCTGCCGCTACACACCGGCCAACCTCAAGGCGATGATGGACTCGCGGGTGGACTCCGCGCGGGCCGTGGGCGAGGCGATCGCCGCGTCCGCCCGTCCGCCGAAGGTGTGGCTTCAGATGAGCACCGCCACGATCTACGCCCATCGGTTCGACGCCCCCAACGACGAGGCCACCGGTGTGATCGGCGGCGCCGAGCCCGGCGTCCCGGCGTACTGGGGCTACAGCGTCGACATCGCGCGGGCCTGGGAGGCGGAGCAGGAGAGAGCCGACACCCCCCGCACCCGCAAGGTGGCGCTGCGGTCCGCGATGGTGATGAGCCCGGACCGGGGCGGGGTGTTCGACGTCCTGCTGCGGCTGGTCCGGCTCGGACTGGGCGGGCCGGTCGCGGGCGGCGCGCAGTACGTGTCGTGGATCCACGACGACGACTTCGTCCGCGCCGTCGAGTTCCTCGTCGCGCGGGACGACCTGGACGGGCCGGTGAACCTCGCGGCCCCCTGTCCCCTGCCGCACCGCGCCTTCATGCGCGAACTGCGGCACGCCCGGGGCGTCCCGGCAGGGCTGCCCGCGACGAGATGGATGGCCGAACTCGGCGCCTTCGCCCTGCGCTCCGACACCGAGCTGCTCCTCAAGAGCCGGCGCGTCGTCCCGGGCCGCCTGCTCGACGCCGGCTTCGCCTTCGACCACCCCGAGTGGCCGCGGGCGGCCGCCGACCTCGTACGACGGGTCCGCGCCCGCTGACAGCGGACGGCCGGGGAACCGGGTGAGGCCGTCGGCTGTCGGCGAACCGATCCGGGGACCACGGGTGCGGGTGCGCCCACGGCCCGCACGGTGCGCGACTCCCGGTGGGCCCGGCGACCCTGCCCTGCCGTGCGGTCGCCACGTGGTTTCCGGCGGCGTCGGCCCATCGGGCGCACCGCGTCGGGGACCGGGCCGCCGACGGCCCCGGCCGGGACACTGCCGCGTGGGACGAGGACGTCGCGCGAACCCGCCCGGGGACCACCCGAGCGCGCACGGACCGCGCTCGCCACCGGCGGCCAGATGACCGTGCGGCCGCGCACAGGGGTCGCGTCCGCGCGGTCGTCACGCGGTTTCCGCGGGCGTCGCCGCGTCGCGTGCACCGCGTCGGGGACCGGGCCGACCGCCTCCGGGCGGGGTACGGCCACCGCCGACGCCGAGCGGCACGAGGTGCATGTGCGGGGTGGAGTCACCGTGCGCCGCGGGGCGTTGTCCGCGCCCCTCGCGCGCCCAGGACGGGTGCGCCGGGGCCCGGGACGGCTTCGTCCCGGGCCCCGTGGTGCCGTGAACCCCGGCGGGTGTCAGCAGAGGCGGCCGGTGTAGTGCGCGCCCTGGATCCTGGACGCCGAGCCCAGCCATGTCGTGCCCGGTCCGACGCACCACTCGTGGTCGGGCGCGCGGGCCACCTCGACCTTGATGACCACCCGTGAGCCGTCCGAGGTGCAGTGGTTGTAGAAGGCGTCGGAACCGGTCTCGTAGAAGCCGCAGGGGTTGGCGGCGGCGGGACCCGCGGTGGCGGTCACCGCGCCGAGGGAGGCGAAGACGAGAGCGGCGGAACCGAGGGTGCCGAGCACCGTACGACGAACACGCACAGCAGAACTCCTTGCCGGGTGGGGATCGGGACCGGTCCCGGGACCGGGAGGCTCCGGGGCCGCCGATCGGCGGGATGGCTGCACCAGGATCGTCGCGGACCCGCCGAACTGACCGGGCATCAGAGGCCCTTCACCCCGGGAAACGATTCTCCGCTACGCCGTGCGAGTGATCCTTTTCGTGGGCGGGGGTCGAGGGCCCGGGGTGGGGGCAAGGCGGCCGGGTTCACCCGGCTGACCGTCCCGAGTGGTGGCGGCGCGCGGCCTGGCTGACGGTGGATCACGTCAGACCGGGTCAGGTGAGCTGACGTGGTGTCGGCTGCCCGGTCGTGACGGAAGGACCATCAGATGCGTTCTGCTCGCATGATCCTGGCCACCGCGGCCGCGACGGCCGCTCTCGCGGTGGGCGCTCCCGGCGCCCACGCGGCCGACGGCGGCTGGGACCACGACGGCTCGTCCCACAGCAAGGAGGACAGCTCCTCCACCGGCAAGGGCGACGGCTCCTGGTCCGGCAAGCACGACAAGGAGGACCGCGGCGACCACGACTCGCCCCACGGCGGCATGCACACCGGCGGCGGCGCGCTGACCGCCGTCACCCAGGGCGGCGACCGCGACGGCTCCGCCGCCAAGGACCCCCGCTTCGACCCCGAGACCTACAAGGACAAGGACTGGCAGAAGGAACAGGACAACGAGCACGACAACGGCCGTGAGCACGGCCAGGACGACACCTCCTGGGGCGGCGGGCACCAGGAGGACGGCGGCGGCTGGAAGGGCGAGCACGACAAGCCCAGCGGCGGCATGCACACCGGCGGCGGCGCCCTCGCCGGCCCCTCCCTCACCGCCGGCGGACTCGGCGTCCTCGCCCTCGCCGGCACCGGCCTGTACGCCCTGCGCCGCAAGAAGACGGTGAAGACGGCGGGGGGTGTGGCCTGACCATGCCTGACGCGATAGCGGCCGCGGCCGTCACGCACCTGCGCGTGGCGGCCCGGCCGGCTTTCCGTCCGGTCGGTCCCGCGTCGTCCGGGCCCGCGAGCGGCCGTCCGTCCCTCCCCCGGTGCGAGCCGTTCAGGGCCGGCCGCCGGGCGGGCCCGGCCACCCCTGTCGGCGCCCCCTCCGCGCCCGTACACTGACAAATCGCAGATGTGCGGGCGCAGTTGACCGGGGGGAGCCGCCATGTCGGGGGACCAGTACGACAGACACGACTACACGATCCAAGCACCACCGATGCCGACGGCGCCGCCGCCGGCGCCCGCGGACGGGGTGCGGGCCGTGGCGGTGGCCGTGCTCAACCTCGGCGGGCTCGGCCTGGGCTACGCGCTGGTGCGCCGCTGGGTCCTGATGGCGCTGTGCTGGGCCGCGACCGCCGCCCTGCTGCTCGTGGCCCTGCCGGCCGACCCGGACGGCGTCCCGGTCCTCGCCCTGGTCCTGTACGCCGCGTTCCTCGCCGCGGCGGCGGCGCACGGCGCGCGCGTGGGCCTGCGCACCCGGCTCGCCGGACTGCGTCACGCCCCGCTCGCGCTCGGGCTCGGCCTGGTCCTGCTCGTGGCGCCGGCCGGCGGCGTGGTGCTGTACGACGACGCGCGGGACGAGGCGACGCAGCAGATGCTCCTCGACCGCCTCGACGAGGCCGACCGCGCGGTGGAGGCCGCCGGCGGGAAGGCCTTCGGCACGGCCCAGGCCGACTACGACGGCGCCCTTTCGGTGTACGCCGGCCTGCGGGCGGACCACCCGGATTCCCGGGCGGGGCAGCGGGTGCCGTCACGGATGAAGACCTTCTACACGACGGTCGGCGCGCCCTTCGCGCGGGGTGACTACTGCGCGGCGACGGCGCCGCTGAAGTATCTGCGCACGGTCCCGAAGAGCCTGCCCGGCACGGACCTCGGGGACCTCAGGACCTGGCCCGACGACCGGCTGGCCACCTCGCTGTACGAGTGCGCTTCGGCGGCGCTGACGTCCGGCGAGGCCACCTGGCCGTCGCAGTTCGGGGAGCTGCTCACCACGTTCCCCGAATCCGCGCAGGCGGCGAAGGTCGAACCGGCCGTCGCGGCCGCCGTCGTCCGCACGGAGAAGGAACTGGCCGGGGCGGATCCCTGCACGGCGGTCGAGCGGCTGCGCACGCTGGGGACCCGGATCGACGGCCTGACCGGCGGGGGCCCGGGCGTCGCCGACGCCCTGGGCAAGGACTCGCGGCGGGCCGCCGGCAGCGCCGACGCGGGTGCGTACACCTGCGGTGTGGACCAGTACCGGGACGGCGACTTCGACGCGGCGCAGACGACCCTGACGGACTACGCCTCGGCCCACAAGAGCGCGAAGAACGCCCCGCGGGCGAAGAAGATCGCGATAGCGGCGGAGATCGCCCGGACCGTGCCGGCCGCCGGCCGGACCCTGCCGACCACCCGTACGGGCGGGAGCATCTCGGTGACGGTGCAGAACGACAGCCCCGACGAGATCACCGTCCTTTACACGGGCCCGGTCACCGGGAGTTTCACCCTCAAGGCCTGCGGCAGTTGCAAGGGGTACTCCCTGGGCACGACTCTCGACCCGCGTTTCAAGCCGTGCGGCGACAGCGGGAAGAACTATCCGGAGCGCACCATCACCCTGCCCGTCGGCACCACGTACTTCCTGCACAAACCGATGGGCGACAGCCTCGCCACGCCCGCCTCGGACACCGCCGAGCTGCGGTCGGGCTATGTCTACACGGAATGCGCCTACACCACACAGCGCCTGGGATCGGGACTGTGAACGAGGGCTGAACAAGCGGGAGAATTCCGGCCGCTGAATTTCCGGCGGAACGTGAATGCGTCGGCCGCGGGCCGCGCCTGACGGGTGATAAGGTGCGCCGGAATTCCCCTGTGCACGCCGGGCGATATTCCACGCGAAAGCCTTGGACAAAGGAATGGACGACACGATGGCGGACGTCTTTCTCGATTCCTTCGTCCCGGGCGGCGGCGGCCGCAGGCGCCACGGACCCCGGCAGAGCGGCGCCGGGCTGCGCCGGGCGCTCGTGCTCGCGCTCGCCGTCCCCCTCACCTCGGCCGCCCTGGCCGCCCCTGCGGCGTTCGCCGCGGACAGGGCCGGGGCGACGGCCGGGGCCGACGCGCGAGGGCCGGGGCACGGCGCGCGAGGGCCGGGGCACGGCGCCGACGACCGGCGGATGGTCAGGAACCTGGCCGCCCGTGTTCTGGACCCGCGGCTGGGCGCGAACGTCGGCGGCGTGGTCCTCGACTCCGCGTCCCACCGGACGCTGTGGGACCACAACGGGGCGACCGCGCTGATGCCGGCGTCCAACACCAAACTCGCCACCGCGACGGCCGCCCTGACCGTCCTGGGCCCGGACCACCGGTTCACCACCGAGGTCGTCCTGGGCGACGGCACGCTGACCCTCGTCGGGGGCGCGGACCGGACGCTGAGCGGGGCCGACCTGGCCGAGCTGGCGGGCAGTGCGGCCGCGGGGCTGAAGGCGGCGGGGCTGACCTCGGTGAGGGTCGCCGTGGACGACAGCCTGTTCCCGGAGCCGGCCCTGGCCGTCGGGTGGAACACCGGCTACTACCCCGACTCGGTCGCCCCGGTGCGCGCGCTCGTCGTGGACGGGCGCCATGTCGACGACACCTCGCTCGACGCCGGACGGCTCTTCGCGCAGAAGCTCGCGGCGGCCGGGGTCGCCGTCGAGGGCGCGGTCACCCGCGCGACGGCGAGCGCCCGGGACGTCCCGGTGGCCCGGCACAGGTCGGCCGCGCTGTCGGAGATCGTCCACCGGATGATCAAGGTGAGCGACAACGACGTCGCCGAGACCCTGCTGCGGGCGACCGCTCTGGCCGCGGGCCGCCCGGCCACGTTCGAGGGCGGCACGCAGGTCGTGCGCCGGGTGCTGAGCATGCGCTACGGAGTGTCCCTCGACCGTTTCGAGATCCACGACGGCAGCGGGCTCTCCCGCGCGAACCGCATTCCGGCCGCGACGCTCGCCGACATCCTCGAACTGCTCACGGAGCCCCGCCACGCCCGCACGCTCGGCTCCGTCCGCGACGGCCTGCCCGTCGCAGGAGAGGCGGGCAGCACCCTGGGCCCCGAGTGGGGCCGGTTCGACGACGCGAACTCCCGGTGCGCCGTCGGCGAGGTGCGCGCCAAGACCGGCACGCTCACCGGGGCCGTCGCCCTGAGCGGTCTCACGCAGGGCAAGGACGGCGGATGGAAGGTGTTCTCGTTCGTCGAGAACGGCTCCACGGCCGACCCGAACGCCGTCAAGGACGCCATGGACGGGCTCGCGGCGACCGTCAACGGCTGCTGGGCGTAGCGCCCACCCGGCCGAGCGGCGGAAGCGGGCGAGGAGGAAGCATGCGGGCGGGCCGGCTCCGGCGGAGCCGGCCCGCCCGCATGCCCGGCCCGACAGCACCACTCTCGGGACGCTGCCGTGCCGGGCGGGGCGGGCCGGCTAGCCGCGGTCGCGCTGCTGGACGCGGGCGAGCAGCAGGTTCGGGTCCCGCTGGGTGAAGTACGCGGCGCTGGTGACGTACACGGTCCGGCCGCGGACGGCCACCGAGGTGGGGTTGGACAATCCGTCGGCCGCCGTGAGAACGACGTGGTGGGTGCCGTCCGGGCGGACCAGCTCGACCTCGCTGCCGCCGGTCATGGCGGCGAGGACGGTGTCGCGGTGCCGCTCGGTGAAGCCGAAGTCGTCGATGGCGTAGAGACGGGTCGCCCGGGTCTCGATCGCGCCGGCCGACCCGTTCTCGCGCACGGGGACGCGCAGCAGCGTGCCGGCGTTGGTGTTGGACACCCACACGGCACCGCGGTGGAGCCGGAGCCCGTTGGCGCCGACCTTGGCCGCGGGCCGGGGGTTGCGCGGCTCCAGTGCGGCGCCGGTGGCCCACGCCGTGGGCTCTCCCCCGGCGCGCGGGACGCGCCAGACGGTGCCCAGCACCGAGTCCGCGGCGTAGAGGACGCCCCGGCGCTCGTCCAGGGCGAGGCCGTTGGGGAAGCCGGCCGGCGGCAGCTGGGCGATCTGGCGGGGCTTTCCGCCGTGGGCGGGGATACGCCAGATGCCGGTCGCGGCGGTGCCGGTGGCGTAGTTGACGAACAGGGTGCCGTCCTGCGCCCGGGCGATGCCCAGGACGACGGCCGCTCCGACGACGGGCGTGTGCGGGTTCGCCACGGCGGGCAGGGTGGCGAGGAGCCGGGTCCGGCCATGGCAGTTCACGTCGACGACCTGCCGGGCGTTGGACAGCGTCAGGACGGCGGAGCCGTCGGGGGCGAGCGCGATGTTCTCGGGGGACTGTCCCCGGGCGAGGTCGAAGTGGGCGGCGACGCGCGGAGCGGTGACGGCCGGTCCGTCTCCCGCGGCGGGAGCGGCGGCGAGGGTGCCGAGGGCGAGAACGGCGGCGGCGACGACCGCCGGACGGGGAACTCGTGGCATGGGGCCCTTCCTTGCTGAGAAGTGGGGCACTCCGCCGGACGGCGGCCAGACGACCATCGCCGCGGCGCCGCGGCGCCCGGCGCAGTCGCGGCCGGGAGGTCGCCCGCGTGGCCCACGGCAAAAACCCGGCTGCCGCTCACGTGGGTGAGGTGATGCAGCAGACTGTCCGTAAAGACCGGCAACCCTCCCAGAAGGAAGCACAGCGTGATCATCTTCGGCACCAAGGGATACCTCTACCAGCTGGCGATACTGACGCTGGTGTGCGGCCGCTGCGGCAACCCCGCCGCCCACACGCTCAGGAAGCGCGTCACGAAGTTCACGCTGTTCTTCGTGCCGCTGTTCCCGATCTCGACGAAGTACGCGACGCAGTGCACCTTCTGCGGCGCGGAGCAGAACGTGACCAAGGAGCAGGCGGACCAGCTGCTCGCCCAGGGCGCGGGCGCGGGCCAGCCGTACGGCCAGCAGTACGGTTCGCCGCAGCAGCAGCCGCACCAGCACTGACGCACCGCCCCCTCAAGGGGTGAGGCCGGCCCGTTCGCAGGCGGTCCGGAGCCCGGGGGTGCAGATGCGGGCGACGGTGTAGACGCCGTGGTCGACCAGGACGCGCCGGATGTCGTCGACGGTCACCGCTTCCGCGGTGAGCAGGACGGACGGGATGCGGGCGGTGGTGGGGCTGTCGGTGGTGGTGGTCGCGCCGTCGCGCGGATCCTCGCCCCGTCCGACGGAGACCGCCATCGCGGCCGCCGCGGCCGCCTCGTCCTTGAACGGCTTGTACACCGTCATGTACTGCTCGCCCCGGACGATGCGTCGTACGGCGTCGAGGTCGGCGTCCTGGCCGGTGACGGGCGGGAATTTCGTGACGCCGGCGCTCTTCAGGGCGGCGACGACGCCGGCCGCGATGGAGTCGTTGGCCGCGAGCACGCCGTCGATCCGGTCCGGGCCGAGGGCCGCGATGGCGGCGGACATGTTGCCGTGGGCGTTCTGGGTGCTCCAGTCGAGGGTGTCGTACGAGCGGGCGACCCGTACCTGGCCGGACAGGACGGACAGCGCCCCCTTCTTGTACCGGGCCGCGTTGGGGCCGGACGGGTCGCCGTTCATCATGACGACGTCCCCTCCCCCGGCCCGCCGCCCCATGCCCTTGAGCAGCGCCTCGCCCTGGAGCCGCCCGATGCGCAGCGCGTCGAAGCCGACGTAGCCGGTGACGGGGCCCTCGGCGAGACGGTCGTAGGCGATGACCTTGACGCCCGCCCGGTCGGCCTCCTGCACGGAGGAGCGGACCGCCCGGGTGTCCGCCGCGTCCAGGACGATGACCTTGGCCCCCTTGGTGACCATGGAGACCAGTTGCTGGCGCTGCCGGGTCACGTCGTTCTCGGCGTTGGCGTACTCCACGGTGCAGCCGGGGCACAGTCTGCGCACCTGCGCCTCGATCAGCGGCCGGTCGGAGTGCTCCCAGCGCGGGACCGCGCGGCTCGGCAGCAGCAGGCCCACGGTGAAGCCGTCCCGGGCCGGCCGCTGCCCGCCGCCCCCGCAGGAGGCCAGCGCGATCGCTACGAGGGCCGCGGTGAGCACCGCGAGCACCTGCTGCCGGCGGATCGTCACGGCGCTCCCTCCGCAACGGTGATCTCGCTCCACACCTGTTTGCCGCCGGCCACCGGCACCGAGCCGAACGCGTCCGACATGGCCTCGACGAGCAGCAGGCCACGGCCGCCGGTCGACTCCCAGTCGACGATGACGGGCTTGGCGGGCGCGCGCGGCGAGGAGTCGCTCACGCAGACGCGGACCCGGTCGCCGCGCAGGATCAGGTCGAGCCGGACCGGCCCCTGGGTGTGCACCAGGGCGTTGGTGACGAGTTCGGAGACGACGAGCAGCACGGCGTCGGCCGCCTCCCGGACCTTCCAGCGGCGCAGGGTGCGCGCGGTGAAGCGGCGGGCGTGCATGACCGCGTCGGGCAGCCGCCACACCATCCATCCGGCCCGGATGGGGCGGGTCTTCATGCCGTCGTAGCGCAGGAGCAGCAGCGCCACGTCGTCCTCGCGGCGGCCGAGGTCGCCGAGCAGTGCGTCGGCCATGGCGCCCGGGTCCGCGGGATCGGCGGCGGCGAGTGCGGCGCGGGTGCGGCGCATGCCCTCGTCCAGGGGCAGGTCGGCGGCCTCGACCAGACCGTCGGTGACCAGGGCGAGGACGGCGCCGGGCGCCAGTTCGACGGCCGTCATGGGAAAGTCCGCCTCGGCGAGGATGCCCAGCGGCGGTCCGCCCGCCACCTCGATCTCCTCGGCGACGCCGTCGGGGCCGCGGACCAGGGGGGCGAGGTGACCGGCCCGCACGAAGAGGGTGTTGCCCTCCTCCATGTCGAGTTCGGCGTAGCAGCAGGTGGCGAAGAGGTCGGTCTCCATGGCTACGAGGAGCCGGTTGGCGTGCGAGACGACCACGTCGGGCGGGTGGCCCTCCATGGCGTAGGCCCGGACCGCGGTGCGCATCTGGCCCATGATCGTCGCGGCGCCGGCGCTGTGTCCCTGGACGTCGCCGATGACCAGGGCCACCCGGTCCTCGGAGAGGGCGATGACGTCGTACCAGTCGCCGCCCACCTGGAGGCCGCGCTTTGCGGGCAGATAGCGGGCGACGGCGGTGCCGCCGGGCAGTTCGGGCAGCCGCCGGGGCAGCAGACTGCGCTGGAGCATCGTGGCGAGTTCCTGCTCGGCGTCGTGGGCGTGGGCCCGCTTGAGGGCCTGGCCGACGAGAGACGCGGTGGCGGTGAGCAGGGAGCGTTCCTCGGGGACGAACTCGTGGGGGCGCTCCCAGCCGACCAGGCACACGCCGGTGACCTGGCCCTTGGCGGGCAGCGGCAGGACGGCCAGTCCGCCGTCGCCGACGCCGGTCAGTCCGGGTTCGAAGCCGGTGCCGGCGGGCCACAGGTCCATCCGGCCGTCGCGCAGGGCGGCCTGGAGGGTGGGCAGGGCGCGCAGCGGCGCGTCCGGCCACTCGGTGCGCCACTCGCTGCGCCACACCTCGGGCCAGGCGCTCGGCCGGGGCGGGTCGAGGACGGTGACCAGGAGCCGGTCGTCCTGGATGGCGGCGAGGGCCACCCGGTCGGCGCCCAGCGGCTCGCGCAGGGCGGAGACCACGACGCGGCCGACGTCGCGGACGGTGGCGGCGTCGTCGAGGGCGGCGGTCAGCCACTGGATACGGGCGACGTCGTCGGTGCCGCGGCGCAGGACCGGCGTGGCCGTCACCACGCCCAGCACCTCTCCGGGCGCGTCGGGGGCGCCTCCCGCCACGCGGCAGCTCAGGCTCAGCCAGCGCATCTCGCCGGTGGGGCCGCGGACCCGGAACTCCAGGTCCCGTCGGACGGTGGCCTGGGCGGACGGCTCCAGGACCGACATCAGGGCGTGCATGTCCTCGGGCAGGGCATGGGCGAGGAGGGTGTCGACCTTGCCGTCGAAGTCGTCGGGGGTGATGCCGACCAGGTCCAGGAGCGTCTCGTCGGCCTCGATCAGGCCGGTGTCGGGGAACAGGACGAACGAACCGACGCGCAGGCTGCGCAGGGCGGGTACGAGCAGCGGCACCGGTGCGGGCGCGTCGGCGACCGGGCGCAGGAGGACGGCGAGCGCGTCGGCATAGCGTTCGAGGAACCGGCGCTGCTCGAGGTCGAAGCCGTCCGCCGCGCCCTGGAGGACGAGGCAGCCCAGCCGCCGGCCGTCCGCGTCGAGGGGCAGCACGCCGATCGGGGGCCGCGCGGTGAGCCACAGGGGCCGGTCGGTCCGGTAGGCGCGTGCGGCGGGCGAGTCGCCCGACATCTCCAGCCGGTCCGGCGGCCGGACGCCGAGGGGGGCGTCGCCGGAGGCGTCCATCAGCCGCAGTTCCCCCTCGCCGGCTGCGGGCGCGTAGACCGCGGCCTGTGCCGCTCCGGCGAAGGCCAGGGTCCGGTCGAGGCATCTGCGCACCGTACCTCCCGTCCTGCCGCAGGTGCCGACAGGTTGAGATCGGGGCACCCACCCACCAGAATCGCATACAAGGATCAACCGAACATATCCACCTTATTGTCGTCTACGGCGGGTATCGCATATGAAGGCCTGCATTCGGGACACCGCCGCCGCCGTGACGGCCGTCTCCACCGCCTTCGTGCTGGCGGCCTGCGGGGCGGACGCGGACGGCGGCCCCGCCGCACGGGGCGGACCGCGCATCGGTCTGCTGCTGCCGGACGTGACGACGGCACGCTGGGAGACGCAGGACCGGCCCCTGCTGGAGAAGCGGATCCGGGAGCTGTGCGCGGCCTGCACGGTCGAACACGCCAACGCCAAGGGCGACGTGGCCCTCCAGCAGGAGCAGATGGACGCGATGATCACCAGGGGCGTGGACGCCGTCGTGCTCGTCCCCGTGGACGCCCGCGCGCTGGCCCCCTCGGTCTCGCAGGCCCACGCCGCCGGCATCCCGGTCATCGCCTACGACCGCCTGGCCGAGGGCCCGATCTCCGGTTACGTCTCCTTCGACGGCGTGGAGGTGGGCAGGCTCCAGGGCCGCGCGCTGCTGAAGGCGATGGGCGACAAGGTGCCCGGCGCCCGGATCGTGATGATGAACGGCGATCCCGGCGATCCCAACGCGCGGGCCTTCCGGCGCGGCGCGCTCTCCGTGCTCGACGGGAAGGTGAAGATCGGCAAGGCCTACGACACCCCGCAGTGGCGGCCGGAGATCGCCAACATGAACATGTCCGGGGCGCTCGCGGCCCTGGGCGACGACGCCGTCGACGGGGTGTACGCCGCCAACGACGGACTGGCCGGCGGGACCATCTCCGCCCTCAAGGCGAACAAGGTCCGTCCGCTGCCGCCGGTCACCGGGCAGGACGCCGAACTGTCGGCGCTGCGGAGGATCGTCGGGGGCGACCAGTACATGACGGTGTTCAAGCCGTTCGGCCCGGAGGCCGCCGCGGGCGGCGCCATGGCCGTGGCGGCGGCGCGCGGGGAGAGTCTCGGGCCGGTGGCCACCGGGGAGGTGCCGACGCGCGGCGGACAGGCCGTCGCCTCGGTGCTGCTCACGCCGGTGTCCGTGACGGCCGACAACATCGGGGACACGGTCGTCAAGGACGGCCTGCACACGGTCGGGCAGATCTGCGTCCCGCGGCTGCGCGCCGCCTGCGCCCGCGCCGGACTGACCTGACCCGCGACCGAGGAGGTGGTTCCCGTGCCGGCTCCCCCCTTGCCGGCCGCCCCCGGGGCCGCCCCGGCGGAGAGGGGCGCCATCGGGCGGCAGGGGCGGCCGGTCCGCGTCCGGCGTCCGCACCACGCCCGGGAACCTGGCATCGCCGCCGTCCACCGCGACCCCGCCCCGTACGGGGATCTCGACACCCTCGGGAGCCCGTGGGGCCGCGGGATCCGCCGGTCCGGGTTCCTGGAGGGGGTGGAGACGGAGCGCCGCCGTACCGGCGGGCGGCCGCCGGAACGGCCGACCGGAGGACCGCGCGGACCGGCCGGCCCGCGCGGGCCGGTCGTGCCGCTCCGCGGCGGCCGGCGGCGGACGGTCGCCGTCGCCCGCCCGCTCCCGGACGACTTGCGCGTGCTCCTCCTGGACGAACCCACGGCCGCGCTGGGCTCCGAGCGGACCCCCGAGGTCCTCGACCTGGTAGACCGGTCGCGGGGCCGCGGTCCCGGCGTCCCGTTCATCGGCCACGGCCCGGGCGACGTGGACACCGCGTCCCGGGAACAGATCGTCTCGTCCATCACCGGCGCCACGCAGAACGTGCCCCGCCGGCCGGCCGGCCGGGAGGCGGGGTGGTGAAGAGCATGCGGGTCGTCTCCCGTGGTGCGCGCAGCGCGGTCGAGGCCGTCCGGCGCAGGCTGCGCGCCGGCGAACTGGGGTCGCTCCCCGTCGTCCTCGTCCTGGCCGTCGTCTGGATCACCTTCCAGTGCCTCAACCAGAACTTCCTCTCGCCGCGCAACCTGTCCAACCTCGGTGTGGACATCGTGGGGACGGGGATGATCGCGGTCGGCATCGTCTTCGTGCTGCTGCTCGGACAGGTCGACCTGTCCGTCGGGTCGATCAGCGGTCTGGCGGCGGCGGTCTTCGCCGTGCTGAACGTCGACAACGGGGTGCCGGAGTGGCTCGCGCTCGTCGTCGCGGTGCTCGTGGGCACCGTGGCGGGCACGGTGCAGGGCTACTCCGTCGCCAGAACCCGGGTGCCCGCGTTCGTGGTCACGCTCGCCGGGCTGCTCACCTGGAACGGCCTGATGCTGGCCGTGCTCGGGAACAGCGGCACCGTCAACCTCGACGAGAACGGGCTGGTCGCCCGGCTGACCAGCTACTACTTCACCGACGACGCGGTGGCCTACGGTCTGGCGGCGGTGGCCGCGGCGGCGGTCTTCCTCGTGTCCGACCGGGCCCGGCGCCGCCGCCGGGCCGTCGGCATGCCGCACCGCTCGCTGCGCGCCGTCCTGGTGCGCACCGGGGGCACCGCCGTGCTCGCGTTCTCCGTCGCCTACGCGCTCAACCGGTTCCAGGGGCTGCCGCTGGCGTTGCTGGTCTTCCTGGTGCTGGTCGCGGTCCTCGACGTCGTGCTGCGCCGCACGCACCACGGACGGCAGGTGTACGCGCTCGGCGGCAGCATCGAGGCGTCCCGGCGCGCGAGCATCGACGTGACGCGGGTGCAGACGGCGGTCCTCGCGACGTCGGGGACCATGGCCGCGATCGGGGGTCTGTTCCTGGCCTCGCGGATCACCTCGGTCAGTCAGACGTCGGGGTCGGGCGTGCTGCTGGTCAACGCTATCGCGGCGGCCGTCATCGGCGGCACCAGTCTGTTCGGCGGGCGTGGCACGACGTGGTCGGCGGTGCTCGGCATGCTGGTCATCCAGTCGATCGCCTCGGGCATGGCGATCACGGACACTCCCCCGGCCGTCCAGTTCGTGATCACGGGCGGGGTGCTGTTCGCCGCGGTGGTCATCGACTCGCTGTCACGCCGCTCTCACGGGGCGACCGGCCGGGCCTGACGGGAGCACGGGCCGGCCCGGGGGTGCACGGGGGCCGGCCCGGCCCGGGGGTGCGCGGCAGCGCCGATGCGGACTCGACTTTGTGCGGACATGAGTATCTCCGTTCGGCTGTGCGGTGACCGCGTGCGGTCTACGGTGGTGCCGTTCCGATTTTGGTGAAACTTGCACCACTTTTGAACGCAGCGCCGCCGTCTCCCCGTAGTGAGGGAAGAACGGCGCGTCACGTGCGCCGCGTTCCAGGCGATAGGACGACCGTGCCGAACAGCTCACCCGCAGCGGAGGGACGAAGAAGATCCCTCACCAGCAACTGGCCGGTGGGCCGACGGCTGCGCGCCGTCCTGCTCATCCCGGTGCTCGTCGCCCTCGTGCTCGGGGGCGTGCGGGTGAAACGCTCGGTGGACACCTGGCAGGACGCCGACGACGCGGTCCGGGTGGCCGAACTCGTCCAGGCGGCGAACAAGTACGCCAGCGACGCGATCAACGAACGCGACGTCTCGGTCATCCCGCTGCTGACCGAGAAGAAGGTCTCGGACGCGGTCGTGCAAGCCCGTGCCACGACCGACGCGGACGCCGCGGTCTTCGACCGCGCGGTCGCCAGGATGCCCGGGACCAGCGGTCTGACGCGGCGCGTGCGACTGGTCCGCGACGGCGAGAAGCAGCTCGCCGCCGTGCGGGCCAACGCGTTCACCTCCCGGATGTCCGGCGTGCAGACGGAGGAGAGCTACCACACCGTCCAGCACCCCCTGATGGAGCTGTCCAACGAGCTCGGCTTCGGCAGCGACAACCGGACGAGTTTCGGCCGGACGCTCTACGCGGTGTCCCTGACGCAGGCGACCGAATCGCTCATCCGCTCCATCGGCACCCACCTGCTGGTCGAGGACCGCGCCGCCCTGGCCCCCGGGGAGCTGAAGGCCCAGCTCGCCTCGTTCCGCTCCTACGCCTACCTCGAACAGGTCGGCCTCCAGGAATACTCCGGCGCCGGAACCGCCGAGGACACGGAAAGGCTGCGACAGGCGCTCGCCGCCGCCGAGGCGCGCGGCAGACAGCAGAGCGCCGAGGCCGCCGCGCAGGCGTCGGCGGCGGGTCGTCCCTATGTGAGCCCGCCCCCCATGGCCGACATGATCACCGCGATCGCCGACGGGACGCCGCCCGGCGAACTCGCCGCGAAGGGCATCACCCCCGAGTCGTTCTTCGCCGCGTCCACCCTGGGCTTCGACGCCTACCGCAGCGTCCAGGTGAACCTCACCGACGCCGCGCTGGCGAGCGCCCAGGACATCGCCGACGACGCGCGGCGCGACGCCATCACCAACACCGCGCTCGTGCTCGCCTCGGTGCTGGCCGCCTTCCTGCTCGCCTCCTGGGTGGCGCGCACGATGAGCACCGGCATGCGCCGACTGAGCGCCTCCGCCATCGACATCGCCGAAAAGCGCCTGCCGAGCCTCATCGAGCAGATGTCGCAGGCCGACGCGCGCCGGGCCGACGTCCGGGTGACGCCGATCCCGATCGACACCACCGACGAGATCGGCGAGGTGGCCCGGGCCTTCGACCACGTCCACCGCGAGGCCGTCCGCCTCGCCGCCGAGCAGGCCCTGCTGCGCGGCAACATCAACGCGATCTTCACCAACCTCGCGCGCCGCAGCCAGTCCCTGATCGAACGCCAACTCGCCCTGATCACCAGCCTGGAGGACAACGAGACCGACCCGGACCAGCTGGAGAACCTCTTCCGGCTGGACCATCTGGCCACCCGCGTGCGCCGCAACGGCGAGAACCTCCTCGTGCTCGGCGGGGAGAAGCCCGCGCAGGCGTGGGACCGGCCGCTGCCGCTGGTCGACGTGATCCGCGCCGCCTCCTCGGAGGTGGAGCAGTACGAGCGCATCCACTTCTCCGGCCTGCCCGAGGTGCACATCGAGGGCCGCGCGGTGACCGACCTCGTGCACCTGCTCGCGGAACTGCTGGAGAACGCCACCGTGTTCTCGTCCCCCCGCTCACAGGTGCGGGTGACCGCGGCCCGGCTGCCCGACGGCCGGATCATGGTCGAGATCCACGACGAGGGCATCGGCCTGGCGGCGGAGGACTTCGCGACGATCAACCACAAGCTGGCCCACCCGCCGACCGTCGACGTCGACATCGCCCAGCACATGGGACTGTTCGTGGTCGGCCGGCTGGCCGAACAGCACGGCGTCCGCGTGCAGTTGCGGCCGTCCGGCGAACGGTCGGGCACGACGTCCCTCGTCATGCTGCCCGACACCCTCGCCCACCGCCCCGCCGACGCCCCGTCCGACTCCGACACGCTCACCCTGGCCATGGTCAAGAACGTCCCGGAGTCCCGCCACGCCGACGCGATGTCCGCCCTGGGCGGCGGCTCCGGATCCGACGACGCGTTCAGCGGCTACGAGGCCTGGCAGGACGAACCGGCCGGAGCACGGCCCGCCGAGGAGCCGCCGCCCGCGACGGCCCGCCCCCGGCCCCTCCCCCGCCGGGCGCCCGGCGGCCGGGGCCACCGCTCCCCCTGAGCCCCGCGGACGCGGCCCCCTTACAGCGAGGACGGCGCATCCGGCGGCGGGACACGCCGCCGGATGGCCCATCACACCACCTGAGGGTCCTTCCGGTCATAACGTCAGCAATATGAAGAAATGCCATATCGCATACCTGGCGTGCACGGCGGCGCTCCTCGGCACGGGCCTCGGCGCCGCCCCGCCCGTCGCCGCGCACAGGGTCCACCTGGTCAAGCCGGGCGAGTCGATCCAGAAGGCGGTGGACGCCGCCCGGCCCGGCGACACGGTGCTGCTGAGCCTCGGCGTCTACCACGAGAGCGTCACCATCAGCACGCCCGGGCTGACCCTGCGCGGCATGGGCCGGCGCACGGTGCTCGAACCGGCCGCCGACGCCGCGAAGACCACGGCCACGGCCAAGGCTTCGGGCACGGCCATGACAACAGGCACGGCCAAGGCCTCGGGCACGGCCGAGCCCGCGGCCGTCGGCACCTGCGCCGCGGGCGGCAACGGCATCTGCGTCGTCGGCACCGGGGGCGACCGCGTCGAGGACGTCACCGTCGCCGCCCTGACCGTCTCCGGCTTCACCCGCAACGGCGTCTACGCCGCGGCGACCGACCACCTGACCGTGCGCAACGTGACCGCCCTGAAGAACGGGGTCTGGGGCATCGCGCAGGAAGGCTCCGTGCGGGGCGTGTTCCGGGGCAACACCGCCCGGGACAACGGCGACGCGGGACTGTTCCTCGCCAACAGCGTCTCGCAGGAGCAGGGCGCCACGGACACGGACGGAACGGTGGTCGAGCGCAACCGGCTGGAGGGCAACCGGATCGGCGTCACCGTGCGCCGGCTGCGCAACCTGACCGTCGCGCACAACCACCTGACCGGCAACTGCGCCGCGGTCTTCGTCGTCGGCGACGAGAACAAGCCGAAGGCCGGACTCGTGACCGTGCGCGACAACCGCATCGTGCGCAACAACAAGTCGTGCCCCAAGACCGCCCGGCTGGACGCGCTCCAGGGCTCCGGGATCGTGCTGACCGGCGCCGAGGACAGCCTGATCACCCACAACGTGATCGAGGACAACGCCGGCACGTCCCCGCTCTCGGGCGGCATCGTGCTGTTCAAGAGCTTCGTGGGCACCACCAGCGACCGCAACCGCATCAGCGACAACGACCTGCGCGGCAACTCCCCCGCGGACCTGGTGAACACGGACACCGCCGGCAAGGGCAACACCTTCGAAGGCAACTCGTGCCGGGCCTCGCAGCCCGCCGGCCTGTGCTGAACGGCCGCCCGCCGACGCCGTTCACCCGGGCACCGGGCACGAGACCCCGGCCACCGGCGGCCTCGGCACTCCAGGAACCTCAGGCACTCAGGAACCCACGCAGGAAAGAAGGCGGCAGATGACGACCGTTCAGCCTCGCGAGCTCTCCGACCCGCCGGTGCAGGGGGCGCCCCCCGTCCCGCCCCCGTCCATGCGGCTGAGGGAACTCGCGTTCGGGGCGGCGTGCGCCGCCGCCCTGCGCGCGGCGGCCCGGCTGGGCGTCGCCGACGCCCTCGGCGACGCCCCGATGCCCGTGGCCGACCTCGCGGCCGCAGTGAAGACCGAGCCCAAGCCGCTGCGCCGGCTCCTGCGGGCCCTGTCCTGCTACGGCGTCTTCGCCGAGCAGGCCGACGGGACGTTCGCGCACACCGACGTCTCCCGGCTGCTGCGCGAGGACGACCCGGGCAGCCTGCGCGCCATCACCCTGTGGTGCACCGAGCCCTGGACGTGGGACGCCTGGCCGCTGCTGGACGAGGCCGTGCGCACCGGCCGCAACGTCGTGCAGGACCTGTACGGCAAGGAGTTCTTCCCCTACCTCAACGAGGACGCCCCGGAGTCGGCGGACGTCTTCAACCGCGCCATGACGACGTCCAGCGTGCAGTCGGCGCGGGACGTGGCGGAGTTCCTCGACCTGTCGCGGAACTCGTCCGTCGCGGACCTCGGCGGCGGCCAGGGGCACGTGGTGGCGAGCCTGCTGGACAAGTACCCGACGATGCACGGGGCGCTGCTCGACCTGCCGCGCGTGGTGGAGAACGCGGTGCCGAGGCTGCTCCCCGGCGGCGACCTCGCCGACCGGGCGCGCGTGGTGCCGGGCGACGTCCGCGAGGCGGTGCCGGTGCAGGCGGACGTCTACGTCATCAAGAACATCCTGGAGTGGGACGACGAGAGCACGGCGCGCACCCTGCGCAACGTGCGCGAGGCGGGCGGCCCCGGAGCACGGGTCGTGGTGATCGAGAACCTCGTCGACGACACGCCGTCGATGCGGTTCAGCACCGCCATGGACCTGATGCTGCTGCTCAACGTCGGAGGGGCCAAGCACACCACCGAGAGCATGGTCGCCCGGCTGACCGACGCGGGCCTGGTCATCGACGACATCAGCCCGGTCAACCCCTACCTGCACGCGTTCGACTGCCACGTCGGCGGCTGACCGCGCCTCCCTTCCGTCCCTCGCACCCCCGCAGACCACCGGTCGCCGGGCCCGCAGCGCCGCGGGCCCGGCGACCGGTGACGGCCGGGGTCAGCCGGCCGGCTCGCGCTCCCACAGGTAGAAGCGCTGCGCCATGGCGTCCTTCGGGGAGCGCCAGGTCTCGGGGTCGTAGGCGCTGACGTACGCGGACAGCCGCTCGCTCACGTCCCGGAACTCGGGGTGTCCGGTGATCTTCGCGATGGCGGGGCCGGGCTCGCGCTCCGACTCGATCATGTGCATGTAGACGTCGCCGAACTGGAAGAGGCTGCGCCGGACGACGCCGACGAGGTGCGGCAGCTCTCCCCGGTCGGACTCCTCGAACACCTTGGCGATGTCGGGGGCCGATCCGGGGGCCATCCGGGCGACGATGAGGGCCTGGTGCATGGAACCGTTCTCCGTCCGGCTCAGTCGGTCAGTCCGGGAGTGGCGCCGCGCTCGGCGGCGGCCTTCTCGATGCGGTCCCGGATCAGGCCCATCTGGACCTTGGAATTGCGGTTGATGTTGTCGGTCATCCAGTCGTCGTCGACCGGAGCCTCCGGCTTCATCGCGAAGTCCTGCGTCCACACCATCCGCGTGCCGCCGGGGACCTCCTCGTAGCGCCAGTGGATGTTCATGTGGTCGAACGGGCCCGTCTCGACCCGGCGGGCCCTGACCGTGCGCGTCTCGCGGTCCGGCTCGCGCTCCGACACCCAGCTCCACACGGTCCCGTTCTCGTCCGGGTGCATGGTCAGCCGGAAGGTCGTCCTGCGTCCCTCCCGGGAGAGGATCTCGACGGACGCGTACTCGGTGAACAGCCGCGGCCAGTTCTCCAGATCGTTGGTGATCTCCCAGACGAGGTCCAGGGGCGCCGCGATGGTGATCTCGTTCTGTGTGTGTCCGGACATCTCAGGCTCCTGTCATGAGGGCGCTGTTGACGAGGTCGAGGAACTCGCGGGGCGTCTTGGAGCGTTCGGCGTCGGGAGGCATCGGCGTGCTGTACCGGTTCTCCAGCTCGCCCACGATGCCGAGCAGCCCCAGCGAGTCCACGCCGAGGGTGTCGAAGCCGGTCTCCGGCTCCCGCAGCCGGTCCGGGGCGACGGTGACGCCGGCGGACTTCTTCATGAGTTCGGCCAGCTCTTCCACGGTGATGCGGTCGCTCATCGGTTCCTCTTCTCTCCTGGCTGAGCGTTGTCTCCTGGCTGGGCGGCGCCTCGCTACGAGGCGTCGGCGGCGCCGTGCCGGAGCACCAGCGCCGAGTTCGACCCCATGAGTCCCCGGCTCAGGACCAGTGCCGTGCGCACCTCGGCGGTGCGGGCGCGGCCGGTCACGAGGTCGAGGTCATGGCAGACGTCGAAGACGTTGGGGGTCGGGGGGATCAGGCCGTTCTCCATCGTGAGCACGGCCGCCGCGGCGTCCGTGAGCGGCGCCGCGCAGTACCCCCGCCCGATGCCGGTCTTCGGCGCCGTGACGGGCACCCGGGCCCCGTGCGGGCCGAGCGCGTCGACGATGGCCAGCGCCTCGGCGCGGTCCGCCTCCGGGACGCCGAGGGCGTCGGCGAAGACCACGTCGATCTCCTCCGGGGCACAGCGGGCCTCCTCCAGGGCTCCCCGGACGGCCTGGGCGAGCCCTTCCCGGGACTCGGCCCAGCGCGAGGCGCCGGTGAAGGTCGCCGCGTGTCCGGCGAGGACGGCCCGCGTCCGCGCCCCGCGCGCCCGGGCGGTCCCGGCGGCCTCGACCACCACCATGGCCCCGCCCTCGGCCGGCACGAACCCGCAGGCCGCGGAGGTGAACGGGCGGTAGGCGCGGGTCGGGTCGTCGACCGTGGAGAGTTCCTCGTAGCCGAGCTGGCAGACGACGGAGTACGGGGCGATCGGGGCCTCGGTCGCCCCGGCGACGATCACGTCGGTGCCGCGGCGCACGGCGCGCGCCGCGTGGGCGAGGGCGTCCAGGCCGCCGGCCTCGTCGGCGGCGACGACCGAGCAGGGGCCCTTGAAGCCGCGGCGGATGGAGATCTGGCCGGTGCTCGCGGCGTAGAACCAGGCGATGGACTGGTAGGGGCCGACGTGGCGGCTGCCTTTGCTCCACAGCTGCTGAAGTTCGCGCTGGCCGAACTCGCCGCCGCCGGAACCGGCCGCGGTGACCACGCCCACGGAGTACGGCGCGGCGTCGGTCTCGGCCCGGCTCAGGCCCGCGTCCTCCAGCGCCTGGTCGGCGGCGGCCATCGCGAAGTGGGTGAACCGGTCGGTCTGGACGAGGTAGCGCTCCTCGACCGCGGCGGACGGGTCGAAGTCGCGGATCTGGCCCGCCACCCGCAGCGGCAGGTGCTCGCAGCCCTCGCGCGTGACCCGGTCCAGAACGCTGATGCCCTCCTTGGTGGACTTCCAGAAGGTCTCCGTGCCGGCGCCGTTGGGCGCGACCACGCCGATTCCCGTGACGACCGGGCGCCGTTGAAGGGGTTCGCTCATCGTGTCTTCTCCCTCGGCCGGTTCATGACCACCGCGGACTGGAAGCCGCCGAACCCGCTGCCCACCGAGAGCACACTGCTCAGCCTGCGCTCGCGGGCCACACGGGGGACGTAGTCCAGGTCGCACTCGGGGTCGGGCGTCTCGTAGTTCGCGGTCGGCGGCACGACCTGGTGCGCCAGCGCCAGGACGCAGGCGACGAGTTCGATCGCCCCGATCGCGCCCAGGGAGTGGCCCACCATGGACTTGATGGAGCTCATCGGGGTGTCGTAGGCGTGCGCGCCCAGGACCCGCTTCACGGCGGCGGTCTCGTGACGGTCGTTCTGCTTGGTGCCCGACCCGTGCGCGTTGACGTAGTCGATCGCGCCGGCGTCGACGCGGGCGTGGTCGAGGGCGTCCTCGATGGCCCGTGCCATCTCCAGGCCCTCGCTGGTCAGGCCGGTCATGTGGTAGGCGTTGCCGAAGGTGGCGTACCCGCCCAGCTCGCAGTAGACGTGGGCGCCGCGGGCGCGGGCGTGCTCCAGTTCCTCCAGGACGAGCACGGCGCCGCCCTCGCCCATCACGAACCCGTCGCGGTCGGCGTCGAAGGGACGCGAGGCGTGGGCGGGGTCGTCGTTGTTGCAGGAGGTCGCCTTGATCGCGTCGAAGCACGCCATGGTGATCGGGGAGATCGGCGAGTCCGAGGCGCCGGCTATGCAGATGTCGGCCCGGCCCTCCTCGACGGTGTGGAAGGCGTAGCCGACCGCGTCCAGTCCGGAGGTGCAGCCGGTGGAGACGGTCTGCACCGGGCCGCGCGCCCCGAAGCGCTCCGCCACCGTGGAGGCCAGCGTGCTGGGGGTGAACGCGCGGTGCAGGTGCGGGGCCGCCTCGCGGTGGTCCACGTCCCAGCGCTGCCCGCCGTGGCTGACGAGGACGTAGTCCTTCTCCAGCCGGGTGGTGCCGCCGACCGCGGTGCCCAGGGAGACGCCGACCCGCCAGGGGTTCTCGGCCGCGAGGTCGAGACCGGCGTCGCGGACCGCCTCGTCTCCGGCGACCATGGCGAACTGGATGTAGCGGTCGCACCGTTCGGCGTCGCGGGCGTCCAGGCCGTGGGCCGCCGGGTCGAAGTCGCACTCGGCGGCGATCCGCGAGCGCAGGCCGGCCGGGTCGAAGAACGTGATGCCGCGCGTCGCCGTGCGCCCCTCGGCCAGGAGCTTCCAGAACGCCGGCACGCCTATGCCGCCGGGGGCGACGATGCCTATGCCGGTGACCGCGACGCGTCTGGTCATGACCGCACCTGACGTCGTGCGGCCGCCTCGGAGCCGATCACCACCGGCTCGGCGTCGGCTTCCTCGGTGTCGACGTGGCCGAGCGGCGGGGTGGGCGCCAGCGGACCGAGGTGGAAGACCATGCGGGCCTCGACGTTGCCGACGTTGCGGAAGCGGTGCCGCATGCCGACGGGGATCATCAGCCCCTGCTCGGGCTGGAGGGCCTGCGCCTCGCCGTCGAGGTCCACCTCCAGCTGTCCGCACACCACGTAGACGAACTCCTCGGAGTACGGGTGGTAGTGCTCGGCGATGCGGTCGCCCGGCTTGATGAGGGCGACGCCCATGAAACCGCTGGTCGAGCCGACCGTGGCGGGGGTGAGCATGGCGCGCAGGTCGCCGCCGCGGCGGGTGTTGGGCTCGACCTCGCTGAGATCCACGACTCTGGGACGGGATGTGATCACGACGTTCCTCCGATGGTGTACTGCGCCGGCGTGGGTGGGGCGGGGGGCCCGCCCCCGCCCACGTGATGGGGGATCAGGCCTCGGGCGACCGGCGGTCGGTGACGAGGTCCATGCGCGCGAGCTCCAGGAACCGCGCGAGCCGGACGTCCTTCGCGGCGGACCGGTCGGGCGCGCCCGCGTCGTCCTGGAGCAGGGTGAGCTCGGCCACCTGCTCCGGGTCGGCCAGGCCGAGGGCCTGCACGGGGTGGGCGCCGTCGAGCCCGCCGCGCACGTCGATCAGCCGGACGACGACGTCGTCGCGCTGGAAGATCGTGCTGCGCAGGACCGGGTTGCCCGGGTCGTCCGCGGCCGCCTCGTCCTGCCGGGCGAGCAGCTCGGCCAGCTTCATGCCGCGGTCCGGCCGGGTCGGGTAGCACAGGGCGTAGCGCTCGGCCCGCTCGTCCTGCCGGTCCGCCGTCACGTGGTGGACGGCGGGCAGCGCGGCCCGGGTGAAGAACACCCGCGCGGACTCGGGGTCGTTGAGGTCCCGGTCCTGCTCCAGGTAGGGGTTGATGGCCTCCTCGACGGCCCGCACCTCGGGCTGGCGGGAGACGTGGCGCAGCGCGGACAGCAGGTCGCCCCGCACCTCGATGGCCCGCACGACGCGGTTGCCGTGCATGAACAGCGAGGTGCGGCACAGCCGGGTGGTGTCGTCGACCTGCGGCTCGGGCGAGGCGTAGTCGGCGAGGATCTTGGCAACGATGTCTTCGCTGCCCGGCTTGACCGTGAAGGTCAGCGCGTGCCGGATCATGCCGTCGCCGATGCGGGGCGACGACTGCAGGCGGCGCTTGCCCTGGTCGCCGGGGGCCGGGCCGCCCGTCTCGCGGACGACGTGGAAGCGCAGCGACCTGGTGTCGCGCACGCAGCTGTGCAGCGGCTCCACCATCCGCACGTGCTCCTCGCTGTTGACCCAGGCGAGGAACGGCGGGGCGCTCTCCCACTCGCTGGTGATGAGCCACTGGGAGGGGTTCTCGATGGACTGGCACAGCTGGTCGCTGACATGTCCGGGGACGGACGCGACCTGGTTGCAGAGCTGCTCGTAGGCCTCCAGGAACTGCTGCTGAGCTCCGTCGTAGACGTCGACCAGGAGGACGACGCGAAGGCGGGAGCCGTCGAACACGGACTGGGAGACGCGTTGCGACGCCTGTCGCGTCCGCGAGCCTGCAACACGTTCGGACGTGGTGGTCATCCTGCGCACATCTCCTTCACGGAGGGGGAAGTGAACGTCGGCCGCGGTGATGCGACGTCAGCGTTCCTCGATCCTGTGCCCGTCCCCGCGAGCGCGCGAGTCGGATGAACTACGCGGGTGACCGGCCGGGTGAACGTCAGACGAGATGAGCGAAGACGACCAGGTTGTCCGTGTAGTCCTTGACCTGGCGGTCGTAGTCGCCCGCGCAGGTGATGAGACGGGCCTGGGCCTGCGCGGTGTCGCCGTACACCCGTTCGCTGGGGAAGTCGTCCTTGGCGAAGGTCTCCACGCTGTCGACCCGGAAGGTCGCCCGGGTGCCGTCGGCCCGCATCACGTGGAACAGGTCGCCCTTGGCCAGTTCGCCGAGGCGCACGAAGACGGCCGGGGACGTCTTGGTGTCGACGTGTCCGGCGATGATCGCGGTGCCCGTCTCCCCGGGGGAGGCGCCCTTGGCGTGCCAGCCGACGAGGTTGACGTCGCTCGCCGGGGGCGGGTTCAGCCGTCCGCTGGGGCCGATGGCGAGGTCGGTGAAGGGGGCGTCGACGGCGATCTTGGGGATGAGCAGGCGTACGGGGCGGGAGCGCGGCAGGTGCTTTCCGACCGCTCGGCCGTCGGACGCCGGCGGGGCCTGCGCCTCCGGCGCGTCCCCCGCGGGGCCGTCCGGTGCGGGGTTCGCGGGGGCCGAGGCGGCGGGCGGGGCGTGCGGCGGGCTGGCCGATCCGGAGGGGGCGTCGTTGCCGCCGGCCAGGCCGAGCGCCACGACCACGGCGATCGAGGCGCAGATCATCATCAGGCCGGTGCGGGAGCCCCCTTCTTCGGCGGATCCCGGCTCACCGCCGGAGGGGCCGGAGGGGGAAGGAGAGGAGGACGGGGGGACTGCCATCGGGGATTACCTCACTCGGGCGCGCGGCGGGTGCGGGGCGGGGCCGCGGGAGGCGGACCGGGCCGCCGCGCGGGGCGCGCGGCGGCCGCGGCTTCGCGGTCGCGGCCGGCAGGGGTCAGGCCGCGCCTGCGGCGGCCCTCACCGTCTCGGGGCGGCGCGAGGCGTGCGGGCCGGCGCCGGTCGGGGCGAGGGCGCCGGGTCCGCCGGCGGCGAGGTAGGGGCCCGCGAGGGCGCCGCCCGTGTGCGTGCGGCCGTAGGACCCGTCCGGCTCGTCCTTCCGGCCGTCGCCGTCGTGCCGGTCGCGCTCGCCGGACCGGGAGCCGCCGCCCGTGCCGGTGGAGGAGGCGTCCTCGCCGTGGGACGAGCCGTCGTGGTCCCGGCCGCCGTCGGCCGCGTGGGCGCCGGGAGCGCCCGGCGCGAGGGCGGCCGGGGCGGCCGGGGTGGTGCGAGCAGATCGCATCTGATGGTCCTTCCGTCACGACCGGGCAGCCGACACGACGTCAGCTCGACGGGCCCGTCCGGGACGTGATCCACCGTCAGACAGTGTGCACCGCGGCACCACTCGGGGCGTTCACACGGGTGAAGCGCGCGGCCTCGCGGGACCTTCAGGAGAGCGAGAGTCCGGCGGTCAGGACCTGGCGCAGCGTCGATTCGGCCTCCCGGTCCGGGCCCTGCGCACGCCAGGCCACGAATCCGTCGGGCCGGACCAGCACGGCGCCGCCGCGGGCCGTGCCGTGCCGCCCCGCCCAGTCGGCGCCGCCCTCCGCGACCAGGTCGGCGCCGTCCTCCGTTCCCACCCGGTACGAGCGGAGCGGAAGGGCGAGTTCCGCGGCCAGCCGCCCCGCGGCCTCGTGCCAGCCGCCCGGCTCCCCGGCGTCGCTGAGCAGGACCAGGGTCCGCTCGTAGAGGTCGAGGGTGGAGATCCGCTCGCCGCCGCGGCGCACCCACAGGTGGGGCGCCCGGCTTCCGGGGCCGCCGTTCAGGTCGAGGCCCTCGGGGACGACCGGGACCTCGGGGTCCGCGCCGACGACGGCGCCCTTCGGGTAGCGGTAGCCGAGGGCCACGTTGAGGATGCCGCGCTGCGGGCCGCCCCCTCCGGAGCCGGCCGGCGCGGCGAACCCGGGGTGGCTGTGCTCGGCGGACCTGACGGCGGCACGGGCGCTGGTGGCCTCCGCGACGGGCCGGCGCTCGGCGTCGTAGGTGTCCAGCAGCCCCTCCCCCGCCCAGCCGTCGAGCACCGCGGCGAGCTTCCAGGCGAGGTTGTGGGCGTCCTGGATCCCGGTGTTGGACCCGAAGGCACCGGTCGGGGACATCTCGTGGGCCGAGTCGCCGGCCAGGAACACCCTGCCGGACCGGTAGCTGCGGGCGACCCGCTGCGCGGCGTGCCACGGCGCCCTGCCGGTGATCTCCACGTCGAGGTCCGCCACCCCGACCGCCCGCCGGATGTGCTCGACGCACCGCTCCTCGGTGAACTCCTCCAGGGTCTCCCCCCGTTCGGGGTGCCAGGGGGCGTGGAAGACCCACTTCTCGCGGTTGTCCACCGGCAGCAGCGCGCCGTCGGCGTCCGGGCTGGTCAGGTAGCAGACGATGAAGCGGCGGTCGCCCACGACGTCGGCGAGGCGGCGGGAGCGGAACGTCAGGCTGACGTTGTGGAACAGGTCGCCCGGCCCGCTCTGGCCGATGCCGAGCTGTTCGCGGACGGGACTGCGCGGGCCGTCGGCGGCGACGAGGTAGTCCGCGCGCACGGTGATGTGCTCACCCGTCTCGCGGCTCTTCGCCACGGCGGTGACGCCGTCGGCGTCGGTCTCGAACGACATCAGCTCCGTGGAGAACCGCAGGTCGCCGCCGAGCCGCCGGGCATGGTCGAGCAGGACCGGCTCCAGGTCGTTCTGGCTGCACAGGCACCAGGAGCTGGGGCTGAAGCGGGCCAGTCCGCCGCCCGGGTCGATGTCGCGGAACAGCCACTCGCCCGCGTCGCCGACCAGGGTGGGCGTCTGAAGGATGCCGTGGTTGTCGGCGAGGGTGGCCGCCGCGTCCTGGATGTCCCGCTCGACGCCGGCCACCCGGAACAGCTCCATCGTGCGGACGTTGTTCCCGCGGCCGCGGGGGTGGATGGAGGTGCCGGCGTGCCGTTCCACCAGCAGGTGCGGCACGCCGAGCCTGCCCAGGAACAGCGAGGTCGCCAGGCCGACCAGGGACCCGCCGACGATGAGGACCGGGACCCTGAGGACGGGCGGGCCGGTCGGTTCTTCTCGTTCCTTCATCACGTTCGCCTCCAGCGCGTCGATTCCGCCGACCCGGCCGGATACGGCGGAGATCCTCATGCATGCCCCGTGGAGCTGACGGCTCCTCAGGCTTCACCCGCCTGCGTCGTGCAGCCGGCGGGTCCGCCGCCGGCCGCGCCGGGCGGACGGAACCGCGAGAAACGCTGAGCACGGGGCCCGGCTCGGCTAGCCTCGATCTCCCGCCCTGTGCGAACTGAGTTACGACGAACATCACTTCGGGAGTTCCGTGTCCGACCAGCTGCCGTCCCCACCGAACTCCACGGCGGAAGAGGCCGCCGCGCTCCGCCGGACCGGGGCCTCACCCCTGCGGACCGGCGACCCGGACCGGGTCGGGCCCTTCGTGCCGGTGGCGCTCCTCGGCAGCGGCGGGATGGGCCGCGTCTATCTGGCTCGGGCCGCCGACGACGCGCCCGGCCTCTTCGCGGTGAAGGTGATCCGTCCGGAGTACGCCGAGGACGTCCGCTTCCAGCGCCGCTTCGAACGCGAGGCGGCGGTGCACGGCCGGCTCGGTCCGCCGCACGCCCCCGGCTTACGCGGGACCGGCTGGGACGACCGGCTGCTGTGGATGGCCACCGAGTACGTCCCCGGTCTCGATCTCGCCGACGCGGTGCGCGGCGGCGGGGCGCTGCCGACGGCCGCCGTGTGGCGGCTGACCGCCGAGCTGGCGCGCGCGCTGACCGCGCTCGCCGCGGCGGAGGTGGTCCACCGGGATCTGAAGCCGTCCAACGTGCTGGTGTCGGCGCAGGGCGCGTACGTCATCGACTTCGGCATCTCCAAGGCGCTGGACGCCAGCGCGATCACCGGCACCGGCAACCGGGTGGGGACCGCGGCCTACATGTCCCCGGAGTACCTGAGGACGGGTCACTGCGACACGGCCTCCGACGTGTTCTCGCTGGCCGGCACGCTGCTCTACGCGGCGACCGGACGGGCCCCGTTCGGCGACGGCACGGGGGTGGACGTGATGCACCGGGTGGCCTTCGAGGAACCGAACACGGAGGTGACGGCCGCGGTGGCGGCGGCCGACCCGGAGCTGGGCGCGCTGCTGACCGCCTGTCTGGCCAAGGAACCCGGACTGCGCCCCGCCCCGCGGGACCTGATCGACGCGGTCGGGGCCCGCGCCGCGGCGGCCGGCTGGCCGGAGCCGCTGCGCAGCGCGGTGCAGGCCCGGCAGCACGCCTACGAGACCCTGTACCGTCTTCCCGTCGAACGCGCCGCCGGCCTGCGCCCCGCCGAGCACCGGGCGGGGCGGGCGGCCGGGCCCGCGGAGCCGCCGTCCGGGCCCCGGCCGGGGACCCCGGCGCCGTCCGGCCACGCCTCCCCGGAAGGGGCCCCGGCGCCGGCGGGCGCGCAGTCCGCCGCCGTGGCGGCGTCGCCCGCGCCGGCGGCCGGGCCCCGGGCGCGGCGCAGGCGGGTCGCGGCCCTCGCCTCGGTCGCCGTCCTGTGCGCGGTCGCGGCCGGCGCCTTCTCCCTCATGCACGACGACGACCCGCCGACCGCCTCGCCACGGGCCTCCGAATCGCCGTACGGCAGCGACGCGGGCGGGATTCCCGCGACCGGCGTCCGCGGCGGCACGCCCTCGTCCAGCGCCAGGGAACGTGCCTCCGTCGCGGGTTCGTCGAACGGGCGGGCCGACGTCGTCACGGCCGAGGAGGACGCCGCGCCGTCCCGCTCCGCGTCCTCGCCCCCGGCGGCCGGCCCGGGGAGCGCGCCCTCCGCCCCCGCCGGTGACGTCTCCGCTTCCGCCTCCCCGAGCCCCTCCCCCGACGCCACGCCCCTCGAGCCGGGCACGCCGCCCTGGATCGCCCACTGCGCGTACTACGCGGGCAGTGGCCGCACGAGCCTCGGCGACACCGGCAAGCGGGTGCGGCAGGCGCAGTGCATGCTCACCGAACGCGGCTACGGCGTGGGCGCCTCCGGCGTCAACGGCTCCTTCGGCGAGGACACCGAGGCGGCCGTCCGCGGCTTCCAGAGCGACCGGGGGCTGAAGGCCAGCGGCGTCGTCACGAAGGCCACCTGGGCGGCGCTGCGCGCGCAGGACTGACGGGCGGGGCAACTCGACGGGCGGGGCGGCTCAACAGGTCAGGTAGAAGCGGACCGTCGTGCCGTCGTCGCCGGTGTGCTGCCGCACCAGGTCCGCCACGTAGTGCACCAGCATCAGGCCGCGCCCGCCGATCTGGCCCCGGGCGGGCGGCCTGCGGCCGGCCAGCGGGTCCGTCAGCCGGCCGGAGTCGCGGACCTCGCACACGAGTCGGCCCGCCTCGGCCCAGACCGCGAGCGTGCCGTGTCCGCCGCCGTGCACCACGCTGTTCGTGGTCAGCTCCGCCACCGCCAGTTCGGCGTCCTGGAGCCGCTGCCCGCCGAGGCCGAGCCGGCCGGCCTGCTCGACCGTGAAGGCGCGGGCCGTGTACAGGTTGCCGGCGTCGAAGGAGAGCACCGCCGCGTCCGCCGCGGGCTCCAGCGCCTCGTTGTAGCGGTCGACGACGGAGCGCCAGTCGTAGACGTCGCTGGTCCGGCGTCCGTCACGGGACACGATCACCGGGTGGGTGACCGCCGCGTCGGCGAGGGCCGTCTCGTCCAGGTGCTCCTCGTCGTAGGGGCACAGGATGGTGACCGCGCGGCCCTCGAAGGCCGCGTTGATCAGCGCCTCGTGCTGCGCGCACGCCGGGTACTCCAGCGCGCTGCGGCCCGCCCAGACCGGCTCGCCGATGATCCGCGCGCGCGTGTCCGGATGGGCGTCGGCGAACGAGCGGAGCACTCCGGGGATGATCCGGCCCGGGTTGCGGCCGGCCATCGTCATGTCGAGCATCAGGACGTCCTCGGCGTCGTCGCCCAGCGCCGTCCTGATCAGTTCCAGACGGGGGCCGGGCACGGCCACCGCCGCCGGCTCGCCGAGGTCCAGGCCCTCCCGGACGAACGACACCGTACGGTCCACGTACTCCCGCTCGCCGCGGTAGAACAGCGCGGGATGGTCGAACGCCTCGTCGGTCACGACCGTGCTCATCGCGGCGCCACCTCGATCCGGTGCAGGCCCGGCCAGAACAGGCCCAGCACGCGCGGCACCTGCGGCGGCGGATGCTCGACGACCATGCGACCGCCGGGCAGGCGCAGCGCGGTGACGGCGAGCGCCGCGACTCCGGCCACGTCGACGAACCCGACTTCCGACAGCTCGACGTAGGACACGCCTTCGTGGCGCCGGGCGAGGCCCGCCAGCGCGGCTTCCCACGGCGAGCGGGTGATCTCGCTGATCTCACCCCTGGCACGAATGCCGGGCCGGCCGGCCAGCGGGCCGACCTCCAGCGCGGCCCCGCCGCGCACCGGCTCGCTCCCGCCGGCTCTCTGCGAGGGGTCCGCCACCCGTGTCCTCCTTGATGTCCTCGGGTCGTCCCGCCGCACCGGGGTCCCGCCCCCGGACGGCCGCCGCCCGCCCTGTCAGCCTAACGCGGGCCCCGGCGTCGCCGCCGCCGTGTCCGGGGGTTGCGTTCGACCGCGTTCGACCCGGCACGGCTTCCCCCGGGGTCCGCCGGGCCTCCGTCCGGCGTCCGTCGACGCGCCGGTGGACTCCTCGCGCGCGAAGTAGCGTGACCCGCACGGTGACATGGTCCGACCGGGGGTGACGCGATGTGCTGGAGTGCGACGGCCGATCTGGTGGCGGGCGCGGGAGTGGCCGCCGTCGGGGTGGCCTGTGTGACGCGGGTGCGCGACGGCAGGGACCTGCCCCTCGCCGCGCTGCCGCTGCTGCTCGGCGCGCACCAGCTCATCGAGGCGGCGGTGTGGCACGCGGGCGGCGGCGACGGGGCCGCCACGGTCGCCTGGGCGGTCGTCGCGCTGCCGCTGCTGGCCGTGTGGGTGCCCGCGGGCGTGTGGGCGGCCGCACCGGACGGGGCGCGGCGTCGGGGGCCGGCGTGCGCGCTCGCCGTCGGCCTGGCCACGGCCGCCGTGCTCGCGTACGGGATCGCCACCGGGCCGGTGACGGCCGAGATCCGCGGCCACACCGTCGGCTACCGCCTCGACGTGCCGCATCCGCCGCTGCTGGTGGCAGGCTACCTGCTGGCCACCGTCGGCTCGCTGCTGCTCTCCGGCGACCGGCGACTGCTGGTGCTGGGGGTGGTGGCCGGCGCGGGCGCAGCGATGTGCTTCGCGCTGTGGCGCCTCGAGTTCGTCTCGACCTGGTGCGCTTTCGCGGCGGTGTGGTCGGTGCTGCTGTTCGACTGGGTCCGTCGCCGGCCCGCCGCGCGCGGGCTCACGGCGCGCACCCCGTGACGTCGTCCTCGCACTCGCCGGGGGTGACGGCGTTCAGGCGCCACAGGACGATGCCGTCGAGCGGGGCGGGCGTGATGCGGACCGTGAACGCGACGCCCGCGGGGACGTCGAACCGGTCGCCCTCGCGGTCGCCGCACCGCACCTCGCCCGCGTCGCGCCGCGTACCCCGCTCCAGGGTCACGGTCAGGGTGTGCGGCACGGGCGCCTGACAGGCGAGGGTGAGGGCCCGGGGTCCGTCGGCCGTGCCCGCGAACGTCCGGTCGAACCCCCGGATCGCGTTCGCCGTGCCGGCGTCGAGCAGAGCGGCGCCCTCGGGCTCGACGGCGTCGAGCGCGCGGTCGGCCCGCCGCAACGCCTTCTCCTGGTCGTCCTTGCCCTCCCAACCGGGCGACGACGCGGGCGGGGCCGCGTCGTCGTCGGCGGACTGCGCGCACCCGCCCGTCACCGCCGCCGCCAGAGCGAGGACGGCTGACGGGACGACGGCGGGGACGCGCCTGCGCGCGGTGCGGGTGGTCGGGGCGGTGCCGGATCCGGTCATCGCCCCATTGTGGCCGAGGTGACGGGGCCTCAGGAGTGTGGCGTCAGACGGAAGGTCTGGGCGGCCGAGCCGTCGCAGGTGCGCTGCACCAGGGCGACGCCGTCGGCCGAGCCGCCCGTGGTGCTCAGACACTTGCCGCTGTGCCGTGCGGTGAAGCGGTATCCGCCGCCCGGCTCCGGCACGGGCAGCCACTGCTGGTTGCCGCCACCGCCGTAGGACCACAGTTGCAGGGGCGCCCCGTCGGCGCCCGAGACGCCGGTGACGTCCACCACCTGCTGCGGGTTGCCGCGGATCTCGATCCGGGCGTAGCCGCTGTCGGTGGGGCGGAACCGGAACTGCTGGGCCGTGGTCCCGTTGCAGGTGTACTGCTGGATCACCGTGCCGTCGGCCGTGGCGGCCGACCGGGCGTCCACACAGTCGCCGCTCGCGGTGTCGGCCAGTGAGTACCACGTCGTCTGCGGGATCGGGTCGGGGGGCGCGGTGCCGCCGCCGGCGCCGCCGAGCCACTTGAGCCCGTCGATCAGGAAGCGGTTCTGCTCGGCGCTCGCGAACGTCGAGGACAGCCTGGTGTTCGTGGCGTAGTCCATGGCGTTGTGCCCGAAGTTGGCGTACAGCATCCGGTACCTGGTGTTGGTCCACAGGATCGGGTAGTAGCCGCTGTACCAGGACTGGCCGGGGTCCGTGCCGAGCGGGAAGCTCGACGGGTCGACGGAGGCCAGGATCTTGATGTCCGGTTCCTCGCGCAGGTCGTTGGACCAGCTGTACCACTCGCTGACCGCCGAGGTGAACGTGGCGGGCAGCCCGGCGGTGGCGGGGTGGGCGCGGTCCTCGGTGCGCAGCACGGCGGTGGTCGGTCCCCAGGTGTTGCTGCGGAAGTCGCCGCTGCCGAGGAACTGGTCGTAGTACCAGGGCCAGGACCGGGCGTCGGTGGTGAACGCCGAGACGTGGAAGCCCATCCAGGCGCCTCCGGCCCGCATGTACCGCTCGAAGCCCGCTCGTTGCGCCGCCGACTGCGGGGCGTCGTCGAGGAACAGGACGACCTGGTAGGCGTTCACGCCGCCGTTCGCGAGCAGGTCCCAGTCGGTGCTGGAGGTGTAGGTGAAGCCGTTCGCCGCGGCGGTGCGCGGGAACCACCGGTCGGCTTCGTCGACGAAGTCGATGTGCGCGGCGTCCCAGGTCCCGCTGTGCAGGGCGAGGACCTTGAAGGGCGACGCCTGGGCCGCCGCGGGGGCGGTGGGGCCGGCGTGGGCCGGGACGGTCGGTCCCAGCATCGCCGCCAGCAGGGCCGTCAGGCCGAGCAGTCGTGCCGCGAGCCGCCTCACGGGTAGCTCACCAGGTTCGCCACGTTGGATGCCGGATTTGAGGGTCCGCCGCGGTCGTTGACGACGTGCCGGATGGTGCCGGTGCCGCCGAGCGAGACGGTCACCATGTTCTGGAAGCGGACGTTCGGGTTGTTCGGCGCCTCGATGGCGTGCTCCGCGGTGACCGCGGGGTTGACGTTGAAGTAGCAGTAGCTGCCCAGCCCGTAGGCCTGGTGGCTGGTCACCGAGTTCGCGACCTTGTAGGCGGCGTAGCCCTGGGTGGCGCCGTTCATCCAGGCCGCCTGGTTCGGCGGGTCGTACGGCATCTCGTTCTGGTAGAAGTACGTCCGGCCGCCGTTGCCGTTCCAGACGGTCTGGTGCTTCTGGTAGTGCTCCACGAACAGGCCGTACATGGTGACGTCGTCGCCGTTGACGACGAGTCCGGTGTCGGCGGTGTTGGTGTTCCAGCCGACCCCGCTGCCGTGGTCGGCGCGCCAGATCCACATGTGGTCGCCGATCACGTCGTCGCTGTTGACGACGAGGCTGGTGGCCGCCCTGCCCACCGCGGCGCCGCCCACCCGGAAGTACACGTCGTGCAGGGACGTGGGGTCGGCCGAGTGGTCGGCGGCGGAGCCGGCCGGGCCGAGTTCGAGCAGGGACTGCGAGCTGGTCGTCCCGGCGTCGAAGAGGACGCCCGCGATCTTCACGCCGTCGACGTCGGCGACGGTCATGGCGGTGACGCCGTTGTCCGGGACGAAGGTGGCGAGGCCCAGGCCGAGGACGACGGTGTCCGGGCGGGTCACCCGCAGGGTCTGGTTCAGGTGGTAGACGCCGGGGGTGACCAGCAGGTTCTTGCCGTCGGCGAGAGCGGCGTTCACCTGGGCGGCGGTCGCTCCGGGCTTGACGACGAAGAACTGGTCGAGGCCGAGCGAGGCGCCGGCCGCGGTCCCGCCGGCCCAGCTGACGCCGGAGGAGGCGGTCCGCACGGACGGCACGAACACCTTGTAGGCGCCGGCCGCGTCGACGTACAGGAAGGGCTTCTCCCGGACCTTCGGGGTCTGGTTCACGGTGGTGTAGGGCGGGTTGGGGAAGCTGTTGCCGGGCACGCCCTGGCTGCCGACGAAGACCATGTTCCAGTTGGAGCCGGTCCACGAGCCGAGCTGGGAGTTGCGGGTGAGCCACTGCTGCTGGGTGCCGGAGCGCACCTGGCCGTCGATCCTGCTGTCGGCCATGAACCCGCCGCTGGACCAGCCGCCGTCGCTCAGCTCCAGGTTGCCGCGCACGTGCATGCGCCGGTATCCGGACGCCTGCGACACGGCCCACCGGTCGGTGCCTCCGACGGGGTTGACCGACAGGTTCTCGGCACCGCGCCAGAAGTTCTGGGTGGCGTTCTGCGGCGGGAACCAGTCGGCCTCCACGTGCACGGCGCCGTTGACCGTGACCGAGTCCGGCGACTGTCCGAGGCCCAGCACCTGGGTGTAGAAGCCGACGTTGACGTCGTTGCTGTACGTGCCCGGCTTGAACATCACCGCGTAGCGCTGGGAGCCGAACTGGTTGGTCTCCTGCTGCTGGAAGATCGAGTTCAGCCGGCTCTGGATGGTGGACGACGGCATGGACGGGTCGAACACGACCACGTTGGGGCCGAGGTCGACGTCTCCCGGCGCGGTGCTCACGGGCGCGACCTGGAAGCGCTGCGCCGCGGTGCCGTTGCAGGCGTACTGCACGAGCTGGACGCTGTCGGCCGTCGATGCGGACGGCACGTCGAGGCACTTGCCGCTGTTGCGGTTGACGAAGTGGTACGCCCCCGCCCCCTCGTCCACGGCCTGCCACTGCTGGTTCGCGCCGCCGGCGTACGTCCACAGGTGCACGGCCGCGTTGTCGGCGGTGGAGACGTCGCTGACGTCCGCGACCTGCTGGGGGTCGTTGCGGTTGCCGATCCGCACGTAGCCGTCGCCGGTGGAGGTGAAGCTCCACTGCTGGGCGGTGGTGGTGTTGCAGGCGTACTGCTGCACCGCGGTGCCGTTCGCGGTCGCGGCGGACCGGGCGTCCAGGCACTTGCCGCTGCCGCTGTTGACCACCGTGGACCAGCCGGTGGGCAGGGCGGCGGCGGCTTCGGCCGCTGCACGGGCGGGCTGGACGCCGGTGAGGACGCCGACGACCGTGGCGGCGGCCGCGCAGGCCGCGATCCAGGGGGCGGCGAGGGATGGTCGTGGGGACCGGAACATGTGTTCTCCCGTGGGGGGTGGGGCGGACCGGGACGGCGAGGCATGGGCACGAGCCCCCGGACAGGTCCGCGTAGGCATGCTCATGACAGATCTGACGACGGGCGGGGGACGGTCGGGGACGGTCACGGGGGCGCGGGCGATCAGGGCCTGAGCCGTCCTGAGCCGCCGGCGCGCCACCGTGACGGCCTGTCGGAGAGACGCGAACCAACCGTCGACGAGGCTTAGTTCATTACGTGATTTAAGGAGTGAGCAATCAGTGTGTCAAGGGTCCGGTCCATACCGGCTCCGGGATCGGGCTCGCCGGGACGGCCCGTCAGAGGCCGAAGCGGCCGTCGTCGAGCTCCGAGGCGGGCGGGGCCGCCCGGCCCGCGACCCGGCGGTAGGCGGCACGGGCGTGGACGACGCGCGCCAGCACCGTGCCGACCAGGGCGGCGGAGCACAGGCAGGTGAGCCAGAAGGTGTCGCGGGGCCCGGTCCAGGTGAGCGTGCCGGCCGGCGGCACGGCGAAGCCGTTGAGGATGAGCCAGCACAGCACGGCCGTGCCCGGCGCCGCCGTGAACCGGGCGCACAGCCCCAGCAGCGCCGCCAGCAGGGACACCGCCGCCAGCGCCCATCCGGGGCGGTCCGAGCCGACCAGCGCGTTGTGCGCCGCCACCAGGAGCGACGCGCCGCCGAAGGCCGTGACCCACACGACCGGGTTGGCGACGGGCTGGGGCACGGGTCTGGCGCCGGTCCTCAGGGACACCCACTCGATCACCGCGACGCCTCCTTCCGGTCCCCCGCGCGCACGGGCTGCCGGCCGCCACGGCGGCGTGGACCTCCCCCGCATTCTCCCACCGCCCGGCGACCGCCTTTCTGTCACCCCGTCAGCCCCGCCGCCCCGGCCGGGTGCCGTCCGAGGGCGGGCCGGGCTTCCGTGGGCCGGCGAGCGGGCCGCCGTCAGCCGTTCGAGAAGCGGCCCGCCTGGTCCAGGAGCCGCTCGGCGTCGTCGGTCGGGGGGTAGATCCACAGCCCGTTGATGTCCTGCTTGAGCTTCTTGGCCTCCGCCCCGGTCAGCGCGACCCGGCGGTCCCAGCCCTCGGTGTAGACGGCTCCGGCGGGGCCGAGGTCGAGGCAGGTGACATAGGGGTCGGGCGCGAAGGGCAGCAGGTCGCGGCCCAGCAGATCGGCAGCCACGTTGTGGCCGGCGAACTTGCCCATGGGCAGCGCGTGCTGACAGGACTGCGTGGTGGAACGGCCGTCGTCCGCGGGCGCGTTCGCGGTGTCGCCGGCCGCGTAGACGTCGGGCACGCCGACGACCCGCAGGTGCGCGTCCACGCTCAGCCGTCCCCACCGGTCGCGTTCGCCGGGGATCTGGGCGGTGAGGGGGCTCGCGGCCATCCCGGCCGTCCAGACGACGGTCGCCGCGGGGATCACCTCGCCGTCGGAAAGGGTGACGTCGCGCCTGGTCGCCGAGGTCACGGTGCGCCCCAGGCGCCGCTCGATCTTCAGCTCGTCCACGGCGTCCTCGATCACCGGCCGCGGGCCCGGTCCCAGCTCGGGGCCCAGGACGTCGGCCCGGTCGACCAGGACGATCCGGACCTCCTCCGCGGCGCCCTCGGTCGCGGCGAGCGCGCGGAGCCGTTCGCTCAGCGCGGTGGCGGCCTCCAGGCCGGTGAAGCCCGCGCCGACCACCACGGCGGTCCAGCGGCCCGGGAACTCGGCCTGTGCGGGCAGTCGCCGCAGGTGGCCGTCGAGTGCGGCGGCGGTGGCGAGGGTATCCACGTCGAAGACCTCCCGCGCGCCGGGGAAACGGGGCCGCACGAGCCGGCTGCCGGCGGCCAGCACCAGCCTGTCGTAGGCCAGGTCCAGCTCCTCGCCCTCCCGTCCGACGCCGCGCACGCTGTGCGCGGCGGTGTCCACGCCCGTGACGGTCGCCGCGATCCGGCGCACGCCGATCGGGCCGAGGACGCGGTCCAGGGCGACCCGCATGCCGTCGGGCGCGTCCTCGTACAGACGGGGGCGGACGACCAGGTCGTCGCCGCCGCTGACCAGCGTCACCCGGATGTCCTCGCCGGGGGCGCCCGCCTCGCGCGCCACGCGCACGGCGCCTGCCGCGCTCCACACGCCGGCGAAGCCGCCGCCGACGATCAGCACGTCCTTCATGGGGATCTCCGTTCTCGAGCCGAGTGATGAGCCGATGCGTCCCGGAAAGGGGGCGGCCGCCCCGACGGCCTCTCCCGGACGACCGCCGGACCCGCGGACCACGTCCGCAGACCTGAGACCTCGCAGACCTCGCGGACCCGCATCGGCAATTCTGGACATTACATATCCTGGATATTGAATGTCAAGATTTACTCGAGCCCGCCACCCCGTCGGCGACGAGGAGCCGCAGGTCAGCGACTATTGGCCGAGCCGGATCCTGGACAGGTAATGTCCGTAATATGCGAATGGCCAAAGGCGTCGAATGGGCGCTGCACACGCTCGTCAACCTCGACATGATCGGCGGCGGCCCGGTGGGCAGCGGCCAGCTCGCCGAGGCCCACGGCCTGTCGGCGTCCTACCTCAACAAGCAGTTGCAGCAGCTCGCCCGTGCCGGGCTCGTGGACTCGGTGCCGGGGCCGCGCGGCGGCTTCCGGCTGGCCAGGCCGCTGGAGGCGATCAGCCTGCTGGACGTGGTGGACGCCATCGAGGGGGACGCCGGGGCCTTCCAGTGCACCGAGATCCGCTGCTCCGGCAGGATCGGCGAGCTGTCACCGCCGCCGACCGGCGTCTGCGCCGTCAACGCGGCCATGCGCCGGGCGGAGCAGGCATGGCGGCAGGCGCTCGCGGCCCAGAGCCTCTCCGACATCAGGACCGAGCTGGACCGCTCCCCGATGGTCCGTCAGGTGGTGCGCACCGCGCTGGGCTGACGGCCCACACCCGGGTCAGGGGCCGGGCTCAGGCGCCGGCCGCCCCTCCGCCCGGGCGGGCGCCCCCCGCCCGGCGTCGAGGCCGGCGACCAGGCCGCGCAGCACCGGGCCGTACTCGGGGTGTGCGAGGGCGAACGCCATCTGGGCCACGAGGTAGTCGGCCGGGTTGCCGGTGTCGTACCAGCGGCCCTCGATGACCTGTCCGTACACCGCGCGGGTGGCCGCGTAGGCGTTGATGGCGTCGGTCAGGTAGATCTCGCCGGTCCGGTGCTCGTACCAGCGGCGGGTCTGCTCACGCAGTTCGTCGATGATGCCCGGGGTCACGACATAGCCGCCGATGGCCGCGTACGCCGAAGGGGCCGCGGCCGGCTCGGGCTTCTCGACCAGCCCGGTGATGCGCAACTGGCCGCCGCCCAGGTCCTCCTTGACGATCGGCACGCCGTAGCGCCGCGAGTCGGCGGGGGCCATCGGCAGCAGGGCGAGCACCGGGCAGCCGGTCTGTTCGTAGGCGCGCATCAACTGCTGGGCCCGCGGGACCTCGGCCACGAAGACGTCGTCGGGCCACAGCACCAGCACCGGTTCGTCACCGAAGACGCGGGCGGCGTTGAGCACCGGGGTGCCGTTGCCGTAGGGGCCGTACTGGTCGAGATAGGTGATGTGGCCCCGGCGGGCCAGATCGGCGACCTCCTCCACCGCGTCGGCGTAGTGCGCCTTGCCGCCCGCCCGCAACTGCTCGACCAGGACGGGACTGGGCCGGAAGTGGTCCTGGATCAGCGACTTGCCGCCGGAGACGACGATGGTGATGTCCGTGATGCCGGAGTCCACCAGTTCGCGCACGGTGTGCTCGATGACCGGCTTGTCGCCGACCGGCAGCATCTCCTTGGGCGTCGCCTTGGTCAGCGGCAGCAGACGGGAGCCGAGGCCGGCGGCGGGGATGACGGCCCTGCGGATCGTCGGGGACATCGCGTCTCCCTCGGTCGTGCGGCGCCGGGCCGGCCGGCCCGGCTCAGGCGGACGCTACCAACGCCCGGCCGCCCCCGCCGACCGGACCGGCGGCGCGCGACGCCGTGCCGCCCCGCCCAAGGACCCCGTGACGCACGGCACACGCGTCCGACCCCTATCTAAATTGGTATCCCAGATGCAAGTTATCTACGATGCAGCCAGGGCCGCCCGCCGCCGCGCACAGCTCGTGCTGTGCATCCTGATACCGAGAGGACCGCGATGCTCTCCGCGCCTTCCGTCCCGATCGTCCGAGCCACCCTTCCGGCTGTGGGAGCCAACCTCGGCGCGATCACCGAGCTGTTCTACCGCCGCCTGTTCGAGGAGCACCCGGCCCTGCTGCGCAACCTGTTCAACCGGGCGAACCAGGCCAGCGGCGCGCAGCGCCAGGCGCTCGCCGGCGCCGTCGCCGCCTTCGCCACCGTGCTGGTGGAACGGCCGGGCGAGCGTCCCGACGCCGTCCTCGGCCGCATCGCCCACAAGCACGCCTCGCTCGGCGTGACCTCCGACCAGTACACCGTCGTCGGACGCCATCTGATGGGCGCCGTCGCGGAGGTACTCGGCGACGCCGTGACGCCCGAGGTCGCGGCCGCCTGGGACGAGGTGTACTGGCTGATGGCCAACGCCCTCATCGCCCTGGAGGCCCGCCTGTACGCCCGGGCGCAGGTCGACGACGGGCAGGTCTGGCGCGAGATGGAGATCGCCGAGCGCACGGAGGAGGCGGTGGGCGCCGCTTCCTTCGTGCTGCGCCGCCCCGACGGACTGCCCACCGAGCCGTTCGCCCCCGGCCAGTACGTCAGCGTCCAGGTCGAACTGCCCGACGGCGCACGGCAGATACGCCAGTACAGCCTCTCGGCCGCCCCCGGTCACAAGACCTGGCGCATCACCGTCAAGCGCGAGCGCCCGGCCGACGGCGGCCTCCCCGAGGGCGAGGTCTCGACGTGGCTGCACGCCCACGCCCGGCCCGGACACGTCCTGCGCGTCTCCCTGCCGTTCGGCGACCTCGTCCTCCCGCAGGACGACAGCCCCCTTCTGCTGGCCTCCGCCGGGATCGGCGTCACGCCCCTGCTGTCCATGCTCGACCACCTCGCCGACGTCTCCCCGCACCGACGGGTCACCGTCGTCCACGCCGACCGCTCCCCCGCCCACCACGCGCACCGCGACGAGCAGGCCGAACTGGCCGAACGGCTCACGCACTCCACCGTGCACCTGTGGTACGAGGCCGGCGCGCGGCCCGCGACAGGGTCCCGCGTGCACGTGCGCGAGGGACGTGCCGACGTCGGCATTCTGACGCTGCCCCCGGACACCACCGCCTACCTCTGCGGCCCCCTGCCGTTCATGCGGGCGGTCCGCGGCGACCTCCTCGCCCGCGGGCTGAGTCCGGCCGCCGTCCACTACGAGGTGTTCGGCCCCGACCTCTGGCTGAGCAAGTGACGCGCCCCGCGCGCATCGGCGGCGCTCCCGTGCGCTGAGCGGACACGGGCCCCTCCGGTCGGCGAGAATGCCGTACCGCCCGGTCCCGGATCCTGTTGGAGGCGCCCGCCCATGTCCCGTCCCCTCGCTCCCGACGGACCCGAACCGGCCAACGCCGCGGCCTGGCAGGCCTACGCGGCGCACCATCTGCGGCGCGGCACCGTCCTGGACGACGCGGAGCGGATCGACTGGGGGTTCCCGGGCGCCGGGCCGGACGACTCCTTCCTCGGCGAGCTGCGGGGGCGGCGCGTGCTGGACCTCGGGTGCGGCACGGCCCGGCACGCCGCCCGCCTGGTGCGCGCGCACGGCGCGGTCGTGGACGCCGTCGACTCGTCGGCGGGTCAGATCGAGCGGGCCCGGGCCCGTTACGGCTCCGTGCCCGGCCTGCGCCTGATCCACGCCGACGCCGTGGCGCACCTGCGGGACGCGCCGCCGTACGACGTGATCTGTTCCGTGAACGCGGTGCCGTTCGTCGACCCGCGCCGGCTGTTCCCCGCCCTGGCGACCGCCCTCGCACCCGGCGGCACGCTCTGCTTCTCCGCGCTGCACACCGACTCCCTCGGCGAGGGGCCGAGTCCGCAACTCGCCGCGCGGCCCGAGACCCTGCGGTTCGCGGGCGGCGGGGAGACGACGGTCCACATGTGGGTGCCCGCCCCCGAGGTGTGGGAGGCGCTGCTCACCGACCACGGGCTGGTGGTGGAGGACGTGGTGCCGGTGCTCTCGCCCGACCCCGGCAACGCGGCCGCCTACCGCGTCTACCGGGCGCGGCGGCCGCGGCGCGTGCGGACCCGCCCCCGCGCGGGCCGCCCGCCCGCCGCGCACGCGACGCTCGGCGTCGGCGCCATCCTGCACGATGAGCGAGGACTGCTCCTCGGCCGGCACCGGGGAGGCACCTGGGAGCTGCCCGGCGGCACGGTGGAGCCCGGGGAGTCACTGCGCGAGACGGTCGTGCGCGAACTGCGCGAGGAGACCGGCCTTCGGGCGGCCCCCTCGGACGTGCGCCTCCTGGGCACGCTCCTCGACCATGTCGACGGGGTCGTGCGGATGACGGTCGGCGCCGTCGTCACGGCCTGGGAGGGCGAGCCCGCCGACCAGCCCGGCGAGAGCGTCGGCGACTGGCGCTGGTACCCGCTGGACCGGCTGCCGCCGTCGCTGTTCGTGTGCAGCGCCCAGTCCCTCACCGCATGGCGTCCGGACCTGCCGATCGATCACGCCCCGGCCCGCTTCGCCGCCTTCGCCCCCGAGGCGGGCGACGATGACTGACCCCGCGGCCCGCCCCTCCGCCGCCGTGCGGCCCCGCCTGCCGGCCGACCTCGACGCGTGCGTGGCGGCGCTGGCCCTGGTCCACGAGCACAGCGGCTACCCCGTCGGCTGGCCCGCACGACCCGCCGTCTGGCTGACGCCGCCCGCGCTCCTCGCGGCCTGGACGGCCGAACTGGACGGGCGGGTCGTCGGGCATGCCGCTCTGTGCGCGGCCGAGGAGGGGGACGCCGCGGCGGCGGCCTGGAGCAGTCGTCCGGGCCGGCCGGCGCCCGCGGTCGTCAGCCGGCTGTACGTCTCACCGGCCGCCCGAGGCCACGGGATCGGCGCGGCCCTGCTGGAGCGGGCCGTCGGAGCGGCGCGGGCCCGCGGTCTGCATCCGGTCCTGGACGTGGTCGCCGCCGACCCGGCCGCCGCGTTCTACGAGCGGCTGGGCTGGCACGCCCTCGGCAGCGTCGTCCAGCAGTGGGGTCCGGGGCGCAGCGTGCTGCTCGACTGCTACGCGGCGCCGTCCACGGACCGGCCGGCGCCCGTGAGCTGAGGCCCGCCGCCGTCGCGGCACGCGCGCTCCGTCACGGTCGGGGAACGCGCGCTCCGTCACGGTCGGCCTAGCACAACCCGCCGTGCGGCGCGGCCGAACGGCTCAGCACGCCACTCGCAATCGTGGGTTTCCTCACCCGTTCCGTGGTCTTCACGCCGACTCCCCGCAGGTCGTTCCCGCAGGTCATGAGAGAGTTGCGCCCCGATCAACCCAGGGGGGTCCATGACGCGGCGTCACCGGCGGTCCGGGGTACGCGGAAAACGCCTGCTGCTGCTCGTCGCGCTGGGCGCCACGGCCGCCGCGACGCTCGCGGGGACGGCCCCGGCCGGCGCCGTCGCCGCGGGCGGCAGCGCGACCGCCGTGGCGGCGGGCGTGTCGTACCGGCACTTCGATCTGCGGGGAGCGACCGGGACCGCGCACGCGCACGTGCTCGACGTCGATCTCGCCAACCCCCGTGTGCACCTGGGGTTGTTGTACCCGGGCGCGGTGGCCGCCCGGGCGCCGTTGTCCGCGCTGGCCGACCGGCAGCAGGCCGTCGCCGGCGTCAACGGCGACTTCTTCGACATCTCCGCGGCGCAGCACCCGGGCGTGGAGGCGACCGGATCGAGCGTCGGACCGGCCGTCGCGAACGGGCGGGCCCTCAAGGGCGCCGTCCCCGACGGGCAGCGGTTCGGGCCCCCGCTGCCGCCGGGCACGGACACCAGGGCCGTGGTCGGCGTGGGGACGGACGGCAGGGCCCGGCTGGACAGCCTGACCCTGGACGGTTCGTACGCCGTCTCGGGACGTCGGCTTGCGCTGGGCGGAGTCAACCAGTTCGCGCTGCCGGAGAACTCGGTCGGCGCGTACACCCCGGACTGGGGCGGCGTCTCACGCCGGCGGGCCACCTGCGGCACGGACACCGCACGGGCCGGGGCGTGCAGCGCGCGCACGTACGAGGTGACGCTCAGGAGGGGCCGCGTCGTCTCCGCCTCGGTCACGCCCGGCGGCGGCGCCGTCGCGGCCGGGACCACGGTCCTCCTCGGGCGGGAGGCGGGCGCGCAGCGCCTCAAGCGGCTCGCGCCGGGACAGCGGGTGACGGTCCGTTACGGACTGCGCTCCGCGTCGCGCTCCTCGTACGCCTTCGCCGTCGGCGGGTACCCGCTCCTGTCGGGCGGTCGGCCGCTGCCCGGTCTCGACACCTCGGCGTCGGCCGTGCGCACCGCCGTGGGCATCGCGGCCGGTGGGAGGCGGGTGTTCCTGCTGGCGCTGGACGGGTCCGCCGCGTACCGCAGGGGCCTGACCGTGGCGGAGGTCGCCGCCGCGTTGCGGGACCTCGGCGCCGGCGAGGGCTTCAGCCTGGACGGCGGCGGGTCGTCGACGCTGGTGGCCCGTCGGCCGGGCGCGGCCCGGGTGACGGTGCGCAACCATCCGTCCGACGGATCGGAACGGCCCGTGCCGAACGGCATCGGGGTCTTCGTCCGCTGACGTCGGCGCCCTCGCGCGGGCTCACGGCCGCAGGCTGCCGACGATGTCCGCCGTCGCCGTGAGCCCGCTGTGGATGGTGGGCGCCATGCTGGTGCCGGCCAGGAGGAACCCGAGCAGCAGGCAGACCAGCGCGTGGGAGACCTTCAGGCCGCCGTTGCGCGTGAAGATCATCGCCAGGACCGCCAGCAACAGCACCGCGGAAATCGAAATGGCCACCGTCAACCTCCTCCGCCCACGTCCGCTTTCGCGGCGTTCGGCCGTAAGTGTGGCGTAAAGGAGGGTTCCTCCGTGCGGTGCGGCCGTCCGCCGAACGAGTGGTGTCAGACGGACGTCACGGCGTCCGGCGGCCGCGGGGACGGCGCGGCGGGTACGGGCCGCGAGCCGGGCGCGGGGCGGTGAGGCGGCGGGGGGTGTGGCGGGGGCCGAGAGGCCCGTGCCGCTCCCCCACCGGGGGGCGCGGGCCGCGGGAGATACGCGTGGGGGGCGGGCGGCAGCCGGACACCCCGGCGGACCCGCTCGCCGGAGCGGCCCGACGGGCCGCGAACGACCCACGTTCCGCCCGGAGTCGGCCGTGCGCGCCCCGTCGGGCGACCGTGACGCGGCGGCGCGCACGGGCGCACGAAGAAGCCCGCCCGGTCGGGGCGGGCTTCTTCCCGGGTCACCGTCAGGGGGCCGACAGGTCGACGAGTTCGGCCAGCGCCGTGCGATGGGCGCCCGCCGTGCCGTAGGCGATCGAGTCGGCCTTGGCCCGCTTCAGATACAGGTGGACGGGGTGTTCCCAGGTCATGCCGATGCCGGCGTGCAGCTGGAGCGCCTCCTCGGCGGCCCGGACCGCCACGGGCGTGGCATAGGCCTGGGCGACGGCGACCGCGACGGACGCCTCGTCGGAGGGCTCCCCGGCGGCGAGCGCGTCGGCCGCGGCCCGGGCGGCGGCGCGGAGGCTGACGACCTCCAGCCAGAGCTGGGCCAGCCGGTGCTTGAGCGCCTGGAAGCCGCCGACGGGCCGGTTGAACTGCTTGCGCTCCTTCAGGTAGCGCACGGTCTCGGTCAACGCCCAGTCGGCGAGGCCGAGTTGCTCGGAGGCGAGCAGACCGGCGCCGGCCCGCAGCGCACGGCGCACGGCGGGCCCGGCGTCGCCGAGCCGGCGGCCGGGCGCGTCGGCCAGGGTGACCGTGGCGAGGGGCCGGGTGAGGTCGAAGGAGGTCTGCGGACTGACGGTCGCGTCCTGAGCGCGCACGGCGTAGAGGGCGCCGTCGTCGCCGGGCACGAGCAGGACGTCGGCGACGGCCGCGTCCGCGATCCCGGTCAGCTCCCCGCTCAGGACGCCGTTCTCGACGCGCGCGACCGGGTGGGCGGCGCCGGTTGCGAGGTGCAGGCCGACGGCGAGCGCGCCGATCGTCCGCCCGGACGCGAGCAGGCCGAGGAGTTCGTCGTCCCCGCAGGCCAGCAGCGCCTCGGTGGCGACGACGGCGCTGGTCAGATACGGCACCGGGGCGACCGCCCGGCCCAGTTCCTCCAGGACGACGGCTGCCTCGCGGTGGGTGGCGCCCTGGCCGCCGTGCGCCTCGGGCACCAGCAGGCCGGCGAGGCCCATGCCGTCGGCGAGCGCCTTCCAGGCCGCCAGGTCGTGCGGGGCGCCGGACTCCGTGCGGGCGATGACGCCGGGCGCGTCGCAGTGGTCGGCGAGCAGGTCCCGGACGGCGGCGCGCAGCGCCTCTTCCTCCTCCGAGTACAGCAGGTCGGGCTGTGTGTTCACCGGGCCAGGTCCTTCCATGCGACGTCCTTGTCGGTGCGCGGTTCGGAGGGCAGGCCCAGGACGCGCTCGGCGACGATGTTCAGCAGGACCTCGCTGGTCCCGCCCTCGATGCTGTTGCCCTTGGAGCGCAGGTAGCGGTACCCGGCGTCCCGGCCGGTGAAGTCCACCAGCTCCGGGCGGCGCATCGTCCAGTCGTCGTAAAACAGGCCTTCCTCGCCGCGCAGTTCCACCTCCAGGCCGCTGATCTCCTGGTTGAGGCGGGCGAAGGCGAGCTTCATGCCGGCGCCCTCGGGGCCGGGCTGGCCCTGGGCGAGCTGCTGACGCAGGCGTTCGCCGGTGAGCCGGGCGACCTCGGCCTCGACCCACAACTTCAGCAGGCGCTGGTGCAGGTCGTGGGTGCGCAGTTCGGGCCGCTCGCGCCAGGTCTTCGCGACCGGGCCGATCATGCCGCCCTCGCGGGGCAGCCGCATGCCGCCGATGGCGACGCGCTCGTTGTTCAGCGTGGTCTGCGCGACCCGCCAGCCGTCGCCGACCTCGCCGAGGCGGCGGGAGTCGGGGATGCGGACGCCGGTGAGGAAGACCTCGTTGAACTCGGCCTCGCCGGTGATCTGGCGCAGCGGCCGGACCTCGACGCCGGGGTCGGTCATGTCGCACAGGAAGTAGGTGATGCCCGCGTGCTTGGGCACGCCCGGGTCGGTGCGGGCGATGAGGATGGCCCAGCGGGCGACATGGGCGCTGGACGTCCACACCTTCTGGCCGTCGACGATCCAGTCGCCGTCGTCCTGCCGGACCGCGCGGGTGCCGAGGGCGGCCAGGTCGGAGCCGGCGCCGGGTTCGCTGAAGAGCTGGCACCAGACCTCCTCGCCCGTCCACAGGGGCCGCAGGAAGCGCTGCTTCTGCTCCTCGGTGCCGTACTTGAGGATCGTCGGGGCGGCCATGCCGAGGCCGATGCCGATGCGCCGGGGGTCGTTGTCCGGGGCGCCGGCGGCCTCCAGTGCGGCGTCCACGACGGCCTGGAGGGAGCGGGGCGCGCCGAGGCCGCCGAGACCCTGCGGGTAGTGAACCCAGGCCAGGCCCGCGTCGAAGCGGGCCTGGAGGAAGTCCTTCCGCGCGGTCGTCGCGGGCGGATGGTCGGCCAGCAACTGCGCGGTACGGCGCGTGAGTTCGGCTGCGTCGGTCATGCGGCGGCTCCGTTCTGCGGTACGACGGCGATGCGGCCCGTGGTGACGCCGTCGGCGACCCGCTGCACGGCGGCCGCGGCGTGGTCGAGGGCCACGCGCTCGCTGACCAGCGGCCGGATCGCGCCCCGGGCGGCCATGTCGGTGAGCTGCTCGTGGCAGTGCTGGACCAGCTTGGGGTTCCTGGTGTTGTAGAGGCCCCAGTGCAGACCGAGGACCGAGTAGTTCTTGACGAGGGCGTGGTTGAGCGCGGGGCTCGGGATGGTCCCGCTGGCGAAGCCGACGACCACGATGCGGCCCTCGAAGGCGACCGTCTTCGCGGACTGGGTGTAGGCCTCGCCGCCGACGGGGTCGAAGACCACGTCGGCGCCCCGGCCTCCGGTGGCCTCCTTGACGGCGGCGACGACGTCCTCGGCGCGCCGGTCGATCACCACGTCGCAGCCCAGCTCCCGGGCGACGGCGGCCTTCTCGGCGCCCCCCACGACGCCGACGACGGTCGCGCCCGCCGCCTTGCCGAGCTGGACGGCGGCGCTGCCGACGCCGCCCGCGGCGGCGTGCACGAGAAGCGTCTCGCCGGCCTCCAGGCGCGCCCTGCGGTGCAGGGCGAACCACCCGGTCTGGTAGCCGATGTGCAGCGCGGCGGCCTCGGCGTCGTCGAGCGAGCCGGGGGCGGGAAGGAGGGCGGCGGCGTCCGCGACGGCGTACTCGGCGAAGCCGCCGTGCGGCAGGGCCGGGTTGGCGAGGACCCGGCGGCCGTCCTCGGTCTCGCCGCAGATCTCCACGCCCGGGGTGAACGGCAGTGGGGGCCGCACCTGGTACTGGCCCCGGACCATCAGCGCGTCCGGGAAGTTGACGTTGGCGGCACGCACCCGGAGCAGGACCTGGCCGTCGCCGGGCGTGGGCCGATCCACCTCCGCGAGCCGCATCACCTCGCTCGGCTCGCCGTTCTCGTGCACCTGCCATGCCTGCATGCGGAGCCTCCACGGGACTGCGTCGTCGAACCCTGGTCGACTGCATACTAAGCGGTCGCTTGCCCCCGGGGGAACAGTTGCGCGCGTCACCTGCGCGACGGACGCGCCCGCACGTGCATCCGCTCGCCCTGCGGCCCGAAGAGGCTGAGGAACTCCGCGGGCCCTTCCCCCGTCGATCCGAACCAGTGCGGCACCCGGGTGTCGAACTCCGCCGCCTCCCCCGCCGTCATCACCACGTCGTGCTCCGCGAGCACCACCCGCAGCCGCCCGGACATCACGTACAGCCACTCGTAGCCCTCGTGGGTGCGCAGTTCCGGCTGCTCGTCGCTCTGCGGCACCAGCACCTTGAAGGCCTGGAGTCCGCCGGGCTGCCTGGACAGCGGCCAGAAGGTGCGCCCGTGCCGCACCAGCGGCCTGCTCCGCACGCGGGGGTCGCCCACCGGGGGCGCGCCGACCAGTTCGTCCAGCGGCACCTGGTGGGCCTGGGCGATCGGCAGGAGCAGTTCCAGGCTGGGCCTGCGCAGCCCGGACTCCAGCCGGGAGAGGGTGCTGACGGAGATGCCGGTCGACTCCGACAGCGCCGCGAGCGTCACCTCCCGCTCCTTCCTGAGCCGCCTGAGCCTCGGGCCGACCTCCGCGAGCACGTCATCCGTAGTCATGCCCCCATATTGCGGAACCGGCAAAGAAGTTTGTCAATCCCGCACCCGTGCGGCGACGGTGACGGCGGAGGTGGTCACCATGACCGAGCAGACCGGGAACACCGGACGGACCGAACACGACCGGCACATCGAGGGCGCCGGGGACCGCGAGCGGGCCGGGGGCGCCGGGAACGCCCCGGCGGGCGCGCGGGCCGACGGGGGCGGGCGGTACGAGGTGGTCGTCGTCGGCGGCGGCCCGGCGGGGCTGTCGGCCGCGCTCGTCCTGGGCCGGTCGCGACGCCGGACCCTGGTCGTCGACGCGGGCGAGCCGCGCAACGCGCCCTCCGCCCATCTGCACGGGTACCTGTCGCGGGACGGCATGGCCCCGGCCGACCTCCTCGCCGCCGGCCGCGAGGAGATCGCACGGTACGGCGTCGAGCTGGTCCGCGACCGGGTGGTGGACGTGACCCGCGACGGCGGCGACGGTTTCGCCGTCCGGCTCGCCGGGGACGCCCGCGCGGGGGGAGGCCGCACCGTGCACGCGCGGCGGCTCGTCCTCGCGACCGGGCTCGCGGACGAGCTGCCGCCCGTGCCGGGCCTGGCCGAGCGCTTCGGCCGGGACGTGCTCCACTGCCCCTACTGCCACGGCTGGGAGGTCCGCGACCGGGCCTTCGGCGTGCTCGCCACGACCCCGATGAGCGTCCACCAGGCGCTGATCGTCTCCCAGTGGTCCAAGGACGTCACGCTCTTCCTGCACACGGTCGGCGAGGAGGAGCTGACCGACGAGGACCGCCGCAGGCTGGACACGGCCGGCGTGGACGTCGTCCGGGGCGAGGTGGCCGCACTGGTGGTCGAGGAGGACCGGCTCACCGGGGTCCGGCTCGCCGGGAACGGCGGGGAGCACGCGCGCGAGGTGCTGTTCGTCGCGCCCCGGCCCGTGCCCAGGACGCAGCTCGCGGTCCGGCTGGGGGCCAGGACGGACCGGACGCCGTTCGGCGAGTACCCGCTGACCGACGAACGCGGTCTGACGAGCGTGCCCGGACTGTGGGCGGTCGGCAACGCCGCCGGCTTCGCCGAGCAGATCGTGAACGCGGCCAGCCGCGGCTACCGCGCGGGGGCGGCGATCAACATGGAACTGCTGATGACGGACCTCGACGCGGCAGGCCGCCGGTGATCCCCTCGGGGCCCTCCCGGCACCCCCCCCGGCCCCGCCGCGGCCCTGGCGTGACGGTGTCCACCGGCAGCGCCGTCCGGGTGTCGTTGTCGGTGGGGCGTAGCACCATGGCTGCATGTTGCTGACCCGGCTCGCCGACGTGTCCCGGGAGGTCGCCGCCACCTCGGCGCGCTCCCGCAAGATCGCCCTGCTCGCCGGACTCTTCCGGGAGGCGGAACCGGACGACGTGCCCGTGGTGATCCCGTATCTGGCCGGACGGCTGCCCCAGGGCCGCCTGGGCGTCGGCTGGAAGGTGCTGGGCCGCCCGGTCGCCCCGGCCGGATCGGCGACCCTGACGGTGCGCGAGGTGGACGCCCTCCTCGGCGAGCTGGGCAGGGTCGCCGGCCCCGGCTCGCAGGCCGAGCGGGTGCGGCTGGTCGAGCGGCTGATGGGCGCCGCCACCGAGCAGGAGCAGCGCTTCCTGCTCGGCCTGCTCACCGGCGAGGTCCGCCAGGGCGCGCTGGACGCCGTCGCCGTGGAGGGCCTGGCCCAGGCCACCGGCGCGCCCGCGGCCGACGTGCGCCGGGCGGTGATGCTGGCCGGGTCGCTCCAGACGGTGGCGCAGGCCCTGCTCGGCGAGGGGCCGGCGGCGCTGGAGGCGTTCCGGCTCACCGTCGGCCGCCCGGTGCTGCCCATGCTCGCGCACACCGCGTCCACGGTCGCCGAGGCGGTCGGCAGGCTCGGCGTCTGCGCCGTGGAGGAGAAGCTGGACGGCATCCGCGTCCAGGTGCACCGCGACGGCGACGACGTCCGCCTCTACACGCGCACGCTCGACGACATCACCGACCGGCTGCCGGAGGTGACCGAGGCGGCACGGCGGCTGGCGGGCTCGCGTTTCGTGCTGGACGGGGAGGTCATCGCGTTCGACGGGTCGGGGCGCCCCCGCTCCTTCCAGGAGACCGCCGGCCGCGTCGGCTCCCGGGTGGACGTGGCTGCGGCGGCCGAGGCGGTGCCCGTCTCCCCGGTGTTCTTCGACGTGCTGTCCGTGGACGGCCGCGACCTGCTGGATCTGCCCTTCGCCGAACGCCACGCGGAGCTGGCCCGGCTGACACCCGAGCCGATGCGGGTGCGCCGCGCCCTCGTGTCCGGCCCCGACGACGTCGAGGCGGCGGAGGAATTCTCCCGGCAGACCCTGCTGCGCGGCCACGAGGGAGTGGTGGTCAAGGCGCTGGACGCGCCGTATAGCGCGGGGCGGCGGGGCGCGTCCTGGCTGAAGGTGAAGCCCGTGCACACCCTCGACCTGGTGGTGCTGGCCGCCGAGTGGGGCCACGGCCGGCGCACCGGCAGGCTCTCCAACCTGCACCTGGGCGCACGCTCGGCGGACGGCGGCTTCGTGATGCTCGGCAAGACGTTCAAGGGCATGACCGACGCGATGCTCGCCTGGCAGACGGAGCGCCTGCGGGAGCTGGCCGTGGAAGAGAAGGGGCACGTCGTGACCGTGCGGCCCGAACTCGTCGTCGAGATCGCCTACGACGGACTCCAGCGCTCGACCCGCTACCCGGCGGGCGTCACCCTGCGGTTCGCCCGCGTGCTGCGCTACCGCGAGGACAAGCGCCCCGAGGAGGCGGACACGGTGGAGGCGCTGCTCGCCGCCCACCCGCAGGTGCGTCCGTGACGGCGGCGGCTCCCCGGCGCAGCGCGGGCCTGCTGCTGTTCCGCCGCACCGGCGACGGACCGCAGGTGCTGCTGGGCCACATGGGCGGCCCGTACTTCGCGAGGAAGGACGCCGGGGCGTGGACCGTCCCCAAGGGCGAGTACGGGCCCGGCGAGACGGCCTGGGACGCGGCCCGGCGCGAGTTCGAGGAGGAGCTGGGGCTGGCGCCGCCGGACGGCGAGGCGATCGCGCTGGGCGAGGTGCGGCAGGCGGGCGGCAAGACCGTCACCGCGTGGGCGGTCGAGGCCGACCTGGACCCGGCGTCCGTCGTGCCCGGCACGTTCGCCATGGAGTGGCCGCCGCGTTCGGGGCGCGTCCAGGAGTTCCCGGAGCTCGACCGGGTGGCCTGGTTCGGGCTGGAGCGGGCGCGCGAGGTGATCGTCACGGCGCAGGCCGCGTTTCTCGACCGGCTGGCGGAGCACTCGGTCTGAGCGGACGCGCACGCGTTGCGGGCCCGGGCCCGGCGCGGGAAGGTCGAAGCACAGCCAGCTCTTCAGGAGGTCGGTCATGCCCATCGCGACGGTGAACCCGGCGAACGGCGAGACGCTCAAGACGTACGAGGCCATGGACGAGCAGGAGCTGGAACGCCGGCTCCAGCTCGCGCAGGCCACGTTCCGCACGTATCGGACGACGTCGTTCGCCGAACGCGCCCGGCTGCTGAACCGGGCCGCCGACCTGCTCGACGAGGACCAGGACGACATCGGCAGGGTCATGACGACCGAGATGGGCAAGCCGGTGAAGCAGGCGCGCGCGGAGGCCGCGAAGTGCGCCAAGGCGATGCGCTGGTACGCCGAGCACGCGCAGGAGCTGCTCGCCGACGAGGAGCCGGCCGCCGCCGACGTGAAGGACTCCGGCGGCTCGCGGGCCCTGGTCCGCTACCGGCCGCTGGGCCCGGTGCTCGCGGTGATGCCCTGGAACTTCCCGCTGTGGCAGGTGGTCCGGTTCGCCGCGCCGGCGCTGATGGCGGGCAACGTGGGGCTGCTCAAGCACGCCTCGAACGTCCCGCAGACCGCCCTGTACCTGGAGGACCTGTTCCACCGGGCGGGCTTCACCGAGGGCTGCTTCCAGACGCTGCTGGTCGGCTCCGGCGCGATCGACGCACTGCTGCGCGACGAGCGGGTGAAGGCGGCGACCCTCACGGGCAGCGAGCCGGCCGGGCGGGCGGTCGCCTCCACCGCCGGGGAGATGATCAAGAAGACGGTGCTGGAGCTGGGCGGCAGCGACCCGTTCGTGGTCATGCCCTCGGCGGACGTCGACCGGGCCGCGCAGGTCGCGGTGACCGCGCGGGTGCAGAACAACGGCCAGTCGTGCATCGCCGCCAAGCGGTTCATCGTTCACACGGACGTGTACGACGCGTTCGCCGAGCGGTTCGTGGCGGGCATGGCGGCCCTGAAGGTCGGCGACCCGCTGGCCGAGGACACGGAGGTGGGTCCGCTGGCCAGTGAACAGGGCCGGGCGGACCTGGAGGAACTGGTGGACGACGCCCGGCGTGCCGGGGCGGCCGTGCTGTGCGGGGGCGAACGCCCCGACGGGCCCGGCTGGTACTACCCGCCGACGGTGCTGGCCGGTGTCACGCGCGAGATGCGCATCCACCGGGAGGAGGCGTTCGGGCCGGTCGCGACGCTGTACCGGGCGGCTGATGTCGACGAGGCGGTCCTCATCGCCAACGACTCGCCGTTCGGGCTGAGTTCCAACGTGTGGACGCGCGACGAGGCCGAGGTCGACCGTTTCGTCCGGGATCTGGAGGCCGGCGGGGTCTTCGTCAACGGGATGACGGCGTCCCATCCGGGCTTCCCGTTCGGCGGGGTGAAGCGGTCCGGGTACGGCCGTGAGCTGTCGGGGCACGGAATCCGGGAGTTCTGCAACATCACCACGGTTTGGCACGGTGCGTGAGCGTCGCGCGGTTACGATCCCGGGTGTGAACCGCGAAGTGACTCTGCCTCTGATCGTCGACGACCGCGGGACCTTGCAGGTGGCCGCGGCCGACGTGAGCAAGCTGCTCCGGACGCTGGGAGGGCGGTGGCTGCACCTCGTCGAGGCGGGCGCGGACGGACTGGACGAGGACACGGTGGCCGCCCTGACCATCGAACTGGCCAAGCTGGCCGACCGCATCGACGTGGCCTGCATCGCGCACAGCAGCGGGGGCGCGCCGTAGCGGTCCGCTCCGCCGCCCGGCGCGACCGGCCCCCGCGCACCCGCCCGTCCGCGGCCGCGGCCCTACCGGATGGGCATCCCGGAGAGCGTCCTCGCGATCACCAGGCGCTGGATCTCGCTCGTGCCCTCGAAGATGGTGTAGATCGCGGCATCGCGGTGCATGCGCTCCACCGGGTACTCGCGGGTGTAGCCGTTGCCGCCGAGGATCTGGATCGCCTGCGCGGTGACCTTCTTCGCGGTCTCGCTGGCGTACAGCTTCGACATCGAGCCCTCGGCCGCCGTGAACGGCTTGCCGTTGACCGCCATCCACGAGGCGCGCCAGACGAGGAGCCGCGCGGCGTCGATCTGGGTGCGCATGTCGGCGAGCTGGAAGGCGACGCCCTGGTTGTCGATGATCGGGCGGCCGAACTGCTCACGGGTCTTGGCGTAGTCGAGGGCGACCTCGTAGGCGGCGCGGGCCGTGCCGACGGCCATGGCGCCGACCGCCGGCCGCGAGGCCTCGAACGTCGCCATCGCCGCGTTCTTGACGCGCTCACCGCCCGACTTCGCCCGCTCGCGCGCCCGCGCCAGCCGCTCGTCCAGCTTGTCCTTGCCGCCCAGCAGGCAGGAACCGGGGACGCGCACGTTGTCGAGGACGACCTCGGCGGTGTGCGAGGCGCGGATGCCGTGCTTCTTGAACTTCTGGCCCTGGGTCAGTCCCGGCGTGCCCGGCGGGACGATGAAGGAGGCGTGGCCCTTGGAGCCCAGGTCGGGGTCGACCGCCGCGACGACGACATGCACGTTGGCGATGCCGCCGTTGGTCGCCCAGGTCTTGGTGCCGTTGAGCACCCACTCGTCCTTGGCCTCGTCGTAGACGGCCCGCGTGCGCAGGGAGGCGACGTCGGAGCCGGCGTCGGGCTCGGAGGAGCAGAAGGCGGCCACCTTGACGTCGTTGGCGTCGCCGTACATCTGCGGGATCCAGGTGCCGATCTGCTCCTCGGTCCCGTTGGCGAGCACGCCCACGGCGGCCAGCCCGGTGCCCACGATGGACAGGGCGATGCCCGCGTCGCCCCAGAACAGCTCCTCCATGGCCATCGGGATGCCGAGCCCGGTGGGGTCGAAGTACTGCTGCGCGTAGAAGTCGAGGGAGTAGATGCCGACCTTCGCGGCCTCCTGGATGACCGGCCAGGGAGTCTCCTCACGCTCGTCCCATTCGGCGGCCGCGGGGCGGATGACATCGGCGGCGAAGCCGTGCAGCCAGTCCCGGACCTCCTTCTGTTCGTCGTTGAGCTCCATGGTGAACTCGGCCATGTCCCCTCCAGCGGCGGAACGTGCGTGTTACTAGCGGTAACTCGAGAGTCTGTTACCGGTCGGTAGGAAAAGTCAACTCCTGATGACGGCCCGGAGCCCTGCGGCCCGTTCGATGTCAGGCTGCTGTCAGGTGTTAGTTTGCGCAGGCGTCACCGAACAAGCACGGGTGGGGAGAGCACATGGACACCACGCAGCGGACCGAGCAACAGCGGTCCGCCGACCGCCGACGGCGCGAACTGCTGGAGGCCGCCGACCGGGTGGTGCTCCGCGACGGCCCACAGGCCTCGATGAACGCCATCGCGGCCGAGGCCGGCATCACCAAGCCCATCCTCTACCGCCACTTCGGCGACAAGGGGGGACTGTACGCGGCCCTCGCCAAGCGGCACACCGACGCGCTGCTCGACTCGCTGCGGGCCGCCCTCGACGCCCCGGCGGAACGCCGGGAACGGGTCGAGGCGACGCTCGACACCTACCTGGCCGCCATCGAGGCCCGGCCCCAGGTGTACCGGTTCCTGATGCACCCCTCCGACGGCGCGGCCGGCGAGCAGGGGTTCGACGTCGGCAAGCACTCCGCCCCGCTGCTGCGCCGGATGGGCGAGGAACTCGCCCAGGTCATCGAGGACCGGGTCGACCTCGGGCCCGGCAGCCAGCAGCTCGCGCGGGTCTGGGGCCACGGCATCGTCGGGATGATGCACGCGGCCGGCGACTGGTGGCTGGGCGAACGGCCCTGCACCCGCGCGGAACTGGTGCGCAGCCTGGCCGACCTGCTGTGGGGCCGCCTCGCCGCGGCCGGCGACCGGGTCGGCGGTCCCGGCTTCTGAACCACCGGGACACCGGGCCGGCCGGCCCGCGGGCTCAGCCGCTCCACGCCGCCCGGCGCACCCGACGGGCCAGCCTGCGCCCGCGCAGGCCCGTCACCCGGTCCGCGTACACCCGGCCGTCCAGATGGTCGGCCTCGTGCTGGAGGCAGCGGGCGAAGAACCCGGTGCCGCGCACGGTGACCGGCTCGCCCGCCGTCGTGAAGCCCTCGACCACCGCCTCGTCGTAACGCTCCGTCCCCGCCTCCAGGCCCGGCAGGGACAGACAGCCCTCCGGACCGCGCAGCACGAGGCCGCCCGCCGCGACCAGCGTCGGGTTCACCACATGGCCCAGGTGGCGGACGTCGTCGTCGTCCGGGCAGTCGTACACGAACACCCGCAGCGGCACGCCGACCTGGTTGGCCGCCAGGCCGACGCCGCGGGCCGCGTACATCGTGGCGAACATGTCCTCGACGAGCCGGGCCAGTTCGGGGCCGTAGTCGGTGACGTCCTCGCAGCGGGCGCGCAGCACGGGATCGCCGAGCAGGGTGAGGGGCCGGACGCGCCCGCGGGCGCCCGGGATGGAGCGGTGTCGCATGCCGGCAAGGGTACGGTCCTCCGTGACACGCGCATGCCGTCCACGGGCGGGAGGCGGTCCCGGGATTCGGGAGTGCGGGGGGATCTCGATAGGCTGACCACCTACCACGTTGCCGTACGGCAGAGGCGCGGCGCGTACGCAAGGAGGATCGAGAACTGATGGCAGGCAACTCGGACCCGCTCACGCCGCGGGCCAAGATCGCCGTGACCGCCGGCAAGGCGGTCGCGGCGGCGTCGCGCGCCGCGGGGCGCGGCAGCGGTTCGGTGATCGGCGGCCGGGTGGCGCTCAAGCTCGACCCCGACCTCCTCGCCCGGCTCGCCCAGAACCTGGACGTCGTCCTCGTCTCGGCGACCAACGGCAAGACGACCACCACCCGGCTGATCGCCGAGGCGCTGCGCGCCGCCGGGCCGGTCGTGTCCAACGCGCTCGGCGCCAACATGCCGGCCGGCATCACCTCCGCCCTCGCGGGCGGCTCCGAGGCCCGCTACGGCGTCATCGAGGTCGACGAGAAGTACCTCGCGGGCGTCGCCCGGGACACCGCCCCCAAGTGCATCGCGCTGCTCAACCTCTCCCGCGACCAGCTGGACCGCGCCGCCGAGACCCGCATGCTCGCGGAGAACTGGCGCGAGGGCCTCGCCGGTTCCAAGGCGGTCGTCGTCGCCAACGCCGACGACCCGCTGGTGGTGTGGGCGGCCTCGTCCTCCCCCAACGTGGTCTGGGTCGCCGCCGGGCAGATGTGGAAGGACGACGCCTGGTCGTGCCCGTCCTGCGGCGGCGTCATGCAGCGTCCCGGGGACGACTGGTTCTGCGGCGAGTGCGGCTTCCGCCGCCCGACGCCCAGCTGGGCGCTCAGCGGCGACCACGTCCTCGACCCGCACGGTTCGGCCTGGCCGATCCACCTCCAGCTGCCGGGCCGCGCCAACAAGGCCAACGCGGCCTCCTCCGCCGCCGTGGCCGCCGTCTTCGGGGTGCCGCCGCAGGTGGCGCTGGAGCGGATGTACGCGGTGCAGGCCGTCGCCGGACGCTACGACGTCGTCCAGTTCCAGGGCCGCGACCTGCGCCTGCTGCTGGCGAAGAACCCCGCGGGCTGGCTCGAGACGTTCAGCCTGATCGATCCGCCGCCCACCCCGGTGATCCTCTCGGTGAACGCGCGCGGCGCCGACGGCACCGACACCTCCTGGCTGTGGGACGTCGACTACACCCGGCTGACCGGTCACCCGATCTTCGTCGTCGGCGACCGCAAGCTGGACCTGGCGGTGCGCCTGGAGGTCGCCAACCAGCACTTCCAGGTGTGCGAGAACCTCGACCAGGCCGTGCAGCAGGCGCCGCCGGGCCGGATCGAGGTCATCGCGAACTACACCGCGTTCCAGGACCTCCGCCGCCGCGTCGGCAACTGACCCGAAGGACGATCCCATTCCCATGAGCGACAACCAACTGCGGCTGGTGTGGATCTACCCCGACCTGCTGAGCACCTACGGCGACCAGGGCAACGCCCTCGTGGTCGAACGGCGGGCCCGCCAGCGCGGGCTGGACGTGGCCCGGCTCGACGTGCGCAGCGACCAGCCGATCCCGACCTCCGGCGACATCTACCTGATCGGCGGCGGCGAGGACCGGCCGCAGCGGCTCGCGGCGGAGCGGCTGCGCCGTGACGGCCACCTGTACCAGGCGGTGAACAACGGCGCGATCGTCTTCGCGGTCTGCGCCGGCTACCAGATCCTCGGCCACGAGTTCGTCAACGACCTCGGCCAGCGCGAGCCGGGTCTGGGCCTGCTGGACGTGACGACGACGCGCGGCGAGGGCGAGCGCTGCGTCGGCGACGTCCTGGGGGACATCGACCCGCGGCTCGGCCTGCCCCCGCTGACCGGGTTCGAGAACCACCAGGGCATCACCCACCTCGGCCCGACCGCCCGCCCCCTGGCCCGTGTCACGCTCGGCAAGGGCAACGGCACCGGCGACGGCACCGAGGGCGCGTACAACGACACCGTGTTCGGCACCTACATGCACGGCCCGGTGCTGGCGCGCAACCCGCTGATCGCGGACCTGCTGCTGAAGCTGGCCCTCGACGTCAACGCGCTCCCGCCGATCGACGACCACTGGTACGAGGCGCTGCGCAACGAGCGCATCGCGGCCGCCCAGCAGCCCGCGTGACCTGTATGTTCACCTGATTTCCCGGACGCCGGCGGCAGCCCGTATGACGCCGCGTCCGCACAGGTGAGCAGGCGCGTCCAGCAGGCGGACGCGTGCTTCGGCCCCGCCCCCTCCTGACGCTAGGGTGGCGGGGATTCGAGCCGGACAGCGTGGTCCGGACCGGCCCTCGTGAAGAAGGTTGTTTCGGGCTATGCGCATTGGTGTCCTCACGTCCGGCGGCGACTGCCCCGGCCTGAACGCCGTCATCCGGTCCGTCGTGCACCGCGCCGTCGCCGACCACGGCGACGAGGTCATCGGCTTCCGGGACGGCTGGAAGGGCCTCCTGGAGTGCGACTACCTCAAGCTCGACCTCGACGCGGTGAACGGCATCCTCGCCCGCGGCGGCACGATCCTCGGCTCCTCCCGCGTCCAGCCCTCGCATCTGCGGGACGGTGTGGAGCGCGCCCGGGGCCATGTCGAGGAACTCGGCCTCGACGCGATCATCCCGATCGGCGGTGAGGGCACCCTCAAGGCGGCCCGGCTGATGTCCGACAACGGGCTGCCGATCGTGGGCGTGCCCAAGACGATCGACAACGACATCGCCGTCACCGACGTCACCTTCGGCTTCGACACGGCCGTGGGCGTCGCGACCGAGGCCCTCGACCGGCTGAAGACCACCGCCGAGTCGCACCAGCGGGTGCTGGTGGTCGAGGTCATGGGACGGCACACCGGCTGGATAGCGCTGCACTCCGGCATGGCGGCCGGCGCGCACGCCATCGTCGTGCCGGAGCGGCCCTTCGACATCGAGGAGCTGGCCCGCCGGGTCGGTGCGCGGTTCGAGGCGGGCAAGCGGTTCGCGATCGTCGTCGCGGCGGAGGGCGCCAAGCCCGCGCCCGGCGGCATGGCCTTCGACGAGGGCGGCAAGGACGTCTACGGGCACGAGCGGTTCGCCGGGATCGCCCGCCAGCTCTCCCTGGAGCTGGAGTCGCGGCTCGGCAAGGAGGCCCGCCCGGTCATCCTCGGCCATGTGCAGCGCGGCGGCACGCCGACCGCCTACGACCGGGTGCTGGCCACCCGGTTCGGCTGGCACGCGGTGGAGGCCGTGCACCGGGGCGAGTTCGGCCACATGACGGCCCTGCGCGGCACGGACATCGTCATGGTGCCGCTGGCCGAGGCCGTCGAGACGCTGAAGACGGTTCCCGCGCAGCGGTACGAGGAGGCCGAGACCGTCCTGTAGCGCGCGTCGGGCCACGACGGCGGGCCGCCCCCGGTGACAGTGATCGCCGGGGGCGGCTCTACTCTTGGGGCGGCAGGAAACGTACAACCCCCCACGAATCAGGAGCCGGCGCAATGGATCACGGCGGGCACGGCATGACCATGGATCTGCCGCCGTTCACGCTGGGACGCGGTCTTCACTGGTCGGCGGACCCGTTCTTCCTCGTCGCCTGCGTGGTGGGCCTCGGCCTGTACGGCTGGGGCGTGCTGCGGCTGCGCCGGCGCGGCGACTCCTGGCCGGCCGGGCGGACGGTGTCGTTCGTCGTGGGCGTGCTGACCGTCGCGCTGGTGATGTGCACCCGGCTGAACGACTACGGCATGGTCATGTTCAGCGTGCACATGGTGCAGCACATGGTGATCAGCATGCTGTCGCCGATCCTGATCCTGCTCGGCGCGCCCATGACGCTCGCGCTGCGCGCGCTGCCGGCCGCCGGCCGGGGCCGCAAGGGGCCGCGCGAGCTGCTGCTGATGCTGCTGCACAGCCGGTACATGCGGATCGTCACGCATCCCGCGTTCACCATCCCGCTGTTCATCGCGAGTCTCTACGCGCTGTACTTCACGCCGCTGTTCGACTTCCTGATGGGGTCGAAGACCGGGCACCTGGCGATGATGGTGCACTTCCTGGCCGTCGGCGTGGTGTTCTTCTGGCCGATCATCGGCGTGGACCCGGGGCCGAACCGGCCGGGCTACCTGATGCGGATGCTGGAGCTGTTCGCGGGCATGCCGTTCCACGCGTTCTTCGGCATCGCGCTGATGATGGCGTCGCAGCCGATGGTCTCGACGTTCGAGCATCCGCCCGCCTCGCTCGGCATCGACGCGCTCTCCGACCAGAACGCGGCCGGAGGCATCGCGTGGGCGTTCAGCGAGGTCCCCTCGGTGCTGGTGCTGATAGCGCTGCTGTTCCAGTGGTACGGCTCCGAGCAGCGGCAGGCCAGGCGCAAGGACCGCGCCGCGGACCGCGACGGGGACCAGGAGCTGGAGGCGTACAACGCCTATCTTGCGTCACTCGACGCACGCGGGCGCTGAAGGCGGGGCACCATGGAGGGGGACACGCCCTGCGCAGGGGCGGCCCCTAGGAGGGTGTCGCGATGGCCGGAACCACGGACAGTTCCACGAAGACCATGGGGGTGCTCACCGTCGGCGGGCTCGTCATGGTGACCGCCTACACGGTGGCGCTCGGCAGCAACGGCTGGCTGTGGTTCGGCTGGGTCGTGCTGGGGCTGATCACGCTCGCCCTGGTGGTGACGAGAACGGGCTGATCAGCCGGGGGCGAGCCGGCCCGCCGAGTGGACGCCCGGCTGGTACTTCGGCAGCCGGGCGGTGATCTTCATGCCCGCCCCGAGCGCGGTCTCGATCACGAGGCCGTGGTCGTCGCCGTAGACCTGGCGCAGCCGGTCGTCCACGTTGGACAGGCCGATACCGCCGGACGGGCTGGCCTCGCCGGCCAGGATGCGGCGCAGCACGACCGGGTCCATGCCGGCGCCGTCGTCCTCGATGACGACCAGGGCCTCGGCGCCCGCATCCTGCGCGGTGATCCGGATGTGGCACTTGTCCGCCTTGCCCTCCAGCCCGTGCTTGACGGCGTTCTCCACGAGCGGTTGCAGGCACAGGAACGGCAGGGCCACCGGCAGGACCTCGGGGGCGATCTGAAGCGTGACGGCGAGGCGGTCGCCGAAGCGCGCCCGGACCAGGGCCAGGTAGTGGTCGATGGCGTGCAGTTCGTCGGCGAGGGTGGTGAAGTCGCCGTGCCGGCGGAACGAGTAACGGGTGAAGTCGGCGAACTCCAGGAGCAGTTCGCGGGCGCGCTCGGGGTCGGTGCGCACGAACGAGGCGATCACGGCGAGCGAGTTGAACACGAAGTGCGGGGAGATCTGGGCGCGCAGGGCCTTGATCTCGGCCTCGATGAGCCGGGTGCGGGACCGGTCGAGGTCGGCCAGCTCCAGCTGGACGCTCACCCAGCGGGCCACCTCCCCGGCCGCCCGGACCAGGACGGCGGACTCGCGGGGCGCGCACGCGACGAGGGCGCCGTGCACCCGGTCGTCGACGGTGAGCGGGGCCACCACGGCCCAGCGCGCGGGACAGTCGGCGTGCTCGCAGGTGAGGCGGAAGGCCTCGCCCCGGCCGCTCTCCAACGGGCCGGCCAGCCGCTCCATGATCTCGGTGCGGTGATGGGATCCCACTCCGTCCCAGGCCAGCACCTCCTGCTGGTCGGTCAGGCACAGCGCGTCCGTGCCGAGCAGGGTGCGCAGCCGGCGTGCCGATCTGCGGGCCGTCTCCTCGGTGAGGCCGGCCCGCAGCGGGGGCGAGGCGAGGGAGGCGGTGTGCAGGGTCTGGAAGGTGGCGTGCTCGACGGGGGTGCCCAGGCCGCCCAGGCTCTGCGGGCGGGCGGTGCGGCGGCCCAGCCAGAAGCCGGCGGCGAGGAACGGCAGGATCGCGATGCACACACCCGCGAGGAAGCCGCTCACGCCCTCGCCTCCGCGGCCCGCAGTTCGTCGGTGCGCAGTTCCTCCGGCAGGTGGAAGCGGGCCAGGATCGCCGCCGTGCCGGCCGGGACGCGCCCCGGGGTGGCCAGGGACACCAGGACCATGGTGAGGAAGCCGAGCGGCACGGACCACAGGGCCGGCCAGGCGAGCAGGGCGTGCACGGAACCCGTGCCGGGCAGGCCCGCCATGGTCGCCGCGACGGCGACGAAGGCCGACCCGCCGCCCACCAGCATTCCGGCGGCCGCGCCGGGCGGGGTCAGCCGCCGCCACCAGATGCCCAGGACCAGCAGCGGGCAGAAGGAGGACGCCGACACCGCGAAGGCCAGCCCGACCGCGTCGGCGACCGGCAGGCCGCCGACCAGGAAGCTCGCCGCGAGGGGCGCGGCCATGGCGAGCCCGGTGCCCAGCCGGAAGTGCCGTACGCCCCGGGTGGGCAGCACGTCCTGCGTGAGGACGCCCGCCACGGCCATCGTCAGCCCGGACGCCGTGGACAGGAACGCGGCGAACGCGCCCCCGGCGACCAGTGCGCCGAGCAGGTCGCCGCCGAGGCCGCCGATCACCCGGTCGGGCAGCAGCAGGACGGCGGCGTCGGCGTCGCCGCTGAGGGCCAGTTCGGGGGTGTAGAGGCGGCCGAGGGCGCCGTAGAGCGGGGGCAGGAGGTAGAAGGCGCCGATCAGTGCGAGGACGGCGACGGTGGTGCGGCGGGCGGCGACCCCGTGCGGGCTGGTGTAGAAGCGCACGACGACGTGCGGCAGGCCCATGGTGCCGAGGAAGGTGGCGAGGATCAGCCCGTAGGTGGCGTACAGCGGGCGTTCCTCGCGGCCGGCCGCCAGGGAGGTCGACATGCCGCCGTTGCTGCCGCGCTCGGCGGCGGGGACGGCGGCGCCGCGGGCGAAGGTGAGGCGCGCGCCCTGCTCGATGTGGTGGGAGCCCGCGGGCAGCCGCAGGACGGCGCCCTCGTAGGGGTGGCCGTCGACGGTGCCGTCCACCGTGACGGTCAGCGGGCGCTCCAGTGAAAGGTCGAGGGTGGCGTCGACGCGGACCACCCGCTGGTCGCGGAAGGCGGGCGGTTCATCGAAGGCGCCGCGGGGGGCGCCGTCGCCGTGCCAGGCGAGCGCCAGGAACAGGACGGGCACGAGGAGCGCGGTGAGCTTGAGCCAGTACTGGAAAGCCTGCACGAAGGTGATGCTGCGCATGCCGCCCGCGGCGACCGTCGCCGTGACCACGACGGCGACGATGATGCCGCCGAGCGAGTCGGGTGCGCCGGTCAGCACCGTCAGCGTCAGTCCCGCGCCCTGGAGCTGGGGTATGAGGTAGAGCCAGCCCACTCCGACGACGAAGGCCCCCGCGAGCCGTCTGACCGCCTGCGAGGCGAGGCGGGCCTCCGCGAAGTCGGGGAGGGTGTAGGCGCCCGAGCGGCGCAGCGGGGCGGCGACGAACAGCAGCAGCACCAGATAGCCGGCGGTGTAGCCGACCGGGTACCAGAGCATGTCGGGGCCCTGCACCAGGACGAGGCCGGCGATGCCGAGGAAGGAGGCGGCGGAGAGGTACTCGCCGCTGATGGCGGCCGCGTTGAGGCGGGGGCCGACGGTGCGGGAGGCGACGTAGAAGTCGGAGGTGGTGCGGGAGATGCGCAGGCCGAACGCGCCGACGAGCACGGTCGCGACCACGACCAGGGCCACGGCCGGGACGGCGAAGGCCGGGTTCACCGGTCCTCGACCAGGCGCACGAGGTCGCGTTCGTTGCGCTCGGCGCGGCGCACGTACCAGCGGGCGAGCAGGACGAGCGGCGCGTAGAGGCAGAAGCCGAGGACCGCCCACTGAAGGCGGTGGGCGTCGGGCATCGCCGCGAACAGCAGGGGCAGCGGGCCGACGAGGAGGGCGAGGACGGCGAACACCGCGAGGGCGGCGCGCAGTTGGGAGCGCATCAGGGAGCGGACGTAGGTGTGGCCGAGGGTGGTCTGCTCGTCGATCTCGGTGCGCGGGCGGTGGTGGCCGGAGGACTGGGGGTGGCGCCCGCGGGAGCGCTGCCGGGCGTGCGGGAGGCTGCGGCGGGCGGGGCCGGTGACGACGACGCGGCGTTCCGCGGGGTCCTGGTGGGGCACGGCTACGGCCTCCGCATCAGCAGGTCGCGCAGTTCGCGCGCGTGACGGCGGCTGACCTGGAGTTCCTCGCCGCCGACCAGGACGCTCACCGTGCCCGCGTCCAGGCGCAGTTCGCCTATGTGGCGCAGGGCGACGAGGTGGCGGCGGTGGATGCGGACGAAGCCGCGGGCGCGCCAGCGCTCCTCCAGTGTGGACAGCGGGATGCGGACGAGGTGGCTGCCGCGGTCGGTGTGCAGGCGGGCGTAGTCGCCCCGGGCCTCGACGTGGGTGATGTCGTCGACGGCGACGAAGCGGGTGACGCCGCCGAGTTCGACGGGTATGTGGTCCGGGTCGGGCTCGTGCACGGGGATGGGCGGGGCGGCGCCGCGCAGTTCGGCGGTCCTGCGTTCGACGACCCGGCGGACCGCCTCGGCGAGGCGTTCCTTGCGCACGGGCTTGAGGACGTAGTCGACGGCCTTGAGGTCGAAGGCCTGGACGGCGAAGTCCTCGTGGGCGGTGACGAAGACGATCAGGGGCGGTCGCGCGAAGCCGGTGAGGAGGCGCGCGAGGTCGAGTCCGTCGAGGCCGGGCATCTGGATGTCGAGGAAGACGACGTCGACGGCCTCGGGGCCGTGCGGTCCGGACTCCAGGGCCCGGTTGATGCGGCGCAGCGCCTCGGTCGCGTCGCCGGCGCCCTCCACGCTGCCGACGCGGGGATCCGCGGTGAGCAGGTAGAGCAGCTCTTCCAGCGAGGGACGTTCGTCGTCGACGGCGAGGGCGCGCAGCATGAAGGTGGAGTGTAGGGGCGATCGGCGCCGCTGGACATGTACGGGGGTGCGGGCGGCCGTGCTGTCCTACAGTGCCCGCATGAGCAGCGCGCCCGCCCCGTTCGACGAACTCGACCGGAAGATCATCAACGCTCTGATGGCGAACGCCAGGACGAGTTTCGCCGAGATCGGCACCGCGGTCGGTCTGTCGTCGACGGCCGTCAAGCGCCGGGTGGACCGGCTGCGGGAGACCGGGGTGATCACGGGGTTCACGGCGACCGTGGAGCCGTCGGCGCTGGGCTGGCGCACCGAGGCGTACGTGGAGGTGTACTGCGAGGGCGCCGCGCCTCCCCGGCGGCTGGCGGAGGTGGTGCGCAACCATCCGGAGATCGCCGCGGCGATGACGGTGACCGGCGGCGCGGACGCCCTGCTGCATGTGCGGGCGCGGGACGTGGAGCACTTCGAGAACGTGCTGGAGCGGATCCGGGCCGAGCCGTTCATCCGCAAGACGATCAGCGTGATGGTCCTGTCCCACCTGCTGCCGGACAGCCCGGAGGCGGGCGCGACCCAGCCCGCTCCCGAATAAACCTCCGGGGGCGCAGCAAGCCTGCGTTTGCACGGATCATCACGCAGCATTACTGCGCGGACACGCAATGCTCCTCGCTTGTCGTGCGTGCCTGTCAGTTCCTACCGTGGTGTCAACCCTCAGTCGACACCCGCAGGGAAACGGAGGACCCCCTCTGTGTCCGAGACCCGTGTGCGGCGCCCCCGGCGCTTCCTCGTCTGCGAACCGCGGCATTTCGCCGTGCAGTACGCGATCAACCCCTGGATGCGTCCCGACAGCCCCGTCGACGTCGACCTGGCGCAGGAGCAGTGGCAGACGCTGATCCGCGCCTACCGCGATCACGGCCACACGGTGGACACCGTGGAGCCGGCCCCCGGTCTGCCCGACATGGTGTTCGCCGCCAACTCGGCCGTGGTCGTCGCGGGCCGGGTCTTCGGCTCCCTGTTCCACGCGCCCGAGCGGCGGCCCGAGTCCGACCACTACGACACCTGGTTCCGCGCGGCGGGCTACGAGGTCCACCGGCCCACGTCCGTCTGCGAGGGCGAGGGGGACCTGGTGTGGACCGGCCGTTACGTGCTGGCCGGCACCGGGTTCCGCACCACGCGGGAGGCGCACCGGGAGGTGCAGGAGTTCTTCGGCCACCCGGTGATCAGCCTGACCCTGGTGGACCCGCACTTCTACCACCTCGACACGGCGCTGTTCGTCCTCGACGGCGGACACGACGGAAACATCGCCTACTACCCGGAGGCGTTCTCCGCCGGCAGCCGCGCGGTGCTCGCCGGACTGTATCCGGACGCGGTCCTCGCCACGCGCGACGACGCCATGGCGTTCGGTCTGAACTCGGTCTCCGACGGTCGCCATGTCTTCATCGCGCCGCAGGCCGAGACGCTCGCCGCGCGGCTCGGCGAGCGCGGCTATGTCCCCGTCCCCGTCGACCTCTCGGAGTTCCGGAAGGCCGGCGGCGGCATCAAGTGCTGCACCCAGGAGATCCGTTCATGACCGCACCCGTCGTGCCCGTCCGCTCCTCCGCCGCTCTGATCCGCGCCGAGGAGCCCGTGCTCGCGCACAACTACCATCCGCTGCCCGTGGTCGTCGCGAGCGCCGAGGGCGCGTGGGTGGAGGACGTCGAGGGCCGCCGCTACCTCGACATGCTGGCCGGCTACTCGGCCCTCAACTTCGGCCACCGTCATCCGGCGCTGATCGAGGCGGCCCACCGCCAGCTGGACCGGCTCACGCTCACCTCCCGCGCGTTCCACAACGACCGCCTGGCCGGGTTCGCCGAGCGGCTCGCGCGGCTGACCGGCCTGGACATGGTCCTGCCCATGAACACGGGCGCGGAGGCGGTCGAGAGCGCCGTCAAGGTGGTGCGCAAATGGGCGTACGACGTCAAGGGCGTGCCGGCCGACCGGGCGACGATCGTGGTCGCCGCGGACAACTTCCACGGGCGCACGACGACCATCGTGAGCTTCTCCACGGACGAGACGGCCCGCACCGGATTCGGACCGTTCACGCCGGGTTTCCGCGTCGTCCCGTACAACGACCTGGCCGCGCTGGAGGAGGCGGTCGACGAGACGACGGCGGCGGTGCTGATCGAGCCCATCCAGGGCGAGGCGGGCGTGGTCGTGCCCGACGACGGCTACCTGGCCGGGGTGCGGGAGCTGACCCGGCGCAGGAACTGCCTGTTCGTCGCGGACGAGATCCAGTCCGGCCTCGGACGCACCGGCCGGACGCTGGCCGTGGACCACGAGGGCGTGACCCCCGACGTCCTGCTGCTGGGCAAGGCGCTGGGCGGCGGCATCGTGCCGGTGTCCGCGGTGGTGGCCCGGCGGGAGGTGCTGTCGGTGCTGCACCCGGGGGAGCACGGCTCGACCTTCGGCGGCAACCCGCTGGCCGCGGCCGTCGGCACGGCGGTGGTGGAGCTGCTGGAGACGGGCGAGTTCCAGCGCAGGGCGGCCGAGCTGGGCGTCGTCCTGCGGGACGGGCTGTCCGGGCTGGTCGGCAGGGGCGTCGTCGGCTTCCGGGCCAGGGGGCTGTGGGCGGGCGTCGACGTCGACCCGGCGCTCGGCACCGGCCGCGAGGTGAGCGAGCTGCTCATGCGGGAGGGAGTGCTGGTCAAGGACACCCACGGCTCGACCATCCGGCTGGCCCCGCCCCTGACGATCACGGCCGAGGAACTGGTCGACGCGCTCGCCTCGTTGGAGAAGGTGCTGACGCGGGGGGCCTGAACGGCGGTGCGGCGCGGCCGGCGCTCGGGTGGCCCGGCCGCTGCCGTGCGGGCAGTGTGAGGACTGGGTCAGGAGGTGGCAGACCACTCTCGGCGACAGAGAGGTCGACGTGGGCGCACACGATGAGGACGACGTTGCCCGCCGGCGGTTCGACGTGGCGGACACCGCCCCCCTGCTGCTGGACACGCGGGGCGTGGTCACGAGCTGGACCAGGGACGCCGAGCGCCTGCTGGGCTACCCGGCCTCCGAGGCGGTGGGCGAGGACCTGTCCCGCCTGCTCGCGCACGGGGACGCCGGACGGGTCCCCGACGTTCTGGAGCGGTGCCGGCGGGAGGGCGGCTGGGCCGGGCTGCTGTCCGCCCTGCGCCGGGACGGCCGGCCGGTCCCGGTCATGGCCCGGATCACCTCGGCGCACGAGCCGGGCGGCCGGGCGCGCTGGCTGGTGATGCTCAACGAGATGGGCGACGCGCACGGCTGGAGCATGAGCCGCTCCGTCCTGGAGCAGATGGTCGCCGGCGCCCCGATCGGCATAGCGATCGTGGACACCGACCTGCGCTACGTGTGGTCCAACGAGGCCCTCTCCGCGTTCGGCGGCGGCCCGCCCGAGCTGCGGCTGGGGCTGCGGATGGCCGACGTGCAGCCCGGTCTGGACTCCGAGGCCATCGAGGCGCGGATGCGGCAGGTACTGGAGAGCGGTGAACCCGTCGTCGGCTACGAGCACGTGGGGCACGTCCGCGCCGCGCCGCACCGCGAGACCGCGCACATGCTGTCGTTCACCCGGCTGGAGGACGACCACGGCCGTCCGATGGGCGTCTACTACACGGTCGTCGACATCACCGACCGCCACCGCGCCAGGCGGCGGCTCGCGCTGCTCGACGGCGCGAGCCGGCGCATCGGCAGGAGCCTGGACATCGGCCGCACCGCTCAGGAGCTCGCCGACGCGGCCGTGCCCGGGTTCGCCGACGTCGTCGCCGTCGACCTGCCGGAGCGGGTCCTGCGGGGCGCCGAGCCCGCACCGGTCCCGACGACGGACGGACCAGGCGGCCGCGTCCGTCTGCGCAGAGCGGGCCACCGGACGGCCGGCGCCCCCGAGGACGACGAGCCCGGGGGCGGGTCCGAGGGCGAGGGCGGGCTCCCGCACGGCGGCCGGGACCAGGACGGGGTCCGGGACCGGGAGTGGTCCGGAAGCGGGGGCGAGGGTGTCGGTCCGGGGCGGGACGCCGACCGGGACCGCGGCGGAGCACGGGTTCCGGGCGAGAACCGGCACGAGGACACGGGACCGCCCGGCGGTGCGGACGGGGTCGGGGACGGGCTCCCGGATCTGGGCGGTGACGGGGACGGGGACGGCGAGGAGGAGGGGCCGCCCGTGGTCGTCCACCGGGGTGACTCGCCGCCGGTGCGCTGTCTGGTCGGCGGGCGGCCCTGGCGGGCCGACCGGCTGGACCCGGCCGCCGAGGACTGGCTGCCCCGGCTGCCGGCCGGGGCCGAGCCGCCCAGCGCGCTGATCGTGCCGGTCCGGGCCCGCGGCACGACCCTCGGCGTCACCACGTTCCTGCGGGACGGCCGGCGCGAGCCCTTCGACGAGGACGACCTCGCCCTGGCCGAGGACCTCGTCTCGCGGGCGGCCGTCTGCGTCGACAACGCCCGCCGCTACACGCGGGAGCGCGACGCGGCGCTGGTGCTCCAGCGCAGCCTGCTCCCCCGCCGGCTGCCCGAGCAGGACGCGGTGGAGGTGTCCGCCTGCTACCGGCCCGCCGACGAGCTGACCGGGCTCGGCGGCGACTGGTACGACCTGATCCCGCTGTCCGGGGCCCGCGTCGCCCTCGTGGTCGGCGAGGTGCCCGGACACGGCATCGACGCGGCGGCGGCGATGGGCAGGGTCCGCACCGCCGTGCGCACCCTCGCCGCCCTCGACCTGCGGCCCGAGGAGATCCTCGCCCACCTCGACGACCAGGTGGCCCGCATGGACCAGGAGGAGGACGTGACCGCGGGCCCCCGGGCCGAGGGCGCCCGGGCGGCGGGGTCCGCGTGCGTGTACGTGGTGTACGACCCCGTCGACGGGCGGTGCGTGATGGCGGCGGCGGGCCATCCGGCCCCGGCCGTGGTCGCCCCCGACGGCGCCGTCACCTTCGTCGACCTGCCCCAGGGGCCGCCGCTCGGCGCGGGCGGTCCGCCGTTCGAGTCGACCGAGGTGATCCTCCCGGAGGGCGCCACCCTCGCGCTGCACACGGACGGGCTGCTGGCCCGCGGCCGGCAGTGGGCGCTGGACAGCGACCGGGAGCGGCTGCGGCGCGCGCTGGAGCGGTCCGCGGGCGCGCTGGACCTGCGCTGCCGGACCGTGATCGACGCCCTCGTGCCGGCCCGGCCGCACGACGACGTCGCGCTGCTCATGGCCCGCACCCGGCGGCTGAGCCCGGACCGGGTCGCCGACTGGGAGCTGCCCGCCGAGCCGGCCGCGGTCGCCGAGGCCCGCAAGACCGCGAGCCGCCGGCTGGCGGAGTGGGGGCTCGCGGAACTGTCGTTCACCACGGAGCTGGTGGTCAGCGAGCTGGTCACCAACGCCATCCGGTACGCGAGCGGACCGATCCGGCTGCGGCTGATCCGCGAGCGCACCCTGGTCTGCGAGGTCTTCGACGGCGGCGCCACCGCGCCCCACCTGCGCCATCCGCGCGCCACCGACGAGGGCGGCCGCGGGCTGCTGCTGGTCTCCCAGGTGAGCCGGCGCTGGGGCACCCGGTTCCTGCCCGAGGGCAAGGTCATCTGGGCGGAGCAGTCGCTCATCTGCCCCGACGGATGACCGTCGCGGCCGACGCCGAGCCGATGAGCCGCACACCATGAGAAAATGGCGCGAAACCGGCGGATGGGGCGCGAGCCATGAACGACACGGCGATCGACTACGCGGCGGTGTTCCAGGCCCTGCCCGGCATGGTGGCGCTGCTGACGCCCGAGCTGGTGTACGCGGACGTCAACGCCGAGTTCCTCCGGGTGGCGGGCCGCAGCCGCGAGCAGATGGTCGGCCGGCACCTCTTCGAGGTCTTCCCCGACAACCCCGACGACGGTTCCGCGAAAGGCATGCGCAACCTGGAGGCCTCGCTGCGCCGGGTGCTGGCCACCGGCGAGCGGGACACGATGGCGTTGCAGCGCTACGACGTGGAGTCCGCCGAGCGCCCCGGCGAGTGGGACGAGCGCTACTGGAGCCCGGTCAACGCGCCGGTCCTCGGCCCGGACGGGTCGGTGGTCCTGCTGGCGCACCGCGTCGAGGAGGTCACCGAGCTGATCCGGGCGCGCGGCGGGCGGGCGGCGGACGGGCACGGGAGCGGGGCGCGGCCCGGCAGCCGGGGCCGGGTCCTGGAGGCCGAGCTGTACACCAGGGCCCGCGAGCTCCAGGAGCTCAACGAGCGGCTGCGCCTGGCGCACGCCCGTGAACGCGAGGTGGCCCTCGCCCTTCAGGAGGCGATGCTCCCGGCCCGGCTGCACGTGGGTCACCACCGGGCGGCCGTGCGCTACCGGCCGGCGGTCGGCGCGCTCAACGTGTGCGGGGACTGGTACGACCTGGTCGACCTGGTCGGCGGACACCGCATCGGCGTGTCCGTCGGCGACGTCGTGGGACACGGCCTGGCGGCCGCCGGGGTGATGGGCCAGCTGCGCAGCGCGCTGAGCGCGGCCTCCCGGGTCGCGGAGGGCCCGGCCGAGGCGCTCAACGTGCTCGGCCGGTACGCGCACGTCGTGGACGGCGCCGAGTCGGCCACCGCCGTCACCACGTTCATCGACTTCGACCGCCGCACCATCGCCTACAGCAGCGCCGGGCACCCGCCGCCGGTCCTCGTCCACGCCGACGGGCGCGTGGAGTTCCTCGACCGGGCCACCGACCCGCCGCTCGACGCCCTCCCCGACCCGGTTCCGAGGACCGAGGCGAGCACCTCGTACGACACCGGCGCGACCCTCGCCCTGTACACCGACGGGCTGGTGGAGCGGCGGCGGGAGGATATCGACACCGGTCTGAACCGCCTCGCCGACGCCCTGGCCCGGCATCGCGCCGCCGAGCCCGAGGCCCTCGCCGACGCGGTCCTGTGGGAACTCCTGCCGACCGGCGGCGCGACCGACGACACCGCCCTGGTCGTCGTGCGACTGTGACGGGACGGGCCTGAGCGGGCCGGATCGGCACGGTTCCGGCGGTCGCCGCCTGCCCCTACACTGACACCCCACGCCATGCCGGTTGACCTGCTGGAACACGGCGGCGAGCCGATCCGCCGGACACGAGGAGCGACTCCCTTTGTTCTACTACCTCCTGAAATACGTGGTGTTGGGGCCGCTGCTGAGACTCCTCTTCCGCCCCCGCATAGAGGGCCTGGAGCATGTGCCGGACTCGGGAGCGGCCATCATCGCGGGCAACCACCTGTCGTTCTCGGACCACTTCCTGATGCCCGCGATCCTCAGACGCCGCATCACCTTCCTCGCCAAGGCCGAGTACTTCACGGGTCCCGGCGTCAAGGGACGGCTGACCGCGGCCTTCTTCCGCAGCGCCGGCCAGATCCCGGTCGACCGCTCGGGCAAGGAGGCCGGCCAGGCGGCCATCCGGGAAGGGCTGGGCGTGCTGGCGAAGGACGAGCTGCTCGGCATCTATCCGGAGGGCACCCGCTCGCACGACGGCCGCCTCTACAAGGGCAAGGTCGGCGTCGCGGTGATGGCCCTCAAGTCCCGTGCGCCGGTGATCCCCTGCGCGATGATCGGCACCTTCGAGGCGCAGCCGCCCGGCAAGAAGATCCCGACCCTGCACCCCGTGGCGATCCGCTTCGGCGAGCCGCTCGACTTCTCCCGCTACCTCGGCATGGAGAACGAGAAGGCGGTGCTGCGGGCGATCACCGACGAGATCATGTACGCGATCCTGACGCTGTCGGGGCAGGAGTACGTGGACCAGTACGCGGCGGTCGCCAAGGCTCAGGAGGCCGAGGCCAGGGCCGAGAAGCGGGAGCGGCCGCGTCCGTTCCGGCGGACGCGGCAGGACTGACGGCACATCAGGAGAGGTTCTGGGCGACGCCGAAGGGGCGGCCGGATCGCTCCGGCCGCCCCTCACTGCCTGCCGGGGGTGCTTACGGCGTGGGCGTGGCGTGCGGCGCGCAGGTCACGTCCGCGCGGTCCAGCTTCCCGGTGAGGAGGTAGGCGTCCACCCGGGAGTTGATGCAGGTGTTGACCAGCCCGGTCACACCGTGGGAGCCCGCGTTCTTCTCGGTGATCAGGCGCGAGCCCTTGAAGCGGCGGTGCAGCTGGACGGCGCCCTCGTACGGGGTGGCGGCGTCGTCGGTCGACTGCACGATCATGACCGGCGGCAGGCCCTTGTGGGTGGTGACGTCCACCGGGGTCTGCTGCTTGACCGGCCAGTAGGCGCACGGAAGGTTCATCCACGCGTTGGCCCAGGTCATGAACGGGTAGTCCTTGTTGAGCCGCGTGTTGTCGTCGTTCCACTTCCGCCAGCTGGTGGGCCACTTGGCGTCGGTGCACTCCACGGCCGTGTAGACGGCGTTGCCGTTCTCCGCGGAGATGTTGCCGGCCGTGTCGGTCATGTCCGGCGCGGCGGCGTCGACGAGGGCCTGGGTGTCTCCCGCGAAGTACTTGCTGAAGACGGTGGCGACCGGGACCCACGAGGAGTCGTAGTACGGGGCGCTCTGGAAGAAGGAGATCAGCTCCGCCGGGCCGACGACCCCGCCGATGGGGTTCTTCTTCGCGGCGGCGCGCAGCTGCAGCCACTTGTTCTGGACGTCGGCACGGGTGGTGCCGAGGTGGAAGGCCGCGTCGTTCTTGGCGACCCAGTCCTGCCAGTCCTTCCAGCGGCCCTCGAAGGCGACGTCCTGGTCGAGGTTGGCCTGGTACCAGATGTTCTCGCGGGACGGGTTGACGACGCTGTCGACGACCATCCGGCGCACGTGGCCCGGGAAGAGGGTGCCGTAGACCGCGCCGAGGTAGGTGCCGTAGGAGACGCCGAGGTAGTTGAGCTTCTTCTCGCCGAGGGCGGCCCGGATGACGTCCAGGTCGCGCACGGTGTTCGGCGTGGTCATGTGCGGCAGCATCTCGCCGCTGCGCTCGTAGCAGCCGTCGGCGTACTCGCGGGCGAGCTTGATCTGGGCGAGCTTGTCGGCCTCGCTGCCGGGCACCGGGTCGGCCTTGGGCGCCTTGACGAACTCCTGCGGGTCGGTGCAGGTGATGGGCGCGGAGTGGCCGACGCCGCGCGGGTCGAAGCCCACGAAGTCGTAGGCCTTGGCCACGTTGGCCCACACCGGCGCCTTGGTCGTGACGCGGCGCGGGAAGCGCAGGCCGGAGCCGCCGGGACCGCCCGGGTTGTAGACGAGCGCGCCCTGGCGCTGCTTCGCCGTGCCCGTGTTGCCGATGCGGTCCACGGCCAGCTTGATCTTCTTGCCGTTCGGCCGGGCGTAGTCCAGCGGGACGGTGACCCAGCCGCACTGGATCGGCTTCTCCAGGCCCCAGTCGGCCGGGCAGGCCTGCCAGTCGATGCCTGCCTTCGCCGCGCGTTCGGCGGCGACGGCGGCGCCCCGGGCCTCGCGGTCCTGACCCGGGCGGCCGCTGGCCGCGCCGGCCGTGGGCGCCGCGACGGCACCGGCGATCAGGGTCGCGGTGACGAGTGCGCCCGCCGAGCCCAGCGCTGCGATGCGCTTGTTCGGTCGTATGTCCTTCAAGTGCAAACTCCCCTGTTTTTATGGCGGCAGTCAGGATCCTTGCGGCTGTGAGGCTCCTGAGAAAAGGTGTCGTTGACCTTCTTTGCCAATCCGATAACCGGAAAGAGAAGTACCGCTCAACGGATGGGCAGGTGGGCGAGCGCCTCGTCGAGCACGCGCCGCAGCCGCAGTCCGTCGGGCGCGACGGCGGTGACCAGCGCTGCGGGGCCGGCCAGCGGCATGACACAGGCGTGTTCCCCGAGCATCGCGGGCTCCACCGGGCGCTGTGCGAACTCCGGGCTTGCGAGAACGAGTTGACCGACGGCGCGATGTCCCGCGAGCACGGCCGGGCCGTCCCAGCCGGCGGGTGCACCGGGTCCGCAGGCCAGTTCCTGGTCCAGCACGACGCGGCCCGCGATCCGTACGACCAGGCGTGCGGTGAGGCGGCCGGACTCCTCCCCCGCCCTCCCGAGCACCTGTTCCTCCCGCCACACCAGCCGCGCCCCGGCGCCGAGTTCGACGTGGGTGACGACGGTCAGGTCGCTGCCCCGGACGGAGATCAACGGCTCGGGCAGCCAGTGCAGTTCACCGTCGTCGGCGACGCGCAGGCAGACGTCGTAGCGGGCGGCGTCCTTCGTCTGTCCGGGCAGGGCGATGGTCGCGGCGGCCGAGCCCACCCGCAGCCGGGCGCCGTCGCCCACGTCGGCCCGCACGGCGAAGCGGTCGCCGCCGAGGGGGCCGCTCATCGCCCCGACGAGCAGGACGCGCGCCTCGGCGCCGGTCCCCCGGGTGCGCCGCAGGGCGAGCGGTCCGTCGCTCTCCAGGACGGGCAGCGAGGTCCCGCCGCGCGCGTCCGCGCGCGCCTCGATCCGGGCGGTGGCGTGCACCCCGCCCATGTCACGCCGTCCAGGCGGCGAGCCGCGCCCGTACCCAGGCGGCGACGTCGGCGACCCCGTTCTCACCGCGCAACGACTGGAGAACGACGGGCAGTTCACCCCGCTGGGCCTTCGCGTCGGCGGCCATCCGGGCGAGGTCGGAGCCCACGTGGGGCGCGAGGTCGGTCTTGTTGACGACGAGCAGGTCGGCGGTGGTGACGCCGGGCCCGCCCTTGCGGGGGATGTCGTCCCCGCCGGCGACGTCGATGACGAAGATCTGCGCGTCCACGAGCCCCTTGGAGAAGGTGGCGGTGAGGTTGTCCCCGCCGGACTCGACGAGGATCAGGTCCAGCGGGCCGACCTCGTCCTCCAGGTCCTCCACGGCTTCGAGGTTGGCGGAGATGTCGTCGCGGATGGCGGTGTGCGGACAGGCGCCGGTCTCCACGGCCGTGATCCGCTCCGGAGGCAGCACCGCCTCGCGCAGCAGGAACTCGGCGTCCTCGCGGGTGTAGATGTCGTTGGTGACGACGGCCAAGGACAGCCGGTCGCGCAGGGCGCGGCACAGGGCGGCGACGGTGGCCGTCTTGCCGGAGCCGACGGGGCCGCCCAGTCCGATGCGCAGGGCGCGGCGCGAGCCGTCGGGCCGGCGGGCGTCGGCGCCGACGGCGGCGGGACCGTGCGGGGTGTGGTCGAGGTGCATGGCTGACGGCTCCTGGTCTGGTCAGCCCGTCCGGCGTTCGGGGACGTGGCCCTTTCGGGGCCGAACGGGGGCCTGGGGGGGGGCGAAGCCCCCGGGATCGGATCGGAAGGGGAGGGGACGGGACGACGGCGGGGGGCGGCGGGCGGCGGGCGGCGGGCGAGAAGGGCTACGAGGCGAACAGCCGTACCGGCCACGCCGCGTGCGCCTGCGCCCCGATCTCCAGCAGCGGCGCGGACGCCGCGGGCAGCGCGTCGGCGCCCTCGGCGGGCACCGCCGCCGCGGACGCCACCGCCCGGTCCGCCAGCCGGTCCAGCTCCGGCGCGAGCCGGGCCAGTACCGCCGTCGCCTCGAAGGGGTCGAGGCTCAGCAGCCGCACCACGGCGGTGGCCGGTCCGCTCACGCTCTCGTACAGGGCGCAGTACGCCGCGTCGGCCGGTGCGAGGCCGGCCGACCGCGCCGTCAGGCCCAGCACCACGGGCTGGTGGGCGCCCTTGGGGAACCGCTGTGCCACGGCGTCCAGTTCGCCGCCCGGCCAGGTGGCGCGGGCGGCCCGCAGGAGCTGCCGGCCCAGTCTGCGGGAGGTGGTCCGCAGCGCGGGGGACGGCGTGCGGGCGTCCGCCGCCGCGTCGAGCAGGGCCGGGTCCGCCCCGGCGGCCGCCGCGGCGGCGAGGGCCGCGGCGACCAGTCCCGCCGTGTGCAGCCGGCCGCGGCAGAACGCCTCCAGGCTCGCCGCGTCGGTGATCCGGCCCGCCTTCACCGCAGCCTCCGCCCCGCCGGAGTGCGCGTGCCCTCCGGCGGGGAAGCGGCCGTCGGCCAGGACGAGAAGTGCTGCCGCTGTCACGTCGATGTCCTCTGCTCCACGCCGGTCAGAACAGGAAGTAGCGCTGGGCCATGGGCAGTTCGGCGGCCGGCGTCGCCTCGACGAGTTCGCCGTCGATGTGCACGGCGAAACTGTCCGGGTCGATCCGGACCCGGGGGCGGGCGTCGTTCTCCCGCATGTCCGCCTTGGTCACCGCACGCGTGGAGTCGATGGCGACGAACTTCTTGCCCAGCTGGAGCCGTTCGGGAAGTCCGTCCTCGATCGCGAGCGGCGCCACGAAGTTGAACGAGTTGGAGGCGGGCGCCCGGCCGATCGCGCCGTACATCGGACGCGGCAGGATCGGCTGCGGCGTCGGGATGGAGGCGTTGGCGTCGCCCATCTGCGCGTAGGCGATCTGCCCGCCCTTGAGGACGAGGTGCGGCTTGACGCCGAAGAACGCCGGCTCCCACAGCACGAGGTCGGCGATCTTGCCGCTCTCGACGGAGCCGATCTCGCGGGCGAGGCCCTGCGCGAGGGCCGGGTTGATCGTGTACTTGGCGATGTAGCGGCGGACGCGGTGGTTGTCGGCCCGGCCGTCCCCGGGGAGCGCGCCGCGCCGCCGCTTCATCACGTGCGCGGTCTGCCAGGTCCGCAGGATCACCTCGCCGACCCGGCCCATGGCCTGGGAGTCGGAGGAGATGATCGAGATGGCCCCGAGGTCGTGCAGGACGTCCTCGGCGCCGATCGTGGACGGCCGGATCCGGGACTCGGCGAACGCCAGGTCCTCCGGCACGGCCGGGTTGAGGTGGTGGCACACCATCAGCATGTCGAGGTGTTCCTCGGCGGTGTTCACCGTGTAGGGGCGCGTCGGGTTCGTCGAGCTGGGCAGGACGTGCGGCTCCGAGACGACGGTCATGATGTCGGGCGCGTGCCCGCCCCCCGCGCCCTCGGTGTGGTAGGCGTGGATGCCGCGTCCGGCGATCGCGGCGAGCGTGTCGCCCACGAACCCGGCCTCGTTGAGGGTGTCCGTGTGGATGGCCACCTGGATGCCGGTCCGGTCGGCGACGGTCAGCGAGGCGTCGATGACGGCCGGGGTCGAGCCCCAGTCCTCGTGCAGCTTCAGCCCCAGCGCCCCGCCCCGGATCTGCGACAGCATGGCGTCCTGCGAGACGGTGTTGCCCTTGCCGAGGAAGCCGACGTTCAGCGGGTACTGCTCCATCGCCTCCAGCATCCGGGCGAGGTGCCAGGGGCCGGGGGTCACGGTGGTCGCCTTGGAGCCCTCGGCCGGCCCGGTGCCCCCGCCGACCAGGGTGGTGACGCCCGAGGACAGGGCCTCGTCGGCGATCTGGGGGCAGATGAAGTGCACGTGCGCGTCGACCGCGCCGGCCGTCAGGATGCGCCCGTTGCCGGCGATGATCTCGGTCTCGGGGCCGATGACCAGGCCGGGGTGGACGCCGTCCATGGTGTCGGGGTTGCCGGCCTTGCCGATGCCGGTGATCCGCCCGTCGCGGATGCCGACGTCCGCCTTCACCACGCCCCAGTGGTCGACGACGACCGCTCCGGTGACGACGGTGTCGGGCGTGCCGTCCGCGCGCGTGGCACGCGACTGCCCCATCGACTCGCGGACGACCTTGCCGCCGCCGAACACCGCCTCCTCGCCGGCGAGCCCTGGGCCGCCGCAGCGGTCCTCCTCGATCTCGATCAGCAGGTCGGTGTCGGCGAGCCGGATGCGGTCGCCGGTCGTGGGGCCGAACAGGTCGGCGTAGGCGGGCCGTGAGATCTCAGGCATCGAGGGGGCCTCCGGTCTCGCCGCGCAGACCGGGGACGACGCGGGCTCCGGCGAGGCCGACGAGTTCGACGTCGACGGGGATGCCCGGCTCGAAGCGCACGGCGGTGCCGGCGGCGACGTTGAGCCGCTTGCCGCGGGCGGCCGCGCGGTCGAACTCCAGACCGGGGTTGGCCTCGGCGAAGTGGTAGTGGGAGCCGACCTGGACGGGCCGGTCGGCGGCGTTGAGCACGGTGAGCCGGGTGATCTCACGGCCCTCGTTGAACACGATCGCGTCCTCGGCGAAGAGGATCTCTCCGGGAATCACGGCGGCCTCCCCCGTCAGACGATCGGGTCGTGGACGGTGACGAGCTTGGTGCCGTCCGGGAAGGTGGCCTCGACCTGGACGTCGTGGATCATCTCGGGGATGCCCTCCATGACGTCGTCTCGGGTCAGCAGCTTGCGGCCGGAGGCCATCAGCTCGGCGACCGTCCGGCCGTCCCGCGCGCCCTCCAGGATGTGCGAGGTGATGAGGGCCACCGCCTCGGGGTGGTTGAGCCTGAGGCCGCGGTCCCGGCGCTTCCCGGCGACGTCCGCCGCCACGTGGATCAGCAGCCTCTCCTGCTCGTGCGGGGTCAGTTGCACGTCCCACCTCACATCCTCGCTGCGGGCCGTGCGGGGCCCGGCTGCCGCGGCCACGGGAGAAAGCCCCTGGTGGCTGGATCGGCAGGCTAGTGGGAGCGCGTTTCGAGCACGTTAACCGAGCGGTGCGTGTCGGGGAGCGCATCTGCGGAGCGCAGACGCGAGACGGCCGGGGACGTCGCCGGACGGCGTCCGGGCCGTCCGAAGGCCACCCGGAGGGAGGCGGGGGCGGTGGCCGCCGTATACGGAGGGGCTGCGTGGAGCGGCTACGACGGGCCCGGCCCCCGGTACTCCGCCGTGACGCCGAAGCGGTGCTGCTCGCGGGGAGCGGACGCGACCTCGCGCACGGCGGTGACCGAGCCGACCACCGGCTGCTCCGCCGGCCGGTCGAGTTCGTCGAGGCGCTCCAGATCGGCGGCGGAGACCAGGGCGACGAGGGGTTTGCCGTGCCGCGTCACGACCACGCGCTCGCCGCCGTACACCACGCGGTTGATCAGATCGGCGAGCTCTGCCCTCGCTTGCGTCACCGGAATCTCGTAGGCCATGTCTCATTCTAACGTCACGTACGTCCTGTACATTTTTTACGGATGCGCCAGACGCAGAGGCCGGCCGCGGGAGGCCGGCGACGCAGGCCGGGCGCAGAAGGAGGGGGCACCGATGCACCGACCACCGTCAGCCCGTGATGTCCTGCCCGGATTCACCGAACGCACGGGCTCCGGGCGCGGGACGCCGGCCGGCCCTCAGGGCCGCGGCACGTCCGCCGAGTCCCAGGGCCGGGGGTGAGGCGACGATGGTGCCCGAACTGCCGCCGCTCCCCGCGCTGACGCGCGCCGAGGCCGAGCTGATCGACGGATACCTGGACGTCGTCGACCTGCTCGGGCGCATCAATCCCGCCCACCAGGGCGACACCTACCGCGGGCTGCGCGCCGCCCAGGCGCTGGTGGCCAAGGCGGCGGCGCTGCGCGACGCGCTGACGCTGATGCACCAGCGGGGCGAGAGCGAGCTGCACGCGCCGACGCTGGCGCGGGCGCTGCGGGTCCTGGACGGGGAGCGCCGCACGGCGCGCGTCACGCTGCCCCCGCTCGCCGGGAGTTGACCCCGCTTCGGCCCGGCGCGTCTCCCGCCGGCCGTCACGGGGTGCGCGCGTGACGGCCGGGCCGGAGACCAAACGACCCAGAAGACGTACCCCCGTTCGGCAGAACGTCCACTGTTCGCCCGGACACCGAAAAGTTGCGCGGAGAGACGCCCGGCGAGCGAAATCGACCACGTTATGGCTGGTGAGAGCCACTACGGAGGTCCGGCACCTGATCACCCATCAGAGTGTTCACCCGAACGGGTGAGTGGTGAGTAACCCCACAAATCCTCGGTTCCGTTGGGATTTTCGGACATCCGTGAGCCAAGATCCCTGACTGACGACAAGCCCCCGCCACAAGCGGCGGGGCGGTCCGGGCGGACGCCGAGTCCTGCCGCCGCCCGGATGACCGGTCGACAGAAGTGCACCGGCAGGAGTGGAGGACCCAAGCACGACGGGTCGCCGGCCCGGCCGGCTCCGCGAGGAGCCGTCGGACCGAGCAGCCCTTGGGGTGAAGCCGCATCCGCGGCCGGGCAACTTCGCCAGCCCGAATCCGACAGGTCATCCTTCACAGGCGGCTGACGAAGGGTTGCGCATGACTGCGCTCAATCGTGTCCCGTCGCTCATGGCCCGGGCCGGTACCGCCTCGGCGTTCGCCATCGCCGCCGTGGGCGGCTCGATCGTGGTCCCGGGGCTCGCCTCGGACGCCGCGGCCGCCACACCGGCGACCAAGGCGCTCCAGATCGCCGCGTCCAAGAAGGGCGCCCCGTACCGGTACGGGGCCACCGGGCCGAAGCGGTTCGACTGCTCGGGGCTCACGCTGTACTCGTACAAGAAGGCCGGCAAGAAGCTGCCGCGCACGGCGGCCCAGCAGTACAACAAGACCAAGCACATCTCGGCGTCCGGCCGCAAGGCGGGCGACCTGGTCTTCTTCCACTCGGGGTCGAACGTGTACCACGTCGGGATCTACGCGGGTAAGGGCAAGATCTGGCACTCGCCGAAGACCGGCGACGTGGTCAAGCTCCAGAAGATCTGGACCAAGAGCGTCTGGTACGGCCGGGTGCGCTGAACCGCCGGTCCGCCGGGTCTCCCGGGGCGGCGCACGACGTCCTGACGCGCCGTCATCGCCCCGGGATCTCGCCCTCCGCCGGAGCCGCGAGCGCTCCGGCCACCGGCTCCGCGGCCGGAGCGGTCCAGGGCAGTTCGACGGTGACCGTCTTGCCGCCCTCCCGGGTGGGCCGCACCCTGAGCCTGCCGCCGCACTCCGCGGTCAGCCAGCGGATGATCACCATGCCCCGGCCGTTGTCCTGCTGGACGGCGGCCGGCAGCCGTTTGGGGAAACGCGGGTGGCTGTCGGTGACCCCGACGCGCAGGTGTTCGTCACGGTCGAGGGCGAGACCCACCGTGAAGGTGGGTGACTGCCCGAAGGTGTGCTGTACGGCGTTCGTGGCGAGTTCCGAGACGATCAGCCGGACGGTGTCGGCCGCCTCCGTGTCCGCCGGCAGACCCCATTCCGCCAGGATGTCGAGCACGAATCCGCGGGCCGTGGAGACCGAGGCGGGATCGCTCGGCAGAGTGACGGATGCTTCCAGGTGATCTGCCATGGCGACGTCGTCCCTTTCCCACGGGACCGGGGTCCGACACGGTGCGTGTGGTTCGAGTACGGTCCCGGACTGGTGCTTCTTCGCCAGACTGCCATTACCGCGCCGGTCACGGGTGGCGATCCACCAAGATATGCATATATCTGTCGCCCGATGCGGTGAACTCTGCGACGGCAGAGCGTATTTGGTCGGCCCGCACGAAGTCCCGCGAGGGGTGAGGAGGAGCCTGTGCAGCACGGTCCCGCGGTGCGCCGCCGCAAGCTCGGCGCCGAACTGCGCAGTTTACGCGCCCGGGCGGGCCTCACCAGTGGCGAGGCGGCCCGGCTCGTGGGCTGGCACCAGTCCAAGGTGAGCCGCATCGAGACGGGCACCAGTGGATCGAAACCGGCCGATGTGCGGTTACTCCTCGACGCCTACGGCGTGACCGACCAGCGGCTGCGGGATCTGATGCTGGCACTGGCGGGCGCGGGCGGCGGCGGGGACCGCGACCACTGGTGGCATGCCTACCGCGGGGTGCTGCCGCCCGCCTACCGGGACTTCATCAGTCTGGAGGCGCAGGCGAGTGCCATGCGCACGCTGGAGACGAGCGTGGTGCCCGGTCTGCTGCAGACGCCCGAGTACGCGCGCGCGGTGACCAGCGCGGCCGTGGAGGGCGTCGAGGAGGAGCAGCTCGACACCCTGGTGGAGGTGCGGCTCGCCCGGCAGGACGTGCTGCGCGCGCAGCCGCCGCTGGAACTCAGCGCGGTGCTCGACGAGGCGGTGCTGCGGCGGGAGGTGGGCGGCCCCGAGGTGATGGCCCGCCAGCTCGGCCGGCTCGCGGAGGCCGCCCGGCTGCCCCAGGTGCGGCTCCAGATTCTGCCGTTCTCGGCCGGTGCCCATATCGGGGTAACCGGCCCTTTCGTTATCTTCTCATTTTCGCGCACTTCTGATCTGGACGTGGTTGTTCTCGACCACTTGACGAGTAGCCTCTATCTCGAACGGAAAGAAGACCTCCAGGCCTACACCGAGGCCTTCAACGCCCTCCGGGCACACGCCCTTTCGCCCGAGGACTCATCGGATTACCTCGCCGCGACAGCAGCCGGCGCATAAGGAGGCACCATGTCCGCAATTTCGCGGAACGTACCTTCCCCTACCGATTCCGACGATTTCCCGCAGACGCGGTGGCTGCGCAGCAGCTACAGCACCGGAGCCAACAACTGCGTCGAGACGGCCCGGCCGGACTCCGGCCCGTGGGCGGGCCTGCTCGCCGTGCGCGACTCCAAGAACCCGGCCGGACCCGCTCTGCTCTTCTCCCCCGAGAGCTGGACGGGCTTCACGTCCGCGCTGCGCTGACCGGCGCGACAACCTTGTCGGCCGGTTCCCGGCCGCACCCCGCGGCCCGCTTGAGCCCGGCCGTGTCCCGCGGGACCACGGCCGGGTGACGCGCACTCACGGCCGGGTCTCGCCGATCACCCGGACAGCGCGTTCCAGCTCGGCCCCGGACAGGTCCGCACGGGCGGTCAGCCGCAGTCGCGAGACTCCGTCGGGCACGGAGGGAGGACGGAAGCACCCCACGGCCAGGCCCGCCGACCGGCAGTCCGCCGCCCACCGCAGGGCCTGCTCCGGGGACGGCGCGCGCACGGAGACGACCGCGGCGTCGGGGCGCACCGCCTGAAGGCCCGCGGCCGTCAGGCGTGCGTGCAGCTCGCCCGCCACCGCACGCGCGCGCGAGGCGCGCTCCGGCTCCCGCCGCAGCAGCCGCAGGGCGGCCAGCGCCGCACCCGCCGCCGCCGGGGCGAGGCCGGTGTCGAAGATGAAGGTGCGGGCCGCGTTCACCAGGTGCTCGATCACCCGGGCCGGCCCCAGCACGGCGCCGCCCTGGCTGCCGAGGGACTTGGACAGCGTGACCGTGACGACCACGTCGTCGTCCCCCGCCAGACCCGCCGCGTACGGGGCCCCCCGGCCCCCCTCCCCCAGCACGCCGAGCCCGTGGGCGTCGTCCACGACCAGGCCCGCGCCGTGCTCACGGCAGGCGGCGGCGAGGGCGGCCAGCGGGGCGGCGTCGCCGTCGACCGAGAAGACCGTGTCGGACACCGCCACGGCCGGCCCGTCGTGGGTGCCGAGCGCCTTGCGGACCGCGTCCGGGTCGGCGTGCGCGACGACCTGGGCGGCGCCGCGGGCCAGCCGGCACCCGTCGATGAGCGAGGCGTGGTTGCCGGCGTCGGAGACGATCAGCGAGCCGTGCGGCGCGAGCGCGGTCACCGCCGCGAGGTTGGCCGCGTATCCGGAGGAGAAGACGAGGGCCGCCTCGAAGCCGCAGTACTCCGCGAGCTCGCGCTCGAGTTCGCCGTGCAGCTCGGTTGTGCCGGTGACGAGCCGGGAGCCGGTCGCCCCGCCGCCCCAGGTGCGGGCCGCCGCCACGGCGCCCGCCACGACCTCGGGGTGACGGGCCAGGCCCAGGTAGTCGTTGCTCGCGAGGTCCAGCAGCGGCGAGTCGGCCGGACGGGGCCGCAGCGTCCGCACGAGCCCGGCCCGGCGGCGCAGCTCCGCCTGTTCGTCGATCCAGCCGAACGCCATGGGTCCTCCGGGGCTTTTGTAGGTAGCGGACAGACACTAGCGGCAGCAATGGCTGACTTCGGTGTGGCAATACCCACACGTCGAACCGGGTGTGTTGTGTGATCCCTACCTTGGCCCGGAGCGGGTCCGTAGGACAGGATCGGCTCTCATGGACCTGCTGAACACGCTGGTGGACAAGGGGCTTCGGCGCGAGCTGCCGACCCGCGAGGAAGCGCTGGCCGTGCTGGCCACCTCCGACGACGACGTGCTGGACGTGGTGGCCGCGGCCGGGAAGGTGCGCCGGCACTGGTTCGGGCGCCGCGTGAAGCTCAACTACCTGGTCAACCTGAAGTCGGGCCTGTGCCCCGAGGACTGCTCCTACTGTTCCCAGCGGCTCGGCTCCACCGCCGGGATCCTGAAGTACACGTGGCTCAAGCCGGACGAGGCCTCCAGGGCCGCGGCGGCCGGCCTCGCGGGCGGCGCCAAGCGCGTCTGCCTGGTGGCGTCCGGACGCGGCCCGACGGACCGGGACGTCGACCGGGTGGCCGGCACCATCAAGGCCATCAAGGAGCAGAACGAGGGCGTAGAGGTGTGCGCCTGTCTGGGCCTGCTCTCCGACGGCCAGGCCGAGCGGCTGCGCGAGGCGGGCGCCGACGCCTACAACCACAACCTCAACACGTCCGAGGCGACGTACGGCGACATCACGACCACCCACACCTACGCCGACCGGGTGGACACGGTCACCAAGGCGCACGCGGCGGGCCTGTCGGCGTGCTCGGGGCTGATCGCCGGCATGGGCGAGTCGGACGAGGACCTGGTGGACGTCGTCTTCTCGCTGCGCGAGCTGGACCCCGACTCGGTCCCGGTCAACTTCCTGATCCCGGTGGAGGGCACCCCGCTCGCCAAGGAGTGGAACCTCACCCCGCAGCGCTGTCTGCGGATCCTGGCCATGGTCCGGTTCGTGTGCCCGGACGTCGAGGTGCGCATCGCGGGCGGCCGCGAGGTGCACCTGCGCACCATGCAGCCGCTCGCCCTGAACCTGGCCAACTCGATCTTCCTCGGCGACTACCTCACCACCGAGGGCCAGGCCGGCAAGGCCGACCTGGAGATGATCGCGGACGCCGGGTTCGAGGTGGAGGGCGCGGAGCAGGTCACGCTGCCCGGACACCGGGCGACGGCGGGCGGGGGCTGCGGATCCCACGGGGACGGCGGCTGCGGCTCGCAGGAGTCCGCCGGGTGCGGCGGGCACGAGGGCTCCGGCTGCGGCGCGCACGAGGACGGCGGGGTCTGCGGCACGGCCGCGGCCGCCGAGCCCGCCTCCGCTCCGGCGGCCGTCGCGTCCGCGGCCGGCGAGGCCCGTACCGATCTGGTCGCCGTGCGCCGCCGTGGCGCCGGCACCGATCTCGCGCCCAATGCCTGAGCCGTCGCCCCTGGGCGTGCCCGAACTGCTGGAGCTGGACCGGCGCCACGTGTGGCACCCGTACGGTCCGATGCCCGGGCGCGTCGATCCGCTGGTCGTGGAGTCGGCGAGCGGGGTCCGGCTGCGGATGGCGGACGGCTCCGGGGAACTGGTCGACGGCATGGCCTCCTGGTGGTCGGCGATCCACGGCTACAACCACCCCGTGCTCAACGAGGCCGTGCGCGAGCAGCTGGGGCGGATGAGCCACGTGATGTTCGGCGGGCTCACCCACGAGCCCGCCGTCCGGCTGGCGAAGCTCCTTGTCGACATGTCGCCCGAGGGTCTGGAGCACGTGTTCCTCGCCGACTCGGGCTCGGTGTCGGTCGAGGTCGCCGTGAAGATGTGCCTCCAGTACTGGCGTTCGCTGGGCCGCCCGGCCAAGCAGCGGCTGCTGACCTGGCGCGGCGGCTACCACGGCGACACCTGGCAGCCGATGTCCGTGTGCGACCCCGACGGCGGGATGCACGACCTGTGGACCGGCGTGCTCCCCCGTCAGGTCTTCGTCGACGCCCCGCCCGCCGAGTACGAGGAGGCGTACGCCGAGACCCTGCGCACGGCGATCGAGCGGCACGCCGACGAACTGGCCGCGGTCGTCGTGGAGCCGGTCGTGCAGGGCGCGGGCGGGATGCGCTTCCACTCCCCGGCGTATCTGCGGGTGCTGCGCGAGGCGTGCGACGCGCACGGCGTGCTGCTGGTGTTCGACGAGATCGCGACCGGCTTCGGCCGCACGGGCGCGCTGTTCGCGGCCGGGCACGCCGCCGTCACACCGGACGTGATGTGCGTCGGCAAGGCCATGACCGGCGGCTATCTGACGATGGCGGCGGCCCTGTGCACGTCCCGGGTGGCCGAGGGCATCTCGCGGGGCGAGGTGCCGGTGCTGGCGCACGGGCCGACGTTCATGGGCAATCCGCTCGCCGCGGCCGTCGCCTGCGCCTCGATCGAGCTGCTGCTCGGCCAGGACTGGCTCGCGGAGGTCAAGCGGATCGAGACCGGACTGCGCCACGGGCTCGCGCCGGCCCGGGAGCTGCCCGGGGTGCGGGACGTGCGCGTCCTCGGCGCCGTCGGCGTGGTCCAGCTCGACCACGCCGTGGACATGCGGGCCGCCACCGACGCCGCCGTGCGCGAGGGCGTCTGGCTGCGGCCGTTCCGCGACCTGGTGTACACGATGCCCCCGTACGTCACCGGCGACGTCGACGTGGCACGGATCGCGCGCGCGGTGTGCGCCGCGGCGCGGGAGGGATGAACATGCCGATCCTGGTGATCACGGGGACGGGCACGGAGGTCGGCAAGACCGTCACGACCGCCGCGGTGGCCGCCTGCGCGCTGGCGGCGGGCCGGTCGGTGGCCGTGCTGAAGGCCGCCCAGACCGGCGTCCGGCCGGACGAGCGCGGGGACGCCGACGAGGTCGGGCGGCTCGCGGGGCCGCTCACCACGGCCGAACTAGCCCGCTACCCCGAGCCGTTGGCGCCGGGCACGGCGGCGCGCCGGGCGGGGCTGGCGCCGGTACGGCCGCAGGACGTGGCCGAGGCGGCGCAGAAGCTGGCCGCGGAGCACGACCTGGTGCTCGTCGAAGGGGCGGGCGGGCTGCTCGTGCGGTTCGACGAGACGGGCGGCACGCTGGCCGACGCGGCGCAGTCGCTGCGCGCGCCCGTGCTGGTCGTGGCCACGGCCGGACTGGGCACCCTGAACACGACGGAACTCACGGCCCGTGAACTGCGCGGCCGGGGACTGGAGTTGCTGGGCGTCGTCATCGGCAGCTGGCCCGACGCCCCGGACCTGGCGTCGCGCTGCAACGTCACCGACCTGCCCGAGGTGGCCGGGGCCCCGCTGCTGGGGGCGCTGCCCGCGGGCTCCGGCGCGCTGCCCCCGGCCGCCTTCCGCGTCGCGGCCCGCGGCTGGCTGGCGCCGCGGCTGGACGGCACATGGGAGGCGGAGACCTTCCGCAAGCGGACCGGCTCGGGAACCTAGGGAGCTCCCTCCCCCGGACGCCCCGGCGGCACCGCCGGAACCCGGGGCCCGGCCCGTCAGGGCCGACGGCGGACTGCCGCCGAAGCCCTCAGGGCCCGCCGGTGTCCGCCGGCAGTCCCACCAGGACGATCCGGGACCGGAGCCCAGGGGCCCTTCCCCCGGGCGTCATGGCGGTGTCGCCGGTCCCGGGGTCCGTCAAGGGCGACGGCGGGCGGCCGCCTCGGCCCACCAGGACGCTCCCGGACCGGCTCGGGAACCTAGGGGCCCTCCCCTCGGCCGTCATGGCGGCACCGCCCGGATCCCGGGGCCCCGTCAGGGCCGACGGCGGGCGGCCGCCGGGGGGCTCAGGGGCCGTCGGTGTCCGCCAGCAGGCGCACCAGGACGATCCCGGACCGGCTCGGGAACCCAGGGGCCCTCCCCTCGGGCGTCACGACGGCACCGCCCGGATCCCGGGCCCGGTCAGGGCCGACGGCGGGCTGCCGCCGGGGGGCTCAGGGGCCGTCGGTGTCCGCCAGCAGGCGCACCAGGGCGATCCGGGAGCGGATGTCCAGGCGGGTGAAGACGCCCCGCAGGTGATGGTCGACGGTGCGCGGGCTGAGGGCCAGGCGGGCGGCGATCTCCCGGTTCGTCGCGCCGTCGGCGGCCATCCGCGCGATGAGCAGTTGCTGCGCGGTGAGGCGGTTCGTCGGGCGGGTGTCCGCCTGCGCCCGGCCGGGCGGTGCGCCGAGGGCGCGCAGTTCGGCACGGGCGCCCTCCGCGCAGTGCGGGGCGCCGAACGACTCGAACGCCTGAAGGGCGCTGCGCAGCCGGTCGCGTGCCTCCGTGCGGCGGCGGAGCCTGCGCAACGCGCTGCCGAACAGCAGTTCCGTGCGGGCGCGTTCGAACGCGCGGTCGCCGTCCGCGTGCAGGTCGAGGGCCGCGGCGTAATGCCGGAGGGCGTCGGCCCCGGGGGTGAGCAGGGCAAGGCACCTGGCGCTGAGGGCCAGGTCGTCGGGGCTGTTCACGGCGCGGGCCCAGCGGTCGTAGTCGGCGTGCGCGGCGCGCGCGACGCGGGTGTCGCCGGTGCGGACGGCCGCCTCCACGTAGTGCGGGGTGGCGAGGTGACGGACGGCCCGGTGGCCGTGGCCGGGCCCGGCGGCGGCGAGGGCGCGCAGCCGGGCCGCGGCGGCGTCGTAGCGGCCGGTGACGAGGTCGAGGAAGGCGAGCGCCCACTGCGCCAGCGCGGCGGGCAGGCCCAGGCCGTGGGCGAGGGCGTGGGAGCCGGCGGCCGCGGCCCGCTCCCGGCACAGCTCCCCGTCGCCGGTGAGGGCGGCGAACATCGCGAGGGCGGCCTGCAGATGGCAGGCGCCGTTGTCCTGTCCGGTGGCGTACGCCTGGCGCAGGGCGTCCAGGGCGGCGGCCTCGGCGGCGTGCGGGCGGCCGGTCCAGAAGTCGGCGTAGGCGCGGTACTCCATGGCCTGGGACACGAGGACGGTGACGCCCCGGGCGCGGGCGGCGGCCGCGGCCCGCACGGCGGCGGTGGCGGCCCGGGTGTGGTCGCCGAGCATGAGGGCGGCGATCACCGCGTGGAGCAGGTCCGTGGGGTCGCCGCCCGGCCCGCACCGTCCGGCGGTGGCCTCCAGCAGGTCGCGGGCGTCCTCGTAGCGTCCGTCGACGGCCGCGGCGAGCCCGCCCAGTACGCCGGGCGGATCGATCCCCCACTCCCGTGCCGCCGGCAGCGCTTCCCGGCAGCGGCGCAGATCGCCGGTGTGGACGGCCGCTTCGGCGGCCCGTGCGAGGAGGTGGGCGGCGGAGGCGGCCGGGCCGGACCGGGCGGTGCGGGCGGCGGCGGCCCGTACCGCCCCGGCCAGCAGTGCGTCGAACGCCTCCCCCGCGTGGCCGGTGCGCAGCGCGAGGACGCCGGCGACGACGTCGGCATCGGCGTCGGCGTCGGTGCGGGCGGCCAGGGCGCGGGCGCGGTCCGCCTCGCCGGCGAGCCAGGCGTCGGCGGCGGCCCGGGCCAGCAGCGCGGGGCGGGCGCGCGCGTCGGCGCCGAGCGCCGCGGCTCGTTCGGCGAGGGCGCGGGCGAGAGCCGGGTCGCCCGCGGACCGCGCCGCGGCGGCGGCCGCCGTCAGTTCCCCGGCGAGCCGGGCGCTCGGGCCGAGCGCTCCCGCGCCCCGCTGCCAGGCGCGCCGTGGCGCCTCGGCCGGGCCGTGCAGCACGCGGGCGAGCAGCCGATGGGCGTCGCGCCGGTCGGCCGGCGCGGCCGTCTCGTAGACGGCGATGCGGGTCCAGGCGTCCCGGAAGCCGACCCCGCCCGCCGTCGCGTACGCGAGGCCCGCCGCCTCCGCGGCCTCCAGCGGGCGGATGTCGAGGCGTACGGCGGCGACGGCCCGCTGGAAGGCGTGGGTGGCCACCGGGTACTGGTCGGCCGCGGCCAGCAGCAGCACCAGGCGGGTGTCCTCGGGCAGTGCGCGCACCTCCCGGCGGTGGGCGGACAGCCGCCCGGGGGCGAGTTCGACGGGTTCGGTCGGCAGCGGGTCGAGACCGGCGGCCTGCCGTTCGGTGAGCCGGCCCGCGGCTTCGACGGCGGCCCGCGGGTCGCCGTGGACGAGGCGCAGCAGGCGGACCCGGACGCCGTCGGGCAGCGCGGCGACCGGGCGCGGGCCGGGGCCGGCGAGCGCCGGTGACGAAGTGCCGCCGAGGGGTGGGGGGTTCACCGGGGTCACCACCCAACCGACGTTACTGGCGGGTTACTTGAACCGTAAAGACCGGCGACTTCACCGATGCGGCGCTCGGGGGGCCGCCCGGACACTCCTGGCAACCCCACCCGTTTCAGGAGGCACCATGCAGCGCCACAAGCGTCGCATCGCCGCGGTCCTCACGGCCGCGGCCTCTTCGCTCCTTCTGTCACTGTCGTTCACCGCCCCCACGGCCCACGCGGCGGCCCACGACCCGATCGTCTTCGTCCACGGTCTCAGCAGCGACGGCGGCAGCTGGGACGACTGGGTCGCCGACTTCGAGGCCGACGGCTACTCGGCCGCCGAACTGGACGCCTGGACCTACAGCTGGACCCAGTCCAACGCCACCACCGCCGCCCAGCTGAACACCGAGATCAAGAACGTGCTGGCGAGGACCGGCGCGAGCAAGGTAGACGTGATCGTGCACTCGTTGGGGGCGCTGAGTTCGCGCTACTACCTCAAGAACCTCGGCGGGACGGCGTTCGTGGACGACTTCGTGTCCGTCGCGGGCGTCAACCACGGCACTTCGCTGGCCTCGCTGTGCAGCTGGCTGTACACCTCCTGCGCCCAGATGGCGCCAGGCAGCTCGTTCCTCACCGCGCTCAACTCCGGTGACGAGACGCCCGGCGCGGTGAACTACGCCGCGTACTGGTCGAACTGCGACGCGGCGATCGACCCGGACTCCTCCGCCCTGCTGAGCGGCGCCGTCAACGTCGGCGTGGGCTGCGTCTCGCACGACGCCATGAACAACGACCACGGCGTCTACGAGAAGGTGCGCGACTTCGTGCGGTGAGGCGCGGGGCGGATGCGGCGTACGCCGTCGCGGCCGCCTGCGGGGGATGCGACGGGTCCGCACGGGGGAGAATCCCGGTAGGCCCGTCGCCGCCCGGCCCCGGAGGTCGCCATGTCGTCACGGCCCCACGACTCCAGCTCCAGCTCAGCGCCCGGCCCTGCCCCCGGCGCCGCTCCCGGGCCGGGGTACGGCCTCGGCGCGGAAGGCGGGCGTTCCGGATCCGGCTCGGTGCGCGGCGACGACGTCCGCCATCCGCTGTTCGCCCGCTGCTACGCCCGGCTGGGCGCGGCCGCGGAGACCCGCGCGGGCCTCGCCGGGGTGCGCGAGCGGCTGCTCGCCGGGCTCTCCGGCCGGGTCGTGGAGATCGGCGCGGGCAGCGGACTGAACTTCGCGCACTATCCGGCGGGCGTGGCCGAGGTCGTCGCCATCGAACCGGAGCGCGGGCTCCGCCGGTGGGCGCGGGAGGCGGCCCTGCGTGCCGAGGTGCCCGTGGACGTGGTGCCGGGGGCGGCGGAAGCCCTGCCGGTCAAGAGCGAGGCGTTCGACGCGGCGGTGCTCTCGCTGGTGCTGTGCAGCGTGCGGGACGTGGAACGCTCGCTGGCCGAGATACGGCGGGTGCTGCGGCCCGGCGGCGAACTGCGGTTCTTCGAGCACGGGCCCGGCGGCGGCCCGGCGATGCTCCTCGCTCAGCGGGCTCTGGACCGCACGGTGTGGCCGCGCCTGGCCGGTGGCTGCCGGCTCACCCGCGACGCCGTCGGCGCGCTGCGGGACGCCGGGTTCGAGCTGGGTCCTTACCGGCGCGCGATGCTGCCGGAACGCGGCCCGCGACTGCCGTTCTCCTACTGCGTGACGGGCGCCGCCTGGCGGCCCGCGGAGCCCGGCCGGGCGTGACACGGGCCGGGGAGCGGGCCCGTCACAGGCTCCAGCGGCGCAGCTCGCCCGCGATCTCCGACACCGACGCGTCTCCGTTCTTGACCAGCCGGGCGAGATCGCGGACCTGTTCGGGCGAGGTGGCGATCTTCAGCCCGCTGGCCACCAGGTAGGCGTAGGCGACGGCGCACGCGAACAGGGCGTTGGAGCGCTCCAGCGCCGGGACGTGGATGAGGAGTTGCAGCAGCGCGGCGGCGCGTGCCTGCGGGTCGTCGTAGACGGGGACGTCGAATATCTCGGCCTGGTGGCGCGCCACCGCCGCGACCAGCGCGCCCCAGTCGGTGACCTGGGGGTCCCCGGGAGTGTTCTGTTCGGCGAGCATGAGGAGCCAGGCGAGGTCGATACGGAGGTCGCTCAAGGGATCAGCGGCGACCTTCGCGCGTGCCGCTCTCGCGCGCCGCGCCCCGGCGGCCCTCGCGTTCCGCGCCGAACTCCTCGGCGAAGAGCGCCTCGTACTGCTTCATGAAGTCTCCGGCGGCCTCGACGAACGTGTGGCCGATCTCCCCGGCGTCCTGTCTGACCAGCTCTTCTATGTAGCGGTTGACGCTCATGCCGCGGGCCGTGGCGCGCTCGCGGGCGACCTGGGCCGTGCCCTCGTCCACGCGTACGTTCAGCTGGGTCTTCGCCATACCTCGAAGCTAGCGCCGAAGCGCTAGCAGCGGCAAGGGCGGCCGGCTTCGAAAAGAGTTACCGGCTGTGCGCCGGGTCACACTACGCTCGGCGGGCACGGTCACCGATCGCAGTCGTACGTCCATCGAGCGAGGAGGCAGCCTTGTCCACACCTGCTGCGGAGCACGTCCCCGGCCTGGCCGCGGCCGGCGGGATCGCGGCCCGCGCCCGGGGTCTGACCAAGGCGTACGGCTCCGGCGAGACGACGGTGCTGGCCCTGGACGCCGTGGACGTGGACGTCGCGCGCGGCCGCTTCACCGCCGTCATGGGCCCGTCCGGGTCGGGCAAGTCCACGCTGATGCACTGCCTGGCCGGGCTCGACACCGTTTCGGCCGGTCAGGTGTGGCTGGGCGAGACCGAGATCACGGGGCTGAAGGACCGGGAGCTGACCCGGCTGCGGCGCGACCGGATCGGGTTCATGTTCCAGTCGTTCAACCTGATCCCCACGCTGAACGCGGCGGAGAACATCACCCTGCCGATGGACATCGCGGGCCAGAAGCCCGACCAGGCCTGGCTGGACCAGGTCATCGACACCCTCGGACTGCGGGACCGGCTCAAGCACCGGCCCTCCCAGCTGTCCGGCGGCCAGCAGCAGCGGGTGGCCTGCGCCCGCGCGCTCGCCTCCCGCCCCGAGCTGATCTTCGCCGACGAGCCGACCGGCAACCTGGACTCGCGGGCCGGCCTCGAGGTCCTCGCGTTTCTGCGCGAGGCCGTCGACGCGCTGGGCCAGACCGTCGTCATGGTCACCCACGACCCGGGCGCCGCCGCCCACTCCGACCTGGTGCTCTTCCTCGCCGACGGGCGCATCGTGGACGAGATGCGGCAGCCGACGGCGGAGGCGGTGCTGGAGCGGATGAAACGCTTCGACGTGATCCGCGCGCAGTCCGAGGGCGAGGGCGGGGACGGCAGCGATCCCGCCGCCGTCGGCGCCGGCTCCGGGGAGAAGTGATCCGGTGCTGAAGGCCACGCTCAGAAGCTTCCTCGCGCACAAGGGACGGCTGCTGCTGTCCGCGCTCGCCGTCGTCCTGTCGGTGGCGTTCGTCGCGGGCAGCCTGATCTTCTCCGACACGGTGACCCGCACCTTCGACCGGCTCTTCGCGTCGACGGCCCCGGACGTCACGGTGCAGCCGAAGGAGGACCTGACCTCGTCCGTGCCGACCGGCGCGGTGCAGACCGTGCCCGCCTCGCTGGCGCAGCGGCTGGCCGGCGTGCCCGGCGTGGCCGCCGCCCACGCGGACGTCAGCGTCCAGAACATCACCGTCGTCGACTCCGCGAACAAGTCCGTAGGGCCGACCACGGGCGCGCCCACCATCGCCACGGACTGGTTCGTCACCCACCGCAGCCCGGTGAAGCTGACCTCCGGACACGCGCCGCGGGGCGCGGGCGAGGCGATGCTGGACGCCGACACCGCCGACCGCAAGCACGTGGCGATCGGCGACACGCTCACCGTGATGGCCCAGCCGGGCTCGTTCAAGGTCGAGGTCGTGGGCATCGCCACCTTCACCACGACCAACCCCGGCGCGGCCCTGGTCTACCTGGCCCCGGAGACGGCCGCCGCGAAGCTGCTGGGCGCGGCGGGCAAGGCCACGAGCATCTCCGTCGACGCGGCCGCGGGCACCGGCGACGCGGTGCTCAAGAAGCGCGTCGCCGCCGCCGTCGGCCCGGGTCCCTACGAGGTGAAGACGGCCGACGAGCAGGCGAAGTCGTCCGCGGAGGCGCTCGGCGGCTTCCTCGACGTCATCAAGTACGTGATGCTCGGCTTCGCCGGCATCGCCGTGCTCGTCGGCGTGTTCCTGATCGTCAACACGTTCTCGATGCTGATCGCCCAGCGCACCCGGGAGCTGGGCCTGCTGCGCGCGCTGGGCGCCGACCGCCGCCAGGTGCGCCGGTCGGTGCTCACCGAGGCGGTGCTGCTGGGCCTGGTCGGCTCCACGCTCGGCCTGGCCGCCGGCATCGGCCTCGCGGCCGGACTGATCAAGCTGATGAGCGCCTTCGGCATGAACCTGAAGACGACGGAGATGGTCGTCGGCTGGGGCACCCCGGTGGCGTCGTACGTCGTCGGCGTCGGCGTGACCTTCGTGGCGGCCTATCTGCCCGCCCGGCGCGCGGCGACCGTGTCGCCGATGGCGGCCCTGGCCGACGCGGACGTCGCCGGGACCGGCCGGCCGCTGCGGGTGCGCGCCGTGGTGGGCGCGGTCGTGGGAGCGCTCGGCGCGGCCGCGCTCGCCGGCTGCACGGCCTCCTCGAAGACGTCGTCGGCGGCGTCCCTGCTGGGCCTGGGCGTGGTGCTCACGCTGGTCGCCACCGTCATCGCGGGGCCGCTCCTGGTCCGGCCGGTGATCAGGGTCCTGGGCGGCGCCTTCCCCGCGCTGTTCGGGACCGTCGGCCGGATGAGCCAGCGCAACGCCCTGCGCAACCCGCGCCGCACCGGCGCCACGGCCGCCGCGCTGATGGTCGGCCTGGCCCTGGTGGGCGGGATGTCGGTGGCGAGCGCCTCGATGTCGAAGTCGTTCGACCAGCAGATCGACAAGACCCTGGGCGCCGACTACGTCGTCCAGAGCTCCAACTACGTCCCGTTCTCCGCGGAGGTCACCGACGCGGTGCGCGGAACCGACGGCGTCGGGCTGGTCGTACGGCAGCGGTTCGCGCCGGTCGCCGTGCGGCTGCCGGACGGCAAGCGCGTGGAGACCACCGCGAGCGGTTACGACGACCGGGTCGACGACGTCGCGCACCTCGTCTACGCCGAGGGCGACACCGCGGGCGCGCTCGCCGACGGCGCCGTCGGCATGGACGTGGACTTCGCCCGCGACCACGGGGTGCGGCTCGGCAGCGTGCTCCCGGTGGAGTTCCCCGGCGACCGGACGGCGAAGCTGAAGGTGGGCGCTCTCACCGACCAGGACGGGGCCGACGGGTTCGGCACGCAGGGCGGGCTGTTCTTCGGGATCGCGACCGTCGAGAAGTACGTGCCCGGCGGGCAGGACATCGCGCTCTACGTCAACGCGCGCCCGGGCACCGACGCGGACGGGCTGCGCCCGCGGCTGGAGAAGACCCTGGACGCGTACCCGCAGGTGCAGGTCCGCGACCAGGCCGACTACAAGAAGCTCGTCCACGACCAGATCGCCGTGCTGCTCTACCTGGTGTACGCGCTGCTCGGGCTGGCGATCGTCATCGCGGTGCTCGGCGTCGTCAACACGCTGGCGCTGTCGGTGGTGGAGCGGACCCGGGAGATCGGGCTGCTGCGGGCCATCGGGCTGGGCCGGCGGCAGTTGCGCCGGATGATCCGGCTGGAGTCGGTCGTGATCGCGGTGTTCGGCGCGGTGCTGGGGCTGGCGCTCGGCCTGGTGTGGGGCGTGTGCATCCAGCAGGTCCTGGAGTTGCAGGGCATGAAGGCCCTGGCCGTCCCGTGGGGCACGATCGTGGCGGTCGTGGTGGGGTCGGCGGTCGTCGGCGTCGTCGCGGCGCTGCTGCCCGCGCTGCGCGCCTCCCGGCTGAACGTGCTGGCCGCGATCGCGCACGACTGACGTGCCGGGCCCCGGCCGGGGCCGAAGGCGGCCGTCCGGATGGTGGAATCCCCCGTCCGGGCGGCCGCCCCGTGGTGGGATCGGCGCATGTCTGATCTGCGGATACGGGCCGCGACACCCGATGACCTGGACACCGTGCTGGCCTTCTGGAAGTCGGCCGCCGAGGGCACGAGCATCAGCGACGACCGCGCCGGGGTGGAGCGCCTCGTCGCCCGCGACCCCCATGCGCTGATCCTGGCCGAGCAGGACGGCGAGCTGGTCGGGACGGTGATCGCCGGTTTCGACGGGTGGCGGTGCCATCTGTACCGGCTGGCCGTGCACCCCGGGCGGCGGCGCCGGGGCGTCGGCTCGGCTCTGCTCGCGGCGGCGGAGGAGCGGTTCGTGCGGCTGGGCGGCCGCCGCGGGGACGCGATGGTGCTCACCCGCAACGAGACGGCGCATCATGCCTGGAGCGCGGCGGGGTACGCGCCCGAGGAGAAGTGGCGGCGCTGGGTGAAGCCGCTCGCCGACTGATCAAGGGGCCACCGGCTCCGCTTTGCCGATCCTTTACCCTGGAGGGGCCGCGTGGATCACCGCGCGGTCCCCACGTCATGAAAGGTGTGAGCGTCCGCCCATGGGCGAGCCTCCCCGCACACGTCCCCGCACGCGACATCGCGCGCTGCCGCCCGCCCTGCCCGATCCTGGGACGGAGGTGACCCGATGACCGAAGTGCTGCTGCTCCTGGTGGCGATCCTGCTGTCGTTGGCGTGCGGCGCGTTCGTGGCCGCCGAGTTCTCCCTGACCACCGTCGAACGCGGCGAACTCGAACGGGCGGTGGAGCGCGGCGAGCGCGGCGCGGCCGGGGCGCTCAAGGCCGTCCGCAACCTCACCTTCCAGCTCTCGGGCGCCCAGCTGGGCATCACGGTCACCAACCTGGTGGTCGGCATGCTGTCCGAGCCGTCGATCGCCAAGCTGATCTCCGGGCCGCTGGAGTCGCTCGGCCTGTCGGACACCGCCGCGAGCTCCGTGGCGCTGGTGCTGGGCACGGCCCTGTCGACCGTGTTCCTGATGGTCGTCGGCGAACTCGTGCCCAAGAACTGGGCGATCTCCTCCCCGCTGACGGTCGCCAAGGGCGTGGGCAACGCGCAGCGCTGGTTCAGCGCCGCCTTCCGGCCCTTCATCAGCCATCTCAACGAGACCGCGAACCGGATCGTGCGCCTCTTCGGCGTGGAGCCCACCGAGGAACTGGCCGCCGCGCGCAGCCCTCAGGAACTCGCGGCCCTCGCCCGGCACTCCGCCAGGGAGGGCGCGCTGGAGGCGGACACCGCCGAGCTGTTCGTGCGCACCCTGAACCTGGCCGATCTGACCGCGGAGAACGTGATGACCCCCCGCGTGCAGGTCATCGCGCTGGAGGCGTCGGCGACCTGCGAGGACGTCGCCAACGCCACGCGAGCCACGGGGCTGTCCCGCTTCCCGGTGTACCGCGGCGGCCTCGACGCGGTCGTCGGCACCGCGCACATCAAGGACGCGCTGGCGGTCCCCGCCGGACGGCGCCCGCGCGTGCCGGTCGCGGAGATCATGCGCGAACCCCTGCTGGTGCCCGAGTCCCTCACCGTGGACCGGCTGCTGGACCGGCTGTCCGGCAAGCGGACGATGGCCGTCGTCATCGACGAGTACGGCGGCACGGCGGGCGTGGCGACGCTGGAGGACATCGTCGAGGAGGTCGTCGGCGAGGTGCGCGACGAGCACGACCCGCACGAGACGCCCGACCTCGCCCCCGCGGGATCCGACGACGACGGCCGCACCCTGTACTCGGCCGACGGCTCCGCCCGCACCGACCAGCTCGCCCGCGTCGGCCTGCGGGCCCCGGAGGGCCCCTACGAGACGCTGGCCGGTCTGGTCGCCGCCGAGCTGGGCCGGATACCGGCCGTCGGCGACACCCTGGAGGTCGCCGGCTGGCGCATGGACGTCGTGGATGCCTCCGGCCGCCGGGCCGCCCGGGTGCTGCTCCACGCACCGCTCGCCGACACCCCCGTGGAAGGGGCCGACACGTGATCGCCGTCCAGTTGCTCATCGCCCTGGCGACCCTCGTCGTCAACGCCTTCTTCGTCGGCGCCGAGTTCGCGCTGATCTCCGTACGCCGCTCCCAGATCGATCCTCACGCCGAGCAGGGCGACCGGCGCGCCCGCAGCGTGCTGTGGGGGCTGCAGCATGTGTCGGCCCTGCTGGCGGCCGCCCAGCTCGGCATCACGCTGTGCACGCTGCTCCTCGGCGTGGTCGCCGAGCCCGCCATCGCGCACCTGCTGGAGCCGGTGTTCCACACCGTGGGCGTGCCCGAGGGCGCCGGTCACGCGGTCTCCTTCGTGATCGCGCTGGTCCTCGCCACCTATCTGCACATGCTGCTCGGCGAGATGGTCCCCAAGAACCTCGCGCTCGCCGAGCCGGTGCGCAGCGCCCTGCTGCTGGGCCCGCCGCTGGTCGCCCTCGCCCGGGGACTGCGGCCGGTGATCTTCGCGATCAACGCCTTCGCGAACGGCCTGCTGAAGCTGCTGCGGATCGAGACGAAGGACGAGGTCACGGCGACCTTCTCGGACGCGGAACTGGCGCAGATCGTCCGCGACGCGGGCGAGGCCGGACTGATCGACGACCGCGCCCAGGAAAGGCTGCACGACGCCCTGGAGCTGGGCCGCCGCCCGGTGCGCGACGTCGTCCTGCCGCTGGAGCGGGTCGTCCACGCGCGCGTGGGCGTCACTCCCGAGGGCCTGGAGAGGCTCGCCGCCGAATCCGGGTTCTCCCGGTTCCCGGTGGTGGACGAGGGCCGGCGCATCGTCGGGTACCTGCACGTGAAGGACGCGCTGGACGCTTCGCCGCGGGACGTCCCGTTCCGGCCGCAGGACATGCGGGCCATCGCGCGCGTGCGGGGGACGACCCCGCTGGACGACGTTCTGACCGCCATGCGCGGCAGCCGCACGCATCTGGCGGCCGTCCTCGGGTCAGACGGCCGGCTGGCCGGACTGGTGACCATGGAGGACGTGCTGCGGGAGCTGTTCGGGCAGCGGGCCTGACGGCGCACCGGCGGGAGCGGGCGCCGGGCGGCGCACCGGCGGGGACGTGTGCCCGGCGGAGGCGACCGACCGCCGGGTATGCGACTCGGGCTACCATCTGTGTCGCCATGCAGACGAACCCCGCACACACCAGCCTGGTCGCCGTCGGCGACTCCTTCACCGAGGGCATGTCCGACCTGCTGCCCGACGGCACCTACCGGGGCTGGGCGGACCTCCTCGCCGCGCGGATGGCCGCCCGCGCACCGGGCTTCCGGTACGCCAACCTGGCGGTGCGCGGCAAGCTGATCGGGCAGATCGTCGAGGAGCAGGTCCCGGTGGCGGCCGCGATGGGCGCGGACGTGATCACCCTGGTCGGCGGCCTCAACGACACCCTGCGGCCCAAGTGCGACATGGGCCGGGTCAAGGGGCTGCTCACGGAGGCCGTGGAGCGGCTGGCGCCGTCCTGCAAGCAGCTGGTCCTCATGCGCAGCCCCGGGCGCCAGGGTCCCGTCCTGGAGCGGTTCCGGCCGCGCATGGAGGAGCTGTTCGCGTGCGTCGAGGAGCTGGGCGCGCGCCACGACGCGCTCGTCGTCGACCTGTACGGCGCTCCGTCGCTGAGCGACCCGCGCATGTGGGACGTCGACCGGCTGCATCTGACGGCGGAGGGGCACCGCCGGGTCGCCGAGGCCGTCTGGCAGACCCTCGGGCACGATCCGCACGAACCGGACGGCACGCAATGGCACGTGCCGATGGCGCCGACGCCGCCCCCGGGGTGGGCCGCCCGCCGGGTCGCCGACGCGCGGTTCGCCCGGCAGCACCTGCTGCCGTGGATCGGCCGCCGCCTCACGGGCCGCTCCTCGGGCGACGGCCTGCCGCCCAAGCGGCCCGACCTGCTGCCGTACGAGGGGCCGACGGTCTGACCGTCCCGGCCGGGCGGGGGCCACACCCTCGGGCGAGCGGGCTGCACGGCCGGTCGTCGGGCCGGCAGCGGGGACGGCCGTACCGCGTGACGGCGGTCTCGTAGGTTCCGCCGAACGGGACCGCGGCGCCGGCCTGCACGAAGCGCCAGTAGAATCCGGTCACGTGACTTCCGCTGCCGCCAAGCCCCGCATCCCGAACGTCCTCGCCGGACGCTACGCCTCGACCGAGCTCGCCACGCTCTGGTCGCCCGAGCACAAGGTGAAGCTGGAGCGTCAGCTCTGGCTCGCCGTGCTGAGGGCTCAGAAGGACCTCGGGATCGAGGTGCCGGACGCGGCGATCGCCGATTACGAGCGTGTCCTCGAGACCGTGGACCTGACCTCGATCGCCGAGCGCGAGAAGGTCACCCGGCACGACGTCAAGGCCCGCATCGAGGAGTTCAACGACCTCGCCGGGCACGAGCAGGTCCACAAGGGCATGACGTCCCGCGACCTGACGGAGAACGTCGAGCAGCTGCAGGTCCGCCTCTCGCTGGAACTGGTCCGCGACCGCACCGTCGCCGTGCTGGCCCGCCTGGGCCGGCTGGCCGGCGAGTACGGCGAGCTGGTCGTGGCCGGCCGCTCGCACAACGTGGCCGCGCAGGCCACGACCCTGGGCAAGCGGTTCGCGACCGCCGCCGACGAACTCCTCGTCGCCTACGGCCGGGTCGAGGAACTGCTCGGCCGCTACCCGCTGCGCGGCATCAAGGGCCCGGTGGGCACCGCCCAGGACATGCTGGACCTGCTCGGCGGGGACGCCGCGAAGCTGGCCGAGCTGGAGGACCGGATCGCCGGTCACCTGGGCTTCTCGCAGGCGTTCACCTCGGTCGGCCAGGTCTACCCGCGCTCGCTGGACTACGAGGTCGTGACGGCCCTGGTGCAGCTCGCCGCGGCGCCCTCCTCACTGGCGAAGACGATCCGGCTGATGGCCGGGCACGAGCTGGTCACCGAGGGCTTCAAGCCCGGCCAGGTCGGCTCCTCCGCCATGCCGCACAAGATGAACACCCGCTCCTGCGAGCGCGTCAACGGCCTGATGGTCGTCCTGCGCGGCTACGCGTCGATGACCGGCGAGCTGGCGGGCGACCAGTGGAACGAGGGCGACGTGTCCTGCTCCGTGGTGCGCCGGGTCGCGCTGCCGGACGCGTTCTTCGCGCTCGACGGCCTGCTGGAGACGTTCTTGACGGTCCTCGACGAGTTCGGCGCCTTCCCGGCCGTCGTCGCCCGCGAGCTCGACCGCTACCTGCCGTTCCTCGCCACCACCAAGGTGCTGATGGGCGCGGTGCGCGCGGGCGTCGGCCGCGAGGTCGCGCACGAGGCCATCAAGGAGAACGCCGTGGCCTCGGCGCTGGCGATGCGCGAGCGGGGCGCCGAGCGCAACGAGCTGCTGGACAAGCTGGCGGCGGACGAGCGGCTGCCGCTCGACCGGGCCCAGCTCGACGCGCTGATGGCGGACAAGCTGTCGTTCACGGGCGCCGCGGCCGCGCAGGTCGCCGTCGTGGTCGGCCGGATCGAGGAGATCGTCAAGCAGCGCCCCGAGGCCGCCGGTTACACCCCGGGAGCGATCCTCTGACACGCTTCACCCAGGCGGAGCTGGAGGCCGCCCGCGACCGTCTCGTACCGGACGTCGTCGCGGACGGCCTGCGCGTGTTGTTCTGCGGCATCAACCCGGGCCTGATGACGGCGGCGACCGGCCACCACTTCGCCCGCCCCGGCAACCGCTTCTGGCCCGTGCTGCACCTGTCCGGCTTCACGCCGAGGCTGCTGAAGCCGGCCGAGCAGGGGGAGCTGCCGGGCTACGGGCTCGGCATCACCAACGTGGTGGCGCGGGCCACGGCCCGGGCGGACGAGCTGAGCGCCGAGGAGTACCGCGAGGGCGGCCGGCTGCTGGAGCAGAAGGTGACGGCGCTGAAGCCGCGTTGGCTGGCGGTGGTCGGAGTGACCGCCTACCGGGCCGCGTTCGACGACCGCAAGGCCGCGGTGGGACCGCAGGAGCGGCTCATCGGGGACACCCGCGTGTGGGTGCTGCCGAACCCCAGCGGTCTGAACGCGCACTGGACGACGGCGACGATGGCGCAGGAGTTCGCCCGGCTGCGGGCGGCGGCGCAGGACTGACCGCGACGGGAGCGACGGCGGCGCGGGGCCGACGGCGCCGGGAGCGACGGTGGCGCGGGGCCGACGGCGGTCGGCGCGACGGTCAGGGAGGGCCGGTCTCCGTCACCACCAGCAGGAGCTGGAAGGGCAGTTCCGTGTCCCACTGGGAGACGCCGAGGGCCAGCCAGCGCGGGGTGCCGGGCACCTGCCACAGGTGCACGTCCGGAACGTGACCGCTGAGCGAAACCCACGGCTCGGGTATGTGCTCGCCCTCCAGGGAGCGTTCCAGCGTGCTCGCCAGACTCACGAGGTGCGGCGGCCCCCAGCGGTCGGTCAGCCGCTGCGTGAGTCCGTCCCGGTCGGCCTCGTACTGCTCCTCCGTCTCCTCCCACGCGCTGCGGCCCTCGTCGAAGAAGTCGCCGCTGGTCTGCAACTCCGCCACGAGATACCCCTCCGCGGGCAGGGCTCGGACGCTCAGCAGGTCGACGGCGGCCAGACCGTGGGCGATGTCCATGTGATCCAGTAAACCGGCCGCCACTGACAATTGGCGGCCCGTCAGCGCGCCCGCCCGCTCAGGCGTCCCGCACCCGCACCCGCCACGCGCCGGCGGCGACCGCCGCCGCCGTCCACAGGGCGGTCACCGCGAGCCCGGCCCACGGCCCCAGAAGACCGTCCCACCCGCTGTGCAGGACGACTTGACCGGCCCGGTCGGGCAGCAGGTCGGCGGCGTTGCCGTTCACGTCGCCGATGACGAAGGACACGATCAGGAGGAAGGGCACGAGGATGCTCAGGGTCCCGACCCCGCTGCGCAGGACCGTGGTGAGACCGGCCGCCAGCAGGGCCATCAGCGTCAGGTAGAGGGCGCAGCCGACCGTCCCGCGCACCCACTCCGCCGGGGTCGCCGCCTGTTCCCCCGGCCCCGCGGTCGCCGCTGCGACGGTCAGGGCCGCCGGTCCGGTGACCAGGCCGACGGCGAACACCGGCAGGCCGATCGCCGTCAGCTTGGCGGCGAACCAGCGGCCCCGGCGGGGCACCGCGGCCAGTGACAGGCGCAGGGCTCCGGCACGGAACTCGGCGGACACGGCCGTCGTGCCGAAGGCGATCGCCGCGATCTGCCCGAGGGTCACGCCGAAGAACGCCGAGAACAGGGCGTCGCCGCCGCCGTCGTCCAGTCCGGCCAGTGCGGAGAACGCGACCGTGGCGAGCGGCAGGGCGGCCAGGGCACCGATCTGCGCGCGCAGTGTGCGGATCTTGATCCACTCGGCGTGGAGTGCGGGTGTGAACGCCGGGGAACTCATGCTCGGGCCTCCTCGTGGGGCCGGGACGCGAACTCGGCGTCGGCGGCGGTGAGAGCGAGGTAGGCCTGCTCGAGCGTGCCTTCCTGCGCCGAGAGTTCGAGCAGCGGGACACCCGCCGCGCAGACGAGCGGGCCGATGTCGTCCACGCGCGCGTGGCGCACGGTCCAGGTCCCGTCGGGATCGTGGACGGCGGTGTGGCCGTGCCGGGCGAGGACGTCCTTCAGGGCGGCCGGATCCGTCGTGCGGATGCGGACGCCGGGGTGCACGCGCGCGTCGATGAAGTCGCGCAGGGGCGTGTCGGCGAGCAGGCGGCCCCGGCCGAGGACGACGAGGTGGTCCGCGAAGGACGCGGTCTCGTTCATGAGGTGGCTGGAGACCAGCACGGTGCGGCCCTCCCCGGCGAGCCGGCGCAGCAACCCGCGGATCCAGACGATGCCTTCGGGGTCCAGGCCGTTGGCGGGTTCGTCGAGCAGGACGACCGCGGGGTCGCCCAGCAGTGCGGCGGCGATGCCGAGCCGCTGACGCATGCCGAGGGAGTACGTCCTGACCCGGCGCCGGGCCGCCGGGGCCAGTCCGGTCTCCTCCAGCACCCGGTCGACCCGGCCGGCGGGCAGGCGGTTGCTCGCGGCGAGGGCGAGCAGGTGGTCGCGCCCGGTCCGTGAGCCGTGGGCCGCCTCGGCGTCGAGCAGGGCGCCGACGTGGCGGAGGGGTTCGGTGAGGGCGGCGTAAGGGCGGCCCGCCAGGGTGGCGGTGCCGGCGGTCGGCCGGTCGAGGCCGAGCAGGAGACGCAAGGTGGTGGACTTGCCCGCGCCGTTGGGGCCGAGGAAGCCGGTGACGCGGCCGGGCAGGACCTGGAAGGTGAGCCGGTCCACGGCCCGCCGGGGGCCGTACTCCTTGGTGAGCCGGTGGACGTCGATGCTGGTCATGCCCACCACCCTGGCCGTCGGCCGGGGCGCGGCCCTCCCCCGCGCGTGGAGTTCCTCTCCCCCGCCCGGGGGAGGCCCGTTGTCGGTGGGACCTGCCACCATGTCCGCATGGGCCGCCTGTTGAGCCCGCTGCTGCGGGGGAAGACGTACACACGACTGCTGCACCTGTGGGTGCCGATGCTGATCGTGAGCGTCTGGATGTTCGTCGCGCCCGAGCAGCCCTGGGTGCCCGCTCTCGCGCTCGTCCCGGTCGGGCTCTTTCCCGCCGTGCGCAGGGGCGAGGGGGTGCAGGCGCAGGTGCTGCTCACGCCGGACGAGCGGGAGCCGGGGTTCTCGGTGGCTCCGTCGGCGACCTGGCGGGACCGGCTCCGCACGGTGCTGTGGCTGGAAGTGCGCATGGCGCTCGGCGTGGTGACCGCGTTCGCCTGCGTCTGGCTGCCGGTCGCGGTGGTCGAACTGGTCCGGAGCGCTCGCGGCGGTGCGGACGCCGGCCTCCCGGGTCTCCCGGCGTTCGGGGCGCACTGGTGGTCGGCGCTCCTTACGCCGCTTCCCCTGCTCGTCCTGTGCGCACTGGTCGTCGCGCTCGGCGAGGCGGCCGCCTCCCTCGCGCGGCGGCTCCTGGGCCCGTCGGCGGCGGAACGGCTCGCCGTCCTGGAGACTCGCACCGAACAGCTCCTGGAGCGCAACCGGATCGCCCGGGAGCTGCACGACTCGCTCGGGCACGCGCTCACCGTGGCGGTGATGCAGGCGGGCGCGGCGAGGGCGACGGGCGATCCGGCCTTCACCGACCGGGCGCTCGCGGCGATCGAGGAGACCGGCCGGGCCGCCCTGGAGGACCTGGAGCGGGTACTGGGCGTGCTGCGGGAGGCCGAGCGGCCCCTGAGCCCTCGTCCGACGCTGGCGGAGGCAGACCGCCTGCTGCACTCGGCGCGGGCCTCGGGCGCGGAGGTCGACGCCGAGGTGACGGGGCCGCTGGAGAGGGTGCCGGGGCCGGTGTCGCGTGAGGGATACCGCATCCTCCAGGAGTCCCTGACGAACGTGCTGCGGCACGCGGGGCCCGTTCCGGTCCGGGTGCGCGTCGGGGTCGCCGACGGCGTCCTCAGCCTGGAGGTGCGCAACCCGCTCTCCGGTCCCGTGCCCGGCCCCGGGCGGGGCAGCGGGCTGCGGGGCATACGGGAGCGCGCGGCGCTGCTCGGCGGCCGGGCCTCGACGGGGCCGGACGCGGGCGACTGGCGGGTCCACGCGGAGCTGCCCGCCGAGTCGATCCCGAGCCGGTGACCCGTTTCCGGTCACGGCACTAGGGTCGACCGATGCCGGTGACCGTACTCCTCGTCGACGACGAACCCCTGGTGCGCGCGGGCCTGCGGGCGGTGCTGGAGGCGCAGTCCGGCATCGAGGTGGTCGGCGAGGCGGCGGACGGGGCGGCGGTGATCCCGCTGGTGCGGCGGTTGCGGCCCGACGTCGTCGCCATGGACGTCCGGATGCCGCTGATGGACGGCATCGAGGCCACGCGCGCGGTGCTGCGCACGGTGGACAGGCCGCCCAAGATCCTGGTCGTGACGACCTTCGAGAACGACGAGTACGTGTACGAGGCGCTGCGCGCGGGCGCGGACGGGTTCTTGCTGAAGCGGGCCCGGCCCGCCGAGATCGTGCACGCCGTGCGCCTAGTCGCCGAAGGCGAGTCGCTGCTCTTCCCGGCCTCGGTGCGACGCCTGGCCGCCGAGTACGGCGGCGGGGGCGGGGCGGCGAACCTCGCGGCCCGCGACGTGCTGGAGCGGGCCCGGCTGACCGGCCGGGAGGCAGAGGTGCTGCGGCTGATGGCGCGCGGGCTGTCCAACGCGGAGATCGCCGCCGGGCTCACCGTGGGGGCCGAGACCGTGAAGTCGCATGTGAGCGCGGTGCTGACGAAACTGGGGGCGCGCGACCGCACCCAGGCGGTGATCACCGCGTACGAATCCGGGTTCGTGGCCCCTGGCTGAACGGTGCGTGACGACTTCGGTACGAAGGCGGCACTCGCCCGGGTCCGCCCTGCCGAGTACGATCCGCCCCAGCACGGGCTCGAGCTGGAAGGACGCACCTTGGGGCGGTTGACGGGCGGGGATCCCTCGTTGTTGCGAAGGATCAACTCCGCGGTGGTGCTGCACGCGCTGCGTGCGGCGGACTGCGCGACGCTCACGGAGATCACCCGCGCGACGGGCCTGTCCCGGCCGACCGTCGAGGGGGTCGTGGAGGACCTCATCGGGGCGGGGCTCGTCGTCGAGAAGGCGGCCGACGAGAGCGTGGCCCGACGGCAGGGACGGCCCGCGCGGCGGTTCCGGTTCCGGGCCGAGGCCGGTCATCTGCTGGGTCTGGAGATCGGCTCGCACCGGGTGGCCGCGCTGCTGGCCGATCTGGACGGGCGGGTGCTGGGCGCGCAGTCCAGGGTGGTCGAGGAGTCCGCGCCGGCCGACGACCGGCTGGAGCGGCTGCGCGGCGCGGTCGCGGAGCTGCTGCGCCGGGCGGACGTGCCGCGCAGTTCGCTGCGGGCGGTCGGGGTCGGCACGCCGGGGATCGTCGAGGCGGACGGCACGGTGCGGCTGGGCACCGCGCTGCCGGAGTGGACGGGGCTGCGGCTGGGCGAGCGGCTGAGCCGTTCCTTCAAGTGCCCGGTCCTGGTGGAGAACGACGCCAACGCGGCGGCCGTGGCCGAGCACTGGAAGGGCTCCGCCACCGAGTCCGACGACGTGGTCTTCGTGCTGGCGGGGCTCAGTCCGGGCGCCGGCTCGCTGATCGGCGGCCGTCTGCACCGGGGTTTCGGCGGGGCGGCCGGGGAGATCGGCGCGCTGCACCTGCTGGGGCGCGAGGTGACGCCGGAGACGCTGCTGTCCACCACGGACGAGCCGTTGCATCCGCTGGACGAGCTGGCGGTCGCCGCGGTGTTCGCCCAGGCCCGGGAGGGCGACCGGCGGGCCCGGGCCGCGGTGGACCGCTTCATCCAGCGGCTCGTGCACGATGTGGCGGCGCTGGTGCTGGCCGTCGATCCGGAGCTGGTGGTGGTCGGCGGCTGGGCGGCCGGCCTGGACGGTGTGCTGGAGCCGCTGCGCGACGAGCTGGCCCGCTACTGTCTGCGGCCGCCGAAGGTGGCCCTGTCGATGCTCGGCGAGGCGGCGGTGGCGACCGGGGCGCTGCGGCTGGCCCTCGACCATGTGGAGGAGCAGTTGTTCGCGGTGGAGGGCACGGTCACGGCGCGGCGGTGAAGCCCCGTCACCGGGGGACGCGCGGCGGCGCCGGAGGAGTTCCGGGCCGCGGTGCGGGCCGTCCGCCCGGAGAGCGGGCGGGCGTGCGGCGGGGTGCGGGCCGTTCGGGAGCCCGCCCCTCGCGCCCGCCCCTCGCGGCCCGTCACGGACGGACGTTCGGGAGGCCGTTCACCCCCGGGGTCCGTGGTGTATCTCCACGCCGCCCGACGCGCCGAACGTCAGCCGGCAGGTGTCGGCGCGGTACGTCGCGACGGAGAGCGCCGCGGTGCGGCCCTCGGCGAAGAAGCGGGTGGTGACCACGAGGACGGGTGCGCCGGGCAGCCGGTCCAGCTCCCTGGCGTCGTCCGCGCCGGCCGAGCCGAGCTCCACCGAGCGGTCCTGGCCCTGCAGTTCGAGGCGCTGGAGTTCGCCGAGCACCGCACGCGCGCGTGCCGCGTCGCCGTGGGCGTCGCTCCCGGTCTCCTCGGGGGCCGACCTCAGGGGGACGTAGAGCAGTTCCGCGGCGACGGGCCGGCCGTCCGACACGCGCGACCGGCGCACGATGTGCACGGCCTGGTGGCGCGCGGTCTCCAGGGCGGTGGCGACGGCCGCGGGCGGGGCCGCGAGGGTGCTGTCGACGGGCTGCCAGGCGTCGTCGCCCGTGCCGGGCCACGACTGCCGCTCGGTGCCGACGGCGACGCCCGTCCGCGGCGGCGCCACGGTCGTGCCGACGCCGCGGCGGCGCTGGAGCCTGCCTTCCAGTTCGAGCTGGTCCAGGGCCTGGCGCAGGGTCGCGCGGGCGACTCCGAAGCGGGCGGCCAGCTCGCGCTCGTTGGGCAGGATCTCGCCCACGGTGAACTCCGAGTCGAGCGCTTCGCTGAGCACCGTCCTCAGATGCCAGTACTTCGGCTCCGATACCGATTCCAGTTGCGTGGTCCCCACCCTGTCCTCCGCGATCGCCGTGGTCGGCAGCGTTTTTTCGTGCCCTTGTTTATTAAAGGTTGTTGCACTTCTCTGCGACCATAGGACGCCCCCCATCCTTGGTCAATACCAATCCCGGGACCCCGTCGACCCAAGTGGCTCTTGGGGGAAAGCGTTTACGAAAGTTTCGGGCACGGGTGCCCCCGTGACACTCCGGGAACGCTCCCGCCGTCAAGCCGCCCCCGGGCGCCTGTCGGGAATTACGGTGACCGGGTCCGGCGCTGCGCCGGGTCCGGCGACACGGGAGGTCGGCTGTGCGGTACGCGGTGCTGGGTACGGGCGAGGTCGGGCGCACGCTGGGCGGCGCGCTGGTGCGGCTGGGGCACTCGGTGGTCCTGGGTTCGCGCACGAAGGACAATCCGGCGGCCGCGGAGTGGGCGCGCGCGGCGGGGGCGGGTGCGAGCACGGGGACGTTCGCGGAGGCGGCCGCGGCCTCCGAGGCCGTCGTGAACGCCGTGTCCGGGCGGGTGGCCGTGGCGGCGCTCCAGTCGGCCGGGGCGACCCACCTCGACGGCAAGGTCGTGCTCGACGTGTCCAACCCGCTGGCCTTCGAGGACGGCGAGGCGCGGTTGTCGCCTGTGGAGTCGGACAGCGTGGGCGAGCAGATCCAGCGGGCGTTCCCCCGGGCACGCGTGGTCAAGTCCCTCAACACGGTCAACTGCCGGGTGATGGTGGATCCCGCGCGCGTGCCCGGGGAGCACCAGGTGTTCGTGTGCGGGGACGACGAGGACGCCAAGAGCCGCGTCACCGCACTGCTCGGGGAGTTCGGCTGGCCCGCCGGCCGGGTGATCGACCTGGGCGGGATCCGGGCGGCGCGCGGTGTGGAGATGTGGCTGCCGCTGTGGCTCGACCTCATGCGCCGGTTCGGTCACGCGGACTTCAACCTGGAGCTGCGCCGGGCCCGTTGAGCCGGACGGGCGGCGGGGAGGAAGGCGCGGGGCGGGCGCTCGCCGGGATCACCCGGCCGGGGGCTACCCGCCGGTAGTAATTGCTGACAAGCTGTCTACGGCGTCCACCGGCCTGTCCAGACGAGGAGCTTCCATGTCCGCCACCGTCTCCTTCACGGTCCCCTCCCCCGGCGGCCCGCTGCCGGTCACCGTGTCCTATACGCGCGCGGGCAGGGGCGAACCGCTGCTCCTGCTGCACGGCATCGGCCACCACCGCCAGGCATGGGACCCGGTGGCAGGCATCCTGGCCGCCGAACGCGACGTGATCGCCGTGGACCTGCCGGGCTTCGGCGCGTCCCCCGCCCTGCCGGACGGCCTCGCCTACGACCTGCCCACGACGACGGCGGTGTTCGGGGCCTTCTGCCAGGCGATGGAGCTGGACCGGCCCCACGTGGCGGGCAACTCCCTGGGCGGACTGCTCGCCCTGGAACTCGCCCGCGAGAAGCTGGTGCGGACCGTCACCGCGCTGTCCCCGGCCGGGTTCTGGTCGGAGGCGGAACGCCGCTACGCCTTCGGCGTCCTGGCCGCCATGCGGGGGATCTCCCGCCGGCTGCCGCTTCCCCTCGTCGAGCGGCTGGCGAGCACCGCGGCCGGCCGCACCGCCCTGACCAGCACCATCTACGCACGCCCCGCCCGCCGTTCACCCGAGGCCGTGGTCGCCGAGACGCTGGCCCTGGCCCGCGCCACCGGGTTCGACCAGACCCTCGAGGCCGGCATCTCGATCCGCTTCACCGAGGACCTGCCCGGCGTGCCCGTCACCGTCGGCTGGGGCACCCGCGACTGGCTGCTCGTGCGCCGTCAGGGCGTCCGCGTGAAGCAGGTCATTCCGGCCGCGCGCCTGGTGCGGCTGCCGGGCTGCGGCCACTGCCCGATGAACGACGACCCGGCGCTCGTGGCCCGCGTGATCCTCGACGGCAGCCGCTGAGGCAGCCGCACGGTCCGCCGCCCCCGCCCCCGCGCCTGCCCCGGCCTTCGCCCCCAGGACGACGCCGGCCCCGACGAGGGCGCTGCCCAAGGCCTGGGCGGGGCCGTAGGAGCCGGCGCCCACGAGCGGCGCGGTGCAGGCGGCGGCGACGGGGATGAGGCCGGAGAAGAGCGTGGCCCGCTCCGCACCGATCCGCTGCATGCCCATGTACCAGCACACGAACCCGACGACGGTGACGACCGCCGCCTGCCACAGCAGGGCGGCGGTCTCCGCGCCGTCGGGCCGGCGCAGCCACCCGCCGCCGTCCGACAGCAGGCCGACGGCCGCGGACTCGGCGGCGGCGAGCCCGCACACCGTGGCGGACAGCAGCCGCGGACCCAGCGGGCGCAGGACGGGCACGGCCAGCACCGCGAAGCCGACCTCACCGGCCAGCGCGCAGACCGACCAGGCGATGCCCGCGCCGTCCGACCGGCCCCAGCCCTGCACGGTGAACGCGCCGACGGCGACCAGCGAAGCCCCGTACAGCACCGTGCGCCTGGGCCGCCGTCCGGCCGCGAACGGGACGACGACCGCCACCACGACGGGGGCGCAGCCCACGAGGACGCCGGGGACGGCCGGTTCCGCTGAGCGCTCGGCGGACAGCACCGCCAGGTTGAAGCCGACCATCCCGACCGCCGCGAGCAGCGCCAGACGCGCCCATGCACGCCGGCTCAGCGCGCGCAGCCGGGCCCCGGCGCCGGCCCCCGCCAGGGGCGCGAGGAGCAGACAGGCGAGGCCGTAGCGCAAGGTCTGCCCGCCGGCGTACGGGTAGGCGCCGAGGACGCTGTTGGCGGTGAAGGACCCGCCGACGAGGACGCAGGCGAGCGCGCAGAGCAGGGAGCCGCGCAGGACGGTGGTGTTCATGAGGGCGACGCTAGAAGCGGCGGCGGCCCGGTTTAAGGTCCACTTCCATGACGTCATCGGGGACCAATTCCGCGCGGCCGTCCGGGACCGCGGCCTGGGAGGTGCTGCTGCCGGCGGCCGCCGCCCCGCCGCGCACGCGTGGCCGCGCGCTCCAGGCCGCGCTGCGCGAGGCGGTGCGCTCCGGGCGGCTCGCCCAGGACACCCGGCTGCCGTCGAGCCGGGACCTGGCCGCCGATCTGGGGGTGTCGCGCGGTCTGGTGACCGAGGCCTACGAGCAGCTGACCGCGGAGGGGTATCTGCGCAGCGGCCGTGGCGCCGGTACCTGGGTGGGCGGCGCCGCGCGGGCCGCCCGTCCCCGTGCGCGCGACCTCGCTCCGCGCCCGCCGGGCGCCCGGACCGACTTCGTGCCCGGCACGCCGGACCTGTCGCTCTTCCCGCGCGCGGCGTGGGCGGCGGCGCAGCGGGGCGTGCTCGCCGAGCTGCCCCACCACGACCTGGGCTACCCCGACCCGCGCGGGCTGCCGCGGCTGCGCACGGCGCTCGCCGAACTCCTCTCCCGCCGCCGGGGCGTGGTCGCCGACCCCGAGCGCCTCGTGATCGTCTCCGGCGTCGCCCAGGCGACCGCGCTGCTCGGGCTCGCGCTGCACGCGCGCGGAGCGGAGGCCGTTGGTGTCGAGGACCCCGGCAGTCCGCAGCACGGCGCGCTGTACGCGGCGGCGGGCGTACGGGCCGTCCCGCTGCCCCTGGACGGCGAGGGCACCGACCTGGCGGCGCTGCGCTCGTCCGGCGTACGGGCCGTGACGACGACGCCGGCCCACCAGTTCCCCACCGGCATCGCGTACTCCGCGCGACGACGTGCCGAACTGCTCGACTGGGCGCGGTCGGTGGACGGCTTCGTGATCGAGGACGACTACGACGGCGACTTCCGCTACGACCGTGCCCCCGTGGGCGCGCTCCAGGGCCTGGACCCGGAGCGCGTGGCCTACACCGGGTCGGTCAGCAAGTCCCTCGCGCCGGGGCTGCGGCTCGGCTGGCTGCTCGTCCCCGAGGCGCTGGCCGAGCACGTCGTCGCACGCAAGCGGACGTCGGACCTCGGCCATCCCGCCCTCGACCAGGCGCTGTTCGCCCGGTTCGTGGAGCGCGGCGACTACGACCGCCAGCTGCGCCGGTGCCAACGCGCCTACCGGGAGCGGCGTGACGCCCTCGTGGCGGCCCTGACCGAGCACTTCCCGGGGGCGCGGGTGTCGGGGATCGCCGCGGGCCTCCACGTCATCGCCGAGCTTCCGCCCCGGTACGGGCCGCAGCCCCGGTTCCTGGAGCGGGTGGCCGCGGCCGGCGTCGGGGTGCGCGCGCTGGCCGACTACACACACGCGCGTGCCGGACGCGAGGAGGCCGGGGCGGGACCGCGTCTCGTGCTCGGCTACGCGCATCTGTCGCCCGCGCGCGTCCGGGAGGGCGTGCGGCTGATGAGGGAGGCCGCCGGAAAGTGACAGCCGGACCCCTTCGGCCCGGCGGGACATCGACGGCGGCGGCGGGGAGCTGACGGTGTGCCTGTGCGGGCAGGCCGGCACCGTGCCGGTCGCCGAGCTGCTCCGGCCCGGACGCGCGGGGCGGTGGTCCGGCGTCCCGTACCCTCGTCACCGTGCCGCGCACCGGCGTCATCCCCCGGTGCGCGGCACCGTCGTCGCGGCCGGGACGCGCCCAGATCGTGGAAGGGTCAACAAAGCGGGCATTCGTAGCCTTTACCCATCAGTCACAACCCGTTCGTGATCACGCAACACGGTTCCTCCACAGTGGCCGCATGACCCGAGACATCTCCGACATGAAGCGCGCGCGGAACGGACGCCCCGTGCACCACTGGCGACGGGACGTGGTGGAGCTCGCCGCGCTCTTCACCGCCGTGGCGGTCGCCGACGGCGTGGCCAACCTGGTGGGACACGGGCCGGACGGGCCCGTGCTGCTGAGCGTCTCCGCCGCCCTGCTCGTCGCCACGGCCGGGTTCCACACCTGGTGGGCACGGCGCCACGGGCACGCGCCGCCCGCCGGGGATACCGACGCCCGGCCGCACTCCGAGGAGCCGCAGGCCGGGCCGTCGGAGCTGTCCCCGGGGGCCGGCGAGGGCAGCGTCCTGTGGCGGATGCGGACGACGGTGAAGGACGCCCCGGGGTCGCTGGCCGCGCTCTGCGCCGCGCTCGCCGCCCACCGCGTGGACATCCTCAGCCTTCAGACCCATCCACTCGGCGAGGACACGGTGGACGAGTTCCTGCTGCGCGCGCCGGGCGCCCTCGCGGCCGCCGGGATCAGCCGGGCCGTCTCCCTGGCGGGCGGCGGCCGCACCTGGATCGAGCGCGCCGACGCCCACGACCTGGTGGACGTGCCCACCAGGGTCCTCGGCCTGGCCACCCGCACCGCGCTGGACGCCGCCGAACTTCCCCTGGCACTGCGGCAGTTGCTGGGCCGCTGCACGATCCGTTCGCTGCCCGCCGCGCCGGGCGCCAGGGACCGCGGCCCGGAGGGCGTGCCCGTGGAGGGCGTCCTGGAGGACACCGTGATGAGGCTGCGGGCGCCGGAGGGCGGCGTGATCACCGTGGAGCGGCCCCATCTGCCCTTCACGCCGACCGAGTTCGCCCGTGCGCGTGCCCTGGTGGAGCTGGACGCCCGGCTCGGACCGCGGATCCCGCGCGGACAGGACGCGCTGACGCTGCCCGAGGGCGGCGACATCACCGTGCGGCGGGCCGACACCGGTGATCTGGCGGCGGCCAGGGCGATGCACGACCGGTGCTCGGCCCGCACCCTCGCAATGCGCTACCACGGGCCGGTCGGCGACGTGGACCGCTATCTCGGCCATCTGCTCAGCCCGCGCTTCGGCCGCACCCTCGCCGTGCGGACGGCGTCCGGCCGCATCGTCGCCCTCGGCCATCTGCTCTGGGACGGCGACGAGACCGAGATCGCGCTGCTGGTCGAGGACCGGTGGCAGCGGCGCGGGGTGGGCGCCGAACTGCTCGGCCGGCTGGTGGGGATGGCCGTCGAGGCGGGATGCGAGAGCGTGTACGCCGTGACGCAGGCCTCGAACACCGGCATGGTCGCCGCCATGCGCGGCCTCGGCCTGCCGCTCGACTACCAGATCGAGGAGGGCACCCTGGTCGTCACCGCCCGGCTGGAGACGACGAAGGCGGCGCAGGGGGCTCCGACGGCCCGGACGGCTTCGCCCCGCCGCGACGAGCGGGTCGCACGCGACTGAGACGGCCGGGACTACGGCGGCCGCACCGTGGCCGGACGGGTGAGGGCCCGGCGACGTCACGTCGCCGGGCCCTCCCGCATTCTCCCGTCGTTCCGGATCCTCCGCCGGCCCGGATTCCCGCGGCCTGCCGGGCCTCCCGGCCTCCCGGCGCCCGCCCGCTCGCCGGGGTCAGACGGAGGCGGTTCCGCGCGCCGGCGAGGGGATCACCTCTGCGGAACCGGCCGCCGCAGCGCCCGTCCCTGTCCCCGTGCCCGTGCCCGCGCGTGCGGTGCCGCTTGTGCCCGTCGTCGCGCCGAGCGCCTCCCGCAGGTCGGCCCACAGGTCCTCGACGTCCTCCAGGCCCACCGACAGCCGCAGCAGCCGGTCGCTCACGCCCGCGCCGCGGCGCTCGTGCGCGTCGACGATGCGGTGGCTGATGGACGCCGGGTGCTGGATGAGCGTGTCGACGCTGCCGAGGCTGACGGCCGGGGTGATCAGGCGGACTCCGGCGATCACCTCGTGCGGGTCGCCGTGCACCTCGAACGCGATCATCGCGCCGCCGATGCGCGGATAGTGCACGCGCGCCACGCGCGGGTCCGCGGTCAGCCGCCGGGCCAGTTCGGCGGCGGTCGCGGAGGCGGCCCGCACCCGCACCGGGAGCGTCGACAGACCGCGCAGCAACAGATAGCCGGCCAGCGGGTGGAGGACGCCGCCGGTGGCGAACCGTATCCGCCGCAGCACCCCGGCGAACTCCTCGTCGCAGGCGACCACGCCGCCCAGGACGTCCCCGTGGCCGCCGAGGTACTTGGTGGCGCTGTGCAGGACGAGCCGCGCGCCCTGTTCGACGGGGCGTTGCAGCACGGGCGTGGCGAAGGTGTTGTCGGCGAGCAGCGGGACCGAGCCGCAGGCGTGCGCGACGGCCCGCAGGTCGACCTCGGCCAGTGTGGGATTGGCCGGCGTCTCGACCATGACCAGCCCGGTGTCCGGCCGCAGCGCGTCCGCGATCCCGGCCGGGTCGGTCCAGGTGACCTCGGAGCCGAGCAGCCCCGCCGTCAGCAGATGGTCGCTACAGCCGTAGAGGGGACGGACGGCGACCACGTGCCGCAGCCCTGCCGAGGCGCGCGCCAGCAGCACCGCGGTGAGCGCCGCCATGCCGCTGGCGAAGGCGACCGCGCTCTCGGCGCCTTCGAGCCGGGCCAGCGCCGTCTCGAACCGGGCGACCGTCGGATTGCCCAGCCTGCCGTAGACGGGCGGTCCGTCCGGTTCCGCGCCGGTCTCGGCGAAGGCGTCGATACGGGCCGCCTCGGCGCGGCTGTCGTACGAGGGGTAGGTGGTCGACAGGTCGATGGGCGGGGCGTGCAGGCCCTGGCGGGCCAGGTCGTCCCGGCCGGCGTGCACGGCCTCGGTGGCCAGTGCGCGGGGCGCTCCAGACGTGCGTACGCCGTCGTACGCGTGCGTGCTCGCAGCGGATGAGTCCATGGACCGCAGGGTGAACATCGCACGGGCCGCGTGGCGGACCCACCGTGCTACGTTCGGCCGATGGCCGAATCCGTCGTACTCGACCCGGTCGATCTCCAGCTGCTGCGGCTGCTGCAGAACGACGCCCGGACCACCTACCGCGACCTCGCCGCGCAGGTCGGCGTCGCGCCGTCGACGTGCCTGGACCGGGTGACGCGGCTGCGCCGCAGCGGTGTGATCCTCGGGCATCAGCTGCGGCTCGATCCGGCCAAGCTGGGGCGCGGGCTCCAGGCGCTGCTGTCCGTGCAGGTCAGGCCGCACCGCCGGGAGCTGGTGGGGCCGTTCGTGGAGCGGATCCGGGCGCTGCCGGAGGCGCTGACGGTCTTCCACCTCACCGGGCCCGACGACTATCTCGTCCATGTCGCCGTCGCCGACATGGCCGATCTTCAGCGGCTCGTCCTCGACGAGTTCACCTCGCGCCGGGAGGTCGCCCGGGTCGAGACGCGGCTGATATTCCAGCAGTGGGACTGCGGGCCGCTGCTGCCGTCCACGGGGTCGCAGCAGACGCCGTGACGTGCGCCGACGACGGCTTCAGGACAAACGCCGTGACGTGCGCCGCCGGCCCGTACGAGGATGGGGCGCATGTCACAGACCAACAACCCGCTGCCCCGCGAGATCGCCGACGCCTACGTCGACGGTCTCATCGCCCTCGACCCGGTGACCGGCACCTACCTCGGCGTGCAGGAGAGTTCGAGCCGTCTGCCCGACTACTCGCCCAGGGGGCAGGAGGCGCTCGCGCGACTCGCGCGCGACACCCTGGCCAGGCTCGACGAGGCGGAGCGCGGGCCCGGCGCGGACAGTGACATCGAACGCCGGTGCGCCCGCCTGCTGCGCGAGCGCCTGACCGCCGAACTCGCGGTGCACGAGGCGGACGAGGGGCTGCGCGCCGTCGGCAACATGGCCACGCCGGCGCACCATGTGCGCGAGGTGTTCACGGTGACGCCCACGCAGACCGACGAGGACTGGGCGGCGATCGCCGAGCGGCTGCGCGCGGTGCCCGCGGCGCTCGCGGGCTACCGGGAGTCCCTGGCGCTCGGCCTGGAGCGCAAGCTGTACGCGGCCCCGCGGCCGACCGCCACGTTCGTCGAGCAGCTCACGCAGTGGTCGGACCCGGACGACGAGGGCCGCGCCTGGTTCGAGGGCTTCGTCGCCCCGGGGCCCGAGGCGCGCCGCGCCGAGCTGGACGAGGCGGCGCGCGGGGCCACCGCGGCGGTCGTGGAACTGCGGGACTGGCTGCGCGACGTGTACGCGCCGACCGCCGAGGGCGCGCCGGACACCGTGGGCCGGGAGCGGTACGCCCGCTGGGCGCGCTTCTACAACGGCACCGACCTCGACCTCGACGAGGCGTACGCGTACGGCTGGGCCGAGTACCACCGGCTGCTGGGCGAGATGCGGAAGGAGGCCGAGAAGATCCTGCCGGGGGCCCGTACGCCGTGGGAGGCGCTCGCGCACCTCGACGGGCACGGCCGGCACATCGAGGGCGTCGACGAGGTGCGGGACTGGCTGCAAGGTCTGATGGACCAGGCCATCGAGTCGCTCGACGGCACCCATTTCGAACTCGCCGAGCGGGTGCGCAAGGTGGAGTCGAGGATCGCCCCGGCGGGCAGTGCGGCCGCCCCCTACTACACGGGCCCCTCGGAGGACTTCTCCCGGCCCGGCCGCACCTGGCTGCCGACCATGGGCGAGACCCGGTTCCCGGTGTACGACCTCGTCTCCACCTGGTACCACGAGGGCGTCCCCGGCCATCACCTCCAGCTGGCGCAGTGGGCGCACGTCGCCGGCGACCTCTCCCGCTACCAGGCCACGGTCGGCATCGTCAGCGCCAACGCCGAGGGCTGGGCGCTGTACGCGGAGCGGCTGATGGACGAGCTGGGCTTCCTCACGGACGCCGAGCAGCGGCTGGGGTACCTGGACGCGCAGATGATGCGCGCGGTGCGGGTCATCGTCGACATCGGCATGCACCTGGAGCTGGAGATCCCGGCGGACTCGCCGTTCCACCCGGGCGAGCGCTGGACGCCGGACCTGGCGCAGGAGTTCTTCGGCGGGCACAGCAGCCGTCCGGCGGACTTCGTCGAGAGCGAGCTGACCCGCTATCTGTCCATCCCCGGCCAGGCGATCGGCTACAAGCTCGGCGAGCGGGCCTGGCTGCTGGGCCGGGAGAAGGCCCGCGAGCGCAGGGGGGACGCCTTCGACCTCAAGTCCTGGCACATGGCGGCCCTTTCGCAGGGCTCGCTCGGCCTCGACGACCTGGTGGACGAGCTGGCCCGGCTCTGACCCGGCCGCCGGGCCCGCGGGGCGGCACAAATCCGCTGTCCCCGCGGGCCGTCCGTGCGGCACGCTCGTCCCCATGAGCACCTCGCGGACCCTGTTCCTCTCCCCACGCGTCACCGCGACGGGCCACGCCTTCGCGGACGCGGCCCGGCGGCGAGGGGTGCGCGTGGAGACGCTGCGCGACTGGCGGGTGCCGCCGCGGTCGCCCGCGGACCCGGCCGCGTCGCTGTACTCGGGCCCGCTGTTCGCGGACGCCGTGGCGGGCGGGCTGGGCCTCGGCCTGCTGGAGGCGCCACCGGACTGGCTGGCCCGGCTGCCGTACGAACTCACTCTGCGCAAGGTGGAGTTCACGACCGTCGCGCGGGCGCGCGCACTGCGCCGGCCCGCGTTCGTGAAGCCGCCGAACGACAAGAGCTTCCCCGCGCGCGTGTACCGGGACGGCAGCGGGCTGCCCGGCCCGGACGCGGTCGACGGCACGGAACCGGTGCTGGTCAGCGACATCGTGACGTTCGCCGCCGAGTACCGGCTGTTCGTCCGGGACGGCGAGGTGCGCACCGGCAGCCGCTACGCCACCGGGGGCGACCTGGACGTCGTCCCCCTGGAGCGGGACGCGCGCCGCGCCGAGGTGCTCGCGTTCGCCGGCCGGCTCGCCGGGAGGGGTCTGCCGAGCGCGGTCGTCGTGGACGTCGGGCTCGTCGAGGGCGCCGGGTGGGCCGTCGTGGAGGCCAACGCCGCCTGGGCGAGCGGCCATTACGCGTGCGACGCGGACGCCGCGCTGGACGTCGTCCTGCACGCGGCCCGCCCCGAGCGCGACGTCCCGGCGGCGGACCGCCGCTTCCTGCGGCCGGTCCCCGCGGTCGTACGGGACTGACGGGACCGGCCGGCCGGGCGGGGCCGCGGCGGTCAGCAGCCGCAGTCCGCCGCGTCCACGGGGGCCGTGAGCGGGTCGGCGTCGCGCTGCTCGCGGCCCTGCCACGTCTCGTAGGCGAAGCCTTCGCGCGCCCAGTACTCGAAGCCGCCGAGCATCTCCTTGACCCGGTAGCCGAGTTCGGCGAGCGTGAGGGCGGCGCGCGTGGCTCCGTTGCATCCGGGGCCCCAGCAGTACGTCACCACCGGCACGTCCGAGTCGAGGAGCCGTCCGGCCTGCTCGGGGATGAGCGCGGTGGGCAGGTGCACGGCGCCGGGGACGTGGCCCTGGTCCCAGGCCTCGGTGGAGCGGCAGTCCAGGACGACGAAGCCGGGGTCGCCGCCGGCCGCCAGGGCCGCGGCCACGTCGGAGACGTCGGCGTGGAAGGCGAGGCTCGCCCGGAAGTGGGCGGCGGCCCGGGCGGGGGACGCGGGAGCCACGCGCAGGACGGGGTTGACGTCGGTCACGCTGGGGGCGGCGGTCATCGCGGGGCCTCTTCCGTCGGGGGATGGTGGTCGACGACCGAAAATCTATGGTCGCCGACGGGCTCCCTGAAGGGGCGTTCCCCGGCGTGGACCTTGCCGGACCGGGGAATCCCCTGCTAATCATCGGGGATGACCGCGTATTCCCCGGACGCCACCGATTGGCGCATCCTCGAGGTCCTCCAGCGCGAGGGACGGGCCAGTTTCGCCGACCTGGCGCGTGCCGTGGCGATGTCGGCGAGCGCCGTCACCGAGCGGGTGCGACGGCTGGAGGAGGCGGGTGTCATCCAGGGGTACGCGGCCGTCGTGGACCCCGAGCGGCTGGGCCTGCCGATCCTGGCGTTCGTGCGGCTGCGCTACCCGAACGGGAACTACAAGCCGTTCCACGACCTGGTGGCCGTGACGCCCGAGATCCTGGAGGCCCACCATGTGACGGGCGACGACTGCTTCGTGATCAAGGTGACCGCCCGGTCGATGCGCCACCTGGAGGAGGTGTCGGGCCGGATCGGCGCGCTCGGGTCGGTCACCACGAGCGTGGTCTACTCCTCGCCGCTCCCCCGCCGCCCGCTCGGCCGGTAGCCCCGCAGCCGCACCGTCGACCCCGAGCGGCCCTTGACGACCTCCAGCTGGGCGTGGATGCGACGGCGCAGGTCGCCCACGTGGCTGACGATGCCGACGCTGCGGTCGCGTTCGCGCAGGGAGTCCAGGACGTCGAGGACCTCGTCGAGCGTCTGGTCGTCGAGGCTGCCGAAGCCCTCGTCGATGAAGAGGGTGTCGAGCCGGACGCCGCCGGCCTCGTCGGTGACGACGTCCGCGAGGCCCAGCGCCAGCGCGAGCGAGGCGAAGAACGTCTCGCCGCCCGAGAGCGTGGCCGTGTCCCGCTCCCGGCCGGTCCAGGCGTCGACGACGTGCAGTCCGAGCCCGCTGCGGCCGCGCCCGGCCCGGTCGTCGGAGTGGACCAGCGTGTAGCGCCCGGAGGACATGCGCTGAAGCCGGGCGGTCGCGGCGGCGGCGACCTGTTCGAGCCGGGCCGCCAGGACGTACGCCTCCAGGCGCATCTTGCGCTCGTTGTCCGCGGAGGTGCCCGCGGCGAGACCGGCCAGCCGGGCCACCCGGTCGTACTCCTCGTGCAGCGGGGCGAGCCGGCGGACGCCGCTCTGCGCGCGCGCGGACAGCTCGTCGAGCTGGGCGCAGCGGCGGGCGGCGGCGTCCTGGGCGGAGGCGGCCGCGCGCAGCCGTTCGGCCGCCTCGGCCGCGGCGCGTTCGGCGGCCGCGAGGTCGGCGGGCGGCAGCCCGGCCGCCGCCACCGTGTCGGGTTCGGCGAGGGCGGCCCGTACGGCGGCCTCCTCCGACTGCCAGGCGTCGAGGCGGCGTTGCAGTTCGCGGTGGGCAGTCGCGTCGAGGAGGGCGTCGGCGGCGGCCTGCGGCGTGTCGAAGCCGGCCCGGAACGCGGCCTCGTCCAGGCGGCCGTCGGCGGCCTTGAGCCGCTCGGCGCTCTCCTCGGCGGCGCGGGCGGCCTCGGCCGCCTCGGTGAGCCGGGCGGCCCGGCTCTCCAGCTCGGCGGCCCGCGCGCCGACGCTGTCCGCCGCCCCGCGCACCCTCGTCAACTCCTCCTCCAGAGCGAGCCGTTCGCGCTCCATGCGCTCACGGTGGCCCACCCGGGAAGCGGACCTGACGGCCGCCTCACGCTGGGCCTGCGCACGGCGCTCGTGCTCCTGCTCGGCCTGGCGCAGTTCCTCGCGCGCGGGGTGCAGCGCCGAGGCCTGCGCGCGGGCCTGCGCATAGGCCTGCTCCGCCTCCTGGGCCTCGGCGGCGAGCCGGTCCGATGGGGCGTCGCCGGCCTCGGCCGTGGCGGCGGCGAGCGCCTCCCGCAGGAGGCCGTGCGCACGCTCCTCCTCGGCCTGGCTCTCCTCGGCGCGCCGGTAGGCGGCGAGCGCCCGCTCCTCGGCCTCGCGGCCGACGTGCCCGGCGTCCTTGCGGGCGGGCGCGGGGTGCTCGGTGGCGCCGCAGACCGTGCAGGGCTCGCCGTCGGCGAGGGTGGCGGCCAGTTCGGCGGCGATGCCCCTGAGGCGCTGTTCCTTGACGTCGAGCCAGTGCTCGCGGGCCGACTGCGTCCGGTCGCGTGCGGCGAGGGCGGCCTGTCGCGCGGCGTCGAGGTCGCCGGTCAGCGTGTCGCGCCGCCGGGCGGCCTCCAGGCGCCGGCGCGCGGGCTCGCGCCGCCCGTCGAGCTGTTCGGCGCGGGCGGCGGCCTCCTGGGCGTGTTCGATCCGGGCGCGCAGATCCGTGCGGACGGCGTCCCAGCCGGCGAGCCAGGTCTCGGCCTCCGTCAGGACGTCCTCGTCGTCGCGTTCCCGCCGGTCCAGGTCCGCCCGCTCCGCCGCGAGGTCGGCGAGGCGCCGTTCGCCCCGGCGGGCGGACTCCAGACCGCCCAGCTCCTCGGCGGCCCGGCGGGCGGCCGCGGCGAGCCCGGCGGCGCCGGAGTCGGCGAACGGCTCGGGGAGCCGGGCACGCGCGCGGGCGGCGCGGGCCGCCGCCTCCCGGTGCTCGGCGTCGGCGGCCTCGCGCAGGTCCAGGGCCGGGGCCACCGTCTCCGCCTTGCGCGCCCGCTCCATGCGCGTCTGCGCCTCCCGGTGGGCTCCGGCCCGCTCCCGCAGCGCCTCGGCCCTCTCGCGCGCCTCGGCGAACCGCCGTTGGAGCCGGTCGCGTTCGCGGACGTCGGCCAGCTCCCGCTCGGCCGCGGCCTGCGCGGACTCGGCGGCGAGGCGGCCGCAGTGCGCGGTCGTCAGCAGCTCGCGGGCGGTGCTGCGGGCGACGGCGGCCGCGGCGAGCACCGCGCCGGCCAGGCCCGGCTCGCCGGGGGCCAGCTCGGGCAGCTCCATGGCGTCGCCGGCCGCCTGCTGCATCCGGTGGGCCTCCGCGAGCAGCGCGGCGTCGCCCTCGCGCACGCGTGCCTCGGTGGCCCGCCGCCGTTCGGCCAGCCGCTTCTCGACCTCGGCGAACCGCCCGGTGTCGAAGAGACGGCCCAGCAGCCGGCCGCGCGCCTCGGCGTCGGCGCGCAGGAAGCGGGCGAAGTCGCCCTGGGGCAGCAGCACGACCTGGCAGAACTGTTCGCGGCTCATGCCGAGCAGCTGGGTGATCTCCTCGCCGATCTCCTGGTGGGAGCGGCTGAGGTCCTTCCAGGCGCCGGTGGCGGTGTCGTACTCGCGCAGCAGGCTCTGGGCCTTGTCGACCGTGGTGCCGGCGCCGCGCTTCTTGGGCCGCTCCCAGGGCGGCTGCCGGGCGATCTCCAGCCGGCGTCCCGCGACGGTGAGTTCCAGGGTGACCTCGGTGCGCGTGCCGGGCGCGGCGTGGTCGCTGCGCAGGTTCGTGCCCTGGCCGTTCTGCCGGGCGCCCGGCACCGAGCCGTACAGGGCGTAGCACACGGCGTCGAGGACGGAGGTCTTGCCCGCGCCCGTGGGCCCGTGCAGCAGGAAGAGGCCGGCGGCGGAGAGCTCGTCGAAGTCGACGCTCTGGGCGCCGCCGAAGGGGCCGAAGGCCGTCAGGTCGAGCCGGTGCAGCCTCACCGCGCCACCTCCCCGGCCATGTCGTCCGCGCGGACCGCGTCGAAGGCGTCGCGCAGCACGCCCTGCTCGCGCGCGTCGGGCCCCGCCCCCCGCACGTGGGCGACGAAGTCCTCGGCGATCTCCTGGTCGCTGCGGTCGGCGAGGCGGCGGGCGTAGGACACACCGGGGTCGTCGGGTGCGCGCTCGGGGGCGAAGACGAGGCTGAGGGTGTGCGGGAACCGCTCGGCGAGGCGGGCCATGGGGTCGGCTGGGCGGACGGCGTCGGTGAGCGTGGCCTCGACCCACGCCTGCTCGTGGCGGGCGAGCGCGGGGTCGGCGAGCAGTTCCTCCAGGGTTCCCCGGATGCGGGCCAGCGCGCGGGGCACGGGGCAGTCGACGCGCTCGGCGGTGATCTCCCCGCCGGCCCCGAGGTCGACCAGCCACATGGTCTTGCGGTGCGCGCTCTCGGAGAAGGAGTAGGGCAGCGGGGAGCCCGAATAGCGCACCCGCTCGGTGATCGTCTGGCAGCCGTGGAGATGGCCGAGCGCCGTGTAGTCGACTCCGGCGAAGACGCCGGCGGGCACCGAGGCGACGCCGCCGACGGTGATGTCGCGTTCGCTGTCGCTGGGCTCGCCGCCGGCGACGAAGGCATGGGCGAGGACGACGGAGCGCGTTCCCCGCGCGCGGGCGGCGAGGTCGGCGCGGACCCGGTCCATCGCGGCGGCGAGGACGGCCTCGTGGGCGGCGCTGTCCACGCCGAACTCGTCCTTCACCAGGGCGGGTTCGAGGTAGGGCAGGCCGTAGAAGGCGACGTCGCCGAAGGGGTCCGTCAGGATCACGGGCGTGCCGGCGGCGGCCGGATCCGTGCGCAGGTGGATGCCCGCGCGCCCGATGAGGCCGGCCCCGACGCCGAGCCGGCGGGCGGAGTCGTGGTTGCCGGAGATCATCACCGTGGGCACCCCGAGAGCGGCCAGCCGGTGCAGGGCGTCGTCGAACAGCTCGACCGCGGCCAGCGGCGGCACCGCGCGGTCGTACACGTCCCCCGACACGACCACCGCGTCGACCTCGCGCTCACGCACGGTGGCGACGAGGTGACCGATGAACTCGGCCTGGGCGCCGAGCATGTTCACCCGGTGGAACGCCCGGCCGAGATGCCAGTCGGAAGTGTGCAGGAGCCTCATGATCCCGAGACTAACGGCCGGGTCCGACAGCACGGGCGGTTACTCCCGTATCGCACCGTCATGACGGCCGCCACATATGGACTTTTCGGATATGTCACCCACCCCGCCGTCGAACGCGGCGCACCTCACACACACCACCGACCGCAGGCCACCCGCACCCGTCGTCCGTCGTCCGTCCCGCTCACACGTCCCCGTAGGCCTCGTCGCCCAGCGCGAAGCCGGCCGTGCCCGCGGTCGCGTCGGCCAGCCAGGAGCGGAAGGCGGCCACCTCGGCGTCCGGCAGGCCGATCTCGATGGCCACGGCCTCGCCGTAACGGACGTCGCGCACTTGGCGTCCGGTGGCGAGCAGGTCGTTGTGCACCTTGCCGGCGCGCTGGTGGTCGACGGTCACCGTGGCGAGCCGGAAGCGGCGGCGGGTGAGGACGCCGAGGGAGTCGATCGCCTCGCCGACCGCGCCGCCGTACGCCCGGATCAGGCCCCCGGCGCCGAGCTTGACGCCGCCGTAGTAGCGGGTGACGACGGCGACGACGTAGCGCATGTCGCGGCGCAGCAGCATCTGCAGCATCGGGACGCCGGCCGTGCCGCCGGGCTCGCCGTCGTCGCTCGCCTTCTGCACGGCGGCGTCGGCGCCGATGACGTACGCCCAGCAGTTGTGGGTGGCGTCGGCGTGCTCCTTGCGGACGGAGGCGAGGAAGTCCTGAGCCTCCCGTTCGGTGGCGGCCGGGGCGAGGGCGCACAGGAAACGGGACCGGTTGACCTCGGTCTCGTGCACGCCCGCGCGGGCGACGGTGCGGTACTCGTCCTGCATCCGGTCAGCCTATGCGGTGACCGGAGCGCCGACTCGCGCGCGGTGATCCGCGGGCCGCTACGGGGGCCGGCGGCGACGATCGCGAAGACGGCCATGATCACGGGCGGCCCGGCCGGCCGCCTCCGCGCGCCGGTCAGGCGCCCCTGGGCACGGTCATCGAGGTGAGCAGGGCCGTGCCGGGTGTCAGCGCCCTCCAGTGAGGGCCGTGCCAGGTCAGGACGGCGAGGGCCGACGTGGGGAACTTCAGCCGCACCTGGTCGAGCGCGTCGCCGAGGGCCTCCCCAGCCAGGTCGAGGACGAGTTCCTCGAGGCCGGGGTTGTGCCCGACCAGCAGCAGGGTGCCGACCTCGTCGGGCGTCTCGCGGACGACGTCCAGGAGGGCGGCCGCGTCCGCCCCGTAGAGCCGCGGATCGAAGCGCACGGGGGGCGGCGATTCCCAGCGGGCGTGGACCAGTTCCCAGGTCCGGCCGGCGCGGACGGCGGTGGAGCACAGGGCGAGGTCCGGGCGGCAGCCGGCCTCGTCGAGCGCGCGGCCGGCCGCCGGAGCGTCCCTGAGGCCGCGCGGGGCGAGCGGCCGCTCGTGGTCCGGAACGCCGTGCGGCCAGGCCGACTTGGCGTGCCGCAGCACGATCAGCCGCCGCGGGGCGCCGCCGTCCGGCGCCCCGCCGTCCGGCGATCCTGCGCCGGGCGCGGTCATGCCGGGGCTCCGAGGTCGCGGGTGAGTTCCAGGCCGAGCAGGCGGTCGGCGTAGGCGTACGTCTCGAAGCGGGCGCCCGCCGGGAGGTCGGGGCCGGCGTCACGCACCGACCGCAGCACGCGCAGCACCTCGGGCACGTCGAGGTCGTCCTCCCAGGCGGCGCGCAGCCGTGCGCGAAGCTCCTCGGGGACCGGTCGCGACGGCTGCCGCGCCCAGTCGGCGACGGTCCGCCGCCAGCGTGCGAGGGTGGCACGGGCCTCGGCCAGCGCCGTCGCGTCGAGCCGGAGCGGCTGTGTGCGGGGCGCGGAGAGCAGCGCGAGACGCAGGACGGCCGGGTCGGCGTCCGGCGCCGCTCTTCGCTCCGCGGCCCCGGGCACGGCGCCCTCGGCCGGTGCGACCGCGATCCGCAGCCCGTCGTCGGGGGTCGGGGCGTCCTCGCCGACCACGCGCAGGATCTGCGCCTCGCCCACACCGGCTCCGAGGTCCCGGCCGTCCTCGAAGGGGTGCATGCCGAGGGCGGTCGCGCCGGCCCGCAGTTCGGCCTGGTCGCGGTCTCCGGTGAGCAGGAGCCAGGCGGGCGTGCCGCCCAGTTCCAGCGCGCGCACCAGCAGATCCGCGACGAGCAGCACCCTGAGCGACGCGGCCCCGTATCCCGAGGCGTGGGCCTCTACACGGGTGAGGCCCCGCCGGACGGGGGCGGCGAGGGCGGGTTCGCCGGTTCGGGCGTCGATGAGGCGCAGCACGTGCCCGAGCCTAGGCGGACGCGGGCGAATCCGCAGGCAGGGGCCGCAAAGGCGGGGTCAGGAATCAGGATCCGTCGCACACTGTTGAAGCCCGCGTCGGATCCTGTTCGATGCAGAAGTTATTTCGACCGTTCATGAACGATTCTGACCAATTCAGACTGGCAAATCACTGCCAGACTGCCAAGGAGGCTGCCGGTGTACGGCGACGAGGCGACGATCCGGAAGATCCTCACCGCAACCGGTGACACGTGGGCCGTGGTGGGCCTGTCGACGAACCGGGGGCGCGCGGCGTACGGGGTCGCCGAGGTGCTCCGGCGCTTCGGCAAGCGGGTGGTGCCCGTCCATCCGAAGGCGGAGGCCGTGCACGGCGAGCAGGGATACGCCTCGCTCGCCGACATCCCCTTCGAGGTGGACGTCGTCGACGTCTTCGTCAACAGCGACCTGGCGGGAGCCGTGGCCGACGAGGCGGTGGCCAAGGGCGCTCGGGCGGTGTGGTTCCAGCTCGGCGTCGTCGACGAGGCCGCCTACGACCGCACCAGGGCCGCCGGTCTCGACATGGTCATGGACCGCTGCCCCGCGATCGAGATCCCCCGCCTGGCCTGACGCACCGCCCCGCGAGGCGGCCGCAACCGCCCGCCCATAATGGGCGCGTGACCACCGACTCCCCTTCCCCCCGCCACGTCCCGGTCGTCGTCGTGGGCGCGGGCCCGGCGGGTCTCACCGTCGGCAACATCCTGCGGGCCGCCTCCGTCGACTGTGTCGTACTGGAGGCGGAGAGCCGCGAGTTCATTGAGCGGCGGCCCCGGGCCGGAGTCGTCGAGGAGTGGGCGGTGCGCTCATTGCAGCGCCGCGGCCTCGCGGACGACCTCTCCGAACGCGCCGAGCGGCACTCGTCGTGCGAGTTCCGCTTCGGCGGCGAGCGGTACCGCTTCCCCTACACGGAACTGACGGGCCGTCATCACTGGGTGTACCCGCAGCCGCTGCTCGTCACGGACCTGGTCCGCGAGTACGTCGACGTGCGCGGGGGCGACGCCCGCTTCTCGGTGCGCGACGTCGCCCTGCACGACCTCGAGACCGCTCGCCCGTCCGTCACGTACACCTGCCCCGAGACGGGCCAACGGCACTCGCTGACCTGCGACTTCGTCGTCGGCGCGGACGGCCCGCGCGGTGCGTCGCGGGCCGCGCTGCCACCCGGACAGGCACGGATCGCCCGTCACGACTACGGCATAGGCTGGCTGGCGCTGCTCGCCGAGGCCCCGCCCTCCGGCGACTGCGTGCTGTTCGGCGTCCATCCGGACGGGTTCGCCGGGCACATGGCCCGCAGCCCCGAGGTCACCCGCTACTACCTCCAGTGCCCGCCCGGTGACGACCCGGACGACTGGCCCCACGACCGGGTCTGGTCCGAGCTGCGCCGACGGCTGGAGGCGGCGGACGCGCCTCCGCTCACGGAGGGCCCCCTGATCGAGAAGCGCGTGCTCGACCTGCACGACTACGTGGTCGAGCCGATGACCTACGGAAGGCTCTTCCTGGCCGGCGACTCGGCCCACCTCGTGGCGCCCATAGCGGCGAAGGGCATGAACCTCGCCCTGCACGACGCGTTCCTGCTGGGCGACGCCCTCGTCGCCCGTCTGGAGCACGGCGACGGGAGCGGCCTGGACGGCTACTCGGAGGCCTGTCTGCGCCGGGTGTGGGACTACCAGGAGTTCTCGCAGTGGCTGTCCGAGGTCTTCCACGGGAGCGCGGCCGCGGACCCGTTCCGCGCGGGCACGACGTTCGCCCGGCTGCGCCGCCTGTTCACGTCCCCGGCCGCCGCGGCCGCGTTCGCGGAGCAGTACCTCGGCGCCGCTGAACGCTACTGACGCGCGACCACCCCGGCCCCGCCGCACGCCGCGCACGCGTGCAGCAGGTCAGTCGTGCGCCGGGCGGTCGGCGAGCCGGTGGTCCGCCACGTTCAGCGCCTCGTCGACGAGGCGGCGCAGATGGCCGTCGGAGAGCGAGTAGATCACCCGGCGGCCCTCCTTGCGGGTGTTCACCAGCCCGGCCAGCCGCAGCCGCGCGAGATGCTGGCTGACCGCCGGGCGTGCCGCTTCGCAGCGCTCGGTCAGGGTGCTCACGTCGGCCTCACCGGAGGCGAGAGCGTGCAGCAGGGTGAGCCGGGTGCGGTCGCCGAGCAGGGCGAGCAGCTCGGCGGCGAGCGCGAACTGCTCCTCGCCGGGCGTGCGCGGATGCGCATGGTGCGCAGTTGAGAGGTGCATGCGTGCGCTCATATGCACATAATGGCCGTCCGGGCGCGGCCGCGTCCACCTGCGCGCACGGAAGGGGACCGACGTGGGCGACCGGCACGACCACGCACCGGGACACGACCGCACGAGCCCGCCCGGCCACGGGCACACGCACGCGTACGGGCATCCGGGCCCGCCCGATCCCGGGCGCCCGCACGCGTACGGCCACGCGCACGCGGGAGGGCACGGCGGCACCCCGGCGGACGCCCCCGCGCACGACCGTCCCGACCCCTCGCATCCGCATCCGCACCCGCACCCGCACCCGCGTTCCCCCCTCTCCCCCGGCGGTCTGCGCCACCGCCTCGCCCACGTGCTCACCCCGCACTCCCACGAGAGCGCCGACAAGCTGGACGCGGCCCTGGAGTCGTCGGCCCGTGGCATGCGCGCGCTGTGGGTGTCGCTGGCGGTGCTGGGGGCGACGGCCGTCGCGCAGGCGGTGGTGGTCGTGCTGTCCGGGTCGGTGGCGCTGCTCGGCGACACGGTGCACAACGCGGCGGACGCGCTGACGGCCGTGCCGCTCGGGATCGCCTTCGTGCTGGGCCGCCGGGCGGCCACCCGCCGCTTCACCTACGGCTTCGGCCGTGCCGAGGACCTCGCCGGGCTGGTGATCGTGCTGACGATCGCGGCGTCGGCGCTCTTCGCGGGGTGGGCGGCCGTCGCACGGCTGCTGCATCCGCGCCCCGTCGACCATGTCGGCGCCGTCGCCGTGGCGGCGCTGGTGGGCTTCGCGGGCAACGAGTGGGTCGCACGGCACCGGATCCGGGTGGGCCGTTCGATCGGTTCGGCCGCACTGCTCGCGGACGGGCTGCACGCGCGCACCGACGGGTTCACCTCGCTGGCGGTGCTGCTGGGCGCGGGCGGATCGGCACTGGGATGGCGACTCGCGGACCCCGTCGTGGGGCTGGCGATCACCGCGCTGATCGCGCTGGTGCTGCGGGACGCGGCGCGGGAGGTGTTCCGGCGGGTGCTGGACGCCGTCGACCCCGCCCTGGTGGACCGGGCCGAGCGTGCGGTGCGGGAGGTCGAAGGGGTGCGCGGAGTGGGCGAGTTGCGGCTGCGCTGGATCGGGCACCGGTTGCGGGCCGAGGTTGCGGTCGTCGTCGACGGGGAGGCGACGGTGCGTCAGGCGCACGGGATCGCCGTCGCGGCCGAGCACGCGCTTCTGCACGCCGTGCCGCGCCTGACGGCCGCACTGGTCCACGCGGACCCGGCGCCGGCGCCGGGCGAGGGCGACCCACACCTCCTCCTCGCCCACCACGGCCCGGCGCGGACGCGGGGACGGCAGGCGGACGCGCGCCCAGGAGAGCCGGCCGCGCGGACGCGAGGGTGAACGCTCGGGCGTCTAGTGCGGGGCGGGCGCCGGCGGCGGCACCGAGACCGTCAGGACCATCCGCATGGGGGTCTCGCCCAGATTGGCGTACCGGTGCGCGGCGTTGGCCTCGAACGTGACGCTCGCGCCGGCCGGGACGTGATGCTCGGTGCCGTCGACGGTGAGGGTCAGCTCGCCGGCGGTGACATGGGCGATCTCGACGGTGCCGAGCGGATGCGGGTCCGAACCGCTGCTTTCCCCGGGCATCAGCAGCCAGTCCCACATCTCCAGCGGACCCGGCGCCTCCGCCCCCGCGAGGAGCCTGCTGTAGCTGCCCGCGTCGGTGTGCCACAGCCGCACCGCCTGGTCGGCGGGGACGATGCGGACCTTCGGGCCGCGCTCGTAGTCGAGCAGGGTGGTGATGCTGACGCCGAGCGCGTCGCCGATCTTGACGACCGTGCCGAGGCTGGGATTGGTGCGGGCCTGCTCGATCTGGATCAGCATGCCGCGGCTGACCCCGGCGCGCGCCGCGAGCGCGTCGAGGGTGAAGCCGCGCTCGGTGCGCCACCGTTTGACGTTGCGCGCCAGGGACTGGGTCAGCAGGTCGAGGTCCGACACGTGGCTTCCTGTTCCGCCCTTTTCCATCCGGTTCCGCCAGGAACCCGGAGTCCAACATGATGGATGACAGAGTTCACTTTCCTGAACTACGGTGTGGTGCACCCGATCGTGCACCGAACTGTACTGCGAGGGACCCGTGACAGCACTCTTCGCCCTGGCCACCAGCCTCCTGTGGGGCCTGGCCGACTTCGGCGGCGGTCTGCTGACCCGGCGCGCCCCGGCCCTCACCGTGGTGGTCGTCTCGCAGTCGATCGCGGCCCTGGTCCTCGGCGGCGTCGTGGTCGTCACCGGCGGCTGGAGCGAGGCCGGCCCGAGGCTGTGGTTCGCGGTCGCCGCCGGGCTGGTCGGGCCGGTCGCCCTGCTCTCCTTCTACAAGGCGCTCGCGCTCGGTCCCATGGGGGTCGTGTCCCCGCTCGCCGCGCTCGGCGTCGCCGTGCCGGTCTCGGTCGGGCTGGTCCTCGGCGAACGGCCGGGCCTCGTCCAGGTCGCGGGCATCGCGGTCGCCGTCGTCGGGGTCGTCCTCGCGGGCGGTCCGCAGCTGCGGGGCGCGCCGGTGCAGCGGCGGGCCGTGCTGCTCACGCTGGTCGCGGCGCTCGGCTTCGGCACGGTGTTCGTGCTGATCACCGAGGCCTCCACGACCGTCACCGGGCTGTTCCTCGCCCTGTTCGTGCAGCGCGTGACCAACGTGGCGGCAGGCGGCGCCGCGCTGTACGTCGCCGTCCGGCGCGGGGCGCCCGCGCTGCCGGAGGGCGGTCTGCCCCTGGCCTCGCTGCCCGCGTACGGGCTGGTCGGTCTCGCCGACGTCGCCGCGAACGGCACCTACGCCGTCGCCGCCCAGCACGGGCCGGTCACGGTGGCCGCCGTGCTGGCCTCGCTGTATCCGGTGGTGACGGCTCTGGCGGCGCGCGGTTTCCTGCGCGAACGGCTGCGCGCGGTCCAGGCGGCGGGCGCGGGACTGGCCCTGCTCGGCACCCTGCTGCTGGCCACCGGCTAGCCGGGTTGTCCCGCCCGGGGGCCGCCCGCCGCACGCCACCGCGGCCGGCATGCCCGCCGGGGAGCCGCGCTCCGGCCCCCGGATCAGCTGCCGGGCTCCAGCCGGGCCAGCTTCGCCACGGTCTCCTCGTCCAGCTCCGAGAGCGCGACCAGCTGGCCGGGCGTCACGTCGTCCGGTATCGGCACCGGGGCGGGGCTGCGCAGCGGCGGCTGCCAGCCGTCGGCGGGCGTCCAGCGCCGGACGACCCTGGCGGGGGCCCCCGCGACGACGGCGTGGTCGGGCACGGTCCCGCGCACGACCGCGCCGGCCGCGACGACGACGTTCCGCCCGATGCGCGCTCCCGGCAGGATCACAGCGCCCGTGCCGATCCAGCACCCCGGACCGATCTCCACGGGCTCCATGCGGGGCCACTGCTTGCCGATCGGCTCGTGCGGATCGTCGTAGGAGTGGTTGGTGGAGGTGACGTACACGTACGGGCCGAAGTAGCAGTCGCTGCCGATGGTGACGGTCGTGTCGGCGATGACATGGCTGCCGCGGCCGAGGACCACGCCGTCGCCGAGGCGCAGGATCGGGTCCGGGCCGAGGTCGAGGTCGGGCATCAGACCCGCGGTCAGCGTCACCTGCTCGCCGACGATGCAGTGCGCGCCGAGGTGGATCCAGGGCTCCCCGAAGACCGTGCCGAGGGGGAAGGCGAGCCGGGTACCGACGCCGATCGAGCCGAAGCGCAGGCGCCCCGGCCGCTCGGCGGTGACGGAGGCCGTGCGCTGCACCCAGGACCAGCCCGCGTGGACGGCGCGCTGCACCTGTCGGCGCCGCCATGATGAGAACGTGTTCTTGCGCTTCGGCACCCGCTCACCGTACTCAGCGCGCACTGCGGCCGACGGCCGAAGGGCCTGTGATCTTCGCCCCACCCGGTGGCGTACGGTGCGGGGAAACGACGGAACCGACGGAACCGACGGAACCGGCCGGACATCGACGGACCCGCGCGCGGGCGGGTCGGGTCGTGGAAGTTCGTGGCGGGTCGGGCGCGAGGAGACGGTGATGACGCACAGGGCGCTGATCGTGGGCATCGGCGGCAGGGAACCCCAGGTCCACGAGGAGGCGTTCGTGGCGCCGACCGCCTCGGTGATCGGGGACGTCACCCTGGAGGCGGGGGCCAGTGTCTGGTACGGGGCGGTCGTGCGCGGGGACGTGGAACGGATCACCGTCCGCGCGGACGCCAACATCCAGGACAACGTGACGCTGCATGCCGACCCCGGGTTCCCGGTGACGATCGGCGAGCGGGTCTCGGTCGGTCACAACGCCGTGGTGCACGGCGCGACCGTGGGCGACGACTGCCTCGTCGGCATGGGGGCGACGGTGCTCAACGGGGCCGTCATCGGGGCCGGTTCGCTCGTCGCCGCACAGGCGCTCGTGCCGCAGGGGATGCGGGTCCCGCCGGGATCACTGGTGGCCGGGGTGCCGGCCAAGGTGAAGCGGGAGCTGAGCGAGGAGGAGCGGCAGGGCGTGACGTTGAACGGCACGCTCTACGCGGACCTGGCCAAGGCCCACGGGGAGATCCACGAGTAGGGGCCGGCGTCGCCGGGGCGCGGGCGCCGTCCGGGGGCGCCGCGCCCGTTGCCGCTCGCCCGCTGAGCGGCGCCCGGCCTACTGCTCGGCGGCGACCGCGGGCTCGGCCCCGGCCTCCGCTTCGGCGGTCTCCTGCGTGGCGCGCTTGGCCTTGCGCTTGATGACGAGCATCGACGTGAGGCCGATGAGCACCGCCAGCACCAGGCCCAGCCAAGAGAACCGCTTCAGCCAGGACTCCGCCACGACGCCGACGTAGTAGATGACGGCCGTCGTGCCGCCCGCCCAGGCGATGCCGCCGAGCAGGTTGGCCGTGAGGAACTTCCAGTACGGCATGTGCAGGACGCCCGCGAGCGGTCCGGCGAAGATGCGCAGCAGGGCGACGAAGCGGCCGAAGAAGACGGCCCACATGCCCCACTTCTCGAAGGAGCGCTCGGCGGTGGCGATGTGGCCCTCGCTGAAGTGGCGGGGGAACTTCGCCCCCAGCCAGGCCAGCAGCGGTCGTCCGCCCTTGCGGCCGATGGCGTATCCGATGGAGTCGCCGATCACGGCGCCGGCGGTGGCGCACGCGCCCAGCACGACCGGGTTCACCTCACCGCTCTGGGAGGACAGCAGCGCGGCCGAGACGAGGACGATCTCGCCGGGCAGCGGAATGCCGAGGCTCTCCAGGCCGATGACCAGGGCGACCACGGCGTAGACGGCCGCAGCGGGCACCGTGTCGAGCCATTCCTGCACGTGCACCGCGGGTTCCTCCCGTTTGACGTCCCGGCCCTGTCGCCCTTCCCGGGAAGCCTACCGGGTCGCCTCGAGCCGGTCCGCCCTCCGGTGCCGGCGACCGGGGCACGGACGGCCACCGGCGCCGGGAGGGCGGACGTCCACCCACGGTTGGGGTGAAGGAAGAAGGAGGGGCCATCCCCTCGTGCGGCCCCTCCTTCGGCTTGACGGCGGTCGCCGGTTCAACGCCCCTGGGAAGCGCCCGCCGTCCGCACGTCCCCGCCGATCCCGCCGAGCACGCGGGACACCTCGGTCGTGACGGCCTCGGCGGCTTCGGCGGCCGGCGCGGGCAGGGCGTTCACCAGGGTGGCGGCGGCCGGCCCGGCGGGCTCGGCCGGCACTGCCGGGGAACCCGGGCCGGCCGGGGAGTCGCAGCAGCCGACCTGGGCGATCCCGGCCCGCAGTCCCGGACCGGACGGAGCCGACCCGCCGGGCGCGGGAACGCCGTCGGGCGCCGCGGTCGGGCCGCCGCCGGGCCTCGCGGGGGCGGCCGGACGGGCCGGGGACCGGGAGGAGTCCGGGGCGTCCACGGCCGGCGGGTCCGCCGGCCTGCGCACCTGCGGGCCGGGGGCGCCGGGCGCCGTCCGGGCGGTGTCGAAGACCCACCGCTGTCCGGCCGAGCCGTCCCGTCCGGCGACGACGACCGACGCCCCGGCCCCTTCGGCGTCCCGTGCGACGGTGAGTTCGTCGTCGCGGCGCAGCAACAGCTCGCCCCGGACGGTCAGATCGAAGAACGTCTCGCCCGCGTGCACCAGGCACGGGGCCAGGGCGGTCGTGCGCCGGCCCGGGTCGGCGGCCAGACAGAGGGTGGGATCGGCGGCGCTGCGCAGCAGCCCGTCGTGCTGGAACGTCCACTGCTGGGTGGCGGCCGCCGAGCAGTCCGCCAGGACGAGCCCCACGCCGGCCTCGGCCCGGCCGCCCGAGGCGTCGAGGCAGAGCGTCGAGTCCGGGCCCCTCAGACCGCCGAGCGCGATCTCGACGTTGCGGGAGGCGGAGGCCGCCGACGGGGAGCCGGAGGGCGGGGCGTCGCGGGAGCCGCCGGGGAACCGCTGCCCGCCGTCGGCCGGGGTGCTGGTCCGGCCGACGGGCGCGCCCCAGGTCGCGCCGGGAGCGGGTGCGCCGTCGTCCGACCAGCCCTTGGCCGCGAAGACGGTCGCGAGCAGCGCCAGGGAGGTCAGCCCCACGCCGACGAGCACGGCCCGGGGACGCCTGCCCGGCAGGTCGAGCAGACCCGCGGAGGTGGTGCGGTGCCGGCCGCCGCCGGCGGGCCGGAGCGCCCCGGCCGGACGCACCGGTGCGTCGGAGGGGTCCGCGGACGTGCGCGCGGGCCGGGAGTCGAGATAGCGGCGCGCGCCCCAGCCGAGCACGGTCTCGGCGAGCAGCACGTCCAGTCCGCCGTCGAAGTGGCTGAGCTGTTCGGCGGCGTGGCGGCAGAAGCGGCAGTGCGCGAGATGACGGCGGACGTCGGGCAGCAGCGTTCCCCCGCGCCGCAGGGGAACGTCGAGGAGACGGTTGTAGAAGCGGCATTCGCTCGTCGGCGCGAGTTCCCGGTGGGCGCGTACACAACCCGCCCTCAATTGTTCCCTCGCCTGCTCCAGAGCGGCGGGTGCGGCGATGCCGTCCACCCCCGACAGACCGGCCGGTACGGATATGGGTTCCGCCTCCACCTCGGTGTGCCACAGAAGGCATTGCGAGGCGGACGGCAGCAACTGGAAAGACCTTTCCGCCAGTTGCCGCCTTTCGGCGGTCACCGGGCGCGCGGCGCGCAGTCCGCGGCCGCCGACGGTTTTCCGCAGTTCCGGCAGAACGTCCGCGACCTTGTCCTCGCCGGCCCATTCCCGCACCGTCTCCCGTACGGCGACGAGGAGTTGGGGACGCAGGGCCCCGCCGGTGCGTCCGTCGGCCAGCCGGCCGAGCACGTCGTGGAAGGCGGCGGCGGCCACGAGGCGCGCCGTGTCCTCGGTGCCCGCCAGGCAGACGGTGGCGTAGTCGTGGGCCGGTCGCCAGTGACGGGCGAAGAGCAGCGCTATCGCAGCGGCGCGGCCGTCGGGGTCGGCGAGCCGTGCGACGAGTTCGGGGTCGGAATCCCCGGGAGTCCAGCCGGGGCGGGGCGGGTGGGGCGGGCGTGGGGGGTTGGGGGATTGCACGGAACCATTTCCTTCCAAGCCGACGAACGGCACGGAAAACACGTCGTCGGAAAGCAGGTGCCGGATTGGTGCGTACCTTTGGTCTGACCAGGAACGTTGCCCCGATCGGACCCATCCGTAAGGGGAGGCTCACCTTCGCACACGCTCCTGACAGGAAACAAGGAGTTCGAGTGACCCAAGTTCAAAGCGAGGGAATTTCAGATAAGTTACCGGCGGTAGCCGCACCCGTATTCGAAAATGCCCCGGACCGGCACGCTCAACTCACCCATACGGAAAGCCGGATGACGCACGGAATCTCCGAGTTCGGCCCCTGCCGCGACGCCCGCTCCGACCGGAATCAGCCCGCCCCGCACCGCACCGGCGAGGCCCACCCCCGACGCGCCGGCCCATTGGCCACCGCGGGCGGTCCGGCGGCGCACAGGAAGCTCCGAGGCGGCTCCCGGCGTACTCCCATCCGCGCGGGCCAGCATCGTCCGCATGAGCGCCCTCCACTCCGCATCCCGCGTCCGCAAAGCGGTCGTTCCGGCCGCCGGTCTCGGCACCCGTTTCCTGCCCGCCACCAAGGCGACCCCGAAGGAGATGCTGCCGGTCGTCGACAAGCCGGCCATCCAGTACGTCGTCGAGGAGGCGGCCGCCGCCGGTCTGGACGACGTGCTGATGGTGACCGGCCGGCACAAGCGGGCCATCGAGGACCACTTCGACCACGCCTTCGAGCTGGAGCAGGCGCTGGCCGCGAAGGGGGACACCGTGCGGCTGGACGCGGTGCGCGACCCCGCCCGGCTCGCCGACATCCACCACATCCGGCAGGGCGACCCGCTCGGCCTCGGGCACGCGGTGCTGTGCGCCCGCAACCACGTGGGCGACCAGCCGTTCGCCGTCCTCCTCGGGGACGATCTCATCGACCCGCGCGAGACACTGCTGAGCCGGATGCTGGACGTCCGCGACCGGTACGCCGGCAGCGTGGTCGCCCTGATGGAGGTGGCGCCCGAGCAGGTCCACCTCTACGGCTGCGCGGCCGTGGAACCGTCCGGCGAGGACGGTGTCGTGCGGGTCACCGGGCTCGTGGAGAAGCCCGCGCGCGAGGACGCGCCGAGCCGGTACGCCGTCATCGGCCGTTACGTCCTCGACCCGGACGTGTTCGACGTCCTGGAGCGCACCGGGCCGGGACGCGGCGGCGAGATCCAGCTCACCGACGCGCTCCAGGTTCTGGCGGCGCGGGGCGAAGTGCGCGGGGTGGTCTTCTCGGGTCGCCGGTACGACACCGGCGACAAGGCCGACTACCTGCGCACGGTCGTACGCCTGGCCTGCGACCGGCCCGACCTGGGACCGGAGTTCACCGCCTGGCTCAAGGACTTCGTGGCGGGCCTGGAGGGCGGCGGCGCGGAGCGGCACAGGCGGCCGGCCGCCTGACGGGACGACCCGGACGACCCGGACGACGGCCGACTCTCCCCCCCGGCACGCCGGGACATCGGCCGTCCGAAGGCGCCCGCCGGGGGCGCGTGGCCGGGTCAGGCGTGGGCGGGGCGGACGGGACGCGCGGTCAGCCGTTGGGGCGCAGGGTCCACGTCACGGTCATCTCGCCGGTGACGGCCCCGTCGGCGCGGCGGATCTCGATGGCGACCGGGAACTCGGGGCGCTCCCCCGCGTCGAGCTCGGCGACGACTTCTGCGGCCGGTCGCCCCAGGGTCGCGGTGGCGGTGACGACGCCCATCGCCAGCTTCCGGTAGGCGATCTCCGCGCCGACGGCCAGCGGGACGGCCCGCGAGAGCTGGTCGCCGAAGGCCGCGAGGACGATCGCGCCGCTGGCGGACTCGCCCAGCGTGAACATCGCCCCGGCGTGCGGGCCGCCGACGTGGTTGTGGAAGTCGCCCTGGTCCGGCAGCGCGACCACGGCCCGTTCCGGGCCGGCCTCGATGAACTCGAGGTTCAGGGTCCTGGCCATGGGCACCGTGGCGGCGAGCATCTCGCCGATGGACATCTGGTCTGCGCTCATGCCGTGAGGTTACCTGTGAGTAGCTTCAACTGACCAGCCGATGTGACACTCGCCGCACGGCCGCCCGCCCTCCCCCACGGCCCCGTCCGGCGACGCGGGCGGCGACCCGGCGCCGGACGCCCGCATTCCGGAAGTACCGGGGCACTGTGCGCGGATCGCCGCCGCCCGGTCCCGATTCGGTACATGCCTGTCCAGGGGCGGTGACCGAACCGTGTCCGGGACGGCACTAGGGTTTCTGGCCATGTGGCCAGGACAGCAGCCGCCCGGGGGAGAGCAGAACCCGCAGGCGCAGAACAATCCGTACCAGCAGCCGGGATACCAGCAGCCGAATCCGTATCAGCAACCCGGCTACCAGCAGCAGCCCAACCCGTATGCGACGCAGCCGATGTGGGGCGCGCCCACACCGCCGCCCGGCGGCGGGGGCGGAGGCAACCGGACCAAGCTGGTCGCGATCATCGCGGCCTCGGCCGTCGTCGTGGCCGCCGGAGTCACCGGATTCCTGGTGCTGGGCGGAGACGACGACGATCCGGCCCCGGTGAGCAAGGGCAGTTCCAGCCCCTCGGTCTCCGGCTCCGCGCCGGCGTCCGCCTCGGCCGGGACGGACGACAACCCGCGCAGCGGCGAGACGGAGAAGCCGACCGTCGCCGGCTGGAAGGTCGTCGTGAACCCCAAGTGGGGCATCGCCTTCGACGTGCCGGGCGACTGGGAGGTGCAGTCACCGGGGCTCAGCCAGGGGTTCGAGTGGGAGGACAAGAAGAAGTCCGACGGCTACGACCGGATCCTCCAGGGAGGCACGGCCGAGTACAAGTCGAAGTGGTGCTCGGTGGACTCCGACAAGGACGGCAAGGTCGAGGACACCGCCCTGGCCACGGTCGGCAGCAAGGGCGCGGAGGGCGCCAAGAGCACCGACGAGATCGCGATCAACACGCCCGCGTGGTGGGTGTTCGGCGGCTACACCGAGCCCGACAAGAAGAGCCTCACCTTCGACAAGAAGGCCACGCCCTTCACGACGGCCTCCGGCATCAAGGGCAGTTACGCCTGGGCGCAGTCGACGAACACGCCCCAGAAGGGCAAGTGCGACAGCGACGGCAAGGCGATCACCTTCGGCTTCAAGAACGGCAACAGCGACTACGTGTCCTGGAACCTGTACGGGGCCAAGGGCGTGAAGGACGAGCTGCCGAAGGCCACGATCATGCAGATCCTCAGCACCGTCCGACTGCACGGCACGCCCACCCACAACTAGGGCCGAGCCGCGGCCGGCCGCTCGTCGGCCGTTCAGCCGATGCCGAACGCGCCCTCGGGCGGTTCGGGCGACGGCACGGCCTCCTCGTCCCGTACCGGGCGCGCGTCGCCGATGAGGCGGCGCAGGCCCGGCCCGTGCTCCACCCGGGCCGGGAACGCGTCCGAGGCCGTGCGACGGGCGAGGGCCGGCAGGTCGAGCGGGCGGTGCGCGGCGGCCAGCACCGCGTTGCCGAAGCGCCGCCCGCGCAGCACCGCCGGCTCCGCGATCAGCACCAGTTCCCCGAACACCTCGGCCAGATTGGCGAGCTGGGACCTGAGGAAGGCGAACGGCGCCGCGTCGGCGAGGTTCGCCAGGTAGACCCCGTCGCCGCGCAGGACGCGGGCCGCCTCGCGCGCGTAGGCGAGGGAGGTCAGCGGGGCGGGGACCCGGGAGCCGCCGAAGACGTCGGCGACGAGGACGTCGGCGCAGTCGTCGGGGGCCGCCTCCAGCCAGGCCCGCGCGTCGGCCGCGTGCAGTGCGACGCCGGCCCGCGACGGCAGGGGCAGGTGCTCGACGACCAGGTCCAGCAGGGCCCGGTCGAACTCGACGACGTCCTGCCGGGAACCCGGCCGGGTCGCGGCCACGTACCGGGGCAGGGTGAGCGCGCCGCCGCCGAGGTGCAGCACGTCCAGGGGCCGGCCCGGCTCGGCGACGACGTCCAGGACGTGGCCGAGGCGGCGCGCGTACTCGAACTCCAGGTGCGTGGGGTCGTCGAGGTCGACGTACGACTGCGGCGCCCCGTCGACCGTCAGCAGCCACGCCCGGTCCCGGTCGACGTCGGGCATCAGCTTGGCGGTGCCGTGGTCGACGGCTCGGGTGACGGGTACGGGCTCGTCGTTCACCTGCTCATTGTGCCGGGCGCGGCCCGTCCGCCGGGCCGCGGCCCCGCCCCCCCACGTGTCGGCGCGGATCTACAGGACGGCCGTCACGGTGCCCGCGGCGACGGTCCGCCCGCCCTCGCGGACGGCGAAGCCGAGGCCCGGTTCCAGCGCGACGCCGCGGCCGAGTTCGACGGTCACCGCGACGGTGTCCCCGGGCCGCGCGAGCGGGATCTCCCCCAGGTCCACGTCCCCGGCGACGTCGGCGGTGCGGATGTGGAACTGCGGCCGGTATCCGGTGGAGACCGGCGTCGTACGCCCGCCCTCCCGCGTCGACAGCACGTACACCCGCGCCTCGAACCGCCGCCGCGGCGTCACGCTTCCGGGTGCCGCCACGACGTGCCCCCGGCGGACGGCGTCACGCGGCACGCCGCGCAGCAGCAGGGCCACGTTGTCACCGGCCTGGGCCTCCGTCATGGGCCTGCCGAAGGTCTCCAGGCCCGTGACGACGCTCTCCAGGCCCGGGCCGAGCACGTCGACCCGGTCGCCCACGCGTACGGTGCCCCGCTCCACGGCGCCGGTGACCACGGTCCCCCGGCCGGTGATGGTGAGCACGTTCTCCACGGGAAGCAGGAACGGGGCGTCCAGGTAGCGCTCGGGCACGGGCACGTAGGTGTCCACGGCGTCGAGCAGGGCCTCGACGGCGCGGGCCCAGCGGGGGTCGCCCTGCAGGGCCCTCAGCCCCGACACCCGCACCACGGGCGCGGTGTCGCCGCCGTAGCCGTGCTCGGTGAGCAGGTCGCGGACCTCCAGCTCGACGAGGTCGACGAGTTCCTCGTCGCCCGCGTCGGCCTTGTTGAGCGCGACCACGATGTGGTCCACCCCCACCTGCCGGGCCAGCAGGACGTGTTCGGCGGTCTGCGGCATGATCCCGTCGAGCGCGGAGACGACGAGGATCGCCCCGTCGAGCTGCGCGGCGCCCCTGACCATGTTCTTGACATAGTCGGCGTGGCCCGGCATGTCGACGTGCGCGTAGTGCCGGGTGTCGGTCTCGTACTCGACGTGGGCGATGTCGACGGTGATCCCGCGCGCGATCTCCTCAGGGGCGCGGTCGATGTGGTCGAAGGGCACGAAGGCGCCCATTCCGCGGTCGGCGAGGACCTTGGTGATGGCGGCGGTCAGGGTGGTCTTGCCGTGGTCGACGTGACCCATGGTGCCGATGTTGAGATGCGGCTTGGTCCGCACGTAAGCGGTCTTGGGCATGGCTGTACCTCGAAGCGTGTCCGTGGGAGATCCATGGAGAGGCCCGGGAGAGAACCGTGGGCAGATCCGTGGAGGGATGCCGTGGAGAGGGGGGACCCCGAGGAACGGGCCGACCCTCCCCCTGGGGGGTCCGCCGGGCAGTCCGGGGAGGGTCAGCTTCGGGCGCCGCCGGCGGTGGCCGCGAGGAACGGGACGGCAGCCTTCGGCGCGTCCGCGACCGCGGACGCTGCGAGAGGGAGGGGCTGCCGGAACATGAGGCCGATCCTCGTCGACGGTTCGTCAGGTGTCGAATGATTTTCGCCGGATCGGACGGGTTCGCGCCCGGTGTCCGGCCTCACCCGTCCGGCCCGCGTCCCGCCCGCTCCGTCAGAGCGGCTCGGGGGCGGCGCCGATGTTCTTCAGGGCCTCACGGACCGTCAGGGGCGCGAACCGGCCGCGTTCGCGCACGAGGAAGGCGCGGACGGCGTCGGGGTCGGTCTTGGCGTACTCGCGCAGACACCAGCCGATGGCCTTGCGGACGAAGAAGTCCGGGTGCCCGGACTGGCGCAGGCAGTACGCGAAGAGCCGCTCCGTGTCGGTGCGTTCCCGGTAGCGCAGTTGGTGCAGCAGGGCCGTGCGGGCCACCCACAGGTCCGCGTCGGCGATCCACTCGTCCATGTCGGCGGTGAGGCGGGGATCGGCGGCGACCAGGGCTCCGACGACGTGCGCGGCGAGCAGGTCGACCGTGTCCCACCAGGAGGCGGTGGTGACGAGCCGTCGGGTCACGGGCAGGAACGCCGACGACAGGCTCCCCGCGTGACGGCGCAGGTAGTCCACGGCGAAGTAGTGGTACTCGCGGTGCGGCAGGGCCCAGCAGCGCAGCGCGATCGCCGTGCAGTCGGCCTCGGCGGGGCGGGGCGTGCCGGCGAGGACGGTGCGGGACAGGGCGCGGCGGTCGGGGGTGGGCAGGCCCAGGAACGGGGCCACGTCCTTCATGTAGGCGCGCATGGCGGCTGCCCGGACGGGGTCGGCCGCGCCGCCGTACGCGGCCGTCAGCCGCTCCATCACGGTGTCGGCGAGAGCGCTGTGCGGCGCGCCGGCCGGGCCCTCGCCTGTGACGGTCATGAGACGAACCATACGGCGATCACACATGTTCGTCCGTTAGTGTCGCGGGATGCTCGATGCCACCACCCGCTCTGGGGGCACCGCCACGGCCTCTCCCCGGGCCGCCGGCACGGACTTCGCCGTTCCGCTGCTCGCGCCCGCCCCCCTGCCCGTGATCACGCCCGTCGCCGCCTCCGTCATCGCGGGCGTACCGGCCCCGGCCGCCGTTCCCGGCGGCCTCGCCGCGCGCTGCGGCAGAGTGCTGCTGTCGCCCTGGGCACGGCTGGCGCTGCTGGTCGTGCTGCTGGCCACGGCTGCGGCGAGCGTGCTGCTCTTCGAGCCGCAGAAGCTCCTCGCGGACGGCTGGCCGTCCCAGTTGGGCGGCGCGTCGGCGGCCGCGCTCTTCGCGGTGGCCTACGGGCTGTGCACGGTGGCGTTCGTGCCGAGACCGCTGCTGAACCTCGCGGCCGGCGCGCTGTTCGGCTCGCAGTGGGGCGTCGGTGCGGCACTGGCCGGCACGGTGCTGGGGGCGGGGATCTCCTTCGGACTGGGGCGCGTGCTGGGTCAGGAGGCGCTGCGGCCCCTGCTGCGCGGCCGCCTCCTGAAGGCGGCGGACGGCCAGCTCAGCCGGCACGGTCTGCGCTCCATGCTGGCGGCCCGGCTGTTCCCGGGGGTGCCGTTCTGGGCCGCGAACTACTGCGCCGCGGTCTCCCGCATGACCTGGCCGTCCTTCCTGCTGGCGACGGCGCTGGGCTCGATCCCCAACACCGCCGCCTATGTCGTCGCCGGGGCCCGTGCCTCCTCCCCGACCTCGCCCGCCTTCCTGATCGCGATGTTCTGCATCGCCCTTCCGGCGCTGGCCGGAGCGGCGGTGGCCTGGCGCAAACGCCACCACCTGCGCCGGCCGTAGCCGTCGAGGGCTCTCCCCCTGGCGGCGGGGAGGCCGTGGAAGCTCCGGCAGTCGGCCACCCGTCGGCTACACGGACTCCAGGACCATCGCGTTGGCGAGCCCGCCCGCCTCGCACATGGTCTGCACGGCGTACCGCGCGCCGCGGGCACGCATCGCGTGGACCAGCGTCGTCGTCAGGCGGGCGCCGCTCGCGCCGAGGGGGTGCCCGAGCGCGATCGCGCCGCCGTGCACGTTGACCTTGGCGAGGTCCGCCCCGGTCTCCTGCCGCCAGGCCAGGACGACGCTGGAGAAGGCCTCGTTGACCTCGAAGAGGTCGATGTCGTCGAGCCGCAGACCGGCCCTGCGCAGCACCTTCTCCGTCGCCGGGATGACGCCGGTCAGCATGAGCAGCGGGTCCGAGCCGGTGACGGCGAAGCTGTGCAGGCGGGCGAGCGGGCGCAGTCCGAGGCGGGCCGCGGTCTCGGACGAGGTGATCAGCACGGCGGACGCGCCGTCGTTGACGGGGCTGGCGTTGCCGGCCGTGACGTTCCACTCGATCTGCGGGAACCGCTCGGCGAAGGCCGGGTCGTAGTAGGCGGGCCGGAGACCGGCGAGGATCTCGGGGGTGCTGCCGGGCCGTACGCACTCGTCGCGCGAGACTCCGTCCAGCGGGGCGACCTCGGCGTCGAAGAGCCCCTGTTCCCACGCGGCGGCGGCCTTGCGGTGCGAGGAGACCGCGAAGGCGTCCATCTCCTCCCGTGCGATCGACCACTTGGCGGCGATGAGTTCGGAACTGATGCCCTGCGGGACGAGGCCCTCGGGGTAGCGCTCGGCGACGCCCGGCCCGAAGGGGTCCGCGCCGGGCGGCACGTTGGACCACATCGGCACCCGGCTCATCGACTCGACGCCGCAGGCCACCACGAGGTCGTACGCGCCCGACATCACCCCTTGGGCGGCGAAGTGCACCGCCTGCTGGGAGGAACCGCACTGCCGGTCGACGGTGGTCGCAGGGACCGTCTCCGGGAAGCCGGCGGAGAGCAGCGCGTAGCGGGTGGTGTTCATGGCCTGTTCGCCGACCTGGTCGACCGTGCCGCCGATCACGTCGTCGATGAGCGCGGGGTCGACGCCGGACCGCTCGACGAGGGCGCGCAGGGTGTGGGCGAGGAGCTCGACCGGGTGGACGTGGGCGAGGGAGCCGTTGGGCTTTCCCCTGCCGAGCGGAGTGCGTACGGCTTCGACGATGACTGCGTCACGCATGTGCGGGCCTCCATGACGAGCGACGGGAGACGAACGGGGCCGTCCGGTGCGACGGGCGGGCCGGACCCCCACCGGTCCCGGCCGGTCCAGCCGGGCCGGACGTGCGGGAGGTTCGGGCGGTGCGGCCGGTCCGGACGGGTCGGCTACCAGTGAGTAGGAAATCCGGACTCACGATAACCCCGCGAGTTCGGAAATCCAACTGACTTGGTTCGTTTTTCCAACCCTCCCCTAGACTTGCACTCATGGCCGCCCCCAAGAACCCGCGCCCCTGCTCGATCGCGGACGCCCTCGCCCTCGTCGGCGAGAAGTACTCGCTGCTCGTCCTGAGGGAGGTGTGTCTGGGCAACGGCCGCTTCGACCAGCTGGTGCGCAACACCGGCGCCCCGCGCGACGTGCTGGCCACCCGGCTGCGCCGCCTGGTCGACGCGGGCATCCTGACCAGGACCGCCTACAGCGAGCGGCCGCAGCGCTTCGAGTACCGGCCCACGCGGGCCGGGCTGGAACTGGAGCCGGTCCTCATGACGCTCATGGCGTGGGGCGACCGCCACCTGCGTCCGGGCGACGACCGTCCGATGGTGCTGGAGCACGTCTGCGGCAACGAACTGGTGCCGGTGGTCACCTGCTCGTCCTGCGGCGACGCGGTGCGCCACGACGACGTGAGCGCCCACCCGCAGACGCCGGGCTGGACGGTGGCGGGCCCTGCCGCAGCCTGACCTCGGCCGCCACCCGCGCACCGCCCCACCCGGCGCGAAGGCGACGACGGAGCGGCCCGCCGCGATTCCGCGCGCACGACGGCGACCGCTGCGTCGGCGGGCACGACCCGGGCCCGGCCTTACCTGCGCCCGGGCGTCAGGCGTACACGTCCAGCCGTCCGCACATGCCGAATCTCCCCTGCGCGGACGGCTCCTCGGCCCGCACCGCGGCCGCGGCGAGATGGGAGACGTCCCCCTCGGCCAGCCGGTCGAGCTGTTCCCCCGTGGCCTCGGCGGCCGCGCGCGCACCGTGCGCCCAGCGTTCGCGCCACTCGGCCAGCCGGGGCCGGACGAGCGCCGCCGCGGCCCGGTGGAAGGCGGTCAGGGCCTCCCGGGGGTCCGGCGCCTCGCGCAGCATCCGGTAGCCCTCCAGCGCGAGGTCGCGCCGCGCGCGGGCGGCCCGGGCCTGCTCCTCGGGCGGCGCGCCTGCGGGGATCGCGGTCACGGCGGCGTACGCCTCCGGGCAGGCGAGGTGCTCCGGCGGCAGGGTGAGCACCGCGTCCCCCGCCTCGGGCAGCCCGCCGTTCTGCATGAGGACGGTGATGCGCAGCTCGTCCTCGTCGACCAGGCGGTGGACCGTGCCCGGGGTGAACCAGGCGACGGCGCCGGGCGCCAGCGGCGTCACCCGGTGGCCGGAGAGGGTGAGGGTGTGCACCGCCCCGCGTCCACCCGTGACGACGTACCCCTCCGAACAGACCAGGTGCACATGGGGTGTTCCGCCGCGCAGACCGTCCGCGGCGGGCCAGTCGTAGACGCGCAGGCGCGAGACGGCGATCCCGCCGGGGAGTCCCCCGTACGTGCTCACCACGGGTGCGTGCGCAGGTACTTGGCGATCTCCTCGCGCTCCCACGCGCCGTCGGCCACCACCACCCGGTAGGCGCGGGTGAGCGTGGCACCCGGCGCCAGCTCCAGCTCGTCGAAGAAGGCCCAGGACGGGGCGATGCCCGCGAAGGGCTCGTTGCGCACGAACCAGTGGGCGGGGTGGCTCCCGCCCGCGCCGGTGTGGTCGTTCCCGGGGGCGTGCTCGAAGACGACGGTGGCGTGGCCGTCGGCGCCGTCGTGCTCCCCGCTGAGGGCGAGCCACGGGCTCTGCGAGGCCATCAGGCCGGGCCCCTCGCCCTCGGGTCCGATGATGCGGCCGTCCCGGAAGGCGCGCGGGCCGCGCCAGAACAGGCCCGTGTAACCGGCCATCTCACGCCCGGCGGTGGTCGGACTCCCGAAACGCAGCGGCTCGGCGCGGCGGTTGGTGACGGCGCTGGTCCAGGTCAGCGCCCAGGAGCCGGAGTCGTGCTCCACGTCGTGCACCTCGACGCGGCGCGCCTCCTCCGCCCACAGTTCGCCGCCGGCGGGATGCCAGGTCAGCCGTTCGGCGATGACGGCCCGCCCCGCGCCCGCGGCGACCTCGTCGAAGCCGACGTGCGCCATCGACCCGACCCGCTCGGGCAGTTCCAGGTAACCCTCGCCGTGGACGTAGGAGTTGCCGCCCCACAGGTTGGCGCCCGACAGGTGCGAGGCGGTCAGGGACAGCCCCTTGTGCCAGCGGTGGTCGTGGGGCCGGTAGTCGGTGACGACGTCCCCGGCGAGGGTCCGCAGCGGGTGGATGTACGGCTTGGGCGCTTCCCAGGCCGCCTCGGGCCGGTAGACGTAGGAGAGCAGTTCGACGCCGGTGCCGGGGTCGGTCACCGTGACGCGGTCGCCGTGGACGTGCACGAGCCGCAGCTCCGCGGTCATGCGGGCACCTCCGCGGGCGCCGCCGCCGGCGCCCATCCCGGGGCGCCGCCGTGCAGCGCCGTGTAATAGGGGTCGCCGGGACCGATCTCGCCCCGCCGCACGGTCGTGTCCGTGAACGCCGACCGGTACAGCGCGGTGACCAGCTCCAGACTGGTCCGGCCGTCGGCGCCGCTGCTGCGCGGGCGCCTGCCGGCGCGCATGGAGGCGACCAGCTCGCGCAGCTGGGCCAGGTGCGAACTCGGGACGTCCGCGCCGAAGTCGCGCCAGCCCGCCGCCTCGTCGGCCGGGACGCCCGGGGCCGGGGTGAGGCGCCAGTCCGCGTTGGAGTGGCCGTACAGGTGGGTGAGCTCGACGGTGGCGCGTTCGCAGTCGATCCGGATGCGGCTGACCTCGTCGGGGCTCAGGACGCTGTTGACGACGGTGGCCAGGGCGCCGCTCTCGAAGCGGAGCAGGGCGGTGGACACGTCCTCCGTCTCCACCTCGTGCACGAGCCGCCCGGCCATCGCCCGCACCTCGTTCCACGGACCGAGGAGGTCGAGCAGCAGGTCCATCTGGTGGATGCCGTGGCCCATCGCCGGGCCGCCGCCCTCGGTGCGCCAGCGACCGCGCCAGGGCACGGCGTAGTAGGCGGTGTCGCGGTACCAGGTGGTCTGGCAGTGGGCGACGAGCGGCCGGCCGAGGGCTCCGTCGCCGAGCAGCCGGCGCACGTGCCGGGCTCCCGACCCGAAGCGGTGCTGGAAGACGATCGAGGCGTACGGGCCTCCCGGATCCCCCTCCTCGGCCGCCACCGCGTCGTAGTCGGCCAGGGTCGGCACGGGCGGCTTCTCGCACCACACCCAGGCGCCGGCCCGCAGCGCGGCCACGCTCTGCTCGCGGTGCAGGGTGGGCGGGGTGCAGATGGTCACCAGATCGGGCCGCTGCTCGGCCAGCATCCGGTCCAGGTCGGTGTAGGCGTGCGGCACGCCGCCCTCCGCGCAGAACGCCCGCACGGCGTTGGCATCGATGTCAACGGCTGCCACGACCTCGGTCTCGCCTTCCGCGGCGAGCTGCTGGAAGGCGGGCAGATGCGAGTCGCGGGCGATCGCGCCGGCGCCGACGACGGCGGCCCGGATGCGCCGGCCGTCCAGCGGACCGGGCGGCGGAGTGGTGGGGGACATGGGCGTGATCAGCACTCCTCCGACGTACGGCCGTGGACCTGGCGGGTCCGGCAAGCGCGCGGGAGGCGCCCGGGCACCGGCGGCAGCCGTGCGGCGGCGGTACGCGTGCACCGGCGGCGTCTGTGCGCAGCAAGCGCTTTCCCGTCGGCAGCAACGTATGCGGCGGCCGGGCGGCCGGTCAACCGTCCGTGCGCCGGGACCTGCGGCCCGGCCGGCCCGGCAACACCGCCGGTCAGCCTCGCGCACGCTTGCCGGTGCCCCTTGCGCGAGCGCGGCCGGGCACCGCTCCTCAAACCCCTGTGCGGTACCCGCCTTACGGGACCGCTACCCTTCCTTTGCACACCCTTGATCTTCGGGCGCGGCCGTCTGCCGTCGCCGCCGCCCCTCTCCGATCGGCACTTGGACTCCGTAACCTCATGTCTTGGTTTGAATCCCTCATCCTCGGACTCGTCCAGGGGCTGACCGAGTTCCTCCCCGTCTCCTCCAGCGCGCACCTGCGGCTGACCGCCGCGTTCTCCGGCTGGGAGGACCCCGGCGCCGCCTTCACGGCGATCACCCAGATCGGCACGGAGGCGGCCGTACTGATCTACTTCCGCAAGGACATCGGGCGGATCATCGCCGCGTGGAGCCGGTCGCTGTTCGACAAGACGATGCGCGGGGACCACGACGCCCAGATGGGCTGGCTGGTGATCGTCGGCTCGATCCCCATCGGCGTGCTGGGCGTCACGCTCAAGGACCAGATCGAGGGCCCCTTCCGCGACCTGCGCATCACGGCCACGATGCTCGTCGTGGTCGGCGTCGTGATCGGCATCGCCGACCGGCTCGCGGCCCGCGACGAGACGGGCGGCAAGCACCGCGCGCCCAAGCAGCGCAAGACCCTGGAGAACCTGGGCGTCAAGGACGGCCTCATCTTCGGTCTGTGCCAGGCCTGTGCCCTCGTCCCCGGCGTCTCGCGCTCCGGCGCGACCATCAGCGGCGGCCTGTTCATGGGCTACAAGCGCGAGGCCGCGGCCCGTTACTCGTTCCTGCTCGCCATCCCGGCGGTGCTGGCCTCCGGGGTCTTCGAGACGAAGGACGCGCTGGAGGGCGGCCATGTGGCCTGGGGGCCGACGCTGTTCGCCACGGCGATCGCCTTCGCGTCGGGCTACGCGGTCATCGCCTGGTTCATGAAGTTCATCAGCACCAAGTCCTTCATGCCCTTCGTCTACTACCGCGTCGTCCTCGGCATCGTGATCATCGTCCTCGTCACGACCGGCGCACTGAGCCCGCACGCGGCGGAGTCCGCGGGCTGACCCCGCCGCTCCCCGGCCCCGCGGTCCGCCGGCCCGTGCTCCGCAACGCCCGCGCGCCGCGCCCCACCGGCCGGCCCAACCCTCCGCCGGGGAAGCACAGTTGATCGTCCGGCCGTCCGGCTGATCGATCGGCCGTGACCAAGCCCATATCCTGGCGCGTAGCCGTCCGGTAGCGCAGTGTCAGTGGATGCGCCTACGCTTGTCGCATGTCCCCCCACTCTGTCGCCTCTGGTTCCGTGCGGTCCGCCGCCGAGTTGAACGAGCGGATCCGCGCCCTCTGGGCGCGCGCGGGCGGGTCGCTGTCGGCCCAGGAGCGGGCCGAGTACGAACTGCTGGTCGTGGAGTGGGCCGCGGCGATCCGCGGCGAGGTGGTCGCGGCGGCCTGAAGCCGCGCCGATCGCGCCGTCCCGTACGCCGATCGCGGCACGGACCTTGGCTGTGCACCCGCCATGCCCAACACTCGGGCCATGACGCAGCGTGTGGAGCTCGCCGCCGTGATGGACCGGCTGGCCGTCGACGGACTGATCACCGACTACGCCGTGGCGGTGGACGACGGCGACTGGACGGCGTACCGGCAACTGTTCACGGCCGACGGACGCGCGGACTACCGGTCGGCCGGGGGCATCGAGGGCGAGGCGGGGAACGTCGCGTCCTGGCTCGCCGACACGATGAAGGCGTTCGCGATGCGGCAGCACCTCATCGTCAACCGCCGGGTGCGGTTCGGCGTCCTGGACCAGGACACCGGCGACACGGCACAGGTGCAGGCCGACTACGTCAATCCCATGCGCCTCGCCGACGGGCGCGCGGGAGCGCCGGCCGAGGCGCCCGACTTCGTCTGCGGCGGCCGGTACGTCTTCGCGCTGCTGCGCACGCCCGAGGGCTGGCGGGTGCGCGAGGTGGTCGTACAGGAGAAGTGGCGGCGGCTCCCCGGATGACACCGCCGAGCCGACCACAAGTGCCCGCGACCGAAGCCCGTTGACGGCGGCCAGGCCCCCGCCCGCCGGCGCACGCAGGTGAACGACGGCACCGAACGCAGGGCGGGGCCCGACGCACGGCGGGACCCGGACGCACGGCGGGACCCGGACGCACGGCGGGTCCCGGCGCGCCGCACACCGCGGCTCACCGCGCGCGGGCGGCGGTGTTCAGTGGCCGAGTACCGACCAGGCGCGGCTTGCGGACCGATGGTGCGCCGCTCGGGAGGGGGCTGCGCGCACGCCCTGTCGGAGATCGTCCCCGAGGCGCACACTGAAGCGACCCAACCCGGGTAGGGAGGTGTCGTATGAACAGATGCGGCCGCTGGCTCACCTCCCCCTGGCGACGTACGGCCGTCGCCGCCCTCGCGGGCGCCCTGCCGGTGCTCGCCTTCCCGGAGCCCGCCCTGTGGTGGTGGGCCTACGGGGCGCTCGTGCCGTGGATCCTGCTGGCACGCTCCGCGCCCACGGGGCGGCGGGCGGCGTACGACGGCTGGGGCGGCGGGTTCGGCTTCATGCTGGCGATGCACCACTGGCTGCTGCCGGACCTGCACGTGTTCACCGTCGTTCTGGCCGCGCTGCTCGGCGGGCTGTGGGCGCCGTGGGCGTGGCTGGTGCGCCGGTTCCTCGCCGAGGCCGAGGCCCCCACGCGCGGGCGGGTGCTCGCCGCGCTGCCGGTGCTTCCCTCGGCCTGGCTGGCCGTCGAGCTGGTCCGGTCATGGCAGGGGCTGGGCGGGCCGTGGGGCGTGCTGGGGGCGAGCCAGTGGCAGGTGGAGCCCGCTCTGCGGCTCGCCTCCGTCGGCGGGGTGTGGCTGCTGAGCTTCCTGGTGGTCGCGGTCAACGTGGCGGCCGCCGTCCTCGTGGCGCTCCCCGCCTCCCGGACGCCGGCCGTCGCCGGGCTGGTCGTCACCGCCGCCACGGCCTCCGCCGCGTGGGCGTGGGCGCCGCGTCCCGACGCCGACGGGGACACCCGGGTCGCCGTCGTCCAGCCGGGCGTCATCGACGGGCCCGACCTGCGCTTCGACCGCGAGGAGGAGTTGACGCGCCGTCTGGCCGGGCAGGACGTCGATCTGATCGTCTGGGGCGAGAGCAGCGTCGGCTACGACCTCGCCGAGCGCCCCGACCTGGCCCGGCGGGTCGCCGCGCTGGCGCGGGCCACCGGCGCCGACGTCCTCGTCAACGTCGACGCCCGCCGCTCCGACCGGTCGGGCATCTACAAGAGCTCGATCCTCGTCGGCGCGGACGGCCCGACCGGCGACCGGTACGACAAGATGCGGCTGGTGCCGTTCGGCGAGTACATACCGGCCCGTTCGCTGCTGGGCTGGGCCACCTCGGTCGGCAGGGCGGCCGGTGAGGACCGGCGGCGCGGCGCCGGACAGGTCCTGATGGACGCCGGTCACGGTGTGCGCGTCGGGCCGGCGGTGTGCTTCGAGACGGCGTTCCCGGACATGAGCCGGCATCTCGCCGAGGACGGCGCGGACCTGCTGGTCGGTCAGTCGTCGACGTCGTCGTTCCAGCGGAGCTGGGCGCCCGCGCAGCACGCCTCGCTGGGCGCCCTGCGCGCCGCGGAGACCGGCCGGCCCTTCGTCCACGCCACGCTGACCGGCGACTCGGCCGTGTACGACGCGAGCGGCCGGCGGCTCGGCCCGTGGCTGGGTCCGGACGCGAGCACGGCCGCGGTGTACGACGTGCCGCTCGCCGACGGCGTCACCCTGTACGTCCGCTACGGCGACTGGGCCGTCCACGGGGCGCTGCTGGTGCTCGTGGCCCTGGGCCTCACCGAGGGCGTGCGGGCGGTCAGGCTGCGGCGGACCGTTCCAGCACCGCTCGGACCACCCGCTCGCACAGTTCGTGAGTGGCCAGCGCGTCCCGGGCGCTGAGCACCTTTCCCGCGCGCACCGCGTCGAGGAAGCCGACGACCGCCTGCTCGATGCCGCGCTGGCGGGCCACGGGCACCCAGTCGCCGCGCCGCCGCACCGTCGGCTGCCCCTTGTGGTCGACGACGTCGGACAGGTTGATCACCTGGCGCTTGGTGTCCTGCCCGGACACCTCCAGGATCTCCTCGTTGGAACCGCTGAGCCGGTTCATCACGCCGAGGGCGGTGAAGCCGTCGCCGGAGAGCTGGAGGACGACGTGATGCAGCAGACCCTCCACCACGCGGGCGCGGACGGTCACGTCGTCGACCGGACCGGGCGCCAGGAAGCGCAGGGTGTCGACGACGTGGATGAAGTCGTCGAGGATCATCGCGCGCGGTTCCTCGGGCAGGCCGACCCGGTTCTTCTGGAGGAGGATCAGTTCGCGGGGATGGTCGGCGCACTGCGCGTAGCCGGGCGCGAGCCGCCGGTTGAAGCCCACGGCCAGCGTCGTGTCGCGGGCCTCGGCGAGCGCCACCAGCCGCTCGGAGTCGGCGAGTTCGTAGGCCAGGGGCTTGTCCACGTACGTCGGTACGCCCGCCTCCAGCAGCCGGCCGACGATCTCGGGGTGGACGGCGGTGGGGGCGTGCACGAAGACGGCGTCCATCCCGGCGGCGAGCAGTGCGTCGAGGTCGCGGTGGCGCTGCTCGCGGGGCACCCGCAGGCCGTCGGCGACCCGGTCGAGGGTGGCGGGGGTACGGGTCTGAAGGTGCAGCTCGATCCCGGGCAGCGCGCCCAGCACGGGCAGGTACGCCTTCTGTGCGATGTCGCCGAGTCCGACGCAGCCGACCTTCACGGGCGCTCCTTCAGTGCTTGCCTGCCTGCCCGGCAGCATACGGCCCCGCCCCGGCGGGGCGAGGGGCGGCCGGTGGCCGGCGGAAAACCCGTGGTGGGCGCAGCGGGCCGGGGGACACCATGCGGGGATGACGACACCGCGCACCGTACCGGCCCTGAACGCCGACGAACGCACGATGCTGGAAGGCTGGCTGGACTACCACCGGCAGACCCTGGCGCTCAAGTGCGAGGGGCTCACCGACGCCCAGTTGCGCACCGCCTCGGTACCTCCGTCCGAACTGTCCCTGATGGGGCTGGTGCGGCACATGGCGGACGTGGAACGCAGCTGGTTCCGCAGGGTGCTCGCGGGCGACGGGGCCGGGCCGATCCACTACGGCGACGCGGACCCGGACGGTGCGTTCCACCTCACCGACGCGGACACCTGGGCGGAGACGCACGCCACGTGGCAGGCCGAGATCGAGACCGCCCGGCGGTACGCGGCCGGGTTCGCCCTGGACGACTTCTCGCGCGGCCCGAGCAGGTTCACCGACGAGCCGTTCAGCCTGCGCTGGATCTACACGCACATGATCGAGGAGTACGCCCGCCACAACGGCCACGCCGACCTGATCCGCGAGCGGATCGACGGCGCCACCGGGGGCTGACGCCCGTGGCGGCGTCAGCGAGGGCGGCGTCGCGCCCTTCGTACGGGGTACGGGATCACCCGTGCGGGGCAACCTCCGCTCGTGTGCTGCCCCTCGGGCGGCCGGACCCGCCAGAGTGGCGCGGGTGCATCGAACGACGACTACCGCGACGCTCCTGGTCACCGTGGCCCTCTCGGCCCTGTCGGGCTGCGTGACCGTCCAGCGTCCGCCCGCGCCCGGTCCCGCCGCGGCGCCCTCCGAGCCGTCCGTGCCGCGGCCGGACGGGCGGGCCGGGACGCAGATCGTGCAGGCGCCGGTCCGGGAGGCGCTGGAGATGGCGCAGCCGTCCCGCGAACCGGAAGGGCGGCGGACGGAGCGGCGGCGGGGGCCCGCCGAGGAGCCGCCGGCCGGGCCGCCTCCGTCGTCCGGTCCTCGTCCGCCCGCCCGGCCGCCCCACGAGCAGCCGCGACCGCACGCACGGCCGCGCGTGGACCTCCAGGACGTGGAGGACGCGGTGCGCGGGAAGGCCGACGTGTGCGCCCTCGGCAGGAAGTACGGCGGGTGGCAGGGCGACAGCCCGGAGGCGGTGCTCTGCCGCCGGGCCTACGGGCGGTGAGCGCGGTCCGGGCGGCCCGGGGTGAGCGGACCGGCGCCGTCCGCTCTCATCTCTCCCCCCGCCACTCCCCCTCCCCCAGACGCAGCTCCATCCTGCTGATCGCGGCCCGCACCCCGTCCCCGTAGCTGTCGTCGCCCAGAGCGGCGGCCGCCCGGCGGGCTCGGCGCACATGGGAACGGGCGGCGTCGGGGCGGCCGAGCTTCACGTAGTCGGCGGCCAGGTTGAGGTGGAGGGAGGGGAAGAGCGCCCTCGCCTCGGGGGAGCCCTGACCGCGGGCCCCGCCCTCCGGCTCCTCCCCCGGCCGGCCGCGCCCCTCCGCCGGGCCGTCCGCCGAGCCGTCGTGCTCCTGCGCCGCCGTCAGCGCCCGCAGGTCCCAGGCCAGTTCGTCGCAGGGGTCGTCGTGGGTGTCGGCGAGGTAGTGGGCGAGGGTGCAGCGGTGCAGGGCGTCGCCCTCCTCGCCGATCTCCGTCCACAGGCCGAGGAGGCGGCGGCGGGCCTCCTCGCGGTCTCCCCCGTGGTGCAGCATCACGACCTGCCCGATCCGCGTGGGCAGGGTGTCCGCCGTCGTGCGCCCCTGTCGCTCCGCCACCCTCGGCCTCCTTGCGTCGTTGCGACGACGCTAGCCGCCCGCGCGGACGATCACCGTCAGGCGCCGCCGGGCCGGGCCGGACGGGAACCGGCCCGGCGGCGGGCGGCCCCCGTCGGGCCGTGTCAGGCCAGGTTCGGGATGGTCCAGTCGATGGGCTCGTGGCCCTGCTGGGCCACCGCCGCGTCGATCTGGGTGAACGGGCGGGAGCCGAAGAACTTCTTCGCCGACAGCGGGGAGGGGTGCGCGCCCTTGACCACGATGTGCCGCGTCTCGTCGATGAGGGGCAGCTTCTTCTGCGCGTAGTTGCCCCACAGCACGAAGACCGCCGGGTCGGGCCGGTCGGCCACCGCGCGGATCACCGCGTCGGTGAACTTCTCCCAGCCCTTGCCCTTGTGCGAGTTGGCCTCCCCGGCGCGGACCGTGAGCACCGCGTTGAGCAGCAGGACGCCCTGCTGCGCCCACGGCATCAGGTAGCCGTTGTCCGGGACGGGCGTGCCCAGCTCCGCGTGCAGCTCCTTGTAGATGTTGCGCAGCGACGGCGGGATCTTCACGCCGGGCCGCACCGAGAAGCACAGACCGTGTCCCTGGCCCTCGCCGTGGTAGGGGTCCTGTCCGAGGACGAGGACCTTCACCCGCTCGTACGGTGTCGCCTCGAGCGCGGCGAACACCTCCTCGCGCGGAGGGTAGACGGGGCCTTTCGCCCGCTCCTCCTCGACGAACTCCGTCAGCTCCTTGAAGTAGGGCTGCTGCAGTTCGTCGCCCAGAACCCCGCGCCAGGACTCGGGCAGCATGGCGATGTCGGTCACGTCAACGTCCTTCGGTGTGCGGTCGCTTCAGACCACAGAACCTACAGGCGGCCACTGACAACCGGGCCCGCGGCCGGTCCGGCCGCCCGCCGCCCGGCCCGGTGTCCGGCTCGTCACCGGGCACCGGCCCGCCGCTACCAGCTGGTCTTCCGCGAGAGCTCCCACACCATCATGATCGTCGACGGGTCGAGGGCCCGCTCTCCGCCCGAGACCTCCTCGGACGAGGCGATGTACTGCTTGCCCTGCCACAGCGGCAGCAGCCGGGCGTCGCGGACGAGGATCTCCTGGGCCTCCTCGAAGTCCTTCGACACCTCGGCGCGGTCGCTCTCCCGGCGGGAGTGGGGCAGCAGCACCTGCGTGATCTTCTTCTCCGGGTAGGGCGTGCCGAGCGCGTTCTGTTCGCCGACGAAGGGGGCGATGAAGTTGTCGGGATCCGGGAAGTCGGGGGCCCAGCCACGCCCGAACACCGGGTACTCGCCGTTCTGGTAGCCGACCACGTAGGTGTTCCAGGGGCGGCTCTTCAGGGTGACCTTGAACAGGCCGGACGCGTCCAGCTGGCGCTTGATCTCCTTGAACTCCAGCGCGGTGTCGGAGCCGTAGCGGTCGGTGGTGTACCAGAGGGTGAGCGGCACGGTCTGCGTGATGCCGCCCTCGGCGAGGATCTTGCGGGCCTTGGCGGTGTCGGGGTCGCCGAAGGAGTCGAAGAAGCCGGTGGTGTGGCCGGTCAGGCCGGTCGGGACCATGGAGTACAGGGGGTCGACGGTGTCCTTGTACACCTTGTGGGCGATGGCGGCCCGGTCGATGACCTGGGCGACGGCCCGGCGCACGGCCAGCTTGTCCGACCAGGTGTCCTTGGGGTTGAAGACCAGGTAGTTGATGTTGGTGGCCGCGCCCTCGACGAGTTGCAGGCCCTCGTTCTCGGCGTTCTTGTTCTCCAGGTCGACGATGTCGTCGGCGGCGAGCCCCTGGTAGGTGATGTCGATGTCCTTGGCGCGCAGGGCCTTGACCATGGCGCCCGAGTCCTGGAAGTAGCGGATGTTCACCGCGTCGTTCCGGCGCTCGGCGAGACCCTTGTAGGTGTCGTTGCGCACGAGGACGGACTGCTTGCCCTGCTCGTAGGACTGGAGCCGGTAGGGCCCGGAGCCGACGATCCCGTCGTCCTTGCGCAGGGACCTCGCGGGGTAGTCGTCGGGGTCGACGATCGACATGCCGGGGGTGGCGAGCACGAACGGGAAGGTGGCGTCGGCCTTGTTCAGGCGGAAGAGCACCTCGCGGTCGCCCTTCGCCTCGACGCTGTCCAGGCTGCCGAGCAGGCCGTTGGGGCCGGTGGGGGCGTTGATCGTCCGGATCCGGTCGATGGAGTACTTCACGGCCTTGGCGTCCAGCGCGTCGCCGTTGGAGAACTTGAGCCCGTCGCGCAGTTCGCACCGGTAGACGCGGCTGGTGCCGTCCGTGAACCCGCAGGACTTGGCGGCGTCCGGCTGCGGGGCCGTCGTGCCGTACGGGTAGCTCAGCAGGGTCTGGTAGATGTTGCGGAACAGCTCCCAGGAGCCGTCCCAGGCGGCCGCGGGATCCAAGGTGCTGGGCGCACTGGTGGTGCCCACCACGATCGGCCCGGCGTCGTCGGAGCTCTCCTCCCCCAGGAGGCTGCACCCGGCCACCAGGGATATGGACACGATCGCCGCCATTCGCTGCAAGGATCGGTTCCGGTTGAACACGCGCACGCTCCTCGATCTGCCATGCCAAGGGTTGGCAGACCATACCGCAGCGCCAGGCGGCCTGAACCCGCGCCTGTACGGCGTTCTTGATCACTCTCGGTATGACGACGTTGTCATCACCGTGTTCGGGGTGAAGATGTCCGCTATAGGACGACACGGGCACCGTTTCCGTCGGGGAAACGGCGCCCGTGGACGCGGTCGTCGTGGGGTTCCCGGACCGGCGTGCGGTCCGGGGCGTTCTCAGCCCACGCCGGCGTTGAGGAAGATTCCGCCGTCGACGACGATGTTCTGGCCGGTGATCCAGTCCGACTGTTCCGAGGTGAGGAACGCGGCCGTGCCGCCGATGTCGGAGGGCACGCCCAGCCGGGCCAGCGGGTAGGCCGCGGCCGCCTCCTCCTCGCGGCCCTCGTACAGGGCCTGGGCGAACTTGGTCTTCACCACGGCGGGGGCGATCGAGTTGACCCGCACGCGCGGCGCGTACTCATGCGCCAGCTGCACGGTCAGGTTGATCATCGCGGCCTTGCTGATGCCGTAGGCGCCGATGAAGGGGGAGGCCGAAATCCCCGCGACGGAGGCGATGTTGACGATCGCGCCGCCGTTCTCCTTCTGCCAGGCGTGCCAGGTGCGCTGCGCGAAGCCGAGCGCGGAGACCACGTTGGTCTCGAAGACCTTGCGGGCCACGTCGAGGTCCAGGTCGGCGATCGGGCCGAACACCGGGTTCGTGCCGGCGTTGTTGACCAGGAAGTCGACGCGGCCGAAGGCCTCCATCGTGCGGGCCACGGCGGCGGCCTGGTGCTCCTCGTCGTGCGCCTTGCCGGCGACGGCGATCACCCGGTCGGCGCCGAGCCGCTCGACGGCCTCCTTCAGGGCGTCCTCGCCCCGGCCGGTGATGCAGACCCGGTCGCCGCGGGCGACGAGCGCCTCGGCGACGCCGTAGCCGATGCCCCGGCTGGCTCCGGTGACGAGGGCGACCTTGCCGGAGAGTGCGGGCAGTTCAGTCATGTTCGTGATCCCCAGGGTCCTTGGCAGCGGTTAGTCGAGCGGTCCGCCGGCGACGTACAGCACCTGGCCGGAGACGAAGCCGGCGGCCTCGTTCGTGAAGAAGGCGATCGCGTTGGCGACGTCGCCGGGCTCGCCGACGCGCGCGACCGGGATCTGGGTGGCCGCAGCGGCCTTGAACTCCTCGAAGCCCATGCCGACGCGGGCGGCGGTGGCGGCCGTCATGTCGGTGGCGATGAAGCCGGGGGCCACGGCGTTGGCGGTGATGCCGAACTTGCCCAGCTCGATGGCCAGGGTCTTGGTGAAGCCCTGAAGACCGGCCTTGGCGGCGGAGTAGTTGGCCTGGCCGCGGTTGCCGAGCGCCGAGGACGAGGACAGGTTGACGACGCGGCCGAAGCCGGCGTCGACCATGTGCTTCTGGACGGCCTTGGTCATGAGGAACGAGCCGCGCAGGTGCACGTTCAGGACGGTGTCCCAGTCGGCGGCGCTCATCTTGAACAGCAGGTTGTCGCGGAGCACGCCGGCGTTGTTCACGAGGATGGTCGGCGCGCCGAGCTCCTCGACGATCCGCGCGATCGCGGCCTCGACCTGGGCCTCGTCGGAGACGTCGGCGCCGATGGCGACGGCCCTGCCGCCGGCCGCGGTGATCTTCTCGACGGTGTCCTTGCAGGCGGCCTCGTCGAGGTCGACGACCGCGACGGCGCGGCCCTCGGCCGCCAGCCGTACGGCGGTGGCCGCTCCGATGCCCCGTGCCGCGCCCGTGACTACGGCGACCCGCTGCTCAGTGGTGGACATTGCTGGTTCTCCTCGCCCTTGAGAAAGCCTGATGCGCCCGCAGGCGCTGTTCCGCCCCGGGCGGTGCGCCCGGCCGGCGCCGGTGCGCCCGACTGGTGAGCGACCGCTTAGTACCTTCGGCAGACGTGACGCTAGAAGCCCTGGCACCCGGTGTCAACGCCACACGGCGCCGGTGTGATCCATTACCTCACCAGCAACTGGAGGAGCCGGTCCGTCTCGGCCGCCGGATCGGCGGTGAGTCCGGTGTGCACGGGGCCCGGCTGGACGATCGTCGAGCGGGGCGCGATCAGCCACCGGAAGCGCCGTCCGGCGTCGTCGTGCGCCGCCTGGCCGGCCAGGGCGCCGCCCGCGCAGACGCCCTCGACGGCCCGCAGGGCGGCCCGCACCCCCGCCACGTCCGCGCGCGGGTCCAGTGCCAGCAGCCTCGCCTCGTCCAGGTGGGTGCGGGCGCCGACGTAGTCCCGGCCGCGGCAGTAGACCAGCACGCCCGCGTTGATGCACTCGCCGCGCTCCACGCGCGGGACGACGCGCAGCAGCGCGTACTCGAAGACGTCCCGGTCGCCGCCCTGGCCCGGCCTGATGATGTGGCGGTCGTTCACTCGGTCCCCTTGATGCGGTCGTGGATGACGGCGGCGCGTGCCAGGAGCGGCGCCGCGTAGGCGTGCCGGAGGCTGTCCGGGGTGTCGAAGCCGGGTTCGTCCGTCAGCCAGACGTCGGGGATCTCGGCGGTGACCTCGGCGAGCAGGTCCGCGGTGACCAGCGGGGCCAGCCGCTCCGCCGCGGCCGCGACGTCCGGCCCGAAGGGGGCGAGGACGTGGTCGGAGGCGTCGTAGGGGCGGGCCGCGGAGGCTTCGGCGGTGGGCCAGTTGTGCTGCCAGGTCATGGTGGCGCCGTGGTCGACGAGCCACAGGTCGCCCCGGTGCACCAGGAGGTTGGGGTTGCGCCAGGAGCGGTCGACGTTGTTGACCAGCGCGTCGAACCAGACGATCCGGCCGGCCTCCTCGGGGCTCACCGGGAAGGCCAGCGGGTCGTAGCCGAGGGCGCCGGAGAGGAACTCCATGCCGAGGTTGGTCCCGCCGCTCGCCTTGAGCAACTCCTGCACCTGGCTCTCGGGTTCGCCGAGGCCCAGCAGGACGTCGAGTTCCACGGCGGCCAGCCGGGGCATCCGCAGACCGAGCCGGCGGGCCAGCTCGCCGCAGACCACCTCCGCGACGAGCGTCTTGCGGCCCTGCCCGGCGCCGGTGAACTTCAGGACGTACAGGTTGAGGTCGTCCGCCTCGACGAGCCCCGGCAGGGATCCGCCCTCGCGCAGGGGCGTGACGTACCGGGTCGCGGTGACTTCCTTGAGCATCGCCCCAGGCTACTTGAGCGTCGCCGCAGGTGGCCGGGCCTGGGGCGATGCGCGGCCGACAGCTCGGCGACAGCTGCGGCTTACGCCGTGCTCATGTCGAAGCCGTCACCATCGCGACACTGCCCGAACTCGGCGGAGGCGCTGAACACGGCGTGCCCCCGGCCCGTACCTGACGGCAGATCCACACTCCCCCCTGGAAGGGAACCCCCCAGCATGACCAGCGCATCGTTCAAGTCCGCGTCGGGGCCCGCCCGCCGTACCGTCGTGGCGGCCGCCGGAGCCGCGGGGCTCTCCGTGGCGCTGACCGCGTGCGGAGGGTCCGACGACGACTCGTCGGGCTCCTCGCCGTCCGGCGCCGCGGGTGCCGCCGGCGGCACGGCGGCCGCGAGCACGGGCGGCGGTGGCGGGGACGACGCGGCGGCGGGCGCGGCGTTGTCGAAGACGGCCGACATCCCCGAGGGCGGCGGCAAGGTGTTCGACTCCGAGAAGGTGGTCGTCACCCAGCCGACGGCGGGCACGTACAAGGCGTTCTCCGCCGTGTGCACGCACGCGGGCTGCGCGGTGAAGTCCATCAGCGACGGCGTGATCAACTGCCCTTGTCACAACAGCAACTTCTCGATCACGGACGGCAGTGTGAAGAGCGGTCCCGCGCGCAAGCCGCTGCCCGAGGTTCCGATCAAGGTCAGCGGGGACTCGATCACTCTCGCCTGACCCCCGCCGGGGCGCCCGTCCCGAGCCCGTCCAGCACCTCGTCGGTGGTCGCGACCGTGGCGACCAGCGCGAGGGTGTGGCGGATCATCGCGGCGGTGTACTCGGCGGGCACCCCGGCGACGGCGTCCGAGGGCACGACGACCGTGTATCCCCGGTTGACGGCGTCGAAGACGGTGTTGGGGATCGCGATGTTGGCGGAGACCCCGGTCACGATCAGGGTGCGGCAGCCGAGGTTGCGCAGCAGGGCGTCGACGTCGGTGCCCTGGACGGGTGACAGCCCGTGCAGCCGCCGGACGACGAGATCCTGTCCGGCGACCTCGATCGGGGGTGCGACGCGGGTCGCGTCGGTTCCGGCGAGCTGCTGGACGGGAAGGCGTTCGGCCGCGCGGAACAACCGGGCGTTGCGGTTGGCGCCCCGCCCGTCGGGCCGGCGCTCCGCCACGGCGTGCACGATCTGGACGCCCCGCGCGCGGGCGGCCGTCACCAGCCGGGCGATGTTGGCGAGGGCTCCGGACTCCCTCGCCTCGCGGGCGAGTTCCGGCAGGGCGGCGGCCGGGCCGACGACGCCCTGCTGGCACTCCACCGTGATCAGGACGGTGCCGGCGGGGTCGAGCAGTGCGCCGAGCTGTTCGTGCGACGGCATGGGGTCCCCCTGACGTCGGTGTGGGGCGGGCGACACTAACCGCCATTGCGCGGAGAAGGAAGAAGACCCATCATTTTCTGACGGAGTCTCAGGAATCGGCGTCCCGGACCATCAGCACAGGACGACACAAGAGAAGAACGAGGGGGCCGGATGACCGCCACTCAGCGTCGGGGCCGGAAGATCATGATGACCTCGGGCGAGCTGGACGCGTTCCTCACCGTCCAGCGCACCTGCCGGGTCGCGACCGTCTCCACCGACGGCGCCCCGCACGTCAGCGCCCTGTGGTTCCTCTGGGACGGGAACGCGATCTGGCTGTACTCGGTCGTGCGCAGCAAGCGCTGGGCCGATCTGCGCCGTGATCCCCGGGTCGCGATCGTGATCGACACGGGCGAGGAGTACGACTCCCTGCGCGGCGTCGAGCTGTCCGGCGCCGTGGAGTTCGTCGGCGAGAGCCCGCGCACCGGCGAGCTGTGCGCCGAACTCGACGCGGTGGAGACCCTGTTCGCCCGCAAGAACTTCGGCCTCGACGCGATGCCGCACGACGGGCGGCACGCCTGGGTGCGGTTGAAGCCGGAGAAGGTCGTGTCCTGGGACTTCCGCAAGCTCGGCGGGGTGTGACCCGGCGGCCCGCCCCGGCCCGCGGTTGCGCCGGCCGCCTGGCCGCCGGTCGCCCGGCGGCCCGTCTCAGCCGGCCCGCTCCCCCGCCGGGCCGTCCGCCGGGCGGCCCAGCGAGCCGCCCGCCGTCTTGAGCGCCTCCACGGCGGCGCGGATGGAGGGCCGGCGGTCGGCGTCCGCCCGCCACACCGCGTACACATGACGGCGCACCCGCTGCCGCAGCGGCACCGTGACGACTCCTTCGGGCACCGGGTGCCGTCCGAGCAGCGGGGCGATGCAGACGCCGAGACCGGCCGCGACCAGGCCGAGCTGGGTGTGCGTCTCGGCCGCCCGGTGGCCGACGATCGGCTCCACGCCGCGCGAGCGCAGCGTGAACATGAGCCACTCGTGGCAGAACTCGCCCTCGCCCCAGGTGATCCACTCGTCCTCGGCGAACTCCGCGAGGTCCACCTCGTCCCGGTGGGCGAGGGGGTGTCCGGCCGGCATCGCGACGTCGGCGGGATCGTCGAGGATCGGCGCCTTGACCAGGCCGTCCGGCACCGGCATCGGCTTGTTGTACCAGTCCAGGACGACGGCGAGGTCGAGGTCGCCGCGCACGACGCCGGCGATGCCGCGCTCCGGCTCCAGTTCGCAGGAGCGCAGCCTCAGCCCCGGGTGCGCCTTGCGCAGTTCGGCGAGCACGCCGGGGAACAGCCCGCGCGCGGCGGTCGGGAACGCCGACAGCCGCAGTTCGCCCGCCACCTGGCCGCGCTGGGCCTCCAGATCGGCCTGGGCAAGCTCGACCTGGGACAGGATCCGGGACGCGTGCTCGGCGAGGAGCCGGCCCGCGTCCGTCAGCCGCACTCCCCGTCCGTGCTTGGCGAGGAGCCGCTGGCCCACCTCCCGCTCCAGTTTCGCCATCTGCTGCGAGACGGCCGACGTGGTGATGTGCAGGCCCAGGGCCGCGCCGCTGACCGATCCGTGCCGGGCGAGGGCGTCGAGGGTGCGCAGGCGCTCCAGGTTCAACATATAAGCGATGCTACGAGGTATTGCTCGAAAATTCTCGATTGTGCTACGAAGATGTCTCCCGCATCGTTGAGTCATGACCACGGCGACCGCATCCACCCCCTCTCCCACCGTCACCTCCCCTTCCCCCGCCGCCCACCGGCGCCACGCCCTCGACTGGCGGCTGCGCTTCGGCGCGCTGTCGCTGATCTGGGGTTTCAGCTTCCTGCTCATCAAGGTGGGCACCGGCGGCTACGCGCCCTTCCAGGTCACCTTCGGCCGGCTGGCGTTCGGGACGGCCGTGCTGGCGGTCGCGATGGCGGTCAAGCGGGAGCGGCTCCCGCGCGGGGCGCGCACCTGGGCGCATCTGACCGTGTCGGCGTTCCTGCTGAACGCCGTGCCGTTCTCCCTCTTCGCCTATGCGGAGCTGACGATCCCGTCCACGCTGGCCGGCATCTGCAACGCGACCTCGCCGCTGTGGGGCATGGCCCTGTCCCTCGTCGCGTTCTCGGAGGACCGGCCTACGCGGCTGCGGGTCGCGGGGCTCGGCCTCGGGTTCCTGGGCGTGCTGACCGTGCTCGGCGCCTGGCAGGGCTTCCACGGCCTGGACGCGCGGGGCACGTCGCTGGCGCTGCTGGCCTCGCTCAGCTACCCGGTGGGCTGGATCTACCTCCGCCGCACGCTCGCGGGCACCGGCTCCTCCGCTCTGTCGATGACGGGCGCGCAGCTGTTCCTGGCGACCCTGCAACTCGCCGTGGTCACACCGCTGTTCACCACGCTCCCGACCCGTTTCCCGCTGCTGCCGCTGCTCGCGACGGCCGCTCTGGGAGCACTGGGCACGGGCCTGGCGCTGCTGATCCAGTACGGCCTGGTAACGGAGGTCGGCCCGACGACGGCCCAGATGGTCACGTACTTCATCCCGGTCATCGCCACGGCGGCGGGCGTCGCCCTGCTCGACGAGCCGCTGAGCTGGTCGACGCCGGTGGGCGCCGCGATCGTCCTGGCCGGCGCGGCGCTGACCCAGGTGCGGCGCCGGTCCTGACCCGCGCGGGGCCGAAGGCGGGCCGGCGGACCCTGGGCGGGTGCGCGACGGCTCTCCTCACAACCGCTCCCTTCACGGCCGCTCCCCTCAAGGGGGCGGCCGCCCGTCATGGGGGCGTCAGACGTATCCGCGTACGCCGCTCACGCGTACTGCGGCGGCGACGGCGTCCGCGAGCCCGTCGATGTCGTCCGGCGTCAGCGCGGACACGGTGATCCGGACGCCGGGCGGGGACTCGACGCGGAACCGCGCGCCGGGGGCGACCGCCCAGCCCGACTGGAGCAGCCGGGTCACGGCCCCCGTCTCGTCCGGGACCGGCACCCACACGTTCATTCCGCTGCGGCCGCGGGCCGGGACCCCGCGGGCGGCCAGGGCGGCGATCAGCGCGTCCCGCCGGCCGCCGTACGCCCGGGCCACCGCCCGTGTGTCCACCGCGCCGTCGGTCCACAGCCGCAGCACCGCCCGCTGGGTCGTCCTGCTGACCCAGCCGGGGCCGAGGCGCTGGCGTCCGCTCATCCGGTCGAGGGTGATGTCGTCCCCGGTGAGGACGGCGAACCGCAGGTCCGGACCGTAGGCCTTGGCGACCGACCGCACGAAGGCCCAGTGCCGGGTGACGCCCGCGAGGGGGTGCAGGGGGAGGTCGACGATGCCATGGCCGTGGTCGTCCTCCACGAACAGGGTGTGCGGATGCTCCGCCAGCACGGCGCGCAGGGCACGCGCGCGTGAGGCGCTCACCGCCGCGCCGGTCGGGTTCTGCGCCCGGTCGGTGACGATCAGGGCGCCCGCCCCGGCCTCCAGGGCGCGGCGCACGTCCTGGGGCAGTGGGCCCTCGTCGTCGAGACCGACCGGCACGATGCGCAGCCCGAGGGCCGGCACCAGGTCGAGCAGGGAGCCCCAGCCCGGATCCTCCACGGCCACGACGTCACCCGGCCGCAGATGGGCTGCGAGGACGCGTTCGATCGCGTCCAGCGAGCCGGAGGCGACGGCCACCGGTCCGGCGGGCACGCCGTCCGCGTCCAGATCCGCCCGGGCCACGGCGGCCAGGCCGGGCTCCACCGGCGCGTGGCCGTACAGCACCGGCTCCCGGTCGCCCTGGTCGGCCGCCCACGCGAACGCCGGGGCCAGGGGCGGCAGCAGCGCCGTGTCCGGGTTGCCGGTGGAGGCGTCCCGGACGCCCGGCGGGACGTCCACCCGGATGAACTCTCGCCCGGTCGTGGCGGGCTTCGCGCGCACCCGGCTGCCCCGGCGGCCGTCCGTCTCGATCACCCCCCGCTCGCGCAGAGTGCGGTAGGCGGCCGCGACGGTATTCGGGTTCACCCCGAGCGTGGACGCCAACTCCCGCATGGGCGGCAGCAGTTGGCCCGGCCGCAGCTCACCGCGGCCGACCGCCGCCTCGACGCTCGCGGAAATCTCCGCTGCTCCACGGCCCTGGATCCGATAGTCTCCTAGCACAAAAGCAATTATGCACTAGTACAATGGAGAACGCCATGCAGGGGACCCAGCAGCCGACGACGCCACCGCCGCCCGCCGCCTACACCCCGACCGATCGCACGGTCCCCACCCGCGCGGCCCAGAAGGCCTCGTACGACAGGGACCTGGTGCACGCGATACTCGACGAGGGCTACGTGTGCCATCTCGGCTTCGTCCGCGACGGCGCGCCGGTCGTGCTGCCGACGCTCTACGCCCGGGTCGGCGAGACGCTCTACGTGCACGGCTCGACGGGCTCGCGCCCGCTGCGGATGACGGGACAGGCGGATCCGGGGCTGCCGGTCTGCCTGACGGTGACGCACGTCGACGGCCTGGTGCTGGCCCGCTCCGCCTTCCACCACTCGATCAACTACCGCTCGGTGGTGGTGCACGGCACCGCGTACGACGTGACGGACCCGCAGGAGAAGCGCGACGCCCTCGACGCCCTCGTCGACCACGTCGTCCCGGGCCGGTCCGCCGACTCGCGCCCCGCCAACCGCAAGGAGCTGGCGGCCACCGCGGTGATCCGCCTCGACCTCGGCGAGGTCTCGGCCAAGACCCGCACGGGGGGCGTGAACGACGAGCCCGAGGACCTCGCCCTCCCCCACTGGGCCGGCGTGGTGCCCCTGCGCAAGGGCTACGAGACCCCCGTCCCGGAGGCGGACCTCGCGCCCGGCGCCCGGGTCCCCGGCTACCTCGCGGCGCTGTGATGCTCGTCCACCCCTGGGACGCGCCCCACGACGACGCCGAGTGGCGGGACTGGCTGGCCGCGCACGACTTCGGCGAGCTGGCCGTCAACGGGCTGCCGGGAGAGCCGCCGTCCGTCCAGCCCCTGCACTTCGCCTACGACCCCGGCGACGACACGGCCGTCACCCACCTCGCCCGCCCCAACCCGCTGTGGCCGGCGCTGGAGGCGAACCCGGCGGTGACGCTGAGCGTCGTCGGCGACTGGGTCTTCGTGCCCGGCCCCTGGCAGGCGCCGCCCGGCGCCCCGGCCGAGCACGGCACGCCGACGAGCTTCTACACGGCGGTCCAGCTCCGCTGCACGGCGCACATCGTGGACGATCCCGCGGCCAAGGCCGAGCTGCTCGTCCGGCAGATGGCCCACTTCCAGCCGGAGGGCGGCTCCGCGCGCCCGGCGCCTGGCGAGGCCCCGTACGGCCGCCTGCTCCCCGGCATCCGGGGGATCCGGCTGGAGGTCACCTCCGTGGAGGCCAAGTTCAAGTACGCGGCCCACCGGCCGGCCGAGACCCAGGACCGCATCGCCGAGGGCCTGACGGCCCGCGGCGGACCGGGCGACGCGGCGGCCCGCGAGCACCTGCTGCGCCGGCGCGAGACGCGACCACAGGGCTGATCCGGCGGTTTTGCCGGGCGGGGGCCCGCCCACCGGGCCCCCGCCGGCGACTGGCCGCTCGCCCGCTCGGCGCGCCGTACGGGCACTCCTCGAAACAGCTGACGCGCCGATGTCGATCCGGCCGTGTCCCGTTCGACATCCTGGTGCAAGGACGCATCGCCACACATCAGGAGGCGACAGGACCGATGAGGAAATCCGTGGACCAGCTGCTGCGCGTGCAGAACTTCACCATCTCGAGCGACGGCGTCGCGGCGGGCGAGGACCAGACCCTGGAGCGGCCCTTCGGCCACCACATCGACCCGGGCAAGCTGTTCTCCTGGGCCGGGGCCACGGCGAGCTGGCCCAACCGCACCGAGCCCGGCGGCAGCCGGGGCCTGGACGACTACTTCACCCGGGATTTCAGCCACAACATCGGCGCCGAGATCATGGGCCGCAACAAGTTCGGCCCCCAGCGCGGTCCGTGGACCGACCACGAGTGGAAGGGCTGGTGGGGCGACGAGCCGCCGTTCCACACGCCGGTCTTCGTCCTGACCCACCACGGACGTCCGTCGATCACGCTCTCCGACACCACGTTCCACTTCGTGGACGGCGATCCCGCCGCCGTCCTCGCCCGGGCGCGCGAGGCCGCGCAGGGCAAGGACGTCCGGCTCGGCGGCGGGGTGACCACCGTCCGGGAGTTCCTCGACGCCGACCTCGTCGACACCCTGCACGTGGTGGTCTCACCGGTGAAGCTCGGGCACGGACTGCGTCTGTGGGACTCGCCCGACGAGCTGCTCGACCGCTTCCACATGGACGTCGTGCCCAGCCCGAGCGGGGTGACCCACCACCTCTTCTGGCGCAAGTGACGAACGCCTGACCGGCCGGCCTCGGCGGGCTCGCCGTCGCCGGCGGGCGGGGGCCGGGCGACGGGCCCGTTCTAGGCGGCCGTGCCGCGGGCCGACAGCTCTCGCTCGGGGCCGCCGGACGCGACAGGGTCCGGTGAGCCCTTGGCGGGCGCGGACGACTGGGCGATGAACGCACCGAGAAGCACCACGGCCCCGCCCGCGATCTGCGGGGCCGACAGGTGCTCGCCGAGCAGCACCCAGGCGAGCACGGTCGCGATGACCGCCTCCAGACAGGCCACCACTCCCGCGACCTGCGGGGAGAGCCGGCGCACGGAGACCACGCCGGTGACGTACGCGACGACCGTGGCGAGCAGCACGATCCAGGCGAGCAGGAGCCAGGCGGGAACGTCGGAGCCGTTCATGCCGGCGGTGTGCGCGAGCACGGACCAGTCCATCCCCCAGGGCCGCGCGACGACGCTCAGCACGGCGGCGCCCACGAGGAGGCCGTAGGCGATCACCCCGAGCGGATCGGGGACGTCGTCGCCGCCGTCGCTGCCCTGGTCGGACAGGACGAAGTAGCCGACCTGGCAGCAGGCGGCCGCCAGCGCGAGCAGCAGACCGAGGGCGTCGAAGCCGAGGCCCGCCCAGATCTCGACCACGCAGGCCAGCCCGCCGACCGCGAGCACGACGCCGAGCGCGGCGGCCCGCGTCACGGGCCGCCGCTGCACGAAACGCACCCAGCCCAGCACCAGCGCGGGCGCGAGGTACTCCACGAGCAGCGCCACGCCGACGGGGATCCGGGAGATCGCGGCGAAGTAGAAGGCCTGCACCCCGGCCACGCCGAGCAGGCCGAAGCCCGCGAGCAGGGCGGGCCGGCGGCGCAGCAGGGCGCGGTGGCGGACGGCGAGCGGCAGCATCACCAGCGCCGCGCCGGTCACCCGCAGCCACACCACGTGCAGCGGGTCGAGGCCCGCCTCGATCAGCGGCTTCGCCGCGACCCCGGACCCGCCGAAGGCGAGGGCCGACCCGACCGCGAGGGACAGGCCGACGCCCTTCCCACGGTTGACGTGGCTGCTCACAGTGGTACGCACCGCCCCATGATGACAGGCGATGACATGAGCGTCATCCCCGTTGACACCTGTCTCATCGGCTGGACGGGCGCGGCGGAACCCGGCCGCTCAGCAGGCGGACGAGCCGCCTTCCAGGCACTCCTCGCGCCCATGGAGGCCGTCCTCGATCCTGGCCCGCAGCGCGTCCACGTCGATGCCGGCGTGGGCGAGGACCTCGGCCGCGCGGGCCCCTGGGTCCGCGAGCATCGCCGCGAGCAGGCCGACACCCCGGGCCGGAGCGCCGGCGTGCCGAGCGGACTCCTCGCACGCCCGCTCCACCGCGGCCGCGGCCAGCGGGGACAGCCCCTCGACGGCCGTCGCCCCGGACGGCTCCACGACCGTCACGGCGAGCGCGGGGCCGCAGTCCTCGACGGCGCTCCGCCAGCGCAGTCCGTAGCCGATGCTGCGCTGGACGAGGTAGCCGAGCAGCCGGGCGAGCCGGGGGGCGCCGTCGTCGAAGGCGGCGCGCACCTGGGGGTCGTGCTCCAGCAGGGAGTGCAGCAGGTGGGCGGTGTCGACCTGCGGGTCCCCGTCCCGCGCCGCCCTGCGGCGGGCGGCGGCAAGCGCCGCCGCGGCCTCGGCGCCGAGCCGGGGGACGTCGTGCGGGCCGGGCGCCGCCTGGTCACGGGGCGGCTGCCGGGGGATGCGGGGTTGCACGTGCCCCATCCCATCAGCCCCGCCGGGCGCGGTCTTCCTCGAAAGGGAGCATCTTCACGTCCCACGCGGAGCGGAGCCGTGGCGCCGAAGTCTCCTTCTTACGGATGAGATCAGGCCGCTTTCACCGGCGGGACGCGCGCCGCCTTGACGCACACACCGCGCACCCCGCACACAGCCGCAGGACGACGACGCCGCTTCCTGACGGTTCGGCGGCATCTCCTGACGGTACGGCGCCACTTCCTGACGGTTCGTCAGTATTGAATGTTCGGCCATGCGGAGTTACGTTCCGCGACACCGCAGCCGGAGCTGCCCGACACGAAGAGGTGGTCGCATGGCCGAAGTCAGCGCGGAGGCACGCATCCAGGCGCCGGCCGAGAAGGTGTGGGCCCAGCTCACCGACTGGCCGGCGTACGGGGAGTGGAACGCGACGCACACCAACTTCCCCAAGGGCGGCCCCGCGACCCTCGAACCGGGTGCGACCTTCCTGGAGAACATGAAGCTGATGGGCTTCCCGGCGGAGGTCGAGTGGACGGTGGCGGAACTGGAGCCCGCGCGCGTCCTCGCGATCCGCGGCAAGGGGCCGATGGCCGTATCCGTGGCCACCCGCTACACCCTGACCCCCGACGGCGACGCCACGACGGTCCGCATCGACGGCGAGTTCACCGGCGCCGCCGTGTCCCTGATGGCCGGCAGGCTCAAGGACTCGGGGACGGCCGCGCTGAACGAGTCGCTGCGCAAGCTGGGCGCGCTGGTGACCTGAGCGACGCGCGGCCGCCCGGCCTGACGCCGGTTCGCACACCGCGCCCCTTCCCCGACACGCGAAGGCGCCCCGCGGACGGTTCCGCGGAGCGCCTTCCTCGCGGTTCAGCCCGCTGCGGGCCGTCTCAGCCCTCGTCGGCGAGGATCAGGTACAGCTTCTTGCGAGCCTCGTTGACGACCGCGAGGGCCTTTTCCCGCTGCTCCTTGCTGCCGGTCTTCCAGACCTGGCCGAAGGCCTCCATCAGACCGAAGCCGGCCTGACGGATCTCGCCGAGGGCCTCCCAGTCGACCCCGCGCGAGGCCTCCTCCCAGGGGGCGTCCGGGCCCGCCTCGGCGGCCGCGCGGCCTTCCTCGGTGAGCGAGAACAGCTTCTTGCCGCCGTCGCTCGCACTGCTGATCAGGCCTTCGTCCTCCAGCAGCTGGAGGGTCGGGTACACCGAACCCGGACTGGGCTTCCACGCCCCGCCGCTGCGCTCGGCGATCTCCTGGATCATCTCGTAACCGTGCATGGGCCGGTCCGTGAGCAGGGCCAGGATCGAGGCCCGTACGTCACCGCGCCGCGCCCTCCCCCTGGGCCCGCCCCGCCCTCGTCCACCCCAGGCGCCGGGGCCGAAGCCCGGCCCGCCGAAGCCGAAGCCGGGCCCGCCGGGACCACCCGGCCCTCCCGGACCGAAGGGCCCGAAGGCCGCACGCCGCCCGTCGAAGCCGCCCCGTCCGCGCCGGGGGCCGTCCTGTCCATGTCCACGCTCGAATCCGTGGGTACGCATCGCAAACCACTCCTTCATTCCATCGTTGATCTGTCGCGATGCGTCAACGATATATCGGTTACCGTCGCCCGGCAAGACCCGGCGACAGAGTGCACTCGCTTCCGCTTAGGGTGCGGACATGACACCTGCGCACGCCTCGCCCGTCCCCGCGCCCGGACCGGCCCGCTCGGCCGCATACCTCTCCGAGCTGTTCTCGCTGGACGGACGGGTCGCCCTGGTGACGGGCGGCAGCTCCGGCATCGGCCGTGCCATCGCGGGTGCGCTCGCCCGGGCGGGAGCGAGCGTCGTGATCGTGGCGCGCGGGGAGGCCGGGCTGGCCGCGACCGTCGACGAGCTGACCGCGGACGGCTGCCGGGCGGCCTGGGTGAGCGGCGACCTGAGCACCCGCGACGGGGTGCGCGCCGCGGCGGACCGGGCCGCCGGCGTCTACGGCGAGCCCGACATCCTGGTCAACTGCGCCGGGATCAACCTGCGACCGCCGATGGACGAGCTGGACGAGACGGTGTGGGACGCCACCATGAGCGTCAACCTGGAGGCGCCCTACCTGCTGGGCCGGCGCTTCGGGCCGGGCATGGCCGAGCGGGGTTTCGGGCGGATCATCCACATCACCTCGCAGCAGGCGCACCGGGCGTTCGTCCGCAGCGGCGCCTACGGCGTCTCCAAGGGCGCGCTGGAGTCGCTGGCCCGCTCCCAGGCCGAGGCCTGGTCACCGCACGGCGTCACCTGCAACACCCTGGTGCCCGGCTTCGTCATGACTCCGCTCAACACGCGGCTGTCGTCCGACCCCGAGAAGGTGGCGGCGCTGGCCGCCCGCACGATGATCGGCCGCAACGGACTCGCCGACGACTTCGCCGGGGCCGCTGTCTTCCTGGCCGGCCCGGCCTCCGGCTACGTCACCGGGCAGGCGCTCTTCGTGGACGGCGGGTTCTCCGTCCACTGACCGGGCCGACCACGGTCGGCCCGGTCAGTGCTACGCGGCCAGCGGGGTGAACTGCAGGATCTCGTCACCGCCCGGCTGGACGACGCCGTAGGTGTTCTCCGGCACCTTGTTCCAGGCGCCGGGCAGGTCGCCCAGGGGCTCGGAGACGATCAGCCGGGTCTCGTCGGAGACCTCGCGCAGGAACGCCATGTCGGGATGGAGCTCCCGCAGCGTGTCCACGCGCGTGCTGTAGAAGAGCGAGCGCGAGGCGCCCTGGCTGGAGTAGCGGAACGCCCACAGCCGCACCCCCTCGGTCACGGCGACCGTCATCTGCACCGGGAACTCCACTCCGTGCGCGCGCCCGACGCGCTCCACCAGGCCCACCATCCGGGCGACCGCGCCCGGCGGATCCTCCTCCAGGCCGAAGGTGAGGGCCAGGAAGAACATCAGCTCGGAGTCGGTGGACCCCTCGATGTCGGGGAAGAGCAGCGGGTCGACGGCGAGGGCCAGGTCCCGGCGGATGCGGTGGAAGTCGGCGATCGCGCCGTTGTGCATCCACATCCAGCGCCCGTGCCGGAACGGATGGGAGTTGGTCTGCTGCACCGCCGTACCCGTCGAGGCCCGGATGTGGGCGAAGAAGAGCGACGAGCGGACGTGCCCGGCGATCTCCCGCAGATTGCGGTTGCTCCAGGCCGGCCCGATCTCCCGGACGACCGCCGGGGTCCCGGCCGACCCGTCGGCCGCGTACCAGCCGACGCCGAAGCCGTCGCCGTTCGTCGTCTCCACGCCCATCTTGGAATGCAGGCTCTGGTCGATCAGCGAGTGGGTGGGCCGGTAGAGAATCGTTTCGAGCAGGATCGGGGTGCCCGAGTAGGCGAGCCAACGGCACATCTTCGCCGCCTTCCTGGCAGTGCCGGAGAACGGGACGGGTGGGGGCCCGGCGGGGTCAGTCCGCGAACCGGTCCGGCCTCACCACGCACAGGGCCCAGATGACGAACGCGGAGAAGGCGATCATCACCACGGACCACACCGGGTAGTACGGCAGCGAGAGGAAGTTGCCGACGATGATGAACCCGGCGATGACCACTCCCGCCACCCGCGCCCACATCGCTCCCGAGAACAGCCCCATGCCCACGATCACGGCGATCGCGCCCAGGGCGAGATGGATCCAGCCCCAGCCGGTGACGTCGAACCGGAACACGTACTGCCGGGTGGACACGAAGATGTCGTCCTCGGCGATCCCCATGACGCCCCGGAAGATGTCCAGCACGCCGGTGAGCAGGAGGGTGACGGCGGCGAAGGCCATCAGTCCCCCGGCCCAGGCCTGCCGGGCCGGATGCCGTTCGGCGGCCGGGGGGCGACTGCTGTGCGTCTCGGTCATGGCGGCGCCTCGATTCGTCGTGGTCGTTCGCGGGTCGCCCGCAGACCGGTCACGGCCGGTCTGCGGGCCGGTCTGCGGGCCGGTCTGCGGGCCGGTCGCGGGCGGCGGGGCGGACCGCTCGGCGCCCTCGTGCCCCGGCCCCTGGCCCGTCGGCCGGGCCCACTCGGAGGCCCGCTCGCGGTGGACGCCCGCTTGTGGTGCACGGTCCGCCCGCCGTGGGCGGCCGGCCGGTCCGGTGGCCGGTTCAGTGGCGGGAACCGCTCAGGACCATCTGCTTCGCCTTGGCGAACTCCTCGTCCGTGATATCGCCGCGGGCGCGGATCTCGGAGAGCCGGGCGAGTTCGTCGACGCTGCTGGAGGAGCCGCCGGAGCCCTTGGCCGTCTCACGGATGTAGCTGTCGAAGGCCTTCTGCTGCTCACGCGCCTGCGAGGCCTCCCTGCGCCCCATGTCCTTGCCGCGCGCGATCACGTAGACGAACACGCCGAGGAAGGGCAGAAGGACGCAGAAGGCCAGCCAGCCGGCCTTGGCCCAGCCGCTGAGGTGGTCGTCGCGCAGGACGTCGACGACGACCCGGAACAGCAGGACGAACCACATGATCCACAGGAAGAACACCAGCATGGTCCAGAAGGCGCTCAGCAGTGGATAGTCGTACGCGAGGTAGGTGTCCCCACTCATCTCTTTCCTCCGTTCCGGGCTCTCGCCCGACAACCCGGCATGGCGTCGCATGCCGGTCCCAGCCTGCGCCGGACGCGGCCCGCCGGCCTCACCCGGAAGGGGTGAGCCGGGGACGGGTGAGCCGAGGACAGGTGAACCCGGGAAGGGTGAGCCGGGGCGGGGTGCCGCGGGAGGGCGCGAGGCCCTGAGCGGCCGGCCCGAGGCGTGACGGCCCCGACCGTCCCCGCGCGGCGGGTGAACGGCGACGGCGACGTGCACATCAGCCCGCACGTCGGCGCGCGCATCAGACGGTCCCCTCGCGGTCGCCGCCCTCCCGGCCCCCGTCCGCAGCCCTCTCCCAGTCTCGCTCCCCGTCCCGTACGGCCGTGCCGGCCCTGCGCAGCGCCGCCCGCCAGGCGAACGCGACGGCGGCCTCGACCAGGGCGAGCAGGACCAGCCACAGGCCCAGCAGCCGGGTCAGCGCCCGGGCCGACTCGGTGGGCAGGGCGAGCACCACGATCCCCGCGACGACGGCGAGCGCCGCCGCGCCGATCACGACGCCCCGATGGGGCATGTCCTTCGTGGACAGCGCCGTGAAGAGGGTGACGATGCCGGAGACCAGCCACAGGACGCCGACGATCAGCGACAGCGCGGCGATGGTCTGGAGCGGGTTGCGCAGGCACAGCACCCCGGCCACCACGTACAGCACCGACAGCAGCAGGCCGGTCACCCGGCTGCCGCCGTCCTCCCCCGCGAAGGACGCCACGAACCGGAACAGCCCGGTCGCCAGCAGGTACAGGCCGATGAGGACCGCGAGGACGTGCAGGGTCTCGTCCGGCCAGACCAGGATCAGGATGCCCGGCACGAACGTGACCACGGCCGAGCCGAGGATCCAGGTCCAGGAGCGCCCGAGCACGGCCAGGGCGGCGGCCGGATCGCCGCCGGCCGTCCCGGGACGGGGGTGCGGGGCGCCCGGCGGCCGGGGGTCCGGTCCGGGGTGCTGTGCGGGCGGCGGTGCGGAACCGGGCGACACACTCATGACTCCTCCTCGTGTCCTCGCGGCGGGCGAAGCGTCCTGGCGGCGTGCGGAGAACTCACTCCGGCAGCTGGCGCATCTCCATGACCCGCAGGCCCAGGGACTGGCAGCGCGCCAGCAGTCCGTACAGATGGGCCTCGTCGACGACCTGCCCGAACAGCACGGTCTGGCCGGACATGACGACATGGTCCAGCTCGGGGAAGGCCTCGGTCAGCGCCTCCGAAAGCTGTCCTTCGACGCGGATCTCGTAGCGCATGAGCTGCTCCCGGGACGGCCTGGGACAGGCGGACTGCGCCCTTGCCCCCGATCCTCCGTCCCCCGCCGGCCCGCGGCCTCACCCGTCGGAGGTGAGAGCCGTGGGCGCAGGTCAGTGCGTGACCACGAGCTTGAAGGCGATGATCAGCAGGCCGAGCACGAGGTTCACGGACGCGGTGACCGCCGCAAGCCGCCAGGGTGCCCCGGCGCGGCGGGCCGCCGCCGTCGACCAGCCCACCTGACCCGCGACGGCGACCGCGAGCGCGAACCAGAGGGTGCCGGTGAGATCGAGGCCCAGCAGCGGGCTGACGGCCACGGCGACGGCCGGCGGGATCGCGGCCTTGACGATCGGCCACTCCTCGCGGCACACCTGCACGACGGTCCGCCGGTCCAGCCGCCGCTGCGCCAGCCGTGCCCCGAACAGGTGGGCGTGGACATGCCCGACCCAGAACACGACACCGGTGAGCAACAGCAGCAGAACCAGCTCCAGCCGGGGCAGCGACCCCAGGCCGCCCGCGCCGACCACCACGGAGGCCGCGAGCATGGACCCGTAGACGCCGCCGGTGTAGTCGGCGGCGGCCCGGCGCTCGTCCGCTCGGGCCCGGCGCCGGTCGGCCCGTGCTCGGCGCTCGTCGGCCTGTGCCCGGCTTCGCGTGCGGGGTTCGGTTCCTGGCACGGTTGTGCTCCCTCTGCGGTTCTGGCGGACCGGGCCGGTCCCCTCGCGGCCGTTCACAGCAGTCCTTGTTCGCGGGCGCGCCGGACCGCCTCGTTGCGGCGGCCCGCCGAGAGCTTGCGGTAGGCGCTCTTGAGGTGGGTCTTGACGGTGTTCACGGAGAGATACAGGTCGGCGGCGATCTCCTGCGTCGACATGGTGAGGGCCAGCCTGCGCAGCACGTCGAGCTCCCGCCCGGTCAGCTCCTCGACGAGCGGGGGCGGGGGGCCGTCGGACGGCCTGACGCCGTGCCCGTGCGCGTCGGCCGCCGCGCCGCGTGGGGTGGACGTGCCGAGAAAGGGACGGATCCACGGTCCGGCCTCGGTGAAGGGGCGCCGCAGACCGTCGTGCCGCGCCTCGCGCAGCGCCAGGGCGACGAGTCGGCTCGCCGCGGCCCGGTCGCCCGCCGCGTCGGCGGCCTGGGCCCGCACGAGAAGGGCCCGGACGGTCACGGCGGGACCGCCGCGGTCGCCGGGGCTCATCCGGTCGAGCAGGTCGATGGCGGCCGGCGGCCGGCCGGCGGCGAGTTCGGCGCGGGCGGCGGCCACCGTGCACGCGGGGGTCGCCGTGTGCAGCGACCGCAGCACCTTGACGGCCGTCTCGGGCCGGCCGTCGGCGAGATGCGCGGCGGAGACGACGAGCGCCGTCTGGCCTTCCGCCCAGGGTGAGGCGACGGCGGCGGGCACGGTGCGCCCGGCGGTCGCGAGCGCGGCCCCGATGTCCCCGCGGGCCAGCTGGAGCCGGGCGGTGGCGATGGCCCGGCCCGCCTCCATGACGGGGTCCAGCAGCGCGGGGTGCGGCTGGGCCGCCTCCGCGAGGAGGGCCTGGGCCCGGTCCAGGTCGTCGCGCTCGACGGCGACGGCGGCCAGCACCAGCCGTCCCATGCCGGAGCCGGAGGGCTGGGGCAGGCCGTAGCGCTCCGTCTCGGTCAGCGCGGCGCGCGCCGTGCGCTCCGCCCCGGCGAGCCTGCCGTCCAGGTAGTCGATCAGCGCCAGCCGGCCGAGCGAGTCCTCGCGGGCGAGCGCCGTGGAGGCCCCGGGGACGGTCCCCGCCGCTCCCGTCAGGGCGGCGTGCGCGTCCTCGAACCGTCCGGCCCACAGGCGCGCGGAGCCCAGGTGGGCGAGCAGCAGGGCGAGGAGTTCGGGGTGCCGGTCGAGGAGGTGGGCCGGAACTTCGCCGCGCAGCGTCTCGGCGGCCGTCGCGGCCAGCTCCGCGCGGGCGGGCGCGCCGGTCAGCCGGGCCGCCAGCGCCTCCAGCAGCGCCCAGGTCAGCCGGGCCTGCGCCTGTGCGGGCTCGCCGCCGGGCGGGCCCCACCCGGTGACCGGGCCCGGCGCGCCCGCGAGCGGTTCTCCGCGCCGCGCGGCCGCGGCGGCCGCGGTCGCCGTCCCGTCGAACACGGCCGACAGGCCCTCTTCCGCCCGGCGCAGATGACCCAGGCCGCGGTCGACCTCGTGCCGGGCCAGTTCGCGGGCCGCCCGCACAAGTTCGGCGGCGGGGCCCGCGGCCTCCGGCCCCATCCGGGAGAAGAGTTCACCCAGCTCGTCCGAGCGCAGGCCGGCGAAGAGCCAGCCGATGGCGAGGTCGTCGACCAGCGCGTCCGCGGTGAACTGCCAGTCGCCCGCGGCGGCGCCGTGCCCCAGCGTCTCCGTGAGCGAGCCGGAGTCCCGCAGCCAGCGTGCGGCCCGCCGGTGGAGTTCGGTCTCCAGCCCCGGCGCACGCACCCGCAGATGCGCCCGGAGGATCTCGCCGAACAACGGATGCAGGCGGTACCAGTCCTGCTCCAGGTGCTCGACGAAGGCGTTCGCGCGGCACAGACCGGCCAGGATGGGCTCGGCGTCGGTCCGGCCCGTGAGCGCGTTGACCAGGTCCGGGCGGAACCGGTCGAGGACGCTGACCCGCAGCAGCAGGTCCTGGGTCGGAGCGGGCTGCCGTCTGAGCACCTCCGCCAGCAGGAAGTCGGCGACCGAGGTGCGGTCGGCCTCGAACTCCTTGAGGTAGGTCTGCGGGTCGGGGCTCTCGCGTGCGGCGAGGGCGCACAGCCGCAGGCCCGCGGCCCAGCCACGGGTGCGTTCCACGAGCCCTCGGGTGGCGGGCTCCGGAAGGCGCAGTCCGTGCAGTTCCAGCAGTGCCGCGGCCTCCTCGCAGGTGAAGGCGAGTTCCGCGCCCCGGATCTCCGTCAGGGCCCCGGCCGCCCGGTAGCGGTGCAGCGGCAGCAACGGCTCGGTGCGGGTGACGAGCACGAGACGCAGCCCGTCGCCGGCGTGGTGCAGCACGAACTCCAGTTGTTCGGCGATCTCCGGGTCCGTCACCCGGTCGTATTCGTCGAGGACGACGACGACCGGCCGGTCCAGGGCGCTCAGCTCGGCGGCCAGCCGTGCGAGCAGCGTCGGGGGCGCCCGGCCCGCGTCGGCCGGGCAGCCGATCCCGGCGGGCAGGGGCATGCCGCAGGTGCGCAGGGCCTCGAGCAGGTACGCCCAGAACACGCCCGGCTTCTGTCCCGCGGCGTCGGTGGTGAGCCAGGCGACCGGCGTCTCGCGCGCGGCGGCCCAGTCGGCCGCCAGCAGGGTCTTGCCGGCCCCCGCCGGGCCGTTGACCATGGTCAGCGGTGTCCGCAGGGCCTGGTCGAGATGGCTGACCAGCCGCTCGCGACGAAGGAACGCCACCGGCCGGGCCGGCATAGCGAACCGGGTGCGCAGAAACGGATCCCCCTGGGGGTCCGCGTCCGGCGCCGAGGGTTCGGCGTCGCTCTCCTCGGGCTCGCTCATGGCGCTCACCGCCCCTGGTCCTGAGCTGATGGATGGCGCTGCGCTCCTCCCTCAATATCGCAGCCTTCGGCCGGCGCCGCCCTGCGAGCGGGACGCGGTGCGAGGGGGCCCGAGGGGAGCGGCAGCGGCGCGGGCCGGGCGCGGGTGAGCGTGGCGCGGGGCGGGCGGGACCCGGGGACGGACGCGCGGCGGACTGCCGGTGGACGAAGGCCAGGATCGGTGGATTGGCCTTGGCGCGGGGCCGCGGCGACCCCCTAGCGTCGACCGCATGCGGATTCACATCGTCGACGCCTTCACCGACCGCCCGTTCGCCGGCAACCCGGCCGGGGTCCTGCTCCTGGACGCGGACGCCTTCCCGGACGACGCCAAGCTGCAGAACGTGGCCCTGGAGGTCAACCACGCCGAGACGGCGTTCGCCCACCGGCTCCCCGAGGGCGGCGGGGCCGACTGGGCCCTGCGCTGGTTCACGCCGGTAGCCGAGGTCTCCATGTGCGGCCACGCCACGCTCGCCGCGGCCCACGTCCTGCGCACGACCGGCGCGCACGAGGGACCGGTGCGCTTCGCCACCCGCAGCGGCGTCCTGGTCGCCACGCCCGCCGAGGACGGCTCGCTCACCCTGGACTTCCCCACCGCCCCGCTGACGCCGACGGAGATCCCGGCCGGTGTGGCCGAGGCCCTCGGCGCCGAACCGCTCGCCTGCTTCGACACCGGCCCGCAGGTGGGCGACCTGCTGATCGAGGTCGCCGACGAGAAGACCGTCCGGGCGCTGCGGCCCCGGCACCGGGAGCTGGCCGCCTACTCCAGCCGCGGCGTCATCGCCACCGCCCGCGCCGAGGACCCGGCCCGCGGATACGACTTCGTCTCCCGGTGCTTCTTCCCCAACGTCGGCATCGACGAGGACCCGGTGACGGGCAGCGCCCACACCGCGCTCGCCCCCCTCTGGTCCGAGCGGCTCGGCAGCACCGACCTCACCGGTCTGCAGGCGTCGCCCCGCTCCGGCCGCGTCCGCACCGCGCTGCGCGGCGACCGCACGCTGCTCACCGGCCGCGCGGTCACCGTCATCGAGGGGGAACTGCTCGCCTGGTGACGCTGCGCGGGCGCAGGGGGCGGCTCGCGCAGGTCGCAAGCGCAACAGAGAGGCGGTTCACGCCGTCGGGAGCCACCCCACCTTCCCCGCGAGCAGCGCGTACCCCACGAAGGCGCCGATGTCGAGCAGGGAGTGCGCCACCACGAGCGGACCGACCCGTCCCCACCGCCGGTAGAGGAGGACGAAGACGACGCCCATCACCATGTTGCCGATGAAGCCGCCGATGCCCTGGTAGAGGTGGTACGAGCCGCGCAGCACCGCGCTGGCCACGAGCGCGGTGCCCGGCGTCCAGCCCAGCTGGCCGAGCCGGCGCAGCAGATACCCGACCACGATGACCTCTTCGAGGATCGCGTTCTGCAGCGCGGACATGATCAGGACCGGGTACTTCCACCAGACGTCCGGAAGGGCCTCCGGCACCACCGTGAGGTTGAAGCCGAGGCCGCGCGCGGCCAGGTAGAAAGCGATGCCGGTGCTGCCGATCACCGCCGCGATCACCGCCCCTCGGCCCAGGTCCGGCCAGGGCCGGGTGCGGTCGAAGCCGAGCGTGCGCAACCCGCGCCCGCCGGGCTCGCGCAGCAGGAGGTGCGCGACGAGGGCGACGGGGACGAGCGCCGAGGCGATCCCGAAGAGCTGCCAGGCGAGATCCAGCCAGGGCCGGCCCGGCGCGGCGGAGGCGTTGAGCGTCGCCGCCTGGTCCTTCAGGCCCCCCGGCTTGGTGACGGAGCCGACGAAGCTGATCAGCGCGGACACACCGCTCGCGCCGAGCGAGAGCGCCAGGACGAGGAGCGTCTCGTCCCGGAGCGTCCGTCGCGAGAGCGCGTCCCGCGGAAGGGAATCCGTCAACGTAACGCCTCCACCTGCACACTCGCCTCCCCTCCCCGCGCCTGCCGTACGGCGGGAACCGCCGCGGTGGCCTACAGGGAGGGTGGCACCGTCCTGGGACGTCACAGCTTGCCCGATGAGCCCCGGACGATCGGCAGCGCCCCCGCCACCGCACCCACTCGCGCCGCCTCTCCCCCACCCGCCGCACCGCACCGCCACCGTGACGGCCCCCCGGCGGGGGGCGGGCGCGTCGCCCTCGACGGGGCGCGGGAGCCGGGACGGCAAGGAGCACCCGCCTCCCCCCGCCCTTTCCTCTGTTCCGCAGCTCCGGCGCGCTTCCGCCGTCGTTCGGCCGCCGCTCCGCCCCGGCCCGGCTGCCCGAACCCCCTGCGCGAGGGCACAGCCAGATCCGCTCCGCCCGACAGGGCGTGAACGGCGGCCGGGTCCTGTTGACGCAGGGGGATGTCAGCCGGGTCCGGGCACGAGCGGCCGCCCGTGGACGTCGCGCGGCGCCGGGAGCGTCGGCCGCGCCCGGCTGCCGACGGCCGTCCCTGGACGTGGCACGTCGTCGAGGCTGCGCGGAGGCTCCGCCGGCTCACCCCAGGGCGGCGGGTTCCGGCGTGCCCACGGGCCAGGTGTGGACGGGCTCGCCGAGGTGCATCAGCTCCGCGTACCGCCGGGTGGTCGCGGCCAGCGCCGCCTCGCGGGACAGCCCCGTCTCCAACGCCCGGTGGAACGTGGCCACCTGCCAGGTCGCGCCGTTGACGCGCCGCCGGCAGCGCTCGTCGATGACGCCCAGGTACAGGTCGCGGTCGGCGGGCTCCACGCCCCACGCGTCCAGCCCCGCCTCCGCCAGCGGCAGCAGCTCGTCCCGGACGAGGCTCACCGCGTCCACCTCGACCAGGCCGCCGAGCCGGCCCCGCCGGGGCCATTGCAGGCGTGCGTCGATCCCGTCGCGGCAGGCCGCCTCGAAGTTGGCGGCGGCCGTCTCGAACGGCAGCCGGGACCACACCGGCCGGGACTCCTCCGCGAGCGACCGCACGAGGCCGTAGTAGAAGGCCGCGTTGGCGATCACGTCCGTCACGGTCGGCCCGGCGGGCAGGACCCGGTTCTCGACCCGCAGGTGCGGAACGCCGTCGGCGATGCCGTAGACGGGCCGGTTCCAGCGGTACACCGTGCCGTTGTGCAGTACGAGTTCGGCGAGCGAGGGCACCCCGCCGGCGTCCAGGACCTCCAGCGGGTCCTCGTCGTCGCAGATCGGCAGCAGCGGCGGGAAGTAGCGCAGGTTCTCCTCGAACAGCTCGTGGGCGGAACTGATCCACCGCTCCCCGAACCACGTCCGCGGCCGTACGCCCTGCGCCTGGAGCTCCGGCGGCCGGGTGTCGGTGGCCTGCTGGAACAGCGGGGGACGCGACTCCCGCCACAGCTCGTGACCGAACAGGAAGGGGGAGTTGGCGGCGAGGGCGATCTGCGGCGCGGTCACCGCCTGCGCCGCGTTCCACACCGCGGGGAAGCGGGCGGGCGTGACCTGGAGGTGCAGCTGCACGGAGGTGCAGGCCGCCTCGGGCACGATCGACTTCGAGGTGCACGACAGCCGCTCGACCCCGTCGATCTCCAGGGCGAAGTCCTCGCCGCGCGCGGCGACGATCTGGTCGTTGAGGAGGGTGTAACGGTCGACGTCGGAAAGGTTGGTCGACACCAGGTCGTCACGGTCGAGCGTCGGCAGAATACCGATCATCACGATTCCGGCGTCGACCTCGCCCGCCTTTCGATGGGCATATGCCAGCGACGTGCTGATTTCCTCCGCGAGCCGGTCGAATACCCGGCCGCCCAATCGGTGTGGGGCTATGTTGACTTCCAGGTTGAACATGGCGAGTTCTGTTTGGAAATCCCGGCTCGCGATCCTCTCCAGTACCTCGCCGTTCAACATTTTCGGCTGACCGTCCGCGCCCGCGAGATTCAGTTCGATCTCAAGTCCCATGAGGTTCTTGGGGCGGTCGAAGCGCTTCTGGGCCAGCAGTCGCTCGAGCCCCGTCAGACACCGTCGGAGCTTGTCCCGGTAGTGCTGACGATCGGACAGGTCGAATGCGCCTGCCACGACCTTCTCGCCCATCGAAGCGTCCCTCCTCGTGCGGCGGCCGTCCGTCTCCTGCCGCCGGGTGTCCCTGACAGGAAGGATGATGCCCAGCCCGGCGCATCGATAACGTCCCCGGCCGCACCCGGGACCCGCTACGCTGACCGAAATCCGTGCGCCGCGTTCCCATGGCACATTCCGGGGGCATGCGGCAGAGGGCCCTTTCACTCATCGAGGTCTCGTGAAAAACGCCGACGAGAATGGGCCGACCGCTACGCGCGCATAACGCGAGGTCACCACCGCATACCCCCCGCTGAACCGGGACGATTTCCGCGTATCGCCGACCGGATGAACCCTTGCCGAATATCCGCGGATCGACTAGACGAAACACTGCCTGAACACATGTCGTATAAACTCCGCGGACAAGGCAGAGAAGGTTGGCGCCCACGGTCGAAGGAGCCTGTCGTCGAAGTGACGGCAGGCCGCTCGCGCACCCGAGCCCTCAGGCCCGGCCCCCGCCTCTCCGACCCCCCGAGAGCTAGCTGACAGCGCCGTCCGCCCCCGCCCTCGCGCCACCGTGCCTGTCGAATGAGAGGCGACCCACCATGCCTTTGCATGTCCCCCCGGCTCCCGCGCCCGCCCTGCGCTCCGTCCTCACAGCACTCGGTTCCCCCACCGCGGTCCGTGAGGTTCGCACGCCCGCCCTGCGCACCGCCCGGCAGGAGGCCGTCCCGGACCATCCGCTGCCCCTGCACGTACTGGACGCGATCGGCGCGCAGGGCGTGGCCGAGACCCGGCTCGCCGGCTGGCGCTTCCTCATCCGCTGCGACGAGCGCGCCGTGGCCGCGGCCGAGACCCGGCTCACCCCGGACGGCTGGACGTTCTCGCACTTCTTCGAGGGCCCCTACATCGCCTCCACCGAACGCGCCCTGCGTCAGGCCGAGTCGGCGGCCCAGCCGTACCAGGCCCGGCTGCTCTCGGTGCCCGGGCTCTACATGCTGACCCTCTGGCTGCACGGCGACTGCGCCTCCGACGGCACCACCGGACGCCCCGACCCGACCGATCTGCTGATCCCGCTCGCCCCGGCGCCCCCCGGCATCGCCGCCCACCGCCCGCACCGCGTCGCCGAACTCCTCCCGGTGCTCACGCTCCGCGTGGCCCCGGCGCCTCCGCCGCTCCTCGGCTCACCGGCCTGACCCGTCCCGTACCGGCCCGCCCCGCCTCGCGCCCGACATCCCGAGTCCCGTACCCCGCCGCCGCGGCCCCGGCGACGGGGTACGGCCCTGCCGGACGCGGCGGACCGGGCGGGCCGGGCCGGTCGGACTAGCCCCATCCGGCCACCGGAAACCACCCGAAGGGACAGTGCGGTTGGGATGAACCGCCCGCGTGGGTGACGCGTCATGAACCTGTGAGAAGCGGTGCCGCGAAATCCCTGCGGAACGACCTCCGTGGGGCAACACTGGGTTCCGACGACTTATCACAACGGGGGGCGGCCATGAACGACGCTTCAAGCCGCGTGACAGACACCACCGACACGTCATCCACCTCACTCATCACGCAAGAGCGGAAGTTCCCATCCATGTGCCAGCACCAGCCACCGTGCCCGTCAGCGACCTCGGCCGACAGGGAGTCCGCCCGTCTCGTGGCGCACCACCCTGAACAGGGCTGGAGCCTGCTGTGCAACGGCGTCCTGCTCTTCGAGGACACCGGTGAGCTCCTGCCGGACGGCCGGGTCATCGCCCCCCACCGGGTCGTGACCGCCGCCTGAATCCCGGCGGACGGCGCGGGACCGCCGTCCGCAGCCCTGTGGGGCCGGCCGCGGGTCCCTCCGCGCACCGGCCCCGACGCGTGTCCGCGCCCCTTCACTCCCCGTAGTCCCCCGGCTCCGCGGCGAGTGCGCCCGCCGCTCCGCCCCCCCCCCGGAGCCACCCCCGAAAGCTCCTCCTCCCGTCGCATTCCCGTCGTCGCGTCGTCGTCGGGTCGCCGTCGCTCTTCGGCCTCCCGGCCGCCGCTCCGGACGTCTTCCCACGGCGGCACGTTTTCCGGAAGACTCCTGGAAGTTTCGGCGCGGCGGCCGGAGCGCGGTGACGGAGGTGGAGGAAGTGACGACACAGGACAGGGCGCCCGCGTCCGGAGGCAGAGTCACGATCACGGAGATAGCCCGCCGGGCCGGGGTCTCCGTGCCGACCGTGTCCCGCGTGGTCAACGGCCGCTCCGACGTCTCCCCGCAGACCCGCGCCAGGGTCGAGGACCTGCTGCGTCTGCACGGCTACCGCAAGCGTCCCGCCGCCTCCCCGGCCCGCGCCACACTGATCGACCTGGTCTTCAACGACCTCGACAGCCCCTGGGCCGTGGAGATCATCCGGGGCGTCGAGGAGGTCGCCCACGCGGCCGGCGCCGGCACGGTGGTCTCGGCGATCCACGGCCGCACGGGCGACGCCCGCGAATGGATGCGCAACCTGCGCTCCCGCGCCTCCGACGGCGTCGTCCTCGTCACCTCGGCGCTGGAACCCCCCCTGCACGAGCAGTTGCGCATCCTCGGCGTCCCGCTGGTCGTCGTCGACCCGATGGGGTCCCCCGCCGACGACACCCCGACCGTCGGCGCGGCCAACTGGTCCGGCGGCCTCGCGGCCACCGAACACCTGCTGTCGCTGGGCCATCGCCGGATCGGCCTGATCGCCGGCCCGCCCAGACTGCTGTGCTCACGGGCCCGTTTCGACGGGTACCGCGCGGCCCTGGAGGCCGCCGGCCTCGCCGTCGACGAACACCTCGTCGTCCCCGGCGACTTCCGCCCCGAGTCGGGGTTCACCGGCTGCACCGCCCTGCTGGACCTGCCCGAACCGCCCACCGCCGTGTTCGCGGCGAGCGACCAGATGGCCCTCGGCGCGATCGAGGCGCTGCGCCGGCGCGGACTGCGCGCCCCGGAGGACATGAGCGTGGTCGGCTTCGACGACCTGCCCGAAGTGCGCTGGTCGGCCCCGCCGTTGACGACGGTCCGCCAGCCCCTCGCCGACATGGGCAAGCTCGCCGCCCGCACGGTCCTCGGCCTGGCCCGCGGCGAGCGCCCCGACTCGCCGCGGGTGGAACTGGGCACGGAGCTGGTGGTGCGATCGAGCACCGCGCCGCCGCGCGCGGCTAGTTGAGCGCCTCCCGGATCGCCCGGTAGGCCGGCTTGGGCGCCAGCTGCTCGTCCCAGGGCAGTGCGGCCCCCTCCTCGGGGAACACGGCGGGGATCCACGAGTACTTGTCGGTGAAGTCCCAGATGGTGACGCCCACACAGCGCCGCACCGTGAGACACGCCGTCGTCAGATCCCGGTACCAGTCGGCCTGCTGGGCCAGCTTCTCCTCGGTCGCGGGCATCAGCATGCGCACGTCGACCTCGGTGAGGGCGGTGTCCAGGCCGAGCCGCGCGAACCGCCGCAGGTTGTCCGGGAGCGTCGTCGGATAGCCGTACTGCAGGGCGAGATGGGCCTGGAGGCCGATGCCGTCCAGCGGGACGTGCCGGGCCTTCAGGTCCTTCGCCAGGGCGTAGTAGGCGTCGCTCTTGGGGCCGACGGCCTCGATGTTGTAGTCGTTGAGGTAGAGCTTCGCCCTGGGGTCGGCCTCATGGGCCCAGCGCAGGGCGTCGGCGATGTAGCCGGGGCCGAGCGTCTTGTAGAACACCGTCTCCCGGTAGGTGCCGTCCTCGTTGAACGCCTCGTTGACGACGTCCCAGGAGTAGACCTTCCCCCGGTAGTGGCGCACCTCGGTCTGGATGTGCTTCTTCAGGACGGCGCGCAGCTCGGTCGGCGTCCACTGCCTGCCGGTGACCCAGTCGGGCAGCTGGCTGTGCCAGACGAGGGTGTGGGCGCGGACCTTCTGGCGGTGGCCGCGCGCGAGGGCGACGATCTCGTCGCCGGCCGTCCAGTCGAAGACGCCCTGCTGAGGCTCGGTGGCGTACCACTTCATGCCGTTGCCGGGGGTGATCATGTCGAACTCGCGGCCGAGGATCTTCGTGTAGGCGGCGTCGGTCAGTTCGGGGTTGTCCGTGGCGCTGCCGAAGTAGCGTCCGTGGCGCTGGGCGAGTTCGGCGAGGCTGGGCTGCGGTTTCCCGTGGCCCGGCCGCTCGTGCGCCTGGGCGGCCGGCCCGGCGACGGCCCCGGCGGCGACGAGCACGGCGGCGAGGGCTCCGGCGAGCCCGAGCCGGGTACGGACTGCTGTTCTGGGCATGGTGCGACTCCTCACGTCGGGTGGGTGTGAGCCGTACGGTCCGCGGGCGCGCGTCATCCCTTGGTGGCGCCGGCGGCGAGACCGCCGACGAGCTGGCGCTCGGCGACGGAGTAGAAGGCCAGGGCGGGGACCATGGCGAGGACGAGGTAGGCGAACACGCGGGCGTACTCGGCGGAGTACTGGCCCTGGAACTGCTGCACGCCGATCGGCACGGTCCACCAGGTGGGCTCGTTGAAGACCAGCAGCGGCAGGAGGAAGTTGTTCCAGCTGCCGACGACGGCGAGGACGGACACCGTGCCGAGGGCCGGCCTGGCCATGGGCAGCAGGATCCGCCAGAAGAAGCCGAGCGGCCCGCAGCCGTCCAGGGTGGCCGCCTCCTCCAGCTCGGCGGGGATCTCCCGGAAGAAGCCGCGCAGGATGACGATGGTCACCGGCAGTCCGAACGCCGCCTGCGGCAGGATCACGCCGAGCGGGTTGTCCAGCAGGCCGAAGGAGCGCAGCAGCAGGAACAGGGGCAGCGCCGCCACCGCGAAGGGGAACATCAGCCCCATCGTGAACAGGGTGAACAGCACCTCCCGCCCGCGGAAGGCGAACCGGGCGAAGGAGAACGCGGCGAGCGCGGACACGGCGACGACGACCACGGTCGTCCCCACCGCGATGAGGGTGCTGCTGCCGACCAGCTGCCAGAACGAGCCGGAGCCGAGGATGTCGGTGTAGTTGGAGGGGACCCACGGGTCGGGCAGCCCGATGGGGTTGCGGGAGAGCTGGTCGGTGGACTTGAAGCCGGACAGCACCGCGTAGACGAGCGGTACGGCCATCACCGCGCCGGCGATCCCGAGCACCAGGTGCAGCGGCAGGGACCGGACGCCCCGGCCGCCCGCGGGCGCCGCCCGGTCGCCGCGGCGGGATCCCCGGTCGGTCCCGCGGGCCGCGGGACCGGTCTTGACGACGCTCACGAGCCGCCTCCTCGCATGGTCGTGGTGGCGCCCTGGAGGTCGCGGCGGAGCACGAACCGCTGGTAGGCGAGGGCGAAGACGAGGCAGATGCCGAACATGGCCACGCTGATGGCGCTGGCGTAGCCCACCTGGTAGCGCTTGAAGCCGTACTGGAACATGGTCACGGCCAGGGTCTCCGAGTGGTGGTCGGGCCCGCCCGCGGTGATGACCCACACCAGGTCGAAGAGCTGGATCGCGCCGATGACGGACAGGAACACGCTGATGCGCAGGGTCGGCGCGAGCAGCGGCAGGGTGACGTTGCGGAAGCGCTGCCAGGGGCCCGCTCCGTCGATCAGGGCCGCCTCGGTCAACTCGGCCGGGATGGACTGGAGTCCGGCCAGGTAGAGCATCATGTGGAAGCCGAAGTACTTCCACGTCATGACCAGGAAGAGGGTCGCCATGACGGTGGAGGGGTCGGCGAACCACTGCCCGCCCACCCCGTCCAGACCGACGGCCCCCAGCACATGGTCGGCGAGGCCGTCGTCCGGGGCGAAGATCATGCTGAACAGCACGCCGGTGATCGCCTCGGAGAGGATGTACGGCGCGAAGAACAGCATCCGGTACACGGCCCGGCCGCGGATGCGCTGGTTCAGCGCGACGGCCAGGGCGAGCGCGAACGGCAGTTGCAGCACCAGCGAGAGGCCCACCAGCAGCAGGCAGCGCCACAGGTCGCCCAGGAACACCGGGTCCTGGAAGAGACGGGTGAAGTTGTCGCCGCCGACGAAGTCCTCGGGCATGCCGAAGCCGCCCCAGCGGAAGAACGCGGCGTACAGCGCGAACAGCATCGGCAGCAGCACGAGCGTGCCGAACAGCGCCAGCGCCGGCACCTGGAAGGCGACGGCGGTGAGCCAGTGCAGCGCCCGCCGCCGCGCCCGTCCCCGGCCCGCGCCGGCGACGGGAGGGGCGGGCGTGATGTCCGGACCGCTGCGCTTGTCCGGGAGGAAGGTGGAGGTCATCGCCGGCTACTGCTCTTCCTTCGCGACCTTGGTGATCGACTGGGCGACCTGCTGGGGCGACTTCGAGCCGGATATCAGAGCCGCGACGCTGTCGTTGACCTCCTGGCCGAGAGCGGGCGCGTACGCCTGGTCCAGATACAGCTGGAAGCCTGTGGCGCCCTTCAGCTGCGCCTGGACGGCCTTGATGTTGGGGTCGGTGAGTGCGCTCTCCGCGGCCGGGACGACGGGCAGCACGCCGGTCTTCTTGACCAGGGTGGTGTCCGTGGCGGCGGAGGCGAAGAACTTCAGGAAGTCGACGGCCGCCTGCGGGGCGCCCTTGCGCAGCGCGTGCCCGCCGCCTCCGCCGAACACCTCGGTGATGACGCCCTTGCCGCCGTCGACCGCCGGGAACGGGAAGAACCCGAGGTTCGCGCCGAGCCCCTTGCCCGCGTCGGCCTCCACGACCGGCGCCCACTGGCCCATGAGCTCCATCGCCGCCTTGCCGTTGCCGACGGCCGCGGCCTGACCGGTGGGGCTGGAGTAGGCCGCCCCGAGGTAGCCCTTCTGGAACGGCTGGAGGTCCACGAGTTCCTGCAGATGCTGTCCGGCCTGCACGAACCCGTCGCCCGTGAAGTCCTTGTCCTCGCCCGCCTTGCGCAGGGCGTCGACGCCCGCGGTGCGCATCGCGAGGTACGCCCAGTAGTACATGCCCGGCCACTTCTCCTTGCCGGCCAGGGCGATCGGCGTGATGCCGGCGGCCTTCAGCTTGCGCACGGCGTCGAGGAAGCCGCTCCACGTGGTGGGCGGCGCGGCGACGCCGGCCCTCTTGAAGAGCGCCTTGTTGTACCAGAATCCGATCATGCCGATGTCGAACGGGACGCCGTAGGACTTGTCGTCGATCAGGTACGGCTCCCGGGCGACCGACAGCAGGCTCTCGCCCCAGCCCTTCGTCCGGTCGGTCAGGTCCTCGACGAGCCCGGCGTCGACCTGCTGCCGCAGGACGCCACCGCCCCAGGTGTGGAAGATGTCGGGAAGCTTCCCGGAGGCCGTCAACGCCGTCATCTTCGACTTGTAGGCGTCGTTCTCCAGCTGGACGATCTTCACCTTGATCTTGGGGTTCTGCGCTTCGAACTGCTTGGCCAGCGCCGCCCAGACGTCCTTCGTCGGCTGAGTGGTGGAGATGTTCCACCACTCGATGGTGGTCGTTCCGCCCGACGACCCTCCGTCCGAGTCGCCGCCGCAGGCGCTCAGTGCCGTCATGCTGACACCGGCCGCGGCGGAGGCCGCCAGAAAGCCGCGGCGGGAGAGTGCCGGGTCGCCCATCATGCGCTCCTTGATAGATCGAAAGTTTCGAACGAGATCCAGAAAGCTTCGCTGCAGCCGCACCCTAGAGACACCCTCCAACGCGAGGCAACCCCTTGAACGCAGGCAATATGGAGGCCAGTTCGAAGAGCGCCTTGAGCAGCGGCCCTTGATCACATCGAAACATTCGGATCGTCTGGCGAACATTACGGAACCGAAGTGCGCCGAGATGGACACCGGTCGGGACCCCTTCCCCCGCCTGACGTGACGCTGAGTGCTCCGGCTGCCGGCTCCGACAGGCCCGCGACCAGCACCGACAGAAGCGGGTGCTTCCCTTGCCCGGCATGCGCACCCCCGAGCGTCACCCTCCGCTCACACCGATGCCCGCCGCCCGCCCGATGGCCGAAACCGCCCGAGGAACCGCACGTCGGCGGGAGCATTCCGGCCGGGACCTGGCGACCGCTTCCCGGCCGGGGTCGCTCACGGCACATAAACCCGCATACCAGTCATAAGGCACCAAGGGCTCTACGGTGGCGCTCATGACCATGAGCATCCGCAACCAGCTCCCCGGCACCGTGACCGCCGTCCAGACCGGCGAGGTCATGGCCACCGTCAGGATCCGCCTCGACGGAGGCCAGGACCTCATGGCGGCCATCACCCTGGAGGCCGCGAACCAGCTCGGTCTCGCCCCGGGCACCGCCGTGCACGCCCTGGTGAAGTCGACCGAGGTGGCCCTGGCCGCCGGGCAGGTCGCAGGGCTGTCGATCCGCAACCGGCTCCCCGGCACGATCACCGGACTCACCGTCGGCGAGGTCATGGCCTCGGTGAAGATCACGATGGAGGGCGCCCGGCTCACCGCGGTCATCACCAAGGAGGCGGCGACCGACCTGGGACTCTTCGTGGGTTCCGACGTAGTGGCGCTGATCAAGGCGACCGAGGTGGCCGTGGCGACGGCATAGAGCGCACCGCGACCCGCCCGGCGAGCGGGACCGGCAGCACACGCGTCGGCCCGCGCGCGATCCGGTGCGGCGGAGACGGTTGCTTCTGCGGCGGGACGGTCTCTTCCCACCCGGGCCGACAGGAACCAGCGAACGGCAGGGCGGGGAACAGCGCGCGGTGAGCGGGGGCGGCAGGGCGCCGGGCAGGGACGGCGGGCAGACGTGGGCCTGCGTGGCTCACACGGCGCGAGCGGCGCGGTCACTCGCACGCCGACGGAGCCACCGGCCCCGCGAACGGCCGCAGGGCCCCCTCCGCCGTGGAGGGGGCCCTGCGGGCGTCGTCATACTCGATCAGTCCTCGTACGCGTCCAGCGGCGGGCACGAGCAGACCAGGTTCCGGTCACCGAAGGCCTGGTCGATCCGGCGCACCGGCGGCCAGTACTTGTCGGCGGCCGACACCCCGGCCGGGAAGACGGCCTCCTCACGCGAGTACGCGTGCTCCCACTCCCCGCCCAGGGCGGCGGCGGTGTGCGGGGCGTGGTGCAGCGGGTTGTCCTCGGCCGGCCATGCGCCCGAGCCGACCTTCTCGATCTCCGCGCGGATCGCGATCATCGCGTCGCAGAACCGGTCCAGTTCGACGAGGTCCTCGGACTCGGTCGGCTCGATCATCAGCGTCCCCGCCACCGGGAACGACATCGTCGGCGCGTGGAAGCCGTAGTCGATCAGCCGCTTGGCGACGTCGTCGACGCTCACGCCGGTCGCCTTGGTCAGCGGCCGCAGGTCGATGATGCACTCGTGCGCCACCAGTCCGCCCGGCCCGTTGTAGAGCACGGGGTAGTGCGGCTCCAGCCGCTTGGCGACGTAGTTCGCGCTGAGCACCGCCACCTGGGTGGCCCGCTTGAGGCCCTCGCCGCCCATGAGCCGCACATAGGCCCAGGAGATCGGCAGGATCCCCGCGGAACCCCAGGGAGCCGCGGAGATCGGTCCCACGCCGGTCTCCGGGCCCGCGGCGGGCTGGAGCGGGTGGTTGGGCAGGTAGGGCGCGAGGTGCGACCGTACGGCGACCGGGCCGACGCCCGGACCGCCGCCGCCGTGCGGGATGCAGAACGTCTTGTGCAGGTTCAGGTGGGAGACGTCACCGCCGAAGTGCCCCGGCTTGGCCAGCCCGACCAGCGCGTTGAGGTTCGCGCCGTCGACATAGACCTGCCCGCCGGCTTCGTGCACCTGAGCGCAGATGTCGGCGACGTGCTCCTCGAACACCCCGTGCGTCGACGGGTAGGTGATCATCAGCACCGCGAGCTCGTCCCGGTGCTTCTCGATCTTCGCGCGGAGGTCCTCGACGTCGATCTCGCCGTCCTCGGCGGTCTTCACGACGACGACCTTCATGCCCGCCATCACCGCGCTGGCCGCGTTGGTCCCGTGCGCGGAGGACGGGATCAGGCACACGGTCCGCTGCTCGTCGCCGTTGCCCCGGTGGTAGCCGCGCACGGCGAGCAGCCCGGCCAGCTCGCCCTGCGACCCGGCGTTCGGCTGCAACGACACCTTGTCGTACCCGGTGACCTCGGCGAGCCGCTCCTCCAGCTCACGGATGAGCGTCAGGTAGCCCTCGGCCTGCTCGGCAGGCGCGAAGGGGTGCATCTGCCCGAACTCGGGCCAGGTGACCGGCTCCATCTCGGTGGTCGCGTTGAGCTTCATGGTGCACGAGCCCAGGGGGATCATGCCCCGGTCGAGCGCGTAGTCCCGGTCGGCGAGGCGGCGCAGGTAGCGCAGCATCGCCGTCTCGGAGCGGTACCGGTGGAAGACGGGGTGCGTCAGGACCGCGTCGGACCGCAGCAGACCGGCGGGCAGCGCGTCCTCGGTGACCTCGTCGAGCGCCTCGACGTCGCCCGTCACGCCGAACGCGGCCCACACCGCGGCCAGCTGCGCCCGTCCGGTCGTCTCGTCACAGGCGACCGACACGTGGTCGGCGTCGACGAGGTGCAGGTTCACCCCGTGCTCGCGCGCCCCGGCGACGACCTTCGCGGCCTTCCCCGGCGCCCGCACGGTCAGCGTGTCGAAGTAGGAGCCGTGCACGACGTCGATCCCGCCGGCCCGGAGCCCGGCGGCGAGGACGGCGGCGTACCGGTGCGTGCGCCGGGCGATCCCCCGCAGCCCGTCGGGCCCGTGGTAGACGGCGTACATCCCCGCCATGACCGCGAGCAGCACCTGCGCCGTGCAGATGTTGCTGGTGGCCTTCTCCCGCCGGATGTGCTGCTCACGCGTCTGAAGCGCGAGCCGGTAGGCCTTGTTGCCGTCCACGTCGACGGACACGCCCACGAGCCGCCCGGGCAGGCTGCGCGCGAACTTCTCGTGGACGGCCATGTAACCGGCGTGCGGTCCGCCGAAGCCCATGGGCACCCCGAACCGCTGGGTGGTGCCGACGGCGATGTCCGCCCCCAGCTCGCCCGGCGACTTCAGCAGCGTCAGCGCGAGGAGGTCCGCGGCGACCGTGACGAGCGCGCCCAGACCGTGGGCCTGCTCGACCAGCGCCCCGAGATCACGGACGGCGCCGGAGGCTCCCGGGTACTGCACCAGCACGCCGTTGATCTCACGCTCGGCGATCTCCGCAGGGATCCCGTCGCTGAGATCGGCGACGACGACCTCGACTCCGGTCGGCTCAGCGCGCGTCTCGATCACGGCGATGGTCTGCGGCAGCGCGTCCGCGTCGACGAGGAAGAGGCCCTTCTTGTTCTTCCCCATCCGCCGCGAGAGCGCCATCGCCTCGGCGGCGGCCGTGCCCTCGTCCAGCAGCGACGCACCGGACGTCGGCAGTCCGGTCAGGTCGGCGACCATGGTCTGGAAGTTCAGCAGCGCCTCCAGCCGGCCCTGCGAGATCTCCGGCTGGTACGGCGTGTAGGCCGTGTACCAGGCGGGGTTCTCCATGACGTTGCGCAGGACGACCGGCGGCGTGAACGTGCCGTAGTAGCCGAGCCCGATCATCGGGGCGAGGACCTGGTTGCGATCCGCCAGGGAGCGCAGCTCGGCCAGCACCTCGGCCTCGGTGCGCGCGCCGGGCAGGTCCAGCGCGTCGGCGTTCTTGATCACGTCCGGGACCGCGGCGGCCGTGAGCTCGTCGAGCGAGCCGTAGCCCACGTGCGCGAGCATCTTGGCCTGCGCCTCGTGATCGGGTCCTACATGGCGCTGCTCGAACGGGATTCCCTGTTCGAGTTCGGAGAGTGGAATGCGATGGGCGGTCATTACGGAGGCCTCCTGGTCTGACACGACCTTCGTGGGTCACCACGGCGCGGGTACCCGGACGGCCTCCCCCTCTGTCATCTCAACCTGAGAGCTTCACCGGCCGCCCCAGGGACGCCCGGCTTTCACCGTCGGTGAGAGCGGGGACCGTCGACGCCGTCGATACCCCGCCCTGCTTTCCAGAGTGACCTCGTCCGTGCGGTACGTGAGCCTGAGAGATTCCGGGGAGGATTTGCTCCTTCGGCGCCTCCGATGTCGTTCGGAGGACTCTCCCGCACGGGGTCAGCAGCCGTTGTCAGACTACCAGCGAGGTCAACATCACCCTCTCGAGTGGCCGCCGATCCCATTGTGCCCTTTTGTAGTGCTAACGGATGAGTTGCGACCCAGTGGAGGGCCCGTGCAGACCGACATCGATCCGCGCAACCTGATCGGCCGCAAGGCGTTCGACCGCAACGGCACCAAGATCGGCACCGTCGACGAGGTCTACCTGGACGATGCGACCGGCGTGCCGGAGTGGGCGGCCATACGTACGGGTCTGTTCTCCCGCGACGCCTTCGTCCCTCTGGAGCCCAGCGAGCTGGTCGAGGGCGCCCTGCGCATCCCGTTCGACCGGGCCCTGATCAAGGACGCGCCGGACTTCGGCGTGGGCCGCCACCTCTCCCCGGAGCAGGAACTCCAGCTCTACCACCACTACGGTCTCGACCTCGGCAGCCCGCCCCCGCTGCCCGACCGCGACTTCGGGCATCTGGCCGGCACGGACGACGGCTGAGCGCTCAGCCGCAGGCCCGTATCAGCGCCCCCAGCATCCCGGCCGGGTCGTACAGCGGCCGGGCTCCGTCCGTGACGACTCTCCGTGTACCGGCGTCGACCGGATCGGTTCTCGCCCAGTCGACGGGGCCGATGCACAGCTCCACCTCCAGACCGGACGCGGTGCGATGCCGCCATTCGGTGAGCGGCCCCCAGGCACGGACCCGCACGACCTCGCCCAGGGACAGCTCCCGCAGCCAGGCGTCGTCGGCCGCGTACCCGTCCGGTGCCGTCGACAGCAGGAGCAGATCGACGTCGGAGCCGGCCCGCGCCGCCCCTCGCGCACACGACCCGACGAGCAGCAGACCGGCCGCGTCGCCGCGACCGGCGGCCCACCGGGCCACCCTGTCCTGCACCGAACCCATCTCGGCAGCCCGCTGCGGCGACACCCCGGCAGCCCGCTCCGCGAGCCGCTCCCCGTCGACGTCCATCCTGCTCCCCCTCCCCTGTCGGCCCCGCCGCCCGGCACCGCCGTCCCTCACGAGTCCCGACACACCGTCCGGCGTCCTCCGGACGACCCACTCGCCCTCACTCTATGTAACTGACCGGTCTCACCGAGAGTTCCCGGATCCCCATCCCGTGAGCCCCAGATCCGGACCGGCCACTCCGGCGGCCTGCGGCCCGCCGGCCGCGGCCGGTCCTCGCCGCACCAGCGGCAGCGGATCCGCGGGCTCCAGCCCCGGATCGTCGGTCCGGAAGGTCCGCACCCGCCCGGGCTCCGACTCGGGCGTCTCGAAACGCACCGTCACCCGGCCGAGCCCACTGCCCTGCACCCACCCGTGTCCCAGCTCGGCATGCCGGACGTCGTGCCCGGGCCGCCACTGGTGCTCGGCCGGCGCCGCCTCCTCGACGACGGGCTCACCGGCCGGTTCCTCCTCGGGCCCGTCCGCACGCTCCTCCGCGGCCTGGGCGAACAGGTCCTCCTGGGTGAAGTCCGCCAGGCCGCTGACGCCGACCCCCAGCAGCCGCACGCCGCCGGTCGTGTCCACGGCCTCCAGCAGCCGCGCCGCCGCCTCCCGGACCACCGCGGGATCGTCGGTCGGCCCACGCAGCGTCTCGGACCGGGTGAGCGTGGAGAAGTCGTAGCGCCGCACCTTCAGCACGATGGTCCGCCCGGACAGACCGGCCCCGCGCAGCCTGCGCACGCACCGGTCCGCGAGCCTGTGCACCTCCAGTTCGACCCGCGTCCGGTCGTGGATGTCCACGTCGTAGGTGTCCTCGACGGACACCGACTTGGTCTCACGCTCGGCCACCACCGGCCGGTCGTCCCGCGCCAGCGCCATGGCGTACAGGGCGTGCCCGTGCGCCTTGCCCAGCAGCCTCACCAGCTCGTCCTCACCCGCTTCGGCGATCTCGTCGACCGTGGTGATGCCGGCGCGCCGGAGGTGGTCGCCCGTGGCCGGGCCGACCCCCGGCAGCGTGCGCACGGACAGGGGGCCGAGCATGGCCCGCTCGGTGCCCGGCTCGATCAGCACCAGGCCGTCGGGTTTGGCCTGCTCCGAGGCGATCTTGGCGAGCATCTTGCAGGAGGCCAGCCCCACCGAACCGGTCAGCCCGGTCACCGCCCGTATCTCCCCTCGCAGCCGGATGCCGGCCAGCCGTGCGGAGTCGCTGTCCCAGGCGGCCTCACCGGCCTCCAGATCCACGAACGCCTCGTCCAGGCTCAGCGGCTCGACCAGCGGCGAAAGCGCCCGCAGGAGCCCCATCACCTGCTCGCTGATCGACCGGTAGAACGCGAAGCGCGGCACGAGATAGGCGGCGTTGGGCGCCAGGCGGCGCGCCTGCGCCATCGGCATCGCGGAGTGCACTCCGAAGACACGCGCCTCGTAGGACGCGGTCGCCACCACCCCGCGCGGCCCCAGACCGCCCACGACCACGGCTTTCCCGCGCAGACTCGGCTTGGACGCCTGCTCCGCCTGGGCGAAGAAGGCATCCATGTCGAGATGCAGGACGGTGGGCGCGTTTCTCACATGTCCGATGCTGCACCACGCCACTGACAACGGCGTGCCCCCATTGCCGCCGGCGCCCCGGACCCGGACCCGCCTCGGGCCGCCCGGTCGCTCCGACGCGCCGGAGGGCGTCAGACGGCGCGGTTGCGCCGACGCGCCAGCTCGTCCGCCGGATTGTGCCCGACGAGCGTCTCCCCCGTGTCCACACGCTCCCCGTGCAACTGCGACAGCGCGCTCTCCACGTCCCGCCACACCACGCCCACGGCGATCCCGAAGACACCCTGCCCCCCCTGGAGCAGGGCGTGGACCTCGTCCGGCGAGGTGCACTCGTACACGGTCGCGCCGTCGCTCATCAGCGTCATGCGCTCCAGGTCGCTGAACCCGCGTTCGCGCAGGTGCTGGACGGCGCTGCGGATGTTCTGCAGCGACACCCCGGTGTCCAGGAAACGTTTCACGATCTTCAGGACGACGACGTCCCGGAAGCTGTACAGCCGCTGGGTGCCGGATCCGTGCGCGGGCCGCACGCTCGGCTCGACGAGCCCGGTGCGGGCCCAGTAGTCCAGTTGGCGGTAAGTGATGCCCGCTGCCGCGCAGGCCGTCGGACCGCGGTAGCCGATCTGCTCGGACGCCATGGACGCCGCCCCTTCGCCGCTCGGCACGGCCGCCGGCCGATGGGGGGCGTGATCGGCCGCGCCCGCCTGGTGCGGGTAACCCGCGCCCGGGCGCAACCGAGAGCTCGGGGGAGGGTACGGACCGCTTCCCCCGACACCGAGTCCGGGGGCACCCCCAGCCGTACCGTCGCCGCTGCTTCTCACGCCGACCTCCGTCCTTGAACTGCCTTCTCGACGGTAGGCAGTCACCAGGGGTGCGTCAACGATCGCCACACTCGGCACGCCGAGTGATAATCACCCTAGGAGTGGTTTCCCGTACCCCACCGCGGGGAAAGGCTAGCCGAATGCGCTGAGAACCAGCCGTAGGACGCTCTCAGTGGCCCCCGGCATTTGCCGGAAACAGAGCGGGCGCCCCGCTACGGGACGCCCTCGGCTCACGTCTGCCGCCTACTGGTTGCTGGTGCCGAAGTCCTCGGGCGAGATCTGGTCGAGGAACTCGCGGAACTTCTCCACCTCGTCCTCCTGCTCGTCCGGGATGGCGATCCCCGCGTCGTCGAGCACCGTGTCACTGCCGTAGATCGGCGTTCCGGTGCGCAGCGCCAGCGCTATGGCGTCCGACGGCCGCGCGCTCACCTCGACCCCGCTGGCGAAGACCAGCTCCGCGTAGAAGACGCCCTCGCGCAGATCCGTGATGCGCACCTCGGTGAGCTCCTGGCCGACGGCCTCCAGCACGTCCTTGAACAGATCGTGGGTCAGCGGCCGTGCGGGAGCCATGCCCTGCTGGGCGAAGGCGATCGCCGTCGCCTCACCCGGTCCGATCCAGATGGGAAGGTAGCGGTCGCCTCCCACTTCACGCAGCAGCACGATCGGTTGGTTGGAGGGCATCTCGACTCGGACACCTACGACATCGAGCTCGTTCACACAGCAACCCTAGGCCGTGCCCGGGACGTTTGGGTAGTCGGGCCGGGAACGGGTGACCGATCCGTACCCGGCGCGGCCGCCCGCTCAGGGCAGCCGCACCCCGAGCGCGGTCTGCACCAATGCCGTGTGCAGCCGCACCGTGAGCCCCGCGATCTCCTTGGTGCGGGCCTCCGCCAGGACCCTCGTCTGCGGGTTGCGGTGACGCTTCAGCGGAGCCACCACCTGGTCCACGAGCCCGGCCTCCCGGTCGGCGGCGGCCTTCATCACCCGCAGGTGCCTCGGCTCGATCCCGAAGCGGCCAAGCTCGGCGACGAGGGCGGCCACCGTGGCGGCTTCGGCGTCGTAGACCCCGCCCTCCAGCGGCACGACGAGCCCGTACGACTCCCACTCCTCGAGTTCGCGCTCTCCGATCCCCGCGGCCGCCAGCAGCTCGGAGCGGCCGAGGCGGGCGACGGTGGGGCCGTCCGACGGCTCCACGGCGGTCTCGCCGTCGCGCTGTCGGCCCACGGTGGGCAGTGGCGCGGCCTCACCGCGTTCCATGGCGTCCAGATGCTCACGGATGACCTTGAGCGGCAGATAGTGGTCCCGCTGCATCCTCAGCACATGGCCGAGGCGTTCGACGTCCCGCGCGCTGAACTTGCGGTACCCCGAAGGGGTCCGCTGCGGCTCGACGAGCCCCTCAGACTCCAGGAAACGGATCTTGGAGACGGTCACTTCGGGAAACTCGTCACGCAACGCGTTCAGCACCGCGCCGATGCTCATCGGGTCGCCGTCCGTGGCGGCGGTGCCGTGTCCGGCACCGCCCCTCGGTGTTCGAAGCATGGACCTTCCCTGGGGAATCCCCCCGGGCAGCGCCCGGGGGCGGGTCAGTAGCCCTGCTGGCTCGCGTAGAAGACCAGCCGGTACTTTCCGATCTGCACTTCGTCACCGTTCGACAGAGCGACCTCGTCGATCCGCTCGCGGTTGACATACGTGCCGTTCAGGCTGCCGACGTCCGCGACCCTGAACGTGCCGTCGGGGTTGCGCCGGAACTCCACGTGCCGACGGGAGACCGTCACGTCGTCCAGGAAGATGTCGCTCTGCGGGTGCCGGCCGGCCGTCGTGAGGTCGCCGTCCAGCAGGAAACGGCTGCCCGAGTTCGGGCCACGCCGCACCACCAGCAGCGCCGACCCCAGCGGCAGCGCGTCGACCGCGGCCTGCGCCTCGGGAGACAGCGCCGGCAGCTGCGTCTGGCCGGTGACCTCAGCGTCGTAGGCCTCGAGACCCGAGATGGAGATCGTGGACGTCGTCTCCGACGCCCGCTCGGGCGTCACGCCGGGACGCAGCGGCGCTCCGCAGTTGGAGCAGAACCGGCTGTTCTCCGCGTTGCGGTTACCGCACCTCGTACACACCAGGGCCGACATAGGGGAAAACCCTCCACCCGCACTCGAGGCTGACGGTTGGCCGAAACCTATGCCGCCGGCCTGTGCAGGGTCAACAGACGCCGCGCCCTGACCACCGGAAATGTCGCTGCCCTGACCACCCACCTGGTCCCTGAACAGCGGCCGCTGGCCTTCCGCGTCGGGCTGTGCACGATGACGGGCGGTCGCGTTCTCGCCACCCTCTCGCGCGCTCTTGCCGAACAACTTCGCAAACAACTTCACGGGCGATTCCCCTTGACCGAAACAGACCCGCCCGTGGGGCAGGACGAACCCTGACTGATTACACCGGTCGACCCGGACACCTTCACAACGTCCGTGCCCACCAGACAGTTTCCACCACGCACCACCCGATCGGTGCGTCGACCCCCCGCAACCTCATGCCCCTGCCCGACGTCGCCCAAGCACACCCGGGTCACCGGTCCGACGACCGAGCGTAGTCAGGCCGCTTCGCTGCTCGCAAGGCGTCCACGACGATCTTGTCGGAACGCTCGACGGTCGCGGTGGCCTGCTCCTTCTCCAGAGTCTGCACCACACCTCCCGGGATGTTCAGCGCCGGCTCGAGATCCTGCGGGTTGCCGATGACCTTGAAACGAAAGGGCGCGTTGATCTTGTTCCCGTCGACGCTGACGCCCTTGCCGGATTCGGTCAGAAAGGTCCCGGCGACCACGCGCACGCCGTTCACCTGGATCGCCTCGGCCCCGGCCGCACGCAGCTCCTGGATCGCGTCGAGCAGCATGTCCGCCTCGACCGTCCCCTTCGTGTCCTCGATCGTCATCGTGATGCCCGGCCCCTGCGCGGCGACCGTCCCCGCCAGAATGCCGAGTTGCCTCTCCTTCTCGACGGTCTGCTTGCGGGCCTCTTCCGCCTGGTCGGAGCTGTTCTCCAACTCCTGCTGCTGCTTCTCGAGGCCCTGCTTCTCGTCCTCAAGACGCTGAGTTCGGTCCCCGAGTTCATCGAGGATGCGAACAAGATCTTCCTGACGCGCGCCGCGCAGGGCGTTGCCGCTGTCGCTGTTGGACGCGACCTGGACGGCCAGACCGAAGCCCAGACCGAAAAGCAGCAGGGCGACGATGAGTTGGGCTCGCGTGACACGCGGCGGCCACAGCCCCTGCACCAGCCGCTGCCGGCCGGTCAGCGCGGCCTCCGCCGGCTCCGCGGCCGTGTCGTCCGCGGGCGCGGCCGCGGGAACCTCCTCGGGCAGTTCCTTGCGCAGCCGGTACCCGGGCGTGTCGTCGTGCTCGTCCTGGTTCCCCATGCCCGTCACGCCCTGAACACGTGCCGGCGGATCGCCGCGGCATTGGAGAAGATCCGGATTCCGAGGACGACGACCACACCCGTCGACAGCTGCGATCCCACGCCCAACTCGTCGCCCAGGAAGACGATCAGCGCGGCCACCACCACGTTCGACAGGAACGACACCACGAACACCTTGTCGTCGAAGATGCCGTCGAGCATGGCCCGCAGTCCACCGAACACGGCGTCCAGCGCCGCCACCACGGCGATCGGCAGATACGGCACGACGGCTGCCGGAACCTCGGGCTGGACCAACAGTCCGGCCACGACTCCCACGACGAGGCCCAGTACGGCGATCACGATGCGTCCTTCTCAGTTCTCGGCTGCGCTGTACGTACGATCACACTCGGTGCGGCGGGCAGCCGGACGTCGTCCACCACCGAGATGGCCGTCCGGATCCCGTAGTTCTCCTGCAGAGCGTTCAGGTACAGCCCGTCCGCGCTGTCCTGGAACCGCGTACTCAGGTTCTTCCCGTCCCCCACCGCCAGCACCGTGTACGGCGGCACGAGCGGCTTGTTGTCGACCAGTATCGCCTCACCCGCGGCCCTGATCGCCGACAGCGCCGTCAGCCGCTGTCCGTTGATCGACACGGCTTCGGCGCCCGAGGCCCACAGACCGTTGACCACCCGCTGCATGTCACGGTCACGAACGCGGCCGGTGTCGGAGAAGCCCGCGGTCTCACGCGGGCCGCCGCCACCGCCCGAGCTGGCCTCCTTGGCGTCGTCCACCACCAGCTTCACCCCGGGACCGTGCACCTCGACGGCACCGGCCAGGATCCCCACCAGGTCCGCCCGCTCGCCGCCGCCGCTGTGCTCGAGCGCCTTCCGCTGCCGGGTGCTCACGTCGTCGCGGAGCTTGTCGACCGTGCTCTCCAGGTTGTCGGCCGCCTCGGTCTCCCGGTCGATGCGGTCGATCAGCTCCTCACGCTCCTTGGCGACGACCGGAGCCGCGACCCGCGCCTGCACCGCGCCCACGGTGACCACCAGGGCCGCGAGCACCAGCCCCGCGGCCAGCACGAGCTTCGCCCGCGCCGTCCTCGGCAGAGCCCCGGCACCCTCGGTCGCCTTGCGCGCGGCCGCCTCGGCGTAACCGTCGTCGAGGCTGTGGTCCATCACGTTGGTGAGCAGCGACATGGAGGCGTCCGGACGCGACACGCGCGCGGGTGTGCTCCGAACGGGGGGCGGCTGCGGCATGCCGCACATCGTCGCACGTCGCGTCCCGTACCTCCGAACGGCCCCACACGCGTGTGCCGGACAGGCTCCCCCTCGGGGACACCTGTCCGGCACACGCGTGTGCAGGGTTCAGCGGCCGGCGCTGTCCACGACCGCGGCCCACTCGTCGAGCAGAGCCTGCGCGGACGCGTCGTCCGGCCCCTCGGCCCACAGATGGGTGACGGCCTCGGCCGGGTCGGGCAGCACCATCACCCAGCGGCCGTCGGTCTCCACCACCCGGACCCCGTCCGTGGTGTCCACGAAGCGATCTCCGGCCGCTTCGACGACCCTGCGCATCACAAGCCCCTTGACGGCCCACGGGGTCGCCAGATCCCGCTTCAGGACGTGCGCGCGCGGGATTCGCGCGTCGATCTGGCTGAGCGTGAGCTGCGTACGGGCCACGAGCCCGATCAGCCGCACGAAGGCAGCCGTGCCGTCGAAGACGCTGCTGAACTCCGGGACGATGAATCCGCCCTTGCCGTCACCGCCGAAAATGGTGGTCTCGTCCTGTCCGACCCGGGTGAGATCGTCGGGCGACGTCGTCGTCCATTCGACCTGGGTCCCGTGATAGGCGGCGACCTGCTCGGCGATGCGCGTCGTCGTCACCGGGAGGGCGACCCGCCCGCTGCGCCGTTCGGCGGCCACCAGGTCGAGCAGAACCAGCAGGGCGCGGTCGTCCTCGATGATCCGCCCCTTCTCGTCGACGAGCGAGAGCCGCTCGCCGACCGGGTCGAACCGCACGCCGAACGCGGCCCGCGAGGAGGCCACGATCTCCCCGAGCCGCACCAGCCCGGAGCGGCGCTGGTCGCCGGTCTCCGTGGGCCGCGCTTCGTTCAGACCCGGATTGATCGTCAGCGAGTCCACCCCGAGCTTGCCGAGCAGGCTGGGCAGCACCAGACCGGCGCTGCCGTTGGAGGCGTCCACGACGACCTTCAGCCCGGACTCCGCGATCCCGGTCGTGTCCACGTTCCGCAGCAGCGATCCGGTGTATGAGTCGAAGACGCTGGCGGGGAAGTGCAGGTCCCCGATCTCACCCGGGAACGCGCGCCGGTACTCCTGCCGCGCGAACACGCGGTCCAGCTTGCGCTGGCTGCCCTGCGAGAGGTCGGCGCCCTGACTGTCGAAGAACATGATGTCGACGGAGTCCGGCACGCCGGGCGAGGTGCGGATCATGATCCCGCCGGCGCTTCCGCGCGCGGTCTGCTGCCGCGCCACGGGCAGCGGGACGTTCTCCAGGTCCCTTACGTCGATGGCGCTGGCCTGCAGCGCGGAGATCACCGCCCGCTTGAGCGCCCGGGCGCCGCGGGAGTGGTCACGGGCCGTGGTGACGGTGGACCCCTTTTTCAGGGTCGTCGCGTACGCGCCGGCCAGCCGCACGGCCAGTTCCGGTGTGATCTCGACGTTCAGGATGCCGGACACCCCGCGCGCGCCGAAGAGGTGGGCCTGCCCGCGCGACTCCCAGATCACCGAGGTGTTGACGAACGCGCCGGCTTCGATGGTCTTGAACGGGTAGACCCGCACATTGCCCTGCACGATCGATTCTTCACCGATCAGGCACTCGTCGCCGATGACGGCGCCGTCCTCGATCCGGGCGGCCCGCATGATGTCGGTGTTCTTGCCGACGACGCAGCCACGCAGATTGCTGTGCTGCCCGACGTACACGTTGTCGTGCACGACGGCCTTGTGCAGGAAGGCGCCGCTCTTCACGACGACGTTCGACCCGATGACCGAGTGTTCCCGGATTTCCGCTCCGGCCTCGACCTTCGCGTAGTCGCCGATGTAGAGCGGCCCGCGCAGGTCGGCGTCCGGGTGCACTTCGGCCCCTTCGGCGACCCACACGCCCGGCGAGATCTCGAAGCCGTCGATCTCGACGTCGACCTTGCCCTCCAGGACGTCGGCCTGGGCCTTCACGTAGCTCTCGTGCGTGCCCACGTCCTCCCAGTAGCCCTCGGCGACGAAGCCGTAGACCGGCTTGCCCTCCTTCATGAGCTGCGGGAAGACGTCACCGGACCAGTCCACGGGCACGTCTGCCTCGACATAGTCGAAGACCTCGGGCTCCATGACGTAGATACCGGTGTTGACGGTGTCCGAGAAGACCTGGCCCCAGGTCGGCTTCTCCAGGAAGCGCTCGACCTTGCCCTCTTCGTCGACGATGGTGATACCGAATTCCAGCGGATTCGGCACACGCGTCAGACAGACGGTGACCAGCGCCCCCTTTTCCTTGTGGAAGTTGATGAGCTCGGTGAGGTCGAAGTCGGTCAGGGCATCACCGGAGATGACGAGGAAGGCGTCGTCCTTCAGCGCCTCCTCTGCGTTCTTGACGCTTCCGGCGGTACCGAGTGGCTTCTCCTCGTTGGCATAGCTGAGCTCCATTCCGAGCTCTTCGCCGTCACCGAAGTAGTTCTTGACCAGCGAAGCCAGGAACTGAACGGTTACGACGGTCTCATTGAGCCCATGCCTTTTGAGCAGCCTCAGAACGTGCTCCATGATCGGCCGGTTGGCCACCGGCAGGAGCGGCTTGGGCATGCTCGAGGTCATAGGGCGAAGGCGCGTGCCTTCGCCTCCGGCCATCACGACGGCCTTCATGTCGGAAGCGTCCTCCTAAAGAGACGACGGTCTAGCCGACTTCACCCGTCCAGATTGTCCCGCAGTTTCACGCCGCAGGCCATCGAGCCACTTTGCTGCGAATCGGCGAGGTCAGTCGGCCACAGCGTCCGCACGAACGAGGCGGCGGACCTGTACCACGTACAGGACTCCTGCCCACCAGTACAGGGTTGTACCCCATCCGGCGAACGCCCATCCGAAAATAGCAGCGAGTGACGCCAACCACCCACTTCCGTCACTGAGCAGGAGCAGCGGGAAGGCGTACATCAGGTTGAAGGTGGCGGCCTTCCCCAGGAAGTTCACCTGGGGCGGCGGATAGCCGTGCCGCCTGAGGATTCCCACCATCACCAGCAGTACCAGCTCACGCGCGAGAAGTACGGCCGTCAACCACAGCGGGAGAATCTCGCGCCATGTGAGGCCGACCAGGGTCGAGAGAATGTAGAGCCGGTCGGCTGCCGGGTCGAGGAGCCGGCCGAGGCTGCTGATCTGGTTCCAGCGCCGCGCGAGCTTGCCGTCCAGATAGTCGCTGACCCCACTGAAAGCGAGCACGAGGAGGGCCCAGCCGTCGCTCTGCGGGCCTCCGAACTCGGGTCGGAGGATCAGCCACAGGAACAGGGGCACGCCGACGAGACGCGCCATGCTGAGGATGTTCGGGATGGTGAGTACCCGGTCTGTCTGAACGCGGGTCTCCTGGACCTCCACCCGGGGGCCTCCAGTAGAGAATGAGCCAACGATGCCCCCTGACCCTACCCCAACGCAAAAAAGCTCTGGCCCTCGGGCTGTATGCCCAAGAGCCAGAGCTCTAAAAGGAGTTCGGCGGTGTCCTACTCTCCCACAGGGTCCCCCCTGCAGTACCATCGGCGCTGTGAGGCTTAGCTTCCGGGTTCGGAATGTAACCGGGCGTTT